>NZ_JNWK01000025.1 GCF_000716445.1 Streptomyces wedmorensis
CCTCGGTCTGCCAGGCGTGGTACACGCCGTCGGCGCCGGCCGCGAAGGCCTCGAGACGGCCGTCCGACGACCGTGCGGAGACCACCCGGCCGGAGGCGTACGGGTGCTTCGGGCCCTTGGCAGCGCCCGCCCACAGCGCGTCGGCGATGACGGTCGCGTCCGCCGCCTCGACGCCGTACAGGTGGCGCAGGTCCTCCCGCGGCCGCTGCACGTTCCAGCACACGTCGCCGATCGCCTCGTCGTTCCACGAGCCGCCCGGGTACTGCCGTTCCACCTCGTCGAAGAAGGCGTTGGTGGCGTGGACCGGGTCCAGGCGCTCCTCGCGCGAACCCCACCAGTCCTGCTGCTGGAACAGTCCGAGGCTGGTGTAGTCGACGGCCTGGGAGTAGTTGTTCATGCTGCTCTCCACGATGATCGTGGCGATGGCGATGGCGGCGGCCCTCGGGTTGAGCCCCCGGTCCCTGACCGCCTGCGTGACCATCCGCGCGCACGACATCTTGTACGCGTCGAGATAGCCGGCCATCTTCGCGTGCAGCTGCGGGTTGAGCTGGTCGGCCATGACGCCGTCGGTCGCCGACGGCCCGGCCGGATCACAGGGAACGGTCGGAATGGCGAACCCCTCCGGGCCGCCGAAGTACCGGGAGACGCCCGACCGGTCCTTGCCCGGCCCCGGTACCGGCGTGCGCTGGGCCAGGGCGGCCGGGGCGGTCATGCCGACGACCACCGCCCACACACCGGCCACGACGGCCAGCCTGGTGAGCGCGCGGCGCAGGACATCTCTTGCCATGGCGAGCCTTTCTGTCGCGAATGCGGAGGAACCCGGGTGGTCGGTGCGGCGGACGCCGTCGACACGGTAGGGGCGGGCCCGCCGGCCGAGGCATCCGGAACGATCCGGAGTGACACGCGGGGCGGTCGTCCACGGACCGTCGGTGCTCCGTCGAAAAGAACTCCGGCCGGAGGCGAATCCTCTGCGGGCCCCGGCGCCTCTTATCCGCGTACCGGCCGAAAGGGCCGACGGAACCGGGAGGACCCACCCATGATGATCACCGGCATCGTAGTGATCGGAGCCCTGCTCGTGGGCGCGTGCAGCTGGCACCTGACGCGCCGCTACAGGAGCCGAAGCTGACGAGTACCCGCGCGCGGAGCCTTCCGGATACGAGGAACACATGAACCCACGCTTTCGCTGGCCGGACGAGCGGCTGATCAAGGCCGCCCAGGACGGCGACGTCACCTCGCTGACCACCGTCGTCATGGAGTCGCAGCCCCATGTGCGCAAGTTCGCGCTGTCGTTGTGCGCCTCTCCGCAGGACGCGGAGGACGCGGCGCAGGAAGCGCTGATCATCCTCTACCGGAAGATCGGCACCCTTCGGGCATCCGGCGCGCTCGCCTCGTGGATGTTCCGGATCGTGCGCAACGAATGCCTCCGGCAGGTACGGCTGCTCGTGTCACGGGACGGCGGGACGCCCGACGAGCCGGAGGCGTCCGCGGAACCGTCCGCGGAGGAGGCCGTACTGCGCAGGCTGGAGGCGGAACGGATCGCGGCCGCGGTCGGTGCCCTCCCGCGCGAGCAGCGGCAGGTCCTGATCATGCGGGACGTACAGGGGCTGCCCGGCAGGACCGTCGCCCACGCGCTCGGTCTGAGCAACGCGGCGATGAAGTCGCGGCTGCACAGGGCGCGCGGCACGCTGCGCCGCTCCCTGGCGACGGCCGAGCCCGCACCCGTCCGAACCACCGACCGGACCGTCGAAGGAGACCCGTCCTCATGGACACCCTGAACACCATGGAACCCGTGACACCCGCGCGGGGCGCGAAGGTCCGCGCCGTCGCGCCCCCGACGCCCGGCCCGGACTTCGCCAGCAAGTCCGTCCCCCGTCACCTGGCGCGCGGCGCCGTCGGCTTCGGGCTGATCATCGGATCGATCGCCCTGGTGCCCGTCGCCGGCCCGGTCACCCTGCTCGCGGCCCCGCTGGCCCTGATCGCCTTCCGCGGCTGCCCCACCTGCTGGATGGTCGGCCTGGCGCAGACCGTCTCGCGCGGCCGGCTGGAGCGCCAGTGCGTGGACGGCGTCTGCACGCTGTCCAAGGCGCCCGTGGACTGACGCGCACTCACCTCACGGGTGCGACGTCCGCCCACAGGGCGGCGGCGTCGGGCGAGAGCGGTGCGACCGCTCGGCCCGGCGCTTCGTCGTCCGCGTCCCACCACACGCCCTGCCCGCCGGTCATGAGGCGCCCGTCGGCGCCCGCCCGCCACCGGCCGCGCAGCACGTAGAGCACTCCGGCGTGGCCGGCGGCCGGCGTGACGGTGCCGGTGACCCGCTTCACCCGGGCCGTACGGCTACCGCGTCGGACCATCAGGTTGAGCACCCGGCAGGCGCCGCCCGGCAGTTCGGCGCTCAGCGCCAGGTCGCCGGAGAACCCGAAGGGCTCGCCGACCTGGTCCAGGAGCCGGTCGAACGCGCCGGGCGAGGTCAGCCGGACGCCGTCGCCGGCCAGGAGGGTGAGCGTCCGGTCGACGCCGGGGAACGCCGAGAACGGCCCGTCCCGGTCGATGTCGGCGACGCTCGCACGCCACGCGAACCCCTCGGCGCCCACCGGCCACGACACGATCTCCCGGGTGGCGCCCCCGCCGTTGCGCCAGCGGCCGGCCGTCAGGGTCTCGACGTCGAAGGGGTGCATGCGCGGGCTCCTGAACTGGGGAGGGCGGTCCGGGTGCGGAGTCTATGCGGCCCTCCCGGACGGCCCGGTGACCGCACCCGGACGCGGAGCCGTTCCCCTCGGGTCGGAATACGGCCAACAGGAGGGGGCCGCTCCGCCCGCGGGGCCGCCGACCCCCGGAATCCGGGCGGGGGCGGCCCGGAAGCGCCGTCCGGCCCGCCCCGCGTGCGGCGCTGTCGCGGAAGGATCGCCCCGGCATCGCGGTGCCGTCACACCGCCGTCGTCGTCCCATCACACTCCGGGCCGCCAAGTTGGCCGGAAACCAGGTGAGTCGGCGCCTCAGGTCCGGACCTGCGTTGATCACCCCCTTCCCGCCTCACATACTGCGCTGACCGGCGGCGGGCGCCCCCGCGCCATCGCCCCGGAATCGACCACTCGACCTCATCCCAAGCTCCTGGGGGAGACTTGCGCGCACATGTGAAGCGAACACGCGCCTTCACCGTCACAGCGGCCGTCTCGGTGGCCCTCGTCGCAGGCATGACCGGCCCCGCGACGGCGATCCACGCGAACGCGGCGACGACACCGGACACCATGCGCCTCGACGGCGACCGGCGGATCCCGCTCGTCACCGGCGACCACGTGACCGTGGACGCCGAGGGCCGGATGGTGGGCTTCGAGCCCGCCAAGGGCCGTGAGCGGATACCCGTACAGGTGCAGCGCACCGGGAACAGGACCCTCGTGGTCCCCGCCGACGCGCAGAACCTGATCGCGACCGGCCGCCTCGACGAGCGGCTCTTCGACCTCGACGTGCTCACCGACCCGCGCCTGCGCAAGAGCCACCGCGCCGGGCTCAAACTGATCGTGCAGTACGAAGGGGGTGCCGCCGCCGCACGCGCCGAGGTGCGGGCGGCCGGCGACACCCAGGTGCGGCGCACCTTCCCGACGCTCAACGCCGATGCCGTCCGTACGTCCCCGGACGATGTGGCCCGCGTGTGGGAGGCGCTGACCAACGGGCAGAACACCGGCGCGCGCGTCGCCGCCACCGGCATCGCCACGGTGTGGCTGGACGGGGTGCGCGGCGCGCGCCTCGACCGCAGCGTCCGGCAGATCGGCGCCGACAAGGCGTGGGAGTCCGGCTTCGACGGCACGGGCGTGAAGATCGCCGTCCTCGACACCGGCGTCGACAAGACCCACGAGGACCTCCGGACGCAGGTCGTCGGCGAGAGGAACTTCTCCGCCGCCGCCGACGCCGTGGACCGCGTCGGGCACGGCACGCACGTCGCGTCGATCGCCGTCGGCACCGGCGCCAAGTCCGGCGGCCGGTTCAAGGGCGTCGCCCCCGGCGCCAAGGTGATCAGCGGGAAGGTCCTGGACGACGAGGGGTTCGGGGACGACTCCGCCGTCATCGCGGGCATGGAGTGGGCCGCCGCCGAGGGCGCGGACGTCGTCAACCTCAGCCTCGGCGGCCCCGACAGCCCCGGCGTCGACCCGCTGGAGGAGACGGTCGACCGGCTGACCGCCGAGAAGGGCATCCTGTTCGCCATCGCGGCGGGCAACGAGGGCGAGACCGGCCCGTCGTCCGTGGGTTCCCCGGGCAGCGCGGACTCGGCGCTGACCGTCGGCGCCGTGGACAAGGACGACAAGCTGGCGCCCTTCTCCAGCACCGGCCCGCGCGTCGGCGACGGAGCCGTCAAGCCGGACGTGACCGCGCCCGGCGTCGCCATCACGGCGGCCGCCGCTCCCGGCAGCGCCATCGACACGCGCCCGGGCACGCCGCACCCCGCTCCGGGCTACCTCCAGATCGACGGCACCTCCATGGCCACCCCGCACGTCGCGGGCGCCGCCGCCATCCTGAAGCAGCGGCACCCCGACTGGAAGTCCGCCGAGCTCAAGGGCGCGCTGACCGGCTCCGCCAAGGGCGGCGCCTACACCGCCTTCCAGCAGGGCACGGGCCGCGTCCAGGTCGACCAGGCTCTGAAGGTGAACGTCGTCGCCGAGCCGGTGTCGCTGAACTACGGCACGGCGCTCTGGCCGCACAACGACGACAAGCCCGTGACCAAGAAGGTCGCGTACCGCAACCTCGGGGACACGAACGTCACCCTGGACCTGTCGGTGTCCGCCCTGGACCCGTCGGGCAAGCCCGCCCCGGCCGGGTTCTTCTCGCTCGGCGCCTCGAAGGTGACCGTGCCCGCCGGCGGCACCGCCGAGGTCGACCTCGTCGCCGACACCAGCGTCGGCGAGGCCGACGGCACCTACTCGGGCTACGTCACCGCCACCGGCGCGGGCCAGTCCGTCCGTACGGCCGCGGTGGCGGTACGGGAGGCGGAGTCGTACGACCTCACCGTCCGGACCCTCGGCCGTGACGGCTCCGACGCCCGGAACTTCGCCACCACGCTGACCGGTGTCGGCGGTCCCGCGGCGAACTTCCAGGCCCGTGTCGACAACGAGCCGGGCGCCCACACGATCCGGGTGCCCAAGGGGTCGTACACGCTGAACACGGCCGTCTACCAGGACCCGTCGGACTACACGGCGGGCACCGACTGGATCTCCCAGCCGAAGCTGGAGATCACCGGCGACACCACGGTCGTCTCCGACGCCCGCACCACCAAGCCGGTGGACCTGACCGTGCCCGGCATCGACAAGGCCGACTACGCGGGCACGTACTACGAGGTCGCGACCGGCATCGGCCGCATCGGCAACGGCTGGGTCCTGCGGGGCTTCACCGGCTTCCGCACCGCCCACATGGGGCCGGCCGTCACCGACGGCTCCCTCCTGCAGACCTGGGACGCGCACTTCGTGAAGGACGCCACCAGCCAGTACTCGGTGGCCTTCGGCGGAAAGACGAGCACGGTCGCGACCGGCTACACCAAGCACGTGAAGGCGACCGAGCTGGCCACCCTCAAGGTCGGTCTCGGCGCCTCCGCGCCCGGCAAGACGGCGCTCGCCTCCCCGTACGCCCATCTGCCGGGCGCGCCGGAGGGCAACGGCTTCTCCGCGCCGCAGCCGGCGCCGGGCACGCGCACCTTCTACGTCTCCACCGGCGACGGCGCCAGGTGGCTCACCCGGTACAACCAGCTGGGCGACAAGGACGAGTGGGGCTACCCGGCGTTCGAGGGCGCCTGGGAGATGGTCGCGCCGAAGCGCTACGAGGCCGGCCGGACGTACCGCGAGACCTTCGACACGGGTGTCATGGGCCCGCTCCTGGGTGAGGGCATGGGCGTCTTCCGTACGGTCGACCCGGTGACGGGCGTGCAGCAGATCGCCGGCGCCGTGCCGCTCGCCTCCGACGGCAAGGGGCACGCCGGGATCGTCCCGTACACCTCGTCCACCTCGACGCTGTACCGCGACGGGGTGAAGGTCGCCGAGAGCACCGACCCGCTGAGCGGCTCCGAGCCGTTCGCGGTCGACGCCGCCGACGCCGAGTACCGGCTGACGGCGTCCGTGGAGCGCCCGGCGAAGGCGAGCGCGGTCTCCACCCGGATCGAGACCGGCTTCACCTTCCGTTCGCGGCAGGTCGCGGCCACCACGTCGCTTCCGGTCTCCACCGTCCGCTTCGCGGCCCCCGTCGACCTGTCCACGCGCGCCCCGGCGGGCCGGACGGTCCTCGTCCCGGTGACCGTGCAGGGCTCGGCGGCCGGCAGGAACCTCAAGTCGCTGACGGTGTACGTGAGTTACGACGACGGGAAGACCTGGCAGCCGGTTCAGGTGACGAACGGCGCCGTCTCCGTGCGGAACCCGGCGAAGGACAGCGCCGTGTCGCTGTCCGCCGAGGTCACGGACAAGCAGGGCAACACGTCCACCCTGAAGATCCACAACGCGTGGTTCGGCAAGTGACGCGACCCGTGTGAGAACACGGCGATGTGCCGGGAGGCGTTCGAGGACGCCTCCCGGCACGTTCCGTTTGCCGGGAGGTGTCCTACCGGTCCGGCGTGCTGGCCCGTACGACCGGCTCGGCCGGGAGCAGGAGCCCCGCCGCCGGGGCGGTGGCGGTGCCCTCGACCGCGCTGATCAGCCGGTCGACGAGCGCGTGGGCGATGCCGGACAGCGGCAGGCGCACGCTGGTGAGGGCCGGCTGGAGCAGCGTACAGAGCGGCAGGTCGTTGAAGCCGGTGACGGCGACGTCGGTGCCGACCGTGAGCCCGGCCGCGCGGACGGCCTGGTAGGCGGAGAGGGCGAGCCAGTCACTCGCGCAGACCAGGGCGGTCGGACGGTCGGGTCCCGTGAGCAGGCGCTCGACGGCGTAGGAGAGCGCGGCGGGGTCGTCGCCGGGGACGCCGACCTCGAAGGCTCCGTCGGGTGCGGCGGCCCCGGCCTGGAGGAAGCCCGCCCTGCGGTCGGCGAGCCACGGCAGGGACGCGGCGGAGTTGACGTAGCAGATCCGGCGGTGGCCCTGTGCGAGCAGGTGGCCGACCAGCTCGGCGGTGGCCGCTGCGGAGTCGATGTCCACCCAGTTCTGCGGGCGGCCGGGGGCCGTGCGGCCGAAGGCGACGAACGGGAAGGCGGCCTCGGTGAGGGCGTCGACCCGGGGGTCGTCGTGCACGACGTCGGAGAGGACGAACCCGTCGACCTGGCGGGCGGCGATCAGTCCGTTGAAGGACTTGGCGACCGCCCCGGCACCCCGCTGCGGGTCGCAGCGGAACAGCAGCACGCGGTGGCCCACGGCGTCGGCGGCGCTGACCAGCGCCTGGAGGAAACCGCCCATCAGCGGGTTGGGGTCGGCGGGATTGTCGGCCGGGGCGGGATAGCCGATGACCCTGCGGGTGCCGGTGCGCAGACTGCGGGCGGACTGGTCGGGCTGGTAGCCGAGCTCCTCGATGGCGGCGGTGACCCGGGCGAGGGTGGTCGCGCGCAGCCGTTGGGGGGCGTTGAGGGCGTTCGAGACGGTCTGGCGGGAGACTCCCGCCGTCCGTGCGACGTCCTCGATGGTCACCTGTCGAGCGGTCATCGTTCCTCTGGGCGGTGGTCGGCGGGCTGTGGGCGGCGGACGGCCGCCCACGGCCCCCGTCGTTCAGTGCTCGCGCGTCAGGGTGAGCAGGCCGCCGGTCGGCACGGTCACCGGGTTCACGCCGGCGACGAGGTCGAGCACGGTCTCGGACAGGATCTCACCACGGCAGTCCTGGACGCGGGCGAGGGCCCGTTCCGGCCGGTCCGCGACGAGCAGCACCACGGGGTCGGCGTCCGCGTTGGCGACGAGGAGGGTCCGTGGGCCGCCCCCGTGCCCGCGGTCCGACTCGTCCCGGCCCGGGGGATCGCCGTCCGTGAGGGCGACGGGCAGCGGCGCGTAGCGGGCGACCACCGTGGTGCGGTGGTCGCGGGCGCGGATCAGGGGGTAGCCGAGGTCCGGGCGCGCGGGTTCCAGGGCGCCGAGCTGGAGGACGTCGGCGTAGCGGCGGAACACGCCGAGCCAGAAGCCCAGGGCGGCGAGCTGGTCGGGGGTCTGGGCGCCGAGGTCGACGGAGATCTGCGGCACCGAGAACAGGGCGTTGACCAGGTGGACGGCGACGGCCTCTGGGGTCTCGGCCGCGTTCCACATGATCATGTCGGCGTGGACGGCGAGCGGGCCCGCGACGAGCCGGCAGTCGACGGTGCGCTGGCGGTTCTCGGCGGGGCTGAGCGGGCAGTCGGTGGCGCGGACCATGGTGGCGTACGGCCAGAGCCCGGGGCTGACGTACGGCTGGCGGTGCTCGACGATCACGTCGGGCCGGGCGCGGCGCAGCCGGGCGTCGAGGTCGGCGAGGAGTCGGCGTACGCCGTCGTGGACCGTGGCGTGGTCGGCGCCGGGCGGCGCGGGCGGCGGGTCGGCGACGGCGAAGCGGTCGATGAAGTCGAGCTTCACGCCGTCCATGCCCCACTCCTCGACGGCGCGGGAGACCCGTTCGATCAGGTGGGCGCGCACGTCGGGGTGGCGGGGGTCGAGCACGGCCGCGTCAAGGTGGGGTTCCTCGCGCAGGGTCAGGCCCTTGAAGCGGTCCCAGGCCTCGTTCCGCCGGCCGATGAACGGCAGCGCGTACCAGAGGAGGTGGGCGAGGCCGAGGCGGTGGACCTCGGCGACGTGGGCCGCGGGGTCGGGGAAGGCCTCGGGGTTGGGCTCCCAGTCGCCGCAGTGCCCGTATCCCCGCGTGCGGTCGGCGGTCTGCCAGCCGTCGTCGACGATGACGCTCTCGCACCCGAGGGCCGCGGCCAGGGAGGCCTGGCGTTCGACGGCGGCGGCGTCGACGTTCTGGTGGAGGCTGTACCAGGTGGAGTACGCGGGCATCCGCGCGGCGGGGGCGACGCCGGGGTGGTCGGTGCCCTCGGCCCACCAGGCGGTGACGTCCCGCAGGGTGGTGGCGAAGTGGCGCCCGCTGACGTCGATCCGCAGCCGCAACGGCGGTCCGTCCGGGGCGAGTTCCTGCTCGACGGTGAAGGCGAACTCGCCGCTCTCCTCGACCACTCCGGCGCCGACGCGCACGGGTGCGGCCGTCTCGCCGGCCGCGGCGGTGCACACGGCGCGGTCGCGGGAGCCGACCAGGCTGGCGACGGGGGCGCCCAGGGCGAGCGAGACGGTCCGGGGGGCGGTCCAGGAGGGCGGCAGCCAGCGGGAGGCGTCGGTGTTCGGGGTCCAGTAGGCGGTGGCCCCGACGCAGGGGACGCGCCATTCGGCGCGGACGGTGACGGTGTCCGTCGCGGTGACCTCGACGAGCGCCACGCCGTCGGCGATCCGGGTGACGGTGGGCTCCCACCGCGCGCTGCCGAGGCCGGTGAGGTGGACGACGAGCGGGGCTCCGGTCGGGTGGTGCAGCTCGGTGCGGAGCTGCCGGTGGACGACGCTGCCGGGGGCGTCCCCGGCCGTGTTCGGCCGCCAGGCGGGGACGGGCTGCTCCGCGGCGGTGTCCGGTGCGGTGGTCACGTGGGTCACTCCTTGGTGGCCCCGGCCAACAGGCCGGAGATGAACTGGCGTTGCAGGACGAGGAAGAGGGCCATCACCGGGACGGCGGCGATCGCCCCGGCGAGCAGTACCTGTGCGTAGTTCGTGGTCGACAGGCCCTGCAGGGTCGCGGTGGCCACGGGCAGGGTGTACATCTCGGGGCTGCGCAGGGCGATCAGCGGCCAGACGAACTGGTTCCAGCCGCCGAGGAAGACGAACAGCGCGAGCGCGGCGATGATCGGCCGGTTGACCGGGATGACGATCCGCCACAGCACCCGCAGTTCGCCGGCGCCGTCGACGCGGGCCGCGTCCAGGAGTTCGTCCGGCATGGACCGCAGCGCCTGCCGCATGAGGAAGATGCCGAACGGGGTGACCAGGCCCGGCAGGATGACGGACTGGTAGGTGTCGATGAGGCCCAGTTCCGTCATCATCTGGAAGATCGGGATCAGCATGACCGTGTCGGGGATGACCAGGGTGCTGAGCAGCAGGACGAAGAACAGGTTGCGTCCGCGGAAGTCGAACTTCGCGAAGGCGTAGCCCGCCAGGACCGAGACGACGACGGCGCCGACGGTCTGGACGCCCGCCACCAGGACGCTGTTGAGGAGGACGCGGGTGAGTCCGATGGACTCCTGGAGCCCTTGGAGGTTCTCCATGAGGTGGCCGCCGGGGAGCAGTTTCGGCGGCCAGGAGAACACGTCCTTGTCGTCCTGCGTGGCGGCCATGGCGAGCCAGTAGAACGGGCCGACGCAGAGCCCGAAGGCGCCCGCGAGCAGCAGGGTGAGGAGGGGGCCGCGGGCCTTCATCGGCGCTCTCCCATCAGGCGGACCTGGAGGATGCCGAGGACGGACACGATCGTCGCGAGGGCGTAGGCGAGGGCCGAGGCGTAGCCGAAGTCGAAGTACGTGAAGCCGTTGTCGTAGAGGTACATGGTGACCGTGAGGGTGGCGTTGTCGGGGCCGCCGCCGGTGAGGACGTACGGCTCGTCGAAGAGCTGGAGGGTGCCGATGGTGGAGAGCACGACCGTGAGGAGGAGGATGGGCCGCAGCTGGGGCAGGGTGATGGCGAAGAAGCGGCGGACCGGCCCCGCGCCGTCGACCATCGCGGCCTCGTACAGCTCCTTCGGGATGCCCTGCAGACCGGCGAGGTACATGACCGCGTTGTAGCCGGTGTAGTGCCAGGTGATCACGAGGACGATGCCGACGCGGGCCCAGAAGGGGCTGCCGAGCCAGTTCACCGGGTCGATGCCGACCAGGGAGAGGACCCAGTTCAGCAGTCCCGCGTCGCGGTTGAGGATCACCGAGAACATCACGCCGGCGGCGACCAGGCCGGTCAGCGAGGGGACGAAGACGCCGAGTCGCCAGAGCGGGCGCAGCCACACCTTGGCGGAGTTCAGTCCGAGTGCCACGAGCAGGGCGAGGCCGAGCATCAGCGGCACCTGGACGACCAGGATCAGTCCCGTGTTCCTGAGCGCGGTCCAGAACAGCGGGTCCGCCAGGAGGCGCCGGTAGTTGGCGAGTCCGGCGAACCGCTGGGCGTCGCCGTTGCCGGTGTTGAGGCTGATCCAGAACGAGGCGGCGATGGGGTACGCCTTGAAGACGGCGAAGCCCAGGACGGCGGGCATGATCAGCAGGTACGGGACGGAGGTACGGGTCAGCAGCCGGCGCCGGCCCGGCCGGTCGGGGCCGGCGGGGCGGCGGGCGCCGCGACCGGCGGAACCGGCGGGTGCGGTCGCGGCCCCGGTGGCGGGCGCGCGTTCGGGCGGGGCGAGGGACATGGGTCAGCCCGCCTGCTTCCGGCCGGTCTGGCGGGCCAGCTGCTCGGCCGCGGCCTTCAGCACTTCGGCCGGATCGGCGCCCTTGATCAGGACCTGGCTCTGTGCGTCGCTCGCCAGCTTCAGGGCGCGGCTGTAGTCGCCGGTGAAGTTGGTCGCGTCCGCCCCGGAGCCGAGCGTGTCGACGAAGGAGCGCAGCACGGCCTGGCCGCCGTAGAAGGGGTGCGGCGCGCTGAACTTCGGGTCGGTGTAAGCCGCCTTGAGGGCGGGGAAGACGCCGCCGGAGGCGAACATCCGGTTGATCTCGGCCGGCTTGGTGAGCGCGTACTCGACGAAGCGCCAGGCCGCCTTGCGGCGCTTGCTGGTCGCGGAGACGGTCAGGTAGGTGGAGTTGACGATGGCGCTGCGCCCTCCGCCGGGCACGGCGGCGGGCGGCTGCATCACACGCCACTTTCCGCTCTGGGCGGGGAACTTGGTGGCCAGGTACTCGACGGCCCAGGCGGGGTACGGCGCGGTGGCCAGCTTCCCCTGGCCGACCAGGCGCTTCCAGGTGCCCTGGCCGGCGGTGTCGGCGACGAGGCCGGCGTCGTCGAGCCGCTTGATGACGGTGAGGGCCTGGACGGCCTGCGGCGAGCCGAGCGTGACCCTGCCCTCGCCGTCGAAGTAGAAGGCGCCCTGGAGCTGCATCAGGTTCTGGAAGAAGTCCATGTCCTGGGTGGTGCCGGGCTTGTCGAGTCCGAGCAGCTGGGCGCCGGTGGCGGCGCGGATCCTCGGCCCCGCGGCGATCAGGTCGTCCCAGCTGCCGAGGGAGGCGGGGTCGACACCGGCCTTCTCGAAGTAGTCGTGCCGGTAGAACAGGCCGAGGGGGTTGACCTCCCACGGCATCGCGTGGACCGCGCCGTCCTTGCCCGTGACGGTCGGCCACAGGCCTTGCACGAAGGCGTCCTCGTACCGGTCGGCCCCGAGTCTGGACAGGTCGGCGAGGCCCGCGGGGAACTTCTCCAGGTAGCCGGGGAGGTAGTCGACGCCTATGTGGAGGACGTCGGCGAGACCCTTGCCGCCCGAGGCGAGCCCGACGGTGATCTTGTCCCAGATCGCCGGGTTGCCGAGGTCCTGCACGTCGACCTCGATCCCCGGGTTGTCCCGCTCGAAGGACGGGACGACCCCGCGCAGCGCCTCGGCCGCGGTGGTCCAGCTCCAGACGGTGATCGGACCGCTGTCGCCGTCGGCGCCCGACGCCCCGGCGCCCGATCCGCCGCCGCCGCAAGCGGCGAGGCCGAACCCGGCGGCGGAGGCGGAGGCGAGGTGCAGGATCTGACGTCGGCTCAGGTGGTGGGACATGTCGACTCCTGGGTGTGGGTGTGGGTGTGAGTGCGGGTGGTCGTACGGGTACGGGTGCGGGACGCGCCCCGGGCGAGGGCCTCCAGCACACCGGTGAACAGGTCCGCGGCCGCGCCCGTGGTGGAGGCGTGGGGGGAGAGCCGGATCCACTCGCCGCGGTGCGTGGTGATCACCCCGCCCGCCTCCAGCGCGCGGTGCACGGCTGCGGGGTCGTGGCCGGGCAGGCGGAAGGCCCCGATGCCGGCCCGCTCCCGCCGCCCGAGCCCGTCGAGCAGGACCTCGGCCCCCGCCCGCCGCGCCCGGTCGAGCAACTCGGCGAGCACGTCCCGGATTCGGGCGCCGACCGCGGCGGGACCGCCCCCCGCGAGCAGTCCGTCGACGGCCGCGCCGAGGGCCGCGGCCGCCGGGAAGTCCGGATTGGTCGCGAGATGCGCGGCGGCCCCGGGCAACGACGGCGCCGGATGCCGCTCCGCGAACGGCGCCGTGACGCCGGCCCAGCCTCCGAGCCCGGGCTCCAGCCGCTCCGCGCACCGGTCCCGGACGAGCAGCAGCGCCGCTCCCCAACCGGCTCGCAGCCACTTCTGTCCCCCGCTGACCAGGACGTCCGCGGCATCGGTCTCCAACGGCACGGCGCCGAGCCCCTGGATGGCGTCGACGATGAGCAGCCGGTCCGGCCCCAGCACCTCCTTGAGCGCCGCCAGGGGCGCCACGTGCCCGGAGAGCGAGTCGACGGCGCTGACGGCAAGCGCCCTGACCTCCGGCGTCAGGTGACGGCGCAGCAGTTCCGGAGTGACGTGGCGCCCCCGGTCCGGGTCGAAGCGCCGCACCTCCGGCCCTCCCCTGCCCGCGAACCGGAGCCACGGATAGACGTTGGCGGGGAACTCGTCCCTCGGTACCAGCACGACTCCCGGCCCCCGCAGGCCCGCGGCCACGCTGAACAGGCCGTTGCTGGTGGAGGGCGCGAGCGCGACTTCGTCGGACCGCGCCCCGAGGAGCCGAGCCGCCGACCCCCGTGCCGCGTCGCTGAGCTCGAACAGCCTCCCCAACTCCCCCGGCCCGCACCGCGCGGCCAGCCCCACCGCACCGACGAGTGCCCGGGCCGCCTCCCCCGTCACCGGCCCGACCCTCGCGTGGTCGAGGTAGCCGGGCATCGGCCCCTGACAAATTTGATCGTTCAAAACACATCCCCAACGAAGCCAGGAACAAGGATCTCCTGGGATTTGAAGGTTCACATTAGAGAGGTGACCCCACCCCGGCAAGAGTTCGCACCACCCGCATCCGACCGACCGCGGCGGTCACCGTGGGCGCCCGGGATGCGACGGACGCCGAAATCGACGACGCTGGTTATGAGCCCTGGGCGGATCCGCCCACCACCGTCGAACGCGGCTGCGCCGGCACGCGCCAGCCCAGCGTACGGAGGAGGCGCTGTGACATCCCTGACCCGAATTCCCCTGGAAGGCGGGGGCTCCCTCCTGGTCGAGGACCCGTCCGCGACGGGCGGACCGGTGAAGGCCGGCCGCATCGGCGACGCCATGCGCGAGCTGCCGTCGACGCTGCAGACCTCCCTGGAACCCGTGGCCGACGCCGCCCGCGCGACGCTTCAACAGCTGCGCAGGGCAAGGCCGGACGCGATCACGGTCGAGTTCGGAGTGGACCTGGCGGTCGAGGCCGGGGCGGTGATCACGAAGAGCCGGGCCGACGGCCATCTGAAGGTGACCGTTTCCTGGGAGCGCGAGGCCATCTACACGCCTCCACCCGCGGACGAGGACTGATGCACGATGCCCGGCAGCACGAAAGGGCTTCCCGGCTCCGTGGCCCAGATCCTCGGACCGGACGGAAGGGTGGCGGGCGCGGGCTTCCTCGTGACCGAGGGACTCCTCGTCACCTGCGCGCACGTCGTCGAGGCGGCGGGGAGCGGCCCCGGCATGGAGGTCGCGGCCGCCTTCCCCCACGCGGAGGGTGCCCGTGAGAGCCGGTTCGAGGGCCGGGTCCTCGACGACGCGTGGCGCGGCCCCGAGTTCGAGGACGTGGCGGTCGTCCGGCTGCACCACCCGCCGGCCGGGGTCGACCCGCTACCGCTGGGGGCCGCGGCGGACTGCCGGGGGCACCGCGTCCGTTCCTTCGGGTTCCCCGCACAGGCTCCGCCGGAGGGGCACTTCGGCTACGGCGAGGCCGGCGACGTACTGCCGGACACCGGCGGCAGGGGGCCCCACCTGCAACTGACCGTCGCCAACGACCTCACCACCGGCTTCAGCGGCGGGCCCGTCCTCGACGAGGTGACCGGCCTCGTCGTCGGCATGCTCACCGAGATCACCGCGCCCGACGCCTTCGAGCGAGGCCAGGGCATCGCCTACGTCACCCCCACCGAGACCCTGCGGGAGATCCTCCCGGAACTGACCGCCCGGAGCATCTGCCCGTACCGGGGCCTGGAATCGTTCACGTTGGAACAGGCCCGGTGGTTCCAAGGCCGGAACGACGCCGTACAGCAGGTCATGGCGAGCCTGGCCCGGCAGCGGCGGCTGACGCTCCTCCTCGGGCCGTCGGGGTCGGGCAAGTCTTCCCTGGTCCAGGCGGGCGTGCTGCGCGCCCTCGCGGTGGGCGAGCTGCCGGGCAGCGACCGCTGGTCCCCCGTCCTCGCCCGCCCGCGGCAGGACCTGTCGGCCGAACTCGAGCGCGCCGGGCTCCCCGGAGCCGCCGCGGACGGGCTCGGCGCGGCGGTCGCCCGTCGGCTCGCGGCCGAGCCTGACGGCGGCCGCGTCGTGATCGTCGTCGACCAGTTCGAGGAGCTGTTCACACCCGCCCCGGACGACGGCCGGCCGCCGGACCGCGTCCCTCTCGCGCGACAGCTCGCGACGGCGGTCGACGAGAACGCCCGGCTCAGCGTGATCCTGGTCATGCGCGACGACTTCTACCCCCAACTCGCCGCACAGGCGCCCCTGTTGCTGGAAGCGGCCAAGCCGGGGCTGCTCAACGTCCCCAACACCCTGAGCAAGAAGGACCTGCACGACATCATCACCCTGCCCGCGGCCGATGTCGGAGCCCGCCTCCAGGCCGGACTGCCCGAACAGATCATCACCGACGTGCTGGCCACCACCCCCGACGGGCGCACGCTGGGCCAGGTGCCCGCCACGGTCCTCCCCCTGCTGGAGCTCACCCTCGAACAACTGTGGGACCGACGCGAGGACGGATTCCTCACCCACGACGCCTACCACCGCATCGGAGCGGTCAGCGGCAGCCTGACCTTGTGGTGCGACACCGCGCTCGAGCGGTTGTCCGACGGACAGCGCCCCGTCGCCCGGCGCATCCTGACGTCCCTGGTCCGTCCCGAGGACCCCCGGCGCCGGGCCCCCGCCGTCCGCGCCCAGGTCCCGCTCGACGAACTCCGCGACCTGGCGGGCGACCCGGACGGGGCACCCGACGGCCACCAGGACGCCGACGACGTGATCGCCGCCCTGGCCCGCCACCGGATCATCACCACCCAGACCCCCGCCACCTCGGAGGATTCGGACGGCCCTCCCCGCCGGCCCGTGGCCGAGCTGATCCACGACGCGCTCATCCGCGACTGGGGCACCCTGCACGACTGGCTCGCCCAGGACCGCCGCTTCCACGAGTGGCTCGACCGCACCCGTGAGCGCCGGGCCCGTTGGGCCGAGAAGAAGGACCCGGGCGACCTGCTGGCGGGCACGGCACTCGCGGAAGGCCTCGACTGGTCCCGCAAGCACCGCCTGCCGGGCGACATCACGGCCTTCCTCTCCGCCAGCAAGGACCGTCAGCACGCCGTCATCCGGCGCAGCAGGCGCCTCAACACGGTCCTCGCCACGCTGCTGGTCCTCGCCCTCGTCGCCGTCGGAGGCGCCCTGTGGCAATGGCGGACCGCGGTCACCGCCAGCGAGGCGGCTCAGTCACGCGAGCTCGCCGCGCAGTCCGCCGAACTCATCGGGACCAATCCCGAACTCGCCTCGCTGCTGGCCGTACGGGCGTACCGGACCAACCACAACGTGGAGTCCCGGGAAGCCCTGATGAACGCGGCGGCGCTGCCGAAGCACCAGCGGCTGGACGGGCACACCGAAGCCGTGCGCCAAGTGGCGTTCAGCCCCGACGGCAAGACACTCGCCACCGTGGGGAACGACCAGACCCTGCGGCTGTGGAACGCGGACGACGGCGCACTCCGCGCCACTCGGGAGGGGCACGAAGGCGAGGTGTACGCGTTGGCGTTCAGCCCGGACGGAAACATCATCGCCACGGGCGGCGAAGACAGGACCGTGCGACTGTGGAAAGTGGACGGCAGCGACCATATCGTCTTCGCCGAACCCTCCTCCGCGGTGGCCGCGTTGGCCTTCAGTCCCGACGGAAACACCATCGCGACCGCCAACGGAGACGGAAAGGTGCAGCTGTGGGACACGGCCACGGGCGCACTCCGCACGAATCTCGAGGGACACGAAGAGGTCGTCTACTCCGTGGCGTTCAGCCCCGACGGCCGCACCCTCGCCAGCGGCGGCGCGGACACGACCGTACGGCTGTGGGACGTCGGCCTCGGCAAGGAGGGCAGGAAGCTGGACGCGCTGCAAGGCGAAGTGTACGACGTGGCGTTCAGCCGCGACGGAACCCTCGCCAGCGTCAGCGCCGACGGCGTCCTGCGGCTGTGGGACCCGACCACCTGGGAAAGCCGCGACTCCCAGGCCGAGGGCACTCCGGAAGCGCTGGCGTTCAGCCCCGACGGCCGCACCGTGGCCACCGGGGACGACAACACCGTGCAGCTCTGGGACCCGGCAACAGGCGCGGCCCTCATGGGGTTCGCCGGTCACTCGAACAGCGTCAACGCGCTGGCGTTCAACCCCGACGGACACACGCTCGCTTCGGGCGGTCTCGACAGCACGGTGCGGCTGTGGGACACGACCGCCGGTACGGTACGGGCCCTCCGGGCCGGACACACCGGCGCCGTCATGTCCGTGGCCTTCACTCCGGACGGCCGCACCCTCGCCACCGGCAGTCTGGACACGACCGCCCACCTGTCGGATGTTCGCAGCGGAGCGGTCAGGGACACCTTGCACGGCGGCGGCGAGAGCTCGGTGAGTGCCCTGGCCGTCAGCCCGAACGGCAAGATCGTGGCGACGGGTGACTGGGCCGGGTCCGTCGAACTGTGGGACGCCGAAACGGGCAAGTTGATCAAGTCCTGGACCGAGCACGAGGACATAGTGAACGGGCTGACGTTCAGCTCTGACGGCCGCACCCTCGCGAGCGCCAGTTCCGACTACACCGTCCGGCTGTGGGACATGCGCACGCGCACGCCCGGCGCGGTCCTCGAGGGCCATACCGGCACGGTCGTCGGGGTTGCGTTCAGCCCCGACGACAAGACGGTCGCCACCGCGTCCGGCGACACGACGGTCGGCCTGTGGGACGCGGACACCGGTGCGAACCGCGTGTATTTGAAGGGACACACGGACCAGGTGAACGCGGTGGCGTTCAGCCCGGACGGATCCACCCTCGCGTCGGCGGGCAACGACCGCACCGCCCGGTTGTGGGACGTCGCGTCAGGCAACACCCGGACCACACTGATCGGACACACGGACCAGGTGCACGCGGTGGCGTTCAGCCCCGACGGCCACACCCTCGCCACCGGCGGCATCGATGCCTCCGTACGGCTCTGGAACGTCACGTCCGGCCGGACCCTCACCACCCTGCTCGGGCACTCGGGCGCCGTGTTCGACCTGACCTTCAGCCCCGACGGCCGCACCCTCGCCACCGGCAGCGGCGACTCCACCGTACGGCTCTGGAACATCGACCTCCCCCAGCCCGACGCCGCTCTCACCACCGTCTGCCACAACGCCGGCCGGGACCTGACCCCACAGGAACGGACGGCCTACCTGGCGGACCAGTCGACCGCCCCGGTGTGTCCGTCCCGTTGAAGAAATCAGGGGCCGTTTCGGATGTCTCCGAAACGGCCCCTCACTCCCGGCCCGAGGCGGGCACGGCCGAAGGACCCCGGGGATGCCCGGCCTTCCCGGGTACCCGCCGAGGGACGGACGTCAGCGCGCCCCTGTGGCGGCACGCGTGACGTACGCGTCGATGTGGGTCTGGGTGAGGGTGTTGCCGTGGGCGTCCGTCAGCTCCGCGCGCAGCGACACCGCCTTGCCGGGTTCCGGCGTCGTCACCGTGATCCGTCCGCCGGTCAGCGCCGCCCGCGTCCAGGTGGCGCCCCGGTCCGTGGACACGGACACGGTCAGCGACCGCACCCCCGAAAGCCGGGCGGCGCCCTCCACGGTCACCGCCACCCGGCTCGTGGTGTGCGCGGGGGCGGTGCCGTCGAGCGCGAGGTCGGGGCCGAAGCGTACGGCGCTCAGCGGGAGGTCGATGGCGGTGGCCGTCGCGGCGGAGGTGAACGTCCACGTCGCCGTGACGCTCCCGCGCGGCCGTGTCGCGCTCGCCGTCAGCCGGTAGGCGGCCCTCCCCGCCGACACCGTGAACGAGGCGTGCCCCGGCTTCTCGCCGCGGCGGGTCGCGACCAGCCTGCCGTCGCGGTGCAGCGTGACGGTCGACGCGGTGAACAGGGGCGAGGACGGCACGTGGCCGTCGCCGTCGGCGAGCAGCGGCACCGTCAGGTCCAGGGTGTCGCCGGTGCGCTGCGCGACGGGCCGGGCGCCGGGCGAGGAGTCGATGGCCGGGCCGAAGACCGGGGTGTCGAAGGTGTGCACCGTGGTGGAGCCGGGCGTGAACGAGCGGCCGAGGACGAAGTGGTTGTTGGCCGGCCCCTCCCGCTCCGGCTGCGCGCCGTACACGAGGTCCCAGGTGCCGCGCTCGGGCGTGAGGAGGAACGTCCCGGTGCCCCCCGACGGCACCGCCAGCGCCAGCGCCGGCGAGGGGCCCTCCGACGGTGAGAAGTCGACGAGGGCCGTTCCCCCGCCGGACGCGGGAACCCCCGCGCGCACCACCAGCGTGGCCAGGTCGCCGGGCGTCGGGTGCCGGACCAGACCGGTCAGCGCCCGCTCGCCCCGGAAGACGTAACCGAGGGCGCAGACGCCGCCCGGCCGGCTCCAGTACGAGTCCACCCAGGTCCGTACGGCCCCGCGCTCGGCGGCCGGCCCCAGGTGCGCGACACGCAGGTCCAGCGACATCGTCAGCAGGTGCGCGAGGCCGGTGACCCCCTCGTACGTCACCTCGGCGAACACCCCGGCCTGCTCGAACCTGGCGTCGGCGACCGGCGGCCTGATGTCCACCGGGCGCGCGACCCGGGCGTCGAGCACGAGGGTCATGTCACGGTCGACGTCCAGCCGGGGCTGCACGAGCCAGTCGTTCCCCCAGTTGCCCTCCCCCACCGGCCTGGTGGCGATGGTGGAGTCGAGCAGGTACCGCCCGGCGGCCACCTGGACGGTGACGGTGCTGGGTGATTCCTTCAGCTCCCGCCCGCTGCCCGCGTCGGGCCCGGACAGCGCGGTCAGCAGGGTGCGGTAGTCGGTGGTCGGCGCGCCGTCGCGGCCCAGGTGGACAAGGGTCAACGCGTACGTGCCGGAGGCCCCGCCCGTCCGCCGCCCGGCGGGCACGGCGTGGGCCGCGGCGGCCGGAAGGCAGACCGCCGCGGTGCCCACGGCCGTCGCGACGCCGAGCCCACGCAGCACGGACCGGCGCGTCGCCGCCCGGACGGGGGCGGACGGGACGGGCGAGGAAGAGTGCTTCGAGTAGACGTTCATGATCTGCACTGGACCGGCCCGCCCCCGGGTTCCCGTGACCCCCGTCACATCACCCTCGCGTCACCGCCGGCCGGTTCCGCCGGTCGTCACGGCTGCGACCGCCAGGCGACCACCACGCCTCCGGACCCCATGCCCAGACCCACCGGCCCCGCGCCTGCTCCGTCCGCGGCCCAGGAGATGACCGCCGCCCTGACATCGCACCGGCGCCCGCTCCGCTGACGGTCCGGCCGGCGTACAGCCGGTCCCTCCCCTGGTTTCGAACCAGTCGGTTCCTGCAGACGGAATACCGAACAGCAGTGGACAGGTGGGCAATTGAAACAATCCACAGACCATCGTGGATGCCTTCCGCACAGCGGCCGTGTTCGGCGGCCGGTTCGACACGAGGCATGAGGACAACTGCCTCCGGCCGGTGTCGGCGGAACCGCGTGGGAGATGGGCCTGGTCGCCAGGGTCGTGCGGCCGCACGACGGGGACGCGGCCTGGGGAGAGCCGGACGAGGAGCGTCTCGGCCGCCCCTGGGAGGAGATCCACTGGTACTCGAACAATGAGAGGATCGAGGCCCCCAAGCCGGACATCCCGGAAATCAAGCCCGACCTTTCGAAGCTTCCGAAGCACATGAGGTGAGAGCGAGGAGATGACGGGCGACGCCGACGCGCGAAGTGCCGCGGACATCGTGGCCGAGGAATGGCGGTTCCTCCTCGGCGGCGGTCACGACTTGGTCGACACGGAGACCGTCCGCGGGGCTTACGCACAGCCGCGGTTGCGACAGCTCTTCCCTCTGGTCGGTCACGGGGTCGTGTACTTCAGTGGCCGCACCGGAACGCCCGCCGCCCACGTCGGCGGGCAGGTCCAACCGCGGGGTAGCGATGGACGCTTCCGGGTGCGCGGCCCCAAGGGCGTGGGGATCCTCGGCAGGACGGAGACCCTGGAGGAGGCGTTCGCGCTGGTCGTCGCCAACCTCCCGGAGGAGTGCGGGCCGGCCGTGCTCGGAGGCGCGGGACGAGTCTGACCGCGGAGCGAGGTGACACGACACCACCATCGGCGGCGCTCGCCGTCCGCGGCCGGCCGCGACCCGCTCGCGGAGCCATGCCTGCGTCAAGGCGACGTTTCACCCCGGCCAAGTGCGCTGGCCCCCAAGTGGTCCCCAAGTGGTCCCCAAATCCATTGCGCTAGTGCCGCATCAGAGAACCTTCGCCCTGTTTCTCGGTGACCAGGAAGTCGGCCAGTTTCGCCGGACTCCAGGTCGAAAACGGCAGGCCGTGCTCGGCCGGCCTGGACTTCGCGGTCTTCTTGATCTCCCGGCGCTCGGGCAGCGTGAGCGTCCTGGGCCGGCCGCCCTTGGACTTCGGGTGGAGCGGCTCGAAGCCGTCGGCGTTGAAGTTGTGGATCACGTCCCGGACCCGGTCCGCGCTGGTGAACGTCACCTCGGCGATCTTCACCACCGGCATGCCCTGCGCGGACAGCAGCACCATCTGGTCCCGCCGCCAGGTCACCACCGAACCGGTGCCCCTACGGATGGTCCGCAACAGGCGCTGCCCCTCGTCGCCATCGATCTCGGCCATCGATCTCGCGAACGCGTACCCGCTCCGCCATCCGCACATGGTCTCGTTCAGTGCACGATCATGCGGATATCCCAGGCGGCGCGTAGTGGCGCAAGTAGTCACGCACCTGAGGCTCGAGTCCGGACAAATCATTGCCGTTGAGGGCATGCCAGAGACGGTTCTCGATCCAGAACCGATGGGCGAACTCCTCGAAGGAAGATGCACACCAGAGGATTGCGGCCCTTTGCTCCTCCGGATCGTCGAGATCGGTCTCCGTCTCTTCCCCGTCGCGCCGCGCCTCGTACTCGTATTCGTAGTCGAGATAGGAGTGCACCACGAAGGCCTCACCCGACGGACGGAGGTAGAGGTACCAGATGACGCAGTCCTGCTGATCCCGCAGGAATCGCACAAGGAAGGCACCAGGCTCGACCGGACTGGGCAGGGGCTCTGAGATATCGGTCCAGCAGCACGTCACCGAGACCTCATCAAGCGAGCAGTGCAGCTTCGAGTCAGCCTGGAAGGTGACGAAGTCCCGAGGCAGCGTCAAGCCCTTGGCCGCCAGGCTCTCCGCCAAGCGATTGAGCACTGTGACCTGTTCGGGAACAGGTCCGCCAGTACCACCGAGCCATTGAAAGGCGCCCGTGAACTCGGTGGAGTCGAGAGGCGGCAGGCTCTCGTAGGGGTAGTACTCATAGGTGTAGCGGCAGGGGCGGTATTCACCCAGGTCGGTGGCACACCAAGCAGAGTCGAAGCCGACCGAGGACAAGTCGGACCCTGATCGTTCACCAAACATCGGCCCCCCATTGATCACCGTGAGCGGAGTTGTCGGCGTCAGCATCGCACTGCCTACTGACACTCCCCCGCCCCGCCGCTCTGCCCTCCCTGAGCAGCAACGATGATGGCCTCGTGGTGACAGACCTTGAGCTCTTTGCGGACTACTTCCAGATCCACCTCCTGGACGACGAGTCCGAGGGCGACCTGAGCGACGTGTGGACCGAACAAGCCGTCCGGGACGGGCTCGGCGTCACTGAAGATGCCCTGGCCATCGGCACCGACGTCAACATGACCGTGGCAGTCAGCGTCCACGTCCTCGCGCAGCAGCCGGACGACGACCGCGACGACTTCGATCATGTCGTCGAAGCAAGCCTCAATCTGGCCTCGGGACGGCTGGTCGTGCTGAGCTGCACCGACCACCTCCCCGATGCGGCACGCTTCGACATGCCCACCGGCTGGACCCGCATCCGCGCTTCTCGACGGAACCTCGCTGCCGCCGCTTTCCCCGACCCCGATGACGAGGACGAGCCGGAGGACACCGAGGAGATCCGACTGCAGGCCTGGCCGGCCCCGTACTCCCAGCCTCACATCATCAAGCGCTGGACACGCCCCGCCGCGTAGTCGCTGTCGCGAGCCGCTCTACATGTTCCTGGGCCGACTTCCTCGCCTGGGCGCGGCGGATCGACCAGCCGTTCTACCACCCCGTCTCGACCCGCGCCGTCGACGCGGTGGTCGTCCCCGAGCCGGGCGTGTACGACACGCACGGGCTGCGGGTCGCCGACGGTAACAGGAGAACATGGCCGACCATGGGCACCGCCCGCCTCGTCCAGTTCCGACAGGCCTCATGCGCTGACCCCCGACTGGTCCCCAAAACGAGTCAGGGGCCGTTTCAGATTGCTCTGAAACGGCCCCTGACCTGCGACTCTTTCGAGTCGGGACGACAGGATTTGAACCTGCGCCCCCTTGACCCCCAGATCGATGGGTCGGAGGAAAAATCACGACATAAGGCAGACTTTGAGGGCGCGCAGCGTGCACATCCGTACATGCTGTGCGCCCATCGACGTGGGCGCTGGTCCCCAACTGGTCCCCAAGGGGCGCCACCTGACCCTCAGGCCTGCCCGCCGTCACAGACGGCACCAGGGGAAAGGGGCTCGGACGCAATCTTCACCACGCCCTCCAGAGCGTTGACCGCCAAGCCGACGGCCTGTTTGTCGTTGCCGGCCTTCTGCGCGGCGAGGCTCTGGGTTCGCCAGCCCGGTGCTGCTGGTCCATGGAGGGGGTGGCAGGATGCCCGGTCATGGCAACGAGAGATGGCAGCGATGAGGCGTATGTCGTTGGGTTGTGCGAGCGGATCCTCGGGGAGAACGCCCTGCCGCAGCACAGGTTCGACTGGCTGCTCGGGGATCCCGGATCAGGCGGCCGACGAGTCCAACTGCCGGTCGACGCCTTCTGGCCGGGCCATCAGCTGGTGGTCGAGTACCGCGAACTGCAGCACGACCAGCCGATGCCTCACTTTGACAAGCCGAACCGCCTCACCGTCAGCGGTGTCCACCGCGGCGAGCAGCGCGCCCTGTACGACGCCCGGCGCGATGAGCAGATCCCCGCGCACGGGCTGCGCCTGGTCCTCATCCGCCCCGCCGACCTGGATGCGGACGGCCGCGGACGACTGCGCCGCAACGAAGCGGCCGACCTGGCGGCACTGAAGAAGATCCTGGCCCGCGCCAGTGACGAGGACTGGGTTACCGACACCTTCCGCACCTGGCTGCTGGCCGAAGGCTGGACACCCGTCGATCCCACGGACCGGTGGACCGACCTGGAAGCCGTACGCGGCTGGGAACGGCTGATCTGCGAGGCCAAGGGCCGCACCAGCGAGAAAGGCATCGACGCCGACATCGCCTATGGCCAACTGCTGCGCCGCATGACGAGCCAGGACCCGCACACGCGCTACGCCCTCGTCGTGCCGTCCTCCTCCCTCAAGGCCGCCGCACGCGTCCCGGCCCACGTCCGACAGCTCCTGCGCATCGACGTCTACGAGGTGACGGATGACGACAGGGTGTGCCGGCTGACCGACTGATCGGTGCCGGGTACTGCGTCGGTTTCGGCTTCACCACCAAGGTGTCCTCCGAAGCCCACGCGCCGTGCGTTGCCACCTCGTTGCACGAACCGGACACCAGGCGTTGCGGCGCGGAGTTGCCCTCCAGGCCTGTGAAGTCGAGATCCGCCGGCGTGCCGGAGACCGCACCCCGCCTGCCCTGTCTGAATGCGAGAATGCAGCTCTTGGCCGGTGAGTGCATTGGCTCAGAGTGAGCCCCCGCCAACTTGAAGTAGCAGGTCAAAGGGCTGGTGTGATCGGCGCTCAGGGTGCTCACGCTGGTCATGGGCGGCTGTCTGCGCAGTAGATCGTCCGTCAGCGGTTGGTTGCCGGTTTTTCGGTGCTCGAAATCGGTGGCGGACGTGCGCTTTCCGACCAGTGACAGGCGTGACTCCGACGCCGTGGTGTTCGGCCGCAGAGCCTCCTCAAAAACCCGTTGGCGGAACCACGGCAGCCACTGCTACGTTTCCGGAGGCCGTGCAAGAGAGTGAGGAGGTGGTACCCGTGAACGTATCGACATGGGTGCTCCCCTCCAGGGTCACGGTCGGGCGGTAGGTCGTCCGGGAGCGCCGTTCCATGGCACTCCCGAAAGGCATGACCATGCAATTCACTTCTGAACAGCGTCTCGACGACGCTGTCCTTGAGCGCGAATTCACCCTCGGCGAGATCCCCGGCATCCTGTGGACGCCCGGATCTGCATCCACATCCGCACCGGCGCCGCTGATCCTGCTCAGCCCCCCTCCTCTCGGGCTGCGCAAGATGTACCCCCGGCTGCTGGCCCGGGCCCGGCACTCCGCGGCGGACGGCTTCGCCACGGCCACCATCGAGCTCCCCGGAAGCGGCGACCGGCCCCGTTTGCCCGCAGCCGAGCAGGCCGTCGCCGACCTGCGCCGGGCTATGGAGGCCGGCGAGCCGGTCAGCGACGAGATCATCGACGCCCTTATCCTCCCCCTGGTCGACAAGGCGGTCCCGGAATGGCAGGTCGCCCTGGACGCCCTCCTGTCGCTGCCCGAGATCGGCGGCCCGGTCGGGTACTCGGGGGGAGTGATCTCCATCGGGACCCGGCTGGCGGTGGTCGAGCCGCGTATCTCGGCCGCTGTTCTGTTCGCCGGGAGTTTCGTCCCTCGCGCCATGTTCGAGGAGGCCCGCCAGGTCACCATCCCTCTGCACGTCCTGCTGCAGTGGGACGACGAAGGGAACGACCGGCAGGCGGCCCTGGACCTGTTCGACGCCTTCGGCTCCAAGGAGAAGACGCTGCACGCCAATATGGGCGGGCACACCGGCGTCCCGCAGTTCGCGGGGGACGCCGCGGCCCAGTTCTTCACCCGACACCTGAAGTGACGCCGGGCCGTCAGGCCACCAGCAGACGGTAGCCGTGTTGGCCAGGATGCTGCTCATCTAGGGACGGGTCCCAGCCCCCCCTCGGCTCCCTACACCACGGGCCCCTGCCAGACTCTTGGCAGGGACCCGTGCTGCCCGAAGCCATGAATTGCTCGACGTCTGCAGAGCTTCGAGTGCTGCCCAAACCCGTGTACAGGTGCTGTCAGCTCGTGGGTTCTGGCTCAGCTTTCGTGCAGTGGCCACGGTGAGTGACGGCTGAGCGTCTCCGGACGGTATGCGAAGGCACCCGAAAATGGACGGTGGTCAGTGCCGCTGGGCTGACAGTCCGGGCCATGGAAGACGTTGCACTCCAGCTGAAGGCGCTGTTGTTCCCGGCGATCGCGGACATCGCGGTGCGGTCGGTGCACGTGAATATCGAGAACGTGCGCCTTGACGCGCAGGGCACCACGGCCGGCGCCGCCTGCCCGGGATGCGGCGTCGGCTCGACCCGGGTTCACAGCTCCTACCTGCGGTTTCTCGCTGATGCCCCGAGCGCCGGACGTAGCGTTGTACTCCGGCTGCGGGTCCGGCGATTCCGGTGCGGGAATTCCAAGTGCCCACGTCAGACGTTCGTGGAGCAGATATGCGGTCTCACCCGCAGGCACGGCCAGCGCACCGAACGGCTGCGTTCCATCCTGACCACAGTCGGCCTCGCCCTGGCTGGTCGAGCCGGCGCCCGCCTGGCTGCCATGCTCGGCATGTCCATCAGCCGGAGCACGGTCCTGCGCCTGGTCGAGGCGCTGCCCGAGCCGGAGGTGCCGACGCCTCGGGTGGTCGGCGTTGATGAGTACGCCACCCGCAAGGGCCGCCGCTACGGCACTGTCCTGGTGGACGTCGAGACCCGCCGGCCGATTGATCTCCTGCCTGATCGAGAAGCATCAAGCCTGGCCGCCTGGCTCGCACAGCGGCCCGGGATCGAGGTCGTCTGCCGGGACCGCGCACCGTTCTTCGCGGAAGGCGCCACCGCCGGGGCACCCCAGGCGACGCAGGTCGCGGACCGCTGGCACTTATGGCACAACCTGGGGGAAGCCGCTGAGCGGGCGGTGGCCCGCCACCGCCAGTGCCTTCGGGTTCTGGTCCCCGATCCCGAGGCGAAGGCCGACGAACCGGCGCCGCCCGAGGAGAAGACGGACTCTCCCTGGCGGAGCGAGCGGTTCGCCAACCGCGTCCTAGCCCGGCACGCCACGGTCCACGCGCTGCTGGAAGCCGGCCACAGCCGACGCTCCATCGGGCGCCAGCTCCAGATGACCCACCGCACCGTCAAGAGCCTCGCTGACGCTGCGAAGCCGGAAGACCTCTTTCGCGGCCAGTGGCAGCACAACCGAACCTCCGTCCTTGACGAGTACAAGCCCTACCTGGACGAACGCTGGGACGAGGGCTGCACCAACGCCTGGAAGCTCTGGGAAGAGATCGTTCCCTTGGGCTATCGCGGCAGCTACGGCCGGGTCAGCGCCTACCTGCGAGAGAAACGGACCTCGCCACGACCGGTCACGGCGCAACCGCCGGCACCCCGCGTGGTGACGAGATGGATTCTCAGCCGTCCCGAGACGCTGACCGAGACCGAACAGCTCCGGCTCAAAGCCGTCCTGGCCAACTGCCCTGAACTCGATGCCCTGACCGGTCACGTTCGGTCCTTCGCCCAGATGCTCACCGAGCGCCAGGGCGAGCGGCTCCCGCAGTGGCTCGACGCCGTCCGCCAGGACGACCTGCCCAGCCTCCACACTCTCGCGGCCGGCATCGACCGAGACCGCGACGCCGTCATCGCCGGTCTGACGCTGCCCTGGAACTCCGGAGTCGTCGAAGGTCACGTAAACCGGATCAAGATGCTCAAGCGCCAGATGTTCGGCCGCGCAGGCTTTGACCTGCTTCGCAAACGGGTCCTGCTCGCCCCGTAGTCGTGTTGTCAGCGCCTCATGCGAGGATCCGGGCGACCATACGCAAGGAGATCAGCATGGGCACCTGGGATACCGGTCCCTTCGACAACGACACAGCCGCGGACTTCGCCAACGCCCTCGACGAAGCCGAGCCCGAGGCGCGCGAAGCCCTGATCCGAGGCGTCCTCATCCGGACGATCGATGCAACCGGCTATCTCACGGAAGCAGAAGAGGCGGTGGCCGCCGCCGCCTTGATCGCGGCGCAATGCCCAGGAGGCGAGCCCGTCGACATGTCCTACGGTCCGGAAACACCAATGCCCCTGTTCCCTTCCGACCTTCGGGCACTCGCCGACGAAGCCCTCGCCCGCATCGTCGGCGACGAGGATGGGCCAGCCTCAAACTGGGTCGACCCGGAGGACTGGAAGCAGTGGCGAGCCATACTGACGCGCCTTCGCGCAGTGCTTGCCCCGCCACCCCCTTCCATTGCTCTCTTCGATGTTCAGCCGTAACGGGGCGTCACTCAGCACGGAAGTTGTGCCAGAACCGGCTCGTGAACAATGCCACTCGATCGCACCCTTTTCCGGAAAACCCCATCAATGGGCTTCTACCTTCCGCGGCCTGGACAACGACATCCGCGACCCCGTGATCGTCACCGGCTACACCGCCAGCCGCACCCACAAACTCACCGCCGGTCAGAAGGAAGCCAACCGCGTCCTCGCCGTCGGACGCGCACCGGTCGAGCACGGCTTCGCCCACCTCAAGAACTGGCGGATCCTCACCAAACTCCGTACCGATCCCGCCCACGCCACCCAACTCCTGCGTGCTCTGCTCGTCCTGACGAACCTCGAAGTCGACCGCTGACGGACGATCTTGTCCGCAGACTTCCGCCCGCGACCAGCACGAGCACCACGAGAGCCGATCACACTAGCCCTTTGACCTGCGACTTAAAGTTGGCGGGAGCTCAGTGGGGCACAAGCACCGACGAAGCGGGGGGTTGCCATGGCGTTGGCCATGTGTCCACTGTGCAGCGACGATGAGGACATCGTGGTGGTCCGCACGTTCGACGGCGGACGTCGGCTCGTGAAGCACCGGTACGGTTATGAATCGGAGCACAGGGAGCCCATCGTCCCGCATAGGGAGCCGCTCCGCTCCTTCCAAGACCTCAAGGCAAGGGCAGGCCCCTCCTGAGGCTCGGCGCGCCGGACCGCAATCTCCCACCCCGTGGACTCCAGGACCTGCGCGGTCTCGTGCTGCTTCCGGAGCGCTTCGAGGGCCGCCTGCTTCTGAGTGAGGACTTGTTGCAGCCCCGTCAGGCCGTCAAGGGCCCCACCTTCCCGCAGAGACTTGATCGTCGCGGTGAGCTTCGCCCCCAGCCGCTCGCGCTCCCGTGCCCGCTCCGCAAGACGCTTTTCGTCTCGGGGATCTCGTCGGCGAGATAGCGCCGCTGGTTGTGGACGACCGACGCGTGAAAGCCACGAACGTCGTCGAAGGTCCCGTCCACCTTGCCGGGAAGCACCACACCGAGCTCGCGGAAGGCGGCATCCAGGTTTACGAGGAGCGGGACACTGGCCGGAGCGGGCTGCTGGACTGCATGTACGCGCTGTTGGGTGATCGACACACCGAGGAGGACACTCCCCACTCCGGGAATCGCCCGGGCGGTAGGGTTCGACAGCCCTGTACAAGCGAACCCCATGGAGTCAGTGGTGAGTTGGACGCCCAGGTCAATCTTCCAGACTCTGCTATCGGCGTATCCCTCCGTCCCAGAGGGGAGACCGAGAAGCGTCCACGAAGGCTTCGCCGTCCTCGATTTCGAGATGCGCTTTCTTACCCTGCTCTCAACCGCGGCCATCCGTGCCACAGGCTCCCAAGCGCCCAAAATCGGCCGATCGCCGGGCCTCGGAGAATGGATCTCACTGCTCCGCGCAAACGGCCGTAAGCTCAAAGACTGCCCGGGATCGCCTCAGGCGCTGGTGGCGCGTGCGGTGTTCCGTTCCCTCGATCTCTTCGATCGCGGGGATCCCAGCGCGCCTCCAGAGTTCCGCAATGTCAAGCGCCTCCGGGACCACATCAGTCACGGCGGTCCGCTGCCGACCGGCCATGCGGAATCAGCAACCCTCGACAGCCTGGTCCACGGCATCGCCGAAGCCATTGCAGAGTGCCTGGACGGTGCCGACCTCCGCATCGAGGCCGCCAGCAGCGCCGAACAGCGGCCAGTCTTCGCCTGGGGCGGGGAAGAAGTGCTGCTATGGCCGCTCATGTATGTGACACAAGCTGACACCTGGCACCTGTACTCGCGATCCGCCAAGAGCGGGGGCCCAGGCTACATGTGCTTCGACACGCGAGATGCCATCCGGGTTCCCTCTGACGAACTCCTCATCGTGGCGCTCAACCCTCTTCTGAAGCCGCTGCGGACTGATCGGACTCTGCGGGATTTCATCGAAGACGCAGGCAGGGACCTCAAGGGCTTTGCCGAAGAGGACACCGAACCTTTGTACGCGGATCGCGAGCACGGGTTCGAATACTACTGGGACAAGGCGACCTCCGACGGCACCATGCCACGCCGCGATTACTTCCGGCTCGGTCCCGATAACGCAAGGGAATGGCAGGACGCGGACCGCTGGGTCCCGTACTCTCAGTACCTCCGCGACCTTGCCAACTGGCATGTCGTAGCCACCCGGTTCCGCCAGCGCATGGAGCAGATGGAGACTCGCCTGGCGCAGGACGAGCGCGAGACTCTGGGGTGGCCGACGCAGCCTCAGCACAGCACCCGGATGGCCCGCGTCGTCGTGTCCGACATGGATGGCAGCCACAAGCAGCCTGAGTGCTCCTTCGCGGACCTGGTCGGCTCCGTCGACAAAGACCTGCAGGCAAATCGAGGCCAGACCCAGGTGGTCTTCATCAACGGCGAGGCCGGGATCGGCAAGACGCGTGCCATGGTCGACGCCGCCCGGTCACGAGCACGACAGGTCGAGCAGGAGCTGCTCGAGAAGGGCGCTTGCGACCTTCCGCTGTTCCTCTACGTCCGCTCAACGGGGCACGTTCTGGACAGCCTCACGACCGTGGTCAACGGAGCTGTCACCGCCACGCGCAACCTCACCGACGGAGGGGTCAAGGCACTCTGCCGGAACGGTCTGATGATCCTGCTCATCGACGGATTCGACGAGCTACTCGGAGGCGCCGGCTACAGCGACGCCCTCGGTTCTCTGCGTCCTTGGCTCAGCGAGCTCGGGGGCCGAGGTGTTGTCGTGGTGTCCGCGCGTTCCTCGTATTACATGGGGCAGTACCGGGCCAGCGCGGAACGAGCCACGGATCAGGGAATGCCGTTCGTGCAGCACCGCATCGCGGAGGTACAGCGCTGGCGCCAAGCGGAGACTGCGTCCTTCCTCGCGGACTACAGCGTCCCGGCTTCAGCCATAGAGACTTTGTCGCGGCAAGACCGCGAGCTGCTCGGGCTCCCGTTCTTCGCCCGCGCCTTCGCCGAGATCCATCGCAGCCCCGATGCACGGACAAGCCTCCAGAACAATTCACTGACGCAACAACTCCTTAGCCAGTACGTGGCCCGAGAGGAGCGGAAGCTCGCTGCCGAGGACGGAAATGCCGCGCTCCTCAACCGAGATGAACTGAATCGCGTGTTCGAACTCGTGGCGGAGACCATGGCCGGCAACGAGGAGCGTGAAGCGGCCGTGAGCGACCTTGAGGACGCTGCGGAGCAGGCCATAGTCGCAGAGCTGAGCTCCCGGAAGGGACTGCAGAAGCGACTGCCAGTGCTGTGCGGCCTGACCGGCGTCTCGGGGGACGCTTCGTCCAGCCGGTTTCAGTTCCAACACGAACTGTTCTTCGACCAGTTCCTCGCTGGCGCCATCGGGCATTACCTGCGTGAGGGACAGATCAGTCAGTTCGAGCGGATGTTGAAGGAGTCTCACTGGCGGTCGGCCACCGTCGTTCGCATCGTTGCCGCGGCCGGCCCGGCCACCACAGCCGCAGCCCTCGCCGAACTGCGAACGACTGCGGATCAGGCGGAGGGCACGACGGTGGCCTCCACGAACTTGGGGGCCCTGTGGGCAGCCGTCATCCGCGCCACGGGCCGCATGCCCAACACCGCCATTGCCGGCGCGGTCTTCTCCGAGGAGCTCGACCTCAGCGCCATCGATTGCCCCGGCGGCCGACTGATCGACTGCGAAGTCGACTCGTTGGTCTTGCCATCCGGCAAGGGTTGGCAGCTGTCCATGCAGTCCACCCCGATCAAGCGCATACGGTCCGAACTCGTCTCGCCGGACTTGTCGGGTCTCCGTGGGGTGCAGCACAAGTATCTGACACAGCTCCTCCTTAAGCCTGACACATTCGCAGACCGCAGTGACGAGGTTCTTGAGGCACTGCGCGCGCATGGAGTGCAAGTGGTCGACGCGGATCCCGAAGTCCAACCCAAACCGTCTGCCCTGACGCAGGCCAGCCTGTATTTTCTCGGGTGCTTGTCCCGAAGGGCAGAGCACGCCGTCGTGCTGCGACAGGACCACACGCCGGAGGACACACGCCTGACCTGGGCCCTGACGTACGGTGCCGCCTCGTGGCGCAAGTTCGTCAAGGCTCTTAACGAGGCGTCCCTGGCCCTGGTCGAGCCCTTCTCCGCAAGCGGTGAACGGAAGCTGCGCCTGCGCCTGAAGACCAATGCCAGCACGATCCTCGCTAACGACGGGACTCGCACGGACATCGAAGGCTTCTGGCGGAGCTTGGAAGGACGGAAGTGAGCTGCCGTACCGCCTGCGCTCCGTAGGTCCTGGGCTTGCCGGCCTCATTGCACCCGGTCAGGCATCCACACGACCAGGCAACTCCAGTGCACATGTGGCGCGCCTTGACCGAGTCAAGGTGCGCCACAAACCTTCTCAGCTAGGACTGGTCCCCGACTGGTCCCCAAAAACGATCAAGAGGCCGTTTTGGATTGCTCCAAAACGGCCTCTGACCTGCGACTCTTTCGAGTCGGGACGACAGGATTTGAACCTGCGACCCCTTGACCCCCAGTCAAGTGCGCTACCAAGCTGCGCCACGTCCCGGTGCCCGTCTGACCTGGGGTTCCCCCTGGCCGAACGCGCATGAGAACAATACCGCACTTTCTCGGGTGGTCACGAACGGCTTTCTCGGCGTGCGTGGGCGGGGGTACGCGGGCGAGGGGGTGCTCACCCTGTGTGACGCTCTGGTGCGCCGGGGCGTGCGCTCGTGCGCCCCTTGGCCGGGGGACGGGAGGGGGGAATGGGAGGGTCCGGGGGCCCGTCACCTGGGCGGGAAGGAAGGCGGAGGGGATCCGGAATGTCGCCTCTTTGGTGATGAAGGTGCTGATGTGGTGAGGCAGGGGAGGCCGGGGCCATATGCCCGGGACTTCGTTGCCTTTGGCATGTGGCAGAAACCTGCCCACGGGGAAGGGACCCGGGATCGGACCGAGCAGGCCAAGACCATGCGAAACACAGTCGGAAACAAACGTCAACCATTCCGGTTTCGGCCAAAAATCGTGGCGATATTGCTCCACCCCGGAAAGATCAACACCATGAAGTGGTCGGCCTGTTCGGGACGGGGCCACTGCCGATGCACCACCTGCTCGGTCGACTTGCCGATCAGGAGCTTCGCGGGAGGGACTCGGATGGACAGCTATTTCAGCAGCCGCCTGCATCATCAGCTCAGGGAGACGGTCCGCGACTTCGCAGAGCGTGAGGTTCGGCCACGGATAGCCGAGATGGAGGCGACCCGGACGGTCCACCACGAACTGTCCCGGCGCATCGCGGAGCAGGGCTGGCTGGGCGCGACAATCAGCCAGGAGTACGGCGGCATGGGAGCCGGCCACCTGGCCAAGACGATCATCATCGAGGAGCTCTCGCGGGTGAGCGGCGCCATGGGCGCCATGGTGCAGGCCTCGCAGCTGGGGACGGCGAAGATCGTTCACTTCGGCAGCGACGAGCAGCGCAAGACCTGGCTGCCGATCATCGCCGCCGGTGAGTGCCTGCCGACCATCGCGGTCACCGAGCCCGAGTCCGGCGGTCACGTGCTCGGCATGAGCGCCAGCGCGGTGCGGGACGGCGACGACTACATCCTGAACGGCAGCAAGGTCTTCGTCGGCAACAGTCACGTGGGCGATCTGCACGGCGTCGTGGTCAGAACCGGTCCAGGATCGAAGGGGCTCACCGCTTTCCTGGTCGAATCCGATCGCCCAGGGTTCAGGACCGGTCCGCAGCAGACGGCGATGGGACTCCACGGTTTCAGCTTCGGCGAGCTGATCTTCGAGAACTGCCGGGTCCCGGCAGGCAATCGGCTCGGGGACGAGGGCGACGGCCTCGCCGTCGCGTACTCCTCCAGCGTGCTGTACGGCAGGGCCAACCTCACCGCCGTCTCGCTCGGCATCCACCAGGCGATCCTGGAGGAGACCACCCGGTTCGCCTCCGAGCGCATCCGTTACGGCAAGCCGCTGCACGACCTCCCGACGGTCAAGCTGAAGCTCGGCCAGATGCAGTCCCGGCTGATGACCGCCCGGCTGGCCGCGTACCACGCCGTGCACCTGCTCGACCAGGGCCGATCCTGCGACACCGAGCTGATGAACGCCAAGCTCGTCAACGTCGAGTCGGCGATCGACTCCGGCCGCAACGCCATGGAGATCCACGCGGCCGCCGGCCTCTTCACGGACCGCGCCATCGAGCGCTACCTCCGGGACGCGCACCACATCTTCGCCCCGGCGGGCACCTCCGACATCCAGCTCCTGCGACTGGCCGAGGTCGCCCTCGGTCAGGACAAGGGCAGCTGGTCCGAGCGGCTGTCCGATCTGGTCCGGACGCCGGACCTGGAGCCGGTGCACGCCTGATCCGCTTGCGGACGGCACGGCGGAGGCGTCCCTCTTCCGCACGCCGGACGTGTCGGAGCCCGGTACGGCCATGGCCGTACCGGGCTCCGACACGTCACTGAGCGGCGGTCAGAACATGCCGTCCTCACGCCGGTTGATCTGCTCCATCAGCTCGGCCGCCATCGCCTTGATCGTCTCGAGACCGGCGCGCCCCCACGGCCGGACGTCGGTGTCGACCACGCAGATGGTGCCCAGCGCGACGCCGGTACGGTCGATCAGCGGCGCGCCCATGTACGAGCGGATGCCGATCTCGTCGACGACCGGGTTCCCCGCGAAGCGCGGGTAGTCGCAGACGTCCTCCAGGACGAGGGCCTTGCGCCGGACCACCACGTGCGGGCAGTAGCCATGGTCGCGGGCCATGTAGCGGCCGACACCGCCGCCACCCGCGGCGGCGGCGCCGAGGTCGCTGCCCGAGTGGGTGCCCTCGGGCGTGTGCAGACCGGCGAAGAACTGCCGGTTCTCGTCGATGAAGTTGACCATCGAGAAGGGAGCGCCGGTCACGTCCGCGAGCCGGTGGGCGAACTCGTCGAACGCCGGGTCCGGACGTTCCCCGAGCCCGAGTTCACGCAGCCGCTGGACACGGGCCGGCGCCTCCTTGTCGATGGGGGTCAGCAGGAGGTGACCCGTCGGGTCGTAGGTCATGGCGTGGCTCCGTAGCTCGGCACGGTGTCCGGGATGGTGGTGAGCAGGTGCTGCACCAGGGTCAGCAGGGTGCGGATGCCGGAGCTGGAGATCCGGGCGTCGGTGAGGACGACCGGCACCTCCGGCTTGAGGTCGAGCGCTGCCCGTACCTCGTCCGGCTCGTAGCGGTAGGCGCCGTCGAACTCGTTCACCGCCACGACGAACCGGATGCCCCGCCGCTCGAAGAAGTCCACGGCGGAGAAGCACTCCTGGAGCCGGCGGGTGTCGGCGAGGACGACCGCGCCGAGCGCTCCTTCGGAGAGCTCGTCCCACATGAACCAGAAGCGCTCCTGCCCCGGCGTGCCGAACAGGTACAGCACGTGGCGGTCGTCGAGCGTGATGCGGCCGAAGTCCATGGCGACGGTGGTCGTGGTCTTGGACTCCACGCCCTCCAGGCTGTCGGTGGCCGCGCTGACCGAGGTCAGCAGCTCCTCGGTGCTCAGCGGTTCGATCTCGCTGACCGCGCCCACGAGGGTCGTCTTGCCCACGCCGAATCCGCCCGCCACCAGGATCTTGAGTGCGGTGGGGAAGGGATCGGCAGCGGAACTGTCGTGGCGCTCAGAGCCGTTGTCGTAGGCCATCGAGCACTGCCTCCAGCAAGGAACGGTCGGTTGGGGTGGCGTGGAACCGGGGCGCCCTGGCGGTGAGCGCCCCGCAGTCCACGAGGTCGGAGAGGAGGACCTTGGTGACCACGGCCGGGAGCCGTAAGTGCGCCGCGATCTCGGCCACCGAGGTGGGCCCGTCGCACAGCCCGAGGGCCAGGCTGTGCTCGGGCCCCATGTGCGTCTGGGGTGACGATCCGGTCGCCATCACCATCGACAGCAGGTCGAGGGCGGTGGTCGGCTTGGTCCGGCCACCGCTGACGGTGTAGGGGCGGATCAGCCGGCCGGCCGCGTCGTCGAGCCAGGGCCCTTCCTGTGCGGACGTCACGTTCACTGTCCGAGGCCACCCACCAGGCCGGCCGCTTGCCGGGCGGGGGTGACCAGGTACGGCCGGACGCTCTTGACGAGCATCGCCATCTCGTAGCCGAGGACGGCGGCGTCCGCCTCGCGCCCGGCCAGGACGGCCAGGCACGTGCCGGAGCCCGCGGTGGAGACGAACAGGAGGGTGGAGTCGAGCTCCACGACCACCTGACGTACCTCGCCGCCGTCGCCGAACCGCGCGCCGGCGCTGCGGCCGAGCGAGTACAGCCCGGAGGCGAGGGCCGCCATGTGGTCGGCGGCGTCGGGGTCGAGGCCGTGCACGGACTTCACGAGGCCGTCGGAGGAGAGCAGAACGGCGTTGCGGGTGTACGGAACCCGCTGGACCAGTCCGCTCAGCAGCCAGTCGAGGTCCGAGGAATGGCCGGTCGGCGCATTGCTCGCCATGGTGCATCTACTCCTTGTGCGCGTCGCCTGGACGCAGCGCTTCTTGGGGGGCGGGCTGGGACTCGGCGAGGCCGATTCCGCGCTGGAACGCGGCCATCAGACCGGGGTCGTGCAGGGCGTGCTCCTCGGACCTCCGGGCCACGGGTTCGTCACGCAGCTGCGGGACGATGTGTTCCTGGGCGCGCCGCTTGGGGAGCAGCGGACGGCCGTGGGCCTCGGCACCGGGGGCCGGGGGGAGCGGTGACATCAGGGAGGCGGGCGGGGCCGTGTGGTCGGCGCCGCCCGGCTGTCCCGGTATCGCGGGGGCGTGGCCGAAGTCCGCGTACCCGTTGGACTGCGCACTCGTACGGGGGTACGCGTGCGAGTCCGGCCCATGGGTCTCCTCGTGGCGGGCGCCGGCCCGCTCCGGGGCGGGCGAGGAGTGCGGTGCGGGGGCGGCGGGGGCCGTCCCGTTCATGGCCGCGGGCGCCGGGCGGTGGGCCGGAGCGTGGGCCGGTGCCGGGGAGTGCGCCGCCACCGAGCCCGGCAGGGGTGCCGTCAGGGGGTTGGGCGTCGGTGCCGCGACCGGGTGCGGCGCCGGGGCCGGCTGCGGCGCGGCGACGGCCGGCTGGGACGGCGCCGGGGGCTGCGGCTGCATCTGGACCTGGCCGGGCGGGACGGCCGAGGAGCCGGCGGTCGCGGCGGCCTGCCGCTCGTGCTGCGCGAGCCCCTCGGGGTCGGCGCCGAGGAGGCCCTGCGGGAGCACCAGGACGGCCTGGACGCCTCCGTAGATGTTGGACTGGAGGCGTACGGCGATGCCGTGCCGCCGGGCCAGCGCCGAGACGACGAAGAGTCCGATGCGCCCGTCCTGGAGCAGGTGGGCGACGTTGACCTGGTCGGGGTCGGCGAGCAGGGCGTTCATCTTGTTCTGCTCGGTGACGGGCATGCCGAGTCCGCGGTCCTCGACCTCGATCGCGAGGCCCGCGGTGACGTACTGGGCGCGCAGCAGCACCGTGGTGTGCGGCGCGGAGAACAGCGTCGCGTTCTCGACGAGTTCGGCGAGGAGGTGGATGACGTCGGCCACGGCATGGCCCCGGAGCGTACCGTCGATCGGAGGTACGAGTTTCACCCGCGGGTACTGCTCGACCTCGGCGATGGAGGAGCGCAGGACCTCGGTCATGGTGACGGGGTTCGACCACTGGCGGCGCGAGATGGCGCCGCCGAGCACGGCGAGGTTCTCGGCGTGCCGGCGGATGCGGGTGGCCAGGTGGTCGACGTGGAACAGGCCCTTGAGCAGCTCCGGGTCCTCGACCTCGTTCTCCAGCTCGTCGAGGAGCTGGATCTCGCGGTGGACCAGGGACTGCAGGCGCCGGGCGAGGTTGACGAAGACCTCGACCTTCTGTTCGTTGCCGACGCTGCTGGAGAGCCGGGACGCCTGTACGACGGCGGCCACGGCGGCCTCGTGAGAGCGGGTCAGTTCCTGCGAGAGCAGGTCGAACTCGTCGCCCGTGGCGCCGCCCGTCGGCAGCGCGGGGCGGGGCGGGAGATTCTCTCCCCTGCGCAACTGTTCGACGACCGTGCGCAGTTCGCTCTGGCCGCGCGCGCTGGTGCGCCGCAGGGCGTTACAGCGGTCGAGGACCGCCTTTGCGGCCCGGTCGGCGCCGAGCGCGGCGGCCGTCACGGAGGCGACGGTGAGGGCCGCGGCGCCGGTGAGCGCGGCCCAGAGGCCGGGCGTGGGGCTGGCGCCGGTGGAGCGGATGGTGAAGATGACGGCCGCCGCCCCGCCGAGTGCCACCGCGACGGCGGGGAGCACGGAGGTGCGCAGGAGTTGGGGGCGTATGCGGGCTTCCGTCGGGTGCGGCGTGGGGGGCTGTGCCGGCGGGGTGCTGCTGATGCCGGAGGCGGAGCGGGCGCCTGACCGGCCGTGCCGCCCGCCCTCGCGACGGTCGGACCGCGAGGCGGGTGCGCGAAGTTGAGACATGAGTGTCCTTGGTACGTGCCCGGAAATCGGCGTACTGCGGGAGTTTTCTGCGGGGTCTACGGGGGTGGTCTGAAGGGGGACGCGATGAGCCTGTCGATGATCATCGACCACACACTGTAGTCGTCAACCGTTCATGTGCGGTGCGCAGTTGGCAAACTTACCCGTACTGCGACCCGGTCTGGTATCGCCCCTCGTACGACAGGCCGAGAAGCATCGGCCGAAAGGCGACGACTCGGCCCCGGCGAGCCTCGCTGAGCAGGAACGGAAGAGGGCGGAGGCGTTCTCACGCCTCCGCCCTCTGCGGAAATCGTTCCTGACCGGAATCCCCCGGAGGGGGTGCGGACCGGCCGGTCGGGGTGCTTTTCAGGGAGTGCGCGCCGCCTCGGGTGCTCCGCGGCCGCTGCCCTCGCCCGGTTCTCCGGACGACGGTCCGGTGACCGGCTCCGCGTTCGCCTCCGCGGCGGCCTCGGGCGTCCCGTGACCGTCGGTGAGACCGGAACCTCCCCAGCCACCTGCGGGGACCCGGGCCACCGCGCGCCACCAGGGCGCGTCGGGGAGCCGCTCGGCGCCCGGCTCGAAGGGCTGGCCGGGGATGGGCAGGGCGATCCGCTGGGCGGCACCCTCGGCAGCCTCCACGGTGCCCTCGCCGGGCTCCGCCCACGGGTGCGGGGCCAGGTTGAAGGTGCCCCAGTGGATCGGCAGCATCACACCGCCGGGCCCGCCGCCCTGGAGGTCCAGGTGGGCCCGCATGCCCTCGGCCGGGGTCATGTGGATGTCGGTCCAGAACTCCGAGTAGGCGCCGATCTGGATCATGGTGGCGTCGAAGGGGCCATGGGCCGCTCCGATGTCCTTGAAGCCGGAGAAGTAGCCGGTGTCGCCGCTGTGGAAGATCCGGTGGGCGGGTCCGGTGACGGCCCAGGAGGCCCAGAGGGTCATCTGCCGGTTGCGCAGGCCGCGGCCACAGAAGTGGCGGGCGGGGGTCGCCGTGAGCGTCAGCTCGCCGATCTCGGTGGACTCGTTCCAGTCGAGCTCGCGCAGGCGGGAGGCGGCCACGCCCCAGCGCTCCAGGTGCGCGCCGACGCCGAGGGGCACCGCGAAGACGGTGTCGGTGGTGGCGAGCGCCTTGATCGTGGGCAGGTCCAGGTGGTCGTAGTGGTCGTGCGAGATCACCACGACGTCGACCGGGCCGAGCGCGGCGAGGGGCAGCGGCACCGGGTGGAGCCGCTTGGGGCCGGCGAAGGGGAACGGTGAGCAGCGCTCGCCCCAGACCGGGTCGAAGAGGACCCGGTGGCCGTCGATCTCCGCGAGGACGCCGGAGTGCCCCATCCACGTGAGGCGCAGCCCGGTGGCCGGGGGCCTGGCCAGGTCGGCCACGGTGGTCGGATGGACGGGGATCGTGCCGGTGGGGGCGCGGCGCGTGCGTCCTTCCTTGTCGAAGTAGATCTTGGCGAACTCGACGCTGGAGCCGGAGGGGCCGCGGCGGGCCGGTTCGGGGTTCTGGAAGATCCCGTCCGCGAAGTTCGGCGAGCGGCGGATACGGGCGAGACGCGCTCCCGTGGGATCCGCGCCGAAGGACTCGGGGCGCAGCGCGCGCAGCCGGGCCCGAGGCGAACGGTCGGAGCCGGTACCGGTCACAGGACCTCCTGATCTCTGGGGGTCGTTCCATTATGGGCGGCCCGCGCCGCGAACGGCCCGGACGGTCGGCCATACTGAATCGCGGTTCAGTACGGCCGACCGGCCCGCCGCCCCTCCCTAGGAGCCTCACGATGAGTACCGCCCCCCTGCTTTCCGTCGGCTGGACCGACCACGTGACCGGGCGACGGGGCCACCTGGTGGTCGACCGGCTGGTGCGCGGCGTGGCGAGCGGGGGCCTGCGGATGCGGGAGGGGTGCACGGCGGAGGAGGTCGCCGGGCTGGCCCGCGGGATGACCATGAAGGAGGCCCTGCACTACGACCCGACCGCCCGGTACGTCCCGCTGGGCGGCGCGAAGGGCGGCATCGACTGCGACCCCCGCTCCCCGGAGGCGTACGGCGTCCTGGTGCGCTACCTGCGCGCGATGCGGCCGTACGTCGAGCGGTTCTGGACCACCGGAGAGGACCTGGGGCTCACCCAGGACCTGGTGGACCGCGCGGTGGCCGAGGCGGGCCTTGAGTCCTCGGTGCAGGCCGTGTACCCGCTCCTGGACGACGAGGCGGCGGCCCGGAAGCGGCTCGCGGACGCGTTCGCGATCGAGGTGGACGGCATCGGCCTCGACGAGCTCGTCGGCGGCCTCGGGGTCGCCGAGTCCGTGCTCGTCGCCCTCGACCGGGCCGGCCGGGGGCACGCCGGGACCCGGGTGTCGCTGCAGGGTCTCGGCACCATGGGCGGCGCGACGGCCCGGTTCCTGGCGCGGGCCGGGCTGCGGGTGGTCGCCGTGGCCGACGTCCGGGGCACGATCGTGAACCCCGACGGGCTCGACGTGGAGGCGCTCCTCGCCGCCCGCGACGCCCACGGCACCGTCGACCGCTCGGCGCTGCGGCCCGGGGACCGGGAGGAGGCCGGGGACGCCTGGCTGTCGGCCGACGCGGAGGTCCTCGTCCCCGCGGCCGTCTCGTACGCGATCGACGCCGGGAACCAGGCGCGCGTCACCGCCCGCTGGATCGCCGAGGCGGCCAACATGCCGGTCCTGCCGGACGCCGAGGAGGCCCTTTCCGCGCGCGGGGTGACCGTGCTCCCGGACGTGGTCGTGAACTCGTGCACCAACGCCTGGTGGTGGTGGACTCTCTTCGGCGACATCGAGGCCGACGCCGAGCAGGCCTTCGACCGGGTGCGCGGGGCCATGCGGACCCTCGTCGCCGGGATGCTCGACCGGGCGGCGGCGGACGACACGACTCCGCGCGCCGCGGCGCACGCGCTGGTGGCGGAACGGCTGCCGGTGATCGCCGAACGCTACGGCTGGTACTGAGCCGGCCACGCCCCGGCGCCGTTGATGATCATGCCCTTGTCATGTGCTGTGTAGGCTGCACGGCGTGGCGAGAGTGCGGTTGAGCGTGACGGAGCGGCGGGACGAGCTGCTGCGGGCGGCCGTCGAGCAGATCGAGGCCCGCGGTGTCGCGGCCGTCCGGATCTCCGACGTCGCCTCCGCGCTCGGCGTCAGCAACGCCCTGGTGCTCTACCACTTCTCCACCAAGGAACAGCTGGTCGCGGCCGCCTTCGCGCACGCGGCCGAGGCCGACCTCGCCCAGCTGCGACGGGTCCTCGGACGCCGCTCCTCGGCGGTACGGCGACTCCGGGCGGCGGTCCGCTGGTACGCCCCGACCGGGCAGGCCAAGGGCTGGCGGCTGTGGATCGAGGGCTGGGCCGCCTCGCTCCGCGACCCCGGACTGCGCCGGGTCGCCACCTCCCTCGACCAGGAGTGGAAGGCCGCGCTGACCCGGGTGATCGCCGAGGGCGCCGCCGCCGGGGAGTTCCGCTGCCAGGACCCGGCGGCCGCCGCCTGGCGCCTCACCGCCTTCCTCGACGGCCTCGCCGTACAGACCACCGCCTACGCGGGATCCCTCTCCCGCACCGCCATGCTCCGCTGGGCCGACGCCGCCCTCGACCGCGAACTGGGCCTGCCGGACACCGACCCGACACCGGGCGGAGAACCGGGCGAGGAGACCCGCCCGGCACCGGAAGAGGCGCCGGACGAGGACACCGACCCGGCACCGGACCAGGACTCCGCTCCGGCACCGGAAGAGGCACCGGACCAGGACTCCGCTCCGGCAGGAAGCGGACGCCCGGACGAGGACTCCTGGCCAAGGCCGGAAGCGCCGACCGGGCGGCCCGGCGCGCGATAGGAACGGCACCGGGCGGCGAAGGTCACGCGGGCCGGGCAGGACCGTCCCCTCCCCCGTCAGAGGAGTTCGAAGACGGCCGAGACCGTGACCTGCTCCTCGATCTCGCCGGGAGCGAGGGGAACGGTGGGCTCGTCCGCGGGCATGCCGGGGGCCGCGCCGATGCCGGGCCGCACGGACTCGCCCTCGCTGAGCGAGACCAGCCGCCCGAGCCGGTGCCCGCTGAGCCGGGCGTGCTGCGCCGCCTTGTCGTACGCGTCCTGGTACGCGGCCTCACGGGCCTTCGCCCGCAGCGCCGACGGGTCGGCGACGTCGAAGACGACGCCGTTGATCCGGCCCGAGTCCCCGGTGGCCTCGTTGACGGCGCCGATGACCTGCCCCGTCCGGTCGATGTCTCGGACCTTCACGGAGAACGACTGCCCGGCCTGATAGCCGGTCACCTTGTTCTCTCCGTCGGCGTTCTGGGTGTACGCCGGTGACAGGGAGAGGCTGTCGGTACGGATGTCCCGGTCGGCGATCTCCTGCCGGTGCAGCACCTCCAGGAGCGCCTTGGCTGCGGCGCTCTGCGCCGCCATCGCCTCCTTCGCCGTCTTGCGGGTGGCCTCGACGCCGACGGAGAGGATCGCCAGATCCGGTGCGGAGGACGCGCGGCCCTGCCCGGTGACGGTGACCGTCGCGGGCGCGGGCTCCTCGACGGCCGCGCGGAGGGCCTGCCGCGCGGGCGCGGTGGCCAGGGCGGGGGCCGCGGTGCCGACGAGGAGGCCGCCGAGCACTGCGGTGGCGGCGAGCAGACGGGCGGTGCGGGCGGCGCTGGGCCGGCGGGTCGTCACAGGCGGTCCCTTCGGGAGTGGGTGCCGGGGCTCCGGCGGGCACATCCCAGCACCCTGCGACGCCGCCTCCCGCGCGCCACTCCTGACCAGCGGCTCCCTTCACCTCTCCGTACCATCCGGGCCCCGCTTCCCCCGCGCGGGCCGCTCAGGTCTGCACGAGCGGTGCGTACGCCTCCGGGCGCAGCCCGAACGTCCAGGCGACGCCCTCCCGGGCGGTGCGCGTCCCGGGCGGCACCCGGAGCCAGTACGTGCGGTGGGTGCCGTCCGGCTCGGGCGTGGAGTTGACCACCTCGACCATCACCACGTCCTCGTCGTCGTCCGACTCGATCCGCCAGAGGACCCCCGTCTCGTCCCGGTGCCCGGGGCGGGCGCCCGAATCGGCGAGGTAGCGGTCGTAGCCGTAGTACTCCAGCATCACGCGGCGCAGTTCGGCGTTGTCCTCCCCCCGTATCCGCTCGGGGGTGAGGTCCGGGAGGCCGGCCAGGAAGGCGGCGGGCACCGGCATGCCCCGCCACACGTGCAGCGCGAACCCGTCGGGGAAGGCGAGCGCGGGCCCGTCGCCCCGGTCGAGCCGCCCGGCCTCGTCCCGGTGCAGCTCGACCGGCCGCTCGCACACCACGGCGACGTTCTCGTACGGCCACCACCAGCCCGCGTGTCCGGCGACCGCGGCGAGCCCCGCCAGGCGCTCGCCGTGCCCGTCGAACGCGGCCAGCCACGCGGCGTCGTGCTGCCCGAGCACCGCATCGAGCAGCAGCAGCCGCACGGCGGTCTCCACACGGGCGGATCCGGCCGGAACTCCGGCGCCGTCCGGGTCTGCCGTGTCGGCCCGGACGCCTGACGCGGCCGGCTCGGCGGCCCCCTCGGCGGCCCGTACGACGGCGTCCGTCACCCCGGCCCGGATCCGGTCGGCGAGGGCGCGGGTCGGATCCCAGAGGGCCGCGCCCGTGGTCTGCCAGTGGTCCGCCCAGCCGGCGGGGCCGAGCGCGTCGTGGACGCGGCGCCGCTCCTCGGCCCACGGCCGGGTGCGCACCTCGTCGCGCACCGAGCGGCCCAGGCCGGTCAGGCCCCGCAGGAGGACGACGGCCGCGAGCGGCGAGCCGGCCCAGAGCACGCGCCGCGGCTCCGCGAGGCCCGCCGCGCGGTACGCGAGCCGGACGCCCGCCTCGGCGGCGGTGCGGTCGGCGGGCCCGGTGGCCGCGGCGACGGCCCGCCACCTGTCCCGGGCGGTGGTGTCGTTCATGTCGTTCTCCCCCACGTCCTTCGCTCCTGTCCGGCGGACGTCAGTCCGCGATGATCCGGTACGCCCCGGGCACGTACTCCCGCTGGCGCACCACCCGGTACCAGCCCTTGGGCAGCGGGATCGGCGCGTGCTCCTCGTGCACCACCCGGCCGCCCTCGGGCAGTTCGAGCAGGAACGGGCCGAACGGCCCCTGTTCCCGCACGAGCCGGCCGGGCCCGGGGATCGCGTGGGCGTGCCCGGTGACCTCGCCGAGCGCGAGGAGCAGGCGGCCCCGGGCGTCTCTCGGCTCCCCCTGCGCCGTCCTCGCCCTCACCGGAACGGCCGTCTCCTCCACGGGCACGATGAGCACGTCTCCCTGCCGGTACATGGCTCTCCCCTCCCCGTTCGGCGCGATCCGCCGAACACGGGAACGACGCTAGGGGCCACCACTGACAACCGGGTTCGGAGGCGGTCGAGGGCGACCCGGCACGGGCGCTGTCGGTGGCGCTTGGTAGAACTCTTCCCGTCAGCCGACCCGCTCGTCCGTTCTCTGGAGCACCGCCATGACCGTTGGCCACTACCTGCAGGAATTCCACGGCCTGCCCGTGTTCGACTTCCCTGCCGAGGACGCGCGGGTCGAGCTGCCCGAGGCGGACCGGGTCGCCTGGCGGATCTCCGCCCCGACGTACTCCGACCCCGGGGACGAGCTGTGGGGACCGCAGTTCGAGCGGTTCCTGAAGACGGTCGACGCGCGGCGGGTGCGCGCGCTGGTCGTCGGCGGCTGGGACGAGGCGTACGAGACCTCGTCGGCCGACATCGTCACCGCCCTGATCGGCGCCAACAACCGGCTGACGGGCCTGGCGGCGGTGTTCATCGGGGACATGACCGGCGAGGACTGCGAGATCTCCTGGATCGTCCAGTCCGACGTGACGCCGCTGCTCGCCGCCTACCCCGCGCTGCGCGGGCTCGGCGTGCGCGGGGGCTCCGGGCTGGCCTTCCCGCCGGTCCGGCACACCGGTCTCGAGACCCTGGTGGTGGAGACGGGCGGCCTGGGCGCCGAGGTGGTGCGCGGCATCGTCGGCAGCGACCTGCCCGCCCTGGAGAACCTGGAACTCTGGCTCGGCACCGACGAGTACGGCGGCGACAGCACCCCGGACGACCTCGCGCCGCTGCTCGACGGGACGGCCTTCCCCGCCCTGCGGCGGCTGGGCCTGCGCAACAGCGTGATCCAGGACGCCGTCGCGGCCGCCGTGGCGGGTGCGCCCGTCGTCGCGCGGATCGAGCGCCTCGACCTGTCCATGGGCGTGCTCACCGACGAGGGCGCGGCGGCCCTCCTCGACGGCCAGCCCCTGACCCATCTCGCCCACCTCGACCTGTCCCACCACTACCTGTCGGAGGCCATGGGGGAGCGGGTCCGCGCGGCCCTCGTCCCGCACGGTGTGACCGTCGTCCTCGACGACCCGCAGGTCCCGGAGGACGACGGCGACGGCGAGGTCTACCGGTACGTCGCGGTCGCCGAATGACCGCACGCCCGCGCCCCGTCGCCACACGTCCGCGTCCCGTCACCGGCGGCCCGCGGCTCGTGGTCGTCGGCGATCCGGCGGGCCGCCGCGTCGCGTTCTTCCAGGACGCGCTGCGGACCGCCGGGCTGCCCGGGGCGCGGGTGGTGTCCTGGCCCGACGTGCTGCGCGGCCGGGCCCGGTTCGCCGCTGGCGAGACCGTGCGGCTGGACTCGCCCGGCGAGGACGCGGAGGCCGACCGGCTGCTGCGGGACGTCGACGATCCGGCCCGGGTCGAGGGCAGCGGCCTGTGGTACGAGCGGTTCACCGCCGCCGTGGCGGGACTCGCCGTCTCCGTGACGGATGCGGGGGCGACCCTGGTCGACGATCCCGGCGAGCTCGCCGTCCTCTTCGACAAGCGGCTGAGTCACGGCCGGCTGCGGGCCGCCGGAGTCCCGGTGCCCGAGTCGCCCACGTCGGGTGCCGCCGCCCCGGTCGTGCGCGGCTGGGCGGACGTCCGGTCGCTGACCGGGCGGCCCGGCATGCGCCGGGTGTTCGTGAAGCTCGCGCACGGCTCCTCCGCCTCGGGGGTCCTCGCGGTGGAGACGAACGGCGCGGGCCGGATCCAGGCGACCACCTCGGTGGAGCGCGGGCCCGGCGGACGGCTCTTCAACTCCCTGCGGGTGCGGCGCTACACGAGCGAGCCCGAGGTCGCCGCGATCGTGGACGCCCTGGCGCCCGACGGCCTGCACGTGGAGCGCTGGCTGCCGAAGGCCACTCAGGGCGGACGGGCCGCCGACCTGCGGGTCGTGGTCGTCGACGGACGGGCCACCCATGCCGTGCTCCGCACCGGCCGCTCCCCCATGACCAATCTGCACCTGGGCGGCGCCCGGGGCGATCTGACGGCCGCCCGGGCCGCGATCACCGCCGCCGGCGGGCGTTGGGAGGACGCGCTGGGCGTGTGCGAGCGGGCCGCCGCCGCGTTCCCCGGCACCCGCTGCGTGGGGGTCGACCTGCTGCCGGCCGCCGGGTGGCGCCGCTTCGCCGTGGGCGAGGTCAACGCCTTCGGCGATCTGCTGCCCGGGCTCACGGGCCTGCCCGGCAGCGGCTGCGAGGGCCTCGACACCTACGCGGCGCAGGTCGCGTCGCAGTTCCCGCACCACCGTCGAGCCCCGCGCGGGCGCGGCCCGATCGGCGTGACACCCCCGAGCACGACACCCCCGGGCGCGGCACCTCTCAGCACGGCACCCCCGGGCACGGCACCCCCGAGCACGACACCCCCGGGCGCGGCGCCCCTGAGCACGACACCCCCGAGCACCACAGGAACGAGCACCACGTGAACCAGCCCGACATGAACGCGATCGTCGGCAGCCACGACCTGCTCCTGGTCACCCTCGACACGCTGCGGTACGACGTGGCCGTCGAGCTGGCGGCCGAGGGGCGCCTCCCGAACCTGGCCCGGCACCTGCCCGGCGGCGGCTGGGAGCGCAGGCACGCGCCCGGGAGCTTCACGTACGCCTCGCACCAGGCGATCTTCGCCGGGTTCCTGCCGACCCCGGCCGCCCCGGGTCCGCACCCCCGGCTCTTCGCGGCCCGGTTCGCGGGGAGCGAGACGACCACCGACGGGACGTACGTGCACGACACCCCCGACCTGGTGTCCGCGCTCGCCGACGAGGGCTACCGGACGGTCTGCGTCGGCGGGGTGGGCTTCTTCAACAAGCAGCCGCCGCTGGGCGCGGTGCTGCCCGGCCTCTTCCAGGAGAGCCACTGGGAGCCGTCCTTCGGCGTCGCCTCGCCGACCTCGTTCGAGTCCCAGGTCACGCGTGCCGAGGAGGTCGTCGCCGGGCTCCCCCGCGAGCGACGTCTCTTCCTCTTCGTCAACGTGTCCGCGCTGCACCAGCCCAACTGGTTCCACCTGCCCGGGGCGACCCGCGAGGCCGGCGACTCCCGGGCCACGCACGCGGCCGCCCTGGAGTACGTCGACCGGCACATCGGGCGGCTCTTCGCCGCGATGAGCAGCCGCCGGTCTTGTTTCACGATCGTCTGCTCGGACCACGGCACGGCGTACGGCGAGGACGGTCACACCGGGCACCGGCTCGGCCACGAGGTCGTGTGGACGGTGCCGTACGCCCAGTTCGTCCTGCCCGGACCCGACCGGGAGGCCGTCGCGTGAGCGCCCCCGCCCCCCGCCCGTACCGGAGCTACGTCTACGCCTACCCGCACAAGACGGCGTACCGTCCGCTCACCGGGCGTCCGGAGCTGGCCGCCCTCTGGGCCGGCGAGCCGAAGGACGCGCTGTCGCTGTACGCGCACATACCCTTCTGCGAGGTCCGCTGCGGCTTCTGCAACCTCTTCACCCGCGTCGGCGCCCCGGACGAGCTGACGACCCGCTACCTGGACGCGCTCGACCACCAGGCCACGGCCGTGCGCGAGGCCCTCGGCGACCGCGACCCGGTGCGGTTCGCCACGGCCGCCTTCGGCGGCGGCACGCCCACCTTCCTCACCGCCGCCGAGCTGGAGCGGCTGTGCGACATCGCCGAGAAGCGGATGGGGGTGGACCTGCGGGCGGTGCCGCTGTCCGTGGAGACCTCGCCCGCGACCGCTACCGCCGACCGGCTCGCCCTCCTCGCCGACCGGGGCGCGACCCGGCTGAGCATCGGGGTGCAGAGCTTCGTGGAGACCGAGGCGCGGGCGGCCGTGCGGCCGCAGCGCCGTGCCGACGTGGAGGCGGCGCTCGGCCGGATCCGGGACACCGGCGTCCCCGTGCTGAACATCGACCTGATCTACGGGATCGACGGGCAGACCGAGCGGTCCTGGCGGGTCTCCCTGGACGCGGCCCTCGCCTGGCGGCCCGAGGAGCTGTACCTCTATCCGCTGTACGTGCGCCCGCTCACCGGCCTCGGCCGGATCAAGGACCCCGCCGCCGCCGACCGCGCCTGGGACGAGCAGCGGCTGCGCCTCTACCGGTACGGCCGGGACCACCTCGTCGCGCACGGCTACGAGCAGGTGTCGATGCGCATGTTCCGCCGTGCGGACGCCGGTCCCGCCGGGCCGGACGACTACGCCTGCCAGACGGACGGCATGATCGGTCTGGGCTGCGGGGCCCGCTCGTACACCTCCGCCCTGCACTACTCCTTCGACTACGCCGTCGACATGCGCGAGGTCCGGTCGATCATCGACGTCTACACGGAGACGGAGGACTTCTCCCGCGCCGAGCACGGCTACGGGATGACCGGTCCCGAGGCCCGGCGCCGTCACCTCCTCCAGTCGCTGCTCCAGGCGGAGGGCATGCCCGTCGCCGGGTACGAGGAGCGGTTCGGCTCCTCTCCCTTCGCCGACTTCGGCCCGGACCTCGCCCGGTTCGAGGGGTACGGCTGGCTGGACGCGGACGCCCCGTCGGGGCTGCTGCGCCTGTCGCCGGAGGGCCTGGCCCACTCGGACGGGCTCGGCCCCGAGCTCTTCTCCCCCGCCGTGCGGGCCGCGATGGCCGCGTACGAGGCGAAGTAGCGGGGCCCGGCATGAACCTGACCCCGCCCGTCGGCGCGGGCCCCGTCCCGCCCTCGGCGATGGACCTGACCGTGCTCTACCGGGGCCCGCTCTCCTCCTGCGACTTCGACTGCCCGTACTGCCCGTTCGCCAAGCGGCGGGACACCCCGGAGCTGCTGCGCGCGGACCGGGCGGCGCTCGAACGGTTCACCGGATGGGCCGCCACGCAGACCGGTGACCGGCTGCGGATCCTCTTCACTCCGTGGGGCGAGGGCCTGGTGCGGTCCTGGTACCGGCGGGCGCTGGTCGGGCTGTCCCGGCTGCCGCACGTGGAGCGGGTGGCGATCCAGACCAATCTGAGCTGCCGCACCGGATGGCTCGCGGAGGCGGACCCGGAGAGCGTGGCGCTCTGGTGCACGTACCACCCCGGGCAGACCCCGTACGAGCGTTTCCTCGGCAAGTGCCGGGAGCTCGCGGAGCGGGGCGTCCGGTTCAGCGTCGGCGTGGTCGGTCTTCCCGAGCACGCCGAGGACGCCCGGCGGCTGCGCGCCGCGCTGCCGTCGCACGTCTACCTCTGGGTGAACGCGGCGGAGGGGCACGCGTACACCGACGCGGAGGCGGCGGAGTGGACGCGGATCGACCCGCTCTTCCCGTACAGCCGTCATCCGCACCGCTCGGCAGGGCTGCCCTGCCGCACAGGCGAGTCGGTGATCTCGGTGGACGGCGAGGGGACGGTGCGGCGCTGCCACTTCGTCAGGGCCGAACTGGGGAACCTGTACGACGGCTCGTACCGCGCCGCCCTGCGCCCCCGCGCCTGCCCCCTCGCCGTCTGCGACTGTCACATCGGCTACGTCCACCTGGAGACGCTGCCGCTGTACGACGTGTTCGCCGGCGGGGTCCTGGAGCGGATCCCCGCCGCCGTTCCCCCGCCGGTCCTCCCCGTGACTAGAGGGGCATGAGGTCGGGGCGCTTCGCCTCGACGTGGTCGCCGGAGCTCTCGCCCCGGAGCCGGCGGCCGATCCACGGGACCAGGTACTCCTTCGCCCAGTGGATGTCGTCCTTGCGGACCTCCAGGGGCCCCCGGGGCTGCTGCGGCGGCCACGGCTGGTCCGGGTCGGCCGGCACCGGCAGGCCGAGGACCTGGGCGGCGCGCAGGGCGACCCGGGTGTGGCCGTCGGGCGAGAGGTGCAGCCGGTCGTCGTCCCAGGCGCGCCGGTCCTGGACGGACTTCAGCGACCAGAGGTCGAGGACCGGGCAGCCGTAGCGGTCGGCGATGGCGCGGACGTGTCCGTTGTACGTGGCGATCTTGCCGCGCAGGTGCTTGAGGAGGATCACGTCGCGGGTGTCGAAGCCGGTGGTCACCATGACGGTGCCGACGGCGGAGGTCAGTTCGGCGACGGCGCGCTCGAAGCGCTCGGCCACGTCGTCGGGGTCCGTGCCGGGGCGGATGATGTCGTTCCCGCCGGCGCAGAAGGTCACCAGGTCGGGGGCGAGTTCCTTCGCCCGGGGGACCTGTTCCGCCACGATCTGGTCGAGGAGGCGCCCGCGTACGGCCAGGTTGGCGTAGCGGAAGGCGTCGTGCTCCGGCAGCTGGTCGGCGAGCAGCACCGCGAAGCGGTCCGCCCAGCCGACGTACGTCCCGCCGGGCCCGGGGTCTCCGACGCCCTCGGTGAAGCTGTCACCGATCGCCGCGTACGACCCGAATGCGTTCTTGTCTGTTGATCTCGAATCGTCTGCCACGGGAGCACATCCTTCCCGTTGGGATGTGACCTACGCGACCGTAAGGAGGGGTTGACGCCGGGTGAGATATGCCACCGATAAAGATTCTCCCAAGCCGGAATACGCCGACGGCCCGGCACGGGAGTGCCGGGCCGCCGGAAGGCGTCCGCGTCAGACGGAGACGCCGTGCTGGCGCAGGTACGCCAGCGGGTCGACGTCGGAGCCGTAGTTCGGCGAGGTCCGGATCTCGAAGTGCAGGTGCGGGCCGGTGGAGTTGCCGGTCGAGCCGGAGAGGCCGATCTGCTGGCCGCCGGTGACGGTCTGGCCGGACGAGACGGAGAGGGAGGAGAGGTGGGCGTACTGCGAGTAGTTGCCGTCGGCGTGCTGGATGACGACCTCGTTGCCGTAGGCGCCGCTCCAGCCGGCGGAGACGACCGTGCCGGCGCCGACGGCGCGGACGGTGGTGCCGGAGGAGGCGATGAAGTCGACACCGGTGTGGTAGCCGGAGGACCACATGGAGCCGGAGGCGCGGTACGGGGTGGAGAAGCCGCCGCCGGCGACGGGCGTGACCCAGCCGGAGGCGGAGGACTGCGACGACTGCGAGGTCGAGGTCTCCGAGGTGGAGGTCTCCGAGGTGGCGGCGGCCGGGGCGGAGGCGCGGGCGTCACCGCGGGAGGCGCGCTGGGTGTCGCCGTTCTTCTCCGAGTCCTGCGAGCTCTTGCCGCTCTTGGGAGCGGCGGCCTTGGGGGCGGCGCTCTTCGGGGCGGCGGGCGCGGTGCTCTTGGCGCCGAGGGTGAGCTTCATGCCGGGGAGGATCAGCGAGGGGTCGTCGCCGACGACCTGGCGGTTGTCCGCGTACAGCTTCTGCCAGCCGCCCGCGAGGTGGTGGTCGGCGGCGATCTTCGACAGGTAGTCGCCCGGGACGACGGAGTACGTCTTGGGCGCGGCCTTGGCGGCGGCGGGGGCCGCGGGGGCCTTCACCTGGGCGGCGGCGGTGACGGCCTGGCTCGGGACGGCGGCCGGGGCGGACTGCTCGGCGGCGTGGGCCCCGGTCGCGCCGAGGAGCGGGAGGGCGACGACGGCGCCACCGGTGCCGGCGACGACGAATCCACGCGTGATGGGGTTGGTCCTGGGACGGCGGTGCTTACCCTTCGCGGGCATGGCGAATTCCTCTCCGGCGCCTGCGAGGTGAGCTGTCGGGTTCGGACTGGAGATGCCCGGCCGCGTTCTCACGCGGCTTCACCCCTAGCCGTCCTGCGTCGGCGGGACCGGCGTACTTCCCGGGTCCCCCGCTCCTGCCACACATGGGTGAGTGAATTCCGGACGGTGGCAGGATTCGGCGGTCCGACCGGATTGACGGTGACGCTAGACGAGGGGGTCGGCGCGAACAAGCCACTGTTTTTCGATCACTTTCCACCGGATGTCATTCGGTTCGAATTCCGGTCACCCTGAGTGGATGACGGTCCTTCGATTTCCTTTTTGCGCACGGCAATTGCTCCGGGCCGTCGGCCACGATCCGTCACTTTTATGACGCTGCTCACGCAGCAGGGGCCATCTCGCCTTCAAACAGGGCGCGTTATGCCCAACACCTCAAATCGGACACATCGCCCATTACCGTCCGAGGGGGTGCGCCTTCACCGTCCCGCCTGGATGATTGGCCCAGGAACCGATCTCGCGTCGGGCACCCGAACGACGACACCCAGGAGCATCCGTGACGCAGCAGCTTCCGCAGGTCCCGCCCACCGAAGCGAACGAGCCCGAGCTGGCCGGGGTCCGCAACTTCCGGGATGTGGGCGGTCTGCCGACGACGGACGGGCGCGCCGTGCGCGCCGGCCGCCTGTTCCGCAGTGGCCACCTCGCCCACGCGACCGAGAGCGACGCCGCCTTCCTCGCCACGCTGGGACTGCACACCGTCTTCGACTTCCGCAACGAGGCCGACCGGAAGGTGGAGGGCGCGGACGTCGAGCTGCCCGGCGTACGGAACGTGAACATTCCGCTCAACGACCCGGCGGACGGCAAGGAGTTCTGGAAGCTGGTGCGCGACGGCGAGACCGCTCAGCTGCGGGAGATCCTCGGCGAGGGCAAGGCTGCCGCCCGAATGTCCGAGTCGTACCGGAAAATGGTGATACAGCGGACACCGGAGCACAGTCGGATCCTGCACTCGATGGCGGAGGAGAGCGTCCCCGCCCTGATGCACTGCGCGGCCGGCAAGGACCGCGCCGGGCTCTCGATCGCGATCACCCTGCTCGCCGTCGGGGTCGAGCGGGAGGCGATCGAGGCCGACTACGTGAAGTCGAACGATCCGCACCGCCGCTACAAGGTGCGCCGCAGCTCCACCTCCCCCGACGCGATGTCGCCCGAGGTGATGGAGCTGCTGAGCCCGCTGTTCGACGCGCGGGTGGAGTACCTGCGGGCCGCGTTCGAGACGATCGAGGCGACCTGGGGCACGGTGGACGCCTATCTCGCGGAGGGTCTGAAACTGGCCCCGGAGACCCGCGAGCGGCTCCGGGAGCGGCTGCTCGCGGAGGGGTGAGCCCCGGCCGCGAGTCCTACTGGTTCTGCCCGCCCAGCATGAAGAGCAGGTAGAGGAACCCGGCGAAGAGGTGGCCTGCGACCAGGTAGGCGAAGAGGCGGAGCACGAGGCCCTTGGGGAACTTGCCCTCTCCGCGCTCCTCGCCGGTGACCGGTACGGACTTCTCGGACATGTCGATCCTTTCCAGGGGAAACGTCGTGCGGGATCAGCGCAGGTGCGGGGTTCCGTCGCCGAGGCACAGATCGGCCGCGGGACTCTGCATCAGCGTGTGGACGAAGAGCAGCTCCGCGCCGCCCCGGGTGGCGGCGCCGATCCGGTGCGGGGTCAGCGAGTCGAAGTGCGCGCTGTCCCCGGGGTCGAGGACGTGGACGGCCTCGCCGAGCGCGAGCCGCACCCGCCCCTCCAGGACGTGGATCCACTCCTCGCCGGGGTGGACCCGCACGATGTCGGCCCGGGTGGCGTACGGCACGTGGACGCGCAGGCACTGGAGGGCGCGTCCGGCGCCGCCCGCCTGGCGGTAGATCCAGCCGCCGGCCTCGACGGGATCGGAGCGGTCGGCCCGGACGACGGGGTCGCGCTCGGGAGGTGCCTCGCCCAGCAGCTCGGAGACCGTCGTACCGTAGATACGGGCGAGGGCGAGCAGCATCGGCAGCGAGGGCTGCCGGTTCCCCGTCTCCAGCCGTGAGAGGTGGGCCGGCGAGAGGCCCGCGCGCTGGGCGGCGGCCTCCAGGGTCAGCCCCCGGCGGCGGCGCAGGGCCCGCAGCTGCGGGGCGACGTCGGGCAGGACGCCGGCGGTGGCGGGGTCCGGGGAGGTCTCCCCGGGGACGTGGTCCATGCGTCCATTCCGCCAGGAACGTGCCTCTGAGGCAAGTTTCTTGCCTCAGAGACAAAAGCCGGGCGATCGGCGCGCGTCAGCGCTGGGCGACCGCCTGCTTGACCAGCGTCTTCCCGAAGTCCCACATCAGCCCGCCGCCGCCGTGTGCCTCGTCCATGACCGCCGTGAAGGCGGTGACGAACCGGTCCACGTCGGCCTCGTCGATGACCAGCGGCGGGATCAGTTTGATCACCTCCAGATGGTCGCCGGAGACCTGGGTGAGGATCCGGTGCCGCTGGAGCAGCGGGACGACGACCATCTGGGCGAAGAGGCCCTTGCGGGCCGCCTGGAGCATCGTCCAGCGGCCGCGCAGCCCGAGGGAGGACGGCCGGCCGAACTCGATCCCGATCATCAGACCGCGCCCGCGGATCTCGTGCAGCAGCTCGTACCGTGGCACGAGCTCCTTCAGCCGGCCGGACAGCAGGTCGCCGGTCCTGCGGGCGTGGGCGACCGTGCCCTCGCTCTCCATGACCGACAGGACGGCGAGCCCGGCCGCCATGGCCTGCGCGTTCGACCCGAAGCTCGCCGAGTGGACCAGGACCCGGTCCATCGATGAGTACACCTTCTTGAAGATCCAGTCCTTGCCGAGGGTGGCGCCGACCGGCACGTAGCCGCCGGAGAGCGCCTTGGCGACGCAGACCAGGTCCGGCTCGACGCCCTCCTCGTGCTGGTAGGCGTAGAAGTCGCCGGTCCTGCCGAGGCCGGTCTGCACCTCGTCCGCGATGAGCAGGGCTCCGTGCCGGTGCAGCAGCTCCTGGGCGGACCTCAGGAAGCCCGGCGGCGCCTCGTGGACGCCCTTGCCCTGGATGGGCTCGACGACGAAGGCGGCCACGTCGCCACGGCGCAGCTCCCGCTCCAGGGCGTCGAGGTCACCGAGGGCGATCGCGGTGTCCGGCAGGAGCGGGTCGAAGCCCTCCCGGAAGCCCCGCTCTCCGTTGACGGAGAGGGAGCCGGTGGTGAGCCCGTGGAAGGCGTGGGAGCAGTAGAGGACCCTGGGCCGCCCGGTGGCGTACCGGGCGAACTTCAGGGCGGTCTCCACGGCCTCCGTGCCGCTGTTGCCGAAGAAGACCCGGTCGAGGTGCGGGCTGTGCGCGAGCAGCCGCTCGGCGAGCAGACCGGGGAGCGGCTGGCAGTCGAAGCGGGTGAGGTCGGCGAGCTGGGCGTCCAGGACGTCGTGGAGGGCCTTGCGGACGACGGGGTGGTGCCGCCCGAGGCCCATCACGCCGAAGCCGGCGAGCATGTCGAGGTGGTCGACGCCGTCGGCGTCCCAGAAGTGGGCGCCCTCGGCCCGCTCGTACACCTTGTCGAAGCCGATGGTGTGCAGCATGCGCGGCAGCTGGTGGTTGAGGTACTTGGCGTGCAGCTCGTAGCGCTCGCCGCCGCGCTCGTCGAGCAGCGCCCGGAGGTCGAACTCCCCGCTCATGCCGGCCGCCTCACCCGTTGTTCCCGGAGACCGTCTCCCTGACCGCGCGCAGGGACTCCTTGAGGGAGCCCATGGTGGCGAGGACGGCGGTGGGTTCGTAGCCGCAGTGCGCCATGCAGTTGGCGCAGCGCGGGTCCTTGCCCCGGCCGTACTTGTCCCAGTCGGTCTCCTCGACGAGTTCGCGGTACGTGGGGACGTAGCCGTCGCTCATCAGATAGCAGGGGCGCTGCCAGCCGAAGAGGGAGTAGTTGGGAATGGCCCAGGCGGTGCAGGGGAAGTCGGCCTTTCCTTCCAGGAAGTCCAGGAAGAGCGGCGAGTGGTTGAGCCGCCAGCGGCGCCTGTTCCCTCCGGCGAAGGCCTTCTTGAAGAGTTCCCTGGTCTGCTCGACGCCGAGGAAGTGCTCCTGGTCGGGAGCCTTCTCGTAGGCATAGGCGGGCGAGATCATCATTTCGTCGACCTGGAGGTCGTCGTTGAGGAAATTGAGCACCTCGATGATGGTCTGCGGGGTGTCGGTGTTGAAGAAGGTCGAATTGGTGGTGACCCGGAAGCCGCGCCGCTTGGCCTCCTTGATCGCCGCCACCGCCTCGTCGAACACGCCTTCCTTGGCGACGGATTCGTCGTGCCGTTCGCGCAGGCCGTCGATGTGCACGGCGAAGGCGAAGTACGGGGAGGGGGTGAAGTTCTCCAGCTTCTTGCGCAGCAGCAGCGCGTTGGTGCAGAGGAAGACGTACTTGCGGCGATCCACCAGCTGGCGCACGATCTCGTGGATCTGGGGGTGCATCAGCGGCTCACCACCGGCGATGGACACCATCGGCGCACCGGACTCGAGGACCGCGCCGACCGCCTGGGCGACCGGCATGCGCTGTTTGAGGACACCCGCCGGGTGCTGGATCTTCCCGCAGCCCTCGCACTTGAGGTTGCAGGCGTAGAGCGGCTCCAGCTCGACGATCAGCGGGAACTTGTCCCGCTTGCGGAGCTTCTGTTCGAAGAGGTAGGTCCCGACCCGGATGGACTGACGGAGCGGCATGGCCATAACTCGTTCACCTCCTGGGGAGCAGCAAAGAACGGTGCCATTCGAAGAACGCGGGAAGGACGGCACGAAGGACGCGGAAGGCTGATATTCCCCCGCGTACCGTGCCGATCCGGACCAGTTCATGTTCCGGAGCGTCCACGACCACCCGGACGGCCGCAACCGGGCGGGCGTCCGGCCCGTCCCCGGACGCGTCCGCGGTCCGGGCGGTGCGGAGCGTGGCGGCGGACTCCATGTCGACGGCGATCGCACCGCCGGCCCGCAGCGCGGTCCGCTCGGGGCCGCGGACCACGTGGTCGGAGCCGGTCAGCGGCCCGGTGTGCACGGCCCGCCCGGGCACCGCCTTGGCGAGGGCCTTCACCAGGAGGTCGGTGCCGGTGCAGAGCGTGGTGCCGTCCGGCCCCCGGGTCTCGTCGGCGACGATCAGGTCGCCCGGGTGCATGCCGGGGGCCAGTCCCGCGCAGAACCCCGAGGCGATGACGGCGGCGTCCCGCCACCGCTCCTCGCCGAGGGCCCGGGACACGGCCCGGCGGGCCCGGTCCGGTCCCATGCCGGTGCGCAGCACGGTCACCTGGCCGGGGGCGCCGCCGCGGTCCCCGCTGCGCAGGGCGAACTGCTCGATGCCGAGCGCGCAGGCGATCAGCAGCGGCGGCGCGCCGCCGGAGCCCGGTTCGCGGCCCATCAGCGCTCCTTCCGGGGCGCGGGCTCCCCGTGCACGTACCGCCCGAGCGCGGTGAGCGGGAACACCTGCCGGTACAGGTGGTAGTTGATGGAGAAGTCCCAGGGGAAGCCGGTGCCGGTGAAGTACGGCTCGTCCCAGGAGCCGTCCTCGCGCTGGGTCCCGGTCAGCCAGGCGACGCCGCGGCGGACGGGTTCGGAGTCGCGCTGCCCGGCGGCGAGGAGGGCGATGAGGGCCCAGGCGGTCTGGGAGGCGGTGGAGGGGCCGCGCCCGACCCATTCCTCCTCCTGGTACGAGCGGAGGTCCTCGCCCCAGCCGCCGTCGTCGTTCTGCACGGACCCGAGCCATGCGACGGCCCGCCGGATCGCCGGGTGGGCCGGGGGCAGCCCGGCGGCGGCGAGGGCGGGGAGCACCGAGCCCGTGCCGTACACGTGGTTGACGCCCCAGCGGCCGAACCAGGCGCCGTTGGGCTCCTGTGCGGCGAGCAGCCACTCGATTCCCCGACGGGTGCGGGGGTGGTCGACCCGGCCCTCGTGGGCGAGCATCTCCACCACGTGCGCGGTGACGTCGGCGGAGGGCGGGTCGATGACCTCGCCGAAGTCGCAGAACGGCAGCTTGTTGGGGAAGGGGCTGGTGTTGTCGGCGTCGAAGGCGGCCCAGCCGCCGTCCCGCGACTGCATGCCGAGCGTCCAGCGCGCGCCCCGTGCGACGGCCGCCTCGACCCGCGCGGGGTCGGGGTGCTCCACCCGGCGCAGCGCGAGCACCACTTCGGCGGTGTCGTCGATGTCGGGGTAGTTGTCGTTGTGGAACTCGAACGCCCAGCCGCCCGGCGGCAGTCCGGGGCGGCGCACCGCCCAGTCCCCCGGTCTGGTGATCTCCTCGTCGAGCATCCAGTCGACGGCCTTGACGAGCGCCGGGTGGTCGGGGCGGAGGCCCGCGTCGGCGAGCGCGATGGTGGCGAGGCAGGTGTCCCAGACGGGTGACTGGCAGGCCTCGATCATGCGGGAGCCGTCCTCGCGCCGGACGGCGAACCGGTCGAGCGACTCCAGGCCGGCCCGCATGACGGGGTGCCCGAGGTCGTAACCGAGGAGGTGGAGGGCGATGATCGAGTAGACGGCCGGGGGCTGGATGCCGCCCCAGCAGCCGTCGTTCTCCTGACGTTCGACGATCCAGCGCGCGGCGACCTTCATGGCCGTCCCGCGCAGCGCGCGCGGCGCCATCCGGTGGTAGACGTGCAGCGCCTTGTCGAGCCGCTGGAACAGCCCGTCCCAGCCCGTCGCGGGGGCGAGGGGCCGCGGCGGGTTCGGCCGGGCCGGGTCGGTGTGCAGTTCGTCGAGCGGGAAGGGCGCGGGGCGGACCGGGCGCTTCGCGGAGACGACGGTGAGCGGCACGATCGTCTGCCGGGCCCAGCAGCCGAAGTCGTAGATGTTGAGCGGGAACCACTTCGGCAGGAAGAGCAGCTCCGGGGGCAGTTCGGGCAGGTCCTCCCAGCGCCACCAGCCGAAGAGGGCGAGCCAGATCCGGGTGAAAACCCGTGCGGCGGCGATCCCGCCCCTGGCGCGGACCCAGGCGGCGGCCCGGGCCATGTGCGGGGCCTCGGGCGGGTCTCCGGCGAGGCGGAGCGCCACGTAGGCCTCGACGGTGGCGGAGAGCTCACCCGGCCCGCCGTAGAAGGTCGCCCAGGCGCCGTCCTCGCCCTGTTCCCGGCGGATGTGGAGGGCCGACGCCCGGGTGGTGTCGGCGTCCAGGATGCCCAGGAACTGGCGGAGGAGGAGGTCCTCGGCGTCCATGGTGACGTTGGTCTCCAGGTCGCCCTTCCACCAGCCCGCCGGATCCTGGCGGGCGAGCAGGTGCTCGACGGCCCGTTCCGCGGCCCGCGCGGCGGTCTCGTCGAGGCCCGGCGCCGAGGCGTCGGTGTCGTGCGTCGTGCTGGCCGCGGCCGCCCGGGGGCCTACGGCCCCGGCGCTTCCGTCGGTCGTCGCTGTCATGGCTTCCCCTTTGCGCAGTCGGATTCTTCTGCTTCTACGGGTCTGCCGTCGGCCGGCGCCGGATGGCACCGGCCGGCGACCGCGAACTCATATCAGGGTGATGGTGATCATCTCTTCCGTACGACCACGAAGTCGGCCAGGGCGGTGAGCTGCGCCCGCACCTGGGCGGGCATGTCCACCTCGTTCAGCGCCTGGATCGCGACGGCGTGCTGGCGGCGGGCCTCCTGGGAGGTCCACTCGCGTCCTCCGGCCTCCTCGATGAGGGCGGCCCGGAAGGCGAACTCCTCCTCGGAGAAGGTGTCGAAGTCGTTGGACTTGGCGTCGGCGGCGAGCAGCTCGCCGAGCCGCTCCGAGGCCTCGCCGCCGGCGGCGAGGGCCGCGACGACGGGGAGGGACTTCTTGCGCTGGCGCAGGTCGCTCCAGGTCTGCTTGCCGGTGGCCTCCGGGTCGCCCCAGATGCCGAGGAGGTCGTCGACGGCCTGGAAGGCGAGGCCGAGGTGGTAGCCGTACTCCTCCAGCTTGTCGGCGGTGCGCTCGTCGGCGCCACCGAGGACGGCGCCGATGGAGACGGCGCAGGCGAGCAGGGCGCCCGTCTTGTTGCCCTCCATCTCCAGGCACTCCTCGACGGTGACCCGCTCGCGGTGCTCGTAGGAGATGTCCTGGGCCTGCCCGTCGATGAGCTTGCGGCTGGCCGTGGTGAGCCGGCGGGTGGCCCGCCCGGCCTCGACGGTGCCGAGTTCGAGCAGGATCTCGTTGGCGAGGGCGAAGAGCGCGTCGCCGACGAGGATGGCCTGCGCGGGCCCGTGCACCTTCCACACGGTGTCGCGGTGGCGGCGCTGCTCGTCGCCGTCCATCAGGTCGTCATGGAGCAGCGAGAAGTTGTGGACGAGTTCCACGGCGACGGCGCCGGGGATCCCGATCTCGGGCGCGGCGCCCGCGGCCTCGGCCGACAGCAGGGCGAGCGCGGGGCGGACGGCCTTGCCGCCGTCGCCGTCGGCGGGGTTGCCCTGGGCGTCGATCCAGCCGAAGTGGTAGGCGGCCACGGTGTCCATGGGCGACGCGAGGCGGTCGACGGCCGCCCGCAGTACGGGGGTGGACAGGGTCCGCCCCCGCTCCAGCAGTGCGGACACGTCCGCGGTGTCGACGGCCGGATTACCCGGCGGCACAGTCGGCACGGTCTCTCCTCTTGTTCCGGTACTCACACTCATGCCGCCTCCTGTAGCGGATGGTCGTGGCGGCGGCCGAAGGCGGAGAGCGCGGCGCCCGCGGCGCTGAAACCGCTGCGGACGGCGCCCTCCATGGTCGCGGGCCAGCCGGTGGCGGTCCAGGCCCCGGCCAGGTAGAGGCCCGGCGCCCCGGTGCGGGCGCCGGGGCGCAGCCGGCCGACGCCCGGGGTGGGGGCGAACGTGGCCGTCCGCTCCCTGGTGACGAAGAAATCGCGGATCCCCGCGCCGCGGGCGGCGGGCAGCAGCCGCTCCAGCTCGGGGAGGTACTTCTCGCGCAGGGCGGCGACGGGCTCGTCGATCTCGTCCTGCGCGGCGGACTGGGAGATGGCGAGGTACTGGCCACCGCCGGTCAGTCCGGAGGAGTCGGTGCGGTCGAAGACCCACTGCACCGGGGAGCCGAGGGTGGTGAAGAAGGGCCGCTTCAGCACCTTGCGGTCGTAGACGACGTGCAGGTTGAGGATGGGCGCGGTGGCGATGTCGAGGAGCCGGTCGGGGTCGTCGAGGGCGCCCTCGGGCAGCAGGCCGTGGGTCTCCTGCTGCGGCACGGCGAGGACGACCGCGTCCGCCGTGATCGTCTCGCCGGGTACGTCGACGGCCCAACGCCCGTCGTCGGTACGGGAGATCCGCTCGGCCTTGGTGCGGAGCGCGGTGCGGACGCCGAGGGCGTCGAGCTCCTTCGCGGCCCGGGTGTCGTGGAGTTCGCCGAGAGGGACGTGCGCCCAGCCGATGTCGGCGGCGCCGGGCTCGGAGAGCAGGCCGGTCTTGAAGACCATCGCGGCGAGCCCCATGGAGGCCTGCGGGGCGGGCGCGTTGAGGGTGGGGATGCCGACGAGGTCCCACAGCGCCTCGACGGCCCGCGGGGACTGTCCGTGCCGGCCGAGCCAGGTGGCGAAGTCGATGCCGTCGAGCGCCGGGTCGGCGGGGTCCAGCTTCTTCAGGGCGAGCGCGGCCCGTCCGACCGAGGCCCGCTCCGCGAGGGACAGGTGCGGGTACGTGGCGAGGCTGCGCGCGAGGTGCAGCGGTACGGGAAGGCCGTCGCGGCGGATCCTGCCGAGCCGCGGCCCGCGGGGGTGACCGACGTCGAGGACGGGCACGTCGAGCCGGTCCTGGAGGGGGGCGAGCCGGGCCCCGTCGATGCGGTCGAGGAACCACCGGTAGGCGGTGCAGCAGCGCAGGTAGACGTGCTGACCGTTGTCGACGGTCAGCTCGCCGCGCCGGAAGGAGAAGGCGAGGCCGCCGAGCCGGGGCCTGCCTTCGAGCAGGGTGACGCGGACGCCCGCGTCGGCGAGCTGGAGCGCCGCGGTGATCCCGGCCAGTCCGCCGCCGACGACCACGGCGTGCCGTCTCCGGTCGCCGCCCGCGCCGGACCGCGCGTCGCCGGGGCGGCCGGCGCGAATGGCCGGCTCGGTGCCCACGGCCGGCGCGTCGGTGTCCGGCAGGGCGTTCCGCTCGGTTCCGTCGGTCGTCACACGGCCTCCGTTCGGGTCGTCACGGGCGGGATCGGCGCGGACGGGTGCGTCCCGGGCGCGGCCGTGCCGGGTGCGGCCGCCCCCGGCAGGGACGCCGGAGCGGCGTCGGGGGTTGCCCGGCGGGCGGAGGCGTACGGGCTCATCAGGCGCGCCTCCTGACCGTCCGTCGGGCGATGTGGCGGGTGTCGAGGCCGGACAGGCCGCGGACCGCGACGTACGCCTTCTCCCGGCCCGGCAGCGAGACGCGGCCGCGCAGCACGGCCTCGGGGTCGCGCTCGATCCGGTCGAGGAGGCGCCGGTAGATGCCGGCCATGGCCGCGACGCAGGCGCCGCTGCGCCGGTCGAGCATGGGGAGCAGCCGGTAGCCCTCCGCGAACAGGGCGCGGGCGCGCCGCACTTCGAAGTGGACGAGCCCGGCGAAGTCGGAGCCTTCGGGCATCGTGTCGCTGCCGAAGCCGTCCCCGCAGCCGAACTTGGCGAGGTCGTCGGAGGGCAGGTAGGTGCGGCCGTTGCCGGCGTCCTCGCGTACGTCCCGGAGGATGTTGGTGAGTTGGAGCGCGAGGCCGAGGGTGTCGGCGTACTCGGGGGCCCGGTCGGCGCCCGTGGCGCCGGGCTGGGTGCCGAAGACGCCGAGGGAGATCCGTCCGATCGCGCCCGCGACGCACCGGCAGTAGACCTTGAGGTCGTCCCAGGTCTCGTAGGTCGCGCCGCGCACGTCCATGAGGACGCCGTCGATGAGTTCGTCGAGCCCGCCGAGCGGGATGGGGAAGCGCCGGGCCGAGTCGGCGAGCGCGACGGCGACCGGGTCGGTGTCGTCCTCGTCGACCTCTCCCGCGCGCACCCGGTCGAGCAGGACCCGGGTGGCCTCGAGCCGCTCCCGCTTGGCCTCGGGCGCGAGCGTGCCGTCGCCGATGTCGTCGACCCGCCTGGAGAAGGCGTACAGCGCGGACATCGCCTGACGCTTCTCGGTCGGCAGCAGCCGGATCCCGTAGGCGAAGTTGCGGGCCTGCTGCCCGGTGACCGCCTCGCAGTAGCTGTAGGCGGCCTGTACCGGTGCGGACGGCTGGGGCTGTGCCTCCACGGTCGCGCTCACCCCTCTTTCCGCGCCCGGAGCAGAACCGCTCCCGCCTGGCGCATCAGGCTCGGCTTGGTGGCCTTCGGTGGGCCGCTGAGTACGTCGAATCCGGCGTCGGTGATCGCGTCGAGCGCCGCGAGTCCGCCGGCGGTGAATCCGGCGAGCAGGAGGCGGAGCCGGCCGTCGACGCTGCCGATGAGCGGGGTGCCCGCGTGGAGCAGCGTGCGGGCCCGCTCGGCCTCGAAGGCGATCAGGGCGCGGACGGAGGCCCCCGCGGTCGGCCGCGCGAGGTCGCCCTCGGTGACGTGGAAGCGCTTGAGGTCCTCGGCGGGGAGGTAGATCCGGTCGCGGCCGAGGTCCTCGGCGACGTCCTGGAGGTGTTCGACGATCTGGAGGGCGGTGCAGATCTCGTCGGAGCGCCGGATCCGCTCGGGCGTCTCGGTGCCGGTGATGCCGAGGACGAGCCGGCCGACGGTGTTCGCGGAGAGCTCGCAGTACGCGAGGAGGTCGTCGTACGTCTCGTAGCGGCGGACCAGCTGGTCCTGGCGGTTGGCCGCGATCAGGCCGAGGAAGGGCTCGGGGGCGAGCCCGCACCGCCGTACGGTCGGCTGGAGCGCGCGCAGCAGCGGGTGGCGGGGCGTTCCGTCGAAGACGCGGTGGAGGTCGGTCTCGAAGGCGTCGAGGAGGGCGAGCCGGTCCTCGGCCCGCTCGGGGTCCACGCCGAGGTGCCGGGCGTCGGCGCCGCCGGGGGCGAGGTCGCCGTCGCCGATGTCGTCGACCAGGCGGGCGAAGCCGTAGACCGCCATGAGGTCGTCGCGCCAGGCGCGGGGCAGGAAGAAGGGGGCCACGGGGAAGTTCTCGTCCGCGGCCTTGCCGAGTGTGGCGCGCGAGGAGGCGTCGGGGCGCGCCTGCCGGGTGTCCGTCACAGGTCACTGCCCGACGGAGGGACGGCGACACCCTCGTGGAGCTGGAGATTCTGCGTCATGGCCGTCACGTCTCCCGTTCTACACTGCGGATCCAATCCATCCTATTTCGGACACGCCGCCGACCCCTGCCCGTAGAGCCGCCGCCCGGAGGCCCGATGGCGGTGGGGAATGGCCCTACTTGCCGCGAATCAGACCGGTCCAGCTTACGTTGTACGACGACCGTCGCCATTCCGGGGTGGCCGACGCCCGGCGCCCCATTCGTACGAGGCGTCAACCTCGCTGCACCACAAGGGAGTTCGGCGCGAGGCGAGGGTCAGGGGATGCGGGCGCCGGTGACGACCATGGCGAGGGTGGTCTCGACGACGGCGTTCCTGCGCTGGGCGGGAAGGCGTCGAAGCGGGCCGTCGAGCAGCAGAAGTGACAGTCCGTGAACGGCCGACCACGCAGCGGCGCCGGCGGACGGGCGGACGTCCCGGCGCGGGGCGCCCGCCCTGGCGAGCGCGTCGAGGGCCTCCCCGAACAGGGTGAACGCCCGGATCTCGGGCTCGGGCATCCGGCACTCCGGCGCCGACTCGTCCGGGCCGGCCTGGCGGACCACGCAGAACGCGGCCCGGTACAGGCCCGGCTGCGCCACGGCGAAGCCGACGTACCCCCGGCAGAGCGCCGCCAGCCGGCGTTCGGCCGCGAGGGCCGGGTCGTCGGCACCGGGCTCGCGGGCGGCCGCCCGCTCCATGGAGTCGGCGAGGGCCCGCTGGGCGTGGGTCTTGACGGTGCGGAGCAGTTCGCCCCGTCCGTCGAAGTGCCGGTAGGCGGCGGTGGGCGAGACGCCGACCCGGCGGGCCGCCTCGCGCAGGACGACCCGTTCGGGGCCTCCCTCCGTGGCGAGGTCGACGGCCGCGCAGATCAGCGCGTTGCGCAGATCGCCGTGGTGGTAGGTCTTGCCTCCCGAGATCGCTGCCATGCGCTCATCCTGCCCGATGTTGACCGCATGAACATTCCGGGCGGGTCGCGACGCGCGGAAAACGGAAGAGCCCCTACCGGATGTCTCCGGCAGGGGCTCGTGGCGGGACTCAGCGCGCGGTCTCCCGCTCGTACGCCTTGAGGACCTCGTCCGTCGGGCCGTCCATCAGGAGCTGGCCCTTCTCCAGCCAGAGCACCCGGTCGCAGGTGTCCCGGATGGACTTGTTGCTGTGGCTCACCAGGAAGACCGTGCCGGCCTCCTTGCGGAGCTCGCGGATGCGCTCCTCGGAGCGGATCTGGAACTTGCGGTCACCGGTCGCCAGGGCCTCGTCGATGAGGAGGACGTCGTGGTTCTTGGCGGCCGCGATGGCGAAGCGGAGCCGGGCGCCCATGCCGGAGGAGTACGTGCGCATGGGCAGGCTGATGAAGTCGCCCTTCTCGTTGATGCCGGAGAAGTCGACGATCCCCTGGTAGCGGTCGCGCACCTCCTCGCGGCTCATGCCCATGGCGAGGCCGCCCAGGATCACGTTGCGCTCGCCGGTGAGGTCGTTCATCAGGGCCGCGTTGACGCCCAGGAGCGAGGGCTGGCCGTCGGTGAAGACCTTGCCGCTCTCGGTGGGGAGCAGGCCCGCGATGGCGCGCAGCAGCGTGGACTTGCCGGAGCCGTTCGAGCCGATGAGGCCGATGGCCTCGCCGCGGTAGGCGGTGAAGCTGACGCCGCGGACCGCGTGGACCTTGCGGACGCCCCGGCTGACCTCGGCCTTGCCCTTGCCCACGATCCGGCTGAGCGCCGCGGTGGCGCTGCCCTTGCCGCCGCCACCGGCGTTGACCCGGTAGACGATGTGGACCTCGTCGCAGATGACGGTGGGAACGTGGGAGTCGTTTCGGTCAGCCACGGCCGTACCTCTCCTCGGCCTTCCAGAAGTAGACGAAACCGCCGATGCCGAAGACCAGGGCCCAGCCGAGGGCGGTCATCCAGACGTGCGACGGCAGGTTCTCGGCGCCGTAGCCCTCGATCAGCGAGTAGCGGATGAGGTCCATGTAGACGGCCGCCGGGTTGTACATGAGGACGTCGGCGATCCACGCGGGCTTGTCGGCCAGCATCGCGGGGATCGAGAACATGACGCCCGACGCATACATCCAGGTGCGCATGACGAACGGCATCAGCTGGGCGAGGTCGGGCGTCTTGGCACCCATCCTCGCCATGATCATGGCCAGGCCGATGTTGAACACGAACTGCAGGAACAGCGCGGGGACCATCAGCACCCAGCGGAGCGAGGGGTAGCTGCCGAAGGAGATCGCGACCGCCACCAGCACGATCATCGAGAACAGCAGCTGCTGGAGCTGCTGGAGCGAGAAGGAGATGGGCAGCGTGGCGCGTGGGAAGTGCAGGGCCCGGACGAGACCCAGGTTTCCGGAGATCGCCCGGACTCCCGCCATCACGGAGTTCTGGGTGAAGGTGAACACGAAGATGCCGGTGACCAGGAACGGGATGTAGACGTCCTTGGACAGCCCCTTCCCGGCACCGAGGATCAGCCCGAAGATCAGGTAGTAGACCAGGGCGTTCAGGAGCGGGGTCGCCACCTGCCACACCTGGCCCAGCTTCGCCTGGCTGTACTGGGCGGTCAGCTTGGCCGAGGAGAACGCCACGATGAAGTGGCGGCGGCTCCACAGGTCGCGGACGTACTCGAGGAGTCCGGGCCGGGCACCACTGACCGACAGGCCGTACTTCGCGGCCAGCGCGGCCGAGGACAGGCCCTCGTCGACGGACGGAGGCGCGCTCGTCGCGACCGCCCCGCCCTGGTGTGTGTCACTCACAGTCGAAACTTTCGTGTGCAAGATGCGCGGCACGTCGGGTACCACGATGTCAGACGACCGGGGGGCGACCCAGCCGGGTCAGGCGCCACACCGTACGCCACCTCATGGGGCGGCGCGGTCCGCAGGGGGCCGCCCAGCCTTCGCGGAATCCGCCGAACCACGCCTTCAGCGCGGGGAGCGAGGGCCGCCGGGCCAGGGTGAGCAGCAGCCAGACGCCGAGATAGACCGGCACCAGGGGCGCGGGCAGATTGCGACGTGCCAGCCACACTCGGTTGCGAGCCACGTTGAAGTGGTACGAGGCGTGACGGGAAGGGGCTGTCGTGGGGTGCAACAGCACCATGTCGGAACGGTAGTCGATCATCCAGTCGGCGTCGAGCGCCCGCCAGGCGAGGTCCGTCTCCTCGTGCGCGTAGAAGAACTCGTCCGGCAGGCCGCCGACTTCGGCGAAGACCTTCGTCCGGACCGCGTTGGCGCCGCCGAGGAAGGTGGTCACCCGCGAGGAGCGCATCGGGTCGGAGGCGCGCAGCCGCGGCACGTGCCGGCGCTGGGTCTCGCCGGTCTCCGGGTCCGCGATGCGGAAACTGATGATCCCGAGGCGCGGGTCCGCGGTGAAGGCCTGGCGGACGAGTTCGGCGGTGTCCGCGTGGGCGAGCAGTCCGTCGTCGTCGAGGAAGAGCAGGACGTCGACGTCGGTGCCGCCGGGGCCGAAGGCCTCGATGCCCACGTTCCGGCCGGCGGGGATGCCGACGTTCTCGGGCAGGTCGACGGTGCGGACCCAGTCGGGCACCCCGGTGACCGGGGTGCCCTGGCCGACGACGACGACATCGACCGGGTCGCCCTCCTGCTTGGCGACCGAGTCGATCAGCGCGCGCAGGTCGTCGGGGCGGTTGCCCATCGTGATGACGACGGCACCCACCTTGAGCGGCGTACTCACGGCCGGCCTCACTTCAGCCTGCTGGAGACCATGATCGACACCAGGTGCAGCACGGTCTGGAGGAGGGCGATGCCGGCGAGGACGGCGACGCCGAGCCGGGTGAAGAAGAGGTCGCCGCGGATCTGGTCGGCGATCGCCAGGACGACGATCAGCAGCGAGGCCTCGATGCCGAGGACGAGCCGGTGGAACTTCAGCGCCGCGGCGGCCCTGCGGGCCAGCGCCATGCCGGAGGAGCGCGGCTCGGACGCCGCCTCCTTGACCGGCGGCAGGCCGCCCTGGTGGCGGGCGACGCCGACGAGGTCGGTCTCGGCCTTGATCAGGATGGCGCCGAGGGCGGCGAGGGTACCGAGGAACGCCCACAGCCAGTCGACGCCGCCCGAGCCCCACAGGTCGGCGGCGCGCAGGCCGAAGCCGACGAGCACGGCCGCGTCGCACAGGTAGGCGCCCACCCGGTCCAGGTAGACACCCGCCAGCGAGTACTGCTTCTTCCAGCGGGCCACCTCGCCGTCGACGCAGTCGAGCAGCAGGTAGAGCTGGACCATGAGCGCGCCGAGCAGCGCCCCCGGGATCCCGGGCACCAGCAGGGCCGGCGCCGCGAGGACGCCCGCGAGCGTCATCACGTACGTGAGCTGGTTCGGCGTGACCTTGGTGCCGACGAGGTGACGGGTGATCCTGAGCGAGATCTCCCGCATGTACAGGCGCCCGCCCCAGTGCTCGCCGCTCCGCCGGTCCTTCACGCCCGGGGGGTGGACGACCGGTCGGAGCTCAGCTACCGATGGCTTTTGCATAGTCGGCGTACGCGTCCCTGATCTCGTCGTCGGACAGGTCGAGGTGTTCGAGGATGGTGAAGCGGCCCGGTCGGGTCTGCGGGGCGAAGGACACCGCCTGGACGAACTCGTCCACGGTGAAGCCCATCTCCTCCGGCCGGACGGGCAGTCCGTGCCGGCGCAGGGTGTCGACCATCAGCGCGGAGGCGTCGGACGCGCCGCGCAGGTGCATCGCGAAGGCCGCGCCGAGGCCGCACTGCTCGCCGTGGCTGGCGGCGCGGGCCGGGAACAGCAGGTCGAAGGCATGGCTGATCTCGTGGCAGGCGCCCGAGGAGGGGCGGCTGTCACCACTGATCGACATGGCGATGCCGGACATCACCAGGCCCTCGGAGAGGGTGACGAGGAAGTCGTCGTCACCGACGCCGCCGGGGTGGCGGAGCACGGCCTCGCCGGCGCTGCGGGCCATGGCGGCGGCCAGGCCGTCGACGGGCTCGCCGGTCTCGCGGTGGGAGAGCTCCCAGTCCGCGATGGCGGAGAGGTTGGAGATCGCGTCGCCGATGCCGGAGCGGATGTAGCGGACCGGGGCGTCCCGGATCACGTCGAGGTCGATGACCAGCGCGATCGGGGTGGGCACGCCGTAGGAGCCTCGGCCGTTGTCGTTGTCCAGCGTGGAGATCGGCGAGCAGATGCCGTCGTGCGACAGGTTGGTGGCGATGGCCACCAACGGCAGCCCGACCCGGGCCGCCGCGTACTTCGTCACGTCGATGATCTTGCCGCCGCCGAGGGCGACCACGGCGTCGTACCGCTTGCCGCGCATGGCGTCGGCGAGCTTGACGGCCTCGTCGATCGTGCCGCCCGAGACCGGGTACCAGTCGGCACCCGGCAGCTCGGGGGCGAAGTGGTCACGCAGCTTGAGGCCGGAGCCGCCGCTGATGGCGACGGCGATCTTGCCGTTGCTGGAGATCCGCTGGTCCGCGAGGAGCGAGGACAGGTCGTCCAGCGCCCCCCTGCGGATGTCGACGACGACCGGCGAGGGGATCAGCCGGGTCAGTACTGGCACGCGATCTCACGGCCCTTCGCGAGGTCGTCGTGGTTGTCGATCTCGACCCACTTGACGTCGCCGATGGGGGCCACGTCGACGGTGAAGCCGCGGTTGACCAGCTCCTGGTATCCGTCCTCGTAGTAGAGGTCGGGGTCGCGCTCGAAGGTGGCCTTGAGGGCGTCGGCGAGCTCCTCGGCGGCCTCGGCCTCGATCAGCGTGACGCCGATGTACTCGCCGGTGGCGGTCGCCGGGTCCATCAGCTTGGTGATGCGCTGCACGCCCTTGCCCTCGGCGGTGATGACCTTCATCTCCTCGTCGGCGAGGTTCTTCACCGTGTCGAGGGCGAGGATGATCTTCTGGCCGTTGCCGCGGGCCGCCAGCAGGGTCTTCTCGACCGAGACCGGGTGGACGGTGTCGCCGTTGGCGAGGATCACACCGCGCTTGAGCTCCTCACGCGCGCACCACAGGGAGTAGGCGTTGTTCCACTCCTCGGCCTTGTCGTTGTCGACGAGGGTGATCTTGAGGCCGTACCGGGCCTCCAGCGCGTCCTTGCGGTCGTAGACGGCCTCCTTGCGGTAGCCGACGACGATCGCGACCTCGGTGAGGCCGATCTCGGCGAAGTTCTTCAGCGTGAGGTCGAGGATCGTGGTCTCGCCGTCCACGGGCACGAGGGCCTTCGGGAGGGTGTCGGTGTAGGGGCGCAGACGCCGTCCGGCACCGGCTGCGAGTACGAGGCCGATCATGCTGTTTCTCCTTCGTCGTGAACGGCGGGTGCTCCGGAGGAGACCCAGAAGCGGATGGACTCCACGAGCACCACGAGCGCGACGGCGACCGCGAGGGCGGTCAGTGCCAGGGTGAAGTCGTCACCGCGGTCCGCCAGGAAGGCGGCGAGGACGGCCACCAGGAGCGTGCGCCCCTCGTGTCCGCCGGTGACGCGCACCAGCCACGCGGGCGGCGCGCCGGTGCCGCCGCGAATGCGGTACACCGTGTCGTAGTGATGGTAGGCGACCGCCGCGACCAGCCCGAACGCCGCCGGGAGTGCCTGGGCGGCGTCCGCCTTGGCCGCGAGGATGAGCACGGTGCCGTACTCGGCGGCGCGGAAGACGGGCGGTACCAGCCAGTCGAGGGCGCCCTTCAGGGGCCGGACGACGGCAGCGCCCGCGAAGACCGCGTAGAGCACCGCGGCCATGACCGTGAGGGGGCTGCCGAACGGTTCCAGCCAGGCGATGACGACCACGAGGGCCGCGCCGGCCAGCGCGAGCGCGAGCGGGGCCCGGAACAGCGGCCGGACGCCCGGACGCCGTCCCGCCTTGGCCACCAGTTCCGCCAGCGGGCCCGAGTCCGCGAGGTCCGCCAGCGCCTGTGCCGCGCGGTCGGTCCGCTGCGCCTTGCGGGTCAGGGAGCGCAGGACGCGGCCCGCCGTGGTGTAGCAGGCGCCGAAGGAGCCGCCGATGATCAGCGCCCAGAAGACGATCCGGGGGTCGGTCACGGCGATGAGGACGGCGATCATGGCCCAGCGCTCGCCGATCGGCAGGATGATCATGCGGCGGGCCCAGACGGTCCAGCCGACGCTGTCGAGCCGGCCGGAGAGGGCCGCGGTGGGGCTGGTGTTGGCCGTGGCGTCGTGGTTGGCCTCGTTGAACGAGAAGTCGACGACGTGCCGGCAGGTCATCAGGACCATCGCGCCGAGCGCGAGCCCCCAGACGTCGTCGCCGTTGCGGGCGGCGCCGAGGGCGAGGCCCGCGTAGAAGGCGTACTCCTTGGCGCGGTCGAAGGTGGCGTCGAGCCAGGCGCCCATCGTCGAGTACTTCAGTGCGTAGCGGGCGAGCTGCCCGTCGGCGCAGTCGAGGACGAAGGAGACGAGGAGGAGGACGCCGGAGGCGATGTAACCGGCGCGCTCGCCGGTCGCCGCGCAGCCGGCCGCGATCAGGGCGGTGAGCAGCGAGGCGGTGGTGACCTGGTTGGGGGTGAGGCCGCGCCGCGCGCACCAGCGGGCGATGTAGCGCGAGTACGTGCTGATGAAGAAGGTGGTGAAGAAGCCGTCGTGCGCCTTCACCGCGGTGCGGAGGCGGACGGCCTCGTCGTCGACGGCGTCGACGGCGGCGCGCGCCTCGCGGCGGGACTCGGCGTCGGTGGGCACGGTGGCGACGAGGGTGCCGAGCGCGGGCCGGTGCACGGCGACGCCGTCGGCGTCGAGGGCCTCGGCGAGCGTGCCGGTGAGGTCGTCGGCGAGCGTGCCGGTGCCGGCGGGGGCGGGCGCCGCGGAGACGGTGCTCAGGGCGCGGGCGAGCGCGGGGCGGGCCTCGCTCTGCGCGGTGAGCGCGCCGGGCGCGGCCGCCGCCGGGAAGCGGGGGTCGGTGAGGGCGAGGCGCAGCGCGTGCACGTGTCCGACGAAGCGGGGGTCGACGAGCGCGACGCGCTCACCCGCAGGGACGGCGGCCAGCAGGGCTCCGGTCTCCTCGGCGCCCGAGGCGATCCGGACGTCGAAGCCGAGCGACCGCAGATCTCCGTCGAGCGAGGATCCGGGTGCCGGCGGGCCGGTGAGGATGGCGGTCGACAGACGAACTCACTCCTTGGAGCTGACGGAGGGCCGGCGGGGCTCATGGCGGCCCCGGGCGCGGCGGTGCCGCCCTGTACCGGGCGGCGACACGTCGGCTGAGGCTATCGGATGAACCGGATCCCGAGTTCACCGAGGCTTCGCGGTCAGGACTCCCCCGGGCCCACCCGTGTCCGTACGGGTGCGCCCGCCCTGCGGTGATCATCATGGGCGATCGGTGGCCCACCTCACAAACCACGGTCGGGCGCCGCCCCGGGGGCCGTCGGGCGGCACTTCGGACCATGGCCGCGCGGCAGTGAATATCCGCAGGTCAGAGCATATGACAACGGTGTTCAGTACCGTGTTGCACATACCCCCCACCCGTAGTTCACTTGCGAGTCGGGAACCATCGGGCGCACGACGGACGACACGACCGGGAGGCCATGTCATGGGGGCTGGACACGACCACGGGCACAGTCACGGGGGCCCGCCTCCCACGGGCACGGCGGGCGCCGCGTACCGGAACCGACTGCGGATCGCACTCGGCATCACGCTCTCCGTGATGGTGATCGAGATCATCGGCGGTCTGGCCGCCGACTCGCTCGCGCTGATCGCCGACGCGGCGCACATGGCCACGGACGCGGTCGGCCTCGGCATGGCGCTGCTCGCGATCCACTTCGCCAACCGGCCGCCCTCCGAGAACCGCACCTTCGGGTTCGCCCGGGCCGAGATCCTGGCGGCCCTCGCCAACTGTCTGCTGCTGCTCTGCGTCGGCGGGTACGTGCTGTACGAGGCGATCCAGCGGTTCCTGGAGCCGGCCGAGACCAAGGGCGGGCTGACCATCGCGTTCGCGGTGATCGGCCTGGTGGCCAACATGATCTCGCTGTCGCTGCTGGTGCGGGGCCAGAAGGAGAGCCTCAACGTGCGCGGGGCGTACCTGGAGGTGCTCGCGGACGCCCTGGGTTCGGTGACCGTGATCGTCGCGGCCGGGATCATCATGGCCACCGGCTGGCAGTACGCCGACCCGATCGCCTCGATCGTGATCGGCCTGATGATCGTGCCGCGCACGGTCAAACTGCTGCGCGAGACCCTCGACGTGCTCCTGGAGGCGGCCCCCAAGGGCGTCGACATGGGGGAGGTACGGGCGCACATCCTGGCCCTGCCGGGGGTGGAGGGCGTACACGACCTCCACGCGTGGACGATCACCTCGGGGATGCCGGTGCTCTCCGCGCACGTGGTCGTGGACCAGGGCGCACTCGACTCGGTCGGGCACGAGAAGATGCTGCACGCCCTCCAGGGGTGCCTGGGGTCGCACTTCGACGTCGAGCACTGCACGTTCCAGCTGGAGCCGGTGGGGCACGCGGAGCACGAGGCGAAGCTCTGCCTGTGAGGGTGCCCGCGAAGACGCCGCCGGGAAGTCCCCCGCCTGTTAGTCTTTTCGTACGAACACGTGTGGAGAGGAGCTGAGGTTGATGACCGTCGCGATGGAGGCTGCCCAGTGCGGCAGCGCCCGGTCCAGCTTCAGCTTCCGGGTCTCCGGCTGACCTGATCCCGGTTCACCCACCGGTCCGTCACGTCGTCGGCCGGGACCCTTTCACCAAGGGATTCCCACGTTGTCCGACAACGCTCTGCACGACTCCTTCTTCGCCCTGCACCACGGTCTGCCGCGGCAGGGTCCCGGCTCCGACGCCACCACGCGTCGGCTCCTCTCGCTCACCGGGCGGCTCCCGGAGCGCCCGCGCGTCCTCGACCTGGGCTGCGGCCCCGGCCGTTCCGCGCTGCTCCTGGCCGCCGAGGCGGGCGCCGAGGTGACCGCCGTCGACACCCACGAGCCGTTCCTCGCCGAGCTGCGCGAGAGCGCCGCCGCGCGCGGGCTCGACGGCTCGGTCCACACGCTCCGCGCCGACATGCGCGCGCTCCCGTTCCCGGACGGTTCCTTCGACCTGGTCTGGGCCGAGAGCTCGGTCTTCGTCCTCGGCTTCGACCGGGCGCTCGCCGAGTGGCGCAGGCTGCTCGCGCCGGGCGGCACGCTGGTGCTCACCGAGTGCGTCTGGACCACCGACGAGCCGGGCCCGACGGCCCGCGCCTTCTGGGAGGAGCACTACCGGCTCCGCACCGTCGCCGAGAACGCGGCGGCGGCCGTCGGAGCCGGCTATCACGTCCTCGGGACCGTCCCTCAGCCCGAGAGCGACTGGGACGAGTACTACGGTCCGCTCGCCGCCCACGCCGACGCGGCGGACACCGCCGCGCCCGGCATGGCCGAGGCGGTGGCGGGTGCGCGCGCCGAGATCGCGCTCCGGCGCGAGCACGGGGCCGATTACGGTTACGCGGGCTTCGTCCTGCGACCGGCCGACCCGCGCTGGACCATCCGTACGGAGACGCCCAAGGACGTCGCCGCGATCCGACGGGTCGTGGCGACGGCCTTCGGCTCGGAGGCCGCGCCCTCCGCGACCGAGGCCGACCTGGTCGAGGCGCTCAGGCTCGACGCCGACGCCTGGCTGCCCGGTCTGTCGTTCGTGGCCGAGGCCCCGGACGGCACGGTCGCGGCGCACGCGCTGATCACCCGCTGCCGGGTGGGCGACGCTCCGGCGGCGGCACTCGCGCCGGTGTCGGTGGCACCGGCGTACCAGCGGACGGGGGCCGGACAGGCCGTCGTCCGGGCGGTGCTCGACGCGGCGCGGCTGCGGGGCGAGCCGCTCGTGCTCGTCCTGGGCCATCCGGAGTACTACCCGCGGTTCGGGTTCGTACGGGCGTCCGAGCATGGAATCAAGCCAGGTTTCGAGGCTCCCGACGAGGCGATGATGGCGCTCGTCCTGGACGACTCCGTGCCCGTTCCGGCGGGCACCCTGGTCTATCCGGCGGCTTTCGGGGTCTAGGCGCCTCACGGGTCCCCGCGCTCCCGCCGCACCGGCCCTACTCCGGTGCGGTGGGAGCGGCCGCGTCCGGCCGACGAAGTACGGACAAGCCGGGTTTGTGCGGCAGACTGTGGTGGCCCCACCGGGCCGAGGACCGAAGCGAAGGATGGGTATGCCGACCACACCAGCCACCGTGGCTCAGATCTCGCCGGAGATCGCGTCGAACGGTGTCCAGCCGTCCGGAGCCCCGGCGCCGATCATGCTCGAACTGGTCGACGAGGAGGGGAGGACCATCGGCACGGCGGAGAAGCTCGCCGCCCACCAGGCGCCCGGTCAGCTCCACCGCGCCTTCTCCGTCTTCCTCTTCGACGAGTCGGGGCGGCTGCTGCTCCAGCGCCGGGCGCTCGGCAAGTACCACTCCCCCGGCGTCTGGTCGAACACCTGCTGCGGCCACCCCTACCCGGGCGAGGCGCCGTTCGCGGCGGCGGCCCGGCGGACCTTCGAGGAGCTCGGCGTCTCGCCGACCCTGCTCGCGGAGGCCGGCACGGTCCGCTACAACCACCCGGACCCGGCGTCGGGCCTGGTGGAGCAGGAGTTCAACCACCTCTTCGTCGGTCTCGTGCAGGCCGAGCCGCGGCCGGACCCGGAGGAGATCGAGGACACGGCCTTCGTGACCGCCGACGAGCTGGCCGAGCGGCACGCCGCCGCGCCGTTCTCCGCCTGGTTCATGACGGTGCTCGACGCGGCGCGTCCGGCCGTCAGGGAACTGACGGGTCCGTCCGGGGGCTGGTGACCGTCGGGTGCGGCGCGCCTCCGGGCCCCGGGACCTTGGGGACCAGGGGCAGCGCCGCCCAGATGATCTTCCCGCCGGTCGCCGTGTGCTCCACGTCGCAGGCGCCGCCCGCCTCCTGGGCGATCTCCCGCACCAGGAGGAGTCCGCGGCCTCCCGTCTGCCCCCAGTCCGCCTCGAGCGCCTTGGGGCGGTACGGGTGGTTGTCCTCGACGGACACCCGGATCCACTCGGGGCCGATCGCGACCTCCACCGCTATCTCCGGCGACAGCAGCGCCGCGTGCCGCACGGCGTTGGTGACCAGCTCGGAGACGATCAGCAGCAGGCCGTCCATGATCTCCTCGTGGAGGGGGACGCCCTGGCGGACCAGCAGGTCGCGTACGGCGTGCCGGGCCTGCGGGACGGAGACGTCGACCGCGGCCGCGGTGAAGCGCCAGACTCCTTCGTAGGACGGTTGCCGGGTGGGGACGCCTCCGTGGGTGTCCACGGTCCCGTTCCCACCCTCGTGCTCGATTCTCGCCACGGATCGAGTCTTGGCAATCCCCGCGGGCGGACCAGCCTACTGACCAGAAGTCGACACTTATCGGCTGCCTTTTGATCGGCTGGGTATGCCAACGTCAGTTGTTCGACTGATCCTGCTCGGTTTCTGATGACTCCGGAGGGGTGGCGTTTTCCGGCACCGGCGGGGTCACCATACCGACGATGCGCCGCCCTCCGATGCCGATGGCGATCATGCCCAAACCGTCGAACAGCAGCGCGAGCGAGAAGAAGACCCCGAGGACGTACCTGCTGCTGTCGGGCCAGTCGAACAGGACGAGCAGACCGAGCAGCATCCCGAACGCGCCCTGGAACAGGGTCCAGCCGAACTGCGGCCCCCGCACCACCACGCTGCCGACCAGCCGGAACAGTCCGCCGGTCAGGAAGAGCAGGGCGGCGAACATCGTCAGCGCCTCCGCCGAACCGTGCGGGTGACGGATCACCACCACACCGGCCGCGATGTTCAGCGCGGCCACCACCACGGCGAGCCAGAAATGGCTGGTGCCCCGCGACTGGACGGCCTGCAGGAGCCCGATCACGCCGCCGATCAGCAGCAGCCAGCCGAAGAGCAGCATCGAGGTCAGGGTCGCGAGACCCGTGTAGACCAGACCGACGAGACCGCCGATCACCAGCAGGACGCCGAGCGCGGCCAGCCAGCCGAAGCTCCGGTTGAGCTTCTTCCCCTGACGCGCCATGTCCCGCACGGCATCCGCTCCGGCGTCGTCGTCGCGGACGTCCTTGACCATGTGGTGCCTCCTCCGGGCGGCCCCTACCCGATCGTACGATCGGGCCCTGCGGATAGCATCCGGCCCATGGAGCCGCAGCTGAAGGACAGCGTCACGGACGGGGTCGCCACCGTCGTCATCGCCAACCCCGCCAAGCGCAACGCGATGAGCGCCGGCATGTGGCGGGCCCTGCCCGGCGTCCTGGAGCGGCTGGCCGCCGATCCGTCCGTCCGGGTCCTCGTCCTCACCGGCGAGGGCGACACCTTCTGCGCGGGCGCCGACATCTCGACTCTGCGGGAGTCCGGAGAAGAGCAGCAGACGGCCTCGGTACGGGCCGAAGAGGCGCTCGCGGCCTTCCCCAAGCCGACCCTGGCGGCCGTCCGGGGCTTCTGCGTCGGGGGCGGCAGCCAGCTCGCCGCCGCCTGCGACCTGCGCTTCGCCGAGGAGGGCAGCCGGTTCGGGATCACCCCCTCGAAGCTCGGCCTCGTCTACCGGTCCTCGTCGACCCGCAGGCTCGCCGCCCTCGTGGGCCCGTCGACCGCCAAGTACCTGCTGTTCTCGGGCGAACTGTTCGACGCGGACCGGGCGCTGCGGACCGGGTTCGTGGACGAGCTCCACCCGGTGGGCGCTCTGGACAAGCGGGTGGCCGAGTTCACCCGGATCCTCGCCTCCCGGTCGCTGCTGACCCAGGCGGCGGCCAAGGAGTTCATCGACGGGCGGCTGGACCGGGACGCCCACTGGGCGGAGCAGGCGCGCGGCAGCGACGACAGCGCGGAGGGTGTCGCCGCCTTCCTCGAGCGCCGCGCGCCCCGGTTCACCTACGGGCTCTGAGCCCCTCCGGGAGGCCTCAGCCCTCCTTGACGAGGTCCTGGGTGGCGGTGCCCCGCCAGTGCGCCACGATCGCGGCCGGGGCCTTCTCCGGGGAGCCCGCGTCGTAGGGCGGCTGCGGGTCGTACTCGGTCAGCAGCTGGATCGTCTGGGCGACCTCGTCGCCGGCGACGCGGCCGAGCAGGTGCAGCGCCATGTCGATGCCGGAGGAGACGCCGGCCGCCGTGACGTACTTGCCGTCGAAGACGACCCGCTCACCGGTCGGCTCGACCCCCTGGGCCCGCAGTTCGTCGAAGGCGAGCCAGTGGGTGGTCGCCCGGCGGTCCTTGAGCAGCCCCGCGGCGGCCAGGATCAGCGAACCGGTGCAGACCGACGTGGTCCAGGTGCTGGTGGCGTCGGCGGCACGGAGCCAGTCGAGGATCTCCGGGTCGTTCATGGCGACCCGCGCGTCGGGTCCGCCGGGCACCAGGACGATGTCCGGGCGCGGGACCTCGCCGAGGGCCTTGTCCGCTACGAGCGCCAGGCTGCCCTGGTCATTGCGGACAGGCCCCGCCTCCTTGGCGACGAAGACGGTCTCGGCTCCGGGAAGACGGGCGAGGAGCTCGTACGGCCCGACGGCGTCCAGGGTCGTGAAGCGGTCGTAGAGCAGAACGGCGATCTGCATGTCGGTTCCTTCATTCCTTGATCGGTTGGCGGAACGGTCGATGGCGGACCGGGCGACCACGGATCCACGGGCGAAGGGTCGCCCCACGAAGGGATCGCTTCCGGACGGCGCGCGGTCGACCACGGGAGAGCCCGACGACGGCGGAGGCCGACGACGGCGCAGGAGGGCGACGGCGTAGGAGGACGGTCAGGGCAGAACCGCGTGGAAGCGGCGGCGGTACTCCGCCGGGCCGGTGCCGAGGGCCCTGAGGAAGGCGCGGCGCATGGCCTCCGGGGTGCCGTAACCGGAGGCGCGGGCGACCTCCTCGACGCCGCGCGAGGTCTCCTCCAGGAGGCGGCGGGCGTGTTCGAGCCGGACCCGGTCGACGTAGCGGCCGGGCGGGGTGCCGGTCTCCGCGTGGAAGGCGCGGGCGAAGTGGCGGGGCGAGAGCCGGGCGCGGGCGGCGAGCGCCTCGACGGAGAGGTCCGCTTCGGGATGCTCGGTGATCCAGTGCTGGAGGTCGCGCAGCGGCTCGCGGCGGGCGGTCTGGGCGGACAGCTGGGCGCTGAACTGGGCCTGGTTGCCGGGGCGGCGCAGGAAGACGACCAGGTGGCGGGCGACGGTGAGGGCCACGTCCCGGCCGAGGTCCTCCTCGACCAGTGCGAGGGCCAGGTCGATGCCGGCGGTGACGCCGGCGGAGGTGGCGAGCCGTCCGTCGCGTACGAAGATCGGGTCCGGGTCGACGTCGACGCCGGGGTAGCGGCGGGCGAGGTGGTCGCAGGCGATCCAGTGGGTCGTGGCCCGGTGCCCGTCGAGCAGCCCGGCCTCGGCGAGGAGCAGGGCGCCGGTGCAGACGGAGACCAGGCGTCCGGCGCGCGGGGCGTGCTCGCGCAGCCAGTCGATCAGGGCCGGGTCGGGTGCCCGGGTGCCCTCGCCGCCGGGGACGACGAGGGTGTGCGGCGGGCCGTCGGCGAGCGCCTCGTCGAGGGTGGTGTCGGGGAGCAGGCGCAGTCCGCTGTGCGTACGGACCGGGCCGCCGTCCAAGGAGGCGGTCCGGATCGGGTAGGCGTCCGGGTCGCCGGCGGCGCGGCCGGCACCGGCGAACACCTCGACGGGGCCGGTGACGTCGAGGCTCTGCACGTCGTCGAAGAGGACGACGAGGACGGGTCGCTGCGTCATGCCCCCATCCTTCGCGCCGGCCGGCGCGTCCGCAACGACGGGCAACCCACCTTTTCTGCCATCGCCGCGGGCGGGCGCGATGGACCGGTTCCCGTCGTACCGACCAGTCGGTAACCTTCGGTTCCATGACGACTGCTCTGCCCCCGCGCGCGGGACGCCGCTGCCACAACGCCCTCAACCCGCTGCACTCCACGCTCTACTTCTCGCCCGACCTGGACCGCGAGTTCACCGCCCTCGGCTTCACCGACGCGAGCGCGATGCGGCTCGCCGCACGGAGCGCCGCCCTCGGCGCGGTGGGCGCGGGCACGGTCGCCGCGACCTTCTACAACTACAGCCACGACCTGCTCGCCCGGCACCTGCCCGCCGTCTGGGAGACCGCCTCCCCCGCCGAGGTCCTGGACGCACGGCTGCGGACCGCCGACGCGACCCTGCGCCGGCTGCTCGGCGACGACGCCGTCGCCTCCCCCGAGATGGCCGAGGCGGCCGGGCTCGCGCTGCGCGCCACCGAGGCCTGCACCCGGCACGCCCGGCCGCTGTACTCCGCCCACGCGGACCTCCCGGTGCCCGAGGAGCCCCACCTCGCCTACTGGCACGCCGCCACCCTGCTGCGCGAGCACCGGGGCGACGGCCACCTCACGGCGCTGCTCTCCGCCGGGCTCGACCCCGTCGAGGCCCTCGTCTCGCACACCGCCACCGGCAAGGGCATGGCCCCGCGCTGGGTCCTCGGCTCCCGCGGCTGGCGGCGCGCCGACTGGGACGCGGCGGCGGAGCGGCTGCGCGAGCGCGGGCTGCTCGACGCCGACGGCGAACTGACGGAGTCGGGCACCGCCCTCCGCGCCGAGTTGGAGGAGCACACCGACCGGCTGGACTCCGCCCCGTACGAGCACCTCGGCGCGGCCGGCGTCGAGCGCCTGACCGAGCTGGGACGCGGCTTCCTGTTCACCGCGGCCGCCGCCGGCGCCTTCCCGGCGGACCTCGGCGGCAAGGGGTGACGCCGGGTCGGGCGAACCGCCGGGACGGGTCGGTTGCCGCGTCCGGGTGACCGACCCGGCACAATGCACTCGCAAGCTTGAGGCACGAGAAGGCGAGTCGGGACACAGTGACGACGTCCATCGAAGCAAGGATCGCCGAGGAGCTCGGCGTACGCGAGCGACAGGTGAAGGCAGCCGTCGAGCTCCTCGACGGCGGTTCGACCGTGCCGTTCATCGCGCGCTACCGCAAGGAAGCGACCGAGATGCTCGACGACGCGCAGCTGCGCACGCTCGAGGAGCGGCTGCGCTACCTGCGCGAGCTGGAGGACCGCCGGACGGCGATCCTCGACTCGGTACGCGAGCAGGGCAAGCTGACGCCGGAGCTGGAGGCCGGCATCCGGGCGGCCGACACCAAGGCGCGCCTGGAGGACATCTACCTGCCCTTCAAGCCGAAGCGCCGGACGAAGGCCCAGATCGCCCGCGAGGCCGGTCTCGAACCGCTGGCGGAGGGACTGCTCGCCGACCCCTCGGTCGAGCCGGCGGCCGCCGCCGCGGCCTTCGTGGACGGGGACAAGGGCGTCGCGGACGCCGCCGCCGCCCTGGAGGGCGCGCGGGCGATCCTCGCCGAGAAGTTCTCCGAGGACGCCGACCTCATCGGCGAGCTGCGCGAACGCATGTGGGGCCGCGGCCGGCTCGTCGCGAAGGTGCGGGACGGGCAGGAGGAGGCCGGTGCGAAGTTCGCCGACTACTTCGACTTCGCCGAGCCGTTCACGGCGCTGCCCTCGCACCGCGTGCTCGCCATGCTGCGGGGCGAGAAGGAGGACGTGCTCAGCCTGGACCTGGAGCCGGAGGAGCCGTCGGAACTGCCCGGCCCGTCCTCGTACGAGGGCATCGTCGCGGGCCGCTTCGGCGTCGCCGACCGCGGTCGCCCCGGCGACAAGTGGCTCCAGGACACGGTCCGCTGGGCCTGGCGGACCCGCATCCTCGTCCACCTCGGGATCGACCTGCGGCTGCGGCTGCGCACGGCGGCCGAGGACGAGGCGGTCCGCGTCTTCGCGGCGAACCTGCGCGACCTGCTGCTCGCGGCGCCGGCCGGCACCCGGGCGACGCTCGGCCTCGACCCCGGTTTCCGTACCGGCGTGAAGGTCGCCGTGGTCGACGCCACGGGCAAGGTGGTGGCCACCGACACGATCTACCCGCACGTCCCCGCCAACAAGTGGGACCAGGCGCTCGACCGGCTGGCCCGCCTGGCGAAGGAGCACGCGGTCGAGCTCGTCGCGATCGGCAACGGCACCGCCTCCCGCGAGACCGACAAGCTCGCCGGTGAACTCCTCTCCAAGCACCCCGAGTTGAAGCTGACCAAGGTGATGGTCTCGGAGGCCGGCGCCTCGGTCTACTCGGCCTCCGCCTTCGCCTCACAGGAACTCCCCGACCTCGACGTGTCGTTGCGCGGCGCCGTCTCCATCGCCCGGCGGCTCCAGGACCCGCTCGCGGAGCTGGTGAAGATCGACCCGAAGTCCATCGGCGTCGGCCAGTACCAGCACGACCTGGCCGAAGTGAAGCTCTCGCGCTCCCTCGACGCCGTGGTCGAGGACTGTGTGAACGGCGTCGGCGTCGACGTCAACACCGCTTCCGCGCCGCTGCTTTCGCGGGTCTCCGGCATCAGCGGCGGCCTCGCCGAGAACATCGTGGCGCACCGGGACGCCAACGGTCCGTTCCGCTCCCGCAAGGCGCTCAAGGACGTGGCCAGGCTCGGCCCGAAGGCGTACGAGCAGTGCGCGGGCTTCCTCCGCATCCGGGGCGGCGACGACCCGCTCGACGCGTCGTCGGTGCACCCGGAGGCGTACCCGGTGGTGCGCAGGATGGTGAAGGCGACGGGCGGCGAGGTCGCGGCGCTGATCGGCGACACCGGTCGGCTGCGCTCGCTGCGCGCGGACGACTTCGTCGACGGGGCCTTCGGTCTGCCGACCGTGACCGACATCCTGCGCGAGCTGGAGAAGCCGGGCCGCGACCCGCGACCCGCGTTCAAGACGGCCACCTTCAAGGACGGCGTCGAGAAGATCGGCGACCTCGCGTCCGGGATGGTCCTGGAGGGCGTCGTCACGAACGTGGCGGCCTTCGGCGCGTTCGTGGACATCGGCGTCCACCAGGACGGTCTGGTGCACGTCTCGGCGATGTCGAAGAACTTCGTCAAGGACCCGCGCGACGTGGTGAAGCCCGGCGACGTCGTCAAGGTGAAGGTCCTCGACATCGACATCCCCCGCAAGCGCATCTCGCTGACCCTGCGCCTCGACGACGAGCCCGGCGCGGACGCGGCCGGCGGCGCGCCCAAGCGCGAGCGGGGCGAGCGCTCCGGCCGGCCGCCGCAGCAGCGTCAGGGCGGCGGCGGTCGCCGGTCCGAGCGCGGCGACCGCAACGACCGCGGCGACCGTACGGAGCGCGGCGGCGGCCGGGACCGGTCGGCGGCCCCGGCGCCCGGCAACAGCGCCATGGCGGACGCCCTGCGCAAGGCCGGCCTCCTCGGCGAGGGCGGCGGCAAGCGCCGCTAGGCGGCTGGACGGCCGGGCCGGTCGGAGGCTGGGCGGCTCGGCGTTCACCCCGTCAGGCGGCCCGGAGCATCCGGACGGCCAGGCGGTTCACCCCGCCAGGCGGCCCGGAGCATCCGGACGGCCAGGCGGTTCACCCCGCCAGGCGGCCCGGAGCATCCGGACGGCCAGGCGTTCAGGGCGGCCCGGTGCCGGGCCGTACGCGCCGCCCCCGTACGCTCCGCAGAACGGCCGAGGCCGCGCCCCCGTCGGGGCGCGGCCTCGGCCGTGTGGGGTATGGCGGGTCAGGGCAGGAAGCGCATCGCCCAGTCGGCGCGGTGGGCGACGGACAGGTCGTCGTCCTGGGTGAGCGGCTGGAGCAGTGCGCGGGCCGCCTTCGGGTCGGCCTGCACGAGTTCGACGATCTCGGCCGCCAGGCCGTCCTGGTCGTCTCCGAGGTCGACGGCCGAGGCGCGGACCAGGGCCGGCAGGGCCTCCGGGCCGCCGATGGCGGCGAGGACGCCGCCGAGGAGCTCGCGGGCGTAGGCGTTCCGTTCCGTGAGGGCGCGGTCCAGCTCCGACTGGAGGCGCGGCAGGAGGCCCGCGTCGCCCGAGGCGGCGATCTCGTCGGCGAGGTCGATGGTCTCGTCGACGTCCGCGTCGAGATCGTCCAGCATCTCGGTCAGCCGGGTCAGTAGGTCGGTCATGCTGCTGCCTCCTGGAAAGCGCCGTCCATCAGGACGGGGACGGTCGTCGAGCTGTCGGTCTCGGCGGCCACGGCCACGTCCTGCGGATAGCCGTACTCGTACAGTTCACGGCCCGAGTCACAGCCGTGCAAGGCGGCGACCGGGTCCTCCGTCGCCGACCACAGCGTGGCCGCCGCGGCCGCCTCCGGGCTCAGTGGGCCCCTGCCCACGAGAGCGGAGAGCACCGCTCCCGCGCCCAGCAGATCCTCGAGCGCCGGGCGCAGCGAGCCGTCGGGCCACCGCTCGCCGGAGGCGATGACCGCGAGCGGGCGGTCGGCCGTGCCGTACCCGCGGTCCGTGAGCCAGCGGGCGACGGCGGTGTGGTTGCGCAGGGAGGCGGCGACGACGGTCGCGGCGCCGGCCTCGGCCGCGATGGTGGAGCCGTTCGGGGACGGCAGGACCAGACGGGCGGGTGCCGGGGCGGCGCGCAGGGCCGCCGGGGAGAGCGTCCACGGGTGCTCGGGGGTCGCCTCGCGGCGGCCGACGGCGAGGGTCGCCCCCACGCGGGACGCGTACGCGGCGGCCGTGGCGTCCCGCCACCGGTAGGGGTGGACGGCCGTGCCGGCCTCGACGGCGACGCCCACGGCGGTGGTGAACGACAGCACGTCGACCACGACCACGCAGGCGGCCGCCGGGGCGAGGGCCCTGGCCTCGACGGGCCCCCAGCCGAAGGAGACCGTCATCGCGGGCCCCGTCCGCGGCAGACGGTCATCAGAGCTCGGTCACCTTGCCGCCGGCGACCTCGATGCGCCGGGTGGTGCGGACCGCGTCCAGCATGCGCCGGTCGTGGGTGACCAGGAGCAGGGTGCCCGTGTACGAGTCGAGGGCGGACTCCAGCTGCTCGATGGCCGGCAGGTCGAGGTGGTTGGTCGGCTCGTCGAGGACGAGCAGGTTCACGCCCCGGCCCTGGAGCAGGGCGAGCGCGGCGCGGGTCCGCTCGCCCGGGGAGAGCGTCGTCGCGGGCCGCAGCACGTGCTCGGCCTTGAGGCCGAACTTGGCGAGCAGCGTCCGGACGTCGGCGGGCTCGGTGTCGGGCACCGCCGCGCAGAACGCCTCCAGGAGGGTCTCGGTGCCGTGGAACAGCTTGCGGGCCTGGTCGACCTCGCCGACGACGACGCCCGAGCCGAGCACCGTGTCGCCGGAGTCCAGCGGGAGGCGGCCGAGCAGGGCGGCGAGCAGGGTCGACTTGCCGGCGCCGTTGGCACCGGTGACGGCCACGCGGTCGGCCCAGTCGATCTGGAGGGTGACGGGACCGAAGGAGAAGTCGCCGCGACGCACCTCTGCCTCGCGCAGGGTCGCCACAACCGAGCCGGAGCGCGGCGCCGAGGCGATCTCCATGCGGAGCTCCCACTCCTTGCGGGGCTCCTCGACGACGTCGAGGCGTTCGATCATGCGCTGGGTCTGCCGGGCCTTCGCCGCCTGCTTCTCGCTGGCCTCGCTGCGCGCGTTGCGGCCGAGCTTGTCGCCGTCGGTGGCCTTGCGGCGGGCGTTCTTGACGCCCTGGGTCATCCAGGAGCGCTGCATGTGGCCGCGCGCCTCCAGGGCGGCCTTCTTGCCCGCGTACTCGTCGTAGTCCTCGCGCGCGTGGCGCCGGGCGGTGTCCCGCTCGTCGAGGTAGGCGTCGTAACCGCCGCCGTACAGGGTGATCTGCTGCTGGGCCAGGTCCAGTTCCAGGACCTTGGTGACGGTGCGGGTGAGGAACTCGCGGTCGTGGCTGATGACGACCGTGCCGGCGCGCAGCCCCTTCACGAACGTCTCCAGGCGCTCCAGGCCGTCCAGGTCCAGGTCGTTGGTGGGCTCGTCGAGCAGGAAGACGTCGTAGCGCGAGAGGAGCAACGAGGCGAGACCCGCGCGGGCCGCCTGGCCGCCGGAGAGCGAGGTCATCGGCTGGTCGAGGCCGACGGTGAGGCCGAGGGAGTCCGCGACCTCGTCGGCGCGCTCGTCGAGGTCGGCGCCGCCGAGGTTCAGCCAGCGCTCCAGCGTGACGGAGTACGCGTCGTCGGCGCCCGGGGTGCCGTCGACGAGGCCCTGGGTGGCCTCGTCCATGGCCTCCTGGGCGGCGGCCACGCCGGTGCGCCGGGCGAGGAACTCGCGCACGGTCTCGCCCGCGCGCCGCTCCGGCTCCTGCGGGAGGTGCCCGACGGACGCGGTGGGCGGGGAGAGCCGCAGCTCGCCCTCCTCCGGGGTGTCCAGGCCTGCCAGCAGCCGGAGCAGCGTCGACTTGCCGGCGCCGTTGACGCCGACGAGGCCGATGACGTCGCCGGGGGCGACGACCAGGTCGAGCCCGGCGAAGAGGGTGCGTTCGCCGTGGCCGGCGGCGAGGTCCTTGGCGACGAGGGTTGCAGTCATCAGGGGACGAATCTTACGGGGACGCCCACCCGGGCGTGCCGCGCGGTCGCGGCACCTCCTCGGACCACCCGGTCACACCGCCGGGCGAGGCCGTCCGGTCAGGTCGCTGGGCGAAGCCGTCCGGGCGTGCACGCCGCCCGAGGCCGTCCGGTCGTACCGCCGGGCGAGGCCGTCCGGTCAGGTCGCTGGGCAAAGCCGTCCGGGCGAAGCCGTCCGGGCGTGCACGCCGGGCGACGCCGTCGGGGCGGGTGCCACGGGGTCACGCTTCGCGGTCACGCCGCGCGCGGGGGTGCGAGCGGAAGGGAGCTCGCCGAGGCGGGTGCCGTGCCGGGGCGGCTGCCCGGGGTGGTGCCGCCGGTGGGGCCGGCGGCCGGGACGCCGGGGGGCTCGGCGCGCAGGCGGTGGAGGACGGCGCGGTAGGCGGGGCCGTGGAAACGGTACGGGCCGATGCCCGGGTAGACGTCCCGTGCCGGGTCGACGGTGGGGCCGGTCTGCCAGGCGAGGTCGCGCCAGACGACGTCGTCGCCGGAGCGCTCGACGACGGCGGTGACGGCTCCGCAGCCGGGGTCGTCGCAGTCCGGGCAGGAGTGGATCACCCGGCGGGTGCCGTCGGCCAGGAGGAGGCGTTCGGCGTGCTCGGCGCGGACGGTGGGCGGGAGGTCCGCCGCGAGCGGCGAGACGGCGTCGACGCCGTCGACCTCGTCGAGCCGGTGGAGCAGCGCCCTGCCGTCGACGAGGAAGTCACGGAGCGGAGCGGACGCGCCGCCCGCGGGGGCGGCGGGGACGAGGTCGAGGGATGCGTACGGGACCGGCATGACTCGAGTCTTCCGGCGTTCCGTGGCCGCCCCGTCCCGGAAATGTCCCGGTCCCGGTACGGTCCGGGCCATGGAGAGCGACGTGATCGTGGTGGGCGGCGGGGTCATCGGCCTGACGACGGCGGTGACGCTGGCGGAGCGCGGGCTCCGGGTACGGGTCTGGTCCCGGGACGACGTCACGGCGACGACCTCGGCGGTGGCGGGCGCGCTGTGGTGGCCGTACCGGATCGAGCCGGAGGCCGAGGCGGGGGCCTGGGCACTCGCCTCGCTGCGCGTGTACGGGGAGTTGGCCGCCGATCCGGAGCGGACGGGGGTGCGGTGGGTGCCGGGGGTCCACGCGGACACCGTCCTGGACGGCCTGGGGTCCTGGGCGAAGGAGGTGCCGGGCCTCCGCCGACTGGCTCCCGAGGAGGTTCCCGGGCCGTACGGCGTGGGGCTTGCGGCCCGGCTTCCGCTGATCGACATGCCGGTCCATCTGGCCTGGCTCCGGGGTCGGTTCGAGGCGGCCGGCGGGGTCTTCGAGCGGCGTGCGGTGACCGGCTTCGAAGAGGCGGCGGCGCGGGCGGGCGTGGTCGTCGACTGCACCGGGGCGGCGGCGCGCGAGCTCGTGCCCGATGCCGGACTGCGACCGGTGCGGGGGCAGTTGGTCCTGGTGGAGAACCCCGGTGTCGAGGAGTGGTTCACCGCGGCGGACGCCGCTTCGCACGAGACGACGTACTTCTTCCCGCAGCCGGGGCGCCTGGTGCTCGGCGGCACGGCCGAGGAGGGCGACGAGCGCCTCGAACCCGATCCGGCGACGGCGGCCGCGATCGTCGCGCGGTGCGCGCGGGTGCGGCCGGAGATCGCGGGGGCGCGGGTGCTCGGACACCGGGTGGGGCTGCGGCCGGCCCGGGTGGGCGGGGTGCGGATCGAGGCGGTGCCCCTGTCGGGCGGTGGCCGCCTCGTGCACCACTACGGGCACGGGGGCGCCGGGGTGACGGTGGCCTGGGGCTGCGCGGAACGGGCGGCGGAGCTGGCCTGCGGCTGACCGGTCTGCCGGAGGGCCGGGGACGGACGGCTCGGCTCCGGGCCCCGGCGCCGCACTGAGAACACGCTGGAGCCCGTCCGCGGGTGGGACCGGTACAAGACCCCCCGGGCCCTGGGAGGGGCCTGGGCATGCCGGCCCGGGGCGGTGTCGGGTCGGTTCGGGGGTTCCGGGGTTCCGGGGTTCGTCAGCGGCGGGCCGGGGTGCGGGTGGTGGTGTCGGCAGGGGTGGGGTCCGTGGCCAGGCGCCGTCGGAGGGCGTCGGCCTCGGGGACGCGTAGTCGTTCGGCGATGTCCAGGGCGGTCCGCAGGTGGGGGACGGCCAGGGCGTGCCTGCCCAGGGCGACGAGGCAGTCCGCGATCCCCTGATGGGCGAGCAGCTCCTCGTACAGCGCCTGGATCGTTCCCGCCAGGACGAGCGATTCGCGGTGCCGCGCGGCGGCCTGCTCCGGGAGGCCCGCGGCCAGCAGCGCGGAGCCGTGGACGTGCAGGGCGGCCACCTCGCCGCCGAGGTCGCCGAGGTCGCGGAAGGCGGCGAGGCAGTGCTCGGCCTCGTCCCGGGCCTGGTCGTGCGCGCCGCGGAGGTGGGCGGCCTCGGCGAGGTGCAGCTTCGTGTAGGCGCGTCCCATCGCGCTGTTGACCTGCTCGCAGATGGCGAGGGAGCGGCGGAGGCAGTGCTCCGCCTCCTCGATCTCGCCGCACCGGAAGTGGACCCGGGCGAGGTACGTCAAGGAGTTCGCCACACCGAGCCGGCTTCCGATCTGGTCGTGCTTCCGCACCGATTCGGTCAGATGGCCCTTCGCTTCTTCGTACGCGCCGGTGAGCCGCAGCACGTCGCCGAGGTCGGCGAGGACGTTCGCCTCCCCCAGGACGTTGCCCAACTCGCCGTACAGGGACAGGGCCTGACGGTGGTGGGTCATGGATTCCGCGTACCGGCCCAGGGATCTGAGGATGTCGGCGAGGGTGGCGAGGGAGTTCGCGAGACCGAGCCGGTCTCCGGTGTCCCGGAACGACGCCAGGGCCAGGCCGACGCTTTCCGCGGCCTCGGGGTAGCGGCCGGCGAGTTGCAGCACATGGCCGAGTTCGTTGCGGACCAGCCCCTCGTCCCGCCGGTCGCCGGTGCCGGCGAAGCACTCCAGGGACTGCCGCAGCGCGTCGGTGGCCTCCTCGTACCGGCCGGTGAACCGGAACACCCGGCCGAGGTCGTGCATCATCATGCCCTCGCGTCGGCGGTCGCCGCGCGAGCGGACCAGAAGCAGCGCCTGGAGCAGCCCGGACTCCGCTTGTTCGTAGGAGCCCTTGAGCGAGTCGACGATGGCGAGGTGGTGCAGGGAGAGGGCTTGACCGAGCTCGTCGCCGGCGGCCCCGGCGGCCGCGAGGGCGATCCGGTGCAGGTCCTGGGCCTCGCCCCAGTGGCCGTCGGCCCGCAGGAAGTCGTGCATCGCGGCAGGGAGGTACACGGCAGCCTCGTGGAGACCGTGGCGGGAGGCGTGTTCGACGGCGGCGCGGAGGTTGGCGTGTTCGGCGCGCATCCATGCCGTCGCCTCGCCCGCGTCGGCGAACTCGGGCAGTGTCGTGGGGCGTTCGGCCGTCAGCTCGGGCGGATGCACCGCGTGCCGGGCGATTCCGGCACCCGCGTCCGACGCCGCGTGGAGGTAGTGGTCAAGGAGGCGCCGCACGGCCGTGTCCGCGTCGGCGGGGCCGTCGGCGAGCGCCAGGGTCCGGGCGTACTCGCGTACGAGGTCGTGCATCTGGTAGCGCCCGCGCGAGGGCTCGTCGACCAGGCTGTGGTCGCAGAGTTCCTCCAGCAGGCGGCGGGCGGTGCCGGGGTCGGAGCCGTGCAGCGCGGCGGCGGCGCGGACGTCGACGTCGCGTCCGGGCAGTAACCCGAGCCGGCACAGCAGGGTGCGGGAGGGCGATGACAGCGCCCGGTACGACAGGTCGAACGCGGCGGCGACCGACACGTTCTCGGAGGCGAGGGCGGCGAGCCGGCCGGCCGCCGTCCCGAGGTCCTCGGCGATGTCCGCGGGGGACCAGCTCCGCCGGTGGCGCAGCCGGGCGGAGACGAGGTTGAGCGCCAGCGGCAGGTGGCCGCAGAGGTGTGCCAGCCGGGCGACCGCGGGGTCGTCGGGTGTGATGTCCGGCCGGCCGGACCGGGTGATGAGCAGCCGTATCGCGTCGTCCTCGGCCAGCACGCCCAGGGTGATCGGTGTGGCGCCGGTGAGCGCCTCCAGGCGGCGCCGGCTGGTGACGAGGACCAGCGAGCCCGCCGTACCGGGCAGCAGCGGTTCCACCTGGTCGGAGCCCGAGGCGTCGTCCAGCAGGATGACCATCCGGCGCCCCGCGACCCGGCTCCGCCACAGGCCCGCGCGTGCGGCGAGCCCGTCCGGCACGCGGTGGGGGCTCTCGCCGACGGCGAGGAGCAGCTCGGCCAAGGCGTCCTCGGGGGCGACGGGCGGGGTGCCGACGGTGTGGGCGTGCAGGGGGAGGAAGATCTGGCCGTCCGGGTAGTACGCGCCCACGTGGTGGGCGACGCGCAGGGCGAAGGCGGTCTTGCCGACCCCGGGCATCCCGTCCACGGTGTGGAGGTCCACCGGTCCCGGCCCGCCGTCCGCTCCCGCGCGCAGGTCGGTGAGGAGGGCACTGATCTGCGCCTCGCGACCGGTGAAGGCGACCGGGTCGCGCGGCAGGGCCCTGGGGACGGCCGCGGAGCCGGTCACCGGGCGGCCCGGCTGCTCGACGGGGGCGCTGTCGTCGTCCAGTACCTGCTGGAAGGCCGCACGCGCGCCGGGGCCGGGCTCGACACCGAGGGCATCGACGAGTGAGCGGCGCAGTTCGTGGTACGTCTCCAGTGCCTCGGCGCGGCGGCCGGTGTGGTGCAGCATCAGGATGAGGTGGGTGTGGAAGGACTCGCGCAGCGGGAACTCGGCTGCGGCCCGCCTCAGTTCGGGCAGGAACTCCTCGTGGCTGCCCAGTCGCACGACCGCTTCCGCCCGGAGTTCGAGGCACTGGAGTCGTGTCTCCTGCCACCGGGTGAGGTCGGAGGCTGCTTCGGCCGCGAGGGCCGGGAACTCCTCGAGGGGTGTGCCGCGCCACAGTGCCAGCGCCGCCTCCGTCACGCGTGAGACGTGCTCCCAGTCCTCGGCGTGCCGGGCCCGGCGCGCCTCGTCGAGGGCGCCGACGAGGCGGTCGGCGTCGAGTTCCCCGTCCTCGACGCGCAGGACGAAGCCGCGGTCCCTGCTGAGGATCCGTGTCGGGTCGCCGAGGGAACGGCGCAGCCGGGTCACGTGGTTGTGCAGGGACGCGCGGGCACTGGCGGGCGGGCGTCCGTCCCAGAGCATCCCCGCCAGGCGGTCCAACGTGACGACGCGATCGGGTGCCAGCAGGAGCGCCGCGAGCAGGGCTCTGGGCAGGGGCGGGCGCGGCGCGCGCTCGTCCCCCCGATCGTCCGTGGCCGACAACGGTCCGAGCAGCGCGAAGCGCACGTCCATACCCCCCGGTTCGAAGCGCGGGGCAGGTCGGGGCCTCGCGCCAGCGCATCGTAACGGCGGTGGGGGACGGATCCACGATCTTGTTCCGTCACAGGCCTGTCGCGGCCGTACCTCTCGTCCGAGGGGTACGGCCGCGAAGAATCCGCGGGGAGCGCGGAGGCCTGCGGCGTACGACTAGGACTTGTCCGGTCGATCATGTGACTACTCCGTGCCCGAGTCGTTGCTGTGGGCATGGGGCGGGGTGATCTGACGGATGCCGAGTGGGAACGGC
>NZ_JNWK01000026.1 GCF_000716445.1 Streptomyces wedmorensis
GGGCGAGTTGTTGACCGGCGCCGCGCAGTTGAACTTCGCTCCGGAGGTACCGGTGGCGAAGTCGTAGTCGTTGAAGGGGGTGTTGTCACCGACGCAGTAGGGCCAGCCGTAGTTGCCCGGAGCCTTGATCAGGTTCCACTCGACGGTGCCCTCGGGGCCGCGGTTCGGGTCCTCGTACTGCGCGTCGGGTCCGTAGTCGGCGGCGGAGATCCAGCCGGTCTCCGGGTCGACCGAGAAGCGGAAGCTGTTGCGGAAGCCCATCGCGTAGATCTCGGGACGGGTCAGCGCGGTGCCCGGCGCGAACAGGTTGCCCGCGGGGATCGTGTAGCCGCCGGCCGCCTCGGGGTGGATGCGCAGGATCTTGCCGCGCAGGTCGTTGGTGTTGGCGGACGAGTGGAGGTAGCCGCCGGTGTGGCCGGGCTCGTGCTCCCCTCGGTAGGCCGGGACCTCGATCACGGTCTCCGCACTGGCCATGTCGAGCGTGTCGTCGGCGTTGACGGTGAACCGGGTGACCCGGTTGATCTCGGCGGTGCCGGAGACGTCGAGCTGGGCGGCGACGTGCGTCTCGGACGCGCCGTCGTGGGTGTGGATGACGTTGACCTTGCCCGAGCGGGAGATGTAGTAGACGTCACCGTCGGGGGCCACGTCGAGCTGCATGGGCTGGTCGGGGGCGCCGTCCAGCGTCACCTTCTGGTAGCGCTGGGAGACGGTGCCGCCGCAGTCGCCCTCCTCGGCGCCGGCGGCCCACTTGAGGCCGCCGAGCAGGTGCTGCCGGAACAGCGGCTCGGAGTAGGAGGCCGTCTCGTGGCCCATGGCGGTGGCCCAGACCTTGCCGCCCTCGGCGTTGCGGCACCAGGAGATCGGGTGGTCGGCACCCATCCATGACGACCTCGTCCCACCAGGGGAACTCGGTCTCGATGTTCATGTCCGTGGCGTTGTGCACCGCCACGATCCCGTGACCGCCGCGCACGTACGCCTGGGCGGCGGCGCGCTGGGCTTCGGTGTCCCAGACCATGCCCGAGGACTGGAGCATGACCACGGCGTCGTAGGTGTTCAGGGTGGTGGTGTTGAAGACGTTCGCGTCGTCGCTCTCGTCCACCTGGAAGTCGTTGGCGGCACCGAGCTCGTTGAAGGCCTGGATGGCCGCGTCCATCGAGCTGTGCCGGTAGGCCCCGGCCGCCGTCTTCGTGAACAGCAGGACCTTGAACGCCGGGTCCTCGACCGCTTCGGCGAAGGTGCCGGGTATGAGGAAGGCACCGAGGGTGGTGACGGTGAGGGCCGCGAGCGTGCGGCTCAGCCTTGATCTCGATCTTTGCACTGGAATCTCCGTGATGAGGAGGGAGAGAGAGGTGCGGGGCTTCAGAGGGTGCGGAGGAACGCGAGGCCGCTCGTGGCCAGTTCGTCCTGGCCGGCCGCCAGCGGGCGCCGGATGGAGGCCGCCGTCGCGATGGTGGTGTTGTCCGGCGTGAAGGACTCGATGACCAGCGGGCCGGTGTAGTCCGCGTCCTTGACCGCCGCGGCGAACGCGGTCCAGTCGAAGTGGTCGGACCCGGGGGCGCCGCGGTCCGTGCCGCACACCTGGATGAGCGCGATCCGGGATCCCGCGTCCCTGACCGCCTGGGCGGGGCTCCTCTCCTCGATGTTGAGGTGGTACGTGTCGAGTGCGAGGCCGCACTCGGCGGGGAGGGCGTCGAGGGCCTGCTCAACGGTGTTGAGCAGGCTGGTCTCGTACCGGTTGAGGGGTTCGACGCCGACGCGCACGCCGCGTTCCCCCGCGTACGCCACGACGGGCTTGAGGTTCTCCCGCAGTTCGGCGAGTACGGAGCGCCGCTCGTCCGCGTCGAGCTTCCAGGTGCGCCCCACGGAGTGGATCCGGCCAAGGAAGCCAGTTCCGACGATACATACCCCCACTTCCGCCGATTGTCGTCGTATGTCGCGCACGTCCTGGATCCTAGAGATGACTTATTGCGAGCGTCAACCATAAGTCTGACGAGAGCTGTTAATACTGACATCGATCAGCTACAACACCGACAGGGCTGGAGGACAAGGGAGTTGACCACCGAACCGGCAGGCACCGGCGCCCTTCTGGCGATCCCGCGCGACGGCCGCGCCCGTACCCGCACCGAGCCGGCGCAGCTCGCCGGCCTCGCCAGATCGACCGTGACCCAACGGCTCGACGCACTGGCGGACCAGCAGTGGATCCGGCCGACCGAGGACGCGATCTTCTCCGGCCGCGGCGCCCCGTGGAGCACCTCGCCGCACTCACCGCTGCCGGTGACGAAACCGTCCGTCCACGACCACGCCGGCACGGTGTCGCACATGCCCCGCCGCGGCAAGGTCATCTGGGGCGGCACGGCGGCTACGGCCGTCGAAGCCAGGATTCCGCCGGGGAGCGCGACCGCGCCCGCGGTCAGGGCGGTCGCCGCGATGAAACCTCTGCGGCCGAGAGGGGACAGGAAAAGACATGCAAGGACTCCTTCGGCAAAAGGAGAGCAGGGAGGGGGCCGCGCCGAGGCGGCTGGTGAGCGAGAGGGGGCCGAGCGGCGTCCCGTCCGCGTCGGCTCACTCGGAGCCTTCTTCCGCACCCTCGTCCACGACCTCCAGCCGCGGTGGTTGGGCTCGGAGAAGGGCGCCATCCACATGACCACCGGCGCCGTCGCGAACGCCGCGTGGGACCTTGCCGCCAAGCGGGCGGGCAGGCCCGTCTGACGCCTGCTCGGCGAGATGACGCCCGAGGAGCTGGTCCCTGACCACCACGCCGAAAGGCAGCCGCAACACCGAATCCACGATTCCGCACAGCAGCTGCCGCCTTCACGAGCGGCGCGGAACCCGACGGCCAGACGGGCGACGAGCCGCACCCTCGGCCACGGGTCGGCGCCCCTTCGCGCCATCCCCCGACCACCTCCCCCGTCAATCCACGGGAGGCGCTGACGCATCCCCTGAACCTGCCGCACCGTCGGCGGCTCGCGACAAAGCCATCAGGCCCCAGGCGCACGCTCGGCGCACTCGACTGCCCGCGCGCTCCCGGACGTCGGCTTGTTGGATTGAAGCCGGGATCTTGCACCCCTACGCTTTCCGAAGCCTCGTGACCTCTGTCACATCCCGTCAGCCGGCCAACACGACTCGCCCATTACGGCATGAAGGCCAAACAGGAAATTCCCAGGACGGCACTCGGGAGTCACCTGCGGGATCTGGGGCATCGCGTATCCCAGGCACCTGGTTGCGGAATGATCTCGCGCCATGAGCGAGATACGCCGACAGGCCGGCGAAGCGCGTAGCCGCGGACCACGAAGACGAACGACACACTTCATCGATGAGGCAGAGGCTGACCTGTGCACGCTCGGACTCACGCCACGTCTGCCGCGACCTGTACGGGTTGGCTTGAGAGTCGGCGAGCTGCCGGCAATGCACGCCTCGCTCATTTCTGTCAGCACTGGCCTGTTTGCCTACATTTACACGCTCGCTTGGCTGCAAGTAGTTTTTCAACGCAAGGGCGGCTCCGTTGGTATCGGACCACAGACCATGGAGACCTTGAAAGCGTTCTTCCAGGATCTGAGCAGCGGCTGGCTTGACCCAAATCGCGAGTTCGCGAAAGTCTTGCAAGTGGGCGTGCTCGCGATTCTACTCCTGCTCCTTTACATCACCGTGAGCATAGGGCCAGCGATCTACCTGGTCAGACTCTTCATCGGTGCTCGCGTGCCCCGCAGCCGCCCTGTGGGCAACCTGGATGGATCTCCCGGAGGGCGCGGACGCCTACGTCATCGGAGGAGCCGGAATCCTCGTCCTAGTGCTCGTATACGGCCGCCCGCGCCCGCCGCGCTCTTGAAGTGTTCGCCACTATTCGCGGCGCCTAAGACTGAGGCCTGTCCTCAAGTGGCCTTCTGAACTGAGGTTCAGCCAGACTCGCTCCATCCCATAGCTGACTCAATCTTTCTGTTTTTCAGTTGCTCATGACCATCAATACAGCCTTCATACCTGCGATGGATCACCTCTGGCGAGTTCCCTGCACGGCGGGCTACCTCTGCCACGGGGACTCCAGCGTTGAGCCAGTTCGTGATGCATGTATGCCGAAGGCCGTATGGCCTGTGGGCCAGTGAGGAGTGATGTTTGTCCGGGGGGGGAGCGCGAAGGTACGGGCTTCCTGCCACACCCGCCAATAGCTAGAGGTCCCGAGGACACCGCCACGCTCGTTCGCGAAGAGCCGACCATCTCCTGCCGTACCGAACTCCGCTATTGATCAGAAACTCATTGGGTTCACTCGTCGAGGATGTAGCGGGCATGTCGGCCGCTGAAGTGTCCGCGCGAGATGTGGGGCCGGTTTTGTCGGCGGTGGAAGAACCTGCGCGTTTCGGTGGCGAGTTCGGCCTGGTTCCTGGCCCGGTGGGTGTGGGGTGGGCTGCGTTTGAGGTCGGCGTCGACGAGCTCGTCGGGGTTCGGCTCCGGTGAGTACGACGGCAGGAAGTGCAGCTCGATCTGGGCCTCGTGGTCGGCGAGCCAGGGCCGGACGGTCTTCGAGCGGTGGGCCGAGTGCCGGTCGACGATCAGATGGACCTCGCGGTCGAAGTGACCGACGAGCCGGTCCAGGAAGCGGCCCATGACCTTCGCGTCGAACGACTCGGTGAGGACCGTGAAGTGCATCCGTCCCTTCGTGCTGATCGCGGACATCGCGTTCACGGAGAACCGGTTCCCGTTGCGACGGACGATCGGAGTGCTTCCTCTGGCGCCCCAGGTGCGGCCGGTGACCTGGTCCGAGCGGATCCCGACCTGGTCGGCGAAGCGGACCCGGTAGAGCTTGAAGATCAGCTCGCCTGTCAGGGCCCGTGTCCACAGCCGACCGGAAGCCTCAGGATGGAAGGGGCGTGGTCGAGGGCGGCCTGCCGGATGGCGGCCGGCTCGGCCTCGGACAGAACCTGATGCTCGCCCACCCGGCGGCCCCGCGCACGCGACAGCAGCGCGTCCCGGCCACCGGTCTGCCACCTCGTCCACCAGTTGTCCAGTTGTCCAGTTGTCCAGTTGTCCAGTTGTCCACGGTCCTGACCGACACCTTGAACAGAGCCGCGACCTCAGCCCGGTTCCGCCCTTCCACCAGCATGGACACCACCAGCAGCCGCACAGCCTCCTGCGCGTCCGGCGGCCAGGTCCTCGCATCCCCCACCAGATCACTGAGGTTTTTCAGAGTGGCCACTGATCGAGTGCCCCAGGCTGAGTCAGGACGAGGACCGCAACGCACAAGCTCCCGCGCCGTTGAGGGAGGTGTTCGAAGTCTCAACCCATCGGCACAGGAGCCCTGTTGGTTCTCCGTCCTGCCGCACTCGGCCTGCCTCATGCTCTGGTCGAGTGGGTATCCATGCTCATCGTCACCCGTGAAGGTGACCGGCGCTGCAAGCTCCCGCCCCACCAGCGTGCCCTCGTGGGCCTGGTCTACCTTCGTCGTCACGACACGCTCGCGCAGATCGCGGTCGGCTTCGGCATATCCGTCGGCACCGCCCACGCCTACGTCACGGCCGTCGTCCAGTACTTGTCGGGCCGGGCACCCGGCCTGCCGCGGGTCCTGCGCGAGACCGATCCTGATCACGTCCTGCTCGACGGGACCCTCGCCGAGTGCGACCGGGTCGGCGACAGCCGGGCCGGCTTTTCGCAGAAGCATCGCCGTCACGGCGTGAACGTGCAGGTCGTGGCCGATCCCACCGGCAACCTGCTGTGGATCTCGCCCGCGCTGCCCGGCCGCACCCATGACCTGACCGCGGGAGCTTCCACCGGCGATCCTCGTCAGCGTCTCCGCTACGGAGTCGAAATACTGGGCCATCGATTCGTACTCGCCCGTGACTGTGGGGTCACCCACGAACCAGCTGCCGACGCGCCCGTCCCGCACGTCGATGAACTTTCCCATCCAGCCGTCCTGGTCCGACAGGAACGGGATCCACTCGTTACGCCAGAACGGGTAGTCCGGCTGGTCCGGAGGGTCGAATCCGCAGGACGTGGAGCGGTTCGCGTAGAGCCTCTCCATCGCCCGGATGCCCAGAAAGAAGCTTCCCTCGTCGGGGAACCCGTCGAAGCCGCAGCACATCACGTCGTCGTCGAAATCTTCCTCCGGCAGATCCAGATTGTTCTGCAACAGCCAGATCCGCAGGTCCCCATGCAGGGAGATCCCCATCCGTTCCTCGGCTGCCGCGAGCATCTCCTCCGTAGCGGGCCCCGGCAGATCCGCGTGATCGGCCGGCGCGTGCTCCCGAAGAAGACTCATCACACGCGACCAACTCTCAGCCACACTCATCGCCCTCTGCCCTCTGCCCTCTCCACAGGGATGTCTCCGTCCGACTACGCCACTGCGGAGGTCGGGAAGTACCGGCTGGAGAACCTTGCAGGGATGGTACTTCGAGCATGCGTTCCATCGCTCCCCGCGATCGTCTTCCGCCCCGAAGCGCAGGGCCGGCCCCTCAGCGAAGTGATCGCCCGCGACTTTTCACAGGCAACCCACTGTGCCCGGCGGACCCAGCCGAGGAGCTTCCAGGACTCAAGCGACGGCCACGGCGTCACCCTGGAGTGGCGAAGCTGAAAACGCTCACTCACACGCCGTCAACGAGCGCGAACCCAAAACTCTTCGGATCGATAGGCGACGACACTGTGACGGCGGTCGGCAGCGCCCCCGCGCGGATCACCGGGCAGCCACCCACTGCGGCCACTCGGACTTCGAGACCTTGGTCGACGAGGCTTCGTGCCACACCCCGCGGCCCCGGGCTGATCCGAAAGACACGGTCCAACGTCCGGACAGCCCCGCCCACGCAGGACACCTCGCGTGCGCAGGCTTACAGTCGTGAGTAAGAGGCGTTCCACCCCACTCCGTCATCGGACCCGGGGCAGGGCGCGGGGTGCGGGACTTCGCCCGGCCGGCCGGCCGCGGCCCACGGGGGACAGCCTCGCCGTCCGGCCCCGAGTTCAGGGACCCGATGAGCCATGCCTGACGTGAAGGTCGTGTGGACAGGGCTTGAATGCCGTGTCAGGCAAGAGATGAAAGACGACATCTTCGGCAGCGTTCAACTGATCACCGGAATGACGCCCCAGCCGGCGGTGAAGTTCCCCGACGCCGGCACGCTGACGTTCGGGCCTCCAGGGCTGAGGATCTTCAGCGCCCAGCGCCTGCTGTACTCCGGACCGGCACAGGACCTCAGCGTGTCCCTCGCGCTCGTGCAGCACGACTCCGGTGACATCGAGCAGGAGAAGCAGGCCGTCGCCCAGGCCATCTCCACCGCGGCGACGGCGGCCGTCGCCGCCGCCACGAGTCCGGCGGGCGCCGCCCTGGCCAAACCCTTCATCGACTTCCTGGCCGTAGCCCTGGTCGACATCGCGAGCGACCTCCTCGGCCTCGCCGACGACCCGTTCAACCCGGCGGCCGTCTTCATCCCGAAGGACAAGCTGCTGGATGCGAACAGCCGGCGCCAGATACGACAGCGCCCCGACGATCCGCGCACACTGCAGTTCACGGACATGGTCATCTGCAGCGGTACGGACGGTGACGGAGACCTGGGGGTGTACGCGCTGTACCTGGACGTACAGCCGTCAGGCGCCCCGGGCGGAGGCGGCGTCACACCCGCGGGCGACGGTATCGGCACGCCCACACTGAGCACGGGCTCGCAGGGAGCGGCGGTGGAGAAGCTCCAGCGCCTCCTGAACGCCCACGTACCGGACCTCGGCTCCCTGGACGTCGACGGCGACTTCGGCCCCGTCACGGACGAACGCGTCCGCGAGTACCAGCGTCGTGTCGACATCGAGATCGACGGTGTCGTGGGTCCTGAGACCTGGGGCATGCTGACGGGCGGTGAGCGAGCGGAGGAGGACGCGTCCGGGACGCCGACCCTGAGCAACGGCTCGCGCGGCCCCGCGGTCCGCAAGCTCCAGCGCCTCCTGAACGCCCACGTGCCGGACCTCCAGGCCCTCGCGGTCGACGGGAGGTTCGGCCCCGTCACGGAGCAGCACGCCCGCAAGTTCCAAACCCGCCTCGCCATCACCGTCGACGGCATCGTCGGCCCTCAGACGTGGGGCGCACTCACGCGCTGAGCGAGCCTCTCGCCCAGGCCCGGGGAGGGGGCCGTCTCGCTCAATGAGTTTCTGATCAATAGCCGGCGCTGCCCTCTGGGACGCGAACCGCAAGGGCGCAGACCTGGAGGGAGTACGCGGGATGCGCCCCCGTGACCCCGCCCAACGATTCTCCAGCCGTCCGGTGGAGCCCTAGACCTGGGGCAACCGACCGGCGCCGGCCATGGCTGTCCGGCTATCGAGGGGCGGAAACACGCATGGGTGTCGGAACCTTGTCGGCGCAGCCGAGCCGTGTGGGGCGCAGGAGCCGAAGGCGGCGCGTCTTGACCGGTTCGTACTGACGCCCGAGTTGCTTCGGGACGAAGAGTCCTGGGCCCAATCCGCTGGCCGAGCGTAGCCCATAGGCCCCTTCGGGTGATCGCGAGTGGGTATCTGTCTGTCTGTACGTCCTGTCGGCCCCCTCACGGTGGAAACGGATTACTGTCTGGCCGTCGACTACCCGTGCACAGAAAACTGCTGCACCGAATCCGACGACTGTCACAGCCATCGGTCGACAGCATTGAGGAGGCCGGGATGGGCTCAGCCGCCGTGGGTGTCGTCGGGGCCTTGCTCGGAACCTTGTTCGGCGCTGCTCTACAGCAGATGCAAGCAGCACGCAGTAGGAGATGGCAGCGTGGGGACTCGTTGAGCGACGCCAAACGCCGTGTCTACACGGAGTACCTGCGTGCGATCAGCGCCAGCTACGCCCAAGCCATGGCCGGCCAGAGGGATCGTTCCGAAGACGGACATCTCCGTGCTGCCACCGCAGAGATCACGATCCTCTCCGGACGAGGCGTGTACAAACCAGCCTGCGTCTTGGCAGAGGTCGTCCTGGATGTGCACACCCGCATCGCCGCAGGTGCTGAGTGGACGAAAGCAGAGGTTGACGAAGTGGACGGGCAACGCCACAAGTTGATCGAGCTGTTCAAATCAGACCTTGGAATCGACCCGCGTGCCTAAAGGTCGAGCTGTTGGACACCCCATCCGCGAGCTGCGGCCCACTCGTGGACCGACAAGGCTGGGCGTGCCGCTGACCGGCCGCTGACCTGCGGAGACGGGCTTGGGTTGAAGCGGGGCGGGCCGGCTCGTCGGCGGTCACTCCCCAGTAGCCGATCAGGGTCGGCCGGTCGTCGTGGTAGAGCACCGTGCAGTTGCCCTGGGCGTGGTCGGGGAACTGCAACCACCCTGAATCGAGAGCTTCGTTCCAGTCTTCGTAGGTGGGTGGGTCGGCCGCTCGGGGACCTCGTAGGCCGGCTTCCCGGGGGCGGGGGGTCGCCGGAACCTGGTGACTGCAGGCGAGCGGCGTCGGGGATCCGGTGGCGGTCGCGATGTCGACCGAGGGTGCGAGGAGGGTTGATGCGGGTCAGGCGCCGGTGTGTTCTGTGAGGCAGATGTGGTCGGGGGGACGGGTGGGGTCGAGGGTGCTGTAGTCGAGGAGGGCGGGGTAGGTGAGGCGGGTGCCGGGGTAGAGGGGGGTGCAGGGCTGAGGGGTGGTGTAGAAGACGCCGGAGGTGCCGTCGAGGTGGATGGCCTGGGCGTCGAGGGCGCCCAGGAGGTCGGCGCCGCATTGGTAGCCGGGGGCGTTCATGAGGAGGGCACCGTTGCGGCCGGTGGAGTCGGCGCTGCCGGTCCAGGCGATGCAGTAGGAGACGCCGGGGTCGCCGCCGGTGGCGGGCTGGGAGACGAGGTGGACCGTCTGGGGGGAAGGGGGGCCGCCGCACAGGGTGTTGATGTCGGGGACGTACCACGGGGAGCCGGTGGTGCAGATGGTGGCCTTGGATTCGCAGCCGGGTGTGCCGTCGGGGAGCTTGTAGGTGACGGGCAGGCATGTGGACGGCGCCTGGGGGGCGGGTTGTTGTTTCTTCGTCGCGGGCGCCGGGGTCGATGGGTTGGCGGGGGCCGACGATGTGGGAAGTGTCGTCGGCGTGGGTGCCAGGGCGCTGGGTCGGTCGTCCGGCGGTGTCTGTTGGCGGAGGGTGTAGGTGGCGGCTGCGGCCAGGGCGAGTGTGGTGAGGCCGGCGGCGAGGAACCTGGCTCGGCGGCGGAGGGTGTGGTGTCGGGCGGGTGTCCATGCCAGGTCGTCGTGGGCGGGCATGTCCCATTGGGCTGCCACGAGCTGTCCGACGGCGGTGGGGGTGTCGGTGCCGGGTGGCAGGACGTGGGTGGTTTGGGTGGCGAGGAGTGCGGTGCATCTCTCGGCGAGGGCGGCTGCTGTGGGGCGGTCGGCGGGTTCCTTGGCCAGGGCGGACGTCACCAGCGTGAGGAGGTCGTCGGGGGTGCCGGTGAGATCGGGTTCGGCGGACATGACGCGGAAGGCGACGACGTCGGGGGCCCCCGTACCGAACGGCAGACGGCCTGTGGCGGCGTAGGCGATCAGGGCTCCCCAGGCGAAGACGTCGCCGGGGGTGCCGGCGGCGCCGGTTCGGTAGTACTCGGGGCTGATCCAGCCGGCGGTGCCGGTCATGACGCCCGTGCGCGTCACGGAGGTGCCGTCGAGGGCGTGGGCGATGCCGAAGTCGACCACACGAGGGCCGGAGGGGGTGAGGATCACGTTCGCGGGTTTGACGTCGCGGTGGACGACTCCCACGTCGTGGATGGCCGACAGGGCCGCTGCCGTGCCGGCCGCGAGGGCGTACAAGTGGGCGCCGGCGAGCGGGCCTTGGGTGGAGATGTGGTGGCCGAGGGTGTGGCCGGGAACGTATGCGGTGGCGAGCCAGGGGGTGGCCGCGTCGGTGTCGGCGGCGAGCAGGGGGACCAGGCACGGGCCGGAGACCCGCCGGGAGAGTTCGACCTCTCGCCGGAAGCGGGCGCGGAACTCGTCGTCGTCGGCCTGGGCGGGGTGGATGAGTTTGAGTGCGACGCGGCGTCCCTCGGGGTCCAGGGCGGCGTGGACGGTTCCCATTCCGCCGGCGCCGAGCCGTCCGACGACTCGGTAGGGGCCTACACGGCCCGGGTCTCCGGGGCGGGCGGGTTGGACGCGCGTGGGCAACGAGGCTCCTAGCAGTTCAGGAACGGGATGAGCCTGAACCGTACGCGGGGTGGCCGGTGTGCCGGGTGTGCTTGCGGGTTTCCGCGGCCCCGGCCGCGGGTTTCCGCGGCCGGGGCGGGGTGGAGGGCCGGGCCGGGGTGGAGGGCCGGGGCCGGGGTGGAGGGCCGGGGCCGTTTCGGTGGGGGTGGGGTCAGGTGAAGGTGCGGCGGATCCAGGTGGAGAAGGCCTCGAGGAGGAGGGTGGTGGTGAGGAGGAGGAGGACGGTGGTGGTGACGAGGCCGTATTCGAGGACGCGGGCGGCGTTGAGGAGTTCGTAGCCGATGCCGCCGGCGCCGACGACGCCGAGGAGGGCGGCGGATCGGATGTTGACGTCGAACTGGTAGAGGACGTGGCCGAGGAGGGCGGGGAGGACGCGGGGGAAGTCGGCGGCGAAGAAGACCTGGAGCCGGGACGCGCCGGTCGCGGTGAGGGCGCGGGTGGGGGCGGGGTCCAGTTCTTCGAGGGAGTCGGCGGTGAGTTTGCCGAGGAAGCCGAGAGAGCCGACGGCCAGGGCGAGGGCGCCGGCCACGGGGCCGAGCCCGGTGATGACGACGAGCACGATGGCCAGCACGATCTCGGGGATGCCGCGGATCGCGACCGTCAGCGTGCGGAAGGCCGGGGAGAGCCGCGGCCAGGGCGAGACGTTCGGTGCGGCGAGTACGCCGACCGGCAGCGCGAGCGCCATGCCGAGCAGTGTTCCCGCGAGGGCGGTCTTGACCGTGACCCACAGGGCGTCGAGCAGGCCCGCCATGCCGCCCGGGGCGGTCGGCGGCAGGTAGTGGCCCAGGACCGTGGGGAGTTGGCCCAGTCCGGCGAGGAGTTGGTGCGGTGACAGCTCCGCTCCCCTGACGGCGGCGACGAGGACGGCCGCCGTGACCGTGCCGTATATCCAGCGTCGGATGCGGGCCGCGGTCCAGGGCGGGCTGATCGCGGACGCGGGCCGACTCGGACCGCCCCCGTCCTTGCCGGTGGTCGGCGTCGCCTTCGTGCCGGTGGTCGTGGACTCCTGCGTGCCCGTGGTCGTGGTGCGGCGGCGGGCGCGTGTGGTCCTGGTGTGCGGGAGGAGGGCTCGGCGGATGGTTCCGGAGAGGAGCTCCATGACGAGGCAGAGGAGGAGGACGACGAGGGCGAGGGCCATGCCGCGGCGGTAGTCGAGGCGTTGGAAGGACTGGGCGATCTCGTAGCCGAGGCCGCCGACGCCGACGAAGCCGAGGAGGACGGAGGAGCGGAGGTTGACGTCGAGGCGGTGGAGGGCGGTGGCGATGAAGGAGGGGAGGACGTGCGGGAGGACGGCGGAGGTCAGTTCCTGGGGGTACGAGGAGCCGGCGGAGCGGAGGGCTCGGCGGGGGCCTTCGGGCGTCTCTTCGAGGACGTCGGCGTAGAGCTTGCCGACCATGCCGACGGAGTGGAGGCCCATGGCGATGATGCCGGCGGTGGCGCCGAGGCCGAAGATCCGGACGGCGGCGATGGCCATGATGACGTCGGGGACGGCGCGGGCGAGGACGATGAGGGAGCGGGCGGCGCCGGAGACGTACCGGTTCGGTGTGAGGTTGCGGGCGGCGAGCAGGCTGACGGGGATGCTGAGGAGCAGGGCGAGCAGGGTCGCGCAGAGGGCCGTCGACAGGGTCTGACCGGCGAGGCGCGCCACGTCGGCGAGGGGCGGGAAGTCGAGGGGGAGCATGCGGCCGGCGAAGGCCACCGCGTTGTGGAAGCCGTCGACGAGGGTCGCGATGTTGATGCGGAGGTCGACGACGGCCCAGCAGGCGGTGGCGACGAGGGCGAGGAGGCTGAGGTGGGGCAGGAGCCGCACGCCTCGGTTGGGGCCGAGGCGTGCGGCGTGGGGGGACGGCGGACGCGTGGGGAGGTTCCGGACCTCGGTGGGTGTGCTCACGACGGCGCACCGGCCAGTACGGCGGGCTCCTGGGGGCCCTGGTAGAGGCGGGCGATGTCGGTGTCGCCGACGTCCGCGGTGGGGCTGTCGAGGACGACGCGGCCGGTGTTGAGGCCGATGACGCGGTCGGCCCAGGTGAGGGCGGTGTCCACCTGGTGGAGGGTGCAGACGGTGGTGAGGGACTCCGTGCGGCCGATGTCGGCGATGAGCTCCATGACCTGCTGTGAGGACAGGGGGTCGAGGGAGCTGACGGGTTCGTCGGCGAGGAGGATGCGGGGCTGCTGCATCAACGCGCGGGCGATGCCGACGCGTTGCTGCTGGCCGCCGGAGAGGGTGTCGGTCCGCTGGAAGGCCTGGTCGGCGAGGCCGACGCGGTCGAGTTGGGCGAGGGCCTGCTCGCGGAGCCTGCGCGGGTACATGAGGAGTCCGGAGCGGGGGCCGCGGAGTCGGCCGAGCGCGCCGGAGCAGACGTTCTCCAGGACGCTCCTCATGCCCACCAGGCCGAAGTCCTGGAAGATGAAGCCGACTTGGCGGCGCAGGGCGCGCAGTTCGGCCTTGCCGGAGCTGCTGGGGTCGACGCCCAGGACGGTGGCGACGCCGGAGGTGGGCTTCTGCAGGCCGTTGAGGAGTTGCAGCAGTGTCGACTTGCCGGAGCCGGAGGGGCCGAGGAGGGCGACGAACTGGCCCGCCGGAACGTCGAAGGACACGCCGTCCAGGGCGCGTACCTCTCTGGTGTCTCCTGCGAACGCCTTGCCCACCCCGGTCAGGCGGACGACGGTCTCTTCGTTGTTCATCGGCCCCCGCGCTCCTCGGTCGATCGCTTCCGTCCGGTCAGTTGGCGACGCACTGGTCCTCGCCGACGCGGCCGCACACCTCGCGGACGCTTTCGAAGTCGGCGTCGTCCGTGGGGGTGAAGCCCCAGTAGCCGTCGATCTTGCAGGCGTCGCCGGTGCAGTAGCCGTTCTGCTGGAGGTAGTCCGCGTTCGCCTTGGTGCGGAACGCCTGGGTGATCCTGGCCTTGAGGTCCGGCGTGAGGTCGTCGCTGACGGTCAGGGGCGAGCCGGGGATGACGTCGGACTTCCAGACGATGTCGAGCTCGCCGGGCTTCATGTGCTTGCGCTCGACCAGGAGCTTGTCGACCATCGCGTCGTAGGCGAAGCCGACGTCGCACTGGCCGCTCAGGACGGCGAGCGCGGAGGCGTCGTGACCGCCCGCCATCACCGGCTTGACCTCCTTCTCCTTGACGCCGGCCTCGCTGAGTCCGGCCACCGGGTAGAGGTAGCCGGAGGTGGAGGTGGGGTCGACGAAGCAGACCTTCTTGCCCTTGTAGCCGGCGAGGTCCTTCACGGCCGAGCCGTGCTTGACGATGCCGTACGACCGGTAGCCGGAGTCGGCGTCCTTGGTCTTGACCTGGGCCGCGATCGGGGTGGCCTTGACGCCGCTGCGGCGGGCCACCACGTACGAGAGGGGGCCGTGCATGGCGATGTCGATCTTGCCGGCCCGCTGGCCCTCGATGACGGAGGCGTACGTCGTCGCCTTCTCGATCCGCACCTTCCTGCCGGTCTCCTTCTCCAGCATCTTGGCCAGCGGCTCGTACTCGGACTGGACGCTCGACGAGCTCTCGTCGGGCACGGTGGCCAGGACCAGTTCCTCGGGGTCGCGCCCCTTGCCGGAGTCGCCGTTCCCGGCCGAGACGGCGCTCGCGCCGCACGCGGTGAGGCCCAGGGTGAGGGCGAGGGCGGCCGCGCCCTGGGCGACGGCGCGGAGTCGGGCGGTGGAGCCGTGGTTCTTGTCAGGCATGTCGGTGCTTTCTTCGCGGCGTGAAAGGACGAGGTGGGACGGGGCGACGGGCGGCCCTGCTCTTGCCGGGCGGCGGTACGGGCCGGACGGGCCCTCGGGGTCAGATCCCCAGCTCCCGCAGCAGGGTGATCCCGCTCTGGTCGAGCTGGTAGAAGACCCGTCCTCCCAGGCGCTGCTTCCAGACGATGCCCGAGTCGTTCAGGACCGCCAGGTGCTGGGAGACGGTGCTCTTGGCCATGCCCAGGGACTGGGCCATCGCCGTGGTGGTCCTCGGCTCGTCCAGGGCGCGGACGACCTGGGCCCTGCTCTTGCCGAGCAGCAGCGCGAGCCGGTCCTCGGCGGCCTGGGCGGGCTCGCGGGCGGTGAGGACGTGGAAGTACCCGGTGGCGCGCGCCTGGTAGGACATGGCCACCACGGCCTGCTCCTGCTGGAAGAGGCGCAGGCCGCCGGCGAAGACGGTCGGCACGAGGAGCAGCTTGGAGCGCGTGACGGAGAGGTCCATGTCCCGGTGGTACGGGGCCGTGAGGACGGGTCGCGACCAGGAGATCCGTCCGCCGAGTTCGGCGAGCATGGGTTCGACGCCGGCGACGGCGAGGGTGCGGCCGCGGAAGAGGATCTCCTCTTCGAGGGAGGAGCGGATGGAGTTCCAGTACGGGGCGACGGCCAGGTCCCAGTACTCCTCGAGGGCGGTGAGGAGCCGGTCGGCGGCGGGGTCGTCGGGGTTCGTCTCGCGTACGTGGGCCAGCTCGGCCGCCAGGGTGTTGCGGGTGGGGTCGGGCAGGGCCACGAAGCCCGGCGGGAAGAGCTGCGGGTCGCCGCGGCGCAGGGGTTCCACCAGGGTCCGTACGAGTTCCTCCGGCAGCCGGTTGCGGACGCGGCGCGCCCAGTCCGCGTACGGCGAGGGGGCGGCGCCCCGGTAGCGGGCCAGGATGCCGAGGCTTCCGATGGTCTCCCAGAGGGGGCTGAAGGAGATCCGGATGGTGCTCAGGGTGGCGTCGTCGACGGTGAGGCGGATCACGGGGCGACCCCCTCGCTCGCGGTGTGCCGTGCTGCGACGGCCCGGGGAGTCACACCGCCACCCGGATGGCGATGTCCTGACAGAGGGTCAGGACCTCCTTGATCCACGGCCGGGGGTCGGCCGGGTCGTAGCCCTGCATGGTCTCGATCTGCCAGTACCGGTCGAACGGGAACCCGGCGGGCGCGGCGGCCCGGAAGCGGTGGGCGCGCCACTTCGGGAGGTGGCTTCCGTACTCCCCCTCGGCTTCCAGGAGGGCGTCGACGGCGTGCCCGAAGGCGACGCGGGCGGAGATGGTGGCGCTTTCCAGGTCGCCGGCCTCCAGCTGTCCGAGTGCGTCCTCGACGGCGTCGTCGGTCGCTCCGAGGGAGCGGACGACGACGAAGGACCGGAACGCGGAGTCGACCAGGCGTTCGCGGGTGCGGTCGATCCATTCCTCGCCGAGGATCGGGCAGCAGGTCTCCAGGTGGGCCAGGAGCAGTTCCTCGGTGCGGGTGAGGGTCTCGTCGGTGATGCGGCCGTCCTCGCACGCCTCCCAGGAGATCTTGGAGAGGACCTGGCCGATCTGGGACTCGAGCCAGTAGGTGACCTCCCAGCGCCTGTCCTGGCGGTAGAAGACCTCGCTGGTCACGTACGGCGGGTCGAGGGGTACGGGGCTGCCGGGCCGGTCGGCGGAGGTAGCGCACTCGACGGCGGTGACGACGTAGATGTCGAAGTCGCTGCGGGCGTTGTGCCAGCCGCGGGCGGCGGATCCGACGACGAACACGGCGAGGACGCCGGCGGGGACGAGGTTGCGCTCCTGGAGCGGGGTGAGCCAGTCGGCGGCCGGGCCGTTCGTCTCCGGGTCGGTTCTCCCGTACGACATGAGCATCTCAGGAACACCTCATGAGAAGGTCGGCGAGTTCGTCCTGGGAGAAACGAACCGGGTTGTTGCTCAGGCGCTCCGCGTTCACGGCGGCGGCCAGGCCGCGGACCTCGGGCTCGGTCCGCACGCCGACGTCGGCGAGGCGCATCGGGAGCCCGATCCGCCGGCCGAGGGCCACGAAGCGGGCGCCCGATTCGGCGGGTCCGGAGGCGCCGAGCACCGCGGCGATGTCGTCGAGGGCACGCCGGTACTCCGACGGCCGGACGGACGTCCGCAGGTCCGAGGCGTCCGCGTGGGCGTGGGCGTCCAGGAAGGCGCCGAGGCTCAGCGCCACGGCGTGGCCATGGCTGACGCCGTAGCGGCTGGTCATCCGGTACGAGAGGGCGTGCGCGCCGGTCGTCTTGGAGCGGTTGATGGCGCGCCCGACGAGGTGGCTGCCCACCGCCATGGAGCGGGCGACGCCGGCGTGCGGCGCGGCGACGAAGTCCTCGATGCCGGCGAGGAGCAGGCGCAGTCCGCGCCGGGCCAGGCCGCGGCTCTCGTCGTCGCCGCCGACGGCCCAGAGGCTCTCGATGCCCTGTGCGATGGCGTCCACGCCGGACGTGGCGCGCTGGTGGGGGGTGCCGCTCTCGGTGAGGGCGGGGTCGAGGACCGCGGCGTCCGGCAGGAGGCCGGCGCCGGCCACGGAGTACTTCGCGTCGCCGACGTAGACGACGGCGAAGTGGGTGGCCTCGCTGCCGGATCCCGAGGTGGTGGGTGCCAGGACGAGCTTCATGCGCCGGGTGTCGGCCGCCGGTCCCGTGCGGACCCGGTCCTCCAGGTCCGCACGGGGCACGCCGTCGAGGACGCAGAGGAGCTTGGCCATGTCCATGGCGCTGCCGCCGCCCACGCCGACGACGGCGTCGGGTCGCAGTTCCCGGACGGCGTCGAGGCCGCGGGCCACGTCGTCGACGGCGGGGTTGGGCGAGAAGTCGTGCCAGCGGTGGACCAGGGTCCGGCGGCCGAACGACTCCATCATCCGGGACGCGCCCGAGGCCTCGAACGAGTGGGCGCCGTGCACCACGAGCACCCGGGTCGCGCCGAGCCCCTCCACCAGCTGCGGCAGCGACGCGATGGCACCCCGGCCGTAGCGGACGACGGGACGGCGCGGACTCACGACGGCGTCACCCGCCCCGTCAGCGCGCGCAGGACGGCGGCCCCGCTCTCCGCCGGGGTGACGGCGGGTCGCCCGAGGTCGCCGCGGCTGCCGGGCCTGACCCGCAGTTCGAGCAGCGCGGGGCCGCCGGTCTCGCGCAGCCGGGCCAGTTCGCCCGGCAGGTCCTCCAGGGAGGACAGGGTGGCGGCGTGGCGGTAGCCGGAGTTCCGGGCGAGGGCGGGCACGTCGACCCGGTCGATGGAGGTGGGCTGGCCGCCGACGCTGTCGTGCACGCCGTTGTTGAACACGACGTGGAAGTACGAGGACGGGCCGTGCCCGGCGATGACGGGCAGGGCGCCCAGGTGCATGAGGAGCGCTCCGTCGCCGTCGAGGCACCAGACCTCGCGCTCGTCCTCCCGGAGCGCGATGCCCAGGGCGATCGAGCTGGCGTGCCCCATGCCTCCGACGGTGAGGAAGTCGATCTCCGCCTCGGCTCCGGCCCGTACCCGGTGCTCGTACAGCTCACGGCTGAGCATGCCGGTCGTGGAGACCACGACCTGGCCGCCGCCGATCTCGGCGATCAGCGCGCCCAGCGCCTCCTCCCGGGTGGGCGGGCCGGACTCCGGCGCGGTGGCCGGGACGGCGGCGGGGACGCCCGCCGGGGCGAAGGTCCCCTTCTCCACGAGGAAGGCGTAGGGGGTGCGGGTGGCGACGGAGTGCGCGACGGCCTTCCGTACGGCGGCGCCGGCCTCCTCCTCGTCGGCGGGCAGCACCGACCAGGGAAGTTCGAGGGCGTCCAGGAGCGCCGGCATGATCCGCCCCTGCTTGCGGTGCTGGGGCTCGTCGGGCACGCCCGGCTGCCCCCGCCAGCCGATCAGCAGGATCATCGGGATGCCGTACACCTCGGGGTCGGCGAGCGAGGTGAGGGGGTTCACCGCGTTGCCGATGCCGGAGTTCTGCAGGTAGACGACGGCGGGGCTGCCCGTGCGCAGGTAGTGGCCGACGGCCAGGCCGACGGCGTTCCCCTCGTTCGCGGCGATCACGTGGTCGACGCCGGACGCGCCGTCGCCGACGTACGCGTTGAACTCCTTGAGCAGGCTGTCCGGAACGCCGCAGTACAGGGAGACGCCTTCGGCCGCCAGGTGTCCCGCGAGGACGTCGGGCCGGATCATCCGGCGTTCTCCGGGATGATCGACAGGGCGTCCTTGATCGAGGCCAGCATGGACTCGGCCTCGTGGGCGCGGCCGTGCTGCAGGATCGACTGGACGACCTTGGTCACCTGCGGGTAGACGGCGCGCATGAGGTGATTCGCGTAGATCACCATGTTGACGCCGGCGTCGGCGAGTTCGGACTCGCGGACGCTGCTGTAGCTGGTCGGGACGACCACCAGGGGCACGCGGCGGGGCAGCTTGTCGAAGTAGCGGCAGAACTCGAAGATCTCCGCGGGGTCCGACTGGCGGCTGTGGATCATGATGCCGTCGGCGCCGGCGTCGACGTACGCCTCCGCGCGGTGCACGGCGTCCGCCATGCCCTTCTCCAGGATGAGGCTCTCGATGCGCGCGATGACCATGAAGTCGTCGGTGATCTGGGCGCGCTTGCCGATCCGGATGCGCTCGCTGAAGTCCTCGACGCTGGACTGGGTCTGCGGAACGTCCGTCCCGAAGAGGGAGTTGCGCTTGAGTCCCTCCTTGTCCTCGACGATGACGGCGGAGACGCCGAGCCGCTCCAGGGAGCGCACCGTGAAGCCGAAGTGCTCGGGCTTGCCGCCCGTGTCGCCGTCGAAGACCAGCGGCTTGGTGGTGACCTCGAAGAGCTCGTTCACCATCTGCAGCCGGGACGAGACGTCGACGGCCTCGGTGTCCGGCTTGCCCCGGGCGAGGGAGTCGGTGAGGGAGGAGGACCACATGCCGTCGAACTCGCGGGCCTGGTTGTCCACCGTGACCTTGGAGTTCTCGATGATCAGGCCCGTCAGGCCGTTGTGCACCTCGAGGATGCGGACGATGTCCTTGCTGTCGAGCAGCCGGCGGAGCCGGGAGAGCCGGACGTTGGGCGTGGTGCCGACCTCCTTGACCGACGAGTGGAGGCGGGTCGAGGAGATGCCCGGCGTGTACGGGATCTCGACGAGCTTCCCGCCCCACTCCGACAGCACCTCGATGACCCGCTCGCGGGTGTGGCGCTGCACGCCCGTCTGCCAGTCGTCGCCGTGGACGACGAAGTCGGGGCGGACGGTGCGGAGGTTCTCGGCGTAGTCGAGGGTCCGCTGGGGCACCACGGAGGCGACGCCCTTGAGGTTCTCGACGACCGCCTTGCGCTGCTCGTACGTCATGTGCGGCAGGCGCTTGTAACTGGCGATCGCGGCATCGGTCAGCAGACCGATGGTGATGTCGCCGAGCTCCGCGGCCCGGGAGAGGATGTTGATGTGGCCCGGGTGGATGAGGTCGGCACTCATACCGACGTAGACGATCGGCCGCTGCATTAGAAAAGTACTCCCCTGCTAGAGCGCCGCATCATTCGGCAAGCTGCTTGAGCGTCGAATCCCGGACTTCCTTGGCCAGCATGTCTGCGTTGGCCCGGTAGCAGCGCGCGCCCTCGACCAGTTCGGTCAGCTGCGCCCGCATCCGGGCCAGGGAGTCGACGTAGGTGTCGAAGTCCCCGTGGTGGGCGAGCAGATCGTCCTTGAGGCCGTAGGTGGTGACCGCGAAGGAGAACTGCTCCATGAAGGTGCCGGCCGCGGCCGGCGAGATCGGCATGAGGCCCTGGGGGCGTGCGGGGTCGTAGTCGACGATGACGACGTTCCGGACGCGTGCCGTGCTGATCTGCGGACTCTCGAAGAGAGTCGAGGAGTCGGTGACGTAGTCGCCCGACTCCATGTGCGCCGTCAGGTCGTGCTTGTCGATGAGTTCACCGAAGCACTGGTCGCGGCGCACCCGGATCGAGGAGGGGACGCCGTGCGCGACCCCGTCCCGGACCAGCGTGTGGGTGTTGCTGAGGAACCGGGCGCCGTTGAGGCACGCCTGGGCCAGGAAGACGGTCTTCCCCGCGCCGTTGCGCCCGACGAGCAGGGTGGCTCCGGCGCCGGGCAGTTCGAAGCCCGCCGCCTTCAGGTGCAGGAAGCCGTGGTCCGCGGAGTGGACGGTCAGGATGTGCTTGACGAAGTAGGGCCAGACGGTCTTCTCGAGGGACCTGCCGAACACGTAGAACGTGCGGCCCACCGTGATGAGGTGGGCGGGCTCCCCGAAGTAGTGGACGAGGTAGTAGCCGCCCTTGAACCGCTTGCCGCGGAAGGTCCGGTCGGTCCGGTCGGCGTACAGCTCGGCCGGGATGTCGTCCCGGTCCAGGTCGACGCAGACGACCTCGTAGTCGGCGGGCGCGGACTCGTCCTCGGCGAAGGCCGAGAAGTAGGAGTACGCCGCGAAGTCCTCGAGGTTGGTGGACAGCCTGACCTTGACCAGGTTGAGGTCGACGACGCGGCTGCTGCGGATCGTGAGGTTTTCCAGCATGGACCGTTCCCCTTACGCAGAAGCAGTCGTGGTGATCCTGGTGGACCGCACGTGCGCCGGCCAGGAGGAGAAGGGGGCGGTCAGGAACTCCAGGTCGCTGCCGGGGTCGCCCCGCATGATGAAGCACTCGGCACCGCGGCGGGCGCAGGTGACCAGTGCGTCGAGCTTGGTGTGCATGGCGCCGGTGGCGTCCCATTCGCTGCTGCCCCAGAGCGCGGCGTACGCCTGCTCGGGGGACCGGGCGTCGACCTCGGGCAGGATCGTGTCGCCGCCGGCGCCGTCGGTCACGATGCCGTCGACGTCGGTCAGGGTGACGACCCGGAGGCGCCCCTCGACCATGGGCAGGAGGACCTCGGGGACGCGGTCGCTGGAGAACGCCCACAGCTTTCCGTGCTCGTCGAACAGGGCGTCGCCGGCGAGGACGGGCAGCGCGCCGTGGTCGAGGACGTCCCGGAGGACCTCGGACCGGAGCTGCGGTATGCCGTTGCGGAGCGTGCACATGGCCGCCAGCTGGAGCGGGAAGGCGTCCACGCCGATCCCGCGGAGCTTCTCGGCCCACCGCTTCTTCACCTCGAAGGTGGCCTCGGTCAGGCCGGCGAGGGAGAACGCGTGCGTGCTGTCGTGGTCACGGATGGCCCCGTGGCCGAAGGCGCCGCCGCCGCTGATGAGAACCATCCGGCCCCGGTAGGTCTCGGCGAGCCGGGCGAAGTTCCTGGCGAAGCGCGTCACCGCGTCGTCGTCCAGGCTGCCGGGTTCGTCCTTGCGGGAGAACAGGCTGCCGCCAACCTTGATGGCCAAGAAATCGGGCGTCATTCCCTAGGATCCTTCGGTCTCGAAACTCTGCAAGAGGGCGTGCCACCCGGCCGGCGGCTCCCATCGCGACCAGCTCGTGTCCCACCACTGCTCGCCCGCGGCGATCTCCCGCGCGACGTCCGCCGCCTCGGTCCGGATCGCGGTGGCCTCCTCGGGCGAGAAGTGCCCGATCCGGGCCCGCTCCTCGAACTTCTCCACGTCCTTCCAGCGGAGGGTCCGCGAGTCCGCCGGTACGACGAGGTCGATCTCGTGGTCGAGCGTGCTGAAGCCGGTGGGGGTCCTCCGCCAGGGCGCCTCCACGTTCACGTACCACTCCCGGAACGCGCCGGTGTCGGCGTCCCTGAGCACCCACACGGAGTGCCCGCGCCCGGGGCGGTGCAGTTGCAGGATCCCGGCGCTCTGCCACCGGTCGCCGAACGGTCCCCAGGGGTGCGGGCCCCAGCTGAAGGGGCCGTCTCCGAAGGTGAGGAGGGTGCCGTGGGACAGGTAGACGGCGACGAGCTCGGGGGTGTCGGCCACCACGCGGACGGGATACGAGATCCACGGCCGCCCCTCCAGTTCGTCCCGGCGCTCGACGACCGACCCGAACGCGAAGGCCGCGAACTCGGTTTCCTGGGAGGCGACTTCTGCCATCGTCCTGTCTCGTCCATTCGGCAACTCGGCAGACCGGGCTGCCTCACGGGACCGCGAGGTACGGGTGGAGGGAGTCCACCCGTACCTCCGTGGGTCAGAAGTTGACGGCGATCAGCTTCGCGGAACCCGTGCCCTTGGCCGCCGTGAAGGCGTGCGGCACGTGCTCCTCCACGAACATGCTCGCGCCGGTCGGGAGGAGGGCCTCCTTCGGGTTCTCCTTGTCGCCCCACTTCATGTGGATCTCGCCCTCGAGCACGAAGAGGAACTCGTTGCCGGCGTGGCCCGAGTTGAACTTCGCGTCGTCGGGGTTGTCCGTCAGCACGTCCACCACGAGGGGGACGAGCGAAGGCGCACGCTTGGTGCGGACGAGACAGTTGTAGACGTAGTAGTCGACGTTGTCCCGCACACCCTTGAGGATCGGGCGCTCGTCGGGCATCTGGATGATGACGCCGTCGTCGAGGTCGTTGCCCGCCGGCGGGGTGAGGGCGCCGATCGACGTGCCGAGCACGTGGGCGATCCTGCCCAGCTGCGTGAGCGTCAGCTCGCCGCCCTCGCCGTTCTCCCAGGCCGCCACCGTCTCGGGGGTCTCCCCGAGGAGCGAGGCAAGGGCGGCGTGGTCCATCTTGACCTGCTCGCGCCGGTCCTTGAGGAGCTCCGCGAAGCCCGTGCTCGCCGTCTTGGTGTTGCTCATTTCGCCCTCCCAGATTTCAGTACTGGTTTGCGTTCCACTGCTTCTGCGGCGTGTAAGCCCGGTCGCGCCGCGCATTGAAGTCCCGGTTGAATTTCGCGGCGAGCTCCGCGATCTCCTCGCCGTCCCACAGGCCGGGGACGTTGATGATCCCCTGCTTGTAGGTCATGCGGTAAAGAGACTCCTCCGGGTCCACGAACCCCTGGCGAATGCACTCGCGCAGGAGCTCGGAACCGACGATCGGCGATGCCGCGAAGAAGGAAGCGCTGCTGAATCCGGCTTCTTCGGCATAGTCGTACGACGCCTGCATCTCCTCGATGCTTTCGCCGGCGTTTCCGAACATCGGCGGCATGCCGATGATGAAGAAGCCGTGGACGTGCATTCCAAGGCTTCTCGCGTACTTGATGAGGTGCGAGGTCCGTTCGAGGTTGAGCGGCTTCTTGATGAGTTCCTTGAGGACTCGCTGCACGCCGCTCTCGATGGCGAACGTCACCTGGTAGGCGCCCGACTCCGCCATGAGGTCGAGCAGCTCTTCGTCCATGCGCCACAGGGCGGTGCCCTGCGGGGTCGCCCAGGGGAGGCCGACCTCCTTGAACGCGCGGAACAGCTCGCGGGCGTGGTCCATGTCGTTCGTGATGTTGTCGTCCTGAATATGGAATTCGTCGATTCCGTATTCGTCGCGCAGCCTCAGGACCTCGTCGACCACGTCCTGGACGCTGCGCCGGCGGAGCTTCTGACCCCAGAAGTGGGTGGTCGTGCAGAAGGTGCAGTGGGCCGTGCAGCCGCGGCTGGTGTAGAGCTGGCCCACCCGGGAGCCGACCGTGTACGGCGACTGGTAGGCCTTGATCTCGAAGTACTTCTCCATGTTGTAGTGGTGCCAGGCGGGGAACGGGATGTGGTCCAGTTCGCCGGCCATGCTCAGCATGGGAGAGGACTTGCCCGTCTCGGGGCCTTCGGGGCGCATCGAGCTGATCAGCGGCAGCTCGGGCTTGATCTGGACCTTGCCGTCGCGGTCACGCCACGCGATGCCGTGGACCTCGTCGTCGCTCACGTTTCCGTTGAGGTGCTCCATCCACAGCAGGAAGGTCATCTCGCCTTCGCCGAGGAACACCGCGTCGAGGTTCGGGTCGTCCAGACAGGCCTTCGGGAAGTAGCGCGCGTGCGCTCCGCCGATCGCGGTGACGGCCTCGGGCGTGACGAGGTCCGCCAGCTTCAGAAGGTGGTGCACGTTGTCGGCCTGGTTGCTGAAGATGCTCGAGATGCCGACGACGTCGGGCCCGAACTCCTTCATCACCTTGACGATGTCGTCGTCCGACAGGCCGTAACGGAGGAACTGGTCGTCGCCGTCGACGGGCTGGGCGTTGTAGTAGCCCTCCGCGAAGACGTCGAGGATCTTGACCTCGTAGCCGTACTTCTCGAGGACGGCCGCGATGTACCCCAGGCCGAGGGGGTACGTACATCGCGGAAGGTCGTGCCGGAAGAGCGTTGCCGAGGGATTCAGCAGCAGCACCTTCTGGTAGCGCCGCGTCTCCGGCTTTCCGACGCGCTGGGGCAGATCGCCCCATCTGATGGCCGGCTTCCCGTGCAGGGCGAACTCGGTGGAGCCCAGAGAACCGATCGTCATGAGATTCTGTTTAGTGCTCAAAACCGCCGCGTTTCTCGTGAAATGGGCCCGGATGAACGCATGGAGATACCACTCTCCAATGCCGGTGAAAACGCCGCCGCCCGAGTGTTCGGACGTGCCCAACCAGTAGCCGCTGCACCATCAAGGACAAGGATTCGGTGCGCCCCATTACGCCGTTCCCCCGGCGTCGAGCGTGAAGTGGCGATCAACGTAATACTCAGGTCTGAAAGACGTCAACATTCTTGCAACAAGACCTGACGGATGCCCGGTTTGCACCGCTTCATGGTTGACACTTATGCGCCATGACCGTCATATGCCATCGGTTCGGGGTTGCTTTCCGGACGCCGCCCGAAGCAGGGTGAACTACGTGAGTAACGCCGCGATAGACCACTGGCAGAAGATAGGCATTATCGGCGGGCTTGGACCCCTTGCCTGCGCTAATTTCTACATGCGTCTCGTCGAGCAGACGACGGCCGGCAGCGACCAGGAGCACCCCGAGGTCCTCCTCCTCTCCAGCCCCGCCATCCCCAGTCGCCTCGACCACCTCCTGTCCGACGGCCCCTCACCGGTGGAACAGCTCCAGGCCGTGGCGCGGCGTCTCCAGGACGCCGGCGCCCAGCTGATCGCGATGCCGTCGGTCACCACGCAGGCCTACTACGACGAGGTCTCGGCCGCGGTGGACGTTCCCGTGGTCGACATGCTCCGGGTCGTGGCCGCCGGCCTCCGGGAGGCCGGAGTCCTGCGCCCCGCCCTCGCGGTCACCGACGGCGCACTGAAGCTCGGTCTGCTGCACCGGGCCCTGGTGGACGCCGGCCTCACTCCCGTCTACCCGGACCCCGCCACGCAGCGCGAGATCCAGGAATGCGTCGAGATGGTCAAGTCCGGCCGTGTGCAGGAGGCTTCGGCCCAGTTGCGCAAGGCCGTCGAAGGGGAGTGGACGCGGCCCGGGGACGGCGTCGTCGTCGGCTGCACGGACCTGTCGCCGCTGCTGCCCGAGCTCCCCCCGCACGTGTACGACGTGACCCGCATCCTGGGCCGGGCCGTCCTGGACATGGCCGCTTCCCGATGACCTCGGAGCTCGGCCTGGCACCACAGGATCTCAAGGCGATCGGCCTCGACGAGGAATCGTGGGCCGAACTCCGGTCGGGACGCTCGGGGTTCGTCGCCCGCCACATGGGACGCGTACAGCTCCCGATGGGCGAACTGACCGCCTCGATCGCCGCGTTGCCGCTCACCCCCATTCGCACCGGGCACCTCGCCGACTGGGGCGACATCGGTTCCGGACGCAGCACGGTCCTGGACTACAACCGGGTGGTCTGCGGCGTTCCGGGCCTCGCCCGCCCCCTGCTCTACGACTTCAACCAGACCGAGGACACCGCCCTGGCGAGCGGTGACACCCTCTTCCTGCCCGGCTCCCTGGTCGAGGCCGGCGTACGCAGCAGGCTCCCCCTCCGGCACTGGTCGCCGGCGGGCATGGAGCGGCACGACGGCGAGGGATCGCTGTTCGTGCCGTACGTGGAGACCGAGTGGGAGGGCGAACGACTGCCCCTCACCGAGCTGCACCGCCGCCGGATGCGGGAGCACTTCCCCGACGCCACGTTCCACTCCGACCTCCTGACGGGCGAGGAGGAGCGGGTCACGGAGGTGCTGCACACGCTGCTCCGGGCCGCCGGGACGGACACCCGGGCCCTGTCCTACGTGTTCGACCGGATCGTGCACCGCGACGGAAGCGTGGAGCGGTTCAAGCCGACGGCCGACGCTTCGGGCTACCACCTGGGGCCCTTCGACTACCCGACGGCCGACGCGCTGGTCGCGGCGAGCCTGCTGCCCGCGCGGGCGGCGGTCGCCGCCGGGCGGTTCACCGGCCAGGACGCGGCCCCGGCGCCGCACGCGCCGCTGCTGTCGGTGGACGCGGTCACCCTTCTCTACGCGGTCCTCGGCACCCACCGCGCGCCCGGACAGCCCCCGGTCTGCGGCGACTTCGACGTGCACGTGCAGTGGGGCGCCCTGGCGATGGGCGGCTACCCGCCGCAGCGCCGCGGGTACTTCTTCAGCGGCGCGAAGAAGACCAAGTGGATGTACGAGGCCGTGGCGCGGGACCTCCCCTGGGCCGCTCCCCTGCTGTTCGTCATCGCACCCACCGCGCCCTTCCTGCTGTGGCCGTCCTCCCGCGAGCCGCGTGACGTGGCACTGGTCGGGGACCTGCTCGCCCGGGTCCGTACGGCCATCGCGGCCTGGCCCGAGCGCGTGGACCGGACGGCCCCCGAGATCCAGCGGGTCGTGGCCGAGTGGCTGGCGGCCGAGGGCGCGGAGCTGTCCGCGGCCTTCCGCCGGCAGATCAGGTGGGGCGACCGGCTGTCGCCGGACGGCCGGCCGCTGGCCGCCGGGGAGCCGGTCGAGCCCGAGGGGTTCGCGACGCTGACCATGAGCCAGGCCTGCCAGATCGTCGGCGCGCTCGTCGAGGCGGTGGCCTGAGTGGCACTCGCCCCGTCCCCGGTGGCGCCTGCCCGGCCCTCCGCGCTGGCCTTCAAGATCTTCCTCGGCGGCCAGACCGTGTCGCTGATCGGCGACGGGCTCGCGATCCTCGCGATCCCCCTGCTCGTCCTGCAGATCAGCGGCAGCCCCTCGGCCGCCGTGCTCGCGGCCATCCCGCGGACCGTCGGCTATCTGGCGGTGGGTCTGCCGGCGGGCGCGCTGGTCGACCGGATGAACCCGCGCACCGTGATGCTGGTCATGGACGTCGTGCGGTTCGGCGTCTTCGCGACGCTCGCCGCGCTCGGGGCGATGGACCGGCTCCAGGTCCCGGTGATCCTGGCCCTGGCCTTCGTGGCCGCGGCGGCGGGCGTGTTCTTCGAGACCGCGCTGGCCGTGGCCGTACGCGACAACGTGGAGGAGGACCGGCTCCACCGGGCCAACTCCCTGCTGGAGGCCGCCAACCAGAGCGCGCAGATCGTCGGACCCGGTCTGGTCGGCGTCCTGACGGCCGTGGTGGGTCTGCAGGCGGCCCTGCTCGTCACCGCGAGCACCTTCGTGGTGTCGTTCGCCACGGTCTTCACCGTCCTGAAGGGCGACCAGCCGGGCGCGGCGCCCTCCGCGCCGCTGTCGGTGGCCCTGCGGGGCATCGGCAAGGACCTGGCGGAGGGGCTGCGGTGCCTGCGCTCGCTCCGTGTCGTCCTCGTCATCACCTGCCTCCAGGCCAGCGCGAACCTCTTCCTGGCCGTGGCGACCCTCCTGGTCTTCTACGTCCGCAACACCCTCCAGCTCGGGGACTCCGCGGTGAGCATCGTGGTCACCGCGGGCGGCGTGGGCGGCGTGCTCGGGGCGGCCGCCGCCTTCCGGCTGGGCGGCAAGGTGCGCCACGAGGTGCTGATCACCCTGGGCGCGGCGACCCTGGGCACGGCGCTGACCGGTCTCGGCGTGTCGACGTCCCTGGTTCCGCTGCTGCTCCTGAACCTCACGATGAGCGCCTCGGCGGTCCTCGCCGTGGTCATCATCCGGACCGTCCGCCAGAGCGTGGTCCCCCGCCACCTGCTCGGCCGGGTCACCGCCACGGCCCGTGTGACCGCCCTGGTCGCCAGCCCGGTCGGAGCCCTCGTCGGCGGCGCGCTCACGACGATGAACCACGGGGATCCGCGGCCGGTGTTCCTGGGCGCGGGGGTCCTCAGCGTGCTGACGACCGCCGCCGCCTGGTTCCTCGGCCTCCGGCACGTCTCGCGTACGGCGGACGGCGGACCGGAGCCCACGGCCGGCGGCGCGCCCACTCCCGAGAGCCACCCCATGAAGGAAGAGTCGTGACCAACCAGCTCACCCAGCGGTACGTGGCGTCCGTCGACGACCGGACGGTCCGCGACGCCGTGCAGAAGGCGGTGGACGTGGAGCTCCTGCGCGTCGCCTACGGCGGTGCGTTCCTGAGCCGTCCCGTCTTCCTGGACCACGCGCAGCAGGAGGGCCTGGGCCGCGACCTCGCCGGAGTCTTCCGGCTGCTGACCTCGCTGCCCGGGCTGGTGACGGACGGCGACCTCGGACGCTACTGCGAGCTCGTCGGCATGACGCCGTCGCAGGCCGCGGCGGTCCGCCGGACGGCGGGAGCGCCGCCGGTGCCGCTGGGCCGGGCCGACCTCTACCACGACGGCGAGGGCTTCCGGCTGCTGGAGTTCAACATCAGCAGCGCCCTCGGCGGCTTCGAGAACGCCGAGATCAACCGGGCGCTGCGCGACGTGCCGGCGATCGCCGACTTCACCGAGCGGGAGCGGCTGCGGCACGTCGACACGCTCGGCGAGATCGTCCGCGTCATGCTCGACACGCACTCCGCGCCGTTCTGGGGCGACCGCCCCTTCGTCGCGCTGGTCGACACTCCCGCCAGCTTCCCGGGCCTGGAGCGCCGGCTCGGTTTCATGGCCGAGCTGCTGAGCGCGTATGGCGTCGACGCGGTGGCCTGTCACACCGGGCAGATCGAGGCCCGGGACGGGCGCCTGTACGTCGGGGACCGTCCCGTGGACATCGTCTACCGGTTCTTCATCATCGAGGACCTGCTGGAGGAGACGGGCGAGCTGGAGCTGATCGACCCCATCCTGCGCTGTCACGAGAACGGCGGGGTCACGGTCTTCGCGCCGCTCGACACCGAGATGTACGGGAACAAGCGGGCGCTGGCGCTGCTCGGCGACGAGCGGGTGCGGCAGTCCCTGTCCGCCGAGGACCTGGCCCTGGTCGACCGCTTCGTGCCCTGGACCCGGCGGGTGCGCCGCGGCGAGGTCGAGGTGGGCGGCGCGTACGTCGACCTGGAGGCGTACTGCGTGGAGAACCGCGCGGACCTCGTGCTCAAGCCCAGCCTGCTGCACGGCGGCATGGGCTTCGCGGCCGGCTGGCTGATGAGCGAGGCCGAGTGGCGCTCGGCGCTGGACGACGCGATGCGCAGCCCGTTCGTGGTGCAGCGCCGTGTCGCGCCGGGCCCCGAGACCTTCACCGACGGCGACGTCACCGGCCCCAGCGTGCTGAACTGGGGTGTCTTCATGGCGGGCGACCGCTACGCCGGGGCGATCGTGCGCGGTGTGGCCGACCCCGACGTGGGCGTGGTCAGCATGGGCAGCGGTGCGCGCGTCGGCGGCTGCTTCCACGGGCCCGACCCGAGCGCGGCGCTGTGACGCCGTACGGTGCTCCGGTCGCATCCGGCGGCACGGACCTGCCCGCGGAGCTGGGCGAACTCGCGCTGCGGCTGATCCGGATCCCGTCCGAGAGCGGTTCCGAGGCGGCGATCGCGGACTTCGTGGAGGAGCGGCTGCGCCGTCTGGAGTTCCTGGAGGTGTCCCGGCTGGGGGACGCCGTCGTCGCGCGCAGCGACTTCGGCCGCGGCCGGCGGGTCCTGCTGGCCGGGCACCTGGACACGGTGCCGGACACCGTCCCGGCGCAGCCGGCGGAACTGGTGGACGGCGCGGTGACCGGACGCGGCGCCGTCGACATGAAGGGCGGCGTCGCCGTCCTGCTCCGGCTCGCCGAGCACGCGGTGCGCACGGCGGGGCACGACTGCACGCTGGTCTTCTACGACCAGGAGGAGGTCGGCAGCCACCGCAGCGGGATGAACCGCCTGAGCCGGCTGCACCCCGAACTCCTTCGGGCGGACGCGGCGATCCTGCTCGAACCCACCGGCGGCTGGCTCGAACCGGGCTGCCAGGGCAGCCTGCGGGTGAGCGCCACCTTCCGGGGCCGCGCCGCGCACACCGCCCGCCCCTGGCAGGGCGTCAACGCGGTCGAGGTGGCGCTGCCCGCCCTGGAGCGGTGTACCGCCCACAAGCCGGAGGTGGTGACGCTGGACGGGCTGCGCTACCCGCAGGCCCTCCAGGTCGTGGGGGTCGCCGCGGGCGGCGACAGCAACGTGGTGCCGGACCGGTGCGTGGTGCACCTGAACGCCCGGTACGCGCCGAACCGGGCGAAGGCGGAGGTGCTCGCCGAGCTCCGGGAGCTCCTCGGACCGGACGCGACGGACCTCGACGTCACGCTGGACTCGCCCGCCGCGCCGCCGGCCCTCGACCATCCCGTGCTGACCCGGCTGAGCGAGCTGGTCGAGGGGCGGGTGCGGCCGAAGCTCGGCTGGACGGACGTCGGCCGGCTCGCCGCGCTGGGCATCCCCGCGGCGAACTTCGGCCCGGGGGACCCGGAACTGGCGCACGGTCCGAGGGAACGGGTCGGTCTCGCCGAACTGGCGGAGGCCTACGAAGCGTTGGAGAAGGTGATCTCCGGATGACGCGGTCCGCGCTCGCCCGGCCGAACCCGGATTCCGTCGAACGCGTCGCCGACGTCCAGGTGACCGACGTGACGCTGCGCGACGGCGGCTACCTCAACGGCCACTCCTGGACGGCGGACCGGGCGCACGCCGTGGTCCGCGCGGTGTCGGCCGCCGGGGTCCGTCGCATCGAGGTCGGGTACGCGAACGCCGGCGCCGCGTTCCCCTCGCCTGCGCTGCTGGGCGACCTCGTCGCGGCGGCCGGTCCGGCCACCGTGGTCATGATGGTGAAGCCCTTCGGCGACGAGCCCGACTGGGCCGCCCTCGCCGGGCTCGGTGTCGGGGCGGTGCGCTTCCCGGTGGCCGTGGCGCGGGCCGCGGAACTCGGGCCGGTCCTCGGCCGGGCCCGCCGGGCCGGCCTGGAGACCGCGGTCAACCTGATCCGGGTCAGCTCGGAGGCCCTCGACCCGGTGGTCGGAGCGGCGGCCACGGCGGCCGAACTCGGGGCCGGCGCGCTGTACGTCGCCGACTCGAACGGCAGCCTCACTCCCCACGCGACCGACGAGCTCGTGCGGGCCCTGTGCGGTGCCGTGCCCGTCCCGATCGGGTTCCACGGCCACGACAACCTGCGGCTCGCCCTCGCCAACAGCCTGGCCGCGCTCCGCGCGGGCGCCGCTCATGTCGACGCGTCGTTCGACGGGATCGGCAAGGGCGGCGGAAACCTCGTCCTGGAGCTGCTGCTCGCCTACCTGCGGTCGCGGGGCCGGGACGACTTCACGGTCCGTCCGCTGGCCCCGCTGGCCCAGGTCCTGCGGGACGAGACGACGACGCGGCGGCAGCAGGAGTCGGCGGCCTGGGCCGCGGGCCTGTTCGACCTGGACATCGACCAGGCCGGGCACCTGTTCTCGCGGTCGTTCGACCACATCCTGGCGTTCGTCGACGCGGCTCCCCACCGGGAGCCGGACCGTACCGGGGACACGGACACCCCGCCCTCCCTGACCACCGAAGAACGGAAGTGACGTGACCGACTTCGTCGACGGCCTCGACCGGATGATCCGCGAGCGCCGCAAGATGACCAGCCCGCTGTACCAGACCATCCTGACCGGCAAGGCCACGGAGCGCCTGCTCGCCGAGTTCGTACGCCACCGCTGGCCCATCAAGAGCATGTGGACCCGCAACATCCTGGGCATCGCCTCGCGCATCGAGGACTACCGCCTGCGCTCCCTCCTGGTGGAGAACGTCTACGAGGAGGAGACCGGGGCGCTCAGCAACAGCAAGCGCCACCTGGAGACCTTCGCCGACTTCGGCGTCTCGGTGGGCGTGGCCCGGGAGTCGCTGTCGACCGAGGACCCGCGTCCCGAGACCCGGGCCGTGATCGAGCACAACGTCTCGGTCTGCAACTCCGGCCGGCACTTCACCGAGGGCGTCGCCTCCGTGCTGCTCCTGATGGAGGGGCAGCCCCCGATCGTCAGCGACGGCGGGAACAGCATGCTCTCGGTCATGCGTGACGTGTACGCGCTCCCCGCGTCCGGGCTCGAGTTCTTCGTGCACCACGCCTCGGCCGACCACGACGCCGACGCGGTCAGCGAGCTGGAGGACGAACACGCGGACGCGGCACGTGAGTTGCTGCGCCGCTACTGCACGACGCCGGAGCTGCAGGAGGGGGCCCGCACGGCACTCGCCCGCGCCCTCGAACTGCGCCACCGGCACTTCGACATGATCCTCGCCGCGGGCTACGACCCGTCGGAGCCGGTCTTCAGGTACCAGGGCAGTGATGACGACAACGCCTGACCCCCGGGGCGGCGCCGGACCGGCGGACACGGTGTTCCACGCCGGCCGGATGGTCCCCGCCGACCAGGCGGCCCTGCGGGTCGACAGCATGGCACTGCGGTACGGGCTCTCGGTCTTCGAGGGCGTACGGCTCTACCGGCGCACCGACGGCGGGCTGCGGCCCTGGCTGCTGGCGCAGCACGTGGAGCGCCTGCGGTCGTCGATGGACGCCATGCGGCTCCCGGACCCCGGTGTCGACCGGATCGCGGACATCGTCGGCGAGCTGACCGAGCGCAACGGCCTGACCGACGACGCCTACTGCCGGATCAGCGTCAGCGCGGACGGTCCGGGTCTGATCGACGCGCCGGTCCGCTCGGCGCTCACCGTCACGGTGCGGCCCATGGGCCGCAAGCGCTGGCTGGCGGGGGCCGAGGGCATGCGGCTGCACGTGAGCCGCTGGCAGCGGCCGTCGGCCGCGGTGCTGCCGACGCACGCCAAGAGCATCTCGCAGTACGCCGGTTCCCGCGTCGCCCTGATGGAGGCGAAGGCCGCCGGATACGACGGGTGCCTGCTGACGACGCCCGAGGGCCATGTGGCCGAGGCGCCCACCGCGACCCTCTGCACGGTTCACGACGGCGTGCTCGCCACTCCCCCGCTGACGGACGGCGTCCTGCCGGGCGTCACGCGCGCCTGGGTCCTGGCCGTGTGCCGGACCCTCGGCATCCCGGCCGCGCCGTCGGTGATCGACGCGAAGCGGCTGGGCGACGCCGACGAGGTGTTCCTGTGCGGTACGGGCCTGGAGTTCGCGACCGTGCGCGCGGTCGACGCCGCCTCGCTTCCCGCGTGGCCGGCGTCCCCGGTCACGGGCCGGATCGTGGACCGGTACTTCGCCGAGGTACGGGGCGACGCCCCGGCCACCGATGTGTCGTGGAGCCCCGTTGATTGACTGGATCAGGACCGGGGTGACCACCGCCGAACTCGCGCGGTATCCGCACCGGTCGCTGGCGCTGACCTCCGAACGCGCCGAGGCGGGACCGCCGTTGCGCAACCGGGCCTTCCCCCTGTCGCCGAGCTCGCTGTTCGTCGAGGCCTCGCGGGTCGCGGACCACGTGTCCCGGGTCGAGGCCTACGTGGCGCTCCTCGACAAGGTGCTCGCGCTGTACCGCGCGGACGCGGAGGTCCGGGCGTTCTTCGGGCTCTCCGCCGCGGCGGAGCGGCTGATCCTCGCGTGCGACGCGGCGCTGGACCGGGTGGGCGTCGCGCGGATCGACGGTTACGTGGACGCGGCGACCGGGCGGGTGCGGTTCCTGGAGAACAACGCGGACGCGCCGGCGGGTGCCGTGTTCACCCCGCGGATCAACGCGGTCGTGGCCGACGTGCACCGGCAGTTGGGCCTTGACGGCGGCGACCCCGGCGCGTTCGCCTTCCGGGACGACAACGCCTTCGCCGCGCATCTGCTCGCTTACGCGGAGCGGCTCGGAGCGCCCGCCGAGGGCCTCCGGGTGGCCGTGCTCCAGCCCCGGGACGCCGCGGGCGTCGAACCCGTCGAGCTGGTGGCGCAGTTGAACGCCCACGGCGCCACGGCGTTCCTGGCGGACCCCCGCGACATCGAGCTCGTCGACGGTGCCGTGCGGTTCGCCGGACGCCCGGCCGACCTGTGCTGGAACAAGGTGAACACCGTGCTGTGGCGCGGGCTCGTGGAGGACTCCGCGGACCTGGTCGGCCGGTGGTGCCGGGCCCTCGCCCACGAGGGGTTCCTGCACGTCAACTCCATGGGTGCGCGCTATGTGGCGGAGAGCAAGCTGGCGCTCGCCCTGGTGCAGGACCCGCGGTTCGCGGACCGCTTCGACGCTGCGGAGCGCTCGCTCACGGCGGAGGTACTACCCTGGTCACGCGCCCTGCGCGGGGGCTCCGACCTGCCGTCCGAGGCGGAGATCCGGGCCCGGGCCATGGACTTCGTCCTCAAGGAGCCGTACGACATCCGCGGCGACGGGGTCCTCGTGGGCCGCGCGACCCGCGGCGACGTCTGGGGCGACGCGGTCGCCGACGGGGCCGCGCGCGGCCGGCTGCTCCAGGAGTACGTGGCACCCCTCAGCTGCCCGGTGCTGTGCGAGGACGGCAGGACCGTGCCGATGGCGGTGAGCCTGGACTCGTTCGTCTGGGGCGGGCGTTTCGTCGGATTCGGGGCGAAGGCGTCGACGGGTGACCGGGTGAACGTCTTCCAGGGCGGCCGCAAGCTGTCCGTGCGGGTCTCGGGGAGCGCGCAGTGAACGGGGCGTCCGCGGAGCCCGTCGCCGCCGACGGGTCCGGATCGGCCTCCGCCCGTCAGGACTTCGGACACCACGAGTCGTCCCGCCCCGTGGAGCGGCTCCGCGGCGGGACGGCGTAGCAGGGGCGCTCCCGGCGGGAGGCCTTCCCGGCCGCCCGGCTCTACGCGTCACCTCGAACTCGAACAGGAAAGGCAGTTCATGCGCATCACCGACCTTGTCGTCCACCACCGTCAGGTCCCCCTCCGGATGCCGTACTCCTCGGTCATCCGGGGAACCGTCGACGAGGCCCACGTCACCCTGGTCGAACTGGTCCTGGAGGACGGCAGCTCGGCGTGGGGCGAGGCCGTGTCCATGCCCGCCGTGACGGGTGAGACGCCGGGCAGCGTGGTGGCCGCGCTGAACGGCCCGCTGCGCGCGGCCGTCGTCGGCCGGCACACCGAGAACCTCGAGGAGACCTGCGACCGGGTCGAGCGGAGCATCCTCGGCAACGGCGGCGCCAAGGCCGGTGTGGACATCGCCCTGCACGACGCCTTCGCCCGCGGCCTCGGGACCCCGCTCTACCGCGCGCTGGGCGGCGGCCACGGGACCATGGAGACCAGCATCACGGTGGGTCTCGGCACCCCGGACGAGATGGCCCTGCGCGCGACCGAGCTGGTCAAGGACGGCTTCACGGCGCTGAAGCTGAAGGTCGGTCACGCGATCGCGCACGACGTGCAGCGCGTCGAGGCCGTCCGTCAGGCCGTCGGGCCGGACATCCGGCTGCGCCTGGACGCCAACCAGGGCTGGACCGCGAAGGAGTCGGTGCACGCCGTGCGGCTCCTGGAGGACCGCGGCGCGGACATCGAGCTCATCGAACAGCCGGTCTCGGCGCGGGACCTGCGGGGCCTGCGCTTCGTCCGGGAGCGCGTCAGCACCCCCGTGGTGGCCGACGAGAGCGTGCTCACCCCGCAGGACGCCCTGGAGGTCGTGCGCCAGGAGGCCGCGGACGTCCTGAGCATCAAGGTGCAGAAGAGCGGCGGTGTGCGGGGCGTCCTGCGCATCATCGCGATCGCCGAGGCGGCCGGGCTGACCTGCATGATCGGCTGCTCACTGGAGACGGAGATCTCCATCACGGCGGCCGCGAGCGTGGTCGCCGCGCGCACCGCGGTGACCCACGTCGACCTCGACGCCCCGCTGTGGCTGGGCGCTTCGCCGGTGCGGGGCGGGGTCTCGTACCGCGGTCCGGTCCTGGAGCTGCCGGACGCTCCGGGTCTCGGTGTCGCCGGTGTGCTCCCGGTGCCGGAGCCGTCGGCCTGAGCGGGTGCCGGCAGTGGGCCGTACCTCGGCCCATTGCTGCCACGGCATATCTGCGCCAGGCTCGAACACTTGCCCTGATTCCGCTGCTCCACAAGAATCTTGAGCACCTACGTAATTCGCAGCGCCCCACGAAAGGCGTTGCCGTTTCCCGAACGTGAGAAGCGGAAGCACAAACATGGCACGCAATTCGCACCCCCGCAACACTTCCTACCAGCTTGCCCGGAAGCGACCCTTCCTCCTGGTCACGAACCTCGCCGCGACCGCCATGCTGGCGCTGGTCCTGGTGTCGCAGGCCGCACCGGCCGCCGAGAACAGCCGAAACGTCGCGAGCGCCGCGACGGACGGGTCCCTCATTCTCGAGGACCTCATCTGGGGCTAGCACAAACGTCGGGGGGGGCGACGTCCGAAGCAGCACCGGGTATCACCTTCCGGCAACCGCACTCGAAGCCGACCGATCAATCAAAAGAACGGAAAGTTAAGAATCGTGAGCAAGTTGCCGGATAGCGTCCTGTCCTGCACCGACGTCAACGGGGACCTCCTGTCGGACGGGGTGCTCCGCTACGCGTTCCACCAACTGCTTGGCAACAACGGGTACGTGCACGTGGTCAACGTGCCGAAGTCCTTCGACCACGTCGCGTTCCTGAAAGAGCTCGGCGACTTCCAGCCGACGCCGACGGGAACCGTCGTCGGCGACCTGAAGCCCGAAGCCGACATGGACGACACGTACCACGCGCAGAACCGGAAGTCGCTGCTTCCGCACAGCGAGGGGTACGAGTTCCGCGGCGTCCCGCCGCGTTACCTCGGCCTGTGGTGCGTCACGCCGGCCTCCGGCGAGGGCGGCGAGACGACCATGCTCGACGGGAACCAGATCCTCGACGAGTTCACCGAGGAGGAGCGGCAGCGCCTGTTCGACACGACGTACGAGTGGAAGTCGACCGACGGCCTCTCGCGGCGCGGTGTGGACGTCCGGGTCGAGCACCCGGTGCTGGAGAACCGCAAGGGCGGCCGCGTGTTCCGCTTCTCGTACAACAACATGATCGTGCCGGAGGGTGACGAGCTCGCCGCGCGCCTGCGCGAGCGCGGCAAGGAGATCTACGACGAGAACCACATCGCGGTCAGCTACGAGCAGCGCGACCTGATCGTCTGGGACAACTGGCGCATGCTCCACTCCCGGAACGCGTTCGACGACCCCTCGCGGCACCTCAAGCGCGTCCAGATCGCCGCCCCGATCGACGCCTGACCCGACATCGCCGACCCCTCGGCCGCGAGGGACGAACCCATCGCGGCCGGGGCCGGCGGATCACTGGAGCCAGCCCATGCTCATCGCCTTGGCGCCGGCCTGGAACCGGGACTCGACACCCATCAGGTCCATGAGGCCGGCCAGCAGACGCCGGTAGGTGCGTATCGACACCCCGAGTTCGCGCGCCACGGCCTCGTCCTTCATGCCGGACACCATGGCCCTGAGGATGACGCGCTGCTGCGGCGTCGGCTCGTCGACGACGGTCTCCGCGGTGTCCTCCAGCGGGGACGCCATGAGCCAGCACAACTCGAAGACCTTCGTCAGCAACTGGACCACGCTGCCGCCCCGGAAGAGCATCAGCGCCATCTCGCCCTCGGCGGCCACGGCGGGCGCCATCGCCCAGTACCGGTCGACGATGATCAGCCGGAACGGGAGCGCGTTGGCGAGACGCACCGAGACGCCGTGGTCGACCAGCGACTGCAGGTGCATCGCGCCCCGCGGCACGCGGCTCATCGGGGTGAGGTGGATGGTGCGCATGGACACGCCCTCGGGCAGGTTGTGATTGCGCTGCATCCCGTCGGCGAGTTCCGTCGACGGCAGCACGAGCCCCGGGTGCATGGAGATGATCTCCTCCTGCGCGAGGGAGGGGACCCGGTCGAGCAGTTCGGCGATCCGGTCCTGGCCCACGATGAGCTCCGCGTCCACCGCGCTCCGCTCCGCCGGCCGGAGACGTACGAGCCCCGCGGTGGCCGCCTCGATCGCGGCCGAGACCTCCTCCGCCTCCCGGGCGATCCGGCTCAGCGAGGTGCGCGACGCGGAGAGCAGGCGTCTGAACTCCGCTTCCGGAAGCATCGACTGGTCAGGCCGATCGGAATTACCGGCAGGCATGCGCCACCTCAAGCAAATGAAATGGCGTCACGCGGGCGCCAGGAAGTCCGAGTATTACGTCCGCGAGTCTGACAAATCCCATGGCAGTGCAAAATTCCCCTAAAGTTGCATTGAACGCTAGGTCATAGGATCTAAGCGGTCGCTTGGGCGGCCACCATGATCGCACAGAACCCTGTGCGTCAACCCGGCCTGAACCGCTGAACTCTCCACCACCCCCTCGGCTATCAGATGCGCGATTAGACCTTCAGACGTGCACGGCAGGGCTAAATGCCCTCGGCCCGGCCGAACCGCTCGCAAAGGGCCCCAACGGCACAATGCCTTCGATTACCACCCTGCGCGAGTGATAATCGAAGGCGAGAGGCGCACGATCATGAGGACGCCGGACGCGCACGCGGGGTTGCCGGGTGACGCTGTGTCACATGTCTCTCAGGGTAAGGGAATTCAAGTCACGGGGATGCTCACTGCCCTCGGGCGGACTTCGGGCGCCTCCCCCCGCCGCGCGCGGCCAGTTCACGGTTGCTCCACGCCGGGTCCCCCGTCAGCTCTTCGCCGAACCACTCCGGCGGCTCGAAGGCGCGGGCCGCGTCGACGCCGTCGAACTCGACCTCCACGACCCGAAGGCCCGCCAACTCCCCCTCGTACACGTCGACCACGGCGGTCACGCCCCCGAGCGGTACGGACCAGCGGCGCTTGCTCAGCCGGTCCTGTCCGGCGAGCACCCAGAGCTGTTCGAAGACCTCGTCGGCGATCGGGAACTCCACCTCCCGGCGCACCAGCGGATCGCCGTCCTCGTCGGGGGCCTTCACGGTCATCAGCCGGGCGTCACCCTTGGCCCGCACCCGGATCTCGTTGCCGGACCCGAGCGGGCTGAGGTACGCCTGCCGGAGGTGGCTCGACGGGGATTCGGCCGGAACAAGCCATTCCGCAGCGACCAGAAATTTCCGTTCGATCTCGAAGTTCGTCAAGTGTGACCCCGCTCTCGTGTACGAATACCGTCAAAGGTGTGTTCCGCGCGACTCCGCACAGGCCTCCACCACCCATGCGGCCGTGGTCTCCGGCTGCTCCATCCAGAAGAAGTGACCGGCCGGAACCAGGGTGAAGCGGGCGCCCGGGATCGCGGCGGCGATCCGCTCTCCCTCGGCCGTCGGGACGAGACGGTCGGCGTCGCCGTGGACGACGTGCGTCGGCACGCCGATCCGGTGCAGGCGGTCCGCCGTGCTGTGCCGGGCCACCGCGGCGATCTGGCCGGCGGTCACCTGCGGGGGCACCGGCAGCGTCAGAGCGGCCTCGCGGTACTCGTCCCAGGCACCCGCCGGCACGTTCTCCGGGTCCTTCACCCCGACGTGGAACACGTTGCGCACCGTCGCGAGCGGGTCGCCCCGGACGACGGCCGCGGTGAGCACCTCCAGGACCTCGGGCGGCGCGCCGGTGCCTCCGGTGTGGGTGCAGCCGAGCAACAGGCCGCCGACCCTGTCCGGATGGCGCAGCGCCAGTTCCTGGGCGACGAGGCCGCCCATCGAGACCCCCAGGACGTACGCGCGCGGCCAGCCGAGCTCGTCGAGCAGGGCGGCCGCGTCGTCGGCGAGGTCCGCCACCCCGAAGCCCTGGTCCAGGGGTGCCGAGCGGCCGGTACCGCGGTGGTCGTAGGCCACCACGTCGAACGACTCCGAGAGGAGCGAGAGCAGTCGCTCGCCCCAGTGCAGGGAGTGCGCGGCGGTCCCCTGGATGAGCAGCAGGGGCGAACCGGCACCGCGGCGGAGGTAATGCAGCCTCTCCATACGTACGACCTTCGGCATAGCGCGGGTGGGATGCGGCACGGCGGCGGGCCCGGGGCGGCTCTGGTGGCGGCCGCCCCCGGCCCGGCCCGGGGTCACGCCGTGGCGGGCGCCGCCTCGGCGGCCGGCTGCGAGCGCGACCAGACCCGCTCGATGAAGGCGCAGACGAATCCGCCCGCCATCACGACCAGGGCGAGGACGATCCAGCCGGGCTTGCCCCAGTTGACGCACATGGAGATGACCACGATCGGCGCGACGGCCTCGGCGAGGCCGTGGCCGAGCCCCATCACTCCCTGGTACTGGCCCTGCGCCTCGGGCTTGGCCAGGGCGAAGGAGAGCTCGAAGGTGCCGGCCGCCTGCCAGACCTCGGCGAGGGCGTGCAGGACGACACCGACGATGAGCAGCGTGAGCGCGACCCCCGCGGACGGGCCCTCCGCGAACGCGATCAGCACCCACGAGACGAGGAACACCGGGCCGGACAGGGCGAGCAGGCGAGCCGCGGACCGCGGTCCGTCGATGGAGCGGGTCGCGGGGACCTGGGTGGCCGCGACCAGGATCGACTCGAAGAACAGGACGACGGCCGCCATCCAGCGCGGCGCCTCGGTGTGCATGACGATCCACACGGGCAGCGCGGGGACGAGGACGAAGTACTGCAGGCTCGTGATCGACGAGGTGGCGGTCAGCGCGAGGTAGGGGAGGTCGCGCAGGGCCACCCAGCGGCGCTCCTTCTCGGCCGGTTCGGTGTCCTCGGCGTCCTCCTCCTTCTTCGCGGCGCGCGTCGGGGGAATGTGCGGGAGGCGTGTGAGGATCGCGGCGGCGAGCAGGAAGGTGACCGTGTCGGTGACGATGACGGACACGTAGGCCGGCCGCGTGTCGAAGGCCAGGACGACCGCGGCACCGATGGTGCCGATGGCGAGGCCGACGTTGGTCACCGCTCGCAGGTACGTGCGGTACTGCGCGCCCTTCTCCCCGGCCAGCACGCCGATCATCGCGCCGCGCGCGCTGACGGTTCCCGCTCGGCCGACGGCGGCCGCGGCGGCCACGACGATCAGGGACCAGAGGTTGTTCACGAACAGGAGGGAGATGCTCGCGACGGCCTCGAGGAGCATGGAGCCGATGACGACCTCGCGCGATCCGCGCCGGTCGGCCCAGTCGCCGATGACGACACCGGCGCCGAATCCGCAGAGCGAGCCGGCGGTGAGGCCGATGGCCGCCTCGGTGGGGGTGAACCCGGCGGAGCGGATGAGGAAGATGGTTCCCGCGGACAGGAAGATGCCCATGCCGATCGTGTTGACGACGGTCGCCAGGGCCAGCAGTCGCTGACGGGGTTCCTCCGGACCGCTCAGCGCGGTGCGGAACTTGGTCATCCGGCTCATGACGTGGTGCCCTCGCTGACCTGCCGCAGGGCGTGCAGAGCGTTCACTGTGTCTCTCCTGGCTTCGAGTACGGGGGTGCGCATGGGGGGTTCGCGGAGGTGCCGTGCCCGCCGCGGGCCGTCCCCGGACGGCCCGCGGCGGGCACGGCACGGCGGCCGGTCCGTTCAGGAAGCCGACAGGAAGGCGTCCTCGAGCCGGACGAGGTGGGCCTGGGTCCACCGGGCCATGCGGAGGGCCGTGGCGGCGTCGGACTCGCCGGGACGGGCGCCGTCGAGGATCTGCGTGACGTAGTCGTCGACCGTGATCCCGCACTGGGGGGTCTTCTCCAGGCGGCGCACCAGCCACTTCTCGCGCCGGCACAGCTCGCCGGAGAGCACGAGCGCCGCGTCCGCGATGGTGGCGGCGGCGAGGGCGGCGGAGACGCGGGCCGTCTTGTCGTCACCGGCGTCCAGCTGGCCGGCGACGTCCGTGAGGCGGTTCTCCACGTCGGCCTTCAGGCGGCGGGCCCGGGCGCGCGGGTAGGAGGAGCCGGCGATGAGCTCCTTCATGCGGCCGAAGAACTCCTCGTTCTTCAGCGGCATGGCGACGTCGAGGCGGTAGACGAAGTCCTGGAGGAAATCGCCCATGCTGCAGAACTCGACCTCGGTGGCGAGGTACGGCTCGAGGGCCGTGGTGAGCGTGGACGTCGGCCACACCTTCAGGTCGACGCGCGCGTTGTCGTAGACGCCCATCCAGTTGTGCCAGCGCACGCCGCTCGAATCGGCGCCGGGCCAGGTCTCCATGGTCTCGTCGATCGGGAGGACGAGTTCCTTGTCGGAGAACGCGTAGAGGTCGATGTCGCTGAAGGCGTTGCCCCACCCGGCCGCGATCGAGCCCGTCATGCAGACGGCCTCGGCTTCGGCCAGCCCGGGAAAGTGCTTGAGGATTGCCTCGAAGGAAATGTCCGGAGGGGTGAGGACCTTCGGCTGTGCGGCGATGACCTGGACTGTGGGGTTGAACATGAGGATACCTTCCGAATAGCAGAGACTATGGGTGCGCTTCATAGGGAACGACCGGGGAATCGACGCCGAAATCCCCGATATCCCCGATTACTTCGCCGCAATACGACTGATGCCGCGCATGGGCTATGATCCGTTTTCATGAATACTTCGCGCCATTCTCAGGCACTGGTTCCGTGGAGTTCGGAAATACGGAATGAAACCGCCCTCGTCTGCATTCCGTGGGCCGGCGCCGGGGCGACTCCGTTCCGCGCCTGGGGCCCGGTCGTCGGTGACGCGGCCGATGTGTACGGCGTCCGGCTCGCCGGACGGGAGAGCCGCCAGACCGAGCCGCCCGGCACCGTGCTCGCGGACACCGTCGCCGAGCTCGTCCGGGAGGTGACCGCGCTGGGCGTGCCGCGCGTGGCCCTCTTCGGCCACTGCTCGGGAGCCCTGCTCGCCTTCGAACTCGCCCACGCGCTGCGCCGGTCGGCCGGAGCCCCCGAGGTCGGGCACCTGCTCGTGGCCTCGCAACTGCCGCCGCGCGCCTACGCGGAGGCCCCCGTCCAGTCGGACGACGACCTGACCCGCTTCGTGCCCGAGGACCTCCGGAGCGAACCCGAACTGCTCGAGCTGCTGCTGCCGATCCTCGCCGCGGACATGCGACTGGTGTCGGACTACGGCCACTCGGCGTCCGTGCCGCTCGACACCCGCCTCACCGTCGTGTACGGCGCCGAGGACGAGCACCTCGACCGGGCGGCGGTCGACGGCTGGCGTGCCGAGACCACCGGTGCGGCGGAGCTCCGCGAGGTGGCCGGCGCCGACCACCTCTTCGGCGGCGCGGCGTGGCCGGCCCTCGCCGGCTGCGTCCGGGACGCGCTCGGGTGAGCCCTTCGCGGCCCCGGTCCGCTCACGCATCGTCGAGGAGCTCCGCGAGCTGCGCGACGGTCGGGTGCGAGAAGACCTGGACGAGCTGAAGGTCCGGCCAGCGGACCCGCAGGACGCGGACGACCTTCACCACGGTGCTCGACGAGGCGCCCAGATCGAAGAAGCCCATGTCGGGGTCGACCTCGTCCAGGCCGAGGGCCTCGGCCCAGACCGCGGCGATGACCTCGGCCGCGGGGCCGTCCAGTTCGAGGACGGCCCCCGGCTCGCTCGACGTCTCAGTCACCGAGCACCTCCCGCAGCGTGGTGCCGACCCGCTGGAGGTGGTCCAGGTCGCTCGGGTCGAGGAGGGAGACGATCATGCCCTCGACGCCGGCCGCGCGGTACTCCTCGATCCGCTCCTGCACCTGGGCCTCGGTACCGCACAGCGCGAGGCCGCGGGCCGCGCTCGGCGCCACGCCCAGGAGCGTGCCCAACCGCTCCAGGGATTCCTGGAGTTCGGCCTCGGAGTCGGTGACGATCGCCGTGCCCAGCCACGTCCGGCTGATCTCGGAGCTGTCGCGGCCCGCGGCCTCGCACGCCCGCTCCAGCACCTCGATCTTGTGGCGCACGGTGGCGGGCCCGCCGAAGAAGTTGCAGGCGTCGCCGTGCCGGGCCACCAGCGGGATGAGCACCTTCTCGCCGCCGCCGCCGATGAGGATGGGCGGCCCGCCGGGGCTGATCGGGGCCGGCACGTTCAGGGGCTCGTCCACGCTGTGGTGCTTCCCGGAGAACCGGGGCGCGTGCTCGGTGAACATCGCCCGGCAGATCTGCACCGCCTCGTCGAGCGCCGCCAGACGCTCCCGGGGCGTGCGGAACTCCATGCCGTACGCGTGGGTCTCCTCGGTGTGCCAGCCCGCGCCGATGCCGAGGACCGCGCGTCCCTGGCTGATGACGTCGATGGTGGTGACCATCTTCGCCAGCAGCGCCGGGTTGCGGAAGCTGTTGCACGACACGAGGACGCCGAGGCGGGCGCTCGTGGTCACCGCGGCGAGCGCGGCGAGCGTCGTGTACGCCTCCAGGATCGGCTCGTCGGCCTCGCCGACGGAGGCGATCTGATGGACGTGGTCCATCGTCCAGAGGCTGTCGAAGCCGGACGCCTCGGCGGCGTGCGCGATGTCGACGACCTGCTGGAAGAGCTTGTTGTCCATGACTCCCGGGAAGGAGTACCCGGCGTACTGGAAGCCGACCCGGGTCAGGGGACGGCGGCTCATCCGGAGACCGTCAGCTGGGCGAAGGCCTCGGCGTCGGCCGCGGACACGATCTCGACGAGACCGAGGTCGAGCAGCCGGGCGCTCACCTCGTGGACGCCCTCACGGATGTCCGCCACCGGCAGGTCCAGCTGCCCGGCGACGCCGTCGGCGATCTCGGCGAGGGTGCGGCGCCCGTCGACGAGCAGCCAGACGACGCGCGCGTCGCGGTCGAGCACGTACCGGCCGATCACGGTCTCCAGCAGCACCCCTCCCTCGGCGCGGTCGCTCAGCTCCATGACCTGGTCGGTCCGGCGGGCGGTGACGTCCAGTCGACGGACGAGGACGGTGGTGTCGTTGACAGTGCTCATGAGTTCTTCTCCATGGCCAGGGCCTCCTCGACAGCGGTCGTGGTGGCGGCGATCGTGGGGGCGATGAACGGCAGGTCGACCGGGAGGTCGATGCCGAAGCCGGCGTTCAGTCGAGCGCCGACCTCGACCGCGTACAGCGAGTCGCCTCCGAGGTCGTTCACGAAATGGGCGTCGGGTGCGATGTGCTGGATGCCGAGGACCTCGCGCCAGACCTGCTCGACGAACGCGGCGACGTCCACGGCGGCGGCCTCCGGCGTCTCCGGGCGGACGAGCTCGGGCTCGGGGCGGGGCTCCGGCCGGTCGAGCCAGAACCGGGTGCGGGTGAACGGGTAGGTCGGCAGCGGCACTCGGCCGCGCGCCTCGTCGCCGTAGTAGGCGGACCAGTCGACGGCCACGCCCGCCCGCCAGGCCGCGGCCACCGCCTCGGTCAGGTCGAACGACGGGCCGACCAGGACCTGGCCCACCCGCTCGCGTACGGACCCGGCGTCGGCGCCGTCCCCGGTGCAGGCGGCGAGGGCGGCCTCCAGCGCGTTGGCGTCGCCGCCCTGGGCGAGCCAGTCGGTGGCCGGGCGTGCCCAGTCGGGGGCGTCGACGCGCGAGAAGGTCAGGCCGAGGCGGCGCAGGATGCGGGCGATGCCCAGCGCGGTGAGCGCGCCGGCCCGCTGCGGGGCGAGGGCGTCGAGCGCGGTCTCCCCGGCGAAGCCGTCGGTGAGTTCGGCGACGGCGGAGCGGAACAGCGGCTCTTCGATGAGCAACCGCTCGCCCAGCGCGGCCAGTTCGGCGGGCGTGCCGTGGACGGCGAGCGACCAGCGGGTCGTGGGCCGGCCGGTCTCGGCGCCTGCCTTCAGCTGCGCGAGCGCCTCGTCCCCGTCGGCGACGACGGCGGCCCAGCGGCGCGCGAAGCGGGCGCGGCCCACTCCCAGCGTGTAGGCGATGTCGGCGAGGTCGGCCCCTTCGCCCGGGGTCGTCGACGCGAGCCGCTCGGCGAGCCGTTCCCGCATGCGGGTCAGCTCGTCGTCGGTACGGGCCGACAGCGCGATGACCTGGCGCGGGCGAGCCGCCGCCGCGGTGGGCTCGGCCTCCGCGGCCTCCACGACCACGTGGGCGTTGGAGCCGCCGAGGCCGAAGGAGCTGACGCCCGCGATGCGCGGTCCCTCGCCGTCCCACGCCCGGGTCTCGGCGGTGATGACGAAGGGGGACGAGGCGAGCGGGATCTCGGGGTTCGGGCGGCGGAAGTGCAGCGTTCCCGGCACGGTGGCCCGCTCGACCGCGAGGGTCGCCTTGATGAGGCCGGCGACGCCCGCCGCCGCGTCGGTGTGCCCGATGTTGGGCTTGACCGAGCTGAGGGTGAGGCTCTCGGCCGCCCTGCCGGGGGTGGCGAAGACGCGCCGGAGGGCCTCGAACTCGACCGGGTCGCCGATGGCGGTGCCGGTGCCGTGGGCCTCGACGTAGCCGACCTCGTCGGGTGCGACACCGGCCCGGGCGAGCGCGCCGCGGATGACGGCTTCCTGGCCCGCGATGTTCGGCACGGTGAAGCTGGCGCGCGATCCGCCGTCGTTGTTGACCGCCCAGCCGCGGATGACGGCCCGGCGGCGGTCGCGGGCGTCGCGGGCGTCGGTGTCCCGGCGGAGCACGACGATGCCGGCGCCCGCGCCGGGGACGGTGCCCGTGGCGTCGGCGTCGAAGGCGCGGCAGCGGCCGTCCGCGGACAGGATGCCGCCCTCGGTGTAGTCGTAGCCGTCGACGTCGGGCATGAGCAGGCTCACGCCGCCGGCCAGCGCGATGTCGCAGTCGCCGGCGGCCAGCGCCGAGCAGGCCTGGGCCACGGCGCTGAGCGCGGTGGCGCAGCCGGTCTGCACGGTGATCGACGGTCCGGTCAGGCCGAGCTTGAAGGCCAGTCGCGGGGCGAGGAAGTCCTTCTCGTTGGCGAGCGTGATGCGCACGTCGCCGCCGCGGCCTGCGCGCTCCTCCGCCGGGGCCACGAACTCGCGGAAGTAGTGGTTCTCGCCCGAGCCGACGAACACGCCGACGACCGCGTCGCGCTGCCCGGCGTAGCCGGCGTCCTCCAGCGCCTCGGCGGCCACTTCGAGGAGTACGCGCTGCTGCGGGTCCATGACGAGGGCCTCCGCCGGAGGCGTGCGGAAGAAGTCCGCGTCGAACCACTCGACGTCGGCGACCTTCGCCGCGGCGTGCACGCGGTGGGCCCCGCCGTCGACCGGTCCGTCCGCGTCGACGCGGGCGACCGACTCGACGCCGTCGACGAGGTTGGTCCAGTAGCTCTCGACGTCGCCGGCTCCCGCGAAGCGGGCCGCCATGCCGATCACGGCGATGGGCTGTGCGTGCAGGGGGGTGCGTTGCATGGGAGGACTCCAGGTGGATCGGTGTGGCGTTGCGGCGGCGGCTCTCACGACTCGTTCGGCACCGGAGGGGCCTCGGTCGTGGTGCCGGCGCGGACCCGGGCGACGAAGTCGGCCAGCACGGGTGCCTCGAACAGGGCGCGTACGGGGATGTCCGCGGCGGCTTCCCTGCGGGTGCGGTTGACGACCTTGATCACCATCAGCGAGTGCCCGCCGAGGGAGAAGAAGTCGTCCTCGGGCCCGACCTCGGCGACGCCGAGTTCCTCGGCCCAGATGGCGGCCACGGTCTCTTCGAGGGAGTCGCCGCGCGGCTGCCGGGCGGCGGGTTCCGCGCTCGTGGGCGCGGTGCGGGCCCGTTCGAGGAGGGCCCGGCGGTCGACCTTGCCGTTGGCGGTCAGCGGCAGGGCGTCCAGGATCCGGAGTTCGCCGGGGACCATGTGCGCGGGCAGCCGGTCGGCGAGGAACGCCCGCAGCGCGGTCGCGTCCGGGCCGCCGGGCCGGACGGTCGCCCAGGCGAGGAGCGTCGAGCCCACCGACTCGCCGGTGTCGGTCAGGACGCAGGCGTCGACGACGGCCGGGTGGGCCTTGACCGTCGCGCCGATCTCGCCGAGTTCGATGCGGTAGCCGCGTACCTTCACCTGCTCGTCCCGGCGGCCCGCGTAACGGAGTTCGCCGTCGGCGTCCCGGCGTGCCAGGTCACCGCTGAAGTAGGTGCGGCGGAGGTCGCCGGGGCCCCAGGAGACGGTGCGGAAGGCACGCGCGGTGGTGTCGGCGTCGCCGAAGTACCCCCGGGCGAGGCCCGGTCCCGAGATCGTGATCTCGCCGGTCTCGCCGTCCGGGGTCGGCTCGCCGTCGGCGTCCCGCAGCGAGATCTCCAGGTCGGGCAGCGGTACGCCGATGGGGCTTCCCGCGTCGGCGGCCGCGTCCGCCGCGGTGATCCGGCGGTAGGTCACGTGGACGGTCGTCTCGGTGATCCCGTACATGTTGACCACCAGCGGCTGGGCGTCGCCCCGGCGCGCGAACCACGCGCCGAGCGAGGCCGGGTCGAGCCGCTCGCCGCCGAGCACGACCAGCCGCAGCCGGTCGAGTGAGGCCTGCTGCTGCTCGTCGGCGCTGATCAGGGCGGCCAGCGCCGAGGGCGTCTGGCTGAGGACCGTGACGCCCTCGTCGTCGATCAGCCGGAGCAGCTCGTCGGGGGCACGGGCCTTGTCGTCGTCGACGACGACGAGGCGGCCGCCGAAGAGGAGCGCCCCCCACATCTCCCAGACCGAGAAGTCGAAGGCGAAGGAGTGCAGCATGGTCCACACGTCGTCCGGGCCGAGTTCGTAGAGGCCGGACGTGACGGCCATCAGCCGGGTGACGTTGCGGTGGGTGACCTCGACGCCCTTGGGGGTGCCGGTCGATCCCGACGTGAACATCACGTAGGCCAGGTCGTCGGGGCCGACCGGGACGTGCACCGGCGGGCAGTCGACGTCGGGGGCGGCCTCGGCGAGCACGACCGGGCCGCTGTGCCACCGCCCCGCACGGTCGGCGAGGTCGCCGGTGGTCAGCAGCACCGGAGCGGCGACGCGTCCGACGATGTCGGCGATCCGCGTGTCGGGGTGGCGCGGGTCGAGCGGCACGTAGGCCGCTCCGGCCATGAGGACGCCGAGGATGGCCGGCACGATGTGGCGGCGCGGCACGAGCACGGGCACGAGGTCGCCGGGGCGCACGCCGGCGGCGACCAGGCGGCCGGCCACGCAGCCGGCGACACGGTGGAGTTCGGCGTACGAGAGCGACGTGCCGTCGGCGGTCAGCGCGATGGCCTGGTCGCTCAGGGCCGCCTGGTGGGCGAACCAGGCGGGCAGTGTGGAGGCGACTTCCGCACGCTCGGTCACGGTGCCTGCGTCGCTGAGAACTTCGGGCAACTCTTCCCCCAGGAAACGAACAATTCTCGGTGTCGTCCGGAATCCGCGCCCCCGTGGGGCCCGTTCCGAACGGAGGTCAGGCGTTCTCGGTGAACGCGTCCAGCAGCGATTCCCACCGCGCGCAGAGCGCGAGGACCCGGTCCCGGGAGACCCACGGCGGATACTCGATCCGCCCGGTCAGTCCCGATTCCCCGTGGTCGGTCAGCAGGACGGTCCAGGGCCAGCGCACGCCCAGCGGGGTCACCGGCAACGACCGTGCCGTGCATCCGGGGACGGACAGCGCGGGGGCCGGGTCGCGGTCCCAGGCGATGACCAGCGGTGCGAGGGATCCCGCCTCGCGCACGCCGAGTGCGGCCATCAGCGTGGGGAAGGGCACGCGCGACCAGGTGCGCGCCTCCGCCACGGCGTCCCGCGCCCGGCGCAGGGCCAGGGCCGGACCGGCCTCGCGGGCGTAGCCGGGGGGCGGGCCGAAGGGGACGGTCGTGAGGAGGTACCCGGCGGTGTCGACCGCGTCGACTCCGTCCCGGTCGGCGACGGCGAGCGCGAACCTGCCGTCCGTTCCGGCCAGTTCGCACAGCGGGTCGAGGGTGGCGGCCAGCACGACGGCGAACGCCGTCGTGCCGTCGCGGCGCGCGCGGTCGCGCACCCGGGACCACGCCCGTGCCCCGACGGTGAAGCCGTCGACCCGGCAGGAGTCCTGCACCGGGCCGGGCTCCGCCCGCTCGGGCAGCCAGGCGCGTGCCCGGTCGGCGGCCGCGCGCACGGCGTCCCGGCCCTCCGGGGAGTCGAGGTGGCGGCGCTGGCGGCGCGCGTACCCGGCGTGGCCGTGGTCCTCCGGGAGGGCGGGCGCGTCGCCGCTCAGCGCGGCGGCGAGCTCCTCCAGGACGATCCGGGCGCTCCACGCGTCGACGACGAGGTGGTGCCAGACGAGCAGCACCCGGACCGTGTCCGCCGCGGAGAGGACCGCGGCCCGCACGAGGGGGCCCCGGCCGAGGTCGAACGGCGGCCGCTGGAACTCGGCGAGCAGCCGTTCCCAGGCGTCGTCCACGTCCTCCCCGGACGCGACGGACCGCACGGTGACGGACACCGGCGCGCCGTCGGTCACGAACCGGGCGTCGTCCTCGTCCACGCGGCCCCGGAAGACGACGTGGCGGTCGAGGACCGCGGCCAGTTCCTTGGCCGTGCGCTCGGGGCACAGCGGGCCGGTGAACTCGACGGCCACGGACTCGTGGAAGGTTCCGGGGGGCGCGGCGCCGGTGAGTTCCGCCGCCCAGATGCCCGCCTGGCCCGGTGTCAGCGGGGACGCCTTCCCGGCGGCGCCCTCGTCACCGGACGTGTCCGCGGCGGGCAGTGCGGGGAGGCGTGCCGCGAGGGCCGCCAGGGTCGGTGCGGCGAGCACGTCGCCGGCGGTGACGGCCCGGCCGGTCGCGTCCCGCAGCAGCGCCGAGAGGCGCGTGGCCTGCAGGGAGTCGCCGCCCGCCTCGGCGAATCCGAGGTCGAGCGCCGACGCGGGGGCGTGGGTGAGCACGGTGCGGCAGGCGTCCTCGACGGCGCGCTCGTACCCGTTCAGCGCGGTCCGGGCCCGCGGCTCGTCCGAGGTGGGGAGGGCCGGGCGGTCGAGTTTGCCGTCGCTGGTCATCGGGATCCGTTCCAGCGCGAAGAAGCGCCGGGGCACGGCCTGCGGGGGGAGTTCGTCGGCGAGCCGCGCCTTGAGGCCGGTCCACAGGTCGGCGCCGGCCGGGGCGGCAGCGTCGGCGAGCACCACGAAGGCGGTGAGGACGGACGGGCCGCCGGGGCTCGCCGGCCGGGCGAGGACGGCGACGTCCGCGATCTCGGCGCACCGCCGGAGCGCGGCCTCCGTCTCGGCCGGTTCGATCCTGACGCCGTCGATCTTGAGCTGGTCGTCGATCCGGCCGAGGAAGGTCAGTTCGCCCGTGGCGTCGGCGACGACGATGTCGCCCGTCCGGTACATGAGGCCGTCGCCGTCGGCGGCCGGCACGAAGCGTTCCGCGGTGCGGTCGGGGTCGTGGAGGTAGCCGAGGGCGACGCCCGGTCCCGCGACGCACAGCTCGCCGGGGCGGCCCTGCTCCACCGGCGCGAGCCGGTCGTCGAGGACGAAGCCGCGGTTGCCCTCGACGACCGCGCCGATCGGGGTGCGCTGCTGCGGCTCGGCGCAGTGGTCGGGGACGGTGTACAGGGTGGCGCAGACCGTGGTCTCGGTGGGCCCGTAGCCGTTGATCACGACCAACCCCGGGGTGTTCTCCCGCAGTTCCACCAGGAGGCCCAGCGGAATGGGCTCGACGCCGGTCAGCAGCCGCCGGAGGCGCGGGACGGGCCGGGCGGCGTCCGTCCGGTCGCCGGCGGTCCGGTCGCGCAGCGCGGTGAGGAACTGGGGCGGCAGGTAGGCGGAGTCGACGCGCCGGTCGGCCAGGTGGTCGAGCGTGGCGTCGATGTCGCGGCGGTACGCGTCGGGGACCGGCACGACGGTCCCGCCACTGGTGAGCGCGCTCCACATCTCGTACACGGACACGTCGAAGCCGGGCGACGTCCACCAGCTGTGCCGTGCCCCGGGGCCGAGCGGCGCCCGGCGCTGGAACGCGGCGAGCAGGGTGTGGACACCGCGGGCCGGGACCACGACGCCCTTGGGCCTGCCGGTGGATCCGGAGGTGTAGATGACGTAGGCCGGGTCGTCGCCGTCCGTGGCGGGGGCGTGCCGCTCGGGGCCGGGCGAGCCCACCGGGGGCGGGGTCGTCAGGAGGGGTGCGACGGCGCGCACGTCGTCGTCGCCGGCGCGGAGGACGACCGAGAGCCGGGCGTCCGTCAGGATCTGCTCGCGCCGCTTCGCGGGCCCGGTCACGTCGAGCGGGATGTACGCGGCGCCCACGGCGGTCGCGGCGAGCACGCCGACGACGAACAGCGGCCCCACGGGCATCTCGACGGCGACGAGGTCGCCCGCGCCGACGTTCCGCGCGGCCAGCCGGTCCGCGAGGGCGGCCGCGGCGGCGGCCGTCCGGCGGTAGTCGACCGCCCCGTCGGGGCCGGCGAACGCCTCCTGGTCGGGGTGGGCCGCGGCGGTCTCGACGAACGCCTGCCACAGGTTCCGGTGTGTCACGGGGAGACCTTCTCGAGTCGTGGTGTGAGCACACTTCCCCCTCGACTCGGCCGTCTGCTCGCCGGCCGGCCGCCGTGTGGGCGGACCGGTCGGTGCCTGGATTGGAGCACGCAGGGTCGCCCACTGGCCATGGATTCGTATCTCGCCGAACGCGCTGGACCGTCTCTCCGGGCGCGTGCTTTGATGCGGGACGAACAGGACAGTGCCATGACCGTTCTTCCATGGGGTCCCCATCACCCGGACGCTGTCCTCGTCGACGCGGATGGCGACGTCCTGCGCTGCACCGGAGCGGCCGGCCGCTCGCTGAGCCCCTTCACGTGAAAGTCGCATCACGCCGTTTCGGCGTCGCCGCACCACCACTTCACGGAGCGAAGATGCGATACCTCATTCTCAATCGGACCGCCCTCACCATGCGCCGCTACGACCTGTGGCTGGGGCCCGAGCACGAAGTGGTCCTCGTCACCGCCGCCGCCGCGGTGCCCAAGGACCCGGCCGAACGGGCCGCCGTACTGGCCGGATACGCCCACGTCGAGTGCGTCGAGAGCTTCCACTTCGACCCGGCCGTCGACCGGCTGGCCCTCGAACTGCACGAGAAGTGGCACTTCGACGACGTGCTGGCCTTCGCGGAGTTCGACCTGATGCGCGCCGCGCGGCTGCGCGCCTCCATGGGGATACCCGGCCACGCGCCGGAGGACGTCATGGCGTTCCGCGACAAGTTCGCCATGAAGGAGCGGCTGGCGGCGGCGGACGTGCCGCTGCTCCCCTTCGCCGCCGTCACCTACGCGACGGACGTCCTCGACTTCGTCGCGGAGCACGACTACCCGATCGTGGTCAAGCCGCGCCGCGGTGGCGGGTCGATGGACGTGGAGGTCCTGCGCGGGCCCGAGGACCTGACGGGGCTCTTCGAGCGCAACCCCGAGCTGGGCACCGACGACGGCGCCCACCTGCTGGCCGAGACGTACCTCGACCACGAGCTCTTCCACATCGACGGAGTCCTCGTCGACGGCGAGGTCAGGATGGTGTGGCCGTCCAGTCAGGGCGACACCACCTGCCTGGACATAGTCAACGGCCTCTCGCTGCGCAGCTCCCTCATGGATCCCGAGGACCCGCTCACCGAGCCGCTGCGGGAGATGACGCTCGCGGCGCTGGAGGCCCTTCCCACGCCGGGCAGTTGCGTCTTCCACGCGGAGATCTTCCGTGACCGCCAGGGCGACGCGGGTCTCGTCTTCAACGAGATCGCGGTCCGGATGGGCGGCGGGATGATCGAGGACATGCTCGAACTCGGCTTCGGCGTCAAGCCGCACGAGGTGTACTTCCGGTCCCTCGGCGGCAACAACCCGCCCGAGGTCCCGGAGCGCCCGCTGCGGATCGCCGGCGTGACGCTCTTCCCGCCGCGCCCGGGGACGCTCGTCGAGATCCCGGAGGAGTGCCCGGTCCCGGACGTCGCGGTCTACAAGAGCTACGCCAAGCCCGGGACGGTCATGTCCGGCGCGCAGTTCAGCACGGACAAGATCGCGTCGGCGCTGGCGACGGGCGGGTCGCGCAAGGAGGTCGAGGACGTGCTCGCCGAGGTGCACGCCTGGTTCGAGAAGGCGGCGGTCGTCACCGACACCGTCTGATCCGGGCTTTCGCCCGCGGGCACGGGGCAGGGGTCGCCCGGCGGTCGGTACCGCCGGGCGACCCCTGTCGTTCACGCCGTGTGGCCGGGGTTACTTGACGTTGATCGCGGTCCAGGCGGAGGCGACCGCGTTGTACTGGGTGCTGCCGGCGCCGTACAGGTCACGCGCGGCGTTCAGGGTGGCCGTGCGGGCGCCCGAGTAGCCGGTGGTGGAGGTCATGTAGGTGGACAGCGCCTTGTACCAGATCTTGTACGCGGCGGTGCGGCCGATGCCGGTGACGGTGGAGCCGTCGTAGGTCGGCGAGTCGTAGGTGACGCCGTTGATCGTCTTCGAGCCGCTGCCCTCGGAGAGCAGGTAGAAGAAGTGGTTGGCCGGGCCCGAGGAGTAGTGGACGTTGAGGCGGCCGACCGACTTCGACCAGTAGTCGGCGGACTTGCCGTCCTTGCTGGGCTTGTCCATGTAACGGAGCGGCGTGCCGTTGCCGTTGATGTCGATCTTCTCGCCGATGAGGTAGTCGCCGGCGTCGGTGGCGTTGCCCGCGTAGAACTCGACCGAGGTGCCGAGGATGTCGGAGGTGGCCTCGTTCAGGCCGCCGGACTCGCCGCTGTAGCGGAGGTTGGCGGTGGAGGAGGTCAGGCCGTGGGACATCTCGTGGCCGGCCACGTCGATGGACGTGAGCGGGTGGGTGTTGTTGATGCCGTCGCCGTAGGTCATGCAGAAGCAGCTGTCGTCCCAGAAGGCGTTCACGTAGGCGTTGCCGTAGTGGACGCGGGAGTAGGCGGCGACGCCGTCGCCGCGGATGCCGTTGCGACCGAGCTCGTTCTTGTAGAAGTCCCAGGTGAGGGCCGCGCCGTAGTGGGCGTCGGCGGCGGCGGTCTCGCGGTTGGACGCGAGGCCGTTGCCCCAGGTGTCGGTGGAGTTGGTGAAGAGGCTGCCGGTGCCGGACGTGCCGCCGTTCAGGTCGTACGTCTTGTGGCCGCCGCGCAGCGCGTCGGTGAGGGTGTACGAGCCCGAGGTGCCGAGGGTGACCTGGCCGGCGTACATGGTGTTGCCGGTGCCGGTCTCGATCATCTCGTAGGCGTAGAGCTCCTTGCCGGTGGTGGCGTCGGTGACGACCTGGCGGCGGCTGGGGGTGCCGTCCTGCTGGACGCCGGTGACGATCGTCTCCCAGGCGAGGACGGGCTTGCCGGTGGCGGCCCAGATCACCTTGCGGGCGGTGGAGGCGGCCTCCGAGGCGTTGGCGCCGGAGGCGAGGGCGGCCTGCTTCGCGGTGGCGGACGGGACCGCGGCGGTCGTGGTCGCCACGGATATGCGGGCCTCGGTCGCCTTGGTGGTGGAGCGGGCGCCCGACTTCTTCTGGTGGACGACCAGGTCGCCGCCGAGGACCGGCAGGCCCTCGTAGGTGCGCTCGTAGCGCGTGTGGACGGTGCCGTCGGCGTCCTTGACGACGTCGCGGACGACGAGCGCCTCCTTGCCGGACAGGCCGATGGCCTTGCCGGTGGCGGCGGCACCGGCCTGGGCCTCCTGGACGGCCGCGGCGCGCTGGCTGCCGGAGAAGGCGAGCGCGGTGGCTCCGGCCTCGCGCTGGGCGTCGGCGTTGGCGGATCCGGTCTGGACTCCGACGACGACCATGGCGGCCGAGGCGAGCAGGGCGGCGGCGCGGGCGGTGGTACGGCGGTGCGAGGACTGCTGGCGGGTCACGCGGGCTCCTTCGCTGCAAAGCGTGGGGGTTGTGGGGGTGGTGATGCGGGTGTGAGCGTGCCAGCGAAGTCGCTCGTTTGACAGGTCTGCAACAAGGATTTGACCAGCTGTTGTCCGAAGGACAGATAACTATGTTCGCTATGCGGCGAGTTCGGCGCCCGTGTGCCCGCCTTCGGGCAACGGAAAGCCCCCCGGAGAAGCCACACGCTCCGGGGGGCTTTGGTGCCGCTTCGAGACTCTTGAGGGGATTCGGGAGCCTTCAGGACTCCGGGCGGCCGGGCCGCGGCGGGGGGCCGCGCGGCCCGGCGGCGCTCAGGCCGAACGCTTGCGCGTCGTCGCCTTCTTGGCCTGCGTCTTCGCCGGGGCCTCCTTGGCGGTCGACCTCTTCGCCGCCGCCTTCTTGGCCGTCGTCTTCTTCGTCTGCGCCTCCTTGGCCGGGGTCCCGGCCGCCGACGTCGACTTGCGCGCGGGGGCCGTCGCCTTCTTCGCCGCCGTGCGGGAGGTGGACTTCTTGGCGTCCGTGGCCTTGGGCGCGCGCGTGGTGCGGGTCGCGCCGGAGCGCGGGGTGCGGGGTAGCAGCGGGGTGACCTCGGCGACCTCCTCCGTACCGGCGCCGTCGCCCGCTCCGGCCGTCTCGCCGCGCGCCTCCCGCGCCGCCCGGACGCTGCTCTCCAGGGCCGCCATGAGGTCGATGACCCGGCCACCGCCGGGCTCCTCCCCCGGCTCCGGCGGCGCGACGCCCTCGCCGCCCTCCGCCTTCGCGGCGATCATCTCCTCCACCGCGGTGCGGTAGTCGTCGTGGAGGGTGCTGATGTCGACCTCGCCGAGGGTGGACATCAGCGCGTCCGCCAGGTCGAGTTCGGCGTCCCGGACGGAGACCGGGGACTCGGGGGCCACGCCCTCCGGGGCCCGGATCTCGTCCGGCCAGAGCAGGCCGTGCATGGCGATCACGTCGTCCACGACCCGGAGCATGCCGAGCCGCTCCCGCCCCCGGAGGGCGTACTTCGCGACCGCCACCTTGTCGCTGCGCTTGAGCGCCTCGCGGAGCAGGGTGTACGGCTTCGCCGCGGGCACGCCGTTCGCCGACAGGTAGTACGCGGCGTCCATCCGGAGCGGATCGATCTCCCCGGCCGGCACGAACGTCACGATCTCGATCGTCTTCGCCGTGGGGAGCGGCAGCGCGGCCAGGTCCTCGTCGCTGATCGGGATCATGGCGCCGTCGGCGTCCTCGTACGCCTTCCCGATCTCCGCCTGCGGGACCTCCTCGCCGTCCAGCTCGCACACCTTCTTGTAGCGGACGCGGCCGCCGTCCTCGGTGTGGATCTGGCGGAACGAGACGGACCGGCTCTCGGTGGCGTTCACCATCTTGATCGGAATGCTGACGAGCCCGAAGGAAATGGCGCCGTTCCAGATGGATCGCACGGTTCTCGCCTTTCCAGCCGAAGGGTCCGGAAACGTGGGATTCTCATCGTATGACGCCCATCACAGAGGTGGAGGGGCGCCGGCTGGCACTCAGCAACCTGGACAAGGTGATCCACCCGGCCACCGGCACCACCAAGGGCGAGGTCCTCCACTACTACGCGACCGTGGGGGCCGCGATCCTGCCGCATCTGCGGGACCGGCCCGTGTCCTTCCTGCGCTATCCGGACGGCCCGGAGGGGCAGCTCTTCTTCACCAAGAATCCGCCGCCGGGCACGCCCTCCTGGGTGAGGACCACACCCGTCCCCCGTTCCGAGGATCCCCGGGCCCGCCAGGTGGTGGTCGACGACCTGCCGTCGCTGATCTGGGCGGCGAACCTGGTCGTGGAGTTCCACACGCCGCAGTGGCGGGCCGCCTCCCCCGCCGTCGCCGACCGGCTCGTGTTCGACCTCGACCCCGGGGCGCCCGCGACCGCCGTCGAGTGCTGCCGGGTCGCGTTGCACCTGCGCGAGCGGCTGGCGGCGGACGGCCTCGACGCCTTCGCCAAGACCTCCGGGTCCAAGGGCCTCCACCTGCTCGTCCCGGTGACACCGGCACCCTCCGCGCACGTGTCGGCGTACGCGAGACGGCTCGCCGTCGAGGCGGAGGGCCTCCTGCCGAAGCTGGTCGTGCACCGGATGACCCGGGCCCAGCGCCCCGGGAAGGTCTTCGTCGACCACGGCCAGAACGCGGCCGCCAAGACCACCGCCACCCCGTACACCCTGCGGGCGCGGACGCTCCCCACCGTCTCGGCGCCCGTCACCTGGGAGGAGGTGGAGCGCTGCGCCGCCGCAGGGAACCCCGGGCCGCTCGTCCTCCTCATGGACGACATCGCGCCACGTCTTGCGCGGCACGGGGAGCTCCTGGAGCCGCTTTTCGCGCCTGAACGGGCGGGGGACGTGCCGTGAACGGGGGGCGCGCGGCGGGACGGAGCGACGGCGGCACGGGCGGCGCCGTCGTGCTCCTGCCGCCCGTCGACGTCATGCGGCCCCGGTCCGCCGACGAGATCCCCGGGCAGGGCGAGCCGCCCCGGGAGCTGCAGTACTCCGTCAAGCTGGACGGCTTCCGGGCCCTCGCGTTCGTGCTCGACGGCGGCAGGGTCGTCCTCCAGTCCCGGTCCCGCCGGGACCTCGCGCCCGACTTCCCCGGGATCGCCGCGGACCTGGGCGAGCGGCTGCCGGCCGGGGTCGTGTGCGACGGGGAGTTGTGCGCGTACCGCGAGGGGCGGCTCAGCTTCACCGACCTGCTCCGCTCGCACGCGGACCGGGTACGGGCCGGGGTGCCGGTCTCGTACATCGCCTTCGACCTGCTCGCCGTCCCCGGCCGGGACGTGCGGAGCCTGCCGCTCCGCGACCGGTGGGAGCTGCTGGGCGCGGCCCTCGCGGACGTCGGACCGCCCCTCCGGCGGGTGCTGGCCACCCGGGACGAGGAGACGGCGCGCGGGTGGTTCCGCGACCTGCGGGAGGCGGGCGTCGAGGGGATCGTCGCCAAACGGCTGGACTCGCCGTACCAGGCCGGCGCCACCTGGGCCTGGCGCAAGGTCCGGCACGCCGACACGAGCGACGGCCTGCTCGTGGGCCTGGTCGGCCCGGCGGACCGGCCCCGGGCCCTGCTCGTACGGCTCCCCGACGGCAGCACCGCGACCACCTCGCCCCGGCTCACCCCGGCGCAGGCGCGCGAGGTCGGCGCACGGGCGGGCGGCCGCGCCGGAGCGCTCGCCGACGATCCGGAGCACGGACCCGTACGCCCGGTGGATCCGCCGCTCCCCGTCGAACTGCGGCAGGTCGCGGGCCGGCACGGGACCCCGGCGTTCGTCCGGGTCCGCTCGGAGGGGTAGCCACCGAGAGCAACTACCCTGCTCCGTACTGTACATGGCGCAAAGAGGCCGCAACCGGGGCTCCGCGCGCGGCCGGTGTCGCCGGTTCGGCGTCGGGAGCGGCCCTGTGGTGCACACTTGCTGCCTGGTACAGCGCTCACGGGGAAGGCGGCCTGGCAATGCTGACGGGGATCGAGGAGGTCGACTGGGCCTCGCTGGGGCACGCCTACGGCCCCGCGGACGATGTGCCGGAGCTGCTCCGCGGACTCGCCTCCGCCGATCCCGCGGAGCGCGAGACCGCCCTCGACGGCATGTACGGCGCCGTGCACCACCAGGGCGACGTCTACGACTCGACGCTCGCCTGCATCCCCTTCCTCCTCGAACTCGTCGCCGATCCCGCGGTCCAGGACCGCGGCTGCATCGTCGAGTTGCTCACCAGCATCGGCGGGATCGAGCTCGACGACGACGACGAGCTCGACGAACTGGACGAACTCGCCCCGGACGACGAGGAGTTCATCCCCGCCGCCAACTACGCGATGGCCGCCGCCGCCATCGCCGCCGGGGCCGACGTCTTCCTGGGGCTCGTCGCCGACCCGGACCCCGAGGTGCGGCTCGCCGCGCCGTGCGCGCTCGCCTCGCTGCACCCCGAGCCCGCCCGGGCGCTGACCCTGCTGCGGGAGCGGCTCACCGTCGAGCGGGACACCGAGGTGCGGCTCGCCCTCGTGGCCGCCGTCGGGCGGATCGCACTGCGGCACGCGGCGCTGCGCGACGAGACCGTCGACTGGCTCGACTGGCTCGCCCGCGCCGCCCAGGACCCGGGACTGCGGCTCGCGGCGCTCGCGCAGCGGGCCCGCTGCGCACCGGCGGACATCCCCGACGACGTCGTGCCGTGGGTGACCCGGCTCCTGGAGGAGATCCGCACGGCGGCCCAGCGGCCGGGGACCGGCGCGGACGGCCACCGGTCCGCCGCGCCGACGCTGATCGGTCAGGTCAGGGAACTCCTGGAGGAGCACGCGGCCGGGCGGCCCGCCCCCTGGACCGAGGAGCTGCTGCGGACCCTGCACACCGCGCTCGACGACCGCGTCGACGACCGGATCGCGCTGATCCTCGCGCAGCTGCGGAGCCCCGACTGGGGGCAGCGTTCGGACGCGATCTGGCTGTGCGGCGGGCTGATCAGGCTGTGGCGCGGGCGGTACGAGGAGGTCGTCCGGCTCGTCGGCGCACAGCTCCACGACCCCGAGCCCCGGCTCAGGGAGGCCGCCACCTCGTTCCTGGAGCGGCTCTTCGAACTGGGCGGCCCCGCCGCCGACGCCCTCGTGGCCCGGCTGACGACCGGCCCGGCCGGCCCGGCCCCGTTCGCCGGCTCCGCCCCGGCCGACCGCGCGCCGTTCGCCGCCGGCCCCCTCGACGGCCCGGCCGGCACCGGCAGCGGGTACGCCTTCGTCGGCCGGTCCGGGCGGGACGGGGCGCTGCTCGCGCTGGCCCGCGCCGGGGACACCCGCGCGGTCCCGCTCCTGGCCCGCGCCCTGGAGGAGGGCGAGGTGCGGCGGGAGCTGCTCTACGCCATGGACGGCCTCGGGCCCTCCGCGGCGATGCTCGCCCCGCTGCTGCGGCGCCGACTGGCGGAGGTCGAGCTGGACGAGCGGCTGTACGACCGGGCGGCGCCGCTGCTGTACGCGCTGGCGGCGGTACGGGGCGGCCAGGCCGTGCCCGAGGTGCTGCGGGTGCTGCGGGGCGCCCCGGAGAACCGGCGCGACTGGGTGCGGGAGGCGGCCCTGCGGACCCTGGCCTCGTTCGGCCCGGCCGCCCGGGAGGCCGTACCGGAGCTGCGAAGACTCCTGGCCGCCGAGTCGGCCGCGGTTGCCACGGCGGCGGCACGCGCGCTGTGGGCGGCCGAGGGTGACACCGGGGAGGCGCTGGCGGCCCTGGAGCGGTGGCTGCGGCCCGGCACGTCGGGCGCGGACTGGTGCTCCGCCGCCCTGGCCCTGGCCGCGATCGGCCCGGCGGCGGCCTCGACGGCCCCCGCGCTCCGGCCCGGTCTGGCCTCCCGGGACCTGTGGGTGCGGGTCAGGACCGCGACGGCCCTGTGGCGGGTGTCCGGCGAGACCGGTGCGACGCTGCCGGTGCTGCTCGCGGCCTGGGAGGAGAACCGGCACGCGCGCGTGGACATCGTCGAGTGCCTGGCGGAGATGGGCCCGGCGGCCGCCGGGGCCCAGCTCGTGATCCTCACCGAGCTCACGCGCAGGCGCCGCCACAACGCCCGCGAGGGCGCCTCCGGCAGCCATGACATCCACCTCGACGAGAAGCTCCTCACCCTGTGCCGGGCGGCCCTGGCCCGAATGGAGCGGGGTCTCTCCTGAAGGGCGTCTTGTCGATCACGCGGCGAGCCCGGCCCGATCGGCAGGACACCCTCCGGGTGCCGCGTGCCTCGTCCCGACAACCCGACGAATAGACAAAAGGGACTTCCCTCCGAATAAGGTCTACGGGAGGAGAGCAGCACCGACCCCGACGACCGAGGAGCACCGTGAGCGCGCGCGGACCGCACAGCGCCGTCGGCGTCCTGTGCGCCCTCGTCCTCACGCCGGCGCTCGGCGGGTGCGGCGGCGGGCAGGGCGGTCTGCAGAGCGCCGGGCCGACGCCCGCGGCCGTCGGCCCGGTGCGGCTGTGGCCCGACCTCGCGCCGGCGACGAATCCGCCGGTGGACTACGGCGAGTCCGACACCCAGCGCGTCCCGGGCATCGAGGTCACCGACAACGACGTCCACTCCGTCGACGCGGTGGCGGTCGTCCGCGCCGAGGTGCGCGCCCACCCCGACACGTACTCGGGCGCCGACGGGCTCTACGAGGAGACCGCCCGGGCCATCGAGGCCTGCCCCACCGCCCCCGACGCCTGTCCCGTCATGCGGCCCTACTACCGCGACCTCACCGGCAACGGCCGGGACGAGCTGATCGTGGGCATCCGGATGCCGGAACAGCAGGTCGGAGTGCGGGTCTACCTCGCCGAGAACGGCGGGCTCACCAGGATCATGTCCACCGTCGACCAGGTCATCAGCGTGGAACTGGCCGGCCGTGACCTGATCATGCGGGTCAGTTCGGCCGGCATCCCCGGGTACGAGTACCGCACCGCCTGGTCCTGGGACGAGCAGCAGCACAGCATGCTGCCGACCCGGGACGAGATCGTCCGGGTGCGGCCGTCCCGCACCGGGCCCTCCGCCGTGCCCGTGCCCCGCCTGGTCAGCCCCAGCGCCACCCCGGCCCCGGACAGCCCGACCGCGTCGGGGGAGCCCGCGGACCCCGTCCCCGTCGAGCCCGCCCGGTGAGGCCGCCCAGGCGGCCGGCCTGGACCGCGACCCTCACCTGGAAGGCCGCGGTCTTCATCGCCGTGATGTGCTGCGCGCTGGCCGCGCTGCTCGGCGTGCTCGTCCACGTGTCGGTGACCTCCCAGACCGTGAACGACTCCCGGGAGAAGGCGCTGACCCGGCTCACCGAGGTCGGCCGGCTCTACGAGGCGGGCGAACCGCTGCCCCGGTTCGCCGGGATCGACCCGCCCGGGCTCCCGGCGCCGCTGCGGGCGCTCACGGCCCGCGGCGAGCGCGGCACGATGGTCGCCGACGACCGGGGCCGGCCGACGATGTGGGCGGCGGGTCCCGCGGACGGCCGGGCCCTCGCCGTCCGGGTCGACTACACGCAGAGCGCCGAGACGATCGACGCGCTCGACCGGTCGATCCTCGGCTCCTCCGTGCTCGCGATCGGCGCGACCCTGCTCGTGGGCGCCTTCGCCGTCACCCGCGTCACCCGGCGGCTGCACCTCACCGCGCAGGTGGCCCGCCGGATCAGCGCCGGCGACCTGGACGCGCGCGTCGACGACCCCCGTACGAAGGACCCCTCGCGCCCGCAGGACGAGGTGGCCACCGTCTCCGGGGCGCTCGACACGATGGCCTCGTCGCTCCAGCGCAAGCTGCAGAGCGAGCAGCGGTTCACCGCCGACGTGGCGCACGAGCTGCGCACCCCGCTGACCGGCCTTTCGGCGGCGGCCGAGCTGCTGCCCGAGGGACGGCCGTCGGAGCTCGTACGGGACCGGGTGCGGGCGATGCGCGGTCTCACCGAGGACCTCCTGGAGATCTCGCGGCTCGACGCCCGCAACGAGACCGTGGACCTGGCGGTGCACGAGCTGGGGCCGCTGGCCGAGCGGGTGGTGCGCGCCTCGGGCACGGAGACCGAGGTCCGGGTCGTCCGGGACGCCACGGTGGAGACGGACCGGCGGCGCCTTGAACGGGTCCTCGGCAATCTGGTCGCCAACGCGCACAAGCACGGGGCGCCGCCGGTGGTGGTGACGGTGGACGGGCCCGTGGCATCCGTGCGGGACCACGGCCCCGGCTATCCCGCGTACCTCCTGGAGTCGGGTCCGCAGCGGTTCCGCACCGAGAGCGGCGGCAAGGGACACGGGCTCGGGCTGACGATCGCCGTGGGGCAGGCGCGGGTGATCGGCGCCGAGCTGGTGTTCGTCCGGCCCGCGGAGGGCGAGGGCGCCGAGGCCCGGCTGCGGCTCCCCGAGTACGTACGCCTGACGGACACCGATCCGGAGGACTGACGGCGCGCCACGGCACACCGTCACACAAAAGGGACATAGGGCATACCGCTTGCTACGTTGCCGACCATGACCACACCGCGCACGGACGCTCCCCCACCCGGGGTGCGCATCCCGAAGCGCCGCGGCGTGGAACTCTCCCTCCTCGTCTGCGCCGTCCTCATCTCCGTCTCCGGCTACGCCGCCGTCGGCCTCGCCCGGAGTGGCGCCGTGCCACCGGACGCCGCCCGCTACGGCGCCGGGCTCGGGCTGCTCGCGCTCACGGCCCACCTCGCGGTCCGGTTCCGCGCCCCGTACGCCGATCCGCTGCTGCTCCCGATCGCGGTCCTGCTCAACGGCCTGGGCCTGGTGCTGATCTACCGCCTCGACCTGGAGACGCCGCACGACCAGGCGGCGGCGACGCAGCTCGTCTGGTCGACGCTCGGGGTGGCGCTCTTCATCGTGGTCGTCCTGCTGCTGCGCGACCACCGCACGCTCCAGGGGTACGCGTACGTGTCGGTGGCCGCCGCGCTCGGCCTGATGATCCTGCCGATCTTCTTCCCGGCGGTGAACGGGGCGAAGATCTGGATCAGGCTCGGCGGGCTCTCGTTCCAGCCGGGCGAGTTCGCCAAGATCCTGCTCGCGGTCTTCTTCGCCGCGTACCTCGCCGCCAACCGCAACGCCCTGGCGTACACCGGCCGACGGATCTGGAAGTTCCAGTTCCCCACCGGCCGGGTGCTCGGGCCCATCGTGGCGATCTGGCTCCTGAGCGTCGGCGTGCTCGTCCTGGAACGCGACCTCGGCACCTCACTGCTCTTCTTCGGACTCTTCGTGATCATGCTGTACGTGGCGACCGGGCGGACCGGATGGATCGCGGTCGGCCTCGTGCTCGCCTCGGCCGGCGCGTTCCTCGTCGGGTCGCTCGAACCGCACGTGCACAGCAGGGTGCAGGACTGGCTCGACCCGTTCGCCTCGATCCGGGCGGGCGAGGGACCCGGACAGCTGGCCCAGTCGCTGTTCGCCTTCGCCGCGGGGGGAATGCTCGGCACCGGCCTCGGGCTCGGCCACTCCGTCCTCATCGGCTTCGCCGTCAAGTCCGACTTCATCCTGGCGACGGCCGGCGAGGAGCTGGGACTCGTCGGCCTCACCGCGCTCTTCCTGCTCTACGCGCTGCTCGTCGCCCGCGGCTACCGCGCCGGCCTCTCGCTGCGCGACCCCTTCGGGCGGCTGCTCGCCATCGGACTCGCCTCGATCGTGGCCCTCCAGGTGTTCGTCATCGCCGGCGGGGTGATGGGCCTCATCCCGCTGACCGGCATGCCGATGCCGTTCCTCGCCCAGGGCGGGTCGTCGGTCGTCACCAACTGGGTGATCGTCGCCCTCCTCATCCGGGTCAGCGACTCCGCCCGGGCCCCGCGGCCGGACGACGCCGACACCGGGACGCTCGCGCGCGTGACCGAGGAGGCCCGGTGATCCGCTACATCCGCCGGGCGGCCGCCCTCTGCCTCGTCCTCCTCGTCGCCCTGCTCGTCAACGCCGCCCGGGTGATGGTCCTCGAAGCCGAGTCGCTCGACGACGACCCGGCGAACCGGCGGATCGCGATCGAGCGGTACGCCGAGCCGCGCGGCGAGATCGTCGTCGACGGGAAGCCGGTCACCGGATCCCGGGACAGCGGGCAGCAGCTGCGCTGGGAACGCACCTACCGGCAGGGGCCGTTGTACGCCCCCCTGACCGGCTTCGCCTCCCAGACGTACGGCACCACGCTCATCGAGAACGCCGAGGACGAGGTCCTCTCGGGGACCGACCCGATGCTGGCGCCGCTGCCCCTCTGGAACGACCTCACCCGCGGCCACCAGCCGGGCGGCGACGTGGTGACCACGATCCGCGCCTCGATGCAGGAGGCCGCCTTCCGCGGACTCGACGGCAAGCGCGGGGCCGTCGTGGCCGTCGAGCCGTCCAGCGGCCGCGTCCTGGCGCTCGTCAGCTCGCCCTCGTACGACCCCGGCGTCCTCTCCGGGACGGGTCGGGCGGTCAAGGACGCCTGGAAGCGGCTGAACACCTCGCCGAACCAGCCGATGCTCAACCGGGCCCTGCGGCAGACGTACCCGCCGGGCTCCACCTTCAAGATCGTGACGGCGGCGGCGGCCCTGGACGCCGGGGTGGTCCGGGACGTGGAGGCGCCGACGGACACCCCGGACCCGTTCGTGCTGCCGGGAACCCGGCAGGTGCTGCCGAACGAGGCGAAGGGCTGCGCGGACGCCCCCCTCGCGTACGCGATCCAGTGGTCGTGCAACACGGTGATGGCCGGCCTCGCGGTGGAGGTCGGCCTGACGGGGATGGTCGACGCGGTGGAGCGGTTCGGCTTCAACGACACGGGCCTGCGGATCCCGTCCTGGGTCGCGAAGTCCAACTTCGACCGGGAGATGAGCCCGGACCAGCTGGCGCTCTCCTCGATCGGGCAGTTCGACACGACGGCGACCCCGCTCCAGATGGCGATGGTCGCGGCGGCCGTCGCGAACAACGGGGAGATCGCCCACCCCTACCTCGTCGACCGCACCACGACCTCCGGCGGCACGACCGTCGACCGGACCGGCCGCCGCAGCCACCGCCAGGCGATGACCCCCTCCACCGCCGTCCAGCTCCAGCGGCTGATGGTCAGGGCCGTGGAGGAGGGCACCGGCACGAACGCGGCGATCCCGGGGACCCGCGTCGGCGGCAAGACGGGCACCGCACAGCACGGCTTCGGCAACACCGGCACCCCGTACGCCTGGTTCATCGCCTGGGCGCAGGCGGAGGACTCCGCCCAGCCGGCCGTCGCGGTCGCCGTCGTCGTCGAGGACGCGGAGGCCTCCCGCACGGACATCAGCGGGGGCGGCAGCGCCGCCCCGATCGCGAAGGCCGTGATGGAGGAGGCGCTGCGCCTGGAGGCGGAGTCCCGCAGGTAGGGGCCGCCGCCGATGGAGGAGGCGCTGCGCCTGGAGGCGGAGTCCCGCAGGTAGGGGCCGCCGCCGCAGGGCACTCCCCGGCGCGAAGGCAGCTCCCCGGCCGCCGGGGCGCCCGCCGCGCGCGGTCACTCCCGCACCGCGGGGCACTCCCCGGCCGCGAGGGCCCCGGCGAGGACACGCCCCCGCCGCTGGGGGGTCACTCCCCGGCCGCGCCCTCCGCGATCGCGTCCGCGACCTCCGTCACGCGGGCGTGTTCCTCCGCCGCGAAGCGCTGGGCGTCGAGGCGTTCGGCGATCTCCTCGTCCTGGGTCATCAGGAGGTCCAGGTTGGAGTCGCCGAGGTCGAAGACGCCCATGTCGAGGTAGGCCTTCTGGAGGCGCTCGCCCCAGAGGCCGATGTCCTTGACGCAGGGCACGATCCGGCTGAAGAGCAGCTTGCGGAAGAGCTGCAGGAACTCGCTCTGCTCGCTCAGCTGCTCCGCCTCCTTCCTCGGGATGCCGAAGTTCTCGAGGACCTCGACGCCGCGCAGCCGGTCGCGCATGAGGTGGCAGCCCTCGATCACGAACTCCTCGCGCTCGCGGAGTTCGGCGTCGGAGAGCTGCCGGTAGTAGTCGCGCAGGGCCATCCGGCCGAAGGCGACGTGCCGGGCCTCGTCCTGCATCACGTACGCGAGGATCTGCTTGGGCAGCGGCTTGTCGGTGGTGTCGCGGATCATGCCGAAGGCGGCGAGGGCGAGGCCTTCGATGAGGACCTGCATGCCGAGGTAGGGCATGTCCCAGCGGGAGTCGCGCAGGGTGTCGTCGAGCAGGCCCTGGAGGTCGTCGTTGATCGGGTAGAGCATGCCGATCTTCTCGTGGAGGAAGCGGCCGTAGATCTCGGCGTGCCGGGCCTCGTCCATGGTCTGGGTGGCCGAGTAGAACTTGGCGTCGAGGTCGGGGACGGACTCGACGATCCGGGCGGCGCAGATCATCGCGCCCTGCTCTCCGTGGAGGAACTGGCTGAACTGCCACGAGGAGTAGTGGCGCCGCAGGTCGCCCTTGTCCTTCTCGGTCATCTTCGCCCAGTGGCGGGTGCCGTAGAGGTTCAGGACCTCGTCGGGGGTGCCGAGCGGGTCGTACGGGTCGACCTCCAGGTCCCAGTCGATGCGGGTGGCACCGTCCCACTGCTTGTCCTTGCCCTTGCGGTAGAGGGCGAGGAGGCGCTCGCGGCCGTCGTCGTAGTCCCAGGAGAAGCGGGCGGCGCCGGTGGCCGGCACCTGCCATACGGGTCCGGCGGGGGCGTTCACATAGAGGTCGTGCGTCGACACTGACGACTCCTTCCGTCCGTTCCCAGCAGGCTCACACGGTGGTAGACAGGTCGTCAACAAGTCGCGCGCAAGGGATTGACGGGCTTGCTGACGGGCTGTCTCATCAAGAGTGACCCCCGGTAACGCGACGGCGAGCACAGCGAGGTGCCCCGAACCATGACCCCCTTCACCGAGCCCGACTTCAGCCTCCTCCGGGACGCCCTGGGGCCGCTGCGCGACCGTGAGCAGGTCGCCGAGCGCCTCCTGGAGTCCTCCCGCAAGCACTCCTTCGACCCGGACACCGAACTCGACTGGGACGCCCCCTTCGAGGACGGCAAGTGGTTCTGGCCGCCCGAGCTCGTCTCGCTCTACGACACCCCGCTGTGGCGCCGGATGTCCGAGGAGCAGCGGATCGCCCTCTCGCGCCACGAGGCCGCCTCGCTCGCCTCCCTCGGCATCTGGTTCGAGATCATCCTGATGCAGCTGCTCGTCCGGCACATCTACGACAAGTCCCTGACCAGTCATCACGTCCGCTACGCGCTCACCGAGATCGCCGACGAGTGCCGGCACTCGATGATGTTCGCCCGGCTGATCACCCGCGGCGGCACCCCCGCCTACCCGGTGCCGCGGATCTACCACAACCTCGCGCGGGTCCTGAAGACCGTCTCCACCACCCCCGGCTCCTTCGCCGCCACCCTGCTCGGCGAGGAGATCCTCGACTGGATGCAGCGCCTGACCTTCCCGGACGAGCGGGTGCAGACCCTGGTGCGCGGGGTGACCCGGATCCACGTCGTCGAGGAGGCCCGCCACGTGCGGTACGCCCGCGAGGAGTTGCGCCGCCAGATGGCGACCGCGCCGCGCTGGGAGCAGGAGTTCACCCGGCTGAGCTGCGGCGAGGCCGCCCGGGTCTTCTCCACCTGCTTCGTCAACCCCGCGGTGTACGAGGCGGTGGGCCTCGACCGCCGGGAGGCCGTCGCCCAGGTGAAGGCGAGCGGGCACCGGCGCGAGGTCATGCAGTCCGGCGCCAAGCGCCTGACGGACTTCCTCGACGACATCGGCCTCCTGCGCGGACCGGGCCGCCGCCTGTGGCGGTCCTCCGGCCTGCTGGCCTGAGGAGGCCGCCGGCGTCCGGCCACCGGCCCGGAAGCCCCGCCCGGCGCCCGGACCGCCCGCCCGGAAGCTCTCAGCGGGCGCCCGGCGCCGGACCGCACCCCTGAGGGGAACGCTCCGCGACTACGCTGCGGAGCATGACCAGCGCCGCCACTCCCGCGTACCGCAGGCTCACCGTCGAGGAGCGGCGCGGGCAGCTGCTCGACGCCGCTCTGGGGCTCTTCGCCCACCAGGCGCCCGAGGACGTCTCGCTCGACGACGTCGCCGAGGCGGCCGGCGTCTCACGGCCCCTCGTCTACCGGTACTTCCCCGGCGGCAAGCAGCAGCTGTACGAGGCCGCCCTGCGGTCCTCCGCCGACGCCCTGAACCGCTGCTTCACCGAGCCGCCGGAGGGGCCGCCCACGGAGCGGCTCGGCCGGGTGCTCGACCGGTACCTGGCCTTCGTCGACGAGCACGACGCCGGGTTCAGCGCCCTGCTGCGGGGCGGCAGCGTCGCCGAGACCTCCCGGACGACCGCGATCGTGGACGAGGTGCGGCGGGCCGCCGCCGAGCAGATCCTCGTCCACCTGGGGGTGGAGCGGCCGGGCTCCCGGCTCTCCATGCTGGTGCGGACGTGGATCGCGGCCGTGGAGGCGGCCTCGCTCATCTGGCTCGACGAGGAGAAGCAGCCTCCGGCGCGGGAGCTGCGGGACTGGCTCGTCGACCACCTCGTCGCCCTGCTCGCGGCGACCACGGCGAGCGACGCGGAGACCTCGGACGTCGTCCGGCGGCTCCTCGCGCAGGAGACCGCCACCGGGCCGGTGGCGACGCTGGCCCGCAGGGTCGTCCCGGTGGTCGGCGAGGCGGCGCACCTGCTGTGAGCCGGTACGGAGGCCGCGCGGGAGAGACTGGAGGGGTGAGAAGCGAGAACACCCCCTTCCGCGGCGGCCCCCTCGACGGCCGGGTGCTGCCGATCCTCGTCGGCCCGACCGGCCACCCCCCGAAGTGGTACGAGGTCCCGGTCCCGGCGCACGACGGCCGCCCGCCGGTCCTGTACGTCTACCGGCGCGAGCCCGCCGGGTACACGAAGCGGCTCGGTCTCCAGCGCGGCTGGGTCTACCAGTACGCCCCCGAGGGCCGCGAGCGGCGCGAACTGAAGTGGCCGTGGTCCAAGCCGGGCGGCGACGCCGCGAAGGACGCTGAGCCGAACGGGTGAGGACGACGGACGCGCCCCGATTCGTACGGTAATCGGATGAAGTGACACGTCATCATCCCCCTGGAGGTGGTGACGTGTCACGAAGGCTGCTGCGCACGGTCTGCACGGGGGCGCTCGCCGCGGTGACCGCGCTGACCGGGGCGCTCCCGGCGGCGGGCGCCGCCGCGCCGGACCCGCCGGCGGACCCCCCGGCCCGGGCCCCGATCGCCTGGGCCGACCCGGCCGCGGAGCCGGTCGGCCCGGTGGACCCGGCGGCGCAGACGGCCGACCCGACGGCGGACCCGGGCGATCCGACGGACCCGCTCGACCCGGCCGGCCCGAGGACGGAACCGACGGACCCGCTCGACCCGGCGCCGGAACCCACGGACCCGGCCGGCCCGGAACTCCCCTCCACGAGGCCCGGCGGCCCCCTCGCCCCGGAAGCGGACGGCGACCCCACCGCACCCCCCGGGCCGCCCGCACCCACCGAAGCCTCCGAGGCCGACGACGCCGCCGCGCTGCCTCCGCCCGGCGGCGACTCCGTGACCGCGCTCCTGACCCGGCTGCGGACGCTGTACCGGCAGGCGGAGGAGGCCACCGAGCGGTTCAACGCCGCCGAGGAGGCGCTGAAGGCACAGACGGCCGACACCGGGAAGGTGACGGCCCGACTCACCGCCGCCCGTACCGCCCTGGCCCAGGGGCGCGCCGAGGCGGGGCGGATCGCGAGGGAGCAGTACCAGGGCGGGTCCGAGTTCTCCACGTACCTGGGACTGCTGTTCTCGCCGGACCCCCAGTCGGCGCTCGACCAGGGGCATCTGATGGCCCGCGCGGCCCGCGGCCGGGCCACCGCCGTCGAGCGGCTCGAAGGGGCCGAGCGGCGGGCCGACGCACTCGCCACCGCCTCGCGCAAGGCCCTGGACCGGCAGCAGGGCCTCGCGGCGGCGCAGCGCACCCGACGCGACGAGGTGACGGGCAGGCTGCGGGAGGTGGAGAAGCTGCTCGCCGGCCTCTCGCCCGAGCAGCTCGCCCGGCTGACCGAGCTCGAACGCGTCCAGACCGCGGGCGCGCAGCGGGAGCTGCTCGACTCCGGCGTCCTGGACGGCACCCGCACCCCGTCGCGGGCGGGCGGGGAGGCGCTGCGCTTCGCGGTGGGCGAGATCGGCAAGCCGTACGAGTGGGGAGCCGAGGGCCCGGACGCGTACGACTGCTCGGGGCTGACCCAGCGGGCGTGGGCGTCGGCGGGGCGGGAGATCCCGCGGACCAGTCAGGAGCAGTGGGCGACCCTTCCCCGCGTCCCGCTCACCGAGCTGCGCCCCGGAGACCTGGTCGTGTACTTCCCGGGCGCCACCCATGTGGCGCTCTACCTCGGCGGCGGCCTCGTGGTGCAGGCGCCGCGCCCCGGCGGGAAGGTGAAGGTCTCTCCCGTCGCGGCGAACCCGCTGCTCGGGGCCGTACGCCCCGATCCCGGCGGTCCCGCCCTTACCTCGTACACCCCGCCCGCCCTTCCGAAGGGCGCCAAGGACGGCGGGGACGAGGGCTTCGACCGCTCCTGAAGTCCCTTTCCACGCAAGGGGGTTGCTCTTGCAAGTAATATGCAACAAGCTTGTCGGGTCCTTACTGACCACCCGTCACGGACGCGGAGCCCCGTCATGCCCAAGCTGTCCCCGGACACCGGCCCCCAGCGCACGCTCACCGTCTCGAACCTCGTCAACGCCGTCGGCAGCGGACTCTTCCTGACCGCCGGAGTCCTCTACTTCACCGAGGCCGCGCACCTCCCCGCCGCGACGGTGGGCCTCGGGCTCGGCATCGCCGGGCTCCTCTCACTCGCCGTCGGCATCGCCGCCGGCCACCTCGCCGACCGGCACGGAGCACGCGGCGTCTCCGTGGCCACGCTGGTGGTGCAGGCGCTGGCCACGGCGGCGTTCGTCCTCGCCGACGGCTTCTGGCCCTTCGTGCTCGCCGTCTCGGCGGCCACCGGCGCGAAGGCGGCCGGACTCGCCGCCCGCGCGCCGCTGGTCCGGCACTACGGAGGGGACCGGCCCCAGGAGTTCCGCGCCCGGCTCCGGGCCGTGACCAACGTCGGCATCTCCGTCGGCGCCCTGCTCGCCGGCCTCGCGGTCCAGGCCGGCACCATCGGCGCCTACCGGCTCCTCGTCGTCGGCAACGCGTGCGCCTTCGCGGCCTCCGCCGCCGTCCTGCTCCTGCTGCCGCCGGTCGCCCCCGCGCCCGTCGCCCGGGGCCCGCGGTGGATCGCCCTGCGGGACCGGCCGTACCTGACGCTCACCGCGCTCGACGGCGTCATGGCCATCCAGTTCAAGGTGCTCACCGTAGCGATCCCGCTCTGGCTGGTGCGGTCGACCACCGCACCGCACTGGCTCGTCTCGGGCACCATGCTCACCAACACCGTGCTCGTCGTCGGCCTCCAGGTGCGGGCGAGCCGCGGCATCGACTCACCGCGCTCCGGCGGCCTCGCCTACCGCCGCGCCGGCGCCGCCTTCCTCGGCTCCTGCGCCCTCGTCCCACTCGCCGCCGGCGCGCCCGCCGGAGTCGCGGTCGCCGTGCTCGTGGCCGCCGTGGTGATCCACACGGTCGGCGAACTCTGGCACGCGGCGGGCGGCTTCGAGGTGTCCTACGCCCTCGCCCCGCCCCACGCCACCGGCCAGTACCTCGGCGTCTTCGGACTCGGCGCCGGCCTCGCCGAAGCCGTCGGCCCCGCCCTCCTCATCGCCCTCTGCGTCGGCTGGGGCCGCCCCGGCTGGTACCTCGTCGGCGCGCTCTTCGCGGTCACCGGCCTGCTGACCCCGCTGGCGGTCCGCCGCGCGGAGGCGGTCCGGGCCCCCGAGCCCGCGCCGGCGCCCGAGCCCGCGCGTGTGCCCGAACCCGTACGTGTGCCCGCGTCCGCGCGTGTGCCCGCGTCCGCCGTTCGCCGGACTCTCACTCGAACAGGGCGATGACCCCGCGGATCCAGATACCGGCCGTCACGGTGCCCCCGAGGAAGGCCCCGACCGCCACGACGACCCCGGTGAAGCGGCCGCCCTCGTGCGGAGCCCCGTCCTCCCCGTCCTCGTCCTCGAAGGGAATCGGGTCGCCCCAGACGACCGGCCGCCCCGCCGCCTCCGAGCAGGCGTCCCTCACCGCGGCCAGCCGCTCCTCGGCGACGGCCGTGGCGGCCAGCGCCTCGGGCCCGCTCCACGCGAGGGCCTTCATCCGCCGCCCGGGAGACCCGTACCGCTCCTCGAAGGCGGCGGTCTCGTCCGCGTCCCGGTCCTCTTCGAGGTACATCCAGCGCCCCGCCTCGGCCGCGTCGCCGTACAGCCGGTACACCTCGGCCAGGCGGCGGCGGAGGGTCAGGTCGTACGGGAAGGACGAGACGAGGCCGCGCAGGCGCTGGCGCGCCATGGGCACGCGGCCGGCGGCCAGGTCCGCGTCCACGCGGTCCAGGGTGTTCGACAGGGGCATGCCCCATTGTCGAACACCCTGGCGCGGCGGATCGACCGGATTTCACCGACCGGGTTTCGCCGTCAGGCGCTGGTGACCTCGGCCAGGTAGCCCGCCGTCTTCTCCGGGTCGAAGAAGAAGTTCTCGAAGTCGGCCGGGTCGTTGAAGCCGTTGGCGAAGCGGTCGGCGACGGGCTGGAGCTGACCGGCCGCGCCGAGGAGGTTGAGGACGTGCTCCGGCGGCGGGGCCAGCATGGCGTTCGTCCACTTGGTGACGTGCTGGGCCGTCTGCCAGTAGCGGTCGAAGGCGCCCTGCATCCACTCCTCGTCGAAGGGCCGGTCGCCGTGCTCGACGATGGCCGCGAGGTAGGCGGCGGCGCACTTGGCCGCCGAGTTGGAGCCCTGGCCGGTGATGGGGTCGTTGGCGACGACGACGTCGGCGACGCCGAGGACCAGACCGCCGCCGGGCAGCCGGCCGATCGGGTTGCGGACGGTCGGCGCGTACCGGCCGGCGAGGGTGCCGCCCGCGTCGGTCAGTTCGACCTTGGTGGCCCGGGCGTACTCCCACGGCGTGAACCGCTCCATCAGCTCCAGCGTCAGCGCCAGGTGCTCGGAGGGGTCCTTGACGCCCTGGAAGACGTCGAGCGGACCGCCGGGGACGCCCTCCCAGAAGAGGATGTCGGCACGGCCGCCGGTGGTGAGGGTCGGCATGACGAACAGCTCGCCGACACCCGGCACCACGTTGCAGCGGACCGCGTCGAAGTCGGGGTGCTCGGGGCGCGGGCCGAGGCCGTGGACGTACGCGACGGCGAGGGCGCGCTGCGGCTCGGTGTACGGCGAGCGGGACGCGTCCCGGCCGAACATGGAGACCAGCTCGCCCTTGCCGGCGGCGACGAGCACCAGGTCGTAGCTGCGGGAGAAGTAGTCCAGGTCGCCGACCGCCACGCCGTGTATCACCAGCTGGCCGCCGCGCTGGGCGAAGGTCTCCATCCAGCCGGCCATCTTCACGCGCTGGTCGACCGACTGCGCGTACCCGTCGAGCCTGCCCACCCAGTCGATCACGCGGGCGGAGTCGGGGCCCGCCACGGAGACGCCGAGGCCCTCGGTGCGGGGCGCCTGGGACTCCCAGAAGTTGAGGCCGAGGTCCCGCTCGTGCTGGAGCGCCGTGTCGAACATGCACTGGGTGGACATGACCCGGCCGGAGCGGATCTCGTCCGCGGTCCGGTTCGACATGAGGGTGACCTCGTACCCCTGCGACTGGAGTCCGAGGGCGAGCTGCAGGCCGGACTGGCCGGCGCCGACTATGAGTATCTTCCGCATGGGTGGTGCTCCTGGCGTCTGTGAGCGACGGGGACGGCTATTCGGGGGTGGCTTCGAGCGCGTGCGCGACCATCGCGAGCAGGCTCTCGACGACGCTGTAGCGCTTGCGCGCGTCCATGATCACCACGGGTACGTGCGGGGGGACGGTCAGGGCCTCCCTGACGTCCTCCGCCTCGAACGCCTCGGTGCCCTCGAAGTGGTTGACGGCCACGATGTACGGAAGCCCGCAGCTCTCGAAGTAGTCGAGGGCCGGGAAGCAGTCCGTGAGCCGCCGGGTGTCGGCCAGCACGATCGCTCCGATCGCGCCGCGCACCAGGTCGTCCCACATGAACCAGAAGCGCTGCTGCCCCGGCGTACCGAAGACGTACAGCACCAGGTCGTTGTCGAGCGTGATCCGGCCGAAGTCCATCGCGACCGTGGTGGTGAGCTTGTCCGGGGTGGCGGTGAGGTCGTCGGTGTCCTCGCTCGCCCGGGTCATCAGGGCCTCGGTCTGGAGCGGGGTGATCTCCGAGACCGCGCGGACGAAGGTGGTCTTGCCGACGCCGAAGCCGCCCGCGACGACTATCTTCGTCGCGATCGGGGCGCGGGTGTGGTCGAGCTGCCAGTCCTGGGCGCCGTCCTCGGCGTCCGGCCCGGCCGTGCCCGGTTCGGGGGCGCCCGGCGCGAACGGATCGGCCTTGGGCTGCGCGGGAATGCCCGCGACCGCCGGCGCTTCGGCGACGGCTTCGGAGACGGCGGAGGCGTCAGAGACGACGGAGTCCACTCAGCACCCTTTCGAGGAGCGCGCGGTCGGGCTGGCCGGTGCCGTGACCGGTCCCGTACACACGGATCTTTCCCTGGTCGGCCAGGTCGCTGAGCAGCACCCGGACGACCCCCAACGGCATCTTGAGGAGCGCCGAGATCTCCGCGACCGTCCGCATCCGGCGGCAGATCTCGACGATGGCCCGCATCTCGGGCATCAGCCCTCGGGCCGCGGGCCCGCCGTCCGTCAGGACCTTGCGGGCGGCCGGCGCTTCGAGCGCCGCCACGAAGGTCTCGACGAGCAGGATGTGCCCGAAGCGGGTGCGGCCGCCGGTCAGCGAGTACGGGCGCACGCGCGCCGGGCGCCGCCCCTCGCCGCGTACCGGCAGCTTGTGGACGTGAGCCGAGGACATGGCGGTCACCGGGGGCTCTCCATCGACTTGCGCAGCTCGCTGCGGACTTCGGGGGTGAGGACGTGTCCGGCGCGGCCCACGAAGAGCGCCATGTGGTACGCCACGACGCTCATGTCGCAGTCGGGTGTGGCGTGCACGCCGAGCAGCGAGCCGTCGCTGATCGACATCACGAAGACGCTGCCGTCCTCCATCGCCACCATGGTCTGCTTGACCCCGCCGCCGTCCATCAGCCGGGCGGCGCCGATGGTGAGGCTGCCGATGCCGGAGACGATGGTGGCCAGGTCGGCGCTGGAGCCGCGCGGCCCGCCCGGGCGGGCCGGTTCGGCGGCCGTCGTCGTGGTCTGCTGGACAACCGGGTCGGACGACAGCAGCAGCAGGCCGTCGGAGGAGACGACCGCCACCGAGCGGACGCCGGGCACCTCCTCGACCAGATTGCCCAGCAGCCATTGCAGGTTGCGGGCCTCCGTGCTCAGTCCGAACGTTCCCGTCGCGGTCAACTGCGTGCCTCCTCGACTGTGTCCCCCGCCGTCTCCCCTGTACGTGCAGTCCCTATGGCCTCGGTCGGCGCCGTGTCCATCCGCTCCGTGCCCAACTCGGCCTCCACATCGCGACGTCCGGCCTTGGCCCCCTGGTGGAAGCCACCGAGGCGCCTTCGCAGTGCCTCCGCGTCCACGCTGCTCTTACGGGTGGCGGCCGCGGCGCCGGGCTGACGGACCACCTGCGGGGTGCGCTTCGGCAGCCCCTTGTCCGTGACCCGCTCCCACTGGGCCGGGCGCGGCCCGGGAAGCTCCGGCTCGACGGCCGGCTCCGGCTCCGGCACCGGAGCCGTGTCGGCCGGGGGCTCCGCCCGGTGGGCCGTCTCCCCGTCCTCGACCGCGCGCTCGTGCGCGTCCGGCTCGGGCGGCGGGTCGGGCAGCCGCACCTGGAGCGTGGTCTCGGAGACGGACTCCCCGAGGGGAGCCGTCTCGTACTCGGCGGCGGACACCGGCCCGGTCGCGGGCTCGGCGGCGTACGCCGGCTCGGGTTCCGGTTCCGGGGCGTACTCCGGCTCCGGGGCCGGCTCGTACCGCGCCTCCGGCTCGGGGGCGTAGGTCGGCTCCGGCTCGGGTTCGTACGCCGGCTCGGGCTCGTACGCGGACTCCGGTACGTACGCCGGCTCCGGTTCGTACGCCGGCTCCGGCTCCGGGGTCCGTGCGGTCGTCTCGCCCGCCGCCTCCGCCGCGAGGATGGCCCGCTCGGCGGCCTCGACGAGGGGGTCGCGGGTGCGGGACGGCAGGGTGTTGGAGTTGGCTTCCGCGACCGAGCCGGGAAGGTGGATCGTCGGGGCCGCGCCCGCCACCCGCACGGGATGGGACACCGTGGCCGGCGGGGCGGTAGGCAGCAGGGGCAGCGGGAGGACGACGACGGCCGCCGTACCGCCCGGCTGCTGCTCGCGGAGCTCGACGCGGACGCCGTGCCGGGCGGCGAGCAGGGCGATGACCCGCATGCCGAGCCCCTCGCCGTCGAAGGCGTCCGGATCCGCGTCGGCCAGGCGGGCGTTCAGCTCGGCGAACCGGGAGGCGGTCATGCCGATGCCGGCGTCCTGGACGGAGAGCATCACCTCGCCGCTCTCCAGGAGCCAGCCGGAGAGCTGGACCTCGGCGTCCGGCGGCGAGAAGGAGGTGGCGTTCTCCAGGAGCTCCGCGACGAGGTGGCTCAGGTCGTCCGCGGCGAAGCCGGCGACCTGCGCGTGCGGCGGCAGGGACTGGATGGTCACCCGCTCGTACCGCTCGATCTCGCTGACGGCGGCGCGCAGCACGTCGACCAGCGGGACCGGCCCGGCGTGCCCGTGGACGTGCTCGTGGCCCGCGAGGACCAGCAGGTTCTCGCTGTGGCGGCGCATGACGGTCGCCATGTGGTCGAGCTTGAAGAGGGTGCCGAGGCGGTCCGGGTCCTGCTCGCGCTCCTCCAGCTTCTCGATGACGCCGAGCTGGCGCTCGACGAGCCCGAGGCTGCGCAGCGAGAGGTTGACGAAGGTGTGGTGGACGGTGTTCCGGAGCCGTTCGAGGTCGGCGGTGAGCAGGGCGACCCGGCCCTGGAGGTCCGCGCGCTGGGCGGCGAGTTCCGCGCCGACGGCCTCCTTGGCCGCGACCAGGTCGACCCGCTCGTCGGTGAGCCGCTCGGCGTGCTCGGCGAGGCCGGCGAGCTTGCCGTGCAGGGTGTTGAGAGAGCGGACGACCTGGGCGAACTCGTCGTTGCGGCCGGTGAAGCGGACCTGCTCCTCGGTGTGCGGCGCGGGGGCGGCGGCCAGCCGGGCGGCGCCGATGCGGAGGACGGCGAGGGGCCGGGTGAGGCTGCGGGCGACGTAGGTGGAGATGCCGATCGCGACCAGGAAGCAGCCGCCGAGGAAGGCGAGGCGCAGTTCGAGGGCGGTGACGTCGTCGTCGCGGAGCGCGCCGAGCCGCTCGACGCGCCCGGCGGCGAGGGCGGACTCGACGCCGCGCATCTGCTCGATGCGGGCGGAGAGGGCCGACTCCAGGCCGGCCGGGTCGGTGTCGCCCTCGGCCTCGGTCAGCCGGGGCTGGTCGGTGAGGGCGGCCAGGGAACGCTCGGCGCTCTTGACGTCGGGGCCCGTGACGGTGGCGGCGAGCGAGTCGCGGGCGGCGGCTCCGGCGGCCTGGTCGAAGTCGCCGAGGGCGGCGAGTTCGCGGACGCGGGCCTGCTGCGCGGCGGCGCTGAGGAGGTCGCGGGCGCGCTCGGCCTCCGCGGCGCCTTCGGGCACGTCGGGGACGTAGGTGCCGGACTCGGAGTCGTAGTGGACCTCCCCCGTGGGCTCGGGCTGCTGCACGGCGAGCGCGGCGAGGAGCAGGCCGCGGGTGGCGGAGGCCTGCTCGACGGCGCGGCCGAGGGCGGCCGGGGCACGCGTGGCCTCGGTGAGCGAGGCGTCGGTGGCGCGGGGCGGGGTCTTGTCGGCGAGCTCGTCGGCGAGTGCCTGGAGCTTGGCGATGACGTCCGAGTACGCCTTGTGGGCCTCCAGTGCCGTGCCCTTGCCGGTGAGCGCGGTGCGGCGGATGGAGGGCACTCCGGCGAGGTCCCGGCGGAGCTCGGTGGGTGCGGCGGGCCGGATCTCGTCGATCTGCCGGTCGACGCGGGTGGACCGGGTGTCGGTGATCTGCCGCTTGTGCTTGGCGTCGCCGGTCTGGGCGTCGCGGCCGGCGGCGATGTACGCCACGACCTCGTCGCGCTCGTCGGCGAGGGAGTGCGCCAGGGTGACGGCCTGCCGGTCGAGTTCGGCGAGGGTGACCAGACGCTGGGAGTCCGTCAGCTCGGCGGAGGCGGCGAGGACCGCGGGGGCCCCGGCGGCGAGTACGGTGACGCCGACGAGGGCGACGCCGGCGACCAGGCGGTTGCGGACGCGCTTGGTCCGGCCTGCGGGGGTCTGCTGCGCCGCCGCGGCGTCCGGGGTCGGCTCCGCACCGGGGGCCTGGCTCCGCGTGCCGTTCTTGCTCCGAGGCCGCTTCTTCTGCACCGGTGCTCGCATTCTTGACTCGTCCGCCCACAAAGCAGAGGTGACGACCGGTCACATGGAGCGCCCCCACCCCTGGTACGGCTTCCGACCATTCCAGCGCTTCTGGGAAGGGGGCGCGCATCGGCCGCTCCGCCACCCGAACGAGTGAACAACACTCATGAGTTGGCGAACAACTTCCCCGGGCTTCCCCGGCGGGCCCCGCGGGGGCCCGGTTGGATCTTCCGGGCGGGCTTTGGCAGGATGCCCGCCCGCAGCTCTCCGGAGGTGTCCGTTCCGCCTCACACGCCGCGGCCGCCGCGTTGGTACAGGCCTTTTCCGGTCGTTTGCAGGTCCCGTGAAGGAGTACGCCGCCGCCGGATCGGGGGCGGGCACACTGGAACCCATGCGCAGCGACGTCGCCTCCCTCCCCGGCAGCCCCGAACGCCCCAACGAGGACTGGGTGTCAGCAGCTCTGCCCGGTGCGGGCGGCGGGGGAACCGTCGTCCTGCTCGACGGCGTCACACCACCCGCCGGTGATGACGGTTGTGTGCACGGCGTGCCGTGGTTCACCGCGCGACTCGGCGGGGCTTTGACCGAACTGTCCGCTTCCAGGCCGGACATGCCCCTGCCCGAGATCCTGTCGCGGGCAATCCGGCGCACCGCGGACGCCCATCGGCAGACCTGTGACCTTTCTCACATGCGAACGCCCCAGGCAACCGTCGTCCTCGCCCGCTGGGACGAGGTCTCGGTCGAGCATCTCGTCCTGTCCGACTCCGCTCTCCTCCTGGAGGAACCGGACGGCACGGTACAGGCCGTCCTCGACGACCGGCTCGACCGGGTCCCGGACGCGGTCCGGCGCTCACTGGAGGCGACGGACCGGCTTCGCAATCGGGAGGGCGGATTCTTCACGGCCGCCGCCGACCCCGCGGTCGCGGAGCGGGCGATCACCGGGACGACCCCCCGCGCGCGGGTACGCGCCCTGGCGGCGCTCACGGACGGGGCGAGCCGCTGGGTGGAGCTGTTCGGCGAAGGCGACTGGACGGCCTGCCTCGGCGTCCTGCGCGACGAGGGCGCGGCCGGCCTCCTCCGCCGGGTGCGGGACCTGGAGGCGGCCGACGCGCGGGCGGGCGGCACGCACCGCTGGAAGCGGCACGACGACGCCACGGCGGCGTATGTGGAGCTCGGCGCCCCCGGCCAGGACCCCTCCGGCGGCCCGGGGCCGCGACCCCGGCCGTGATCCACCGTGCGGGCCCCGGGGCCGGTCCGGAAACCCCGCCAGGCCCCGCTCTCCGGGCAGGCCGCTGCTCAGCCCTCCGCCCGTACGTTGAAGTGGTGCAGCAGCCGCGCCAGTTCCGCGACCTCCCCGCGGTCCCAGTCGACCAGCTTGCGCACGTACCGCTCGCGCCGCGCGTCCCGCACGTGCCGGAAGCGGTCCCGGCCCTCCTCCGTGAGCCGCACCAGGGAGGCGCGCCCGTCGGCGGGGTCCGGGTCACGGACGACGAGCCCGAGGACCTCGAGCGCCCGCAGCTGCCGGCTCATCGTCGCCTTCCCGACCCCGAAGTAGCCGGCGAGTTCGGTGGCGCGCTGCGGCCCGACCTCGTCGAGCCGGACGAAGAGCCCATAGGCCGCCGGCTCCAGTTCGGGGTGCACCTCCCGCGCCATCTCCCCCGACTGGGCCCGCGCCCGGCGCAGGAACACCGCCAGCTCGCGCTCGAGCGCCAGGAACTCGGGGTCCACCCCGGGCGCCTCGCCGCGTCCACGCCCCGCCGTCCCCCCAGCGGCCCGGCCGTCGCTTCCCGTACCGCTTCCGTGCACGTCAGCACCTCCCACGTGTCCTCCGGCTGCTGTCCGACGGCTCGGCCGCCGGTTTCCGGCGGCTGAAAGTTTCTTCCCGCCGCGGCCATCGCCGCAGCTCCTTCAGTATTTCGCAGGCGTAGACCAACGGCGGCGATCGGGCCCCCTTCCGCCGGGTGGGTCTACGTGCGTAGCGTCGTCCCCGGCGTCGGGCTGACATGTCCATTCCATGGCCTGTCGGCATCGTGCGCCGGCTCCCCCAACAGAGCTCCCCCCACCGAGCCTTTCGGAGGCACGCAATGCGTGTGCACAGATCCGGAACGACCCTGGCCGGCGCGGCCCTCGCGACGCTGGCCCTGCTCCTGCCCCTCGCCGGGAACGCCGGCGCCGCCCAGGACCCGGGCACCCGGGTCGTCCCCGAACGCGGTTCCGCGTACATGGGCATGGGCGTGATCGCCCACGACGGCAAGGGTGCGAAGCCCGCCGGCGCCACCACCCTGGCCGTCCAGACGGAGGGCGTGGACGTCTCCAGCCACCAAGGCAACGTGGCCTGGTCCACGCTGTGGAACAGCGGGGTCAAGTGGGCCTACGTCAAGGCGACGGAAGGCACGTACTACAAGAACACGTACTTCACCCAGCAGTACAACGGCTCCTACAACGTCGGCATGATCCGGGGCACGTACCACTTCGCCACCCCGGACACCACGAGCGGCGCCGCCCAGGCCGACTACTTCGTGAACAACGGCGGCGGCTGGTCGAAGGACGGGAAGACGCTGCCGGGGGTGCTCGACATCGAGTGGAACCCGTACGGCGCGACCTGCTACGGCAAGACGGCGTCCGGGATGGTCGCCTGGATCCAGGACTTCGTGAACCGCTACCGGTACCGGACGGGCCGCGACCCGGTGATCTACACCGCGACGAGCTGGTGGAAGCAGTGCACCGGCAACTCGGCGGCCTTCGCCGGGACCAACCCGCTCTGGATCGCGCGGTACGCCTCCGAGGTCGGCGAACTCCCGGCCGGCTGGCCGTACTACACGATCTGGCAGTACACGTCCTCCGGCCCGACGGTCGGCGACCACAACCACTTCAACGGCGACTACTCGCGCGTACAGGCGCTCGCGAACGGCTGACCAGGCCCTCCGCGCGTCCATCGGTCCGCGGCGGCTCCCCGGGAATGCGGCACCCCGGGGGGCCGCCGCGGCTTTTTCGACCCACCCCCTTGCCCATTGGTATGGACCAATGCGAGGCTCTACGCCGGTCGCCCGGAAGGCAACTTCCGTGCGCCCAGCGCGCGTTGCTCGTCCCGTACTCCCCCACGCACGAGAGAGAGCCCCCGCATGGCCTCCTACCGCCGCACCTCCGCCGTCGCCGCCGCCACCCTGTCCGCCGCCGCGCTCGTCGCCCTCACCCCGACGACGGCCGGCGCCCACGGGGCCGTCTTCAACCCCGTGAGCCGGGTGGCCGCCTGCTACGCCGAAGGCCCCGAGACGCCCAAGTCGCAGGTGTGCAAGGACCTCGTCGCCGACTCCGGCACCCAGCCGCTCTACGACTGGAACGAGGTCAACATCGCCAACGCCGACGGGCAGCACCAGGCGCTCATCCCGGACGGCAAGCTCTGCTCGGCGAACCGCGCCAAGTACCGCGCGCTGGACTGGGCGCGCACCGACTGGCCCGCGACGGCCGTCGCCGCCGGCTCCTTCGACTTCAAGGTCCGCGTCACCGCACCCCACTCGGGCACCATGACGGTCTACATCACCAAGCCCGGCTTCGACCCGACGCAGCCGCTCAAGTGGTCCGACCTGGACGCGACCCCCGTCGCCGTCCACACCACCACCCGCACCTCGACCGACGGCTACTACAACTTCACCGGCAACCTGCCGGCCCGCACCGGCCGCCACATCGTCTACAAGGTGTGGCAGCGCAGCGACAGCCCCGAGGCCTTCTACAGCTGCTCGGACGTCACCTTCGGCGGCACGGCGGCGGGCACGGCCACGGGCGCGCAGGCCACCGCACCGACCGAGGCGAAGATCTCGGCGGACGCCGAGCTCTCCACCGTGAGCCACGCGGGCCACGGCGGCGACGAGCAGGCCCCGGCCCTCTCCGCGGAGGCGTCCGGAACCCCCTCCTCCCCGCTCCCCCTGGCCCTGGCCGGCGCGGGAGCCCTCGCCGCCTTCGCCGCCGGCAGCCTCCTCCTGGGCCGCCGCCGCGACTCGTCCGCCTCCTGACGCCCCGGGTGACACCGGAGACCCGGCCGTCACGGGGCGCCTCCGGACCCCACCGGATGCCCGGGACGTCCGGGCATCCGGCCGTCACCGGGTGTCCCGGCGTCTCCTAGGAGGCGGACGAACCGAGCGGGAAGAGGGCGGTGAGCCGGGGCATCGCAGCCCCCTCCGGCGCGGACGCCCAGGGCGCCCCGTCCTCTTCCCGCTCTCCCCGCTCCTCGGCGAGCTCCTCGACCGCGTCGAGGAACTCATCCCCCTCGTCGTCCTCCTGGCCGGTCAGCTCGTCGAACGCGTCCTGCGCCACGTAGTCGAGCTCCTCCCACTCGGGCCACTCGTCGTCGTGCCAGGTGTTCCGGTGCCGGCCGGCGAGGGCCAGCACCCCGGGCACGTCGGCCAGCGTGTCGGGGTCGGCGAGCACCGACTCGTACACCTCGCGCCCCTGCCCCACCAGCCAGAGCGTGAAGTAGTGGAAGCCGTCGTCCGAGCAGCCGCCCTCGACCCGGTCCGCCGCCGTCCACAGCGCGCGCGTGTCGGCTGCCTCGCAGGCCTCCTCCAGGAACACCTGGAACGCCACGCTCTCGACCGCCGGACGCCGTATCAGCTCTTCCCGCAGCCACTCCAGCCGCTCGTCCCGGTCACCGGGGCGGCGGCTCAACTCGTCGATGAGAGCCCAGAAGGCGTCGTCGTTCATGTGTACGAGCATGACAGCCCCGACTGACATCCGGGCACGCCGGAGCGGGGTGTCCCGACGGACACCCCGCTCACGGGAGGGGAATTACGCGGCCACGCCCACCGGCACCGCCGCCGGCGCGAGCGCGATCTCCAGGACCTGCCGGACGTCCGTCACCGGGTGGACCTCCAGCTTCTCCAGGATCTCGGCCGGGACGTCGTCCAGGTCGGCCTCGTTCCGCTTGGGGATCACGACCGTCGTGATGCCCGCCCGGTGCGCGGCGAGGAGCTTCTGCTTCACGCCGCCGATCGGCAGCACCCGGCCGGTGAGGGACACCTCGCCGGTCATGGCCACGTCCGTGCGGACCAGGCGCCCGCTCAGCAGGGACGCGAGGGCGGTCGTCATGGTGACGCCCGCGCTCGGACCGTCCTTGGGGACGGCGCCCGCCGGGAAGTGGATGTGCACGCCCCGGTCCTTGAGGCCGGTGACGGGCAGCTCCAGCTCCGCGCCGTGCGAGCGGAGGAAGGAGAGCGCGATCTGCGCGGACTCCTTCATCACGTCGCCCAGCTGGCCGGTCAGGGTCAGCCCGGCGGCGCCGGTCTCCGGGTCGGCGAGGGACGCCTCGACGAAGAGCACGTCACCACCCGCGCCGGTCACGGCGAGTCCGGTGGCCACGCCCGGCACGGCGGTGCGCCGCTCGGCCGGGTCCTGGGCCGACTCGGGCACGTGGTGCGGCCGGCCGATGAGTTCCCGCAGGTCCTCCGGTGTGACCGTGAACGGCAGTTCGCGGTCGCCGAGCTCGTGCTGGGCCGTGACCTTCCGCAGCAGGCGGGCGATCGACCGCTCCAGGGTGCGGACGCCGGCCTCACGGGTGTACTCGCCGGCCAGCTTCCGCAGGGCGGCCTCCTCCAGGACGACCTCGCCGGACTCCAGGCCGGCCCGCTCCAGCTGGCGCGGGAGCAGGTGGTCGCGGGCGATGACGACCTTCTCGTCCTCCGTGTAGCCGTCGAGCCTGACCAGCTCCATGCGGTCCAGGAGCGCCTCGGGGATGGCTTCGAGGACGTTGGCCGTGGCCAGGAAGACGACGTCGGAGAGGTCGAGTTCGACCTCCAGGTAGTGGTCGCGGAAGGTGTGGTTCTGCGCCGGGTCGAGGACTTCGAGCAGCGCCGCCGCCGGGTCGCCCCGGAAGTCGGATCCGACCTTGTCGATCTCGTCGAGCAGGACCACCGGGTTCATGGACCCGGCCTCCTTGATCGCCCGGACGATCCGGCCGGGCAGCGCGCCGACGTAGGTCCGGCGGTGGCCGCGGATCTCGGCCTCGTCCCGTACGCCGCCGAGGGCGACGCGGACGAACTCGCGGCCCATGGCGTGGGCGACGCTCTGTCCCAGGCTCGTCTTTCCCACGCCGGGCGGGCCGACCAGGGCCAGCACGGCTCCGCCGCGGCGGCCGCCGACGACGCCGAGACCGCGGTCGGAGCGCCGCTTGCGCACCGCGAGGTACTCGGTGATGCGTTCCTTCACGTCGTCGAGTCCGGCGTGCTCGGCGTCGAGGACGGCGCGGGCGCCCCGGATGTCGTAGCGGTCCTCGGTCCGCTCGTTCCACGGCAGTTCGAGGACGGTGTCGAGCCAGGTGCGGATCCAGGAGCCCTCGGGGGACTGGTCGCTGGACCGCTCCAGCTTCTCGACCTCCTTGAGGGCGGCCTCGCGGACCTTCTCGGGCAGGTCGGCGGCCTCCACGCGGGCGCGGTAGTCGTCGGACTCGTCGCCCTCGGCCTCGCCGTTGAGGTCGCGGAGCTCCTTGCGCACCGCTTCGAGCTGACGGCGGAGCAGGAACTCGCGCTGCTGCTTGTCGACGCCCTCCTGGACGTCCTTGGCGATGGTCTCGGCGACGTCCTGTTCGGCGAGGTGCTCGCGGAGCTGGGCGGTGGCGAGCTTGAGGCGGGCGACCGGGTCGGCGGCCTCCAGGAGCGCGACCTTCTGCTCGACGGTGAGGAAGGGCGAGTATCCGGAGTTGTCGGCGAGGGCGCCGACGCCGTCGATCTGCTGGACGCGGTCGACGACCTGCCAGGCTCCGCGCTTCTTGAGCCAGCTGGTGGCGAGCGCCTTGTACTCCTTGACCAGTTCGGTCACCGCGCCGGGCAGCGGGTCGGGCAGGACCTCCTCGACCGTGCCGCCCTCGACCCACAGGGCCGCGCCGGGGCCGGTGGTGCCGGCGCCGATGCGCACGCGGCCGATGCCGCGGATCAGGGCGCCGGGGTCGCCGTCGGACAGGCGCCCCACCTGCTCGACGATGCCCAGGACGCCGGTCGCGGCGTAGGTCCCGTCGACGCGGGGCACGAGCAGCACCCGCGGCTTTCCGGCTCCGGGCCGCGCGGCGGCCTGGGCGGCCTCGACGGCGGCCCGTACGTCGTTGTCGGACAGGTCGAGCGGCACCACCATGCCGGGCAGCACGACCTCGTCGTCGAGCGGCAGCACAGGCAGAGTGAGCGGCACGGACGCCTTGGACTCAGAAGCCATGATCTCCCCTTCGGCACTCAAGTTGAGCTGTACGGACTCAATGCACGTGAGCCCAGGAATGTTCCCCTCGCGCCGTTCGCTCTGAGCGATCACCCTCCCGTCGGCCCACGAACGGCCGATGTAATGACTGCATGGATATCTCAGCTATTACTTCCGCCTGGGTGGCCGGCTGGACCGTCTCGCGGGCGACCCCGCCCCCCGTCGCCGAGCCCTGGGGTTACCGGATCGACGTCGGACTGCCCCGGCACGTCGTACGCCACGTGCTGCCCGCCCCCGACGCGGCCTCCGTCGGCGTGCTCTGCGCGCGGCTCACCGAGCCGTACAGCTGGCTCAAGGTGATGGCGACACCGGAGGAGGTGGCGCCGTGGATCACCGAGGGGTGGACGGTCCCCGACGACCCCGGCTTCATGATGGTCAAGCCGCTGGACCCGGCCGTCCGGCCCGCGCCGCCGGAGGGGTACGCCCGGACCACCGAGACCCGGGACGGCGTCGTCCGGGTCCGGATCCTCGCCCAGGACGGCACCCTCGCCGCCCGCGGCCAGATCGCCCCGACCGGCTCCACGGCCGTCGCCGACCAGATCGAGACCGACCCCGCGCACCGGCGGCGCGGCCTCGGCGCGAACGTGATGCGCACCCTGGAGGCCGCCGCCGCGCAGGCCGGCGCCGAGACCGGGGTGCTGGCGGCGACCACGGACGGCCTCGCGCTGTACGACTCGCTGGACTGGCGCTACCGCGGGCCCCTCACCGGGATCGTCCGGTCGGGAACCTGACCGTCCGGCTGCGCGGGGGACCCCGTACGGGGCATGCTCGATCCATGGTGCGAGGCGTACGGGGCAAGTGGTGCGGGACCCTGCTGCTCGCGGCGGTCCTGGTCGGCGGCGCGAGCGCCTGCGGGCCCGGGGTGCCGCCCGCGCCGGGTGGCCCGGCGCCGGGCGTGAGCGTGCCCCCGGAACCCCCGACGGCAGGCACGCCGAGCGGCGCGCCGGACCCGACGGCAACCGCCCCGTCCCAGGAGCCCCAGCCCGGCGAGGTCCTCGTCGAGGTCGTCGTCAACGGCGGCCTCGCCGGGGTACGCAACCAGCTCGTCGTCCACTACGACGGCAGCTGGACCAGCCGCTCCGGCACGAAGCCGCCCCGGACCGGGCAGCAGACCCCCGCGGAGGTCGCCGAGCTACGGGCCGCGCTGGAGGACCCGGCGTTCGCTCGGGTTCCGGAGCGGCCCACCGGCAGCCCGATCGCCGACGGGTTCCAGTACTTCGTCACGTACCGCCACCGCCTCGTCGTCGCGGGCGACGGCGAACGCCCGCCCGCCCTCCAGCGCGTCTTCGCCGCCCTCCCGGAGGGCGGCCCGCCGACGAGCCCCTGAACCGGGGCGTCGGACCCGCCGTGAACCGAACGGGGGTCCGTACGCGATAGAGAGGGCGTGAGACTGTTGCGCCCCTCAGGGGCAGGCCCCACAGGGGGAGACGAGGACGACGACGCGGCGCTGCTGCGCGCGGTCGCCCGGGGGGACTCCGAGGCACTCGCCGTCCTCTACGACCGGCACGCGGGCTGGCTGCACGCCCGGCTGGCCCGGCGCTGCCCGGACGAGGAGACCGTACGGGAGGTCCTCCAGGACACCTTCGTCACGGTCTGGCGCTCGGCCGGCGGCCACCGCGGCCGGGGCGAGGCCGGGGGCTGGCTCTGGGTGATCGCCGCCCGGCGGCTCGTGGACGCCCAGCGCGCCCGGGCCCGCGCCGAACGCACCGAACGGGCCGCCGCCGCGCCCCCGGAACCCGCCACCCCCGCGCCCTCCACCGAGGAACGGGTGCTCGCGGGCCTGGAGTACGGGGAGGTGGGCGCCGCCCTCGACCGGATCTCGCCCGAGCTGGCCGAGGTTCTGCGGGCGACCGTCGTCGACGGACTGACGACCCGCGAGACCGCCCGGCTCCTCGGCATACCCGAGGGCACGGTCAAGACCCGCGCCCTGCGCGCCCGCCGCGAACTGCGCGCCGCCCTCGGCGCCGGCGGCCCGTACCCCTTGGGAGGCACCGCATGACGTCCCCCCGACCCGCCGCCGACTGGCACGTCACCGACGCGCTGGCGCTCCGGTACGCGGAGGGCACCGCTCCCGAGACGGACGCCTGGTCCCTGGAGAAGCACGTCGAGTCCTGCTCGCCCTGCGCGGGCCGTGTCTCGGCCGCCGTCCGCGCCGGGGCGGCGGGTCCGGCCCTCGCCTCCGTACGGGCGGAGCTCCTGGCCTCCGTGGGACACCGCCCCGCCCCGGTGACGACCGTCGCACACCCCCTCGGGCGGTGGGCGCGGCTCTGGTGGGCCGCCGGGCCCGCCCTGCGCGGGTCCTGGGTGGTGGCCGTGGCGCTCGTCCTGGGCGGGGCCTTCGGCCTGGCCTACGGGGCCGGGTTCCAGGGCGCCCGGAGCTGGCTGCTCGCGCTCTCCCCGGTCCTCCCGCTGGGCGGGGTCGCCGTCTCGTACGGACGCCACGCCGATCCGCTGTACGAGATCACCGCCGCCACGCCCTCCGGCGGGCTGCGGCTCCTGCTCACCCGTACCGCCGCCGTACTCGCCGTCTGTGTACCGCTGTTGACCGTCGGCGGGGCGCTGCTGCCGCCGGTGGCCGGGTTCCCCGGGGCGGCCGCCTGGCTGCTGCCGGGGCTCGCCCTGATCCTGGCGACCCTCGCCCTCGGCTCGTTCGTCGGCTGCCGGGCGGCGGCCGCGACGCTCGCCGGCGGGTGGCTGCTCGCCGTGACGGGCCCGCTCCTCGCACCGGCGACCGCCGACCCGGACAGCGCCGCCGCGCTCGTGCGCTACTTCTCCGGCCCCGTGGCACAAGGGAGTTGGGCCGCCGCGGCACTCGCCTGCGCCGCCCTCCTCGTGCTGCGGCGCCGCTCCTTCGACCACCTGGAGACCCGGTGAACAAGCCCGCCACGGTCGCGGTGACCGGACTGACCGTCCGGCACCGCCGCACCGTCGCCCTCGACGCGCTCGACCTGTCCCTCTCCCGCGGCGTCCACGGCCTGCTCGGCCCGAACGGCGCAGGGAAGACCTCGCTCATCCGGGTCCTCGCGACCGTCGCCGCGCCCGCCTCCGGGCGGGTGGAGCTGCTCGGCGAGGACGTCGCGAGCCCTCGCGAACGCACCGGGATCCGGCGCCGGCTCGGCTATCTGCCGCAGGAGTTCGGCTACTACCCCGCCTTCACGGTCCGGGAGTTCGTCGCGTACGTGGCCTGGCTCAAGGAGGTGCCGGCGAACCGGGCCCCGGCGGCCGTGGAGCGTGCCGTCGAGCGGGTCGGGCTCGCCGACCGGATCGACGCGCGGATGAAGACGCTGTCGGGCGGCATGGTCCGGCGGGCCGGCATCGCCCAGGCCATCGTGAACGAACCGGAGTTGCTGCTCCTCGACGAGCCGACGGCCGGCCTCGACCCCGAGCAGCGGGTCGACTTCCGCGCGCTGCTCCGGGAGCTCGGCAAGGAGGCGACGGTGGCGGTCTCCACGCACCTGGTGGAGGACGTGGCAGCGGCCTGCACCGACGTCGCCCTGATCGAGGCGGGACGGCTCGCCTTCCGCGGCACGACCGCCGAACTCGCCGCTCTCGGCGGCGAGTCGGCCGATCCCGGCGACACGACGACGAACGCGATCGAGCGCGGCTACACGGCCGCACTGCGCGCCCACCGCGAGCGCTCCGGAAGCGGCGCGGCACGCGCGAAGGAGGCGCTGCGGTGACCGCGACCCTCACTCCGCCCCGTACGGAGCCCGCCGCGTACGTACGTACGGTGTCCCCGCTCCGTACCGAGCTGCGCCGCGGGCTCGGGCCGTGGACCGGCGCCGCCGTCCTCCTCACCGTCCTGGTCACGATGTACGGCAAGGGGCTGGGCTGGCAGGGCCGTTGGGCCGACACGACGAACCTGCTGCACGTCGTCGCCGGTCTGCTCTGCGGCCCCCTCGCGCTCGCCGCCGGCTGCTGGCAGGGCGGCCGGGACCGGCGGCGCGGGACGACGGAGCTGTGGGATTCCGTCTCCCGTTCCCCGATGCGCCGCCTCCTGGTCGCGGTCGCCCCGTCCGCGCTCTGGCCCGCCGCCGGGCTGCTCCTCGCCGACGCCGTCTGCGCCCTCGCCACCTGGCCGTACGTCTCCGCCGGGCGCCCCTTCCTCGAACTCCTCGCCGCCGACGCGGTGGCCGTCGGCGCGCTCGGCACGCTCGGCCATCTCGTCGGCCGGGTGGTCCGCTGGAGGCTGACGGCCCCGCTCCTGGGGATCGCCGGGTACGTGGTGCTGGGCCTCGCCGCGTATCGCGAAGGCCCCGCGCGCTGGCTCGGTCCGGCGGGCGAGCACCAGTTCTTCTGGGACCGGCCGGTGTGGTGGTACGGCCCGGCGGCGATGGCGTGGGCGGCGGGGCTCGCGCTCGCCGCGCTCCTCGCGTACGGGCTGCGCACGGCCCGCCTCCGGCCGCTCGCGCTGGTCCCGCTGGCGGTCGCGGTCGGCGCCGCCACGTTGATCCTGCGGCTGCCGCCGGACGAGGGCCCGTGGCGCCCGGACCCCGCCCTGGCGCGGCAGGTCTGCGACGACGGCACGCCGCAGGTGTGTCTGACGGCCGTGGACGAGGGGCTGCTGCCCTCGGTGTCGGCGGCGCTCGCCCCGCTGAGCGCCCATCTCAAGGGGGTGCCCGGCGCCCCGGTCCGCTGGGTGGGCGGCGCGAGCGGACCGGCCCTCCCCGGCGACGTCGAGCTGCCCAGCGCCCGGCAGGACGCGGTGCGCAACCGGCTGACGCGCCCCGATCTCTATCTGAACTCGGCCGTGAACTGGCTGTTCTCGGACTCCTGCCGACCCGGCGACGGCACGGGCCCGAACGCCGAGCGGGCGAGCACCGTCCAGCTCGCCGTCATCGAGTGGCTGGCGCCGACACCGGACGACTACGGCCCCGACACCACCGCGGCCCGGCCCTACATCGACCGGCTGCAAGCCAAGTCCCCGGCCGAGCAGCGCGAGTACCTCACCCGGTTCCTGGCCGCGAACACCTGCCACCCGGACGAGGTGCCGATCCCGTGAAGCTCCCCCCGCTGAGCCTCTATCTGCGCTCCCGCGGCCTGCCCGGCGCGCTGGCCGCCCTGTTCGGCACGGCGGCCGCCGCCGCCTGGGCGGCCCAGTGGCTGGTGTCGCTGCCGGACTTCGACCACACGGCACGGCTGCCGGTCGTGCTCCTCGGCCCGCTGCTGGCGGCGGGCGCGATCGGCACCAGTCTGCACACGCCGAGCGACGAGCTGGACCGTACGGCGGTACGACCCTGGTGGCCCCGGCGCCTCACCCATCTCCTCGCCCCGACCGCGCTCGCCGTGGCCCTGCTGGCCCTCGCGGTGCCGGGCCACTCGGAGGCGTTCGGCGCGCCCGCCGCCGTGCGCAACACCCTGGGCCTGGTGGGCATGACGGCGGCTGCCGCCACCCTCGTCGGGGCCCGGCTGAGCTGGCTGCCGCCCACCTTCTACCTGGGCGTCGTCTATCTCGCGGCCCCCTCGGACGCGGGCGGCGGCGCGGTCTGGTGGGGCTGGGCGACACGACCCGGTCCGGAGGGCGAGGCCTGGACGGTCGCCGCCCTCTGCCTCGCGGCCGGGACGGCGCTGTACGCCTGGCGGGGCGCCCGGCACGTGACCGGCGAGGCCTGAGCAGGGGCGCGAGAGCGCCACCGCGCCTATCTGAGCAGCCAGTCCCTCGTCAGCTCCGCCATCTCCGCCGGCGTGCGCCCGCCGTGGTCGACCGCGATGAAGTGGTCGGCCACGCGCAGCGAGAAGACGAGCAGGCAGCGGACCTCGACGTCGTCCTCGTCGGCGCAGAAGTCCCGGAAGAGCGAACGCAGGTACTCCATGCGCCGGTTGTCGGTGCGGCGGAGGCGTACGGCGACGGTCTCGTCGCGCCGGGCCCAGTCGCGGACGGCGAGGTCGACGGCGAGGCCGGTCACCGGCCCTTCGGCGACGCCCTGGACGAAGTCGAAGAGGCGGCCGAGTTTGGCGCGTCCCTCTCCCCCACCGCTCTCGATCCGCTCGATGACGGCTTCGGAGACCTCGCGCTCCCAGGTGTCGAGCATCTCGGCGAGCAGGGCGTCGCGGTTGGCGAAGTACCCGTAGAAGCCGCCCTTGCTGACGCCGAGGGCCTGGGCCAGCGGTTCGATCCGTACGGCCTCAGGGCCGCCCTCGGCGAGCGCGCGGAGGCCCTCCTCGATCCACCGGCCCCGTGGTGTGCGGATCGCGCCCATGGTGTGTCCCTCCTCACCTCGCCACTCCTCCGCCCGACTATACGGTGCCGTACAGACAGGTCTACGGTTGATCTATACGCCACCGTATAGACGTCTCCGCGCAAGCGGCGGACCGCAGGAACAGGGGTACGACCATGAGACTTCCCCGCACCGCGCACACCTCCCGCCCGTGGCGGATCCACGAGATCGCCGGCGACTTCCAGGTCGAGGACGTGTGGGAGCTGCCCGTCACGGGCGGCCCGGACGATCTCGACCGCCTGGTACGGCAGTTCACGAGCAGCGGGGGGACGGCCCTCTCCTCCCCGCCGGTCCGCACGCTCTTCGCGATCCGCTGGAAGCTGGGGGCGCTGTTCGGCTGGGACAAGCCCGCCGCCGGCCTCGGCGGGCGGGTGGAGACGCTCCGGGACCGCCTCCCGGAGGACCTGCGCGAGGGCACGCGGGGGCCGGACCTGCAAGCGGTCCCCTTCACCTCCGTCTTCCAGACGCACGACGAGTGGGTGGCGGAGAGCGCCAACCGGACCGTGCACGCGGTGATGCACATCGGCTGGGTCCCGGACGGTGCTTCGGGGCGCCATCGCGCGCGGATGGCCGTGCTGGTGAAGCCCAACGGCCTGCTCGGCGCGGTCTACATGGCGGGGATCAAGCCGTTCCGGTACCTGGGCGTGTACCCGAGGCTGATCGGCGCGATCGGCCGCGAATGGGAGGCGGGCAAGGCGGCCGCCTGACGGGCCGCGCCCCCGCTCGAGTCCCGGCCGCCCCGGACCCGGGCCGCCTTCGGGACGCGCACCCCTCGAACCCGCGCCCCCGCTCCGGCCCCGTCAGCCCCTGGGTGCGGCGATCTCCGCGTAGCGGCGGCGGAGGTAGGCGTCGACGCGGGAGGGCATGTCCATCGAGGACGGGTCGAGGGCCCATTGGATCTGGAGGCCGTCCATGACGGCGAGGTGTTCCTGGGCGACGGCGAGGGAGTCGAGGTCGGGGCGGAGTTCGCCGCGGCGGACGGCGGCGTCCAGGAGGTCGACGGTGTGCCGGAGCACGCGCGCGTAGCGCTCCTTGAAGTACTGGTGGGCGGGGTGGCCGACGTTGCCGGACTCGCCCACCAGGACGTTGAACATGCGGACGATGCCGGGGCGCCGAGTGTTCTCCTCGATCAGGGCGACGAGCGTGTCGAGGTAGGCCGCGTACGACGCCGGCTCGTCGCTGAACAACCTCTCCACGTCGTGCTGTTCGCTCTGCGCGAGGACCGAGAGGAGCAGGTCCTCCTTGCTGCGGAAGTGGTGCAGCAGCCCACCCTGGGTGATGCCGCAGTCGTGGGCGATCCGGGCGAGGGAGGAAGCGTGGAAGCCCCACTGCCCGAAGTGGTCGACGGCGGTGTCCAGGATCTTCTGACGGCGCGCGTCGCCGACCGCGTAGCTGCCCCGGCCTGCGCTCCTGCGGGGCGCTCGGCCCGTGTTCTCCGGCATGCGCCCACCTTAGACCGGCCCGGAATGGGGCTTTTCCGCTGTGACCCAGGACACATTCCAGAAACCTAGTAGGCACTCGGTTTTCGCGCCTAGCCTGAGGGCGTCCAAGGGCGGCACCGCTCTCCCCGGCCACACCCAGGAGCCCTGACATGCACCCGTACCAGGACCCCACCCGCCCCGTCGGCGAACGCGTGGAGGACCTCCTCGCCCGCATGACGCCGGAGGAGAAGGCCGGGCAGCTCTTCCACTCGATGCTGATGATGAATCCCGACGGCACCCCGGTGACCGCCACGGACGGCTCGATGCTGCCCCTCACCACTCCGGAGCTCATCGCGGACCGGCAGCTCACCCACTTCAACCTGCTCGGCACCCACGGCGCCCGCGAGATGGCGCTCTGGCACAACGCCGTCCAGGAGATGGCGGCGGCCACCCGCCTCGGCATCCCGGTCTCGCTCTCCACCGACCCGCGCCACGCCTTCACCGACAACATCGGCGCCTCCTTCAACGCCGGCGCCTTCTCCGCCTGGCCGGAGGCGCTCGGCCTCGCCGCGATCGGCGACCCCGAGCTGGTCTTCTCCTTCGCCGACACCGTCCGCCGCGAGTACCTCTCCGTCGGCTTCCGTACGGCGCTCCACCCGCAGATCGACCTCGCGACCGAGCCCCGCTGGTCCCGCCAGTCCGGCACCTTCGGCTCCGACGCGAAGCTGACGGGCGAGCTGGTGGAGGCGTACGTCCGCGGTCTCCAGGGCGAGAGCCTCGGCAAGGACTCGGTGGCCGCGATGGTCAAGCACTTCCCCGGCGGCGGCCCGCAGAAGGACGGCGAGGACCCGCACTTCCCGCACGGCAAGGAGCAGGTCTACCCGGGCGGTCTGCGCGAGCTGCACCTGGAGCCGTTCAAGGCCGCGATCGCGGCCGGCTGCTCGCAGATGATGCCGTACTACGGCCAACCCGTCGGCACCGACTGGGAGGAGGTCGGCTTCGGCTTCAACAAGGGCGTCGTCACCGGGCTGCTCCGCGAGGAGCTCGGCTTCACCGGCGTCGTCTGCACCGACTGGGGGCTGCTCACCGACGCCGTCGTCCTCGGCGAGGCGCACGAGGCACGGGCCTGGGGCGTCGAGCACCTGAGCGTGGCCGAGCGGGCGGCCAAGGCCCTCGACGCGGGCGTCGACCAGTTCGGCGGCGAGCAGTGCCCCGAGGTGATCGTGGAGCTGATGGCGTCGGGCCGGATCCCCGAGGCACGGGTCGACGACTCCGTACGCCGTCTGCTGCGCGAGAAGTTCCTGCTCGGGCTCTTCGACGAGCGGCGGTACGTCGACCCCGACGAGGCGGCGGAGACGGTGGGCCGCGCCGACTTCACGGCCGCGGGCGCCGCCGCCCAGCGCCGGTCCCTCACCGTCCTCACCGACGGCCCGCTCCCCCTGACGGGCCGGCCCAGGCTGTACGTGGAGAACGTCGACCCGGCGGTCGCGGCGGCGTACGGCGAGGTCGTCGCCGACCCCGCCGGGGCCGACCTCGCGGTGCTGCGGCTGCGCACGCCGTACGAGGAGCGGCCGAACCTCTTCGAGTCGCTCTTCCACTCCGGCTCCCTCGCCTTCCCGGACGAGGAGCTGGCCCGGATCCTCGGGCTGCTGGCCGCCGTGCCCACGGTCGTCTGCGTCAACCTGGAGCGGCCGGCCGTCCTGCCGGAGATCGCCGAGCGGGCGGCGGCGCTGATCGCCGACTACGGCGCGAGCGACGACGCCCTGCTCGACGTCGCCTTCGGCCGGGCCGCGGCCGAGGGACGGCTCCCCTTCGAACTGCCCCGCTCGATGGCCGCCGTGGAGGCCTCCCGGCCGGACGTCCCGAACGACACGGCGGACCCGGTCTTCCCGCACGGCCACGGCCTGACCCTGTAGGGCCTGTCCGGCCGATCACGCCGCGAGCCCGGCCCGATCGGCAGGACACCCCTAGACGAGTAAGTCCGAAGTGCTGGTCAGTGGTCGTAGGCGATCAATGACCTGGTCAGTGATGTTCCGTTGGCCCGGTTGTGCCAGATGGCTG
>NZ_JNWK01000027.1 GCF_000716445.1 Streptomyces wedmorensis
TGCCCACAACGGGCGGGGTGCAGGCCCACACGGGCGGGGCGCGGGCGCAGCCCACAACACCGGGGCGCAGCCCACAACAGCGGGGCGCAGGCCCACAACGCCGGGCCGCAGGCCCGCATCGGCAGGGGCGCAGCCCACAACACCGGGCCGCAGCCCAGGGCGTGGGCCCCGTACGCAACGCCCACCACCCCAGTAGGCTGCCGATCATGCTTGTCGCCGCAGCCGTCTGCCCCAGCCCCCCTCTCCTCGTCCCCGACGTCGCGACCGGCGCCGCCCGTGAACTGGACGCCGCACGGGCGGCCTGCGCGGACGCCGTCGGCCTGCTGGCCGCCGCCCGCCCTGACCGGCTGTACGTCGTCGGGGCGGCGCCCGAGGGAGGCCACGGCGTCTACCCGGCCGGTTCGCCAGGCTCGTTCGCGGGATTCGGCGTGGACCTCGGCGTCCGGCTCGGCGAGGGCCGGCCCGCCGACGGCGACGCCCGCCTCCTCCCGGCTTCCCTCGCCGTCGCCGCCTGGCTGCTCGACCGCGCCCGATGGGCGGCCGCGCCGGTCGAGGGGCTGGCGGTGGACGAGACGGCGACGCCTGACGTGTGTGCGGGGCTCGGCAGGGGGCTCGCCGACTCGGCGGAGCGTGTGGCGCTGCTGGTGATGGGCGACGGCAGTGCCTGCCGGACGGTGAAGGCGCCGGGGTACCTGGACGAGCGGGCGGAGGGTTTCGACGAGGCGGCGGCCCGTGCTCTCGGTACGGCGGACGTGGCCGCGCTGCTGGCCCTGGACCCGGAGCTCGCGTACGAGCTGAAGGCGGCGGGCCGTGCTCCGTGGCAGGTCCTCGCGGGGGCGGCCGAGGGCGCGGGTCTCGACGGCCGGCTGCTCTTCGAGGACGCCCCGTACGGCGTGGGGTACTTCGTCGCTGCCTGGTCCTGACGCTGCGGCCACGCAAACGGCGGACGGCCGCGGAGCGAGGTGCTCCGCGGCCGTCCGCCGTGCGAAGGGACGTGTCGCTCCGGGGTGGTGACGCCGGCCGTCAGGCGGCCGGCGGCGGGGTCGTACCGCCGGTTCCGGGCGTGCCGCCGGTCCCGGGGGTACCGCCGCTTCCGGATGTAGCGCCGGTCCCGGGTGTGCCGCCGGTCCCGGGTGTAGCGCTGGTGCCGGGCGTGCCGCCGGTCCCGGAGGTACCGCCGCTTCCGGATGTAGCGCCGGTCCCGGGTGTAGCGCTGGTCCCGGGTGTGCCGCCGGTCCCGGGCATGCCGTCGTCCTTGTGACTCATCCGGTCCAGGGCCTCCTTGGCCTTGCCCGTACCGGAGTGGATCTTGTCGCTGTACTTGCCCTTGGTCTTCTCGTCGACCAGCCGCGCGGCCTTGTCCAGACCGTGGTCGATCTTGTCCCCGTGCTGGTGCGCGAGGTCCGCGACCTTGTCCTTGGCCGGGCTGAGCTTGGCCTTCAGTGAATCCAGGAGACCCATGGGGCACCTTCCCTCCGCGGACCCCCCGGGGGGTCCGTGTTCCGTGTCCTGCCCCCAGGACCCCGGGGGCCTACTGACGGGCGCCTTCGCCCGCTTCGTTGTCCGCGGCGGCCTCGGCGGACTGCTGCTTCGGGATCTCCACGACGTCGGCGGCGGCGGCTTCCGCCGTCTCAGCCCCTGCCGCGTCGACGCCCTGGGCGCTCGCGGCCTCGTTCTCCGCCGGCGCCGTGACGGCCTCGGCGGTTTCGGACGTCCCGGTCCCGGAGTCCGCGTCCGTGGTCTCGTCCGCCACCGGAGCGACGGTCACGGTCTCCTTCGACGAGGTCTCGACCACATCCTGCTTCTTCCGGCGAAACATTGCCAAAAGGCTCATATTCACTCCATAGCGTACTCGGGTGGGCGCGGCTCCGTGATGATCGACGGCCGGAACCTCGCAACAGGCAACGGAGCCCGGAGGGGGCCCGTCACGTAGCTCGTTCGGGGACGGGGTGTGAGGTTTGCGAGACTGGGGCGGTGAGAAGCGCAGCTCCCGCCCCGCGGGTCATCGCCGTCGTCGGTCCGACAGCGGCCGGAAAGTCCGATCTGGGTGTATTCCTGGCCCAGCAGCTCGACGGCGAGGTCGTCAACGCCGACTCGATGCAGCTGTATCGGGGGATGGACATCGGGACCGCCAAACTGACGCCGGAGGAGCGTGGCGGCGTCCCGCACCACCTCCTCGACATCTGGGACGTGACCGAGGCCGCCAGCGTCGCCGAGTACCAGCGGCTCGCCCGCGCCGAGATCGACCGGCTGCTCGCCGCCGGCCGTACCCCTGTCCTCGTCGGCGGCTCCGGCCTTTACGTGCGGGGGGCCGTCGACGCCCTGGAGTTCCCCGGTACGGATCCCGCCGTACGCGCCCGCCTCGAGGCGGAGCTCGACGAGAGCGGCTCCGGTGTCCTGCACGCCCGGCTCGCCGCCGCCGACCCCGACGCGGCGCGCGCGATCCTGCCCAGCAACGGCCGCCGGATCGTCCGGGCCCTCGAGGTGATCGAGATCACCGGCAAGCCGTTCACCGCCAACCTGCCGGGCCCCGACTCCGTCTACGACACGGTCCAGATCGGCGTCGACGTGGCCCGCCCCGAGCTGGACGAGCGGATCGCCACACGGGTGGACCGGATGTGGGAGGCCGGCCTCGTCGACGAGGTGCGCGACCTGGAGGCGCGGGGTCTGCGCGAGGGCCGCACCGCCGCCCGCGCCCTCGGCTACCAGCAGGTACTCGCCGCGCTCGCGGGGGAGTGCACCGAGGACGAGGCCCGGGCCGAGACGGTCCGCGCGACGAAGCGCTTCGCCCGCCGGCAGGACTCGTGGTTCCGCCGCGACCCCCGGGTCCACTGGCTCAGCGGGGCCGCCGATCACCGCGGGGAACTCCCGCGGGAGGCGCTGTCGTTGGTCGAACGAGCGGTTACAGCCTGATCACGTGATGGCATCGGGACGCCCTGCCCGTCATTCCGGCGGTCAGGAGCGTGCCATCATCGAGCATCGATCGACCAAGTGGAGTCCGAGTGGGGAGGGCGCGTGGCGATGGAGGCCGGCCCTCGCGACAGAGAACAGCACGACGCGGCCCTGGACGACCCGATGGCGGACGTCACGGGTGACGCGCCGGGGCACCCGACGGACGACACGTCGATCGTCGCCTCGGGCCTGAGCCCCGACGGCCCCGACGACGCCGTGGGCAGTTCCGTCGAGGTCGACGCCGACGAGGTCGAGGTCGAGCTGCGCCCCCAGCGCCGACTGCGGATCTGGCAGCTCGCCCCCATCGTCGCCCTGGCCGCCCTCGGCTCGCTCATGTTCGCCTTCCCGCTCGCCTTCGGCTCGGGCGACGGCGGCGCCGTCGTCGCCATGCTCGGACTGCTCATCAGTTCCTGCGCGGCGGGCTGGGGCATGATGGCCGCCCGCAAGGTCGGCTACACCTGGCCGGGCCTCCCGCAGCGCGGCTCGGGCGAGCGCCCCGACTGGCGTGTCCTCGCCCTCTACGTGACGACCATCGCCGCCCTCGTCGCCCTCGCCGTCTGGCGCGTGGCCCGCCTCCGCTGACCTCCCAGCGGCCCGCCTCCAGACCGCCCCGCTGACCTCCCAGCGGCCCGCCTCCGCCGGCAGCCCCGGTGACCGTCCCGCGGCCCGCCCCGCTGACCGTCCCCCGGCCCGCCTCCGCTGACCGGCCCGCGGCCCACCCCCCGGACGCCCGAGTCGCCCCGTGGGCCCGCCCCGTACAGTTGATCGCGTGACCAGCACGCAGACCCCGCAGCTCCCCGCCCTCCGGTTCCTCAAGGGCCATGGCACCGAGAACGACTTCGTGATCGTCCCCGACGCGGAGAACGCCGTCGACCTGCCGCCGGCCGCCGTCGCGCGGCTCTGCGACCGGCGGGCCGGCATCGGCGCGGACGGCGTGCTGCACGTCGTGCGCAGCGCCGCCCACCCCGAGGCGCGCCACCTGGCCGAGGAGGCCGAGTGGTTCATGGACTACCGCAACGCCGACGGCTCGGTCGCCGAGATGTGCGGCAACGGCGTGCGGGTCTTCGCCCGCTACCTGGAGCACGCCGGCCTCGTCACCGCCGGCGAGGTGGCCGTCGCCACCCGCGGCGGGATCAAGCGCGTCCACCTCGACAAGGACGGCTCCGTCACCGTCGCCATGGGCCGGGCGACCCTGCCCGACGCCGGGGTCACGGTCACCGTCGACGGCCGCAGCTGGCCCGCGCGGAACGTGAACATGGGCAACCCGCACGCGGTCGCGTTCGTCGAGGACCTCGGCCACGCGGGCAACCTCTACACCGAGCCGCCGTACGAGCCGGCCGCCGTCTACCCGGACGGCGTGAACATCGAGTTCGTCGTCGACCGCGGCCCCCGCCACGTCGCCATGCGCGTCCACGAGCGCGGCGCCGCCGAGACCCGCTCCTGCGGCACCGGCGCGTGCGCCGTCGCCGTCGCCACCGCCCGCCGGGACGGCACCGACCCCGCGGAGACCGGCACCCCCGTCACGTACACCGTCGACGTCCTCGGCGGGACCCTGGTCATCACCGAGCACCCCGACGGCGGCGTCGACATGACGGGCCCCGCCGTCATCGTCGCCGAGGGCGTCCTCGACCCGACGTGGTGGGCCGCGGCCCGCGGAATCGAAACTGTCAACGACTGATTCGTCGCTCGAATGGGTGATCCGATTCACGCTGAGCGAGAGCGTGACTGCGCCACGTGGTGGGGTCGGTAGCATCAAGCACCGGCCCCCAGGGCACGCCTGGCCCGCCCCCCGCCGGTCCACGTCGCCGGAGGTGCCCCATGAGCGCAGAGGCCACCAACCCCGTGAGCGCGGCGGACGCCGCCGTCACCGACCCGGCCGTCCGCAGACGCGGACGGGCCAGGATCGACCTGCGCAGGATCGGCCGGGCCGCCCTGCTCGGCGCGACCGCGGGACCGGCACCCCGTGACCGGCTGCCCGACGCCATCAGCCATGTGGCGGAGGCGCACCGCGCCCACCATCCCGACGCCGACCTCTCCGTGCTGCGCCGGGCGTACGTCCTCGCGGAGTCCTCGCACCGCGGCCAGTTCCGCAAGAGCGGCGAGCCGTACATCACCCACCCGCTCGCGGTGACGCTGATCCTCGCCGAACTCGGCGCGGAGACCACCACCCTGACCGCCTCCCTCCTCCACGACACCGTCGAGGACACCGACGTGACACTGGACCAGGTGCGCCGGGAGTTCGGCGACGAGGTCGCGTACCTCGTCGACGGCGTCACCAAGGTGGAGAAGATCGACTACGGCGCCGCCGCCGAACCGGAGACCTTCCGGAAGATGCTCGTGGCCACGGGCAACGACGTCCGTGTCATGTCGATCAAGCTCGCCGACCGTCTCCACAACATGCGCACCCTCGGGGTGATGCGGCCCGAGAAACAGGCCAGGATCGCCAAGGTCACCCGGGACGTGCTCATCCCGCTGGCCGAACGGCTCGGGGTGCAGGCCCTCAAGACCGAGCTGGAGGACCTCGTCTTCGCCATCCTCCACCCCGAGGAGTACGAGACCACCCGCGCGCTCATCGCCGGCAACCCGCAGGCCGGTGACGCCCTCGGCGCCGTCGCAGAGCAGGTCTCCGCCGTCCTGCGCGAGGCCGGGGTCGGTGCGGAAGTCCTCGTCCGGCCGCGGCACTTCGTCTCCGTGCACCGGGTCCGTCTCAAGCGCGGCGAGCTGCGGGGCTGCGACTTCGGGCGGCTCCTCGTCCTCGTCTCCGAGGACGCCGACTGCTACGCGGTCCTCGGCGAGCTCCACACCTGTTTCACCCCGGTGATCTCCGAGTTCAAGGACTTCATCGCGGCCCCCAAGTTCAACCTGTACCAGTCCCTGCACACCGCGATCGCCGCCCCCGACGGCGCCGTGGCCGAGGTCCTGATCCGGACCCACCGGATGCACAAGGTCGCGGAGGCCGGGGTCGTCGCCCTCGGCAACCCGCACGTCGGCCAGGACACGGCCGAGCAGCCGGACGCCGCCGACCGGCAGGGCGCCACCGCCCAGCCGGCCGCCGTCACCGCCGCCCCGTCGCCGGACGCCACCGCCGGGCCGGACGCCACCGCGTCCCGGGCCGACGACGGCGAGCGCGTCGACCCCACCCGCCCCGGCTGGCTCTCCCGGCTCCTCGACTGGCAGCAGGCCGCGCCCGACCCCGACACCTTCTGGTCCTCGCTCCGCGCTGACCTCGCCGAGGACGACGAGATCACCGTCTTCCGCGCCGACGGCGGCACCCTGAAGCTCCCCGCCGGGGCCAGCTGCGTCGACGCCGCCTACGCACAGCACGGCGAGGCCGCGCACGGCTGCCTCGGCGCCCGCGTCAACGGCCGCCTCGCCCCGCTCGGCACCGTGCTCGGCGACGGGGACACCGTCCAGCCGCTGCTCGCCCAGGACACCGTCTCCGGACCGTCCCCCGAGTGGCTCGACCACGCCCGTACGCCCGCCGCGCGGATCGCGATCACCGGCTGGCTCCGGGCCCACCCCGAGTCCGCCGCGCCCCCCGCCGAGACCGATCCCCGGCCACTGGTCAACGTCACCGCCGACCGCCGCACCGGTGCGGAGCTCCACGCCGACCTGGAGGGCGAGCCGGCGGCCGTCCGCCCCGCCGGCTGCTGCACCCCCGTACCGCCCGACGAGATCACCGGCTTCCGGGTCCGCGGCGGATCCGTCACCGCCCACCGCGCGCGCTGCACGGCCGTCGAGGCCATGCGCAGGCTGGGCCGCGAGCCGGTCGCCGTCCGCTGGGGCGACACCGCCCAGGGCCGGGTCACCCTCGTCGCCGAGTCCTTCGGCCGGCCCGGACTGCTCGCCGACCTCACCGAGGCCATCGCCACCGCGGGCGCCGCCGTCGTCTCCGCGACCGTCGAGCCGCCCAGCGAGCAGCGGGTCCGCCACACCTACACGCTCCACCTCCCCGACGCCGCCGGACTCCCCGCCCTCATGCGGGCCATGCGGGACGTGCCCGGGGTGTACGACGTGCACCGCGCCCGCCGGGGCACGTCGGAGTCGCGCCGGGCCTGACGCGCGCTGCCCACCCGCCGACGCCGGGCCTGACGCGCGCTGCCCACCCGCCGACGCCGGGCCTGACGCGCGCTGCCCACCCGTCGCGCCGGGCCTGACGCGCACTACCCGCCCGCCGCGCCGCGCCTGACGCCCGCGCATCCCGCCCGCCGCGCCGCGCCTGACGCACGTGCGTCCCACCCGCCGGCGCCGGGTCCGGCGCGACCGCGTGACCCCTTCGGGTGGCGGGCGAGCGCGCCGCCCGGGGGAGCGGGGAATCCCCTGGTAGCCGTAGGGCCAGTCCTCCGGAAAGGCCTGGCCCATGCCGCTCGTCCGAACGCCCCTGCCCCGCGCGCGGTGGCTCCGCTCCGCCGTCCTGGTCGCCGCCTCCGCCGGGCTCGTCGCCGCCGCGCTGCCCGCCCCGCCGCCGCTCGGCATCGGCGACCGGCTCTTCCCGCACCTCGGGAACCCCGGGTACGACGTGCTCGCGTACCACCTGGACCTCACCTACCCCGGGGTGAACACGAAGCCCCTCGCCGCCGTGACCAGGATCGACGCGCTCGCCACCGACGACCTGGAGCGAATCAACCTCGACTTCACCCACGGCGAGGTCTCCGCCGTCACCGTCGACGGCCTCCCCGCCGCCCACACGAGCAGCGGGGAGGACCTGGTCGTCACCCCCACCGTCGCGATCGACGCCGGCGAGACGATCGAGATCACCGTCACCCACACCAGCGACCCGACCGGCCCCGCCGACACCGGCGGCTGGGTCCGTACCGGCGACGGCCTCGCCATGGCCAACCAGGCCGACGCCGCCCACCGCGTCTTCCCCTCCAACGACCACCCCGCGGACAAGGCGTACTTCACCTTCCGGGTCACCGCCCCCGACGACCTCACCGTCGTCGCCAACGGACTCCCCGAAGGCCGCGCCCGCCACGGCGCCACCACCACCTGGACGTACCGCACCCGCCACCCCATGGCCACGGAGCTCGCCCAGATCTCCATCGGCCGCTCCACCGTCGTGCACCGCGACGGGCCGCACGGACTGCCCGTCCGGGACGTGGTGCCCACCGCGGACCGGAAACTGATGGAGCCCTGGCTGCGCAAGACCCCGGGACACCTGGAGTGGATGGAACGGCAGGTCGGCGCGTACCCCTTCGAGACGTACGGGGTCCTCGTCGCCGACGCCGACACGGGCTTCGAACTGGAGACGCAGACCCTCTCGCTCTTCGAACGCGGCCTCTTCACCGAACCGGGCTACCCGGCGTGGTACGTCGACTCGATCATGGTCCACGAGCTGGCCCACCAGTGGTTCGGCGACAGCGTCTCCCCCCGGACCTGGTCCGACCTGTGGCTCAACGAGGGACACGCCAGCTGGTACGAGGCGCTGTACGCCGAGGAGACCGCGGGCAAGTCCCTGGAACGGCGGATGAAGGCGGCCTACGCGGCCTCCGACGGCTGGCGCGCCGACGGCGGCCCGCCCGCCGCCCCCGAGGCCCCCTCGCCCGACCACAAGATCAGCCTCTTCCGCCCCGTCGTCTACGACGGCAGCGCCCTCGTCCTGTACGCGCTCCGCCAGGAGATCGGCACCGACGCGTTCCGGCGCCTGGAGCGTCGCTGGGTCGCCGACCACCGCGACCGCACCGCCACCACCGCCGACTTCACCGCGCTCGCCGGCGAGATCGCCGGCCGGGACCTCACCGCCTTCTTCCAGGGCTGGCTGTACGCGGCGAAGACCCCGCCGATGCCCGGGCACCCGGACTGGCGCAGCCGCCCGGCCGAAGCCGTCAGGACCGCCGCGAAACCCGGGTGACGGGCTTGGCCGGGCCGTGCCACCATCTTCAGGTCGGCGACGCCGCCGGCCCCGGGAATCTTCCGGCGGCCCCACGCGTTGCCAAGGACACAGACCCATCGCTTCATTCGACGTAAGGATCCAATGACCTCCTCTTCTTCCCCTTCCCAGGACGAGCAGAGCTTCGCGGAGACAAGCCGTACCGAGAGCCTTCGGGCCGATGCCCTGATGGAAGAGGACGTCGCCTGGAGCCACGAGATCGACGGAGCGCGGGACGGCGACCAGCTCGACCGCTCCGAGCGCGCGGCCCTGCGCCGTGTCGCCGGCCTCTCCACCGAGCTCGAGGACGTCACCGAGGTCGAGTACCGCCAGCTGCGCCTGGAGCGCGTCGTGCTGGTCGGTGTGTGGACCTCGGGGACGGTGCAGGACGCGGAGAACTCCCTCGCGGAGCTCGCCGCTCTCGCCGAGACGGCGGGCGCCCTCGTGCTCGACGGCGTGATCCAGCGCCGCGACAAGCCGGACCCGGCCACCTTCATCGGCTCGGGCAAGGCGCGCGAGCTGCGCGACATCGTGATCGAGACCGGTGCCGACACCGTCGTCTGCGACGGCGAGCTCAGCCCCGGCCAGCTCATCGCCCTCGAAGACGTCGTCAAGGTGAAGGTGGTCGACCGGACCGCCCTCATCCTCGACATCTTCGCCCAGCACGCCAAGTCCCGAGAGGGCAAGGCCCAGGTCGCGCTCGCGCAGATGCAGTACATGCTGCCGCGACTGCGCGGCTGGGGTCAGTCGCTCTCCCGGCAGATGGGTGGCGGCGGCGGTGGCGGCATGGCCACCCGTGGTCCCGGTGAGACCAAGATCGAGACCGACCGGCGCCGCATCCGCGAGAAGATGGCGAAGATGCGCCGGGAGATCGCGGAGATGAAGACCGGCCGCGACATCAAGCGGCAGGAGCGGCGCCGGAACAAGGTGCCGTCGGTCGCCATCGCCGGATACACGAACGCCGGCAAGTCCTCCCTGCTCAACCGGCTCACCGGCGCGGGCGTGCTGGTGGAGAACGCGCTGTTCGCCACCCTCGACCCGACCGTCCGCCGGGCCGAGACGCCCACCGGCCGGGTCTACACCCTGGCCGACACGGTCGGCTTCGTCCGGCACCTGCCGCACCACCTGGTCGAGGCGTTCCGCTCCACCATGGAGGAGGTCGCCGAGTCCGACCTCATCCTGCACGTGGTGGACGGTTCGCACCCGGCGCCCGAGGAGCAGCTGGCCGCCGTGCGCGAGGTCTTCCGGGACGTCGGCGCCGTGGACGTGCCGGAGATCGTCATCATCAACAAGGCGGACGCGGCCGACCCGCTGGTGCTCCAGCGGCTGCTGCGGATGGAGAAGCACTCCCTGGTCGTCTCGGCCCGTTCGGGCCAGGGCATCGAGGAGCTGCTCGCACTCATCGACGCCGAGCTGCCGCGCCCGCAGGTCGAGCTCGAGGTCCTCGTGCCGTACACGCACGGCGGTCTCGTCTCCCGGGTGCACGCCGAGGGCGAGGTCGAGTCCGAGGAGCACACCCCGGAGGGCACCCTGCTCAAGGCCCGGGTGCACGAGGAGCTGGGGGCGCTGCTCGCGCCGTTCGTTCCCGCCGCGCACTGACCGGCCGCGACACGCGGAGGGCGCTGTCCTCCTCCCCGCGAGGGGAGGAGGACAGCGCCCTCCGTCGTGATGCCGTCGGTCGGGTCAGCGGGCGAACTTCTTGCTGACCATCTCGTGGGCGGCCTTGGCGCCCTTGCCGAGGAGCGGGCCCGCGAGCCAGCCGTTGCCGCCGGCCGGGCCGATCGAGGTGTTCGACACCAGCGCCGTCTTGCCGTTCGGCAGCACGCGGAACCAGCCGCCACCCGAGGAACCGCCGGTCATCGTGCAGCCGATGCGGTACATCGTCGGCGTGGCCGGGGCGGTGGTGAGCCGCGTCGCCCGGTCCAGGCACTTGTGCATGATCATGCCGTTGTACGGGGGAGCGGCCGGGTAGCCCCAGGCGCCCACCGTGCCGGACTGCGCGGGCGTGGGCGCCGAGAAGTCCACGGGCAGCGCGACGCCGACCGTCTCCTCCAGGGACTTACGACCCCGCTCGGGCTGTACGTGCAGCACGGCGTAGTCGTACGGCCAGGCCTGGTTCGTGCCGCCGCGCTGGAGCCACTCGCCCGAGGTCACGGCCCAGTCGGCCCAGTACTGGCCGTACGGGTACACCTCGTGCGGCTGCGCGTTGTTGAGCGCGGCGGGGGACTTGCCCAGGTCGTTGAAGGCCGGGACGAAGGTGATGTTGCGGTACCAGCCGCCCTTCTGGCCCGCGTGGACGCAGTGGCCGGCCGTCCAGACCAGGTTCGACTTCCCGGGCCGGCGCGGGTCCTTCACGATGGTGCCGGAGCAGACCATGTGGCCCTGCGGCGAGTCGAAGAAGATCTTCCCGACCGGCGCCGCGTTGCGGTGGTACGGCGTCTTCTCGCGCTGGGCCTTGACGGGCCGCGGGGTCGGGTCGCTGCCACTGGCACCGGCCTGCGCGGTGATCGTCGGGTCCGGGCTCTTCGCCGACTGCATGCGCGCCGGGTCCCAGAGGCCCTCGATCACCGGGTTGACGAAGTCCTCGGCCTCACGGAGCCAGGTCTCCTGGTCCCAGTTCTTCCACTCGCCGTCCTTCCACTTGTCCAGGTCGACGCCGTGCTTCTTGAGCTTGTCGGCGAGGTCCTTGGCCAGGTCGGCGCCGGCGTCGTCCCCGGCCGGTGCCGAACTGCTCGTCTCGGCGGCCGGCTTGTCGGCTGCGGGAGTCTCGGTGGGGCCGCAGGCCGTGGCGGTCAGCGCGAGCGCGACGGCCAGGCCGAGGGCGGCGGGTAGGGCTCGTACAGGACGCATGAATGAATTCCCCGTTGGTCTCGCCATGTCAGTTTTGCCATGGACGTGTCATGAGCGGTGCACAGTATGCCGGTCGGCCCGGACAAGAGGGAGGCGGGACCCGAGGGCCCCGCCTCCGTGCCGTGCTCAGCGGCCGGCGTACTTCTTGCTGACCTCGTCGAAGATGGCCTTGGCCTCGGGGCCGAGGCGCGGACCCGCGAGCCAACCGGCCGACGACGGGCCGATCGAGGTGTTCGACACCAGCGCCGGCTTGCCGTCGGCGCCCTGGGCGACCCAGCCACCGCCGGACGAACCGCCGGTCATCGAGCAGCCGATCCGGTACATCGTCGGCTGCTCGGCCTTCAGGGACAGCCGGCCCGGCTTGTCCTGGCACTGGAACATCTTCTGGCCGTCGAACGGCGGCGCCGCCGGGTAACCGGTCGCCGTCAGGCTCGCGATCTTCGGCACCGCCGGCGCGTTGAACTCGACCGGAAGGGCCGAACCCACCGTCTCCTCCAGGGACTTGCCCGAGGAGCCCTTCTCCGGCGTCACCTGGATGACCGCGAAGTCGTACGGAGCGCCCGCGCCACCCGTGGACGCGCCCTGGGAGATCCACTGGTCGGAGGTCTTGACCCAGTCCGCCCACCACACGCCGTACGGGGCGATCTGCTCCCGCGTCGCCTTCTCGAGGTCCGACGTCGGCAGCGCGGAGTCGTTGTACGAGGGGACGAAGGCGATGTTGCGGTACCAGCCGCCCTGCTTGCCCTTGTGCACGCAGTGGCCGGCCGTCCACACCATGTTGGACTTGCCCGGGTGCGCCGGGTCCTTCACGACCGTGGCCGAGCAGACCATCGAGCCCTCGGGACCGTCGAAGAAGACCTTCCCGGACTCGGGGGCGTTGGCGTGGTACTTGGCGTCCACGGCCCTCGCCCGGACCGGGGCCGGCGTCGGGTCGGTGACACCCTTGTCACCCGAGATGTCCTCCTCCTCGACCGGCTTGTCGGGGCGCTCGGCCTCCCGCATCCGGTCCGGGTCCCAGAGGTCCTCGATGATCGGGTTGACGAAGTCCTTGGCCTCACGGAGCCACTTGTCGCGGTCCCAGTTCTTCCACTCGCCGTTGCGCCACTTGTCGAGGTCGATCCCGTGTTCCTTCAGACGGTCCTTCAGGTCCTCCGGAATCTTGATCTTGTCGGCCGGGTTCAGGCTCGCGGGCGCGCTGGGCTTGTCTCCCGCGTTCTCCTCGCTCGGCCCGCAGGCCGTGGCGGTGAGCGTCAGCGCCGCGACGGCGGAAGCCGCCATCAGCAGCGGGCGAATCGATCGCATCTCGTGATCCCCCTGGGACTACGTCAACTTGTCCTACATGTGCGTGGTGAGGGCGGCCGTGCCCTCCCGGGCGCGACCGACGGCCCCCACTATGCCGGTGCCGGAGGGGACGGTACGCGCCCCTTGATCGGTTCCGGGCATGGTCCGGCCGTTGCCGTGCCGTGATCCGGGACACGCCAAGAACTTGCCTCCGGCCCGTGATCCCCGGCAGTTCCCGTCGTTGGTACGTACGGGGGACACAACGGTGGCGTTCAGGACGGCCCTTACGGGCGGCTCCACTCCGCTCCGATGTGCAACGCAACTGTTACCGCGGGAGGACACCGAGCCGTGGCCGTGACCGAATCAGCTCCGGCCGTACCACCGGCCGCCCGGGCGCACACCCCGACGACGGACCAAGGGGGCGGGTACGAAGGCATTCTGGGCCGCCAGTCCCAGCGCGAGTCCGCCGCGCGCACCTACGCCCGCTCGCTGCCGATCGTCCCGGTGCGGGCCAGGGGGCTGACCATCGAGGGCGCGGACGGCCGCCGTTACCTGGACTGCCTCTCCGGCGCGGGGACGCTGGCCCTCGGCCACAACCACCCCGTGGTGCTCGAAGCCGTCAAGAAGGTCCTCGACTCGGGCGCACCGCTCCACGTCCTCGACCTCGCCACCCCGGTGAAGGACGCCTTCACCTCGGAACTGTTCGCCACCCTGCCCGGCGAACTCGCCGACGACGCCCGCATCCAGTTCTGCGGACCGGCCGGCACCGACGCCGTCGAGGCGGCCCTCAAACTCGTCCGCACCGCCACCGGCCGGCGCGGCCTCCTCGCCTTCACCGGCGCCTACCACGGCATGACGGCCGGCGCCCTCGCCGCGTCCGGCGGCGCCGACGACGTCCGGGTGACCCGGCTGCCCTACCCGCAGCGCTACCGCTGCCCCTTCGGCGTCGGCGGCGAGCGCGGCGCGGAACTCTCCGCGACCTGGACCGAGAACCTCCTCGACGACCCCAAGAGCGGTGTCCCCGTTCCCGCCGGAATGATCGTCGAGGCCGTCCAGGGCGAAGGCGGCGTGATCCCCGCCCCCGACGACTGGATGCGCCGGATGCGCGTGATCACCGCCGACCGCTCCATCCCCCTCGTCGTCGACGAGGTCCAGACCGGCGTCGGTCGCACCGGCGCCTTCTGGGCCGTCGAGCACAGCGGTGTCGTGCCCGACGTCATGGTCCTCTCCAAGGCCATCGGCGGCTCCCTCCCGCTCGCCGTCATCGTCTACAGGTCCGAACTCGACGCCTGGGAACCGGGCGCCCATGCGGGCACCTTCCGCGGCAACCAGCTCGCCATGGCGGCCGGCACGGCCACCCTCAGGTACGTCCGCGAGAACAAGCTCGCCGAGCGCGCCGGCACCCTCGGCGCCCGCATCCTCGGCCGACTCCAGGGCCTCGCCGCCGCCCACCCCTGCGTCGGCGACGTCCGCGGGCGGGGCCTGATGATCGGCGTCGAGGTCGTCGACCCCGACGCGGCCGGACCGGACGACTCCGTCCCACCCGCCGCACCCGCCCTGGCCCGTGCCGTCCAGCAGGAGTGCCTCGCCCGCGGCCTCATCGTCGAACTCGGCGGCCGCCACTCCGCGGTCGTCCGGCTGCTGCCCCCGCTCACCCTCACCGACGAGCAGGCCACCGCCGTCCTCGACCGCTTCGCCGACGCCATGGCCGCGGCCGAACGGGCCCACACCCCCCACCCGCCCGCCTCCCGCCGGGCCCCGGCCCCCCGGACCGCCCCCAGGCTGTCCCACTGACCCGGACCGCCCCCGGCCCCACCCTTAGGAAGCCCCCGTGAACGCCACGCCCACCTCCCCGGCTCCCGAGACCGAGGCGCCCCTCGACATCGAGGCACTCACCTCCACAGCCCCCACCCCCACAACCCCCGCCTCCGCGACCTTCGCCGCCACGGCGCCGGCCCCCGCGTCCCTCGCAGCCGCCACCGCGCTCGCCTCCGCAGCTCCCCTCCCGGCCACGGCCGCCGGAACGGCCACCGCCACGGGCGCTGCCACTGCCACGGCCACAGGCGCCGGCCCCGCCGAGGAGCCCACGGTCCCGCGCCAGCACTCGGGACCGTACGACTCCAGGACGCCCCGCCCGGCGGTCTCGGCCGACCCCCTCGACGACCCCGACCCGCGGCGCGCCGCCGACACGGCCGCCGTCGAGAACCTCCTCCGCTGCTGGGTCCGGGAGAAGAACCTCCCCGCACCCGCCTCCACGACCCTGCGCATCCCCCTCGACGCCAGTGGCACCGCCCTCCTCGTCCCCGTCCGCTACTGGTCGCTCACCGGCTGGCACCGCTTCGGCGCCCCCACCCTCGAAGGCCTCCCGTCCACCGCGCCGACCGCCGACGCCGTCACCGTCGCCGCCCTCCTGAGCAGGGAGACCGACCGCCCCGAGGGCACCGAACTCGTCGGCCGGGTCGCCGACTCCGCACGCCGCACCGCCGACTTCCTCACCGAGCGCCGCCATCGGCCGCAGCCGCACCCGGACGCCGACCTCTTCCTCGCGGCCGAGCAGTCCCTGCTGCTCGGCCACCCGCTCCACCCCACCCCCAAGAGCCGCGAAGGCCTCTCCGAGGCCGAGGGCCGGATCTACTCACCCGAACTGCAGGGCGCCTTCCCGCTCCACTGGATGGCCGTCGACTCCTCCCTCCTCGCCTCCGACTCCGCCTGGACCGAACAGGGCCGTCCCGTCACCGCGGAGCAACTCGCCGCCGCCCTCGCCGAAGGGCTCGCGTTCCCCGCCGGGACCGCGCCCCTGCCCCTGCACCCCTGGCAGGCCCGCGAGCTCCTGCACCGCCCCGACGTCCAGGCCCTCCTCGACTCCGGCCTCCTCCACGACCTCGGCCTCCACGGCAGCCCCTGGCACCCCACCTCCTCCGTCCGTACCGTGCACCGCCCCGGCGCCCGGGCCATGCTCAAGCTCTCCCTCGGACTGCGGATCACCAACTCCCGCCGCGAGAACCTCCGCAAGGAGCTCCACCGCGGCGTCGAGGTACACCGGCTGCTCCGCACCGGCCTCGTCGACGAGTGGCAGGCGGTGCACCCGGGCTTCGACATCGTCCGCGACCCCGCCTGGCTCGCCGTCGACGCCCCGGACGGGACCCCCGTCCCCGGACTCGACGTCATGATCCGCCACAACCCCTTCGGCCACGGTGACGACGCCGTCTGCATCGCCTCGCTCACCACCCCCCGTCCCTGGTCCGGGAGCACCGCCATGCGCTCCCGGCTCGCCGACCTCGTCGGCCGGCTCTCCGCCCGCACCGGCCGCCCCGTCACGGCCGTCGCCGCGGAGTGGTTCCTCCGCTACCTCGACCAGGTCGTCCGCCCCATCCTCTGGCTCGACGGACACGCCGGCATCGCCCTGGAAGCGCACCAACAGAACACCCTGGTCCTCCTCGACCCGGACGGCTGGCCGGTCGGCGGCCGCTATCGGGACAACCAGGGCTACTACTTCCGGGAGTCCCACCGCGGCGAGCTGGAGAGCCGCCTCCCCGGCATCGGCGCCGACAGCGACACCTTCGTCTCCGACCAGGTCACCGACGAACGCTTCGCCTACTACCTCGGCATCAACAACGTCCTCGGCCTGATCGGCGCCTTCGGCTCCCAGCGCCTCGCCGACGAGCGGGTCCTGCTCGCGGCCTTCCGCAGCTTCCTCGCCTCCGCCACCGGCCTGGGCTCACCCCTGCCGCACCGGCTCCTGGAGGCCGCCACCCTGCGCAGCAAGGCCAACCTCCTCACCCGCCTGCACGGCCTGGACGAACTCGTCGGCCCGGTCGACACCCAGTCCGTCTACGTCACCGTCACCAACCCCCTCCGCACCACCTGAACGCTCCATTTGGTCGCACCACCGGACCACACCACCGGCCCGCCCCGCCGGCCCGCACCGCCGGACCGCCCACGCCCGGACCACACCGCCGAGAGGAGAGCGACACCGTGTCACCCACCCGCCCACCGGTCGACCCGCCCGGGGACGACACCCTCGACCTGAGGGTCGACGACCTCGTCGCCCTCCTCGACGGCGACCTCCTGGACTCCGTCGCCGACTGGGGCCCGACCACGACCCCAGTCGGCTCCTTCCAACTGGTCCCCGTGCGCATCGAACGCGACCTGCCGCTCCTGACGCGGTGGATGAACGATCCAGCCGTCGCAGCCTTCTGGGAGCTGGCCGGCCCCGAGGCCGTGACCGCGGAGCACCTCCGTGCCCAACTCGAGGGCGACGGCCGGAGCGTCCCCTGCCTCGGCGTGCTCGACGCCACCCCCATGAGCTACTTCGAGCTCTACCGCGCCGATCTTGACCCGCTCGCCCGGCACTACCCGGCGCGGCCCCATGACACCGGTATCCATCTGCTGGTCGGAGGCGTCACCGACCGCGGTCGCGGCGTCGGCACGACGCTCCTGCGCGCCGTCGCCGATCTCGTCCTCGACCACCGTCCCCGCTGCACCCGTGTCGTCGCCGAACCCGACATCCGCAACACCCCCTCCGTCTCCGCCTTCCTCAGCGGCGGCTTCCGCTACGCGGCGGAAGTCGACCTCCCCGACAAGCGAGCGGCGCTCATGATCCGTGACCGCGCGCTCCGTCACGTTCTGTGAACAACCCTCTGTCTTTCATACACCGCTCGGCCCACAGCGGTTCCCACCCCGAGGAGTCCTCGTGTCGACGTCCCCTGCACCCCACGACTCCGCGCAGCCCACGCCGCCCGCCCCGTCCCCCTCGGACGCACCGGACCCCGTCCCCGGGCTGCTCGCACCCCCGGAGCTGACCGCCACCGCCTGGACCCGGGCCTCCTCCCGCCTGCTCGCCAAGGCCCTGGCGGAGTTCGCCTATGAGGAGATCCTGGAGCCCGCGCCCCAGGAGGACGGCGCCCCCGACGGCCACGCGCTCCGGCTCGACGACGGCACCCTGCTCACCTTCCGTGCCCGCCGGGGCGCCTACGGCAGCTGGCGGGTCGCCGCCGACTCGATCACCCACGACGGCCGGCCCATGACCGACCCCCTCGACTTCCTGGTCCGGGCCCGCCGGCTCCTGCGGCTCGACGGCGCCACCCTCGGCCACCTCATCCGCGAGCTCTCCGCCACCCTCGCCGCCGACACCCGCCTCGACCACACCGCCCTCACCGCCGCCCGGCTCGCCGACCTCCCGTACGCCGAACTCGAAGGCCACCAGACGGGCCACCCCTGGCTCGTCCTCAACAAGGGACGCATCGGCTTCTCCGCCGGCGACGCCGCCCAGTGGGCCCCCGAGGCCCGGCGCGCCACCCGGCTGCCGTGGATCGCCGTCAGCAACCGCCTCGCCGCCTACCGAGGCGTGTCAGGCCTCGACACCCCCGACCGCCTCTACGCCCAGGAGCTCGACCCCGAGGTCCACGCCGCCTTCCGCGCCGAGCTCACGGCCCGCGGCCACGAACCCGACGGCTACCTCCTGCTGCCCGTGCACCCCTGGCAGTGGGACGAGGTCCTGCTCCCGCTCTACGCCCCGGCCGTCGCCGCCGGGACCGTCGTACCCCTCACCGCCGACGCCGACCTCCGTCTGCCGCAGCAGTCCGTGCGCACCTTCCTCAACGCCAGCCGACCCGACCGCCACACGGTCAAGCTCCCGCTCTCGGTGCTCAACACCCTCGTCTGGCGCGGGCTGCCCACGGAGCGCACCCTCGCCGCGCCCGCCGTCACCGCCTGGGTCCACGGCCTGCGCGAAGCCGACCCCTTCCTGAGGGACGAGTGCGGGGTGATCCTCCTCGGCGAAGTAGCCTCCGTCACCGTCGAGCACCCCCTCTACGACCGGCTGCCCGAAGTCCCGTACCAGTACAAGGAACTGCTCGGCGCGATCTGGCGCGAGCCGCTGAGGCTGCCCCCGGGGGAGCGGGCCCGCACCCTCGCCTCCCTGCTCCACACGGACCCGGACGGGCGGGCGTTCGTCGCCGAACTCGTCGCGCGCTCCGGCCTCGACCCGGCGGTCTGGCTCCGGCACCTCTTCGGCGCGCTGCTCCCGCCGCTGCTGCACTTCCTCTACCGCTACGGCACCGTCTTCTCCCCGCACGGCGAGAACGCGATCGTCGTCTACGACGGCGACGACGTCCCCGTACGCCTGGCGATCAAGGACTTCGTCGACGACGTGAACATCAGCGCCCAGCCCCTCCCCGAGCACGAGACGATGCCGGACGACGTTCGCGAGGTCCTCCTCACAGAGGAGCCCGACTTCCTCGTGCAGTTCATCCATTCGGGGCTCTTCGTCGGCGTCTTCCGCTACCTGGCGCCGCTGTGCGAGGAACAACTCGGCGTGTCCGAGACGGACTTCTGGTCGCTCGTCCGTGCGGAGATCCTCCGCCACCAGGCGCGCTTCCCCGAGCTGAAGGAACGGTTCGAGCTCTTCGACCTCCTCACGCCGCGCATCGAGCGACTCTGTCTCAACCGCAACCGTCTGCACCTGGACGGCTACCGCGACCGGCCCGAGCGCCCCCACGCGGCCGTCCACGGCACCGTCCCCAACCCCCTCGCGTGACGCGCACGCGTGATCGACGTGATCGAGCTGTCAGTGGTGCCCCGTAGGCTGGGAGGGCTATGACGAAGCCATCCCTCCCCGACCTCCTCCACGCCGCCGTCTCCGCCGTCGGCGGCACGGAGCGGCCCGGCCAGGTCACCATGGCCACGGCCGTCGCCGAGGCCATCGACGACAACTCCCACCTCCTCGTCCAGGCCGGCACCGGCACCGGCAAGTCGCTCGGCTACCTCGTGCCGGCACTGGCCCAGGGGGAGCGCGTGGTGGTGGCCACGGCCACCCTGGCGCTGCAGCGCCAGCTCGTCGAGCGCGACCTGCCCCGCACGGTCGACGCGCTGCACCCGCAGCTGCGCCGCCGCCCGCAGTTCGCCATGCTCAAGGGCCGGTCGAACTACCTCTGCCTGCACCGGCTCCACGAGGGGGTCCCGCAGGACGAGGAGGACGGCCTCTTCGACCCCTTCGAGGCGGCGGCGCCCACCAGCAAGCTGGGCCAGGACCTGCTGCGGCTGCGGGACTGGTCGGACGACACGGAGACCGGCGACCGGGACGACCTGACGCCCGGCGTCTCCGACAAGGCCTGGGCGCAGGTCTCGGTCTCCTCCCGGGAGTGCCTCGGCGCGAGCAAGTGCGCGTACGGAGCGGAGTGCTTCGCCGAGGCGGCACGTGAGCGCGCCAAGCTCGCCGACGTCGTCGTCACCAACCACGCACTGCTCGCCATCGACGCGATCGAGGGCGCTCCGGTGCTCCCGCAGCACGAGGTGCTCATCGTCGACGAGGCCCACGAGCTGGTCTCCCGGGTCACCGGCGTGGCCACGGGGGAGCTCACCCCGGGCCAGGTCAACCGGGCCGTGCGCCGGTCGGCGAAGCTCGTCGACGAGAAGGTCGCGGACCAGCTGCAGACCGCGGCCGAGGGCTTCGAGCGGGTCATGGAGCTGGCGCTGCCGGGCCGTCTGGAGGAGATCCCGGAGGACCTGGCGTACGCCCTGATGGCGTTGCGCGACGCGGCGCGCGCCGTGATCTCGGCGCTGGGCTCGACCCGGGACCGGTCCGTGCAGGACGAGGACGCGGTGCGCAAGCAGGCCATGGCCTCGGTGGAGACCGTCCACGGCGTCGCGGAGCGGATCACCCAGGGTTCGGAGTACGACGTCGTCTGGTACGAGCGTCACGACCGCTTCGGAGCCTCGCTGCGGGTCGCCCCTCTCACCGTCTCGGGCCTGCTCAGGGAGAAGCTCTTCACGGAGCGGTCCGTGGTCCTGGCCTCGGCCACGCTCAAGCTCGGCGGCGACTTCAACGGTGTCGGAGCCTCCCTCGGTCTCGCCCCCGAGGGCACGACCGGCGACGACCTGCCCGTCTGGAAGGGCATCGACGTCGGCTCCCCGTTCGACTACCCGAAGCAGGGCATCCTGTACGTCGCCAAGCACCTCTCCCGCCCCGCGCGGGACGGGGAGCGCGGCGACATGCTCGACGAGCTCACCGAACTGATGCAGGCGGCCGGCGGCCGGACCCTCGGCCTGTTCTCGTCCATGCGCGCGGCGCAGCAGGCCGCGGAGGAGCTGCGGACCCGGATCCCGGAGCTGCCGATCCTGCTCCAGGGCGAGGACACCCTGGGTGAGCTGATCAAGAACTTCGCCGCCGACCCGAAGACCTGTCTCTTCGGCACGCTGTCGTTGTGGCAGGGCGTGGACGTGCCGGGGCCCAGCTGTCAGCTGGTCGTCATGGACAAGATTCCCTTCCCGCGCCCGGACGACCCGCTGATGAGCGCGCGCCAGAAGGCCGTCGAGGAGGCCGGCGGGAACGGCTTCATGGCGGTCGCGGCGACCCACGCCGCCCTGCTGATGGCACAGGGTGCGGGCCGGCTGGTGCGCGCCACGGGCGACCGGGGTGTCGTCGCGATCCTCGATCCCCGGCTGGCCACGGCCCGGTACGGCAGCTATCTCAAGGCTTCACTGCCCGACTTCTGGTACACCACGGACCGCAACCAGGTGCGCAAGTCTCTGTCGGCGATCGACGCGGCCTCGAAGACGGCGGGCGGCTGAACCCCTGCCCGGGGGCTCGGGGCCCTTCGGGCACGGCAGGGCCCCGGGACCGGCGCAGTTGGTCCCGGGGCCCGGTCAGAGCCGACGGGGAGCGTCACACCCGCCGCAGCACCGCCACGACCTTGCCGAGGATGGTGGCCTCGTCACCGGGGATGGGCTGGTACGCCGCGTTGTGCGGGAGCAGCCAGACGTGGCCGTCCTCGCGCTTGAAGCGCTTGACGGTGGCCTCGCCGTCGAGCATGGCGGCGACGATGTCGCCGTTCTCCGCGACGGGCTGGCGGCGGACGGTTACCCAGTCGCCGTCACAGATCGCGGCCTCGATCATCGAGTCGCCGACGACCTTCAGGACGAAGAGCTCGCCGTCGCCGACCAGCTGCCGCGGGAGCGGGAAGACGTCCTCGACGGACTCCTCGGCCAGGATGGGGCCACCGGCGGCGATCCGGCCGACCAGCGGAACGTACGACGCGGCGGGCTTGCCGGTGGTGTCCGTCGGCTGGGTGTTCGGCTGGTCCGAACCGCGCACCTCGTACGCGCGGGGGCGGTGCGGGTCGCGGCGGAGGAAGCCCTTGCGCTCCAGTGCCATGAGCTGGTGGGCCACCGAGGACGTGCTGGAAAGGCCCACCGCCTGCCCGATCTCACGCATCGACGGCGGGTAGCCGCGCCGCTGGACGGAGTCACGGATGACTTCGATGACCCGGCGCTGCCGGTCGGTGAGGCCGGAGCTGTCGGCCCTGATGCCTGGAGGTCGCCCGGGAAGGGCGCGGGCGGGGCGCCCGGGCTCCTCGCCGTTCATGCTTGCGTCATTCATGGCGTGCACCGGCTCGAGTCGGCCCTGGGAGCGGTCCTGGGCGGTGATGGTGGCACTGTCTGCGGTGGTGGTCACGTCGTCGGCCCCTCTCGAATGGTCTCCCTCGCTGGCACAACGGTAGTAGCTTTCGAAAGGTTGCGCCAAACACACGTTCGAGTGAAAAATCGCAGATTGCCTTACGCCTCTATGTGTGGGGGTGTATGAGCGCTCTCCCGCCACCGTCGCCCCGTGGTGGCGGGCAGCCCCGCGGTCACGGCACCGGCGTTCGTCGCGCCTCCCAGTGTCGCATCCGGGGAGCCGGAAACCCGGCAGCGGGGGTGCTGCGACACGCGCAGGGCACGGAATCGCCCGCAACCCAAGATCTAGTGGTTATATGGCACCGGCCGCCCAGGGGTTGTGGTCCTCGGTCTGTCGAGGGTGCGCACATCGCCTATGCTGGTGGTCGCTTCGAAGGGCCTTGACGGGCCGGTGAGGCTCATCAGTCGTGCCGTGAGGAAGGGTCGGAACCTTGCATTGCCCCTTCTGCAGGCACCCTGACAGCCGTGTCGTCGACAGTCGCACCACCGACGACGGGACGTCGATCCGTCGCCGTCGCCAGTGCCCCGACTGCTCCCGTCGTTTCACGACGGTCGAGACGTGCTCGCTCATGGTGGTGAAGCGCTCCGGCGTCACCGAACCCTTCAGCCGCACCAAGGTCATCTCCGGCGTCCGCAAGGCGTGCCAGGGGCGACCGGTCACCGAGGACGCCCTCGCCAAGCTCGGCCAGCGGGTCGAGGAGGCGGTGCGCGCCACCGGGAGCGCCGAGCTGACCACCCACGACGTGGGTCTGGCCATCCTCGGCCCGTTGCAGGAGCTCGACCTCGTCGCGTACCTGCGCTTCGCGTCCGTTTACAAGGCCTTCGACAGCCTCGAAGACTTCGAGGCCGCCATCGCGGAGCTCCGCGTGCGGCCTCCCGCTGAGAACAGCGGGACCGGTGTGGCCCCCGAGGTCCCCGTTCCCGCCACCGCCGCCGACTGATCGGCGGTCCGGGCCGACAGGGCCCGGCGACCGGCCGCCGTGCGGCCCGGCAGACGTGCCCCGAGCGACCCGCGCGGTCCTCGTGGCAGCAGTACAGAAGTGCGTACAGAAGACGGTGCCCTGGGACTATCTGGGCGCCAAAGTGTGTTTTGCCCGTATATGGGAGGCGGCATGACAGAGACGGCGAGCGGCCCGGCACGTGGTTCCCGCACCAAGGGAGCCAAGTCGGCGAGCAAGGGCCTGCGTATCGAGCGCATCCACACCACCCCCGGCGTGCATCCGTACGACGAGGTGGCCTGGGAGCGCCGTGACGTCGTCATGACCAACTGGCGCGACGGCTCGATCAACTTCGAGCAGCGTGGCGTCGAGTTCCCCGACTTCTGGTCGGTGAACGCGGTCAACATCGTCACCAGCAAGTACTTCCGCGGGGCCGTCGGTTCCCCGCAGCGCGAGACCGGTCTCAAGCAGCTCATCGACCGCATCGTGAAGACGTACACGAAGGCCGGCGAGGAGTACGGCTACTTCGCCTCGCCCGCCGACGCCGAGATCTTCGAGCACGAGCTGGCCTACGCCCTCCTGCACCAGATCTTCAGCTTCAACTCGCCGGTCTGGTTCAACGTCGGCACCCCGCAGCCCCAGCAGGTCTCCGCCTGCTTCATCCTGTCCGTCGACGACTCCATGGAGTCCATCCTCGACTGGTACAAGGAAGAGGGCATGATCTTCAAGGGCGGCTCCGGCGCCGGCCTGAACCTCTCCCGCATCCGCTCCTCCAAGGAGCTGCTCTCCTCCGGCGGCAACGCCTCCGGCCCGGTCTCCTTCATGCGCGGCGCCGACGCCTCCGCAGGAACGATCAAGTCGGGCGGCGCCACCCGCCGCGCGGCCAAGATGGTCATCCTGGACGTCGACCACCCCGACATCGAGGACTTCATCGAGACCAAGGTCAAGGAGGAGGAGAAGATCCGCGCCCTTCGCGACGCGGGCTTCGACATGGACCTGGGCGGCGACGACATCACGTCCGTCCAGTACCAGAACGCCAACAACTCCGTCCGCGTGAACGACACGTTCATGAAGGCCGTCGAGTCCGGCGGGAAGTTCGGCCTCACCTCGCGCATGACCGGCGAGGTCATCGAGGAGGTCGACGCCAAGTCGCTCTTCCGCAAGATGGCCGAGGCCGCGTGGGCCTGTGCCGACCCGGGCATCCAGTACGACGACACGATCAACCACTGGCACACCTGCCCCGAGTCCGGCCGCATCAACGGCTCGAACCCGTGCAGCGAGTACATGCACCTGGACAACACGTCCTGCAACCTCGCCTCGTTGAACCTCATGAAGTTCCTCAAGGACGACGGCAAGGGCAACCAGTCCTTCGACGTCGAGCGCTTCGCCAAGGTCGTCGAGCTCGTCATCACCGCGATGGACATCTCCATCTGCTTCGCCGACTTCCCCACCCAGAAGATCGGCGAGAACACCCGCGCCTACCGCCAGCTCGGCATCGGCTACGCCAACCTCGGCGCCCTGCTGATGGCGACCGGCCACGCGTACGACTCCGACGGCGGCCGCGCCCTCGCCGGTGCCATCACCTCCCTGATGACCGGCACCTCGTACAAGCGCTCCGCCGAACTCGCCGCGGTCGTCGGCGCGTACGACGGCTACGCCCGCAACGCCGAGCCGCACCAGCGCGTCATGCAGCAGCACGCCGACGAGAACACCAAGGCCGTCCGCATGGACGACCTGGACTCGCCGATCTGGGCCGCCGCCACGGAGGCCTGGCAGGACGTGATCCGCCTCGGCGCCAAGAACGGCTTCCGCAACGCCCAGGCCTCGGTCATCGCCCCCACCGGCACCATCGGTCTCGCGATGTCCTGCGACACCACCGGCCTCGAGCCCGACCTCGCCCTGGTCAAGTTCAAGAAGCTCGTCGGCGGCGGCTCGATGCAGATCGTCAACGGCACCGTCCCGCAGGCACTGCGCCGCCTGGGTTACCAGGAGGAGCAGATCGAGGCGATCGTCGCCCACATCGCCGAGCACGGCAACGTGATCGACGCCCCCGGCCTCAAGGCCGAGCACTACGAGGTCTTCGACTGCGCCATGGGCGAGCGCTCCATCTCCGCGATGGGCCACGTCCGCATGATGGCCGCCATCCAGCCGTGGATCTCCGGCGCCCTCTCCAAGACCGTGAACCTGCCGGAGACGGCCACGGTCGAGGACGTCGAGGAGGTCTACTTCGAGGCGTGGAAGATGGGCGTCAAGGCGCTCGCGATCTACCGCGACAACTGCAAGGTCGGCCAGCCGCTCTCCGCCAAGAAGAAGGAGGACGAGAAGGCCGAGGTCACCGCGAAGTCCGAGGCGACGATCCGCGAGGCCGTCGAGAAGGTCGTCGAGTACCGTCCGGTCCGCAAGCGCCTGCCGAAGGGCCGCCCGGGGATCACCACCTCCTTCACCGTCGGTGGCGCCGAGGGCTACATGACCGCCAACTCCTACCCGGACGACGGTCTCGGCGAGGTCTTCCTGAAGATGTCCAAGCAGGGTTCGACCCTCGCCGGCATGATGGACGCCTTCTCCATCGCCGTCTCCGTCGGTCTGCAGTACGGCGTCCCGCTGGAGACGTACGTCTCGAAGTTCACCAACATGCGCTTCGAGCCGGCCGGCATGACGGACGACCCGGACGTGCGGATGGCGCAGTCGATCGTCGACTACATCTTCCGTCGCCTGGCGCTCGACTTCCTGCCCTTCGAGACCCGCTCCGCCCTCGGCATCCACTCGGCCGAGGAGCGTCAGCGTCACCTCGACACCGGCTCGTACGAGCAGGCCGAGGACGAGGTCGACGTCGAGGCGCTCGCGCAGTCCGCCCCCCGCGCCCAGGAGCTGAAGGCCGTCGCGGTCCCGGCCCTGACCGAGGTCCCGGCCCCCAAGCAGGCCCACACCTCCGCGGAGCTCGTCGAGATGCAGCTCGGCATCAGCGCCGACGCCCCGCTCTGCTTCTCCTGCGGCACCAAGATGCAGCGCGCCGGCTCCTGCTACATCTGCGAGGGCTGCGGCTCGACCAGCGGCTGCAGCTGACGCCGACGGCAGCGCGTCGGACGGGCGTCCGGTGTAGCGCGTAGGCTCCGCTGACCAGCGGTTCACGAAGGGGATCGGCCCAGTGCCGGTCCCCTTCGTCGTGCCCGGGGCGCTTCGCCCGGCCGAGCCGGACCGCGCCGACGTCCGTATGCACGGCTGTGGGCGGGGGCGGATCTTCGTGGGTTCCGACAGTACGAGGGCGTGGCGGGGGGCGGGAAGACTGGCGCCGGAGGCCGAGGCGTGTCCCAGGGTGGGAGCCGGGCCGGAAGATCCGATGGCGTACCGGGGAGGGCGGCGCGGTGAGCGTGCAGCAGTATGACGAGATCGGTGAGGCGTTCGAGGGGTTCAAGGCGCTTCCGGCGGTGAGGTACGGGGAGGTGCCGAGCTTCCTGGGCATGGTCGGGGACGTGCGGGGGAAGGCGGTTCTGGACCTGGCCTCCGGAACCGGTTTCTACAGCAGGGAGTTCAAGCGGCGCGGCGCCGCGGAGGTCTTCGGGTACGACATCTCCGGCGAGATGGTCGCCGTCGCGGAGGCCCTGGAGAAGCACGATCCGCTGGGGGTGGGCTACGCGGTGGCCGACGCGGCCGAACCGAGCTCGCTCGGGCGGAGCTTCGACGTCGCCGTGGCGGTGCAGCTGCTCAACTACGCGGAGGACGTCGCCGCCATGGAGCGGATGTGCCGCAACGCGCACGGCAACCTGAGGCCCGGCGGCGAGCTCTTCCTCTTCAACCAGTCGCCGGACTACGACTTCGCCGGGCCTTCGCTGGCCAAGTACGGCTTCGTCACCGAACTGACCGGCGAGGAGGCCGAGGCCGGACCGCGCGTCCGGACCACCGCGCTGCTCGAACCGCCGGTCACCATCGTCAGCACCTTCCCGCGCCGCGAGGTGTACGAGAAGTGTCTGCGGGCGGCCGGATTCAGCGAGCTGACCTGGGTCCCGCTGGAGGTGTCCGCCGAGGGAGTCGCCGAGTTCGGCGAGGACTTCTGGGCGGACTTCCGTGCCAACCCGCCCCTGGAGATGCTGCGCTGCCGCGCCTGAGGTCCGGCTGGGAGGCGTCGACCGTCGGTCGGCGCCTCCCTCCGTGCGTGAGGAGAAGGGTCAGACCCGTGCGGTACCCAGCAGGGTCCCGAAGGTCTGCGGGTCGGCGTCGAAGCCGTGGCTGATCGGACGGTAGGACCAGCCGGTTCCGGCGCGGGTGAACTCCACGACCGTCGCCGACAGGGCGTCCGGCACGTCCGTGAAGTCGTGCGTCAGGAGGTCGTCGTACCCCTCGCGGACCCGTATGCCCGTGTTGGCTATGCCGCCGAACGCCAGTCGTCCGCCGTTCTGCTGTATCGCGACGCCCACCACCACGCGCGCGTACTCCGGGGCCAGCCGGTTCAGCTCCAGGGTCATGGCCTCGTCGTAGCCGAAGCCCTGTCCCGTACGGCTGTCGCGGTGGAGCGTGATCGTGCCGTCGGGGGAGCGGCTGCCGAAGTGCACCAGGTAGACGGGCGCCCCGTGCGGGTCCGCCGCGGAGAAGACGCCCGCGACGATGTCCAGGTCGTGGGCCGGCGAGCCGGCCGGCGCGGGGTCCCACCTGAGCGTCACCTCGACCCGGCCCACCCCTTTGTTGAGTCCGCTCATCGCGCTTCCCTTCTTCCCGTGCGCCCCCGCGCACGCTCGCCGCGTACCGTCCAGTCGCCGAAAAGCCCGTGGTCGTGGGCTGATTGCTCATGGTGTCATGGGGCTACGACAGTGGACCCGGCGCTTGAGGGGGAGAGCGGTTTGTGGAGCGGTGACGAGCTGGATCTCGACGCATATCTGGCTCGAATCGGATACGACGTCGACCGCGACGGGGAACTCGCCATCGATCTCAGGACCCTGACGGTCCTTCACCGGGCGCACGTCCGGGCCATTCCGTTCGAGAACCTCGACGTCGCCCTCGGGAGGAAGGTTCCCCTCGACCTGAAGACCCTCCAGGGCAAGCTCGTCGAGCGCCGCCGAGGAGGCTACTGCTACGAGCAGAACTCCCTGTTCGCCGCGGTGCTCGAACGGATCGGGTTCCCGGTGGCCGCCCGCGGAGCCCGCAACCGCTCGCGGGGCACGGCACTGACACCCGTCACGCACGCCCTCCTCGTCGTCACGGTGGACGGCGGGCAGTGGCTCGCCGACGTGGGGTTCGGCTGGCAGGGGCCGCTGGAACCGGTGCCGCTGCGGGACGGGGCACGCGTCGAGCAGGGCGGCTGGACCTTCGGGGTCGACGTGGAGGACGAGGGCATCCACGTCCTGCGCTCCCTGCGGCCGCAAGGCTGGACGGACCTGTACGCGTTCGCTCCGCAGTCCCTCTACCCGGGCGACTTCACCGTCATGAACCACTACAGCTCCAGTCACCCCCTGTCGCGCTTCATCGGCCAGGTCGTGGCCCAGCGGCCAGGCGCGGACGTGCGCAGGGCCCTGGTGCGCGACACGCTGTCGACCGTCCGGACGGACGGTACCGCCGAGGAACGGAAGGTGACCGTCGGCGAATTGGCCGGACTGCTGGAGACCGATTTCGGGATCGAACTGGATGACGAGGAACGCGCGGGACTGGAACGCCTGCACCCGACGGGCGCCTGAGAGGGTCTGCCGGGGCGCAGCCCCGCCCCGTACGATGGCGCGGTGCTGGTCAAGTGGATTCGCTGCACCGTGACGGACCGTCGAGGGTTCGAGCGGGGGCAGCGGAAATGGGCGGGGCTGCTCGGTGAGCCGGGATTCCGGGGACAGGGCGGCGGGTGGAGCCGGGCTCGACCGGACGTCGCCCACATCTTCGCGTTCTGGGAGAGCCGGGCCTTCTACGACTCCTTCATGGCGCGGTCGCACGATCGTCTGGCGGCCTCGCAGGTGGGCACGTTCAAGGACGTCCAGGTCAAGCTGTTCGACCACCGCTTCGACGTGAAGACGGGGTTCGAGCCGCGGTTCGCCGACGCCGACGTGGCACGGGTGGCGCACTGCCGTGTCCACGAGGACCGCGCCGAGCACTTCGCGCTCATGCAGGAGAAGGTGTGGAACCCGGCGATGGCCGGGTCCCCCGGCATGCTGCGGGGGCTCTTCGGAGAGGCGCCCGGCAGCGAGTTCCTGGTGCTCTCGATGTGGCACTCCGCCGCCGAGCACGGCAAGTACCGGGTGGAGCGCATCGAGCGGCTCGGTCTGCGCGCCCGCACGGCGGCCGACGTGGCGGCGCTCTCCGGTGACGTGGTGCAGCTCGAATCGGTGTGGACGGTGTGAACGGGGCCGGCAGCCGCGATCGCGCGCTCGTACACCGTATGGAGGCCGGGGGCGGGCCCGGCCGAGCCGGTCGGGGAGCCGCGATCTAGGGTCGGGGTATGGCACGACCGCGGCGCATCGTCCTCGTACGGCACGGAGAGTCCGAGGGCAATGTCGATGACACGGTGTACGAACGCGAGCCCGACCATGCGCTGAGGCTCACCGAGACCGGCCACCGGCAGGCGGAGGCGACGGGGGTACGGCTCCGGGAGACCTTCGGCGACGAACCGGTCAGTGTCTACGTCTCGCCGTACCGCCGCACCCATGAGACCCTCCGGGCCTTCCGGCTGCCTCCCGGGCAGGTCCGGGTACGGGAGGAGCCCCGGCTCCGGGAGCAGGACTGGGGCAACTGGCAGGAGCGGGAGGACGTGCGCCTGCAGAAGGCGTACCGGGACGCGTACGGGCACTTCTTCTACCGCTTCGCCCAGGGCGAGTCGGGGGCGGACGTCTACGACCGGGTCGGCGCGTTCCTGGAGAGCCTCTACCGCAGCTTCGAGGCGCCCGACCACCCGCCGAACGTCCTGATCGTCACCCACGGACTGACCATGCGGCTGTTCTGCATGCGCTGGTTCCACTGGACGGTCGCCGAATTCGAGTCGCTGTCGAACCCCGGCAACGCCGACACCCGCACCCTGCTGCTCGGCGAGGACGGGCGGTACCGCCTGGACAGGCCGTTCGAACGCTGGCGTACCCCGGAACCGTACGGCTACACCGGATAGAGTGGCAGGGCGATGACCGCTGACTCCTCACTCGACCGGCGCTTCGACCGCGCCCTGGCCAGCCTGCGCGGGCTGTCCGTGGGAGACGCCCTGGGCTCCCAGTTCTTCGTACCCGCCCACTACCCCCTGCTGAAGCGGCGTGAACTGCCCGCCGGCCCTTGGCAGTGGACCGACGACACCGAGATGGCCTGCTCCGTCCTGGCCGTGCTCGTGCAGCACGACCGGATCGACCAGGACGCCCTCGCCCTGTCCTTCGCCCGGCACCACGACTTCGACCGCGGCTACGGCCCGGCGGTCAACCGGATGCTCCGGCTCATCAGGGAGGGCGGCGACTGGCGGGAGCTGGCCGCCGCGCTCTTCAACGGCCAGGGCTCCTGGGGGAACGGCGCCGCCATGCGGATCGCCCCGCTCGGAGCCTGGTACGCGGACGACCCGGAGCAGGCGACGCACCAGGCCGAGATCTCCGCGTACACGACGCATCAGCACCGGGAGGCCGTGGTCGGCGCCATGGCCGTCGCCGCAGCGGCCGCGCTGGCCGCCGACCCCGCCGGACCGCCCACGCCCGAGGCGCTCCTCGACGGGGTCATCGCCCTGGTGCCGCGCAGCGCGGTGGGCGCGGGCCTGCGCAGGGCCCGCGACATGCTCGACTACGGCGACGCGGGAACCGTCGCCGCCGTGCTCGGCAGCGGCCGGCGGACGAGCGCCCACGACACGGTGCCGTTCGCGCTCTGGTCGGCGGCCCGGGGCCTCGGCGACTTCGAGCGGGTGTTCTGGACGACCGCGCAGGTCGGCGGCGACGTCGACACGACCTGCGCCATCGCCGGGGGCGTGGTGGCCGGCACGGCGGCAGGTGCGCCGCCGGCCGACTGGCTGCGGCAGACCGAAGCGCTGCCCGACTGGGTCCCGGACGCGGCGACCGCCTGAGGCCGCGGTGCGTCCGGCGCGGCCGTGGAGGGTGCTGAACGACGCACGAGGTCCCTCGCGCCCTTTCGGGGTACGAGGGACCTCGGCGTTTCCGGCGGCGGGGATCCCTGCCGTGCCCCCGGGCTCAGGCCACCGGGCCCGCCGCCTCCGCGCGGCCGCTCAGCGCCTCCAGGTCGCTCTTGCGGACCCGGATCATCAGGACGGCCGTGACCAGCGCGATCAGCGCCATCACCGCGGCCGCCATGAAGGCCGAGGCGATGCCCGAGGTCAGGACCTCGTGTGCCCAGGGAGCGGGCAGCTGCCCGGTCTTCGCGAACTCGGCCTTCTGCTCCGGGGGCGCGGTCGCGAAGAAGGCCTGGCCCTGCCGGGCGCCCTCCTCGCGGCTCGCCGTGCCGAAGACCGTGACCAGGATGGACAGACCGAGCGAACCGCCGACCTGCTGGGTGGCGTTGAGCAGACCCGACGCGGCGCCCGCCTCGTGCTGGGCGACCCCGGAGACGGCCGTGAGCGTGAGCGTCACGAAGTTGAGGCCCATGCCGAAGCCGAAGAGGAGCATCGGGCCCAGGACGCCGTCGGCGTAGCTGCTGTCCGAGGTGATGAACATCTGCCAGAAGAGGCCGGCGGCGGTGATCGCCGAACCCGCCACCATGAACGGCTTGGGGCCGAAGGACGGGAGGAACCGCTGCGCGAGTCCCGCCCCGACGGCGATCGCGACGGTCACGGGAAGGAATGCGAGGCCGGACTGGATCGGGCTGTAGCCGAGGACGTCCTGGACCCACAGCACGATGAAGAAGAACATGCCGAACATCGCGGCCGCCAGGCTGAGCATGATGACGTACGTGCCCGAGCGGTTGCGGTCCGCGAACATCCGGAGCGGAGTGATCGGTTCCTTGGCGCGCTGTTCCACGAGGACGAAGGCCACCAGGAGGACCACGGCCGCGACGAAGGAGCCGATCGTCAGCCCGTCCTTCCAGCCCTCCTCGGAGGCCCGGATGAACCCGTACACCAGCGCCGCCATGCCGAGCGTCGAGGTGGCGGCGCCCGCGATGTCGAACCGGCCCGGATGGCGCTCGGACTCTCCGATGTAGCGCGGGGTGAGGAAGGCGATCAGCAGGCCGATCGGCACGTTGACGAAGAGGACCCAGCGCCAGTCGAGCCATTCGGTCAGCATGCCGCCGGCGAGCAGGCCGATGGCGCCGCCGCCCGCGGAGACCGCGGCGAAGACGCCGAACGCCCGGTTGCGTTCCGGACCTTCGGGGAACGTCGTGGTGATCAGCGCGAGCGAGGTGGGCGAGGCGATGGCGCCGCCCACCCCCTGCAGGGCCCGCGCGACGAGCAGCTGCCAGGGCTCCTGGGCGAAGCCGCCGAGCAGGGAGGCGAAGGTGAAGAGCAGGATGCCGGCCAGGAAGACCCGGCGGCGCCCCAGGATGTCGCCGGCGCGCCCGCCGAGCAGCAGGAGACCGCCGAAGGTGAGCGTGTAGGCGCTGAGCACCCACGACAGGTCGGTCGTCGAGAAGGAGAGCGCGTCCTGGATGTGCGGCAGGGCGATGTTCACGATGGTCGCGTCGAGGACGACCATCAGCTGGCAGGCGGCGATGACGGCGAGGGCGATGCCCGGCCGGTCTGCGGCGCGAGCGGGGCCGTCCTTGGTCTGGGTGTCCAGCGGAGAAGTTGTCACTATGGATCCCCCACGGAAGAATTAGTGAACGCACCCGTTCACTGTCCACCACGGTAGTGAGTCCCCCTCAGTGAACGCAACCGTTCACTGAGCGCTGCCGACGACCCGCATCGCCACAACGGAGAGATCCTGATGGTTACTTCGCGCTCCGCGGCCGCCGCTCGGCCGGAAGGGGTGTCGCCGCGACGCCGCGGTCCCGTACTCGAACGGGCCATTCTCGAGGCCGCGCTCGACCAGCTCGGCAGCGTCGGCTGGAACGGTCTGACGATGGAGGGTGTCGCGGTCGGCGCGCAGACCGGCAAGGCCGCCGTGTACCGGCGCTGGCCGTCGAAGGAGGACCTCGTCGCGGACGCCCTCCAGGCCGGACTGCCCACACTCGACGAGGCCCCCGACCGCGGCGGCGTGCGCGAGGACCTGTACGAGCTCTGCCTCCGGGTCAGGGACGTCATGTATTCCAAGCCCGGCTTCGCCCTGCGAGCAGTGCTTCACGAATGCGACGCGGACTCCGCGGAACGGTTCCACGGGCTCATCGTCACCGGCGTGGTCGAGCCGTCAACCCGGCTCTTCAAGGAGGTTCTGCAGCGCGGAATCATGCGGGGTGAGGTGCGTGCCGACGCGATGGACGATCTCGTTCTGGACGTGATCCCCGCGATGATGATGTACCGATCCAAGGTGTGCGGCAGCGAATGGTCGAACGACGAGATCGCCGCCGTGATCGACCGCGTCATGGTGCCGCTGGTGCGCGCGGGACGAGGCTGAGGAGGGCCCGCGGACACGATCCCCACGGTCCCCGCGGCCGGGCGGGAAGGCCCCCCGGGGGCTCCTAGGGGAATCCGGGTATCGCGCGCGGCACCGGGCGGCGTAACCTGGCTTGCGCCATGCCGTACGAACCTCCCACTCACACTGTCGAGCGATCGCTCCGCGCCACCAGCGGCGCCAAGGTCGTCGCCGGAGTCGACGAAGTCGGGCGCGGGGCGTGGGCCGGCCCCGTCACGGTGTGCGCGGCCGTCACCGGTCTGCGCCGGCCCCCCGAAGGCCTCACCGACTCCAAACTGCTCACCCCCAAGCGCCGGACCGCGCTCGCCGCGGAACTGGAGCGGTGGGTCACGGCGTACGCGCTGGGCGACGCCTCCCCCGAGGAGATCGACGAACTCGGGATGACCGCGGCCCTGCGCCTCGCGGCGATCCGGGCACTCGAAGGCCTTCCCCTACGCCCCGACGCGGTGATCCTCGACGGCAAGCACGACTACCTCGGCAGCCCCTGGCAGGTCCGCACGGTGATCAAGGGCGACCAGTCCTGCATCGCCGTCGCCGCGGCCTCCGTCATCGCGAAGGTCCGCCGCGACGCCCTCATGGCGGAGCTGGAGGCCGACGCCGAGCCGTACGCGGCCTACGGCTTCGGCGCCAACGCGGGCTACCCTTCCCCGGTCCACAAAGCGGCACTCGAAGAGCTGGGACCCACCCCGTACCACCGGCTCTCCTGGTCGTACCTGGACGCGCTGCCCCAGTGGCGCCACCTCAAAAAGGTCCGCCTCTCCGCCGAGGCGGCCGCGCTGGAAAGCGGGGGCCAACTCGGCTTCGACTTCTGATCTTCCGGTCGCCGGGACCCGCCGCAGGGTGGCCCCATCACGCGCCCGGGGTGCACATGCGTGCCCACCCGCCGGTGCTCCGCGCAGCGGTGTTCGACCTCCATCCACCCTCCCTCCCGAGGAGCCTCAGATTCACGAGAGCGCCCAGGGTCCCCGCGCCACCGCGTCGACCCCTCGTCCCGTACCCGGTCCGCGTTCCGCGGCCACTCCGCGCCCCGGACGCCCCGGACCCGGTCCGGCCGGGCCCGCGGCGCCGGCGCCGCGCCCCGGACAGACCCCGGCCAGCCGGTCGGAGAATCGTTCCGACCAGCGATCCACGCCGCAGCTCCAGCTGATCCCGGCCCCCCTCGACGGCGCGCTCGACGCCGCCGAGGAGGCGCTCGACCTGCTCCTGGAGAACGGCCGGGCACCTGGCGACGTCCTGGTGCTGACCACCGGCGACCAGCACCCGTGGGCGGCGCACGAGCTGTCCTTCGGCGAGGCCGCCTACTGGGCCCAGCAGGACACCGGTGACGACGTGTTCTTCGCGGACGCCTCCGCCGTGGAGCGGGCCAAGACCCGACCCGTGGTGATCGTCGCCCTCAACGGCGGCGACGACGAGACGACCGCCCGCGCGCTGCCGTCGGCGATGGCCCGCGCGGGCGTGCTGCTCGTCGTCTGCGGTGATCCGCAGCGCGTCACGTCGCTTCTCGGCGCCGGCGTCTGACGACCGTCTTCGCCTGGTCTGATCCGGTCGAACCTGCGCCGGCCCGGAGCCTGCCGGGTCGGGCCGGCGCAGGGCCGGAACTGTGCGGGTCGGGCCGATGCCGGGTCGGGCCCTGGCGTCGGGTCGGAGCCTGCCGGGGCAGGACGGCTCGGATCGGTTCGGCTCGGTTCGGCACCGGCTTCGGCCGGGCGAGGGTTGTCGGGTCCTGACGTGTCGTGCCGTTGCGTACGCGGGATCGGCGTGCGGTGTGCGTGGGTCAGCGTGCGGCGGCCCGGCGCAGTGGCTCGATCGCGCCGCCGGCCGTTCTCGGTGCGAGCCCGCCACGCTCGGCGGGCTCGTCGCCGAGCGGCAGGGGGGACGAGTCGGAGCTCGGCCGCCGGCCTCCCCGGCCCTCGCCGAGCACCTGCCAGCCGCCTCTGGTCAGCGTGATGTACGCGCCGCAGCGGAGCCCGTGCAGGGTGCAGGCGTCGCGGAGCCCCCACATCCAGGCCCCGTCCTCCTCCGTCCAGCGCTCGTCTCCGTCGCGGCAGTACAGCAGGACCGCGGTCCTGACGGGGGTGCGCCTCCGGAGGTCGTGCGGAATGACACGACGCAGATGCGCCAGGAGCGCGTTGCGGAACTCCCAGCCGTCCGCGGGGACGGGACGGCGGACGAAGGAGGCACTGGCGGCGAGGCGTTCCTCGTGGTCCAGGATCGCCAGGACCGCCGTCGTGGGCGTGGGTGTGTGACGTGAGTGCAGGCCGCTGACGACCTCACGCGGATTGCGCAGCAAGGGGATTCCGGCCGCGGCCCACTCGGCGGGTGCGAGCATCCGAGCGAGGCGGCTGGCGGACTCGGACGACGATCTGAGCGAGGTGGCTGTGGGCGGAGCGAATCCGAGGGTCACGGGCCTCCCTTCGGATACGCGCCCGCGAGGCGGGCAAGGTCGGGTGAGGGCGCACCACGGCACAGTCCTTCCGGACCGCTGACGGGCCGAGTGGGGCGGTTTCCCAATTCTTGCGGGCCCGTGCGCGAGCGGCAACGAGCAATTGAGGCCGCTGACGGGAATGAGTCGGTATGCCACTCATATCCCTGCCCAGTTGCCCATTGTTCACTCCCCGTTTCCCCTCCTGTTTCACCCCTGGACGGCGAGCACCAGCGGAAACACCCCTTCCGCTCCTGCCCGCCGCAGCAGCCGGGCCGCCACAGCCAACGTCCAGCCCGTGTCCGACAGGTCGTCCACGAGCAGAATCGGCCCCCCGGCGGCGGCCAGTCGCCCCGCGAGTTCGGCGGAGACCGTCAGCGTCCGCTGCAGCCCGACCACTCGCTGCGCGCTGTTGGTCCGGGAGAGCCGAAGGTCCTCTGCCTCCGGGGCGTACTCCACGACGCCGAGGAAGGGCATTCTGCCGATCTCGGCGATCCGCTCTCCCAGGGAGCCCACCAGTCTCGGCTTGCTGTGGGAGGCGACGGTGACCACGCCGGCGGGCCTGGCCGGTGCGTCCGGTGCCCCGGAGGCCCAACCGCCGGGCCCCTTCGCCCAGTCGGCGAGCACATGGACGACGGCCTGCACGACGTCGTCCGGCACGGGCCCGTCGTGCGTACCGTCCGCGAGCAGCGGACGCAGCCGGTTCCCCCAGCCGATGTCCGAGAGCCGCCCCAGGGCCCGGCCGGCGAACGCCTGCTCGGCCGGCGGGATACGGCCCTTCAGATCGACGCCGACCGCGGCGAGTCCCGTCGGCCACATCTTGCGGGGCTCGACCTCCACGCCGGGCCGCCCCAGCTCGCCCTTGGCCGCGTCCAGCGCCGCGTCCGAGACCTTCGGGTCGAAGCGGCTGCCCGCGCAGTTGTCGCAACGGCCGCACGGAGCGGCCTCCTCGTCGTCCAACTGGCGACGCAGGAACTCCATCCGACAACCCGTCGACGCGGCGTAGTCGCGCATCGCCTGCTGCTCGGTCTCCCGCTGCCGCGCCACCCACGCGTACCGCTCCGTGTCGTACGCCCAGGGGCGGCCCGTGCTCTCCCAACCGCCCTTCACCCGCCGGACCGCTCCGTCCACGTCGAGGACCTTGAGCATCGTCTCCAGCCGCGTCCGGCGCAGCTCGACCAGCGGCTCCAGGGCGGGCAGGGACAGCGGGCGGCCCGCCTGCGCGAGCACGTCGATCGTGCGCCGCACCTGCTCCTCGGGCGGGAAGGCCACCGAGGCGAAGTAGCGCCAGATCGCCTCGTCCTCCTGTCCGGGCAGCAGCAGCACCTCCGCGTGCTCCACCCCTCGGCCGGCCCGGCCGACCTGCTGGTAGTAGGCGATCGGGGAGGAGGGCGACCCGAGGTGCACCACGAAACCCAGGTCAGGCTTGTCGAACCCCATGCCGAGGGCCGAGGTCGCCACCAGGGCCTTGACCCGGTTGGCCTGCAGATCGTCCTCCGCCTGCTGCCGGTCCGCGTTCTCCGTCCGGCCCGTGTACGACGAGACGACGTGCCCGCACTGGCGAAGATATGCCGTCACCTCGTCGGCGGCGGCGACCGTCAGCGTGTAGATGATCCCGGAACCCGGGAGCTCGCCCAGGTGGTCGGCGAGCCAGGCCAGCCGGTGGGCGGCGTCGGGCAGCCGGACGACGCCCAGGCTCAGGCTCTCCCGGTCCAGCGCCCCGCGCAGCACCAGGGCGTCCGTGCCCGCGCCCGTGCCCAGCTGCTCGGCCACGTCCGCCGTCACCCGTGCGTTCGCCGTCGCCGTCGTGGCGAGCACCGGGACACCGGCCGGCAGATCGGCCAGCATGGTGCGCAGCCTGCGGTAGTCGGGCCGGAAGTCGTGACCCCAGTCCGAGATGCAGTGCGCCTCGTCGACCACGAGCAGACCGGTGGCTGCCGCGAGGCGGGGGAGCACCTGGTCACGGAAGTCGGGGTTGTTGAGCCGCTCGGGGCTCACCAGAAGCACGTCCACCTCGCCCGCGGCCACCTCCTGCTGGACCGTCTCCCACTCCTCCGTGTTCGACGAGTTGATCGTCCGGGCACGGATGCCCGCCCGGGCGGCCGCCTCGACCTGGTTGCGCATCAGTGCCAGCAGCGGGGAGACGATCACGGTCGGGCCGCTGCCGCGCTCACGCAGCAGCGAGGTCGCCACGAAATAGACGGCGGACTTGCCCCAGCCCGTCCGCTGCACCACCAGGGCCCGGCGCCGGTCGGCGACCAGCGCCTCGATGGCCCGCCACTGGTCCTCGCGCAGTCTGGCCTCGCCGGTCGGGTCCGAGACGAGACGGGCGAGCACGGTGTCGGCGGCGGTCCGGAGCGAGGCGCGGTCTTCCAGCGGGTCTGAGTGGGTCATGCCTCCATGCAACCCGATGCCTCGGACATCGCGCGAACCAGCCGCCGAACCTGTGGACAACTCGACCGGCCGGCGGATACCCCGATTCGGGAGTTATCCACAGGGGTTTCGGAATTCGGGAGATCACGAGACCGTCCTGACCATGAACGCGAATCACCACGAAACCAGCGGACTCTCCCGTACCCAGCAGATCACCCTGCGCGGCCCGGCGGAACTGGCCGACGCCCTTCCGTTCATGCTGGGCTTCCACCCCACCGACTCCGTCGTCCTGGTCGCCCTGCACGGCGAGCACGGCCGCTTCGGCGGCCGGGTCAGGCTCGGCATCCCGGGCTCGCCCCGTGAATGGGCGTCGACCGCGGACCACCTCGCCGAATGCCTCGTCGAGGGAGGCAGCCGCCACGGCACCCGACCGGACGGCATCGTGGTCTTCCTCTGCCAGGACCCCGCGCCGGGCGAGACGGCCCGCCGGGTCATGGAACGACTGCGCCCGTTCGCGCAGCGGCTGCGCACCGCCTGCGGCTCCCTCGACATCCCCGTCTACGAGGCCCTGTGCATCTCCGACGGCCTCTACTTCTCCTACTGCTGCCCCGACGCCCGGTGCTGTCCGCCGGACGGCACCCCGCTCGCCCTCAGTGGCACGTCCGTGATGGCCGCGACGGCCACGTACTCCGGAGTGCAGGTGCGCGGGTCCCTGCGGGACATGAAGGCCCGGCTCAAGCCGTCCGGCAGGCCGGGAGAGGACAAGCAGCGTGCCGCCCTCGACGCGGCCGCCGCCGCGATCGTCCCGAGGATCCTCGAAGGCGCCGAGGGGAAGGGGCGGTACGAGGTGCGGGAGACGACACTGCGGCTCGCCCGCGAGACCATGCGCCGGTTCGTCGACCCCAAGAGTCCCGCGAGTCCGGCCGGCCCGGCGCGGCCGGCGAGGCCCGCCGGCGCGACGGCGGAGGGAGACGCGGCGGACGACGCCCTGATCGGCACCGAGGAGGCGGCCGCCCTGATCCTCGGCCTCCAGGACCGGGTCACCCGCGACCGAGCCGCCGAGTGGATGGAGGGCTGGGAGGGCACCGCGGCCCTGCGGCTCTGGCGCGTACTGGCCCGGCGCTGCGTCACGCCGTACCAGGAGCACGCCGCCGCGCCCCTGACCCTCGCCGGGTGGACGGCCTGGTCCACCGGCGACGAGCCGACCGCTCGCGTCGCCCTCGGGCTGGCGCTCGAAGCCGACCCCGACTACGTCTTCGCCCAGCTGCTGCACCAGGCGTGCAACGAAGGACTCGACCCCGAATCCCTGCGCTCCTGCCTCAGGGTCGAACGGGACGCCCGTGCCGCCTCCGAGCAGACCGGGCCATCGGAGTCCAGGCGGGTCACGACCCGCGCCACCCGCCCGCAAGGCAGCCGGCAGACGCTCAGGAAGGCCGGACGGAGCGGCCGGCGGGAGCGCGGCCCGGCGGCCGGAGTGCGACCCGGTGGACGCGCCACGGGGAGGCCCGTGAACAGGGCTCCCCGGCGCGACGGGCAGCGCGGCACCAGGAGCGGGCGATGACGGCCGTGACCCTGCCGCCCGCCGACGCGTTCAGCTCTCTGGCGGAGTCGTCCGAACCGTGCCGCCGACATCCCGCCGGCCGCCCGGTTCGCACAGAGAGCATCCCGTACCCGCCATGGCCTCCAGCCCCGTCCCGGCCCCCGGCCGCCCCAGCGGCCCTCCGATCGCCCACTCGCCCGCGCATCCGCTCGGGCATCCGTCCGGGCGCGCCTCCGGACACACGTACGGTGCCGGTGTCGCACTCCCGCGCGCGGCCCGCCCCATGGAACTCCCGTCGGTCCACGGCGCACTCCTCTGCGTCGCCCTGCCCGCCCTCGCCGTCTGTGCCGAGCACGGCCAGCTCACCGGGGAGGGACCCGAGGGCGTGTACTCGGCCGGGAGACGGCTCCTGTCCCGATGTGTCCTGCGGGTGGCGGGGCGTGAACCCGTCGCCCTCCAGGGCCGCATGGCGGCGGCCGACCGGGCGGTCTTCCTCGGCGCGCTGCGCGTGCCGGGGGACACGGGGCCCGACCCCGGGCTCGCCGTCGAACGCACGCGGAGTGCCGACGGAACCGAGCGGATCACCCTGCGCAGCGCCGCCACCCGTGCCCTCCGGCTCCCCGTCGAAATCTCCCTGGGCACGGATCTCGCGGACCTGGGCGCAGTGGCGTCGGGCAGGCCGGGACCGGAGCTCACCGCCAGTGTCCACGGCACCGGACTCCGCTGGACCGGGAGCGACGGCCGATCCGTCGCCGTCACGGCCGACCCGCCGCCGATGGATTCCCTGGCGGCGGCCGGCGTCCTGCGCTGGGAGGCCGAGCTGGCGCCCGGAGCCGCGTTCACGCTCCACCTGCGGGTGCGGGGCGAATCCGCCGTCCGCCCCGCCGCCTCGCCGGGCGTGGGAGCCGGACGGCCCGGCGGCCACCTGCTGTCCGAGGCCCGTGCCGAAGGCGACGACCCTCGCCCCGGCGAACTGCTGCGCCGCTGCGTCGAGGATCTCCGGGCGCTTCTCCAGCGAGACCCGGCGCACCCCGCGGATGTCCACCTCGCCGCCGGTGTCCCCTGGCGCTGCGGACCGGTCACCGCCGAGGCGCTCTGGGCGGCCCGCATGGCCCTGCCCCTCGGCACCAGGCTCGCCGCCACCACCCTGCGCGCCCTCGGCCGCACCCAACTCTCCGGCAGCGGGCCCGAGTCCGGCCGCATCCCAGGACCGCTCAGGGACGCGGGCCCATATCTCCCTCCCCGCTGCACGGGCGTCGAGGCCACCCTCGCCTTCCCGGTCGTGCTCGCGGAGGCCCGCCGCTGGGGACTGCCGTCGGCGGACCTGGAGGAGCTGCTTCCGATGGCGGAGCGGTGCCTCGGCTGGCTGCGCCGCGCCCTCACCGGCCCCGGCTTCGTGCCGGACCCGGGGCCCACCGGGCCCTGGCGGGCCGAGACCCAGGCACACGCGCACCGCGCGGCCCTGCTCGGCGCGGACCTGCTCGACGGCTGTGGGAGGCCCGGGGGGGACGCGCTGCGCGACGGTGCGCGGATCCTGCGCGAGCGGTTCCGGCGGGAGTTCTGGATCGAGGACCGCGCGGGGGGCCGCCCCGCCGTCGCCCGCACGCCCGACGGCCGCAGTCGGCCCGAGCTGGGCGGCTGGGCCGCGCACCTGCTCGACACCGGACTGCTGGGCGGCGGCCGGTACGCGCAGGGACTGCTCGACAAGACGGAATCCGAACAGGTGGCGAGGCTGCTCGGCGCCCCGGTCCTCGACTCCGGCTGGGGCCTGCGCAGCCTCGGCGCCAAGGAGCCCGGGTACAACCCCTTCGGTCACCGGGCCGGCGCGGTCCGCGTGCACGAGACCGCGGTCGCCGTGTCCGGTCTCGCCGCCGTCGGCCACGAGAGGGAGGCGGCTGCCCTGCTGCGAGGCCTGCTCGACGCGGCGGAGTCCTTCGCCCATCGCCTCCCCGAGATGTACGCGGGGGAGCAGCGGACGGCCGACGGGCGCCCGGTGCCCCACCCGGCCGCGTGCAGGCCGGCGGCCGTCGCGGCCGCGGGAGCGGTCCACTCGCTGCTCGCCCTCGCCGGGATCCGGCCCGACGTGCCGGGCGGGTCGGTCTCCGTGCACCCGCTGCCCTCGGCCCCGCTCGGCGCGATCCGGTTCTCGGGGCTCGTGGTCGGGGGCGAGCCCTTCGCCGTGCGAGTCGGCAGGCTCGGCCTCGGTATGGTCGAGGAGGCCGCAGAGGGCCTTCAGCTGGGGGTGTGACGGGATGCCGGGCGCAGACACGACGGAAGCTTCGCGGCAGGGGGAGGAAGGCGTGCTCGATGCTTCCGCGAGGAGTGTTTATCGTCAGGAAGACGACTATGATCGCGGCATGCCTCCCTACGACCCGTCGGCCTTTCCGCCCTTCGCCGTCACCGTCGATCTGGTCGTGCTGACCGTGCGGCGCCACGCGCTCTGCACCCTGGTGGTGCGGCGGGGAGAGGCGCCGTACCAGGGCCGTTGGGCGCTCCCCGGCGGCTTCGTCCGCGAGGAGGAGGACCTCGGCGCCGCGGCCGCGCGTGAACTCGTCGAGGAGACGGGCCTCTGCGCGCACGATCCGGCGGCCCCGACGCCGGTGCCGACCAACGGAGCGCACCTGGAGCAGCTGGCGACCTACGGGGCGCCCGACCGCGACCCTCGCATGCGGGTGGTCAGCGTCGCTCACCTCGCGCTCGCTCCTGACCTTCCGGCGCCGAGGGCCGGCGGCGACGCGAACAGCGCCCGCTGGGCCCCCGTCGAGGAACTGCTCGGGGAGGACGCAGCGGCCGGTGGCGGCGACGAGGGCGGGACGCTCGCCTTCGACCACGCCCGGATCCTGTCCGACGGAGTGGAGCGCGCCCGTTCCAAGATCGAGTACTCCTCCCTGGCCACGGCCTTCTGCCCGCCGGAGTTCACCGTCGGAGAGCTGCGCCGCGTGTACGAGGCCGTCTGGGGTGTCGCCCTGGACCCGCGCAACTTCCACCGCAAGGTGACCGGCACGCCCGGCTTCCTGGTCCCGGCCGGTGGCACCACGACCCGTCAGGGCGGGCGTCCCGCCCAGCTCTTCAGGGCAGGTGGGGCGACCCTTCTCAACCCGCCGATGCTGCGACCCGAGGTCTGACGGGCGCGGACATCCGGCACCTCGGGGACCCAACCCTGCGCCGAAAGTCCGAAATGTAGCGTTATCTTGCTGCGATAGCGCCGCCCTGCCGCGGAGCGGTGTGACCTACCGCGAGAGAAGCGATGCTCCAGGCAATCGGACTGACCAGCACGCCCCGCCGCGATCGCCCGCCCGCCGTGGACGATCTGACCTTCGAGGCCCGGCCGGGGGCCGTGACCGCCCTCCTCGGCGCGCCGGGCTCCGGAAAGACCACCGCCCTCCGGCTCATGCTCGAACTGGAGCCGGGTCGCGGGATCACCTACTTCCGAGGGCGGCCGCTGCACCGCATCGCCCACCCGCCCCGCGAGGTCGGCGTACTCCTCGGCGACATCCCCGGGCACCCCTCCCGCACCCTCCGGGGCCAGCTCCGGATGCTCTGCGCCGCCACGGGCGTACCCGCCTCGCGGTCCGACGAAATGGTGCGGACCGTGGGCCTCGCGGGCCTCGAGCGCCGGCGGATCGGCACCCTGCCGGTCGGCGCCGACCGGCGACTCGGCCTCGCCTCGGCTCTGTTGGGTGCCCCGCACACGCTGCTGCTCGACGAGCCGGGCGCCGGTCTCTCCGCGCCCGAGGGCGCCTGGCTGTACGAGCTCCTGCGCGCTCACGCGGCCGACGGCGGAACCGTGCTCTACACCACGGACGATCCCAAGGACGCCGCCCGCAACGCCGACCGGGTCGTCACGCTCGACGGAGGGCGGCTCGTCGCCGACCAGGAGGCGGCCGAGTTCGCCCGCACCCGGCTGCGCCCCCGGGTCTCCGTCCGTACCCCGCACGCCGCGCGGCTCGCCGCCGTCGTCGCCCAAGAGGCCAGGGCGGCCCGTCGCGCGGTCGAGGTGGTCGCGGAAGACGGCAACCGCCTGTCCGTCTACGGCAGCGACTGCGCCGCCGTCGGCGACACGGCGTTCCGCCACGGCGTGCCGGTCCACCGTCTCGTCGACGAGACCGGCGACACCGGGCCCGCCCCGCGTACACCGGAGCGCGCCGCCGCGGGGGACCGGTCCGGAGAGTCACCGGAGGGCGGGCACGCGGCGGCACGCGAGGGGGAGGCCGGGCGGCGCGCCGCCGCCCGGAGGCCCGCACGCTCGCCCCTGCGGCCGCTGCGGTACGAGCTCCACCGGCTCCTGGGCGTGCCGAGTACCCCGCTCGTCGTGACGGGCGTCCTGCTCGTGTCGGTGACCCTCGCGCTGCTCCTCGGCCGCGGCGGCCGCGTTGCGCTGCCCGTGGTCATCGCCGGGTGGCCGGCGATCTCGCCGCTGCCGCCCGCGGCCCTCGGCGCGGGACTGCTGGGCGCCTTCTCCTTCGGCGAGGAGTACCGCTACCCCGCGCTCACCTCCGGACGCGGCGCGGTGCCGCGCAGACCCGGCCTGCTGCTGGCGAAGCTCGCCGTGGCGGCCTCCGTGGCGCTGCTCCTCGGAGCGCTCGTCGTGCTCGCCGACCTCGGGGCCCTCCGGCTCGTCTACGGCGGCGAGTTGATCCCCGTACCAAGGAACTGGCCCACCCTCTGCGCGAGTTGGCTGGGGCTGCTCGTCGGCTGCGCCTGGGCCGGGCTGCTCGGGGCCGGGGTGTTCCGGGCCGCGGCGGCCGGTGTGGCCGCGGTCCTCGCCGTACCGGTCGCCTTCGTCCCGCTGCTGCAGAAGGTGCTGACCGGGCCGTCGGTGCGCTCCGCCGCCGGCCTCCCCGGGCGGTTGAGGGAGTTCGCCGGCCCACGCTGGTCACCGGCGGTGGAGCACTGGCTGGCGGGGGCCCTGCGGGTGGTCGGGCAGCCCGCGGGGGTGGCGCTCTCGTTGATGTTGACAGGGTTGCTCTGCGCCTATGTGTTCACCGGCCTTCGCCGGAAGGCGCGTTGGTGATCACTTGCGGATCGAAAGGCTCCGCTTCGCCGTCAACTTCCTTGAAATATGCCCAATATGTCCGAATAATCGTCAATTGCGCAAGGGGTGCCGATCACCCTTTCGTGTGCTTTTCACCAAAGACCTCAAGGGTCACGGGGGCAACGCCGACAAAGGATGCGTGAGTACCCTTGCGCACACCATGATGACCGCCGCCCGCCCCGTCGACTCCAGCCTCGGCGCCCCGGGCGATCTCGACCGCTACCCCTACGCGGAGGCGCCCGCCGCCGGCCGCGTGGGTCCGCCCGCCTGGGAGGGGGTGGACACCGACCTGGGCCGCGTGGGTCGCCGGACCGCGGGCAACCGGGGCCGCGGGCTGCACGGGCAGCTCGTCCAGCAGCTCGGGCAGATGATCGTCTCCGGTGACCTCGGGGCCGACCGGCCGCTGGTCCCGGAGGAGATCGGTCAGCGGTTCGAGGTCTCCCGCACCGTCGTGCGCGAGTCGCTGCGCGTGCTGGAGGCCAAGGGTCTCGTCAGCGCCCGCCCGAACGTCGGCACCCGGGTCAGGCCGGTCAGTGACTGGAACCTCCTCGACCCCGACATCATCGAGTGGCGCGCCTTCGGCCCGCAGCGCGACGACCAGCGTCGCGAGCTGAACGAGTTGCGCTGGACGATCGAGCCCCTCGCGGCCCGCCTCGCCGCCGGACACGGCCGCGAGGACGTGCAGCAGCGCCTCGCCGACATGGTCGAGATCATGGGCCACGCGTTCGCCCAGGGAGACGGCATCACCTTCTCCCGGGCCGACACCGAGTTCCATTCCCTCCTCATCCAGCTCGCCGGGAACCGCATGCTGGAGCACCTCTCCGGCATCGTCTCCGCCGCGCTCCAGGTCTCCGGCGGTCCCGCCACCGGCTGTGACCGGCCGAGTGAGGCCTGCCTCGCGCACCACGGGCGTATCGTCGACGCGCTGGCCGCGGGGGACGCCCAGGGCGCCGAGACGGCCATGCGGCAGCTCCTCACGGTCCACCCTGAGGTGGAGCGCGTGGTCCCCGCCCCCCGCGAACACTGACCCGCGGGCCGTGGCCGGGAGTGCGGAGGCGTACACACGGCGTGCCGCCGGGTCCGAGCGCCACCCGGGGAGCCCGGCAGGGTCCCCCGGGCGACGCCAGGGCCCCGGCGGCACGAATGTGCATGGATCGACTACTCTGGCCGTTTCGCCGCAAATGAGGTGTGACTCGGGCCACGAAGATTGGGCGTAACACTCCTCCGAGCCGTGCGATGACCTAAGAGGTGACAGCCGAGGAAGGAATACAGCAGCCGTTGGAGGCGCTGTGCAGTTCCCCGGCCCAACCCGCGCCGTCGGCACATTCCCCGTCGACGGTCGTCGGCTCCAGCTCGATCCAGAGCGGGGCCGGAAGCCGTTTCCATCGTTCCGAGAGGTTGTTCGTGTCGGCCAGCACATCCCGTACGCTCCCGCCGGAGATCGCCGAGTCCGAGTCTGTGATGGCGCTCATCGAGCGGGGAAAGGCTGATGGGCAGATCGCCGGCGATGACGTGCGTCGTGCCTTCGAGGCCGACCAGATTCCGCCAACCCAGTGGAAGAATGTTCTGCGCAGCCTCAATCAGATCCTCGAGGAAGAGGGTGTGACGCTGATGGTCAGTGCAGCGGAGTCGCCGAAGCGCGCCCGCAAGAGCGTCGCAGCGAAGAGCCCGGCCAAGCGCACCGCCACCAAGACCGTCACCGCCAGGACGACGACCGTGACGAAGACCACCGTCTCGGCCGCCGCGGCCGAGGGCGGAGAGTCGGCCGAAGAGGCCGGATCGTCCGCCGCGAGGCCGGTGGCGAAGAAGGCCGTCGCCAAGAAGACGGTGGCCAAGAAGGCCGTCGCCAAGAAGACGGCGGCCAAGAAGGCCACGTCCAAGAAGGACGCCGACGAGCTCGTCGAGGGCGAGGAGCTCCTCGAGGACGTCGCACCCGGCAAGGGCGAGGAAGAGGAGACCGAGGGCGAGAGCAAGGGCTTCGTCCTGTCCGACGAGGACGAGGACGACGCTCCGGCGCAGCAGGTCGCCGTCGCCGGTGCCACCGCCGACCCGGTCAAGGACTACCTCAAGCAGATCGGCAAGGTCCCGCTGCTCAACGCCGAGCAGGAGGTCGAGCTCGCCAAGCGCATCGAGGCCGGTCTGTTCGCCGAGGACAAGCTCGCGAACTCGGACAAGCTCGCTCCGAAGCTCAAGCGTGAGCTGGAGATCATCGCCGAGGACGGCCGCCGGGCAAAGAACCACCTCCTGGAGGCCAACCTCCGCCTGGTGGTCTCGCTGGCCAAGCGCTACACCGGCCGCGGCATGCTCTTCCTGGACCTGATCCAGGAGGGCAACCTGGGTCTGATCCGCGCCGTCGAGAAGTTCGACTACACCAAGGGCTACAAGTTCTCCACGTACGCCACCTGGTGGATCCGTCAGGCGATCACCCGAGCCATGGCCGACCAGGCCCGCACCATCCGTATCCCGGTGCACATGGTCGAGGTCATCAACAAGCTCGCGCGCGTCCAGCGCCAGATGCTCCAGGATCTGGGCCGCGAGCCCACCCCGGAGGAGCTGGCCAAGGAGCTCGACATGACCCCTGAGAAGGTCATCGAGGTCCAGAAGTACGGCCGCGAGCCCATCTCCCTCCACACCCCGCTGGGTGAGGACGGCGACAGCGAGTTCGGCGACCTGATCGAGGACTCCGAGGCGGTCGTTCCGGCCGACGCGGTGAGCTTCACGCTCCTCCAGGAGCAGCTGCACTCCGTCCTCGACACGCTCTCCGAGCGCGAGGCCGGCGTCGTCTCGATGCGCTTCGGCCTCACCGACGGTCAGCCGAAGACGCTGGACGAGATCGGCAAGGTCTACGGCGTGACGCGAGAGCGGATCCGCCAGATCGAGTCGAAGACCATGTCGAAGCTCCGCCACCCGTCGCGCTCGCAGGTGCTGCGCGACTACCTCGACTGATCCGTACGAGGCGCAGAGCGGTACACGGAAGGGCCCGGTTCCCCGAAAGGGGGAGCCGGGCCCTTCCGGTGTGCGGGGGTGCAAGGCGAGGAGCTGTGCTGGACGCTGGGTGAACCGACATCACCGGAGAGTCAGGAGGCTCCATGCGTGGTTCCTTCGCCCGAGCATTGACGGGTGCCCTGGGCTTGATCACCGCGGCGGCCGGGCACGTCGTCACCGCCGCCCCCGCGGCGGCCGACAGCGTTGTGGTGGGCGGCCACACGGCCCAGATCACGGACGCGCCGTGGGTGGTGGCCCTGTCCAGCCGTGACCGGTTCGGGGGTACGCGCGCGGGACAGTTCTGCGGAGGCGTGCTCGTCGCGCCGACCAAGGTGCTCACAGCGGCCCACTGCCTGGGTCGGGAGGTGCTCGGCGGCGAGCCGTGGGAGCTGCGCGACTTCTCCGTCATCGCCGGGCGCGCCGCGCTGCGCGGGCAGGGCGGCCAGGAGGTCCGGATCTCGGACACCTGGGTCAATCCCGACTACGACCCGACGAGCAACTCGGGAGACCTCGCGGTGCTGACGCTGGTGAGCGCGCTGCCGCAGTCGTACGTCATCGGTGTCGCCCGGCCGGGAGACGCCGCGTACACGCCCGGGACGGAGGCGGACGTCTACGGCTGGGGTGACACGACCGGCAACGGGACCTACGCCTCCACGCTGCGGACGGCGCGCGTGCAGGTGCTTCCGGACGCGTCGTGCGAGCGGGCGTACCCCGGCGGCTTCGGCGTCCGGTACCAGCGCGAGACGATGCTGTGCGCGGGCGACCCGCAGGGCGGCAAGGACGCGTGCCAAGGGGACAGCGGAGGTCCGCTCGTGGCCAAGGGGCTGCTGGTGGGCCTGGTGTCCTGGGGCAGCGGCTGCGGGCAGGCGGAGAACCCGGGCGTCTACACGCGGGTCTCGGCGGTGCTGCCGGCGCGCTTCTGACCCGGTGGCCCCGTGACGGGCCGGGGCCCGCTTCCTGCGGTTCCGGCTCCCGTCGGTGTACGAGAACGGGCGGCCACCCCCTTGAGTGGGGGTGGCCGCCCGCCGTCCGGTCGGGGTCAGCGACCGGCCCTGAGCTCGTCGTGGATGGCGTCAGGCGTGGTCTTCGCCCTGCGTGCGGGCCGGCACGTCCGTGAGCCGGTCCGTCTCATCCTGTATCTCAACGGCGATCTTCTTGAGTTCCGGCTCGAACTTGCGTCCGTGGTGGGCGCAGAAGAGCAAGTCACCTCCGCTGGTCAGAACGACGCGCAGGTATGCCTGGGCGCCGCAGCGGTCGCAACGGTCAGCGGCCGTCAGGGGGCTCGCGGGGGTCAGAACAGTAGTCACGTCGCCTCTTCTCTAGCTCGACGAGCTGTCGTACCAGGGTCAACATCCAACCAGGCCGAAAACGTTCCCGCTCGTGGCTTTTCCTTGAAACTTCTTCCCAAGGTGGCTGTCTGCTGCCGGTTGGCGGCGAATGAGCCGTATTGCGTCGCACTACGGATTTCGCGTTGCTTGTGTCGGTTCGTCCTCCCGGCGTGGTTGCCGGTTATTGATGAGGACGTGCCCGGAGCCTAAATGGTTCATGCCTGGAAGGGAACGTGATGTGCGCGTCACCCCATCGAGGGATCGAACATCCATGCGAGTCTGGACTAGCATGAGGAATCGGGGTGGGTGGCGTGACAACGGCTCTACCAGGCATCGGTACCCTCTGAACCGGTGACCGACGCCGGGCCTTACCCCACGGGGCCACATTTCAAATTCAGCGAGGAGCGAACCGCGTGACCGCCGAGACGTCCGTGCCGTCCAGTGCGCTGCTGACCGCAGACCGTGACGGTTCCAACTACACCGCGCGGCACCTGCTCGTACTCGAAGGGCTCGAAGCGGTCCGCAAGCGCCCCGGTATGTACATCGGGTCCACCGACAGCCGCGGTCTGATGCACTGCATCTGGGAGATCATCGACAACTCGGTCGACGAGGCCCTCGGGGGCTACTGCGACCACATCGAGGTCATCCTCCACGACGACGGTTCCGTCGAGGTCCGGGACAACGGCCGTGGCATCCCGGTCGACGTCGAGCCGAAGACCGGCCTCTCCGGCGTCGAGGTCGTCATGACCAAGCTGCACGCCGGCGGCAAGTTCGGCGGCGGCTCGTACGCCGCGTCCGGCGGTCTGCACGGCGTCGGCGCCTCCGTGGTCAACGCGCTGTCGGCCCGCCTCGACGTCGAGGTCGACCGCAACAGCGCCACCCACACGATCAGCTTCCGCCGCGGCGTCCCGGGCATCTTCACCGAGCAGGGCCCCGACAGCCCCTTCGACCCGGCCAACGGCCTCCTCAAGGGCAAGCGCGTCCCCAAGACCCGCACCGGCACGCGCGTCCGCTACTGGGCGGACCGGCAGATCTTCCTCAAGGACGCCAAGCTCTCCCTGGAGACGCTCCACCAGCGCGCCCGGCAGACCGCCTTCCTCGTGCCCGGCCTCACCATCGTCGTCCGCGACGAGCGGGACCTGGCGGGGATCGGCAAGAGCGAGGAGACTTTCCGCTTCGACGGCGGCATCAGCGAGTTCTGCGAGTACCTCGCGCAAGACAAGGCCGTCTGCGACATCCAGCGGCTCACCGGACAGGGCACCTTCAAGGAGACCGTCCCCGTCCTCGACGAGCGTGGCCACATGACCCCGACGGAGGTCACCCGTGAGCTCGCCGTCGACATCGCACTGCGCTGGGGCACCGGCTACGACACCGCGGTCAAGTCCTTCGTCAACATCATCGCCACCCCCAAGGGCGGCACCCACGTGTCGGGCTTCGAGACGGCCGTCACCAAGACGGTGAACGAGGTGCTGCGCTCGGCGAAGATGCTGCGCGTCGCTGAGGACGACATCGTCAAGGACGACGCCCTCGAGGGCCTCACGGCCGTCGTCACGGTCCGCCTCGCCGAGCCGCAGTTCGAGGGGCAGACGAAGGAGGTCCTCGGCACCTCCGCCGCCCGCCGGATCGTGGCGAACGTGGTCGCCAAGGAGCTCAAGACCTTCCTCACCTCCACCACGCGGGACGCCAAGGCGCAGGCCAGGGCCGTCCTGGAGAAGGCCGTCGCGGCGGCCCGCACCCGGATCGCGGCCCGGCAGCACAAGGAGGCGCAGCGCAGGAAGACCGCGCTCGAGACCTCCTCGCTGCCGGCCAAGCTGGCCGACTGCCGCAGCGACGACGTCGAGCGCAGCGAGCTCTTCATCGTCGAGGGGGACTCGGCCCTCGGTACGGCCAAGCTCGCCCGCAACAGCGAGTTCCAGGCCCTGCTGCCGATCCGCGGCAAGATCCTCAACGTCCAGAAGTCGTCCGTCTCGGACATGCTCAAGAACGCCGAGTGCGGGGCGATCATCCAGGTCATAGGAGCGGGCTCGGGCCGCACCTTCGACATCGACGCCGCCCGGTACGGGAAGATCGTCCTCCTCGTCGACGCCGACGTCGACGGCGCCCACATCCGCTGCCTGCTGCTCACGCTCTTCCAGCGCTACATGCGGCCGATGGTCGAGGCGGGCCGGGTCTTCGCCGCCGTGCCCCCGCTGCACCGGATCGAGCTCGTCCAGCCCAAGAAGGGCCAGGACAAGTACGTCTACACGTACTCGGACAGCGAGCTGCGGCAGACCCTCCTGGAGTTCCAGCGCAAGGGGGTCCGCTACAAGGACGCCATCCAGCGCTACAAGGGTCTGGGCGAGATGGACGCCGACCAGCTCGCGGAGACCACGATGGACCCGCGCCACCGCACCCTGCGCCGGATCAACATCGGCGACCTGGACGCGGCGGAGCAGGTCTTCGACCTCCTGATGGGCAACGACGTGGCGCCCCGCAAGGAGTTCATCACCGGCTCGGCGGCGACGCTCGACCGCTCGCGCATCGACGCCTGACCCACTCCACCCGTGGGTGGAGCCACACGCTCCACCCACGGGCCGATCACACGGCCGCCGACTCTCCGTAGCATCGAGACGACGGAGGGGGACGGTCATGGACGAGAAGCGCGACCGAGGGCGGACGGAGAGCGGCGGGGGCGGCGGCGGGGCCTGGTGCACCTGGCCTTCGCGGGAAGCGCTCACCCGGGTCGGAGTGCCCCGGGGGCGCGTGGTCCTCGACTACAGCATGATCGCGGGCCTGAGCGTCTGGGTGCTGAGCGGGTGTTACACCTCGGGGGCCTTCGACGGCGGGTACGCGCTGGTGCCGCCCTTCGGGTTCGGGCTGTGCGTGGCGGCCGCGCTGGGTTTCCACCACACGACCCTCGACCACCGGGCGGCCGCTTCGCTGGGGCTCCTCGGGGTGATGGCGCTCTGTGGTCTCGGGGCCTACGCCGCCGGCGCTCCGACGGCCGCGACCGTGATGTGGATCGTCGTCTCGGTCATGGCGATGCAGCGGTTGCCGCTCGCCGTCGGGCTGGCGACGGTGGCGGTGCTCGTCCCCGGATTCGTGGAGGCCGACGAGACGGGGATCTTCGGGGCCGCCGTCACCACGGCCGCCGTGCTGCTCGCCGGCTACTCGCTCCGGCTGGACGCCGAGGCCCGGGGCGCGGGGTTCCAGCTGCTCGCCCAGGAGCGGCTTGCCAGGGAGGCGGAGGCGGCGTCGGCGGCGCTCGCCGAGCGGGCCAGGATCGCCCGGGAGATACACGACGTGCTGGCCCACAGCCTGTCCGCCCAGATGGTGCACCTGGAGGTCGCCCGGCTCCAGATCGAGGCGGGGGCCGAGCGGGCGGAGATCCTCAAGCTCGTGACCTCGGCCCGCTCCATGGCGAGGGAAGGGCTCGCCGAGACCCGCCACGCACTCTCCGCGCTCCGCGGGGACATGGCGCCCGTCGAGGACTATCTGCGGGAGCTGGCGAGGGAGGACCGGGCGGAGGTCGACGTCACCGGCGAGCGCCGGGACCTGACCGCCGAGGCGTCCCAGGCGGTGCGGCGGGTCGCCCAGGAGGCGCTGACCAATGTCCGCAAGCACGCCCCGGGTGCCCGGACCCGGATCCGGTTCGCCTACGGGACGCACGACGTCTCCCTGGAGATACGCGACTCCGGACCGCCTCGAACGCCCGATGGCACGGGCCCGGGACAGGGGCTGGGCTCCTCCGGCTCCGGGTACGGGCTGCTCGGCATGCGGGAGCGGGCCGAGCTGCTGGGCGGCAGCCTGGACGCGGGGCCCGAGGGGCCCGGGTTCACCGTGCGGCTGCGGGTGCCGGCATGAGCGGGCAGGAGGGTTCGCGCGCGGCCGAGGGGCCCCGGGTGGTGCGGGTGGTCGTCGCCGATGACCAGGCCGTCGTGCGCGAGGGGATCGTGATGCTGCTGGGGCTGCTGCCCGGGATCGAGGTCGTGGGATCGGCCAGGGACGGGGAGGAGGCCGTCGCGCTGACCGGCGCGCACGAGCCCGACGTGGTGCTGATGGATCTGCGGATGCCCCGCTGCGACGGGGTCGAGGCCACCCGCAGGATCCGTGAGCGGTTCCCCGGGACGGAGGTCGTCGTGCTCACCACGTACGCCGACGACGACTCGCTGTTTCCGGCGCTGCGGGCCGGAGCACGCGGGTACCTGACCAAGGACGCCGACGGGGCTGAGATCGCACGGGCGCTGCGGGACGTGGTCGACGGGCGGGCCGGGCTGTCGCCCTCCGTGCAGCGGCGCCTGCTCGAGCAGCTGATGGAGCGGCCGGAGCCGTCGGGACGGACGGGGGCGTCCGGACCAGCGGGGGCGCCCGGTGACCCTGATGGGTTCGGGGAGCTCAGGGACGGGCGAGGGTCGCCGGGTGGCTCGGGTGGCTCGGGTGGCTCGGGTGGCTCGGGTGGCTTGGGTGGTCCCGTGGTGCCGGGGGCCGACGGTCTGACGGAGCGGGAGACGGAGGTGCTCGTGCTCGTCGCGGACGGGCTCTCCAACCAGGAGATCGCCGGCCGGCTGCGGATCTCCACGGCGACCGTGAAGACCCACATCAACAACCTGTTCGCCAAGACCGGGGTACGGGACCGCGCCCAGGCCGTGCGATACGCATATCAGCACGGTCTGGTCAGGACACCTGGGAGAAGAGTCACCTGATGGGGTGAAGTGGGAGGGGAGAAGAGTCCGGGATCTTCCCGCTCTGTCCATCCTTGGGCACGCGGCCGAAACGGTTCGCTGACAAGGAGAGTTGACCGGTGAAGCAGGTGGACGAGCAGGAGGGGCGCGGCGCTTCGGCGGTGCCGGTCGACGACCCCTGGGACGAGGCGACGGGCTCCGAGTGGGGTGAGCGGTCGGGCGCCGAGGGTGCCGGTGACGGCCACCCCGACACGGTGCCGGAGCAGCGGGTCCACAGTGCGGCGGAGGTCTATCTGGAGGTCCAGCGGAGCCCCGCGTTCCAGGAAGTGCGCAGTCGTTACCGCCGGTTCGTCTTCCCTGCCGCCCTCGCGTTCCTGCTCTGGTACCTCGCCTATGTCGTGGCGGCGACCGCCGCGCCCGGGTTCATGGCCCGGCCGGTCGCCGGAGTGGTGAACGTGGCGATGGTCGCGGGGCTGGGGCAGTTCCTCACCACCTTCCTGCTCACCTGGGCCTACGCGCGGCACGCGCGGTTGCGCCGGGACCGGGCGGCGCTCGAGCTGCGCTGGGACACCCAGGAGATGACACGAGGGGCGGGGCAGCGATGACCGGAGACCATCAGACGCTGGCGCTCCTGCTGTTCAGCGTCTTCATCGCGGTCACCCTGGGGATCACCACGTGGGTGAGCCGCAACCGGCACGGTTCGGCGGAGGAGTTCTACGCCGGGGGCCGGCTGTTCTCGCCCCTGGAGAACGGCTTCGCCATCGCCGGCGACTACATGTCGGCGGCCTCGTTCCTCGGCATCTCCGGGCTGATCGCGCTCTACGGCTACGACGGCATGCTGTACTCGGTCGGATTCCTCGTCGCCTGGCTGGTCGTGCTCCTGCTGGTCGCCGAACTGGTCCGCAACTGCGGCCGGTTCACCCTCGCCGACGTCGTCGCCGCGCGGATGGCCGAGCGGCCGGTGCGCATCGCCGCCGGGACGTCCTCGGTGGCGGTCTCCGTGCTGTACCTCGTTGCCCAGATGGTGGGGGCCGGGAGCCTGGTCGCCCTGCTGCTCGGCGGCACCAGCGAGGCGGCCCGCTCGTGGACGGTGATCGGGGTGGGCGCCCTGATGGTGATCTACGTGTCGCTCGGCGGCATGCGGGCGACCACCTGGATCCAGATCGTCAAAGCGGTCCTGCTCATGGCGGGCACGATCGCGCTCACCGTCCTCGTCCTGCTCCGGTTCCACGGCGACGTGAACGGTCTGCTCTCGACCGCGGCCCGACGCAGCGGCCACGGCATGGACTTCCTCGCGCCGGGACTCCGCTACGGCGGGGACTGGACCTCACGCCTGGACTTCATCAGCCTCGGCATCGCGCTGGTCCTGGGCACCGCGGGACTGCCGCACATCCTGTCGCGCTTCTACACCGTGCCGACCGCCCGCGCCGCCCGCCGCTCCGTCGTCTGGTCCATCGGGCTCATCGGCAGCTTCTACCTGATGACCATCGTGCTGGGCTTCGGCGCGGCCGCCCTGATCGGCCCGGACGAGGTCCGCGCCTCGAACGCGTCCGGGAACACCGCCGTGCCGCTGCTCGCCCTCGACCTGGGCGGGGGAGCGGGTTCCACCGGTGGCACGGTGCTCTTCGCGATCGTCGCCGCCGTCGCCTTCGCGACCATCCTCGCCGTCGTCGCGGGCATCACGCTCGCCTCCTCGGCCTCCGTCGCCCACGACCTGTACAGCTCGCTGCGCCGGCGCCACGCGAAGCAGTACAGCGAGGTGACCGTGGCCCGGGTCGCCGCCGCGGTGATCGGTGCGGCCGCCATCGGACTCGGGCTGCTCGCCCGCGATCTCAACGTGGCGTTCCTCGTCGGCCTGGCCTTCGCGGTCGCCGCCTCGGCCAATCTGCCGGTGCTGCTGTACTCGCTGTTCTGGCGGAAGTTCACCACCCGGGGCGCGGTCTGGTCCGTGTACGGAGGGCTGGTCCCCGCCGTCTTCCTCGTGCTGGTCTCGCCGGTCGTCTCCGGCAGCCCGGAGGCGCTCTTCCCCGGCGTCGACTTCCACCTCTTCCCGTTGCAGAACCCCGGTGTGATCTCCATCCCGCTCGGCTTCCTCGCCGGCTGGATCGGCACGGTCACCTCGCCCGAGCCGCCCGACGAGGCACGTCACGCCGAGACCGAGGTCCGCGCGCTGACCGGCGCGGGCGCCGCCTGACCGAGCCCGGACCGCCCCTCACGCGGGGGGCGGCGAGGCGGCCCAGGCGTACCGGTGCTCGGGGCGGCCGGTCTCGCCGTACCGGAGCGAGAGGCGCACACGGCCGGTGCGTTCGAGGAGCTTCAGATAGCGCTGCGCGGTCTGTCGGCTGACGCCGGCCCGCTCGGCGATCTCCTGGGTGGAGAGCGGCCCGGCGGCGGCGAGCAGTACCTGCCGGACCAGCTCGGCCGTGGTGGGGGAGTGCCCCTTGGGCAGGTCGGGGGCGACGGAACCGGCCGCGAGGACGCCGAAGATCCGGTCCACCTCGGACTGTTCGGCCTCGCCGCCGTTCTCCAGGGTGCGGCGGAGGGTCGCGTACGCCTCCAGCTTGGCGCGGAGTCCGGCGAAGTTGAACGGCTTCACGAGGTACTGGAGGGCACCGTGCCGCATGGCCGCCTGGACGGTCGTCACGTCCCTGGCGGCCGTCACCATGATCACGTCGCATTGGTGGCCGCGCGCGCGGAGCTCCCGTACGGCCGCGAGACCGTTCTCGTCGGGCAGGTAGTGGTCCAGGAGGATCAGGTCCACCGGCTGCCGGTCCAGGGCGGCGAGCGCCTCGGCGGTCGAGTGCGCGGTGGCGACGACCCGGAAGCCCGGCATCTTGGCGACGTAGGCGGCGTTGATCCCCGCGACCCGTACGTCGTCGTCCACCACGAGCACGTCGATCATCGCGCCTCCTCGGCCAAGGCGGGTCCCGGGTCGGGCAGGGCGGGGTCCGGGTCGGGCAGGGTGGGGTCGGTCAGGGCATCGGGGAGGACGACGGTGAACTCGGCGCCTCCGTCCGGACCGGGGGCCACCAGGGCGGTGCCGCCCCGGCGCTCGGCGAGCCGGCGTACGAGGGCGAGGCCGAGACCGCGCTTCCCGTGCGACGGGAGTTCCTTGGTCGTCCAGCCCTCGGTGAAGATCAGCTCGCGGCGCTCCTCCGGGACGCCCGGGCCGCTGTCCGAGACCCGCAGCACGACCGTACGGTCCTCGGCGCGGAAGGCGACGCCGATCCGGGCGCCGGGGGTGCCGGCGACGGCGTCCAGGGCGTTGTCGACGAGGTTACCGACGACGGTCACCAGCTCGCGCGGGTCGACCAGCCGGTCCGGCAGCAGCGAGTCGGGCGCGAGGCGCAGCTCCACCGCGCGCTCGGCGGCGACGGTGGCCTTGCCGACCAGGAGGGCGGCGAGGAGCGGATCGTGGATCTTCTCCGTGACCTGCTCGGCGGTGGCCCGGTGCACCCCGACCACCTCGGTGACGAACTCGACCGCCTCGTCGTGCATCTCCAGCTCCAGGAGACCCAGGAGCGTGTGCAGCCGGTTGGCGTGCTCGTGGTCCTGGGCACGGAGGGCGTCGATCAGACCGCGCGTCGAGTCGAGCTCGCGACCGAGGCGCTCCAGCTCGGTGCGGTCGCGCAGGGTCGCCACGGCGCCGCCGTCGTCGGTGGGCATCCGGTTGGCGATCAGCACCCGGTGCCCCCGGACGGTGACCAGGTCTTCGCCGGTCACCCGGCCGGCGAGGACGTCCGCCGTGCGGCCGGTGCCGAGGACCTCGTCGAGCGGCCGGCCCGCCGCCTCGGGACCGAGGCCGAGGAGCCGCTGGGCCTCGTCGTTCATCAGGCGCACGGAGCCGTTCCGGTCCAGGGCGACGACGCCCTCGCGGATGCCGTGAAGCATGGCCTCGCGTTCGGCGAGCAGCGCGGAGATGTCGGAGAAGGCCAGGTCGTGGGTCTGCCGCTGGAGCCGCCGGGAGATCAGGTACGCGGCCAGGGCCCCGGCCGCGAGCGCGCCGCCCGCGTAGGCGAGGAGTCCGGGGATGGCGGCGAGGAGCCGGTCGCGGACGCTGTCGTACTCGATGCCGACGGAGACGGCGCCGACGATCCGCCCGTCCGCGTCCCGCAGCGGCACCTTGCCGCGTGCCGAACGCCCCAGCGTGCCGTCGTCGATCTCCATCACCTCGTGCCCGGCCAGGACGCTGCTCGGGTCGGTGGAGACGAGCCTGCCGATCTGGGCGGGGTCGGTGTGCGACCAGCGCACCCCGCGGGTGTCCATGACCACGACGTACTCGGCGCCCGTCGCGGTCCGGATCCGCTCGGCCTCCGTCTGCACCGGACCCCGCGCGGACGGCGGGCTTCCGGTGAGGTCGGCGGCGAGCCGGGGCGACGCGGTGCTGTCGGCGATGGCCAGCGCCTGCCGCATCGCCTGGTCGTCCAGCTGCGCGCTGAGCGGGGCGAGGAAGAGCCCCGTGGCGAGTACGGTCACGCCGGTCGCGATGGCCAGCTGCATCAGCAGGACCTGCGAGAACACCCGCCGCGGCCACCCGAACCGCCGACGGCGCGCCAGGGGGCGCGGGGGGCTGGCCTGTGCGGGGTTCATGCCCGAAACGGTACGGCGCCACGCACGGCGACCGGAAACGCGACCGGCAACGGGGGTCGGCGGCGCGGACCCCGGAGGCGAACCCCGGGGCGCGAGCCTCGACCCCTGAGGCGCGAACCCGAAGCACGGGTCCCGCGCCGTCCACCCCGCGCCGCGCCTCCCCGCGCACCCCGCGCCGTGCACCCCGCGCCGCGCCCCCCGTACCCCGCGTCGCAGCCCCAGCGGCGCCGGTGCGTCCCGTGGCGCTGCCTATCCTGGGGGTTTCCCACGGCCGTGGGGCACGAAGGAACCGGAGGCACGTCCCTTGACCACGCAGCAGATCCCCGTCGTCGTTCTCGCCGGGTTTCTCGGAGCCGGGAAGACCACGCTCCTGAACCACGTGCTGCGCAGCGCCCGGGGCACCCGTATCGGCGTCATGGTCAACGACTTCGGGGACATCGGGATCGACGCGATGACCGTCGCCGGACAGGTCGGCTCCACGGTCTCGCTGGGCAACGGGTGTCTGTGCTGCGCGGTGGACGCGAGCGAGCTCGACGAGTACCTGGAGGTCCTGGCCCGGCCCGCCTCACGGCTCGACGTGATCGTCATCGAGGCGAGCGGCCTCGCCGAGCCGCAGGAACTGGTCCGCATGGTGCTGGCCAGCGAGAACGAGCGGATCGTGTACGGAGGACTGGTCCAGGTCGTCGACGCGGCCGAGTTCTCCGCCACCCGACAGCGGCACCCCGAGACCGACCGGCATCTGCCGATCGCCGACCTCGTCGTCGTGAACAAGGCCGACCGGGTCTCCGAGGACGAGCTGCGGGACGTCCACGAGACGGTGCGCGGCCTCGCCGGCAAGGCCGTGGTCGTCGACGCACGGCACGGGCGGATCGACCCGGAGCTGCTCTTCGACCGGGTGGTCCCCGAGGGGGAGATCGAGGGGCAGATGTCCATCGAGGACATCCTGTACGGCGAGGACGGCCCGCACGCCCACCCGCACGCGGAGTACGAGACCGTCTCCCTGGCGGCCGCGGCCCCGCTCGACCCCCGGCGGCTCATGGCGTTCCTGGACTCCCGGCCCGAGGGTCTCTACCGGATCAAGGGTTTCGTAGACTTCGGCGCCGCGGACCCGGCCAACCGCTACACCGTGCACGCGGTCGGCCGTTTCCTGCGCTTCTACCCGGAGCCGTGGCCGGAGGGCGAGGAGCGCCTCACCCAGCTCGTCCTGATCGGCTCCGGCGTCGACGCGGCCGGCCTGCGCAAGGAGCTCGCCTCCTGCGAGCTGAACGGCCCGCAGGACGCCCCCGACGAACACGGCATGTGGGGCGTCCTGCGGTACGTGCAGCGGACGGAGGAGGAACCGGACGAGAGCTAGCTCGCCGGGCCCGCCACCACGTCGACCGCGCGGGGAAGCGGGGTGCCCGAGCCGTCGCGACGGGGGTCGGGCTCGGGCAGCGGCACCGGGGCACCGGTCTTCTGCGCGGCGCGCGCCGGGGTGGCGCCGGCCCAGGCGAAGGTCAGGACGTCCTCGCCCTTCAGGAAGCGCTGGCAGCGGACGCCGCCGGTCGCGCGGCCCTTGCGCGGGTACTGGTCGAACGGCGTCAGCTTCGCCGACGTGCCCGTCGAGGAGTCGAGGGTGCCCGTGGAGCCCGCGACGGTGAAGACGACGGCGTCCGCCGCCGGATCGACCGCCGTGAACGAGAGCACCTCGGCGCCCGCGGTCAGCTTGATGCCCGCCATGCCGCCCGCCGGGCGGCCCTGGGGCCGTACCTGCGAGGCCTGGTAGCGGAGCAGCTGGGCGTCGGAGGTGATGAAGACCAGGTCCTCCTCGCCCGTGCGCAGCTCGGTCGCGCCGACGATCCGGTCGCCGTCCTTGAGGGTGATGACCTCCAGCTCGTCCTTGTTCGCCGGGTAGTCCGGGACCACGCGCTTCACCACGCCCTGGAGCGTGCCGATGGCCAGTCCGGGGGAGGACTCGTCGAGCGTGGTCAGGCAGACCACCGTCTCGTCGGCCTCCAGGGTCAGGAACTCGGAGAGCGGCGCGCCGCCGGCCAGGTTCGGGGCGCTCGCGGTGTCCGGGAGCTGCGGCAGGTCGATCACCGAGATCCGCAGCAGCCGGCCGGCCGAGGTCACCGCTCCGACGTCACCGCGCTGGGTGGCCGCCACCGCGGACAGGATCACGTCGTGCTTGACCCGCGCGGCCTCCGGGTCGACCGGGGGCAGCTCCGCCGTCGCCGTACGGGCCAGCAGGCCGGTGGAGGAGAGCAGGACCCGGCAGGGGTCGTCCGCGACCTCGAGGGACACGGCAGCGACGGGCGCGCCGGCGGACTCGAGCAGGACCGTCCGCCGGTCGGTGGCGAACTTCTTGGCGACCGCGGCCAGCTCCGCCGAGACGAGCTTGCGCAGCTCCTGGTCGGAGTCGAGGATGCCGGTCAGCTCGTCGATCTCGCCGTTGAGCCGGTCGCGCTCGGTCTCCAGCTCCAGCCGGTCGAACTTGGTGAGGCGGCGCAGCGGGGTGTCCAGGATGTACTGCGTCTGGATGTCGCTCAGCGAGAAGCGCTCCATCAGGCGCTCCTTGGCCTGCGCGGAGTTTTCGCTCTCCCGGATGAGGCGGATGACCTCGTCGATGTCGAGCAGCGCGATGAGCAGGCCGAGGACGAGGTGGAGCCGGTCGCGCTTCTTGGTCCGGCGGAACTCGGAGCGGCGCCGGACGACCTCGAAGCGGTGGTCGAGGTAGACCTCCAGGAGCTCCTTGAGGCCGAGGGTGAGCGGCTGTCCGTCGACGAGCGCCACGTTGTTGATGCCGAAGGACTCCTCCATCGGCGTCAGCTTGTAGAGCTGCTCCAGGACGGCCTCGGGCACGAAGCCGTTCTTGATCTCGATGACGAGGCGCAGGCCGTGGCTGCGGTCGGTGAGGTCCTTGACGTCCGCGATGCCCTGGAGCTTCTTGGAGCCGACCAGGTCCTTGATCTTGGAGATGACCTTCTCGGGGCCGACCGTGAACGGCAGTTCGGTCACGATGATGCCCTTGCGGCGGGCCGTCACCGTCTCCACGGTCGCCGTGGCGCGGATCTTGAAGGAGCCGCGGCCCGACTCGTACGCGTCCTTGATGCCGGCGAGGCCGACGATCCGGCCGCCGGTGGGCAGGTCGGGGCCGGGCACGAACCGCATCAGGGTCTCGAGGTCGGCGCCGGGGTGCCGGATCAGGTGCCGGGCGGCCGCGATCACCTCGCCGAGGTTGTGCGGCGGCATGTTGGTCGCCATGCCGACCGCGATGCCGGACGCGCCGTTGACCAGCAGGTTCGGGTAGGCGGCGGGGAGCGCGACCGGCTCCTGCTCCTGGCCGTCGTAGTTCGGCGCGAAGTCGACCGTGTCCTCGTCGATGGACTCGGTCATGAGCAGTGCGGCCGGGGCCATCCGCGACTCGGTGTACCGCATGGCGGCCGGCGGGTCGTCGTTGCCGAGGGAGCCGAAGTTGCCGTGGCCGTCGACGAGGGGCAGCCGCATGGAGAAGGGCTGTGCCATGCGGACCATGGCGTCGTAGATCGACGCGTCGCCGTGCGGGTGCAGCTTGCCCATGACCTCGCCGACGACGCGGGCGCACTTGACGAAGCCGCGGTCGGGGCGGAGGCCCATCTCGCCCATCTGGTAGACGATGCGGCGCTGGACGGGCTTCATGCCGTCCCGGGCGTCGGGCAGGGCGCGCGAGTAGATCACCGAGTACGCGTACTCGAGGAAGGAGCCCTGCATCTCGTCGACGACGTCGATGTCGAGGATTCGCTCCTCGAACGCGTCGTCCGGCGGCGGTGTCTTCGTGCTGCGGCGGGCCATCGCGGCTGCGGCTCCTTCACCAACAAGGTTGATCTGACGCGGACCATTGTGGACCGTGCCACCGACAACGCCGACCGCGACCCGGAAGAGGGACATCAGGACCCGGCGGGAACTTCGCGAGGTGTCGGCGCGCTTGCATACAGTGGCAGGACTTTTTCACATCGCGATCGAAGGGACGTACATGCCCATGGGTCACACGGCCACGGCCGAGGCCGGCTCCGGCGGCCTGACAGCGACCGAGCACCGGTTGGCGAACGGCCTGCGTGTGGTGCTCTCGGAGGACCACCTGACCCCGGTCGCCGCGGTCTGCCTCTGGTACGACGTCGGCTCGCGCCACGAGGTCGAGGGCCGCACGGGCCTCGCCCACCTCTTCGAGCACCTGATGTTCCAGGGTTCGAAGCAGGTCCACGGGAACGGCCACTTCGAGCTGGTGCAGGGTGCGGGCGGCTCGCTCAACGGCACCACGAGCTTCGAGCGCACCAACTACTTCGAGACCATGCCGACCCACCAGCTGGAGCTCGCGCTCTGGCTGGAGGCCGACCGCATGGGATCGCTGCTGGCCGCCCTGGACGACGAGTCCATGGAGAACCAGCGGGACGTCGTCAAGAACGAGCGCCGCCAGCGGTACGACAACGTGCCGTACGGCACCGCGTTCGAGAAGCTCACCGCCCTCGCCTACCCGGAGGGCCACCCGTACCACCACACCCCGATCGGCTCGATGGCCGACCTGGACGCGGCGACGCTGGAGGACGCGCGGAACTTCTTCCGCACGTACTACGCGCCGAACAACGCGGTGCTGTCCGTCGTGGGCGACATCGACCCGGCGCAGACCCTCGCCTGGATCGAGAAGTACTTCGGCTCGATCCCGCAGCACGACGGCAAGCGGCCCCCGCGCGACGGCTCCCTGCCCGAGGTCATCGGCGAGCAGCTGCGCGAGGTCGTCGAGGAGGAGGTCCCGGCCCGTGCGCTGATGGCCGCCTACCGGCTGCCGCACGACGGCACGCGCGAGTGCGACGCCGCCGACCTGGCGCTGACGGTCCTGGGCGGCGGCGAGTCCTCCCGGCTGCACAACCGGCTGGTCCGTCGCGACCGCACCGCGGTCGCCGCCGGCTTCGGCCTGCTGCGGCTCGCCGGCGCGCCCTCGCTGGGCTGGCTGGACGTGAAGACCTCCGGAGGCGTCGAGGTCCCGCAGATCGAGGCGGCCGTCGACGAGGAGCTCGCACGGTTCGCGGCCGAGGGCCCCACGCCCGAGGAGATGGAGCGGGCGCAGGCCCAGCTGGAGCGCGAGTGGCTCGACCGGCTCGGCACCGTAGCGGGCCGCGCCGACGAACTGTGCCGGTTCGCCGTGCTGTTCGGCGACCCGCAGCTCGCCCTGACGGCCGTGGACCGGGTCCTGGCCGTCACCGCCGAGGAGGTGCAGGCGGTCGCCGCGGCCAAGTTGCGCCCCGACAACCGCGCGGTCCTGGTCTACGAGCCGGTGGCCGCCGACGAGAGCGACAGCGACGAGGAAGAGGGAGCGGACCAGTGACCGACGCTGCCGCGTCTTTGACGAGCATGGACTTCCACCCGCAGCCGGCGCCGGGCGTCGCCAGGCCCTGGGCCTTCCCCGCCCCGGACCGCGGGAAGCTGGACAACGGTCTGACCCTGCTGACCAGCCACCGCCCCGGCCAGCAGGTCGTGGCCGTGGAGATCTTCGTGCCGGCCCCGCTGGACGCGGAGCCCGCCGGTCTCGACGGTGTCGCCACCATCATGGCCCGCGCGCTCTCCGAGGGAACGGACCAGCGCAGCGCCGAGGAGTTCGCGGCCGAGCTGGAGCGCTGCGGCGCCACGCTCGACGCGCACGCCGACCACCCGGGCGTACGGGTCTCCCTCGAGGTGCCCGTCTCCCGGCTGCCCAAGGCGCTCGGGCTGCTCTCCGAGGCCCTGATCGCCCCGGCGTTCCTGGACACCGAGATCGAGCGCCTGGTGCGCAACCGTCTCGACGAGATCCCGCACGAGACGGCCAACCCGTCCCGCCGCGCCGCCAAGCAGCTCTCCAAGGAGCTCTTCCCGGCCGAGTCCCGGATGTCCCGGCCGCGTCAGGGCACCGAGGAGACCGTCGCCGCGATCGACGCAGCGGCCGTCCGCGCCTTCTACGAGGCGTACGTCCGGCCCGGCACCGCCACGGCCGTGGTCGTCGGCGACCTGACCGGCGTCGACCTCGACAAGGTCCTCGCGGACACGCTGGGCGCCTGGACCGGCGAGCCGGCCGAGCCGCTCCCGATGCCGCCCATCACCGCGGACGACACCGGACGGGTCGTCATCGTGGACCGCCCGGGCGCCGTGCAGACCCAGCTGCTCATCGGCCGGATCGGTGCCGACCGGCACGACCGCGTCTGGCCGGCCCAGGTCCTCGGCACGTACTGCCTCGGCGGCACCCTCACCTCGCGGCTCGACAAGGTCCTGCGCGAGGAGAAGGGCTACACGTACGGCGTGCGGGCCTTCGGCCAGGTGCTCCGCTCGGACGCCGAGGGGAACGGCGCCTCGATGCTCGCCATCAGCGGCTCCGTCGACACCCCCAACACCGGCCCGGCGCTGGGGGACCTGTGGCAGGTGCTGCGGACCCTCGCCGCCGAGGGGCTCACCGACGCCGAGCGGGAGACCGCCGTGCAGAACCTGGTGGGGGTCGCGCCGCTCAAGTACGAGACGGCCGCCTCCGTCGCCGGGACGCTCGCCGATCAGGTCGAGCAGCACCTCCCGGACGATTTCCAGGCCCAGTTGTACGCGCGCCTCGCCGAGACCGGCACGGTCGAGGCGACCGCGGCCGTGGTCAGCGCCTTCCCCGTGGACCGGCTCGTCACGGTGCTGGTGGGAGACGCGGCGCAGATCGCGGATCCGGTGCGGGAGCTCGGCATCGGTGAAGTGACCGTCGTGACGGGCTGATTCCGGCTTCGGAGTGACAACGAGAGGGCCCCGGCGGCATGTTCGCCGGGGCCTCCCGTTTGTCCGTATTGAGATCAAGAGTGATCATTTGCCCTGTGGCATGTCTTACAAAAGGCGCGTCTGGTTGGTGATTGAAAGACGATCCGCATAGCGTCGGTGCGGCTGTTCGTCAGTGCACGTGCCGCAGCCGCGGCATCGGACAGTCATCGCCGAGTCCCCGTCAGGCGCGAGCCTGGGGAGCCGGGGACCCACATGAGTCCCTGGGGTGAATCGGACGCCTTCGTCCCGTACGGAGGGGCCCGTAGGAGACCTTCCTGCTCCGAACCCGTCAGCTAACCCGGTAGGCGAGAAGGAAGGAAAGGATCAGCCACTACATGGCGTTCACCCGTGCCACCGGGAAGCATCGTGGTCCGAGCCGGATGGCGCGCCGCGGCGTGGGCATCGCCGGCGTCGCGACCCTCGCCACCACCGGCGTCATCGGAACCCTCGCCTCCCCGGCGCTCGCCGCCGACACGGACGACCGCTCCGTCGAGGACACCGGCCTCACCAAGGTGATCACCGAGAACTCCCTCGTGGACCGGATCGACGCCCAGGCCGCCGCCCAGGAGCAGGAGGCCGTCGAGGCCGTCGCCCAGGCCAAGGCCAAGGCCGAGGCGAAGCGCAAGGCCGAGGCCCGCGCCAAGGAGATCCGGCAGGAGCGCGAGCGCGCCGCCCGCGAGGCCGAGCGCCGCCGCCTGGCCTCCTTCCAGCTCCCCGTCGCCGGCTCGTACGTCTCCACCGGCTACAAGACCGGCGGCTCGCTCTGGTCCTCCGGCAGCCACTCCGGCGTCGACTTCCACGCCGCCTACGGCAGCCGGGTCGTCTCCGTCGGCTCCGGCACCGTCGTCGAGGCCGGCTGGGGCGGCGCGTACGGCAACAACATCGTGATCCGGATGAACGACGGCACGTACACGCAGTACGGGCACCTCTCCTCCATCGGCGTCTACGTCGGCCAGACCGTCGAGCCCGGCCAGCAGATAGGCGTCTCCGGCTCGACCGGCAACTCCACCGGCCCGCACCTCCACTTCGAGGCGCGCACGAGCGCCGAGTACGGCTCCGACATCAACCCGGTCGCCTACCTCCGCGCCCGCGGCGTCGAGGTCTGACCCTCCGGCCCCGCCCGCACCGCGTCGCAAAAGCCCCGGCTCGTACTGAGCCGGGGCTTTTCGCTGTCCGCGAGGCGGCTGCATAAGGTGATGAATTCCGCTGGGGCATCGGAAATCCCGGCGCGCTGCAATAGAGTCGATGATCGGCGCAGAACAGGCGCCGCTCGAATTGTCTCGCGCGGACCAAGGCGGAGGTCGGACATGCGTATTCCCGCGCATTCGGTATGCACGGCGATCCGGGACGACATCGTCTCCGGCGTCTACGAGCGGGGCGGCCGGCTGACCGAGGAGCAACTCGCCCGCCGGTACGGGGTCTCCCGCGTCCCGGTCCGCGAGGCCCTACGCACCCTGGAGTCCGAGGGCTTCGTCGTCACCCGCCGGCACGCGGGGGCGCATGTCGCCGAGCCCACCGAGCAGGAGGCGGCCGACCTCCTCGACATGCGGTCGCTGCTCGAGCCGCTGGGGGCCGCGCGCGCCGCCCAGCGCCGCACCGACGCCCACCTCAAGGTGCTGCGCGGCCTTGTCAGGCTGGGTCAGGAGCGTGCCAGGCGCGGCCAGGGCGAGGACCTGCGCTCGCTCGGCGGCTGGTTCCACGAGACGCTCGCGCAGGCCTCCGGCAGTCCGGCCCTGACGGCGCTGCTCACCCAGCTGCGGCACAAGATCGCCTGGATGTACGCGGTGGACCAGCCCGCCCAGCCGGTGGAGGTCTGGGCCGAGCGCGGTGCGATCGTGGACGCGGTGGCGCGCGGGGACGCCGAGCGGGCGAGGGCGCTCACCGTGCTGCACGCGGAACGCTCGCTGCCGCTGCACCGGCTCAAAAAGCCGGCCGGGGGGCGTGTGAGGGTTTCGCAACATGCAGTCAACACGGCGAGTGCCCGGAATTAACGTGCGCCCCGTATAAAAAGAGCAGGCATTCGGCCGGTTATTCGGGCTGTCTGAAAAAACGCTGCAATAAGCGAATGGCCGTGGTCACCGGAATTCCGGCGGCCACGGCCATTCGTCGTGCGGGAACCGGATCAGACGGTCTCGGGGAGCTCGTCCAGACCCTCGGCGACCAGCTTCGCGAGACGGTCGAGCGCGACCTCGGCGCCGTCGGCCTCCGAAGCGAGGACGATCTCCTCGCCGCCCTGCGCGCCCAGGCCGAGCACCGCGAGCATGGACGCGGCGTTCACCGGGGTGCCGTCGGACTTGGCGATCGTCACCGGCACGCCGGAGGCCGTGGCGGCACGGACGAAGATGGACGCGGGGCGGGCGTGCAGGCCCTCGGCCCAGCCGACGTTGACGCGGCGCTCAGCCATGGTGTTGCCCTTCAAGTCTCAAGCGGGTTGTCTAGACCAGTCTCTCATGTGCTGTGTGGTGCTCGCGCCGACCTTCGACCCGGACCGGACCGCCCTTCGGCCCTCCCTACCTTGCACGGCGCGCACCCGCCGCGCGAGCGGTGCCACGGTCGTGTCGCGGCCGTAGGCTGACCCCATGCAGAGCGCGTCGGAGCAGTCGGAAGAGGCGGAACGACCGGCCCCGCCGGCACCCCCGGAGCACGCCTACCCCGACCACTGGGAAGCGGACGTGGTGCTCCGCGACGGCGGCACCGCGCGCATCAGGCCCATCACCGCCGACGACGCGGACCGGCTGGTCAGCTTCTACGAGCAGGTCTCGGACGAGTCGAAGTACTACCGCTTCTTCGCGCCCTACCCGCGCCTCTCCGCCAAGGACGTCCACCGCTTCACCCACCACGACTTCGTGGACCGGGTGGGACTCGCCGCGACCGTGGGCGGCGAGTTCATCGCCACCGTGCGCTACGACCGAATCGACGCCCGGGGGATGCCCGCCTCCGCCCCGGCGGACGAGGCCGAGGTCGCCTTCCTCGTCCAGGACGCCCACCAGGGCCGCGGCGTCGCCTCCGCCCTCCTCGAACACATCGCGGCCGTGGCGCGCGAGCGGGACATCCGGCGCTTCGCCGCCGAGGTGCTTCCCGCCAACAACAAGATGATCAAGGTGTTCACGGACGCCGGCTACACCCAGAAGCGCAGCTTCGAGGACGGCTCCGTCCGGCTCCACCTCGACCTCGAACCCACCGACCGCTCCCTCGCCGTCCAGCGCGCGCGGGAGCAGCGGGCCGAGGCGCGCTCCGTGCAGCGGCTCCTCACCCCCCGGTCCGTCGCCGTGGTCGGCACCGGACGCGCACCGGGCGGCGTCGGCCGCACCGTCCTCCGCAACCTGATCGGGGCCGGCTTCACCGGACGCGTGTACGCGGTGAACGCCGCGCTCACCGACGGGCCCGCGGAACTCGACGGCGTCCCCGCCCACCCCTCCGTCGGCGCCATCGGGGAGCCGGTGGACCTGGCGATCGTCGCCGTCCCCGCCGAGCGGGTGCCCCAGGTCGTCGCGGACTGCGGCGAACACGGAGTGCGCGGCCTCGTCGTGCTCTCCGCCGGATACGCCGAGAGCGGGCCGGCCGGCCGCGACCGCCAGCGCGAGCTCGTACGGCAGGCCCGCTCGTACGGCATGCGGATCATCGGGCCCAACGCCTTCGGGATCATCAACACCGCCGACGACGTGCGGCTCAACGCCTCGCTCGCCCCGCAGATGCCGGCCGCCGGGCGCATCGGGCTCTTCGCCCAGTCCGGCGCGATCGGGATCGCCCTCCTCGCCGGACTCCACCGGCACGGCGCGGGCCTCTCCTCCTTCATCTCGGCCGGCAACCGTGCCGACGTCTCCGGCAACGACTTCCTCCAGCACTGGTACGACGACCCCGGCACCGACGTCGTCCTCCTCTACCTGGAGTCGATCGGCAACCCCCGCAAGTTCACCCGGCTCGCCCGCCGCACCGCCGCCGTCAAACCGGTCGTGGTGGTCAAGGGCGCCCGGCACAGCGGCAGCGCCCCGCCCGGCCACCGGGTGCCGGTCACCCGCATCCCGCACGCCACGGTCTCCGCGCTGCTCCGCCAGGCCGGGGTGATCCGCGTCGACACCGTCACCGAACTCGTCGACGCCGGACTGCTCCTCGCCGCCCAGCCACTGCCCGCCGGACCCCGCGTCGCGATCCTCGGCAACTCCGAGTCGCTCGGCCTCCTCACGTACGACGCCTGCCTGACGGAGGGACTTCGCCCGCTGCGGCCGCTCGACCTGACGACGGCGGCGGAGCCGGCGGACTTCCGGGACGCGCTGGCGGCTGCTCTCGCGGACGAGACCTCCGACGCGGTCGTCGTGACCGCGATCCCGTGGGTCGGCGAGAACGGCGCCACCGAGTTCGGCGACGGCGAGGTCCTCGCGGCCGCCCTCCGCGAGGCCGTCGCCTCCGCCCCGGCACCCAAGCCGGTCGTCGTCGTCCACGTCGAGATGGGCGGCCTCGCGGAGGCCCTCGCCGTCGCGACCAGCACGCGACCGACCCCGACGGGCCGCGCCGCCGCCCCCGGCGCCCGCCCCGCCACCCGCCGTACGGACCAGGCCGTGACACCGCCAGGCCCCTATGCCGTCACCCCCGGCCCCCTCGCCCCCGACGCCCAGACCCCGGGCGCCCTCGCCCCCGGCTCCCCGGCACCCGAGGCCCCCCAGACGGCCGCGCCCACCGCTCCCGCCGTGCCCGCGACCATCCCCGCCTACCCCGCCGCCGAGCGGGCCGTGCGGGCGCTGGCCGAGGCGGTGCGGTACGGGCAGTGGCGGCGGCAGGCGGCCGAGCCGGGACGGGTGCCCGAGTACGAGGACATCGACGAGGGCGGGGCCGCCGCGCTCATCGAGCACGCGCTCGGCGGCGCGGACGACGGCGGCGCGGACGCCCGGGGTGTGACCCTCGACACCGGCCAGGCCGGCGAGCTGCTCGCCCGGTACGGGATCGACGTGCTGCCGACCCTGCCCGCGCCCACCCCCGACGACGCCGTCGCGGCCGCCGCCCGTCTCGGCTACCCCGTCGCGCTGAAGACGACCGCCCCGCACCTCCGCCACCGCCCCGACCTCGGCGGCGTCCGCCTGGACCTGGCCTCCGAGGAGCAGCTCCGCACGGCGTACGCCGAGCTGACCGAGGTCCTCGGCAAGCCGGAGGAGCTCCTGCCGGTCGTCCAGGCGATGGTGCCCCGCGGCGTCGACACCGTCGTCCGCTCCGCCATCGATCCGGCCGTCGGCGCCGTCCTCTCCTTCGGACTGTCCGGCGCGGCCTCCGAGCTGCTCGGCGACACGGCCCACCGACTGGTGCCGGCCACCGACCGGGACGTCGCCGAACTGGTCCGCTCCCTGCGCACCGCACCCCTGCTGTTCGGCTGGCGCGGCTCCGCACCCGTCGACACTCCGGCGCTCGAGGAGCTCCTGCTCCGCGTCTCGCGGCTCGTCGACGACCACCCCGAGGTGGTCGCCGTCTCCCTCGAACCGGTCGTCGTGGCACCCCGCGGCCTCTCCGTCCTCGGCGCCACCGTCCGACTCGCCCCGCCCCCGCCCCGCACCGACCTCGGTCCCCGCAGCCTGCCGAGTTACTGACGGGGTCGGAGGGGGCCCGCGGCCCCGTAGGATGGAGTCCATGGCAAAGAGCGGTACGACGACCCAGGGGCTGCGCGCGGCGATCGAGCGCAGCGGCTACTACCCGGCACTCGTGGCCGAGGCGGTGGAGGCCGCCGTCGGCGGCGAGGCCGTCGCGTCGTACGTGGTCCACCAGGAGACCACCTTCGACGCGAACGAGGTCCGCCGTCACGTGACCGTCCTCGTCCTGACGCCGCACCGCTTCATCGTCAGCCACACCGACGAGCAGGCCGCCGACACGAGCTCGCCGACCCCGTACGCCACGACGTCCACCGAGTCCGTGAAGCTCGACCGGATCTCCTCGGTCGTCGTCAGCCGCGTCGTCGCCAACCCCGAGTCGTACACGCCGGGCACGCTGCCCCGCGAGGTCGTCCTCACCATCGGCTGGGGCGCCGTCTCCCGCATCGACCTGGAGCCCGCCGCCTGCGGTGACTCCAACTGCGACGCCGACCACGGCTACACGGGCAACGCCACCGCCGACGACCTCAGCCTGCGGGTGAGCGAGGCCGGCGACGGCCCGGACACCGTCCGGCAGACGCTCGCCTTCGCGCAGGCGCTCTCCGAAGCCATCGCGGCGACCGCCGCGCCCGCCCGCTGATGGCGCAGCCCGCCGCGATGACCCACGGCTGGCCCGACGACCCGGTCCCGCTCGCGCCGGCGAGCGCGCCGGTGCCCGAGTACACCTCCGGCTCGCTGGGCGACCTGCTGCCGACGCTGGTGGCGGGTCAGGGCGTGGCCGGCTTCGAACCGCGGATCGCGGAGCTCGCGCCGGCCGACCGGAACTGCGTCTTCCTGATCGACGGTCTCGGCTGGGAGCAGATCAAGGCGCACCCGGACGAGGCCCCCTATCTGACCTCGCTCCTCGGCTCCTCGCGGGGCGGCACGGGCCGTCCGGTCACCGCCGGGTTCCCCGCCACCACCGCGACCTCGCTGGCCTCCGTCGGCACGGGGCGCTACCCCGGCACGCACGGACTGCCCGGCTACACGGTGCGCAATCCCGAGACCGGCGAGCTGATGAACCAGCTGCGCTGGAAGCCGTGGACCGCGCCGCACGTCTGGCAGCCGTACCCGACCGTCTTCCAGCTGGCGCACGAGGCCGGGATCCACACCGCACAGGTGTCCTCCCCGATCTTCGAGCAGACCCCGCTCACGAAGGTCGCGCTCAGCGGCGGAACGTTTCACGGGCGGCTCTCCGGCGAGGAGCGGATGGACTTCGCCGCCGAGCAGCTCGCCGCCGGCGACCGCTCGCTGGTGTACACGTACTACAGCGAACTCGACGGCGCGGGACACCGCTTCGGCATCGACTCGGACGCCTGGCGCGGTCAGCTGATGTTCGTCGACCGGCTCGTCCAGCGGCTCGCCGAGCAGCTGCCGCCCCGCGCCGCGCTGTACGTCACGGCCGACCACGGCATGGTCGACATCCCCTTCGACGAAGAGCACCGCATCGACTTCGACGAGGACTGGGAGCTGCGTGCCGGCGTCGCCCTGCTCGGCGGCGAGGGCCGTGCCCGGCACGTCTACGCGGTCCCCGGCGCCGAGGCGGATGTCCTCACCTGCTGGCGTGAGGTCGTCGGCGAGCAGTTCTGGGTCGCGAGCCGCGACGAGGCGATCTCGCTCGGCTGGTTCGGCGACGAGATCGACGAGCGCGTGTACGGCCGGATCGGCGACGTCGTCGTCGCCGCCGAGGACGACTTCGCGATCACCGCCTCCGTCAACGAGCCCCACGAGTCCGCGATGGCCGGCATGCACGGTTCGATGACCGCGGCGGAGCAGCTCGTCCCGCTGCTCGAAGTCCGCTCCTGACCCGTCCGCGCCCTCTTCCCCTCCCCTTCCCCCGACCTGAAAGGTCCCCGACCCGTCATGCCCGAGCTGGTCTTCTTCTCCGGAACCATGGATTGCGGGAAGAGCACCCTGGCCCTCCAGATCGGGCACAACCGGTCGGCCCGCGGGCTCCAGGGCGTGATCTTCACCCGTGACGACCGGGCGGGCGAGGGCAAGCTCTCGTCCCGGCTCGGCCTGGTCACGGAGGCGGTCGAGGCGGGCGAGGGCATGGACCTGTACGCCTACCTGGTGGGCCAGCTCTCCCAGGGCGGCAAGGCGGACTACGTGATCGTGGACGAGGCCCAGTTCCTCGCCCCCGACCAGATCGACCAGCTCGCCCGCATCGTCGACGACCTCGGCATGGACGTCTTCGCCTTCGGCATCACGACGGACTTCCGGACGAAGCTCTTCCCCGGCTCGCAGCGGCTGATCGAGCTGGCGGACCGGATCGAGCAGCTCCAGGTCGAGGCGCTGTGCTGGTGCGGCGCGCGGGCCACGCACAACGCCCGGACGGTGGGCGGGGTGATGGTCGTCGAGGGCGAGCAGGTCGTCGTCGGGGACGTGAACCGGCCCTCGGAGGAGATCGGTTACGAGGTCCTCTGCCGCCGCCACCACCGCCGCCACATGACCTCGGCCTCGGCCCGTGCCGGCGCCCTGTCCCCGGACGTCCTCCCGGTCAACCACGCCTGACGCGACGGGACCTCCGACCGCGCGGCCCCTCGGAAGTCTCCGGGAGGGCCGCTTCGTCGTCCGAGGGGCGCCCTACGGCTCCGAGGGCGGCGCGTCCGGTCCTCGGAGCGCCCCGGTCAGGCGGTCGAGGGCCGCGCCGTCGAGGGGAGCGCTGCCCGTCAGGGTGCCCACGAGGGCCTGGGCGAGGACGGTCGCGGGGCCGATCCGGGTGTCCTCCCGCTCGTCGCCGGTGATCTTGCCGATCACGGCGTCGCGGACCGATCCGGAGATCGCGGGGTCCCCGAACAGCTCGGGGAAGGACAGGGCCATCATGCACACGCCCACGTTGGCGGAGAGGATCGTCTGGCCGGCCAGCTCGGGGGTCGTGCGCAGGCGTCCGGCGTCGCGGCAGCGCTCCACGGCCTTCAGGAGGATGGCCCTGGCCTCGTGGATGGCCTGGGGCTTGGCGTCGCCCGTCGGCGTGAACATCAGGCGGTAGAGGTGCGGGTTGCGCAGCGCGAACCCGACGTGGCTGTCCCAGGCGGTGCGGAGGTCGGCCACCGGGTCGTCGGTGAGCGGGTTGCGCCTCTTGTCGGCGAGGAAGCGCTCGAAGCCGATGTCGGCCGCGGCGGTGAGCAGCCCCTGCTTGTCGCCGAACTGTCGGTAGATCTCGGGCATGCCGACCTTCGCCCGGTCGCAGATGGCCCGGGTCGAGATGGCGAGCGCGTCCTTGGTTGCGAGCAGTTCCCCGGTGGCTTCCAGGATGCGCTCTCGTGCCGTCGACATGGCTCTCACGATAACAGCGCTAACACTGCGGACCTGGGCGTTCGCCGGGCGGGGTTGCGTTCGCGCGGAACGTTGTTATCGATGATTGCAAACCATGTTAGCGTGTGAAACAGCCCGGGCTCCCGTACGTCCCGAACCGAGAGGAACCGCCATGACCGCCTCCACCACCCTGCGTGATGTGATCGGCCTGCCCCAGGAGCTCCCGCGCCTGGGCGAGTCCGCCCTGATCATGATCGACTTCCAGAACACCTACCGCACCGGCGTCATGGCGCTCGACGGGGCCGAGCGGGCCGTCGCCGCCGCCGCCCGGCTGCTCGCCGCCGCCCGTGCGGCCGGCGCGCCCGTCGTGCACGTCGTGAACGACGGCGGCGAGGGCACTCCGTACGACATCCGGGCGGAGATCGGCGCGATCAGCGACGAAGTCGCCCCCGCCGAGGGGGAGAAGGTGGTCGTCAAGCAGTTCCCCGACGCCTTCCACGCCACGGACCTCCAGGAGACCCTCCAGGGCCTCGGCGTCAGCGGCGACCTCGTGATCGCCGGGTTCATGACGCACATGTGCGTCCTGTTCACCGCACAGGGCGCCTTCAACCGCGGGTACCGCCCCACCGTGGTCGCCGAGGCCACCGCCACCCGTCCCCTGACGGCCCCGGACGGCACCGTCCTGGCGTCGGACGCCCTCCAGACCGCCGCCCTGACCACCGTCTCCGACCTCTTCGGCACCGTGGCCCGCACGGTCGACGAGGTCGCCGCCCTGACGCCGGCGGGCTGACGGAGGGCTCCCGCCCCGCCCCGGGCCGGCGGCCGACCCGCGGAGGCGGGCGAAGGCACCGGGTGTTCACCCGGGGTGTGCCGGAAGCCCGCCTGGCGATCGGTTACGGGTCGCCCGCCTCGGCGGTAATGGCGGTCGGCCCGCGACGACTCCATCCTCCGGGCGCCCCCGCACCGCGCGCCCCCTGGAGGACATGTGCCCCCCGCCGCCGACACCGTGCCCGACGAGGACAAGGTCGGGGACGGGGAAGGGGCGGGCGGCCGGACGGGCGGCCCGCGACGGGGACCGCTCGCCCCGGCCGCCGCCGGCCCCCTCGCCGCCGCCCTGCTCACCGCCGTACTCCTCTGCCTCGCGGGCCGGCTCTCCCGCAGCCACCCGTTCGGCCCGGTGACCAGGAACATCGTCGACCTGGGCCAGCAGTACCTGCCGTACCACGCCTACTGGCGCGCCCTCCTCCTCGGCGAGACGCACGGGGACGCCTTCCTCAACTGGAACTCCGGCTTCGGGGCGAACTTCCTCGGCGACATCGGCACCTATCTGAGCAGCCCCTTCGACCTGCTCGTCGTGGCCTTCCCGGCCGACCGGATCGAGCTTGCCCTCTACGTCGTCACGGCCGCCAAGATCACCGCCGCCGGAGCCGCGATGGCGCTGCTGCTCCTGCGGCTGCGCCCCGGCCCCTGGCCCGTCGCCGCCGTGCTCGGCACCGCCTACGCGCTCTGCGGCTGGACGTTCAACTACGGGGCCACCGTCCCGATGTGGCTCGACGGGCTCGTCGCCTTCCCGCTGCTCTGCCTGGTCGGCGAATGGGCCCGCACCGGCCGCCGCCCCGTCCTCGGCCCCCTGGTCGTCGCCCTCGCCTGGATCGCGAACTTCTACACGGCGTACATGGCGACCCTCGGCGCGGCCGTCGTCCTCGTGGTCCGGCTTCTCACCGCCGAGGAGACCGCCACCGCCCGGCAGCGGGTCGCCGGGGCGCTGCGCGCCACCCGGAGCGTGCTCATCGGGACCGGTCTCGCGGCGCCGCTCGTGGTGGCCGTCTTCGTCGCCACGAAGGTCGCCGACCCCACCCCGGAGACCACCTTCACGCCCGCCGCCTGGACGGAGGTCCTCGCCCGCTTCCTGCCCGCGACGGCGAGCGTGGCCAGCCCCGCACTCTTCATCGGCACGCCCGCCCTCGCGCTGGCCCTGACGCTGCCCTTCCACCGGGCCGTCGCCCCGCGCGTCAGGGCCGGATGGACGACCGCGATCGCCCTGGTGGCGCTCTCCCTCCAGTGGGAACCCACCCACCTGCTCTGGCACGCCGGCGCCTCGCCCAACGGCATCCCCTACCGTCAGACCTTCGTCCTGTGCGGCCTGTTGCTCATCGCGGCCTGGTTCTCGGTCGCCCACGGCCTGCCCCGGCCGGCCGCGCTCCTCGCGGGCGGCACGCTCCTCGGGGCCCTGGCGTGGGCGGCCCGGGGCAGTGTCGACATCGACCGGTGGACCTTTCCCGCCTTCGGCGCGGCCGCGATTCTGGCGCTCGGCGCGGTGCTGCTCGCCCTGGCCGGCGCCCGCCGGGCCCACGCGCGCGTACTGCCCGTTCTCGCCGTGGTGCTGCTCGTCGCCGCCCAGGCGGGTGAGGCGGCCGTCACCGGGAAACGGATCGAGGAGCAGCAGCGGAGCGAGGTCTCCTGGTCGCCCCGGATCGGCCCGTGGCACGAGGACGTGGCCCGGGAGGCGGCGCGCGCGGACGCCTGGCCCCGCTACCGCACGGACCCGGGAGAGGTCCCCGGAGGGAACGACGTCCTGCTGGTCGGCGGGCAGGGCGCCGACTACTACAGCAGCCTGACCGCCGAGACGACCTCCCGCACCCTCGACTCCCTGGGCTTCGGCCACTACGCCAAGGGCCGGCACCCGGTCAGCCTCGACAACCCGGTGACGGACGCCCTGTTCTCCATCGGCACGCGGATCCGCTCCCGTCCCACGGAGCCGGTCCGGCAGGACGCGCCGCCCCGCGCCGCCGTGACCGCCACCACCACACCCGTACCGCCCCTGGTCACCGTCCGACCGCCGGGCCGGCCGGCCACGCACCCCGGGGACTCCGCCTTCGCCCGGCAGGAACGACTGCTCGGCACCACCGTGTACGAGCTGCCGGCCGCCCCGCGCCGTACCGGACACACCCTCGCCGCCCGCTGCCCGGCGGGCTCCCAGGTCTGGTTCTGGGCCCCCGAGTACCGGGGCACCGCAGCCCTCGCCGGCGAGGCCCCGGTGGAGTTCGAGGGCAAGCCCCCGTCCGTACGCGCCCCCATGCGGCCCCTCGGCACCGTGCCGGCCTCCGGCGAGGTCCGGATCGACCTGGCTCCCGAGGCCCGCGTCCGGCTGCCCCGGCAACCGGTCGGCTGCCTGCTCCGCGCCCGGCTCGACTCCGCCGTCCGGGAGCTCACCGCGACCGGCGCCACACGCGTGCGTACCACCGGACACACCGTCACCGCCGAACTCCCACCCGGCAGCAAGGGCGTCGCCGTCCTGGCCGCCCCCCGCGTCTCCGGCTGGAGCTGCGCCGCCGGAGACGCGGACCCGCGCCCCGCGCGCGCGTACGAGGGCCTCGTCGCCGTCCCCCTCGACGGGCGGGCCACCACGGTCCACTGCTCCTTCCGGCCCCCGGGGCTCCGGCTCGGCGGCGCCGTCGGCGTGCTCGCACTGCTCGCCCTCGCCGTGACGGGTATCCGCGGGAGACGGCAAGAGTTCACCCGCAGTGCACGTACGGATCGTTCGTCCGGAAAAGCGGACGGCTAACCTGCCCGCCGTAGCGACGTTTAACTGTTCGAATCAGTGTGGGGATTCCGAGTGCCGAAACTGTCCGTCGTCGTACCGTTCCACAACGTCGGGGCATACGCGCCCGACACCCTGCGCAGCCTCGCGAACAACGCGGATCCGGAATTCGAGTTCCTGCTCATCGACGACTGCTCGACGGACGACACCCCGGAAATCCTCGACCGCTGGCGCGACCGGCTCCCGAACGCCACCGTCATCCGCCACGAGACGAACCAGGGCGTCGCCCAGGCACGCAACACCGGAATCGACGCGGCACGCGGCGACTACCTCACCTTCCTCGACGGCGACGACTGGTACGCGCCCGGCCACCTGAGCGCCGCCGTGGCCGGAATCTCCCGGCTGGGCTGCGATTTCGCCCGCACCGACCACGTCCTCTCGGAAGGCCGGAAACGCCAGATCCGCTATGCGCCGGCCAAGCGCCGGGACACCGTGATGGACCCGAGGGACGGAATCTCGCCGGCCAGCATGGTGACCATGGTGGATTACCCGTTCGTCCCGTTCGGCATTTACAGCGGACGCCTCTTCGAGAACGGCGCCTCGCGTTTCGAGACCTCCCTCAGAACCGCCGAGGACCGCCTCTGGATCTGGCGACTCCACCTCAAGGCCCGCACTTTCGCAGCCCTTTCCCTGCACGGCGTCTTCTACCGGCGGGGCGTCACCACCTCGCTCACCCAGATCACCGACAACCGGCAGCTCGACTTCATCCCCTCGTACGACCTCCTGCTCGACGACGTCTCCCGGGACGCCGAGGCCGAGCGGTTCCTGCCGAAGGCGGTCCGCACGTACTGCGCCATGATCGCCTTCCACATCGGCAAGGAAGCCGCCTACGAACCGGACGTCGCCACACGGCTGCGCGCCGACGTCCGCGACGCACTGCACCGGATGCCGCGGCACGTCCTCGACGAGACCCTGGCCACCATGGACACCCCGCGCAGCACCCTGCTCCGGAGCCTGCGCGACACCGGAAGGACCGCCTGAACCATGGCCCCCGACACGGCATCCGCGCCCCTCCCCGGAACGGCGCACGAGACGACCGCCGACGGCCGCCGGGTCCAGCTCTTCCAGGTGTCCACCCTGTACGGCGCCGCCACGCTCGCCGCGGCCCTGGACGCCGGACGCTTCGGCCCCCGCGAGGACGCCCGCAGGCTCCTGCTGCTCTCGCACAACGCCGAGATCCCCGAGACCGCGCTGCGCCTGGAGACCATGACCGGCTACGGCCGGATCGCCGCCCGCTTCGACGGCACCCTCGACTGGAACGAGGCCGTCCACCCGTACCACCCCGCCGGCTGGGCCCCCCGCCCCGAAGAGGCCCCGCTCTGGCAGCGCGTGTTCCGCACCGCCTGGGACCTCGGCACCGGCCCCGTCGAGCTGATCGTCGAGTCCATCCAGGTCAACCCCGCCAAGGCGCTCGCCGGCGCGTTCCCCGAGAGCGACCTGCACGTCTACGCCGACGGCCTCATGAGCTACGGCCCCACCCGCTCCGACCTCGCGCAGTCCCTCGCCTGCCGCGTCCGGCGGGTCCTCCACCTCGACCTGGTGCCGGGACTCCGGCCGCTCCTCCTGAGCGAGTACGGCGTCGAGCCCGAGCTCGTCCCCGACGGCGCCTTCCGCGCGGTCCTCGCCGAGATCGCCGAGGAGGCGGCCGACGACCCCGGCATCGCGCGGACCGCCGCCGCCGGGGCCACGGCCCTCCTGCTCGGCCAGTACCTCGCCGCGCTCAACCTGCTCACCGCGGACGAGGAGGAGGAACTCCACGTCCGGATGCTGCACGGCGCCGCGGCCGCCGGACACCGCTCGGTCGTCTTCAAACCCCACCCCACCGCACCCGCCCGCTACTCCCAGGTCCTCCACGAGGAGGCGGAGCGGTCCGGTGTCCGGCTGACCGTCCTCGACGGACCGCTGCTCGCCGAGACCTTCTACGAGCGGTGCCGGCCCACGCTCGTCGTCGGCTGCTTCTCCACCGCGATGCTCACCGCCGCCGTCTACTACGGCATCCCCATCGCGCGCGTGGGCACGGCCGAGGTCCTCGAACGCCTCACGCCCTACGAGAACAGCAACCGGATCCCGCTCACCGTCGTCGACCACCTCGTCCCCGACCTGGAGCGCGGCGAGGAGCCCGCCGTCCCCGGCCCGGCCCCGGAGTCGCTCACGCCCCTGGTCCGGGCCGTCGGCTACTGCATGCGGCACACCATCCACCCGGGGCTCCGCGAGGAGACCACCCGCTTCCTGGCCGAGCACCACGCCGACCCCGGCACCGCGCACCACTTCACCGCCGAACGGCTCACCCGGCTCGGCCTGCCGGGCGGGGACCCGACCCCGGCACGGACCGGCACCTCCCGGCTCCGCACCCTGGCCCGCACCCTGCGCGGCTGAACCCCGCCCACACGACCGGGCCGACCCGCGCGACCGCGCCCCGCCCACGCGACGGGGCCGATCCGCGCGGCCGGCGTCACGCCGGGGCGGACCTGACCAGGGTGAAGACCGCGCCCTCCGGGTCGGCCACCACCGCGAGCCGCCCCGCCGTGCCCTCGCGCGGCGGGCGCAGCACGCGGCCGCCGAGCTCCACGACGAACCGGGCGGCCGCGTCCGTGTCGGCCACCTCGAAGTACGTCATCCAGTGCGGGCCGCGGTCCCGGGGGAGCGCGTTGCCGACGCCGTGGAGGGAGGCCACCGGAAGCCTGTCCACCAGGAGCGTGGCGTAGTCGTGGTCGGCGGAGACGACCGGATCCACCTCGAAGCCGAAGACGCTCCGGTAGAACTTGCCGACCGATGAGGTCTCGTACGTGAGCAGCTCGTTCCAGACCGGGGTTCCCGGGGGGCCGGCCGCCGCCGTCCCGTGGTGCGCCTCGGCCTGCCAGACGCCGAAGACGGCGCCGACCGGGTCGGAGCAGATGACGAGCCGCCCGGCCTCGCCCGCGTCCAGCGGACCCACCGCCACGGTTCCCCCGCAGCAGCGGATGGTCTCGGCGGTCTCGTCGGCGTCGTCCGTGGCCAGATAGGGGGTCCAGGCGATCCGCAGGTTCCGGTCGGGCGGCAGCTGGCCGATGCCCGCCACCTCCTTGCCGCCGAGCAGCGCGCGCACGTAAGGCCCGAGGTGCTGCGGACCGGGCACGAACTCCCAGTCGAAGAGGGCGTTGTAGAACTCCTGGGTGGCGTCAAGCCCGTGCACCATCAGGCTCACCCAACAGGGGGTGCCCGCCGTGCGCCGAGTCGCCTCGGTCATCGTCACTCTCTCCTCGGACCATCGTCGTGGCCGTGTCCCCGGTCCGATGGTGACACCGACGGGGCCGCGGCGCGCCCCGGCCACGCCAGGCGGGGCGCGATCCGCCGGAAGGACGCCGGGTTCGTCCCCGGCGGCCGTGCGGCTGCGCGAGGATGGCTCCCATGAAGCCCATCATCTCCGCAAGCGAACTGCTGAGCGAGTCGGCCGGGGTCCGGCCGCCGGTCCTCCTGGACGTCCGCTGGACTCTGGGAGGCCCGCCCGGACGGCCCGCGTACGAGGCCGGGCACCTGCCCGGCGCGGTCTACGTCGACCTCGACGCGGAGCTCGCCGGCCCGCCCGGGACCGGTGGCCGCCACCCGCTGCCCGACCTGGCGGTCTTCGGGGCCGCGATGCGCCGTGCGGGCGTCTCGGCGGGCCGGCCCGTCGTCGTGTACGACGGCGGCCTCGGCTGGGGCGCGGCCCGCGCCTGGTGGCTGCTGCGCTGGGCGGGCCACCCCGACGTCCGGGTCCTGGACGGTGGTCTCGCGGCGTGGACGGGGGAGCTGACGGAGAAGGTCCCCGTGCCGGAGCCGGGCGACTTCCGGCCCGAGCCGGGCGCGCTCGGACTGCTCGACGCCGACGGGGCGGCCGCCCTGGCCGACGCGGGCCTGCTCCTGGACGCCCGCGCCGCCGAGCGCTACCGCGGGGACGTGGAGCCGATCGACCGGGTCGGCGGGCACATCCCCGGTGCGGTCTCGGCCCCGACGACCGAGAACGTCGACGCCGACGGGCGCTTCCTCGCCGCCGACGTCCTGCGCGAACGCTTCACGGCCCTGGGCGCCACCGACGACACCCCGGTCGCGGTCTACTGCGGCTCGGGCGTCTCCGGCGCGCACGAGGTCCTCGCCCTGGAGATCGCGGGCATCCCCGCGGCCCTCTACGCGGGCTCCTGGTCCGCGTGGTCCGCCGACCCGGCCCGCCCGGTGGCCACGGGCCCGGACCCGCGCTAGCGCGTACGGAAGGGGCCCGCGCCGATGCCACGGCGCGGGCCCCTTCCGTACGGCTCCCACCGCTCGCGTACGACTCTCCGTACGGGAGCGGCGCGGTGTCACTCCTGCTTCTTGCGCCGGGTTCCGAAGACGATCTCGTCCCAGCTGGGGACCGCCGCGCGGCGGCCCGGGCGGACGCCGTCCGCTTCGGCCTGGCGGTCCGTGGTGCCGGTGAGCCGGTCCCGGTGGCCCGAGACGGCGCGCGGCATGAGGACGTCGGCGTACGCGGAGCCCGCGCCCGCCGAGGCGGCCGGAGCCGGCGGTTCCTCCGCCTCGACCTCTTCCGAGGGCTCCGTGTCCGGGGGCTCGGGCACGACCATGTCGCCGCGGAAGCTGGGCACGGCCTCCAGGAGGCTCGTCAGCGAGTCCCGCTCCTCCTCCGGCTCGGCGGACGCGGACGCCCGCTCCAGCTGGCGGTCCGACCGGTCGATCTGGCGGTCGAGGGCCCGGTCGAGCGGCCTGTCCCGGGGCAGCCTGGCGATCCGGGGCACGAACGGGAAGCTCGGCTCGGGCGCGGCGGCGATCGTGTCGTCCGTCTCGCCGATCAGGGCCCGCGCCTCGTCGTCGACGGCCTGGACGAGCCGCCGGGGCGGGTCGTACGTCCAGCTGGCCGTGTGGACCTCGCCCGCGACCCGGTAGACGAGCAGCACCTCCCAGGTGCCGTCGTCGCGGCGCCACGAGTCCCACTGCACGGTGTCCTTGTCGGCGCCGCGCAGCAGCAGCCGCTCCTGCACCGCCTCGCCGAGCTGCGGGCCGGTGTTCTCGCCGGGCCTGCGGACCGGGGTCTTGCGGGCCCGCTCCGCCATGAAGGCGCGCTCGGCGAGTACGGGGCCCTCGAAGCGCCGCACGCGGTCGACGGGGATTCCGGCGAGCTGGGCGACCTCCTCGGCGGAGGCACCGGCTCGTATGCGCGCCTGGATGTCACGGGGGCGGAGGTGGCTCTCGACCTCGATCTCGATCTGGCCGAGGCGTGCGCGGTCGTTGCGCACGGCGGCACGGAGCCGCTCGTCGATCGGAAGCGTGTACTCCGTGCTGTCAGCAGCCTTCAGCACCAGTCGTGTGCCGTCGTTGGAGACGGCCACGACACGCAGTTCGGGCATGGGGACCTCCCGGGTGGTGCCTGCCGACGTCACGTGCGTCGCTGCTTCCGCTAGTCGAGTGTGGCCTGCCCGGGTGCAGCCTGCCACTACCTTGCCGAGTTGCCCGGCGTGTCGGGCATGGACCCTGGAACGCCGTTATGACACGGTGACCTGATGGCTACCCGGAGTGACTGGCCGTCACTCTGTGCAGCCGGATTCCGTGTGGTGCCGCGGCGTCACCGGTTCGAGTGCCGCTTTCGGCTCCCTCCCCTTGATCCCGGGCACCCGAAGGCGTCCGGACCCAGGGTTCGCCAATGTACTCCATTCGGGCCACCTGGGTGGACCGGCGCGCCGCCCAACTTCTCGGGCGGTACGGGAGTTGAGTCTCCGCGATCTTCCCCCATACGTGTCGCTGTTCACAGAAACAGCAGAAACGGAACTATTCGCTTCGCCCATTTGTCCCTTCTGGGTGCAAGGCGAACGGATGAACCGTCAGGGGTTGGAGATGCGTCACAGGCCGGACACCGACACGGGCGAAGCGGAGGAGGAGAAGGAGGGCGGCAGGAGAAGGATCGACCTGAGCGTGGCTCAGGTCTCGGGCAGCGCCCTGGCCGCCGTCATCGCCGCCAAGCTCGCCTCCACCCTCGGCGTGTACGGCACGATCCTCGGCGCCGGTGTGATCAGTGTCATCGCCACCTGCGGCGGCCCCCTGTTCCAGCACCTCTTCAAGCGCACCGGCGAGCAGGTCCGCGACGCGACCGCGGCCGCCAAACCGAAGGCCCGTCAGGTCCCGGTCACGGCCGGGCCGCAGGACGACCGCACCCTGATGCTCGGCACGGTCCCGGCCGCACCCTCCCCGTACGACGAGGAGTTCGGCGACGCGACCACCCACGGCACCCGGGTGCGGGGCTGGAAGCGTCCGGCGATCGCCGCCGCGCTGGTCTTCGGCGTCACCATGGGCGGGATCACCGCCTACGAACTGGTCTCCGGCCAGGACTTCAGCGGCACGCACGGAAGCACCACCTTCGGCTCCGCCGTCCGCGGCGGGGGTGCCGGGCAGGACGCGCCGGACCGCGACGAGCGGCCCGAGCCCGCGCCCTCCGGCTCCTCCGACGGCACCACGCGGCCGCGGGACGGCGGCACCCCCACGACCGGCTCCACCGCGACCCCGGGCGACCAGGGTGCGGGTGAGCGGGGAAGTGGGACGGCCACCCCTTCCGCCGAGCCGACCCCGTCCGGTTCGGCCGGCGGCGAGACGCCCGCCCCGACGCCGACGGATCCCACGACCGCGCCGACGCCGAGCGCCCCGACCCAGGAGCCGACCACCGGCGCCGGACTGCCGGACGCCCCGGCAACGGCCGGCGGCGACACGGGAACCGGGTGACGGTCAGTCGCCCAGCACCCGCCGCAGGTAGTCGTTGGCGAACAGGCGGTCCGGGTCGAGCCGGTCGCGCAGCGCCGTGAACTCGGCGAAGCGCGGGTAGACCTCGGAGAAGTAGGCGGCGTCGCGGGTGTGGATCTTGCCCCAGTGGGGCCGGCCCCCGTGCGCCGTCATGATGCGCTCCACCGCGGTGAAGTACGCCTGGTGGGGCGTGCCCTTGTACAGGTGGACGGCGATGTACGCGGTCTCCCGCCCCGAGGCCGTGGAGAGCGCGATGTCGTCCGCCGGGGCCGTCCTGACCTCGACCGGGAAGCTGACCTTCAGCGGCGAGCGCTCGACCATCGCCTTGAGCTCGCGCAGCGCGGCGACCGCCGCCTCGCGCGGCAGCGCGTACTCCATCTCCAGGAAGCGCACCCGGCGGGGTGAGGTGAAGACCTTGTACGGGATGTCGGTGTACGTACGGGCCGACAGGGCCCGGCTGGAGACCTTGGCGATCGAGGGGATCACCGGCGGGACCGCGCGGCCCACCGAGCAGGCGAGCTGGAAGAGGCCGTTGGAGAGGAGCTCGTCCTCGATCCAGCCGCCGATCCGCCCGGGAGGGGCGGCGGGGCCCGCGCTGCGGTTGTTGCGCTTGGTGTTGCAGTTGTCCGTGTGGGGGAACCAGTAGAACTCGAAGTGCTCGTTCTCCGCGTGCAGCGCGTCGAAGTCGGACGTGACCCGGTCGAAGGTCATCGGCTCCTCGCGCGCGGTGAGCAGGAAGACCGGCTCCACCGCGAAGGTGATCGCCGTGACCACGCCGAGCGCGCCGAGACCGATCCGGGCGGCCGCGAAGACCTCCGGGTTCTCCTTCTCCGAACAGGTGAGCAGGTCGCCCGAGGCCGTCACCAGCTCCAGCTCGCGGATCTGCGCGGCTATCGAGGCGGACTCGCGGCCCGTGCCGTGGGTGCCCGTGGAGGTGGCTCCGGCGACGGTCTGCTCCATGATGTCGCCCATGTTCGTGAGCGACAGGCCCTCCCGGGCCAGCGCCACGTTGAGCCGCTTGAGCGGGGTGCCCGACTCGACCGTCACGGTCATCGCCTCGCGGTCGATCCGCCGGATCCCGGTCAGCAGTCCCGGGCGGATCAGGACGCCGTCGGTGGCCGCGATCGAGGTGAAGGAGTGGCCGGTCCCGACCGTCTTCACCCGCAGCCCGTCCGCGGCCGCCCGGCGCACCGCGTCGGCGAGCTCCTCGGCCGAGGCCGGGCTCACCTCCCGCACCGGACGGGAGGTGACGTTGCCCGCCCAGTTACGCCACGGGTTGCTCGCCATCCTGGCGCTCCCCGACCCCGCTGTCGTCGTCCCGCTCACGCTGCCCCTCCCGGTTCGGCGCCGGCCTGCTCAGCCGGCGGTGTCCGAGGAGACCCACCGCGACCGCGAGCGCGCCCGAGACGACGGGCACCACGTATCCCGCCTCGGCCCCCGACGCGTCGACCACCCAGCCGGCGGCCGACGAGCCGAGCGCCACGCCGATCGCGAGGCCGGTACCCGTCCAGGTCATGCCCTCGGTCAGCTTGGTGCGCGGTACGTGCGCTTCGACGAGGGCCATGGTGGTCACCATCGTCGGTGCGATGGACAGGCCCGCGACAAAGAGCGCCACGGCCAGCAACGGCAAGTTCCCGGCCAGTAGGAGGGGGATCATACTCACGGCCATCGCGCAGACGCCCAGCAGCCAGCGGCGGGACGGCTCGCCCTTGAGGTGCAGCAGCCCGAAGACCGCGCCGGCCAGACAGGAACCCAGTGCGTAGACGGCCAGGACCAGGCTGGCGGCGGCCTTGTGGCCCTGCTCCTCGGCGAAGGCCACGGTCACCACGTCCACGGAGCCGAAGATGGCGCCGGTGGCGACGAAGGCGAGGGTCAGCACCTGGAGGCCGGGGGAGCGGAGCGCGGAAGCGGTCTTCACGCCGTCTTCCCGCGGGTGCGGCACGGGTTCGGTGGCGTGCTGCGAGGTCAGCCAGAAGACGCCGACGGTCAGGAACACCCCGGCGAACAGCGGACCGGCCTCGGGGAACCAGGTCGTCGACAGGCCGATCGAGATGATCGGGCCGAAGATGAAGCACACCTCGTCGACGATCGACTCCCAGGAGTACGCCGTGTGCAGGCGCCGCCCGTCGCCCCGGTAGATCTCCGCCCAGCGCGCCCTGGTCATCGCGCCGAGGCTGGGCACGACGCCGATCACGGCCGTGAAGACGAAGAGCGCCCAGTCCGGAGCCCCCTGCTGCACGCAGAGGAGGAGTCCGGCGGCCGCGGCCAGCGAGATCAGCGTCACCGGCCGGAGCACCTTGCGCTGCCCGTGCCGGTCGACGAGCCGCGACACCCGGGGGCCGAGGGCCGCGGCGGACATGGCGAGGGTCGCGGCGAGCGCGCCGGCGAGCCCGTACCTGCCGGTGACCTGCGAGATCATGGTCACGATGCCGATGCCCATCATGGACAGCGGCATCCGGCCGAAGAAGCCGGCGATGGAGAACGAGGCGGTGCCGGGGGCCTCGAAGATCGCGCGGTAGGGACTGGGCAAGAGGCGTCCTTGGTCAACACGTGTAATTAATAGCTAAAGCCTACGGTGTTGAAGTCAATCGGTCATCCCCCTTTTTCGGACGAGTCCCCACGGACGGGCCGCGCCTTTCGGGGCCGGGCACGGGTGGGAGGATCGGTGCCATGTCCGATCAGCACGATCCCGCCCCGTACGACGCCCTGCTGCTGCTCTCCTTCGGCGGCCCCGAGGGCCCGGACGACGTGGTCCCGTTCCTGGAGA
>NZ_JNWK01000028.1 GCF_000716445.1 Streptomyces wedmorensis
TCGGTGCCGGTGCTGGTCAGCGTCCACAGGGCGGTGACGTTGGTGCCGTCCGTCTGCTGGCCGTTGTTGTAGAGGATGCCGACGTCGTCCTTGCCGTCGTTGTCGAAGTCGCCGGTGGTGACCTTCGAGCGGTTCCAGTTCCAGGAGCCGAAGTTGGTGGAGTCGTTGTCCCACTTCTTCGACGGTGCACCGAAGCCGGTGCCGTTGCTCGTGAACGTCCACATCGCAGTGACGTTGGTGCCGTCGGCCTGCTGGCCGTTGTTGTAGAGGACGCCGACGTCGTCCTTCCCGTCGCCGTTGAAGTCGCCGGTGGTGACCTTCGAGCGGTCCCAGTTCCAGGATCCGAAGCCGGACGTCTCGCTGTCCCACACCTTGACCGGCTGGTTGAAGCCGGAGCCGTTGCTCAGGTACGTCCAGAGGCCGGTGCGGTACGAGCCGTCGGCCTGCTTGCCGTAGTCGTACAGGACGCCGATGTCGGCCTTGCCGTCGCCGTTGAAGTCCGCGTGGAAGGTCGACGTGGCCTCGCCGTTGGACGTGATGATCTGGGCACGGGACGCGCCGGTGTTGCCGTTGACGTCAGTGACCTCCGCCGTGACGGTGTGCTTGCCGTCCGGGAAGCGGCTGGTGTCGAGGGCGAAGGAGTACGGGGCGGACGTCAGCTTGCCGCTGACCGGCTCGCCGTCGACGAAGTAGCGCACCGAGGCGACCGAGTAGGTGCCGGCCGAGACGGACGACGTCAGGTTCGCGATGCCGGAGACGGTGCCGCTCGCCCCGTTGAGGTCGACACCCGGCGGCGTGGCCTGCTGGAGCTTCGGTGAGATGTAGCCGCTGATCGTCTGGCCCCAGGGCGCCTGGCCCACCCGGTAGGACGTGGTCGAGTTCGTCGAGACGATGCCTTCGGGGTGCGTCGAGTGCCCCTGGTTGCCGCCCGTGATCGTGACGACGCCGTTGCTGACGCCCGTCACGATCGCCACGTGCTGCGCCCAGCCGTTGGAGTAGCCGTACACGACCGCGTCACCGACGTGCGGGGTGCTGGAGAGCGTGCCGTACTCCTGCCCGTACCGGTAGAAACTCGACGCGGCGTCGGTCAGCATGCTCTGACCCTTGACGTTGTACTTGGACCACACCCAGCCCACGAAGTCGGCGCACCACGCGTGGGATTGGCCGCCGTAGCCGTCGCAACTGTTGTTCTGGTTCAGACCGTTGTCGTAGCCGCCGTTCGCGCAGGGGCCGTTGCCGTTCTGGCTGGTGGCCCGAGCGGCCATGTCCGTGAACTCGTCGGCGTACGCCGGGACGGTCGTGAGGCCCGTGAGGGCGGCGGCGACGACGAAGGAGGCGAGGCCGGTCCTGACGGTGCGGGGGAGGACGCTGCGAGACATGAGGGAACTCCTGACGAAGGGCATGGCGGTGCCCTGGGAAGGGGTGGGTGAGGAGAGGCGGCGCGCACGGAGGCGCCGGGAAGCACGGAGACGAGGGAGGAGGCGACCGGAAGGGGGCTCAGTCGGCGACGAGCGTGTAACCCAGCGCGGCGATGCAGGTGCGGGCGCGTTCGAGGAGGGGGCGCATCTGGGTGACGGCGGGGCCGTCCGCCTCGGCGCGGACGAAGAGGTAGAGGTCGATGCCGGAGCCGGTGGCGCGCGGCGTCACGTGCTCCAGGCCGTCCTCGGGGCGGGCGTGCGCCCACAGCAGATCGGTGACGACGGCCGGCGTCCCGGCGGCGCGGGGGCCCGCGGGCGTGGTGGTCAGGGAGGCCAGGACCACGCGCATCCCCGGGTCAGTCCCAGATGATGCCGTCGTCGCCGGCCGTCACGGCCGGGGACGAGGCCTGGATCGAGTCCCAGATGATCCCGTCGTCGCCGGCGCCCGACGCGGCGCGCACCGAGTCCCGGACGATCCCGTCCGTGCCCGTGGTGCCCGCGGCCTGTGCGGTGGTGACGGCGGCGACGGACATCAGGACGGCGAGACCGGCTGCGGCGGCGAGGCTGGCGATGCGCGACATGACGAGTTTTCCTTCCGGAGAGGTTCGGTGGTGACTGCTCTGGCGTCCGGTCGGTGACCGCGTCCGCCCTCGTGTCCCCTACCTTGCCGCCCCGTCCCCGGGGCCCGTAAGGCTTCTCCGGTGTCCTGAAGCTGCCCGACAGCATCAGGACACCGAACCGGAACTCCCGGGGCGCACCCCGTACAAGATCCGGTAACTTCTGGCCCTGTCAGGGCTGACACGACCCATGGGGGGGTTGAAATGCTCGAAGTGCTGGGACTCGACGCCGACGAGGAATCCGTCTACCGGGCCATGCTGGCGGCTCCGCCCGGCGGGATCGGGGAGCTCGCCGAGCGCCTGGGAATGGCCGAGTCGCGGGTGCGCGACGCTCTCGACCGGCTCGTCGACAGGGACCTGCTGACGCCGTCGCGGGAGTCCGCCGGAGGGCTGCGGGCCCTCTCTCCGGAGGTCGGCCTGGAGTTGATGCTCCAGCGTCAGGAAGCCGAACTCGCGCGAAGACAGGAGCAGTTGGCCCAGAGCAAGGTGGCGGTGGCCCGGGCGGTCGCCGCGTACGCGGACCTGCGTCCGAACACGGAGACCGAGCAGACCGAGCGGCTCGTGGGTCTCGACGCCATCCAGGAGCGGCTCGCGGTACTGGCCAGGGGCCTCGTCGAGGAGTGCCAGTCGATCATCCCGGGCGGCGCGCAGTCGCAGCGCAGCCTCGACGCCGGACGGCCCCTGGACGGGGCCGCGTTGGCGCGGGGGGTCCAGATCAGGGCGGTGTACCAGGACAGCGCGCGCAACGACGGCCCGACCCTCGCCTACGCGCAGTGGACCACGGAGCGGGGCGGCCAGGTGCGCACGAGCCCCGTCCTGCCGCCCCGGATGCTGATCTTCGACCGGCGGACGGCCCTCGTGCCGATCGACCCCCGGGATTCGAAGCTCGGCGCCCTGTGCACCTCGTCCCCCGGCATCGTCGCCTCGCTCCTCTCCCTTTTCGAGCAGACGTGGGAGACGGCCGTCCCCCTCGGTGCCGACCACCGGGAACGACCCGAGGACGGCATCAGCGCGGGCGACCGCGAACTGCTGCGGCTGCTCGCCTCGGGGCTCACGGACGAGGGCGCCGGCAAGCGGCTCGGCATCTCGGTCCGTACGGTCCGCCGCCAGATGGCGGCCCTCATGGAACGGCTCAACGCGACGAGCCGGTTCGAGGCGGGCCTCAAGGCCGCGCAGCGCGGCTGGCTCTGAACGGGGCGCTCCGGGCGCCCGGGGAACGCGCCGCGCCCGCCGCACCGGTTCCGGTGCGGCGGGCGCGGGTGTCGCGAGCGGCCGATCAGGCGGGCAGGCCCAACTCGCGGGCGATCAGCATGCGCTGGACCTCGCTGGTGCCCTCGCCGATCTCCAGGATCTTGGAGTCGCGCCACATGCGGGCCACCGGGTACTCGTTCATGAAGCCGTAGCCGCCGTGGATCTGGGTGGCGTCACGGGCGTTGTCGACGGCGACGGTGGAGGAGTACAGCTTGGCGATGGCCGCCTCCTTCTTGAAGGACTCGCCGAGGACCAGGCGCGAGGCCGCGTCCCGCCAGCCGATGCGGGCCATGTGGGCCTTGGTCTCCATGTCGGCGATCTTGAACTGGATGGCCTGGTTGTCGGCGATCGGCCGGCCGAAGGCGTGGCGCTCGTGCGCGTACTTCACCGACTCGTCCACGCAGCCCTGCGCGAGGCCCGTCGCGAGCGCGGCGATGGCGACCCGGCCCTCGTCCAGGATCCGCAGGAACTGCGCGTAGCCGCGGCCCTCCTCGCCGAGGAGGTTCTCCACCGGGACGCGGACGTCGTCGAAGGACAGCTCACGGGTGTCGGAGGCGTTCCAGCCGACCTTGGAGTAGGGGGCGGCGACGGTGAAGCCGGGGGTGCCGGAGGGGACGATGATCGAGGAGATCAGCGGGCGCCCGTCGGGCTTGCGGCCGGTGACCGCGGTGACCGTCACCAGACCCGTGATGTCCGTACCGGAGTTGGTGATGAAGCACTTCGAGCCGTTGATGACCCACTCGTCGCCGTCCCGGACGGCCGTCGTGCGGGTGCCGCCGGCGTCGCTGCCCGCGCCGGGCTCGGTCAGGCCGAACGCGCCGAGCATCTCGCCGGCGCACAGCCGCGGCAGCCACGTGCGCTTCTGCTCCTCGGTGCCGAAGAGGTGGAGCGGCATCGCGCCGAGCGAGACGCCCGCCTCCAGGGTGATGGCGACGGAGGAGTCGACGCGGGCGAGTTCCTCCAGGGCGATGCCGAGGGCGAGGTAGTCGCCGCCCATGCCGCCGTACTCCTCGGGGAACGGCAGGCCGAAGAGGCCCATGCGGCCCATCTCGGCGACGATCTCGTACGGGAACTCGTGCCGCTCGTAGTAGTCGCCGATCTTCGGGGCGACGACGTCGTGGGCGAACGCCTCGACGGTGCGGCGGAGTTCCTCGTGCTCTTCGGTGAGCCGGTGGTCGAGGGACATGGGTGACGTCACTCCTTGTGGGAGAGGGCGCGGACGGTACGGGACGGGCTGGGGCGGCCCAGTTGCTCGGCCATCCACCCGCTCGTGGCGGTGAGGGCGGCCAGATCGACCCCGGTCTCGATGCCGAGACCGTCGAGCATCCACACGAGGTCCTCGGTGGCGAGATTGCCGGTCGCGCTCTTCGCGTACGGGCAGCCGCCGAGGCCGCCGGCGGAGGCGTCGACCGTGGTCACCCCGTGCCGCAGCGCGGCCAGGGTGTTGGACAGGGCCTGCCCGTACGTGTCGTGGAAGTGCACGGCGATACGGGAGGTGGGGACGCCGGCCTCGTTCAGGCCCGTCAGCAGGGCCTGGACGTGGCCGGGGGTGGCGACGCCGATCGTGTCCCCGAGGCTCAGCTCGTCGCAGCCCATGTCGGCCAGCGCCTTGGTGACGCGGACGACCTGCTCGATCGGGACGGCCCCCTCCCAGGGGTCGCCGAAGCACATCGAGAGGTAGCCGCGGACCTTCAGCCCGGCCTCTATGGCCCGCGTGACGGTCGGCGCGAACATCGCGAGCGCCTCGTCGACGGTCCGGTTCAGGTTGGCCTTCGCGAACGACTCGGTAGCCGAGGCGAACACGGCGACCTCGCGGGCGCCGAGCGCGAGGGCCCGGTCGAGGCCGCGCTCGTTCGGGACGAGGACGGGCAGGCGCACGGGCAGGTCCCGGAGCTGCGGGAACAGCTCCTCGGCGTCCGCCAGCTGCGGCACCCACTTCGGGTGCACGAAGCTGGTCGCCTCGATCGTGCCGAGCCCCGCGGCGGCGAGCCGCCGCACGAACTCCGCCTTCACGGCGGTCGGGACCGCCGTCTTCTCGTTCTGCAGCCCGTCCCGGGCCCCGACCTCGTGGATCCGCACCCGGGCGGGCAGGGAGGGGTCCTTCACCGTCATGGGCAGACCGGTCGTCACGCGTCCTCCTCGGCGGTCTCGCGGGGCGCCACCACGGCCAGGATCTGGTCCATGGCGACGGTGGTTCCGGGGGTGACGTCCAGCTCGGTGACGGTCCCGGCGTGCGGGGCGGAGATGACGTGCTCCATCTTCATCGCCTCCACCACCAGCAGGCTCTGCCCGGCCTCCACCTCGTCGCCGACGGCCACCTTCACCACGGTCACGGTTCCCGGCATCGGCGCCGCGAGCGTGTCCGCGCCCCCGTGCCGGGCCCCGCTGAGCGCGGCCTCGACGGGGTCGTGGTCGAGGACGTGCCACGAGTCGCCGTCCCGGCCGAGCCAGGACCCGGCGCGCCGGAAGCGGTGGGTGATCCCGTCCACGGTCACGGTCACGGCGGTGTCCGTGACCCGCGCGCCGGCGGGGGCGTCGACCGTCACGGGTTCGAGTCCCGCCACCCGGAACGGGAAGGCGAGGGGCTTCGGCGTGCCGCCGAGGCGGAAGCCGTTCGGCACCGAGAACGGGTCCGTCCAGCCCTCCCGGGGCTCCGGCGCCAGCTCCGCTCCCCGCACGGCCGCCGCCGCCGCGTACACCTCGTCCGGGACGCCGGACGGGACCAGGCCGTCCGCGTCGCGCTCGACCAGACCGGTGTCCAGCCGGCCGGCGACGACGTCCGGGTGGGCCAGCAGCCGCCGGAGGAAGCCCGCGTTCGTCGGGACGCCGAGGGTGACCGTGTCCGCCAGGGCCGCACGCAGCTTGCGCAGGGCCGCCTCGCGGGTCGGCGCGTGGACGATGACCTTCGAGAGCATCGGGTCGTACAGGGAGGAGACCTCGGTGCCCTCCGACAGGCCGGAGTCCGTGCGGACGCCGTCGCCCTGCGGCTCGTGGAGGGAGAGCACGGTGCCGCCCGACGGGAGGAAGCCCCGAGAGGGGTCCTCCGCGCAGATGCGGGCCTCGATGGCCCAGCCGTCCAGGCGGATGTCGTCCTGGGCGAACGGGAGGGGCTCGCCGGCCGCCACCCGCAGCTGCCACTCCACCAGGTCGACGCCCGTGATCAGCTCGGTGACCGGGTGCTCGACCTGGAGACGGGTGTTCATCTCCATGAAGTAGTACGAGGCCGGATCGCCGCCCGGGACGATGAACTCGACCGTGCCCGCGCCGACATAGCCGCAGGAACGGGCCGCCTCGACCGCCGCCGCACCCATGGAGGCGCGGATCTCCGGGGTGAGGAGGACGCTCGGCGCCTCCTCGATGATCTTCTGGTGGCGGCGCTGGAGGGAGCACTCGCGCTCGCCGAGGTGCACGACGTTGCCGTGGGTGTCGGCGAGGACCTGGATCTCGATGTGCCGGGGGCGGTCGATCCAGCGCTCCACGAGCAGCGTGTCGTCGCCGAAGGACGAACGCGCCTCGCGGCGGGCCGCGGCGATCTCGTCCGTCAGCGTCGACAGGTCGCGGACCAGCCGCATGCCCTTGCCGCCGCCGCCCGCGCTCGGCTTGAGGAGCACGGGCGCGCCCAGCTCGCGGGCCGCCGCCTCCAGGTCGGGGTCGGCGGCGCCCGGGACGACGGGGACACCCGCCGCCTTCACGGTCTCCTTCGCGCGGATCTTGTCGCCCATGAGGGAGATCGCGGCCGCGGTGGGGCCGATGAAGACGAGACCGGCGTCGGCGCAGGCCTGCGCGAAGCCGGCGTTCTCGGCGAGGAAGCCGTAGCCGGGGTGGACGGCCTGCGCGCCGGTGCGGGCGGCCGCGTCGAGCAGCGCCGGCACGGACAGGTACGACTCGGCGGCCGGCGGCGGACCGATCCGCACCGCCGTGTCCGCCTCCCGCACGTGGCGGGCGTCGGCGTCCGCGTCGCTGTAGACGGCCACCGAGCGCACGCCCATCTCCCGCAGGGTGCGGATGACACGGACGGCGATCTCGCCCCGGTTGGCCACGAGGACGGTGTCGAACATGCTCTGCATCTTCTGGGGGCCCTTCACATCCGGAAGACGCCGAACTGGGGGTCACCCAGCGGCGCGTTGGCACAGGCGGTCAGGGCGAGGCCGAGGACCTGCCGGGTCTCCAGCGGGTCGATCACCCCGTCGTCCCACAGCCGGGCGGTCGCGTAGTAGGCGTTGCCCTGGGTCTCGTACTGGTCGCGGATCGGGGCCTTGAAGGCCTCCTCGTCCTCCGCGCTCCACTCGTCGCCGAGCTGGTCGCGCTTCACCGTCGCGAGGACGGACGCCGCCTGCTCGCCGCCCATGACGGAGATCTTCGCGTTGGGCCACATCCACAGGAAGCGGGGGGAGTACGCCCGGCCGCACATCGAGTAGTTGCCCGCGCCGTACGAGCCGCCGACGACGACCGTCAGCTTCGGGACCCGGGTGGTGGCGACGGCCGTGACCATCTTGGCGCCGTGCTTGGCGATGCCGCCGTGCTCGTACGCCTTGCCGACCATGAACCCGGTGATGTTCTGCAGGAACACCAGCGGGATCCCGCGCTGGTCGCACAGCTCGATGAAGTGCGCGCCCTTCTGCGCGGACTCGGCGAACAGGATGCCGTTGTTGGCGACGATGCCGACCGGGTGGCCGTGGATCCGGGCGAAGCCGGTGATCAGCGTCTGCCCGTACTCGGACTTGAACTCCTGGAAGCGGGAGCCGTCCACCACCCGGGCGATGACCTCGCGCACGTCGTACGGGGTGCGGGAGTCCACCGGCACCGCGCCGTACAGGCCGTACGGGTCGACCTTCGGCTCCTCGGCCGGCTCGACCGACCAGGGGAGCGGGCCGCGCTCGGGGAGGGTGGCGACGATGTTCCGCACGATCCGCAGCGCGTGCGCGTCGTCCTCGGCCAGGTGGTCGGTGACGCCGGAGATCCGCGAGTGGACCTCGCCGCCGCCCAGCTCCTCGGCCGTGACGACCTCGCCGGTGGCCGCCTTCACCAGCGGCGGACCGCCGAGGAAGATCGTGCCCTGGTTCCGGACGATCACGGCCTCGTCGCTCATCGCCGGGACGTACGCGCCGCCCGCGGTGCAGGAGCCGAGGACGGCCGCGATCTGCGGGATGCCCGCGCCCGACATCCGGGCCTGGTTGTAGAAGATCCGGCCGAAGTGCTCCCGGTCGGGGAAGACCTCGTCCTGCATCGGCAGGAAGGCGCCGCCCGAGTCGACCAGGTAGAGGCAGGGGAGACGATTCTCCAGCGCCACCTCCTGGGCCCTCAGGTGCTTCTTCACCGTCATCGGGTAGTACGTGCCGCCCTTGACGGTCGCGTCGTTGGCGACGATCACGCACTCGCGGCCCGAGACCCGCCCGATGCCCGCGATGACGCCGGCCGCCGGGGCCTGGTCGCCGTACATGCCGTCCGCCGCGAGCGGGGCCAGCTCCAGGAAGGGCGAGCCCGGGTCGAGGAGCGTGTCCACCCGGTCCCGCGGCAGCAGCTTCCCGCGCGCGGTGTGCCGCGCCCTGGACTTCTCACCGCCGCCCAGGGCGGCCGCCGCGAGCTTGGCGCGCAGGGTCGCCGCCAGCTCGTGATGGGCCGCCTCGTTGGCCTGCCAGGCCGCGGACGCGGGGTCCGCCGCGCTCGTCAGCACAGGTGCCTGCTGCATCCCTCGAGCTCCCTTGCTCGGTTAATGAGCGTTAACGTATGTCGCCCAGGTTAACGACCGCTAACCGGGTTGTCTAGAATCGAATCCATGACCACGACCCCCGCCCCGACCTCGATGGCCACCGGCAGGACCGATGCCCCGACGCGGCGCGAGCAGATCCTCAAGGAGGCGGCCCGCCTCTTCGCGGCCCGTGGCTTCCACGGCGTGGGCGTGGACGAGATAGGAGCCGCCGTCGGCATCAGCGGCCCCGGCCTCTACCGCCACTTCCCCGGCAAGGACGCGATGCTCGCCGAGCTCCTCGTCGGCATCAGCGAGCGGCTCCTCGACGGCGGCCGGCTCCGGGTCGGCGAAGCCGACGGCGATCCCCGGACCCTCCTCCGCTCCCTCATCGACGGCCACATCGACTTCGCCCTCGACGACCGCCCGCTCATCACCCTCCACGACCGCGAGCTCGACCGCCTCAAGGACGAGGACCGCAAGCGGGTGCGCCAGCTCCAGCGCCAGTACGTGGAGCTCTGGGTCGCCGTCGTCCGCGAGCTCTACCCCGACGCCGCCGAATCCGAGGCCCGCACCGCCGTCCACGCCGTCTTCGGCCTCCTCAACTCCACCCCCCACCTCGCCGCCCTCGGCCGCGGCCCGATGGAAGATCTGCTGAGGCGCCTGGCCCACGGGGCGTTCGGGGCGCTGGGGCGTTAGGGGGCGGGCGGTACGGGGCGGCGTCCGCTCACAGTTCGACGTCGGCGCCCACGGCGGCCTCGTCCTCGCTCTCGGCCTCCGCCCCGAGCTCCGCCTCGATGAACGCCCGGATCCCGAGCTCCACGGTGTTCTGGAGGAACGCGAACTCGGACTCCGTGATCGTGCCGCGCTGCGCGTCCATGATCTGCCGGTGGACCAGGTGCTCCGTGCCCGGTCCGACGATGGTGATCTCATAGCTGATCCAGTCCGCCATCAGCGGTGTGTTGCCCGGCACGGGCGGCATGTCGGACCCGGCCTGCTCCGGGGCGTGCTGCATGGTCGCCCTCACCCGCAGCTGGATGCGGTAGCCCTCCGTGCTCAGCTGGCGGACATAGCGGCGCAGGCCTATCTCCATCGCCAGCTGCTCCGTGTTCACGGCGTTGGTGCCGATCACGAGGTTGTTCGGGATGTTCGGCCCGCTGTCCCCGTCACCGATCAGATGGCACCACTCGTACTTGGCCAGGACGCCCGGCGCTCCGCCCATCGAACCCCCGGCGTCCATCCACTCATGTGCCTGGGTTCCCGCCATGGCCTGGGAGGTGCTCCGACCCGCCGTGCGCCGGTCGTGCAGGGGCGGCCTCGACACGCCCGTCTGCTCGCGCGTCGACCCGGTCAGGCCGGCCATGAGGTACGCGGTGTCGAACGCGGCCTCGGTCCTGAACCGACGGTCGTCGTTCAGGAACCGGTCGTCGCTCCGGTCCTCCTCGACGTGGAAGACGAAGGGCTGCGTGGCGTCCGTGGGAAGGGCGGCGAAGTCGTCGTGCTCCTGCGGGCCGAGCTGCTCGTCCAGGTCGAGTCCGTGGCGTACCGCGATCTCCGACACGTTCGCGCCGGGTGCCCACGGGTACTGCGGGTTGGGAGTCCAGCGATGCTCGAACAGGTACGTCCTGCCCTGCGAGCCGCGCCCGTTCGACCGGGGCGTCTGCGAGAGGACCCGGAAGAGCATCTCCGGGTTGATGTGCGTCGCGGACGCCGCGTCATTGGCGAGTTCGACCCGGTAGTTGAAATAGGCGGAGTGGTAGCTCGCGATGAAACTGGTCTGCAGGGAGCCGCCCCGAGTGGCCGTGTTCGGCGGCCGCCAGCCGGCGTCCCGGTAGACGGTGATCGTCTCCACGTCGCCGTAGTCGGCGTCCGGATGCGCCGCGCCCTCGGGCACGGAAGGGTGGGCGCCCTCGCACACGGCGGGGATGACCAGCGTGTCGAGGCCCGCCATGGCCTGCGCCTGCGCCTCGCGCACGTCCCTCTCGGCGCGGGGCCGGCTCAACTGGTACGGGGTCCAGGCCAGGTTGAACAGGTCGAGGGACGGGAACGACGAGCTCTGCTGCGAGGCCTGGCTGCTCAGCGTGCCCTGGCTCGACTGACTGCCGAAGTCGGACTGCTGGGTCCCCATGTGCAGGTCCCCGTCCCCGTCGAGGCTCCCCTGATGGCCGTTCCACATCCGCTGGACGGCGAGGCCCGCGCCGTCCCCCGCGGACTCCTGCACGGCGCCGCTCCCGCCGGACTCCCGCGCCCACGCGTGCCCCGTCCCGCGGAGCAACCCGACGACCGCCGCGTTCCCGGCGGCGCGCTGCAGCGCCAACAGCCCCCGAGGCGGCCGCGCGTCCGCCCCGCTCACCCGCGCGTCCTCCGGCGCACGGCCACGGCTGGTCCTGGTCGGCGCGGGATTCTCGTCGCTGCGCAAAGGAGCCTCTTTCGGCACAGGGATACAGGCACCTTCTGGATACGGGGCCCGGGGCCGGCGCGACCAGGAACCGAAGGGCAGCGGCGGGGGCAGGGAAAGGTGGCCGGGCGTTCCCGGACGCGGCGGGGTGCGGGGACGCGAGGATCAGCCGGCCCCCGGCGGGAGCGAGGCCGTGGCGGGCGACCGCCGTTCCTCCAAGAGAGCGGGAACACACGGGTCCACGAGGCGGAACCGGTTGCCCCGTACCGGCCTTACTCGGACAGAATGAGCACCATGCCGATACTCAGCCGCCCCGCCCTCGTCGAGCACCTCGTCCGCACCCGGATCGCGGGAGACGTCGCCACCCCGCGCGACAACAACCTCTCCCACTACCGCAAGCTCGCCAACGGCGACCGGCACTACTGGTTCGGCCTGGAGTTCGGCGACCGCTGGACCGACGAGCAGGACGTGCTCGCCGTCATGGCCGAACGCTGCGGCGTCATCGACGACCCCGCCCACCGCGTCGGCCAGGACACCATCGACCCCGAACTCACCGTCGACGGCCTGGACCGGCTGGCCGCCCGGCTGCGGAAGGCCGCCGCGGGCCGGGAGCGCGTCCTCTTCGCGACCGGCCACCCCGGCGCGCTCATCGACGTCCACAGCCGGGTCGCCGCCGCGCTGCGCGCCCAGGGCTGCGACATCGTGCGCATCCCCGGCGGGCTCGTCGCCGACGAGGGGTACGTGGTGCAGTTCGCGGACGTGGCCGTCTTCGAGCGCGGGGCCAGCCTCTGGCACACCCACTCTCCCGAGCCGATGAACGCGATCCTCGACGCGCTCGGGGAGTCCGGGCGGCCCGACCTCGTCGTCGCCGACCACGGCTGGGCGGGGCGTGCCGGTCAGCGCGGCATCGACGCCGTCGGCTACGCGGACTGCAACGACCCGGCGCTGTTCCTCGCCGAGGCCGAGGGCACCCTCCAGGTCACCGTCCCCCTCGACGACCACGTCCTCGACCCGCGCTTCTACGAGCCGATGACGGCGTACACGCTGGAGGCGGCGGGCCTCGCCTGATCGGGCCCCGGCCGGGTCAGGCCTGCCCCGACGGCCCGGCCCGGCGCTGGGCCACGCCCGGTGTCGGGTCCAGGTACACGCGGCGGATCGACGGGAAGCGCTCGCGGAGCTGGGCCTCCGCGTCCTCGCACGCCCATTCCACCTGCTCCGCGGACGCCACGTCCCGGAAGTCGATCTTCGCCGCGACCAGGACCTCCCCGGGGCCCTGGATCAGGGTGATCAGGTCGAGGACGTCGACGACGTGCGGGACGGTCAGGATCTCCTCGCGGATGCCGGACCGCATCCGCGACGGGGCCGGGCGGCCGATGAGGAGTTCGGCGTTGGAGCGGCCGAGGACCCAGGCCACGTAGACGAGCAGGACGCCGATGAGGATCGACGCGATGCCGTCCCAGACGCCGGAGCCGGTGAGCTGGCCGCCGAGGAGGCCGGCGGCCGCGAGCATGAGGCCGGTGAGGGCGGCGGAGTCCTCCATGACGACGGCCTTGACGGTGGTGTCGGGGGTGAGCCGCAGGTAGGCGGCGAAGGGGGCCCTCATGCGCTCGGCCTCGGCCTTGACCTGCCGGACGCCGGTCCGGAGGGAGAAGCCCTCCAGGACGAAGGCGACGGCGAGGACGACGTACGAGATCGTCGGGTCGCCGAGCTCCTCGCCGTGGGTGAGGGTGTGGATGCCGTCGTAGACGGAGAAGACCGCGCCGCCGACGAAGGTCGCGACGGCCGCCAGCATCGCCCACACGTACCGTTCGCCCGCGTAGCCGAGGGGGTGGTCCTCGTCGGCGGGCTTCTCGCTGCGCTTGAGCGCGGTGAGCAGCATGGCCTCGGTGACGGTGTCGGCGACCGAGTGGGCGGCCTCGGAGAGCATGGCGCTGGAGCCGCTGACGAGGCCCGCGACGACCTTGGCGGCGGCGATCCCGAGGTTCGCCACCGCCGCCACGATCACCGTGAAGGTGCTTTCGCTGTTTTCCGTCATGAATCGGACGGTATGTTCGGTCGTCAGCGCGGGACGCGAACGACACCCTCCTGGATGACGGAGATCGCGAGCCGCCCGTCCTGCGTGAAGATCCGCGCCTGGCCCAGGCCGCGCCCGCCGGACGCAGTCGGCGACTCCTGGTCGTACAGGAGCCACTCGTCGGCCCGGAAGGGCCGGTGGAACCACATGGCGTGGTCGAGGGAGGCCCCGACGACGTCGCCGACGGCCCAGCCGCCACGCCCGTGGGCGAGGAGCACCGAGTCGAGCAGCGTCATGTCGGAGACGTACGTGGCGAGGACGACGTGCAGCAGGGGGTCGTCGGCCAGTTTGCCGTTGGTGCGGAACCAGACCTGGGAGCGGGGTTCGCGCGGGGTGCCGACCGTTCCCCACGGGGGCGTCTCGGCGTAGCGCAGGTCGACGGCCGCGCGGGCCTCGATCAGCCGGTCCGCGACCTCGCGGGGGAGGTGGCGGGGGAGCATCTCGGCCGGTGTGGGGAGCGACTCCGGGTCCGGGGCGGGCGGCATGTCGCCCTGGTGGTCGAGCCCCTCCTCGTACGCCTGGAAGGACGCCGAGAGGTGGAAGATCGGCTGGCCGTGCTGGACGGCGACGACCCGGCGGGTGGTGAAGGAGCGGCCGTCGCGGATGCGGTCGACCGTGTAGACGATCGGCGCGCCCGGGTCCCCCGCCCGCAGGAAGTACGCGTGCAGGGAGTGGGCGAGCCGGTCCGCCGGGACGGTCCGCCCCGCCGCCACCAGCGCCTGGGCGGCCACCTGGCCGCCGAAGACGCGGGGGACGATCGAGGGGCGGGACTCGCCCCGGAAGATGTCCTGCTCGATCTGCTCGAGGTCGAGCAGATCGAGCAGGTCATCCAGTGCGTCGTGCGATTGCGGCACTTACAGGCCCATCGACTTCGCGATGATCGACTTCATGATCTCGCTGGTGCCGCCGTAGATGCGGTTGACGCGGTTGTCCGCGTACAGGCGGGCGATCGGGTACTCGTTCATGTAGCCGTAGCCGCCGTGCAGCTGGAGGCAGCGGTCGATGACGCGGTGCGCGACCTCGGTGCAGAAGAGCTTGGCGCTCGCGGCCTCGGCCGGGGTCAGCTCGCCGGCGTCCAGGGCCTCCAGGGCGCGGTCGGCGACGGCCTCGGCCGCGTCCACCTCGGCCTGGCAGGCGGCCAGCTCGAACTTGGTGTTCTGGAAGTGCGCGACCGGCTTGCCGAAGACCGTGCGGTCCGTGACGTACTGCTGGGCGAAGCGGACGGCGGCCTTGGCCTGGGCGTACGCGCCGAAGGCGATGCCCCAGCGCTCGGAGGCCAGGTTGTGGCCGAGGTAGTAGAAGCCCTTGTTCTCCTCGCCGAGCAGGTCCTCGACCGGCACCTTCACGTCGACGAACGCCAGCTCGGCGGTGTCGGAGGTGCGCAGGCCGAGCTTGTCCAGCTTGCGGCCGATGGAGTAGCCCTCGGACTTGGTGTCCACGGCGAAGAGGGAGATGCCGTGGCGGCGGTCCTCGGCCGTCGGGGCGGACGTGCGGGCGCAGACGATCACGCGGTCGGCGTGGACGCCACCGGTGATGAAGGTCTTCGCGCCGTTGAGGACGTAGTGGGTGCCGTCCTCGGAGAGCTTGGCGGTGGTCTTCATGCCCGCGACGTCGGAGCCGGTGCCCGGCTCGGTCATCGCCAGCGCCCACATCTCCTCGCCGGTGACGAACTTCGGCAGGTAGCGCTTCTTCTGCTCGTCGGTGGAGAGCATCTTGATGTAGGGGAGGGCGAGCAGCACGTGGACGCCGGAGCCGCCGAACTGGACGCCAGCGCGCGAGGTCTCCTCGTACAGGACGGCCTCGAACTTGTGGGTGTCCAGGCCCGCGCCGCCGAACTCCTCGGGCACGTTGATGCCGAAGATGCCCAGCTCGCCCAGCTTGTCGTAGAACTCGCGCGGCGCCTGGCCCGCGGCGAACCACTCGTCGTAGACGGGGACGACCTCGGCCTCGATGAAGGCGCGGATGGTCTCCCGGAACGCCTCGTGGTCCTCGTTGAATACGGTACGGCGCACGGTGCGACTCCTCCGGTGTGCGGGGCGGGCCCATTGTCTAAGCGCTTGCTCAGCCTGTCGTCAACGAAGTTACCCAGCAGTCACCCACCCTGTCCAGACTCCTCGCCTGTGATCCAGGCCCGCCCCACGGAGTCGTACCCGTACAAGGGCCGCCCCTTCGCCCCGCTCGTCCGAAAGGGTGCGCCGTCCTCGTCCCCGATCCGGACCGTGCCCCGGCGCCCCTCCGAGCTCCACTCCAGCTCCAGGTACCAGCGGCAGTCGCACCCCGCCGCCCCCGCAAAGACCAGCAGCTCCTCCGGCTCGGCGACGCTGACCGCGTACGGGAAGGAGACCGCCGGGAGCGTCCGGCCCTCCTCCCCGGAGGCGTCGTACCCGTCCAGCGCCCGCGCCACCGGCCGCGGCCGGTCCAGGTCCACCTCGAAACGGCGCGGCGTCACCGCCCCGCCGCACCCGTCGTCCGTCCGGTACGCCGCCCACGGCAGCGGCGCGCCCCGCTCGACCACCCGCACGTGCAGCGCCTGGAGCACCACCGCCGCCGCGCTCTTCCCCTGCACCGACACCCGTACCAGCGTCTCCCCGCCGTCCACGGCCCCCTGCGCCGTCGCCCAGTTCCGCGCGTCGGCCGCCTCCGGCGGGGGAGGGGGCGTCCGCCGCACGAGATAGGTGTGCCCGCACCCGTTCTTCCAGAGGTCCGAGGCGACCGTCCACGTCAGTGGCGCCGGTGGTTCGGCGGCCCGCTCCCGGGTCTTCCCGGGCAGGAGTACGGCTCCGAGCGTCACCGTCCCCACCACCGCCAGCGCCCCGCAGACCACGCCCACCCCTCCCCACCGGCGCCTCCGCCGCTCGGACGGGAGGCCCGGCACGCGCGCGTGCACGGGTTCCGGCTGCGGCGCGTGCACGGCCTCCGGCTCCAGCTCCGGCTCCGGGGCTGACGCGGGCTCCGGGGCCGGCTTCGCCTCCGGCTCGGGCTCGGGCTTCGCCCCCGCGCCGGGCTCGGCCGCCGCCTCCGGCTCGGGCTTCGCCCCCGCGCCGGGTTCCGGTACCGGAGGGCGGCGGGCGCCGTCCGCGCGGGTCCAGGCCACCTCCAGGGCCCGCCGCTCCTCCTCGTCCGCCCCGCACAGCAGGGCGAGGCGGTCGACCACGGCGAACTCCTCCGGGACGGTCGCGCCGGAGCAGTAGCGGTGGAGGGTGGACGCGCTGACGCTCAGGCGCCGGCCCAGCGCCTCGTAACTCCTCCCGTCCCGCGCCTTCAGCGCGCGCACGAGCCGCGCGAACTCCTCGACGGTGGCGTCCTTCGGCATTCCATCCCCCTCGCCCCTGCGTCCCACCCTTCACGTTCTGGCACGTCAGCGGGGGTGGAATGGTTCCGGGACGGATGACGGGCGCGTCACCGTTGCGGGCGGCGGGCGGCGGCCGGACGCTGGTGGAGCACTGACCGAACGACCCGACGGGGGATCCACCACCATGAACAAGCTCCGTATCGCACTCGCCACCGCCGCCGCTGCCGCCCTGGGCCTCGCGGCCCTCGCCACGGCCCCGGCGCAGGCCGCCGCCCAGCCCGCCTTCCTCGCCGCCTCCCAGATGCCGCCGTCGTCGACGCCGTGGACCGCCACCCAGGTCTTCGCCGGCGTCCCGGAGAACGGCGGCGTTCTCTGCGCCCCGTACAAGATCCCGGCGCAGAACACCCGCTACCGCGAGTTCAGCACCGAGCTCGACACCAACGGCGTCCAGGTCACCACCGTCGCCCGCACCGAGGCCGACGCCGTGAAGCTGGTCGACACCCTCCGCAAGGCCCTCGCCGGCTGCGGCCCCCTCCTTGAGCGGCAGAACCCGGGCCTGCGGGCCGTCAGCGCCTCCCACGGCAAGCTCGCCGTCGAGGAGGGCGCCTGGGTCTACAGCCTGGACACCGCCGACCCGCAGATCGGCACCACCGACATCCACCTCTTCTCCGTCGGCCGCGACGGCCGCACCGTCACCCTCGTCCGCTGGGGCCAGATGGGCGACTTCGACGACGCCCCGCTGACGGCCTTCAAGACGACGACCCGTACTGCCGTGAACAAGCTCTGGACCTGACGCAGCGTCATCCTGATGAACGCTTGACTACTCAGGGTGACGGTGAAGTCGCGCAGTACCTCCATTCGGGTGATACTGGGACATGAGTAATTCATGTCGGCGCGCTCGTGTGTAGAGCCGAGCAGCCCATCCGTCATCAGGCCGGTCGGGGGGAATCCGGCGGGGGATCATTTCGAATGTGATGCGAAAGGACGCGTCATGGAACTCGAAGCTCTCCCCGATGAGGTCGTCGCCGAGATCGAGGTACGGGACCGCTGGAGGCGCGGAATGGCCCACGGCGGCCTGGAGTTCATCTTCACCGACATCGCGAAGTGGCCCGTGGGTTCGACCGTGAGGGTCGCGTTCCTCGATGGGAACGACCAGTTGCACGCGGACATCGCGGGCGCGACGAAGCAGATCACCGACGTCTGCAACCTGACGCTCGATTTCGGGCAGGACGACGGGAACGGCTCGTTCCGGCGGTGGACCACGGCCGACACCACCTACGCCGCCGAGATCCGGGTCAGCTTCGACCTGCCGGGCTTCTTCTCCCTGGTGGGCACCGACAGCACGGACCGCATGATCGGCGCGGGAGGCGGCCAGGTCGGGGGCAACCCCGGCCAGCGCAGCCTGAACCTCGGGCGGTTCGTGACGAACAGGCCCGTCCAGTGGGAGGGCACCGTGCGGCACGAGTTCCTGCACGCACTGGCGTTCCACCACTCCCACCAGAACATGCGCGGCACCTGTGAGGGCGAGTTCCGCTGGGAGGACCATGCCGGGTACGTCCCCACGCAGAACGCGGCCGGTGTCTTCGTGGCGGACGCCCAGGGTCGGCAACCCGGCATCTACACGTTCCTCGCGGGCGAGCCGAACAGATGGTCGCGCGCGAAGGTCGATCACAACCTGCGCACCGTGAACGACCCGGACCTCACCCTCGGGCCCTTCGACCGGCTGTCCGTGATGCTGTACCGGTTCCCGGACTTCTTCTACAAGTCCGCCCCCAGCAGTTGCGCGCCGGCCGGCAACGGGCAGAACCTGTCGGAGGGCGACAAGCGCGGGCTCGAACTGCTGTACCCGCACGCGGAAAGCGCGTTGGCGGACCGTCAGGCCCGTGCCGGCGCGGTCCTGCAGTCGCTCGGGGCCGGCCCGGAAGGGATTCCCGAGGCGAACGGCGGAGGTCTGGTCGAGGCGTACCGCAGCCGGGTCGCGGAGCTGGCCGCCGCCCAGGCGGCAGCCGTCCACTGAGCCGAACCGAGTCGAGGACCGAGCCGAGCAGGGGACGCCATGTCCGTCGGCAGCGCCTATGAGCGGCTCCTCGGCGAGTCGCAGAGCGGAGGACTCGAGCACGCCGGCGGGGGCGGCGCGCCGGGCCCGCCGGATCCCGAACGTCTGATGACGCAACTGTCCGACGAGGTCGGCCGCTTGGAGGAACACCTCGGGGAGAGGGCCGATCCCGAGGCGCGGAAGCGACTGATGCGCGGCGCCGAGTACGCGCTGCGGGAGGTCGTCGACCACGGCGTCGACGCCCAGCTCGGCATGCGGGACGTGGCGCGGCTGGAGGCCGTCGTCCACAGCGACGGAACCCGCCCGGTGCTCTTCGTCGAGGACGACTTCTTCGACGTCACGGCACCCGCGGTGGCGACGTGGGCGGCGGCCCTGTCGCGGATCGAAGCCGAGCTCCGTACCGTCTGCCGGGCGGCCGGCCGGGTGAACGACCCGAGCTCGCTCCTCGGCTACCAGGGCACGGCGTGGGCGATCGACGAGGGTGTCGTCGTGACGAACTACCACGTCCTGGAGGCCATTTCCACGCATCCGTCCCGTACGGACGGGCAGTTCGGCGGAGAGCTCAAGCCCGGCGTGGCGGTCGACTTCGGCGCGGAGGTCGGCGGCGGGCCGCCGAACCGCGTCTTCCGGATCAGCCGTGTCCTGGGCGTGGGGCGCGCGGGGGCACCCGAACGCGCTCACCCCACCGTTCCGAGGGTCAACTTCGACGGCCTCGACCTGGCCGTACTCCAGCTCGACCGGGTGAGCGGACGGCCTTTCCCCACCCCGGTCGAGGTGGCCCGAGGCGATGACGAGGCGACCCGCGGAGCGCTCGCCTCCCGTGGGCGCAAGGTCTACATCGTCGGCTTCCCCGGCAGCGCGGGATCGACGAGTCCGGACGTCTTCGCCGAACTGTTCGCCGGAGTCAAGGGCGTGAAGCGCCTCACTCCCGGGGTGCTCACCGAGGGCCGGGGCGAGGTGGACGAGGACGAACGGCGCTGGATCATCAGCCACGACGCCAGCACGCTCGGCGGCAGCTCCGGTTCGCTCGTCGTCGACCTGGAGGCCGAGGGCCGGAAGGTCCTCGGCCTGCACTTCGCCGGGGTCCCCGACCGCGTGAACTGGGCCCATGGCCTCGAAGGCGCGACACCCGAACTGGCCGCCGCGATACCGGGGTGGTGATCCCCGTGCCGTTGTCGTGGACCCCCGAGATCCTCCGTATGGCGAAGCTGCGCCCCGACCCGCGGCTCGCTGCCCTCGGCCGGGGCGCGATCCGCGCATGACCGCCCCGGCCGGACGACCCGGCCTCGCCCCTCACCGGGACTTGAGCGCGAACCACAGCTCCATGCGCACGTCCGGATCGTCCAGGTCCCGTCCCAGCAGCGCGGCGCAGCGGGCGATCCGCTGGCGGACGGTGTTGCGGTGGATGTCCATCGCGGCGGCCGTCCGGTCCCAGCCGCCGTGCAGCGAGAGCCAGACGCGCAGGGTCTCGGCGAGCGGTCCGGTCAGCGGGGCGAGGAGGGTGCGCGCGTGGGCGGCGGCCTCGTCCGGGTCCACCAGGGCGGCGATCCCGCCCGGGTGGTGCCGCACCAGATCCGCCCCGGTGGCCTCCGCCCGCCGCAGGGCTCGCGCTGCTTGCGCGTCGGCCGCCGACAGCTCGTCCGCCTCGGCGGGGACGCCCACCCCCAGCGTCCAGCCGGACTGAGCGGTGACGGGGGAGGAGGCGGGCAGGAGCAGGCGCACGGCTCCGGTCGCGCCCCCCGGAGCCGTACCGCCCGCGTCCACCAGCGGTGTCCCCAGCGCCGCGGCCAGCGAGGCCGCCGCGAACGGGGTGCCGTCGCCGCCGCGGGCGTGGACCACCGTCCAGGGGCCCGGGCCCAGGGCGCCCGCGACCTCCGCCGGGGCCGCGCCGAGCAGCAGCCGGACCAGGGCGCCGTCCCGTACGGCCGCGTCGGCGCCCCGGTGCGGGGCCGTCAGGAGGGACAGCAGCACCACGGCGACGCCGACGATCGTGTGGTCGCCCGGGCCGCGGTGGCCCGTCGCCACGCCGAGGGTCAGGCCGTCCCCGCCGCCGAGGGCGTACGCGGCGAGCCGCAGCCCGCCGCCGTCCCCGCTCGCCGAGGCCGGACCGCCCGGGCGCGGGCCGAGGACGCCCGCCAGCTCCCGCAGGGCGCGGGCCGCCTCCGCCGGCACCTCGCGGCCGGCGGCCAGCGCCTCCGTGCCGTCCGCGCCGAAGAGCACCGCGCGCCCCCCGAGGCGGGAGGCGAGGGCGCCGAGCACCGCCGGGACGGGCGCCGGGCGGGCGGCGGCCGTCGCGAGGGACTGCTGGGCCTCGGTGACCCGGCGCAGCTCGCGCAGCCGGGCCTCCGCCATCAGCCGCCACAGCGCCCGGGCGACCGCCGTGAACGGGGTCCTCGGCGGCACCTCGACCAGCGGGAGGCCGCGGCGCGCGCAGGCCTCGACGAGCGCGGCCGGGACCGTGTCGTACACCGGCGTCACGCCGAAGGCGAGCGCCGCGGCGCCCGCCTCCACCACCCGCTCGACGTAGTGCGCCGGGTCGGCCAGCTGTACGCCCGCCGTCATCAGCAGTTCGCCGCCGAGCAGGTACGGATAGGGGTCGGCCATCTCCGAGGTGTGCACCCAGTGCAGCGGTACGTCGCCGGGCCCGGCGAGCAGCCGCAGGCCGAGGTCCGGGTGCGCGAGGAGCGCGGCGAGCGGCACCGGCGGCGCGGGGGGAGTGGAACCGGGCCCGGGCTCCGGGCCGGTCGGTGCGGTCATCGGAGTGGCCCCTTCGTACATCCACGGTCCGTACAGTGGAGGGAACGTACACTTCTCTGTCCCTTTCGGGCCACTTACTGTCGAGCCGGACCGACCGACACCCCCAGGAGGACCCCGACCATGAGCAGCAGCGACCAGAACACCCCGCGCGGCCCGATCGACTCGTCCCGCATCCCGCGGTACGCCGGTCCCGCGACGTTCGCCCGGCTGCCGCGGCTCGACGAGGTCGGCACCGCCGACGTCGCCGTGGTCGGCATCCCCTTCGACAGCGGCGTCTCCTACCGCCCCGGCGCCCGCTTCGGCGGCAACGCCATCCGCGAGGCCTCCCGCCTCCTGCGCCCCTACAACCCGGCGCAGGACGCCTCCCCGTTCGCCCTCGCCCAGGTCGCCGACGCCGGCGACATCGCGGCCAACCCGTTCAACATCAACGAGGCCGTCGAGACCATCGAGGCCGCCGCCGACGACCTGCTCGCCACCGGCGCCCGCATGATGACCCTGGGCGGCGACCACACCGTGGCCCTGCCGCTGCTCCGCTCCGTCGCCAAGAAGCACGGCCCCGTCGCCCTGCTCCACTTCGACGCGCACCTCGACACCTGGGACACCTACTTCGGCGCCGAGTACACCCACGGCACCCCGTTCCGCCGCGCCGTCGAGGAGGGCATCCTCGACACCTCCGCCCTCTCCCACGTCGGCACCCGCGGCCCGCTCTACGGCAAGCAGGACCTCACCGACGACGAGAAGATGGGCTTCGGCATCGTCACCTCGGCCGACATCTACCGCCGCGGCGCCGACGAGGTCGCCGACCAGCTCCGCCAGCGCATCGGCGACCGCCCGCTGTACATCTCCATCGACATCGACTGCCTCGACCCGGCCCACGCGCCCGGCACCGGCACCCCCGAGGCCGGCGGCATGACCTCCCGCGAGCTCCTGGAGATCCTGCGCGGCCTCTCCTCCTGCAACCTCGTCTCCGCCGACGTCGTCGAGGTCGCCCCGGCCTACGACCACGCCGAGATCACCGCGGTCGCCGCGTCCCACACCGCGTACGAGCTGACGACGATCATGAGCCGCCAGATCGCGGCGAGCCGCACCTCGATGTGACGCCGGTCGGGTCGTGGGCATACGTTCCGCAGGGCGGAACGGGTGGGCACGACCCGACCACCGGGCCGCACCCGATCGTCGAGCCACGCCCAGAGGGACCCCATGACCCACGACCACGACCTCGTGCTGCGACCCACGGAGGCGCAGACCGCCGCCGCGCTCGACCCGCCGAAGGGCCGCACCGGCGGTGACCTCGTCATCGAGACCCTGTCGGGTCTGGGCGCGACGACGGTCTTCGGCCTCCCCGGCCAGCACGCGCTCGGCATGTTCGACGCGCTGCGCCGCTCCTCGCTGCGGTACGTGGGCCTCCGGACGGAGAACAACGCGGGCTTCGCCGCCGACGCCTACGGCCGCGTCACCGGCGAGGCGGCCCCGCTGCTGCTGTCCACCGGACCCGGCGCGCTGATGTCGCTCGCCGCCCTCCAGGAGGCGGCGGCGGCCTCGGCGCCGGTCCTCGCGATCGGCAGCCAGATCCCGGTGGCCGGGCTCGGCGGCGGACGCCACGGCTACCTGCACGAGCTGCGCGACCAGCAGGCGTCGTTCCGGGACGTCGTGAAGTCCGTGCACACGGCCCGTACGCAGTCCCAGATCCCGTCCGCGATCGCGGCGGCCTGGGAGTCGGCGCTGACGGCCCCGCACGGGCCGGTGTGGGTCGAGATCCCGCAGGACGTGCTCACCGCCGAGACCCTCCTGCCCGTGGTGACGGCGATGGACGCGACGCCCGAGGACATCGTGCCGCGCCCCGAGCTCACGGCGGTCGCCGCGGACCTGCTGTCGAAGGCGGAGCGGCCGGCGATCATCGCGGGCGGCGGGGTCGTGCGCTCCGACGCCTCCGGCAAGCTCCGCGCCCTCGCGGAGCTGATCGACGCACCCGTCGTCACGACCTTCGGCGGCAAGGGCGCGTTCCCCTGGAAGCATCCGCTGTCGCTCCAGTCCTGGCTGGAGGACCGGCACACCACCGACTTCCTGGAGGACGCCGACGTCCTCCTCGTCGTCGGCTCCGGGCTCGGCGAGCTGTCCTCGAACTACCACACGTTCGCCCCGCGCGGCCGGGTGATCCAGATCGAGGCCGACGCCGGGAAGCTGGAGTCCAACCACCCGGCGCTCGGCATCCACGCGGACGCCCGCGTCGCCCTCCAGGCCCTCCTGGAGACGGCCCGCGAGCGCACCGACCCGACCGCCCCCGAACGGGTCTCGGCCGTCCTCGGCAAGGTCCGCGAGCGGATCGCCGCCCAGGGCCTCGACCTGGAACAGCAGGTCGTCGCGGCCGTCCGCGAGGCGCTCCCGGCCCGGGCCCCCAGCTTCTGGGACATGACGATCCTGGCGTACTGGGCCTGGTCGGCCTTCGACGCCCGGCACCCGAACACCATGCACTCCGCCCAGGGCGCCGGCGGCCTCGGCTACGCCTTCCCCGCCGCCCTCGGCGCGGCCGTCGCCGACCCCTCGCAGCCGGTCCTCGCCGTCTCCGGCGACGGCGGCGCGATGTACTCCATCGCCGAGCTGGCCACGGCGAAGCAGTACGGCCTCGACGTGACCTGGCTGGTCGTCGACGACGGCGGCTACGGCATCCTCCGCGAGTACATGACCGACGCCTACGGCGCGGCCACCGGCACCGAACTCACCCGCCCCGACTTCGTCGCCCTCGCCGAGTCCTTCGGCGTCCCCGCCGTCCGCACCACCCCGGACACCCTCGCCACCGACCTCGCCGAAGCCCTCGCCACCCCCGGCCCCTCCCTCGTCCTCCTCCCGGCCCTCCTCCGCATGTTCGAACCGACCCACCTCTGAACCCGCGGCGCGGCGCCCCCGGGCATATCCTGGGGGCATCCTGCGGACAGCGGCGCACTCCGCGCGACGACGGCGTTCGTTCCCCTGAGAGGTGACCCGTCATGCGACGTCATTCCGCTGTGCTCCTCCCCGCTTCCGTGGCCCTCGGCCTCGTCGGATTCCTCGCCCCGACCGCCGGCGCGGTGAGCGCTCACTTCGTCGGCACCCCGACCGCGACGGCCTCCGGCAGCAGCCTGACCGTCAAGGGCAAGGAAGCCGGGCTCGGCAACCAGCAGTCCGTGAACATATCCGTCACCGCTGACGCGCAGTGCGTCAACCGCGGCGGCAACGACCCCAGCGCCGGCAACAAGCAGTCCACCGGCGGCGGCGGCACCTTCCCCGTCCAGAACGGCAAGGCCAACTTCTCCGTCACCGTCACCGCCACCTTCCAGCCCAAGTGCAGTCCTCCGATGAGCCTGGTGTGGAGCAACGTGGTCGTCACGGACACCGGCAACGGCATCTCCGTGACCCTGCCCGGTCCCTTCTAGTCCCCTGCGCCCCGCATAGGTCCCGGGTACCAGGACCCGGGACCTAGGTGTGTCCGACTTCCGGCCCGGGTTTGTTGCGGGGGGATGAAATGGCACGTCGGTGGCGTTGGCCCTTCCGGTAGAGCAGGACGACGGGAGGCGCCACGTGGCGGCGGTGGGGCAGAAGCAGGCGACGGAACGGGAGCCGGCGGACATGCGGCGGCGGGGGTGGGCCCGGAGGCTCGCCGGGTACGCGTGGCGGTACAAGACGAACACGCTCCTGGCGCTCGGGTCGTCGCTGGCGGGCATGGCCGTGCTGGCGCTGGTGCCCCTGGTGACCAAGGTGATCATCGACGACGTGATCGGGACGAAGACCCGGGACCTCGCGGTGTGGACCGGACTCCTGATAGGCGCCGCGATCGTCGTCTACCTCCTGACGTACGTCCGCCGGTACTACGGGGGCCGCCTCGCCCTCGACATCCAGCACGACCTGCGCACCGACATGTACCGCACGATCACCCGGCTCGACGGGCGCCGCCAGGACGAACTGTCCACGGGGCAGGTCGTGGGACGGGCCACCAGCGACCTCCAGCTGATCCAGGGCCTGCTGTTCATGCTCCCGATGACCATCGGGAACTTCCTGCTGTTCTTCATCTCGCTGGCCGTGATGGCCTGGCTGTCGCTCCCCCTCACCCTGGTCGCGCTCGCCGTCGCCCCCGCCCTGTGGTTCATCGCCAAGCGCAGCCGCGCCCGCCTCCACCCGGCCACCTGGTACGCGCAGCAGCAGGCCGCGGCCGTCGCCGGAGTCGTCGACGGAGCCGTGACCGGCGTCCGGGTCGTGAAGGGCTTCGGGCAGGAGGACCAGGAGACCGGGAAGATCCGGGAGGCCGGACGGAAGCTGTTCGCCGGGCGCCTGCGGACGATCCGGCTGAACTCCAGGTACACCCCGGCCCTCCAGGCCGTCCCCGCCCTCGGCCAGGTCGCCGTCCTCGCCCTCGGCGGCTGGCTCGCCTACCGCGGGCAGATCACCCTCGGCACCTTCGTCGCCTTCTCCTCCTACCTGGCCTCGCTCGTCGGCCCGGTCCGGATGCTCGCCGTGGTCCTCACCGTCGCCCAGCAGGCCCGCGCCGGCGTCGAGCGGGTCGGCGAGCTCATCGACACCGAGCCCGTCATAGCGGACGGCACCAGGGAGCTCCCGGCCGACGCCCCCGCCACCGTCGAGTTCGACGACGTGTCCTTCGCCTACCAGGACGGCACCCCCGTCCTCGACGGCTTCTCCCTGGACATCAGGCCCGGCGAGACCGTCGCCGTCGTCGGCGCCTCCGGCTCCGGCAAGTCGACCGTCTCGCTCCTCCTGCCCCGCTTCTACGACGTGACCCACGGCGCCGTCCTCGTCGGCGGCCACGACGTCCGCGAGCTCACCCTCGACTCGCTGCGCGCCGCCATCGGACTCGTGCCCGAGGACTCGTTCCTCTTCTCCGACACCGTCCGCGCCAACATCGCGTACGGCGTCCCGGACGCCACCCGGGAACAGATCGAGAACGCCGCCCGCGCCGCCCAGGCGGACCGGTTCATCGCCGAGCTGCCCGACGGGTACGACACCAAGGTCGGCGAGCACGGCCTCACCCTCTCCGGCGGCCAGCGCCAGCGCCTCGCGCTGGCCCGCGCGATCCTCGCCGACCCCCGGCTGCTCCTCCTCGACGACGCCACCTCCGCCGTCGACGCCAAGGTCGAGCACGAGATCCACGAGGCCCTGAAGTCGGTGATGGCGGGCCGTACGACCCTGCTCATCGCCCACCGCCGCTCCACCCTCGGCCTCGCCGACCGGATCGCCGTCCTCGACGGCGGCCGGCTCTCCGACATCGGCACCCACGACGAGCTGGAGGAGCGCTCGGAGCTCTACCGGCGCCTCCTCACCGACCCCGGATTCGGCTCCGCGGACTTCTTCGAGCCCAGCGAAGGCGGAGCGCGGCGGAGCGAGCCCGAAGCGGTCGCGACCGGCCGTACGGCGACGCCCGCCGAGCTGCCCGAGGCCCGCACCCTGCGGGCCGAACTGGACGCCGAGTTCGACGCCGAGCGGGGCATCACCCCCGCCCTGTGGGTACGGGACGGGGACGCCGACCGGGAGAGCCCGGCGCCCGGCGCCACCCCCGAGCTGCTCGCCGCCGTCGCCGCCCTGCCGCCCGCCACCGACATCCCCGGCATCGACGAGGCCCGGGCCGTCTCCCCCGAGGACGCCTACGGGCTGCGCAGGCTGCTCCGCGGCTTCGGCCTCCCGCTGCTCATCAGCCTCGGCCTCGTCGCGCTCGACGCCGGCGCGGGCCTGCTGCTGCCGGTCCTGATCCGGCACGGCATCGACGAGGGCGTGAACCGGCTCGCGATCGGCGCCGTCTGGGCGGCCTCCGCGCTCGCCCTGGTCACGGTGCTCGTGCAATGGGTCGCGCAGACCGCCGAGACCCGCATGACCGGCCGCACCGGCGAGCGGGTCCTCTACGCGCTGCGCCTCAAGATCTTCGCCCAGCTCCAGCGGCTCGGCCTGGACTACTACGAGCGCGAGCTCACCGGCCGGATCATGACCCGGATGACCACGGACGTGGACGCCCTGTCCACCTTCCTCCAGACGGGCCTGGTCACCGCCTTCGTCTCCGTCGTGACCTTCTTCGGGATCATGGTCGCGCTGCTCGTGCTCGACCTCCAGCTCGCCCTGGTCGTCTTCGCGACCCTGCCGGTCCTCGCGGTCGCCACCTACTTCTTCCGCCGGTCGAGCGTGCGGGCGTACGAGCTGGCGCGCGACCGGATCAGCATCGTCAACGCCGACCTCCAGGAGTCCGTCTCCGGCCTCCGGATCGTGCAGGCCTTCCGCCGCGAGCGGTCCGTGGCCGACCGGTTCGGCGCCCGCAGCGAGGAGTACCGCGCGGCGCGCGTCCGGGGCCAGTGGCTGATCTCGGTCTACTTCCCGTTCGTCACGCTGCTGTCCTCGGCGGCCGCCGCCGCCGTCATGATCGTCGGCGCGAACCGCATCGAGGCGGGCACGCTCACCACCGGCGCCCTCGTCGCCTACCTCCTCTACATCGACCTCTTCTTCGCCCCCGTGCAGCAGCTCTCCCAGGTCTTCGACGGCTACCAGCAGGCCTCCGTCTCGCTGAAGCGGATGCGGGAGCTGCTCCAGGAGCCGACGTCGACGGCCGCCGCGGACGCGCCCCTGGACGTCCCCGCGCTGCGCGGCGAGATCGCCTTCGAGGACGTGTCCTTCGGCTACGGCTCAGCCGACGCGGGCGAGGAGGCGCTCTCCGGCATCGACCTGCGCATCCCCGCCGGGCAGACCGTCGCCTTCGTCGGCGAGACCGGCGCGGGCAAGTCCACCCTCGTCAAGCTGGTCGCGCGGTTCTACGACCCGACGGGCGGCCGGGTCACCGCCGACGGCACCGACCTGCGGGACCTGGACCTCACCGCGTACCGCCACCGGCTCGGCGTCGTCCCGCAGGAGTCGTACCTCTTCGCCGGGACGATCCGCGACGCCATCGCGTACGGCCGTCCCGGGGCGACCGACGCCGAGGTCGAGGCGGCGGCCCGCGCCGTCGGCGCCCACGACATGATCGCCACGCTCGACGGCGGCTACCTCCACGAGGTCGCCGAGCGCGGCCGCAACCTGTCGGCCGGTCAGCGCCAGCTCGTCGCCCTCGCCCGCGCCGAACTCGTCGACCCGGACATCCTGCTCCTCGACGAGGCCACGGCCGCCCTCGACCTCGCCACCGAGGCCCAGGTCAACCACGCCACCGACCGCCTCGCCGGCCGCCGCACGACCCTCGTCGTCGCCCACCGCCTCACCACGGCGGCCCGCGCCGACCGGGTGATCGTCATGGACCACGGCCGGGTCGCCGAGGACGGCACCCACGACGAACTGCTCGCTCTCGGCGGGCGCTACACGTCCCTCTGGAGCACCTTCATCGGCGAGGCCGAGCCCGAGCGCGTCTGACCCCCGGCGGGATCCGCGCCCGGCCGGCCGGCCCTCCCGGTCGGCCGCGGCGCTTTCCGGGGCGTGGCGCTTTCCGGGGCGTTCGGCGGAGACCTCTTTCCGGTCGGCCGCGGTGTCGTCGCCGCCGGGCGGGGTCGTAGCCGTCCGGGCTGTTCGGCGGGCCTTTCGCGCGCGGGAGAGGCCGCTCTTTCCGGCCTCGGCCGTCCCTCCCGTGCCGTCGGAGGCAACCATTCCGGCGTGTGGTGCGTCGTACGGCCGTATGCCAGTACGGCGATTCACCCGGGAGGGGAGTGCATGACCACGGACCCGACGGCCACGGGCCGGCGCGGCTGCCGACGGGGGCGCGGCCGCGTGCTCGCGCGTGTGCTGGCGCCGCTCCTCGCCGCCCTCGCGCTGATCGTGCTGCCGGGACCGGGCCCCGGCGACGGGACGGCGGACGCCGCTTCCGTCTGCCGCGGACGGCCCACCAGGACCTACGCGTTCCCCACCGGCGAGGTGCGGGTGTACAGGACCCGGCACTACGTCTGCGCCGTCACCGTGGCCAAGCGGCCCGGCGTCCGCCGCCCGATGACCGTCTCCCTCCAGCCGCGCGGCGGCCGACCCGCCGTCAAGTCCGGGCGGTTCGACCGGCAGGCCGGGCCCGTCACCGTCCACGCCCTCAACCGCTGCGTCCGGGTGTACGGCGCGGTGGCCGGAAAGAGCACGGCCACGGGCTGGATCCTGTGCTGATGTGAAGGAAAGTCCAAGAGTAAGGACCAACTGGGTCTGGCGGTCCACACGTTGCCCCCGCTAGGTTCGCGACACCGTTGTGAACCAAGGGGAGGACGAATGCGCAAGTCGCTCGGATGGCTGGTGTCGCTGTCGGTGCTCATAGGCACCGTCGGTTCGACGGGCGTGGCTACCGCCGCGGACACGGAGACCGACACCACGGCCGTCGCCGACTCGCAGGGCACGGACATCAAGGACCGCATCCTGGCGATCCCCGGGATGAGCCTGATCGAGGAGAAGCCGTACGCCGGCTACCGCTACTTCGTCCTGGAGTACGTCCAGCCGATCGACCACCACCGCCCGTGGGCGGGCACGTTCAAGCAGCGGCTCTCGCTCCTCCACAAGGACACCGGCCGCCCCACCGTCTTCCGCACCAGCGGATACGGCCTGAGCACCACGCCGAGCCGGACCGAGCCGACCCGGATCATCGACGGCAACCAGGTCTCCATGGAGTACCGCTTCTTCACGCCGTCGCGTCCGCAGCCCGCCGACTGGTCCAAGCTGGACATCTGGCAGGCGGCCAACGACCAGCACCGGATCTTCGCGGCACTGAAGAAGATCTACCCCAAGAACTGGATCTCCACCGGCGGCTCCAAGGGCGGCATGACCGCCACCTACTACGAGCGCTTCTTCCCGCGCGACATGGACGGCGTCGTCGCGTACGTCGCCCCGAACGACGTGGTCAACAAGGAGGACTCGGCCTACGACCGGTTCTTCGAGAACGTCGGCACCAAGGACTGCCGCGACCGCCTGAACGACCTGCAGCGCGAGGCGCTCGTCCGCCGCGCGCCGCTGCAGAAGAAGTTCCAGGCCTGGGCCGAGTCCGAGGGCGCCACCTTCAACACGCTCGGCTCGCTCGACAAGGCCTACGAGGCCGTCGTCCTCGACTTCGTGTGGGGCTTCTGGCAGTACTACGGCCAGGACGTCTGCGACCAGATCCCGGTCGCGGCGACCGCCGGCGACGACGCCGTCTACGAGACGATCGACGCCTACTCCGGCTGGTCCGCCTACTCCGACCAGGGCCTGGAGTACTACACGCCGTACTACTACCAGGCGGCCACCGAGCTCGGCTCGCCCACCATCAAGCAGCCCCACCTCGACGGCCTGAGCCGCTACGGCTACCAGCCGGCCGGCAGCTTCGTGCCGCGCGAGATCCCCATGAAGTTCAAGCCGCAGGTCATGCGCGACGTCGACGACTGGGTCCGCAAGAACGCGAACCACATGCTCTTCGTCTACGGCGAGAACGACCCGTGGGGCGCCGAGAAGTTCCGCCTCGGCAAGGGGGCGCGCGACAGCTACGTCTACGTCGCTCCCGGTGCCAACCACGGGGCCAACGTCGCCGGGCTCGTCGACGCCGAGCGCGAGAACGCCACCGCGCGCATCCTCGCCTGGGCCGGCCTCTCCGCCCCGGCGGTGCAGGCGGCGCAGCCGCTCGCGCGCTTCGACGCCCGCCTCGACGCCCCCGTCGACGAGGACACGACCCGCGAGCACGGCCTGCGGCCGTAACCGACGTCCGTCGGTCCGTCGCGGAGGGTGGGGTGCGTCCGGTGGACGCACCCCACCGTCGTGTCAGCGGTACGACAGGCCGTGGCCCACCGGGTACAGGACCTTCGTCGGGTCGGCCGCGTCCTGGACCGGCACCGGGAGGCGCCCGAGGGGGCGGGCGCGACCGGCGAGGACCCGCACGGCGGCCCGGAGTTCGACATCGGTCCAGGAGTACGACGCGAGGCTCGCCCGCTGCCCGGCGATCCGAGCGACGTCGTACGGGTTGCGGATCGCGACGGTGACGACGGGCACCCCGGTGGCGACGAGCCGGGCGACGAGCGTGCGTTGGGGGCTGGTCGCCGACACGTTGTAGGTGCCGACGAGGACCACGTCCTTGCCGGCCGCCGCGGCCACCGCCTCGTCGATCTTCGCGGCGCTCGGGGTGATCCCGGTGGAGAGCGCGGTCGCGGTGAAGCCCAGCTCGGTGAGGGCGGTCGCGAGCGTGGTGGTCGGCGGCCCGGTCGTACCGGAGGGCGAGGCGGGGTCGGCGCCGACGACGAGGACCGAGGGGTGGGCGGCCGGGCTCAGCGGCAGGAAGTCGTCCTCGTTGAGGAGCAGGGTCGTGGTCGCCTCGGCGATCCGGTCCGCCGCCGCGAGGTGGGCGGCGGTGCCGACGACCCGGTCGACGCCGGCCCGGGTGACGTACGCCCGCCGGAGCAGGCCCAGCCGGGACTTGAGCCGCAGGATGCGCAGGATCGATTCGTCGAGCCGGGCCTCCGTCAGTTCGCCGTCCCGGACCGCCTTCAGGACCGCGTTCCAGGCCACGTCGAGCCTGGGCGGGTTGAGGAGCTGGTCGACGCCGGCCTTGAGCGCGAGGACCGGGACGCGTTCGTCGCCGTACTTGGTGCGCACCCCCTCCATGGCGAGCGAGTCGGTCACCACCACGCCGTCGTAGCCGAGCCGTTCGCGCAGGATGCCGGTGAGGATGGGCCGGGACAGGGTCGCCGGATCCTCGCTGGGGTCCAGGGCGGGCACCACGATGTGCGCGGTCATGATCGAGTCGATGCCGGCGGCGATCGCGGACCGGAACGGCGGGGCGTCGAGCTCGGCCCACTGCTCCCGGGTGTGGGTGATCGTCGGCAGGCCGTAGTGGCTGTCGACGGCGGTGTCGCCGTGTCCCGGGAAGTGCTTGGAGGTGGCCGCGACGCCGGCGCGCTGGTACCCCTTCACCTGCGCGGCCACCAGGCCGGCGACGGCCTGCGGGTCGGATCCGAACGAGCGGACCCCGATGACCGGGTTGGCCGGGTTGACGTTCACGTCGGCGACCGGCGCGTAGTTCTGCCGGATGCCGACGGCCGCGAGTTCGGCGCCCGCGATCTGCGCGGCCTTGCGGGCGTCCGCGTGCGATCCGCCGGCGCCGAGGGCCATCGCACCGGGCACCAGGGTGGCGGGCTCGCCGACCCGGCAGACGATGCCGTGCTCCTGGTCGGTGGAGATCAGCACCGGGATCGGGGTGGGCTGGGCCAGCGCGGCCTGCTGGATGCCGTTGGAGAGCTCCGCGATCTGGTGCGGGTCGCGGGTGTTGTGGGCCCAGGCGAAGTAGATGACACCGCCGACGTGATAGCGCTCGACGAGTTCGGCGGCCGTGCGGACACCGATCTCCGCGAGGTTGGAGTCGATGTCGGCCTGGTCCGGCGCGGTCGCGGAGTGGCCGTACACCCGCATCACGAAGAGCTGGCCGACCTTCTCCTCCAGGGACATCCGGTCGATGATCCGCCGGAGCCTCCGGTCGTCGGCGTCCGCGTGGGCCACGGGGGCGGTGACTCCCGTGACGGCCGCCGCGGCGGCCGCGGCGGTCACCGTGAGAAGGGTGCGTCGGGAGGGGGCGGGGGCGCGGTGGTGCACTGCTGCTCCTTCCGGCCGTGCGTGGATGAAGGAAACTTCCAAGGTGTCACGGATAGCCCGAAAGTAACTGCCAGGTCAAGGACCCGCGCAGGAATCGCCGTCGGCGGCGCCACGCCCGCCCGCCGCACCGCCGGTACCGCGGACCGCCGGCAATTCGCTGGCGCCCGGGGCCCGGTGACCGTACCTTCGTCGCGTCCCACCAGCGAGGAAAGGCGCGCATGACCTTCGAGCGCATCACCGTCGACACCCCCGAGCCCGCCCCCGGCGCCGTCCTGCTCGCCGGCATCCCCGGCAGCGGAAAGTCGACCGTCGCGGCGGCCCTCGCGGCCCGCTTCGCCCGCTCCGCGCACATCGAGGTCGACGACCTCCAGGAGCTGATCGTCCAGGGGTGCCACTGGCCGACTCCGGACGGCGACCCCGAGGCGGACCGCCAGATCCTGCTGCGCGCCCGCAACGGCTGCCTGCTCGCGGACAGCTTCGCCTCGGCGGGCTTCCTGCCCGTCCTCGACGACGTGGTCGTGCGCCGCTCCCACCTGGACTTCTACCGCGCCCACGTCAAGGCCGTCCCGCTCCACGTGGTGATCCTCGCCCCCGGCCCCGACAAGGCCTGGGAGCGCAACAACGCCCGCCACAAGAAGCTGACGACGAACTGGGCCTTCCTGGACGAGGCCATGCGCGCCGAACTCTCCGGCGAGGGCGTCTGGATCGACAACGCGGACCAGACCGTCGAGGAGACCGTCGAAGCCGTCCTCGCCGCGACCGGCCTGACCGCGCCCGTCACCGGCACCCATGCGGACGCGAGGACGACCGGCCCAGCCGGCTCGTAGCGGGCCCCGGCGCCGATCGGCTCCTCGGCCGAGAGCCCGAGCCGTGCCGTCCGGCGGCCCGCCCCATGACACGCGTACCCATGCCGCCAGGCTAACCACATGAAAAGCCGTCAAGCGGTACATATGAGGGCCCGGCGGGATCGTCCCTCCGTTCGGCCCCCCGGCCTCCAGGGGGTGCCTCGCCGATCAAACCCGATCGGCGAGGCGCCCCCTGGGTGCGTCCGCCCGCCCGTGCCCGCGGCTCGGGTGCCCGCCCGTGCCCGCATCCCGGCGGCGCGTCCGCCCGCTCACCCCCGCGGGGGCGCCGTCGATCCCCGTACCAGCAGCTCCGCCGGGACCGTGTCCCGGCCGCCGGCCGGGGCCTCCTCGGTGCCCATGGCGAGGCGGCCGGCGCGGACGCCCGCCTCGTGGAGGGGGAGGCGGACGGTGGTGAGGGCGGGAACGGCGTCGATGGAGAAGGGGAGGTCGTCGAAGCCGGCGACGGAGACGTCGCCGGGGATGGAGAGGCCGCGCTCGCGGAGGGCGGCGCAGACGCCGAGCGCCACGGTGTCGTTGGCGGCGACGACGGCGGTGAGGGACGGGTCGCGGGCGAGGAGTTCGGCGGTCGCCTCGTGACCCGAGCGGCGGTCGTAGGGGCCGTGCACGGTCGGGCCCTCGGCGACACCCGCCGCGGCGAGCGCCTCGCGGTGGCCTTCGAGGCGGTGCCGGGTCGTCGTGCGGTCGGCGGGCCCGGCCACGTAGCCGATGCGCCGGTGCCCGAGGCCGAGCAGGTGCTCGGCGAGGCGCCGCGCCCCGGTGCGGTTGTCGAAGACGAGGGCCGCCGCGTGGGCGTCGCCGGGCACCGGCGGCCGTCCGCACAGCACGACCCGGGTCCCTGCCTCGGCGAGCTTGGCCAGCTTGCCCGCCGTGGCCGCGAGGTGCTCCGGGTCCTCCAGGGAGCCGCCCATGAGGATCACGGCGGCGGCGCGCTGCCGCTGGAGCAGGGTGAGGTAGGTGAGTTCGCGCTCGGGGGAGCCGCCGGTGTTGCAGACGACGGCGAGCTTCTGCCCGCCGGCCCGCCCCGACGCGCTCTCGCCGATCGCGCTCTGCGCCGCGCTCGCCATGATCCCGAAGAAGGGGTCGGCGATGTCGTTGACCAGCACTCCGACCAGGTCGGACGTGGCGGCCGCGAGGGAGCTGGCGGGGCCGTTGAGGACGTAGTCCAGCTCGTCGACGGCCCGCAGCACCCGCTCCCGGGTCGAGGCGGCGACCGGGTAGTTGCCGTTCAGGACGCGGGAGACGGTCGCGGGGGAGACCCGGGCGCGAGCGGCCACGTCCGCCAGGGTGACGGTCATCGTGTGCGTACCTCCGGGGCCCTTGTCGACGGTGATGTCGGCAGGCTAGCGTCATCCTCGATAGAAAGCGCTTTCTTCCGAGGGCGCGGAGCACCGGGGAGAGGAACCTCTCGTGACACGCAGGACAGTCCGCATCGCCATGAACGGCGTCACCGGGCGCATGGGCTACCGCCAGCACCTCGTCCGCTCGATCCTCGCGCTGCGCGAACAGGGCGGCCTCGACCTCGGCAACGGCGAGACGCTCTGGCCCGAGCCGGTCCTCGTCGGCCGCCGCGAACACGCCCTCCGCGCCCTCGCCGAGCGCCACGGCCTCACCGAGTGGTCGACCGACCTCGACGCCGTGCTCGCCGACGACACCGTCGACGTCTACTTCGACGCCCAGGTCACCTCCGCCCGCGTCGACGCCCTCACCAAGGCCATCGACGCCGGAAAGCACGTCTACACCGAGAAGCCCACCGCCGCCGACCTCGCCGGCGCCCTCGAACTCGCCCGGCGCGCCGAGGCGAAGGGCATCAAGCACGGCGTCGTCCAGGACAAGCTGTTCCTGCCGGGCCTGCTCAAGCTCAAGCGGCTCATCGACGGCGGCTTCTTCGGCGAGATCCTGTCCGTGCGCGGCGAGTTCGGCTACTGGGTCTTCGAGGGCGACTGGCAGGACGCCCAGCGCCCCAGCTGGAACTACCGCGCCGAGGACGGCGGAGGCATCGTCGTCGACATGTTCCCGCACTGGGAGTACGTGCTCCACGAGCTCTTCGGCCGGGTCACCAGCGTCACCGCGCAGGTCGCCACGCACGTCCCGCAGCGCTGGGACGAGCAGGGCAAGCCGTACGCCGCCACCGCCGACGACGCCGCGTACGGCATCTTCCGGCTGGAGGGCGGTGCCATCGCCCAGATCAACTCCTCCTGGACGGTCCGCGTCAACCGCGACGAGCTCGTCGAGTTCCAGGTCGACGGCACCCACGGCTCCGCCGTCGCCGGCCTGCGCGGCTGCCGTGTCCAGCACCGCTCGGCCACCCCCAAGCCGGTCTGGAACCCCGACATCCCCGCCACCGAGTCCTTCCGCGACCAGTGGCAGGAGGTGCCCGACAACGCCGAGTTCGACAACGGCTTCAAGGCCCAGTGGGAGCTGTTCCTGCGGCACGTCGCCCTCGACGAGCCGTACCACTGGGACCTGCTCGCGGGCGCCCGCGGCGTCCAGCTCGCCGAGCTGGGCCTGAGGTCCGCGGCCGAGGGCCGCCGCCTCGACGTCCCGGAGGTCTCCCTGTGACGGTCCGCCTGCCGCTTCCCGACGGCTCCACGCGCGCGTACACCCCGCGCACGGAGCCCCTCTCGACCTCCACGGCCGGCCCGCCGGCCTCCCGTACGGTCTTCTCCGCCGCGCACGTCGTCGCCGACCCGTACGCCGACACCACCCCCGACGGCCCCGCCGCCGTCGACTGGGACGCCACCCTCGCCTTCCGCCGCCACCTCTGGTCCCACGGCCTCGGGGTCGCCGAGGCCATGGACACCGCGCAGCGCGGGATGGGCCTCGACTGGGCCGGGGCGGCCGAGCTGATCCGCCGCTCGGCCGCCGAGGCGAAGGCCGTCGGCGGCCGGATCGCCTGCGGCGTCGGCACCGACCAACTCACCGGCCCCGCCGACCTGGTGGCGGTCCGCGAGGCGTACGAGGAGCAGCTCGCGCTCGTCGAGGAGACCGGCTCCCAGGCGATCCTGATGGCCTCCCGCGCGCTCGCCGCCGCGGCCGAGGACCGGGACGACTACCTCGACGTCTACGGCCACCTCCTCCGCCAGGCGAGCGAACCGGTGGTCCTGCACTGGCTGGGCCCGATGTTCGACCCCGCCCTGGAGGGGTACTGGGGCTCGGCGGACCTCGACGCCGCCACCGAGACCTTCCTGGAGGTGATCGCGGCCCACCCCGACAAGGTCGACGGCATCAAGGTCTCCCTCCTCGACGCCGGCCGCGAGGTCGCCCTGCGCCGCCGCCTCCCCGAGGGCGTCCGCTGCTACACGGGCGACGACTTCCACTACCCGGAGCTGATCGCCGGGGACGAACAGGGCTTCAGCCACGCGCTGCTCGGCATCTTCGACCCCCTGGGCCCGCTGGCGGCCGAGGCGGTCAGGACGCTGGACACCGGTGACGTCGACGGCTTCCGCAAGATCCTCGACCCCACCGTCGCCCTCTCCCGGCACCTCTTCGAGACCCCCACCCGCTTCTACAAGACGGGCGTGGTGTTCCTCGCCTGGCTGGCCGGCCACCAGGACCACTTCGCGATGGTCGGCGGCCTCCAGTCCGCCCGCTCCCTCCCGCACCTCGCCCGCGCCTACGAACTCGCCGACGGCCTCGGCCTGTTCCCGGACCCGGCCCGCGCGGAGTCCCGGATGCGCTCGCTCCTCACCGTGTACGGAGTCCCGCAGTGAACCTCGACCGCTTCGGCATCAACCAGATGACGGTCAAGCAGCTGGCCCTGCCCGAGCTGGTCGCCCAGTGCGTCCGGCTCGGCGTCCCGGGCGTCGGGCTGTGGCGCGAACCGGTCCGGGAGTACGGGTTGGAGGCCGCCGCCGACCTGGTACGGGACGCGGGCCTCACCGTCACCACCCTCTGCCGGGGCGGCTTCTTCACCTCGGACGGCTGGGAGGCGGAGAACCGCGCGGCGATAGACGAGGCCGTGACGCTCGGCACCGACACCCTCGTCCTGGTCTCCGGCGGCCTCACCCCCGCCTGCCCCGACCTCCCCTCGGCCCGGGCCCGCATCACCGAGGCCATCGGCGCCCTCGCCCCCTACGCCGGGGAGCGCGGCGTCCGCCTCGCCATCGAGCCCCTCCACCCGATGTACGCCTCCGACCGGTGCGCGGTCTCCACCCTCGACCAGGCCCTGGAGATCGCCGAGCACTTCCCGGCATCCCAGGTCGGCGTCACCGTCGACACCTACCACCTGTGGTGGGACGACCGGGCCCCGGCCGCCGTGGAACGCGCGGGCGCCGCCGGCCGCGTCCACTCCTTCCAGCTCGCCGACTGGACCACCCCGCTCCCGGCCGGAGTCCTCAACGGCCGCGGCCAGTTGGGCACCGGCGCCATCGACCTCCGCGCCTGGGCCGACCTCCTGGACAAGGCCGGCTACACGGGCCCGGTCGAGGTGGAACTCTTCAACGACGACCTGTGGGCGAGGGACGGCGTCGAGGTCCTGGAGGAGACCCTGGAGGCGTTCCTGGCCGTCTGACCCCGGGCGGGCGACCGGGTCACCCGCCCGGGTGCCGCACGTCCTGTTGTTCGACTTCCTTGAGGACGCGGGCGGCCGTGGCGAAGTCGTTGTCCCCGTGCAGGAGGGTCAGGCCGTGATGGACGGCCGTGGCGCACAGCAGGAGGTCCACCACCCCCGCGGCCCTGTGCTGACCCTTCCGCGTCAGCTTGTACTGGGCGGATTCCACCCATCGCCACGCGCCCTTCGGAACGCGGACGGCCGCGAACATGGCGGAGAGGTCCTCGTCGATCTCGTCGCGGTCGTCAGCACTGGTGGCGCTGAACAGGATCTCCGCCCGGGTGGCCTCGCACATGCCGATGGCGCCGGTCTCGATCTCCGCTTCCCAGCGTCGCTGCGCCGCCGGATCGGTGCCGAGGTGGACGTACGCGCTCGTGTCGACGAGGTAGGTGATCACTCGGGGTTCCCGCCGCGCTGGGCGGCCTTACGGTCCTCCCAGTGCCGGCGTGTGGCCTCCAGCTCCCCCCGCGCGCCACGCTCCGCGAGGCGCTGGAAGGCGGCGCGGCGGCGGTGACGCCTTATGACCTCTTCCAGCGCCGTGTTGATGGTGTCCTTCTTCGTGGTCGTGCCGAGCAGTCGCGCGGCCTCGGCGAGCACGTCGTCGTCCACGTCGACGTTGGTCACTGCCATGATCGACCTCCCTGTGTTCCATGCGGGAGGAAGGCCCACATTTCATACACGGTAGTCGGGGGACGTTTCCCGCGGTGCTACTTCTTCGTGCCGCCGCCCAGCAGGTCGCCCAGGCCGCCTCCCTTCTTCGTGGCGGCGCGCTTGGTGAGGGCGGCGAGGACCACCGGGACGAGGATGTCGACGGCGCGGTCGACCGTCGCAGGGGGGAGGCCGGTGCGCTTGGCGACGGCCTTCGCGGCCGGTTTGGCGAGCTTGGCGAGCACGCCGGCCATCAGTCCGCCACTCACCAGGCCGCCGAGGGTGGCGACGCCCTGGAGGGGCGGCTCGGGCGAGGTCACCTCGTCGACGGCGGCGCGGACCTCGTCCGCGCTGCTCGGCTCGGACGCGGCCTGGCGCAGTTCGCCGGAGAGCTCCGCGACCGAACCGCCCACGAGCTCCCGGGCCCCGGCGGCGTCCGTGCCGACGAGCCCGGCGATCTCCTGGAGCCGGTCGTCGCCGAGTTCGGTCAGGACCTCGTCCTGGAATGAAGAGTCAGCCATGGCGGAAACGCTACGGTTCATCCCGTTTCCCGGCACCCCGGGGGAGGGGCGTCCACAGGTACCCGGCACCGGTGTCCGAGGCCTTCGCTACGGTCGGTGTATGTCGAACGAGGGTCGCGGGCCGGCGGTGGTCGAAGGGGTCCTGGAGCGGATCACCTATGCCAACGAGGAGAGCGGGTACACGGTCGCCCGGGTCGACACGGGCAGGGGGGCCGGGGACCTGCTGACGGTGGTCGGGGCGCTGCTGGGCGCCCAGCCGGGGGAGTCGCTGCGGATGGAGGGGCGCTGGGGCTCCCATCCGCAGTACGGGAAGCAGTTCACCGTCGACAACTACACGACGCTCCTGCCCGCCACCATCCAGGGCATCCGCCGGTATCTGGGGTCGGGTCTCGTGAAGGGCATCGGGCCCGTCTTCGCCGACCGCATCACGCAGCACTTCGGGCTCGACACCCTCGACATCCTCGAGGAGTCGCCCGCGCGGCTGATCGAGGTCCCCGGGCTCGGCCCGAAGCGGACGAAGAAGATCACGGCCGCCTGGGAGGAACAGAAGGCGATCAAGGAGGTGATGGTCTTCCTCCAGGGGGTCGGCGTCTCCACCTCGATCGCGGTGCGCATCTACAAGAAGTACGGGGACGCATCGATCTCCGTCGTGCGGAACCAGCCGTACCGGCTCGCCGCCGACGTCTGGGGCATCGGCTTCCTCACCGCCGACAAGATCGCCCAGGCCGTCGGCATCCCGCACGACAGCCCGGACCGGGTGAAGGCCGGCCTGCAGTACGCCCTGTCGCAGTCGACCGACCAGGGCCACTGCTTCCTGCCCGAGGAGCGGCTGATCGCCGACGGGGTGAAGCTCCTCCAGGTCGACACGGGCCTGGTCATCGAGTGCCTCGCCGAGCTCGCGGAGGACCCCGAGGGGGTCGTACGGGAGGTGGTGCCCGGCCCCGAGGGGACGCCGGTGACCGCCGTGTTCCTGGTGCCGTTCCACCGGGCCGAGCTGTCGCTCGCGGGCCGGCTGCGACGGCTGCTGCGGACGGAGGAGGACCGCATGCCGGCCTTCCGGGACGTGGCCTGGGACAAGGCGCTGGCGTGGCTCGCCGACCGCACCGGGGCCTCGCTGGCGCCCGAGCAGGAGGAGGCGGTACGGCTCGCGCTGACCCGGAAGGTCGCGGTCCTGACGGGCGGCCCGGGCTGCGGCAAGTCCTTCACGGTCCGTTCGATCGTGGAGCTGGCGCGGGCGAAGAAGGCCAAGGTGGTGCTCGCGGCGCCGACCGGCCGGGCCGCCAAGCGGCTCGCCGAGCTGACGGGCGCCGAGGCCTCCACCGTCCACCGGCTCCTGGAGCTGAAGCCGGGCGGTGACGCGGCCTACGACGGGGACCGGCCCCTCGACGCCGACCTGGTCGTCGTCGACGAGGCCTCCATGCTCGACCTCCTGCTGGCGAACAAGCTGGTCAAGGCGGTGGCACCGGGTGCCCACCTGCTGCTCGTGGGAGACGTCGACCAGCTGCCGTCGGTCGGCGCCGGTGAGGTCCTCGGCGACCTGCTGGCCCCCGGCAGCCCCGTACCGGCCGTGCGGCTGACCCGGATCTTCCGGCAGGCGCAGCAGTCCGGGGTGGTCACCAACGCCCACCGGATCAACGCCGGTACCCCGCCCCTCACTCAGGGCCTGCCGGACTTCTTCCTGTTCGTCGAGGAGGAGACCGAGGACGCCGCCCGGGTCGCCGTGGACGTCGCCGCCCGCCGGATCCCGGCGAAGTTCGGCCTCGACCCCCGCCGGGACGTCCAGGTCCTCGCCCCCATGCACCGCGGCCCGGCGGGCGCGGGCTCGCTCAACGGCCTGCTCCAGCAGGCGATCACGCCGGCCCGTCCGGACCTCGCGGAGAAGCGGTTCGGGGGCCGGGTCTTCCGGGTCGGCGACAAGGTCACCCAGATTCGCAACAACTACGAGAAGGGGGCCAACGGGGTCTTCAACGGCACGGTCGGCGTCGTCACGGAGCTGGACACCGTCGAACAGCGGCTGACCGTGCGGACGGACGAGGACGAGGAGGTGCCGTACGACTTCGACGAGTTGGACGAACTCGCGCACGCGTACGCGGTCACCATCCACCGCTCGCAGGGCAGCGAGTATCCGGCGGTGGTGATTCCGGTCACCATGAGCGCCTGGATGATGCTCCAGCGGAACCTGCTCTACACGGCCGTGACCCGGGCCCGGAAGCTGGTCGTGCTGGTCGGCTCCCGCCGGGCGATCGCCCAGGCGGTGCGTACGGTCTCCGCGGGCAGGCGCTTTACCGCACTGGCCCACCGGCTCACAGGGGAGTCCCTCGTGTGAAAGATCACGGGGGCTACCGGAACCGGGGCGAAGGGGGCAGGATGTGTAGGTTGGCGGCACTGAGTGCCGCCGAATGGCCCAATGAGCGACCCCGAGTGCACTCTCCTGAGCCAAATGGGGGATGGTAGAGACAGTCAGGGCACCTCGAAGAAGAGGCACTACGTCGGTGAGGGATGACGTGAGCGACAACTCTGTAGTACTGCGGTACGCGGACGGTGAATACACCTACCCGGTGGTCGAGAGCACCGTCGGCGACAAGGGCTTCGACATCGGGAAACTCCGAGCCCAGACCGGACTGGTCACCCTGGACAGCGGATACGGCAACACCGCCGCCTATAAATCCGCGATCACCTACCTCGACGGTGAGCAGGGCATTCTGCGGTACCGCGGCTACCCCATCGAGCAGCTTGCGGAGCGCTCCACCTTCCTTGAGGTGGCGTACCTGCTGATCAACGGTGAGCTGCCCAAGGTCGACGAACTGGCGACCTTCAAGAACGAGATCACGCAGCACACGCTCGTCCACGAGGACGTCAAGAACTTCTTCCGCGGCTTCCCGCGGGACGCCCACCCGATGGCGATGCTGTCCTCGGTGGTCTCCGCGCTGTCCACCTTCTACCAGGACAGCCACAACCCGTTCGACGAGGAGCAGCGTCACCTCTCCACGATCCGGCTGCTCGCCAAGCTGCCGACGATCGCGGCGTACGCGTACAAGAAGTCGATCGGCCACCCGTTCGTCTACCCGCGCAACGACCTCGGGTACGTCGAGAACTTCCTGCGCATGACCTTCTCGGTCCCGGCGCAGGAGTACGACCTGGACCCGGTCGTCGTCAACGCGCTCGACAAGCTGCTGATCCTGCACGCGGACCACGAGCAGAACTGCTCGACCTCCACCGTGCGTCTGGTCGGCTCCTCGCAGGCGAACATGTTCGCCTCGATCTCGGCCGGCATCTCGGCCCTGTGGGGCCCGCTGCACGGTGGCGCCAACCAGTCGGTCCTGGAGATGCTCGAGGGCATCAAGGCCAACGGCGGCGATGTCGACTCCTTCATCCGCAAGGTGAAGAACAAGGAGGACGGCGTCCGCCTGATGGGCTTCGGCCACCGGGTGTACAAGTCCTTCGACCCGCGCGCCAAGATCATCAAGGCGGCGGCGCACGATGTCCTCTCGGCCCTCGGCAAGTCCGACGAGCTGCTCGACATCGCGCTCAAGCTGGAGGAGCACGCGCTTTCCGACGAGTACTTCGTCTCGCGCAACCTCTACCCGAACGTGGACTTCTACACGGGTCTGATCTACCGCGCCATGGGCTTCCCGACCGAGATGTTCACGGTCCTCTTCGCCCTCGGCCGCCTCCCCGGCTGGATCGCCCAGTGGCACGAGATGATCAAGGAGCCCGGCTCCCGCATCGGCCGCCCGCGCCAGATCTACACCGGCGAGGTCCTCCGCGACTTCGTCCCGGTCGAGGCCCGCTGACGCGGACCTCACCCGACGCGCCCGGCGAGTGAGCCGAAGGGGCGCGTCGGTGTCGAGACGACGAACGCGCGCAGGCCCGACGAAGGAGGGTCGAGCACGATCGTCGTCTCGACACCGGCTCCAGCGCCCCGGAGGCGAACGGGCCTCGAAGAGAACGAGAGGCGCCCCGCCGTCGATCCCCCCACGGGTCGACGGGCGGGGCGCTTCCCTTTTCCCGGTGCGGATTCCCCCCACGGGATCCGGGCCGGGCGTCTGCGGGTGTGCAGAAGCTACGCGGGTGGGGCGCGATGCGGTCTGCCGGGGTACGTACGGGAGGGCCGCTCAAAGCTCCCCGGTGCACGTGCCCCGGCCAACGCTTGCCTGGAACGTCCCCCAAGACATTCCATGAACGTCCCCCAAGACGTTCTCGGCATCGCCCACTTAGACTCGCGAACAGCCCAGATGGTTACCCCCCAATATCTGTGATCTAGATCTCTTTGTGAAGGTCCTGTGCGTCACGTGTAGGTGAAATCACGTGAAGCGACGGAGACGAAGGCTGTTGGATACGACGAACACGGACGAAAAGGCCATGGCGAGGCCGGCGATCATCGGGTTGAGGAGTCCGGCGGCCGCGAGGGGGAGCGCCGCCAGGTTGTAGCCGAAGGCCCACCCGAGGTTTCCCTTGATCGTCGCGAGGGTCCGGCGGGCCAGCCGGATGGCGTCGGCCGCGACCCGCAGGTCGCCCCGGACCAGGGTCAGGTCGCTCGCCTCGATGGCGGCGTCCGTGCCCGTCCCCATCGCCAGGCCGAGGTCGGCGGTGGCGAGCGCGGCGGCGTCGTTGACCCCGTCGCCCACCATGGCGACCGTCCGGCCCTCCGCCTGGAGCCGGCGTACGACCTCTGCCTTCTCCTCGGGGAGGACTCCGGCGATCACCTCGTCGATGCCCACCTCGGCCGCCACGGCGTCGGCGACCGCCTGGTGGTCGCCGGTGAGGAGCACCGGGCGCAGGCCCAGGCCACGCAGCCGTGCGACGGCCTCGGCGCTGGTGTCCTTGACGGTGTCGGCGACGGTCAGGGTGCCCCGGGCGACCCCGTCCCAGGCGACGTGCACGGCGCCGGGCTCCGTCGTCGCGGGGGCCTCGACGCCCTCGCCCGTGAGCAGGGCGGCGCGCCCGACGAGGACGAGCCGGCCGTCGACGGAGCCTCGGACGCCGAGGCCGGGCACGTTCTCGAAGGTCTTCGGTGTGGGGAGCTCTCCACAGCGCTCGGCGGCGCCGGCCGCGATCGCGCGGGCGACCGGGTGTTCGGAGGAGTGCTCGAGGGCGCCCGCGAGCCGCAGCAGTTCGGTCTCGTCGGCGGAGTCGGTGCCGTACCGTCCGCCGTGCACGTGCACGCCGGTCAGCCGCATCCGGCCGGTGGTGACCGTCCCGGTCTTGTCGAGGACGACCGTGTCGACGCGGCGGGTGGACTCCAGGACCTCCGGGCCCTTGATCAGGATGCCGAGCTGGGCGCCGCGGCCGGTGCCGACCATGAGGGCGGTCGGGGTCGCGAGTCCGAGGGCGCAGGGGCAGGCGATGATCAGGACGGCGACGGCGGCGGTGAAGGCCGCGGTCGGGTCGTCCGTCAGGAGGAGCCAGGCGACGAGGGTGCCGAGCGCGATGAGCAGCACCACCGGGACGAAGACGGCGGAGACGCGGTCGGCGAGCCGCTGCACCTCGGCCTTGCCGTTCTGGGCGTCCTCGACGAGCCGTGCCATCCGGGCGAGCCGGGTGCCGGCGCCGACCTCGGTGGCCCGGACGACGAGCCGGCCCGAGACGTTGACGCAGCCGCCGGTGACCGTGGAGCCCTCGGTGACGTCGAGGGGCAGCGACTCGCCGGTGAGCAGGGAGGCGTCGACGGCGGACGCGCCCTCGGCGACGGTGCCGTCGGTGGCGATCTTCTCCCCGGGGCGTACGACGAAGAGGTCTCCGGTCCGCAGCTCGGCGACCGGGATCCGCACCTCGGTCCCGGCGCGCAGTACGGCCACGTCCTTGGCGCCGAGTTCCATGAGGGCCCGCAGCGCCGCGCCCACCTTGCGTTTGGCGCGGGCCTCCAGGTAGCGGCCGAGCAGGATGAACGTGACGACGCCGGCGGCGACCTCCAGGTAGATCGAGGAGGAGGCGTGGGCGCGGTCGGCGGTGAGGTCGAAGCCGTGCCGCATGCCGGGCATGCCGGCGTCGCCGAGGAAGAGGGCCCAGAGCGACCAGCCGTAGGCGGCGAGGGTGCCGACGGAGACGAGGGTGTCCATGGTGGCGGCGCCGTGGCGCAGGTTGGTCCAGGCGGCCCGGTGGAAGGGCAGGCCGCCCCAGACGACGACGGGGGAGGCGAGGGTGAGCGACAGCCACTGCCAGTTGTCGAACTGGAGCGAGGGGACCATGGCGAGCAGGACCACGGGCGCGGAGAGCAGCGCCGAGACCGTGAGCCGCTGTCGGAGGGAGGCGAGCTCGGGGTCCGCCGGCTCCTCGGGCTCCTCCGGGTCCTGCACCGGAGGGAGGGGCTCCTCGGCGGTGTAGCCGGTCTTCACGACCGTCGCGATCAGCTCGTCGACGCCGACGTCCGGCACGTGTTCGACATGCGCCTTCTCGGTGGCGTAGTTGACGGTGGCGGTGACGCCGTCCATCCGGTTGAGCTTCTTCTCGATGCGGGCGGCGCAGGAGGCGCAGGTCATCCCGCCGATCGTCAGCTCGGTGACGGTGGTGCTGGGCATGTGCGGTTCCAAACGGGAGCAGGGCCGTACCAGGTAACGGTACGACCCTGCGGAGCCCTGTTCGACGGTGTCAGACCAGCTCGTAGCCGGCCTCGTCGACGGCGGCGGCCACGGCCTCGCGGTCGAGGGCGGTGTCGGAGACGACGGTGACCTCGCCGGTCTTGGCGACGGCGGTGACGGAGGAGACGCCCGGGAGCGCGGAGATCTCGCCGGAGACCGCGCCCTCGCAGTGGCCGCAGGTCATGCCCTTGACCTGGTAGACGGTGGTGAGTTCGGTCTTGGTCTCTGCGGACATGGCGCTCTCCTCCTGGGGGATTCAGGCTCTTACGATACCGAGACTATACCCCTAGGGGGTATGGATTCCACTCGGGCCGGACCCCCGGCGCGCAAGTGATCTCAGCCATACGAGGCCCACCGACGTCACCAGGACGAGCCCGGCCACCGAGAAGAGCGTGAACAGGTGCTCCTGCTGTGCGGTGGGCCGCGGGATGTACCCCTGGGCGAACAGCGAACGGTCCAGGCCGGTGGTGGTCATCCGCAGCACCAGCCAGAGCGCGATGCCGTGCGTCGAGTCCCAGAGCGCGTGCAGGGCCGCGACCCCGAGGTACGTGCCGACGACGGGCCCCGTGAAGCGGAAGCGCCCGTCGGGGCGGCGGAAGGCCAGCAGGACCGCACCGGCGATCGCCGTCCACAGGCCGTGCCCGAAGGGGGCGAGGACCCCGCGCAGGATCTCGGTCTCCAGGAGCGAGCGCAGGTCGATGCCGTCCATGGTGACGGCGGCGTTGAAGGCGTACTCGGCGCTCTCGAACGCGGCGAAGCCGAAGCCGACCGAGCCGCCGAGGACGAGGCCGGCGCGGTAGCCGCGCAGGCTCGGGTGGCGGCGCACCACGAACATCAGGGCGAGCGGCTTCACGGCCTCCTCGATGAGGCCGACTCCCAGGAACATCCACAGGGACGGGTGGAGCAGGTGGTACTCCATGACCGAGGCGCCCAGCACGCCGAGCACCCCGCCGGTGACGAAGCAGCCCAGGATCACCGGCACCCCGAGGTCGCGGCCGTGCCGCTCGTACGCCCAGAGGGCGAAGACCGCGGGCACGAGGAAGCTGTCGAGCAGGATGAGGGTGGGGAGCAGGGTGGTGTTCTCGGTGGCGTACGTGACGGCGGCCGTCAGGATCCAGAGCGCGAGGCCGCCCCGGAGGCAGCGCTTCCAGAGTCCGGGGCGCGGCTGCGGGGCCGGCGGGGTCGGTGGGCCCGCGGGCGGCGATGGGGTCCGGGTGGTGGGCGGGTACTCGTGCTCGGGCTCTCCATCGGCGTCCTGCTCGGCGGCGGGTACACCAAGGGCGTCTTCATCGGCGTCGCCCTGACCAGCACCGCGCTCGGCACCGTCCTGCCCGTGCTGCGGGACGCCGGAGAGCTGCACGGACGGTTCGGCTCGGTGGTCATGGCCTTCGGGGCCGTCGGCGAGTTCGGGCCCATCATCGCGATGGCGCTGCTGCTCAGCGGCCGGGGTGCCGCCGAGTCGACCGCGCTCCTCGCCGTCTTCGCCGCGCTCACGGCCGGCGCCGTCTACTGGGCGCTGCGGCCCCGCCCGCCGTGGTTCTCGAAGGTCATCGCCAAGACCCTGCACAGCAGCGGCCAGTTCGCGGTCCGGTTCGTCTTCCTGCTGCTCGCCCTGATGCTCGGGGCGTCGACGGCGCTCGGGCTCGACGTGCTCCTCGGCGCCTTCGCCGCCGGGCTCATCACCCGGCTCGTGCTGACCGGGGCCGCGCCGGACTCCGGGCCGCAGATCCTGGAGAAGATCGAGGGCGTCGGCTTCGGCTTCCTCGTCCCGGTCTTCTTCGTCGTCACCGGGATCGAGTTCGACCTCGACTCCCTCCTCGACGGGGGCAGGGCCCTGCTCCTGCTGCCGGTCTTCCTGCTGCTCTTCCTCGCCGTGCGCGGCGGCCCGATCTGGTTCCTCGCGCCGCGCGACCTCGACCGCAAGGACCGGACGGGGCTCGTGCTCTACGGCTCCACCGCGCTGCCGCTCGTCGTCGCGATCACCACGATCGGCGTGGACGACGAGGCGCTCACGGCGGGTGAGGCGGCCGCGCTCGTCGGGGCGGGCATGCTCTCCGTCCTCGCCTTCCCGCTGCTCGCGCTGCGGCTGCGGGCGGGGGCGGGGGAGGAGACGCTGCCGTCCGAGGCGGTCAGCGGGTCGGAGTCGTGGTGACCGACCCGTCGGCCAGTGGGGAGAGGTAGCGCAGCAGGACCCGCTTCAGCTCGGCGACCGTCGCGTCCCGCTCGGCTCCCGCGGGCGCGGCGAGCACCAGCCCCAGGCCGCCCTTGAAGATCGCGAACGTCATGTCGGCGATGCGGGAGCGCTCCTCGGCGGTCAGCGCGGGGGCGTAGTGGGCGATCACCCCCTGCACGCTGGTGAGCAGCGACGCGTGCAGGGCGTCGTGCTCCTCGGCGATCCGGCCGGGCACCTCGGAGCCGTGCATCAGGGCGAGGAAGACGGGGTTCTCGCAGTTGAACTCGATCATCGGGTCGACCACGACGTCGAGCAGCTCGGGCAGCGGCAGGGTCAGGTTCTCGGGGGTGAACGCCTGGCCGTGGGCCGCCCGCATCTCGTGCAGGAGGCGCCCGCCGAGCTCGATCGCGATGGCCTCCTTGTTCGGGAAGTACTGGTAGAGCGTGCCGGGCGACACGTGCGCCTCGCGGGCGATCGCGTTGGTGCTGGTCGCCGTGTAGCCGTTCGTGCAGAAGACGTTCGCGGCGGCGGAGAGCAGCTGTGCGATGCGGCGCTCACCGCGTGCCTGGCGGCGGCGCGGCTTCGGTTCCTCGGGCGTGTCTTCGGACATGACTGTCCCCAGCTCTCCTCGGCACGTTTGACAAACACGAGAGGTCGCTCGCATTCTTGGAAAATGCGAGTGATCACTCGTGTTTGCCAGTCTATGGCAATGGGCGACCCATGCGACCTGCCGGGAAGCGAGCGCAGGGGTCAGGTGAAGGGGACACCGCGTCATGGCCGAAGTCAAGAAATCAACGCCCGGCGGGGCCGGAGCCCCAGGCCAGGGACGGTCTCCGGGTGGTGGATGGACGCGGTTCGTGACCGCGAGGCCGCGCCTCACCCTCCTCGTGGCGCTCGTCCTCACCGCCCTCGCGGTCCTGGCCGGCGGCGGGGTCGCCGACCGCATGGGCAGCGGCGGCTGGGAGGACCCGGCCGCCGAGTCCACGTACGCGACGAAGACGCTGGAGCGGGAGTTCCCCGGCTCCCAGCCGAACCTGCTCCTCCTCGTCGACACGGCGGAGCCGGGGGCGGCGGGCGACGCCGGAGCGACGGGAGCCGGTCCGGCCGCCGGCGCGGCCGCCGTGGACGCGCCCGCCGTCGCCGCCGAGGCCCGGAGGCTCGCCGAGCGGCTCGCCGCCGAGCCGGGCGTCGAGGGCGTCGGCTCCTACTGGTCCACCGGCTCGCCCGCCCTCCGCTCCGAGGACGGCCGCCAGGCGGTCATCGCCGCCCGGATCGCCGGCGAGGAGAAGGCGGCCGCCGCCGTACTCGACCGGATCGCCCCCGAGTACCGGGGCACCCACGGCCCCGTCCGGGTCTCCCTCGGCGGCGGCCTCGCCGTCCGCCACGAGATGCAGACCGTCATCCAGGAGGACCTGCTCCGGGCCGAGCTCATCGCCCTGCCCCTCACCCTCGTCCTGCTCGTCATGGTCTTCGGCAGCGCCGTCGCCGCCCTGCTGCCGCTCGGCGTCGGCATCGTCGCCATCCTCGGCACCAACGCGGTGCTGCGCGGCATCACCGAGTTCACCGACGTCTCCGTCTTCGCGCAGAACCTGACGACCGCGCTCGGACTCGGACTCGCCATCGACTACGCGCTGTTCGTCGTCCGCCGCTACCGCGAGGAGCTCGCGGCCGGCGCCGACACGCACACCGCCGTCCGCACCACCCTGCGCACCGCCGGCCGGACCGTGCTCTTCTCCGCCCTCACCGTCGCCGTCTCGCTCTCCGCGATGCTGGTCTTCCCGCAGTACTTCCTGCGCTCCTTCGCGTACGCCGGCATCGCGGTCGTCCTCCTCGCCGCGACCGCCGCGCTCACCCTGCTCCCGGCGGCCCTGGTGCTGCTCGGCGACCGGGTCAACGCCCTCGACCTGCGGCGCCTCCTGCGCCGCGGCCGGCCGCGGCGCACCGGCGACGGGGCCGGCTGGGCGCGGGCCGCCGACCTCGTCATGCGCCGGGCGCCGGTCTTCGCCGTCCTCACCACCGCCGGGCTCGTCCTCCTCGGACTGCCCTTCCTCGGCGTGAAGTTCGGCACGGCCGACGACCGCCAGCTCCCCGTCACCGCCTCCTCCCGGGTCGTCCAGGACCAGCTGCGGGACGGCTTCCCCGGCAACCCCGGGGGCGGGATCACGGTGCTCGCCGAGGGGCCCGCCACCCCCGCGCAGTACGCGGACTTCCGCGAGCGGATCACCGTCCTCGACGGCGTCGCCCGGGCCGACGGACCCGTGACCACGGGCAGCGGCGGCGCCGGACACGCCTACTTCACCGTCGTGCCCGAGGGCGAGACCGTCGGCGACGCCGCCCAGCGGGTCGTCGGTGAACTCCGGTCCGTCCCGGCCCCCTTCGACACCTCCGTCACCGGCCAGTCCGCCGTCCTCGTCGACTCCAAGGACGCCCTCGCCGAGCGGCTGCCCTGGGCGGCGGCGATCGTCGTCCTCGCCACCCTGCTCCTCGTCTTCCTGCTCACCGGCAGCGTCGTCATCCCCGTCCAGGCCGTCGTCCTCAACGCCCTCAGCCTCACCGCGATGTTCGGCGCCGTCGTCTGGGTCTTCCAGGAGGGCCACCTCGCCGGACTCCTCGGCTTCACCTCCACCGGCGACATCGAGACGACCCTGCCCGTCCTCATGTTCTGCGTGGCCTTCGGACTCTCCATGGACTACGGGGTGTTCCTGCTCTCCCGCATCAAGGAGGAGTACGACGTCACCGGCGACCACGAGCACTCCGTCCGCTTCGGGCTGCGCCACACCGGCGGCCTGATCACCGCCGCCGCAGTGATCCTCGCCGTCGTCATGGTCGCCATCGGCACCTCCCGCGTCACCAACACCAAGATGCTCGGCCTGGGCGTCGCCCTCGCCGTCCTCATGGACGCGATGGTGGTCCGCAGCCTCCTCGTCCCCTCCGTCATGAAGCTGACCGGCCGCCTCACCTGGTGGGCCCCGGCACCGCTGCGCCGCTTCCACGACCGCTTCGGCATCAGCGAGTCGGACGCGTCCGGTCCCGCGCCGGACCCGGAGGGCCCCCGCCCGTCGGGGGAGCGGCGGGAGACCGCGACCGCGCGCCGGTGAGACGGCACGGCGCCGGGCCCGGAGCGTTTCGGACCCGGCGCAGTGACCCGCGCGGGACGGCCCGTCAGTCGCGGCGGGCCCGGTTGCCGGGGCGGCCGGCGACCCAGACGCGGATCGTGTCCACGTACCAGTAGGGCTTGCCCGACTCCACATGGTCGGGCGGCGGCAGCAGTCCGTGCTTCCGGTAGGAGCGGACCGTGTCGGGCTGCACCCGGATGTGTGCGGCGATGTCCTTGTACGACCAGAGCCTTCTGTCCGTCATGCCCGGTACCTCCCTGCGCGCCGCGCAGCGGTGGCAGGGGGTGCCGTTCGGGGGCGCTGCGGGCGGGCGTTGGCGATCAAGCGATCGATGAGCCTGTGCCCGGTGCAACGGCCTTCCCGACAGGAGGAGAGCGCCTGTCGACCGTCTGTGACGCAAAACCCGCGTAACGGAGACATGTGTGACGGCGAAGGGACCTGTGTGACGGAAGCGGCACACGCGTCCACCGGTGTGTCTCCGTGCGTCACCCCTGGTCAGGCGGGTATGCGCCGGGCTTCACGCCCAGCCGTACGTCGGTCGCGCGCCCAGCCGTACGCCGGTCGCGCGCCCGGCCCGGCGCCCGGAGCGCGCCCCGGTGCCCCTCACACGCCGCAGGAGCGGAGGAAGCGCCGGGTGCGCAGGGCGATCGGGTACGGGGCGTCCGGCTCGCACGGGTACATGTCCTGCTCGACGATCGCGAACAGGTCCACGTCCAGGGCCCGCGCGGCGGCCAGCACCGGTTCGAGGGCGGGCACCCCGGACGGCGGCTCGCACATCACGCCCCGCGCCACCGCCGGCCCGAACGGCACCCCCTCGGCCACCACCCCCGCCAGCACCTCAGGGTCGACCTGCTTCAGGTGGAGGTAGCCGATCCGCTCCCCGTAGGTCTCGATGAGCTTGACGCTGTCCCCGCCGGCGTACGCGTAGTGCCCGGTGTCCAGGCAGAGCGCGACGGCCTCCGGGTCGGTCGCGTCGAGGAAGCGCGTCACGCTCTCCTCGCCGTCCAGATGGGTGTCGGCGTGCGGATGGACCACGATCCGCAGCCCGTACCGCTCGCGCACCTCACGGCCCAGACGCTCCGTCAGCCGGGTCAGGTCCCGCCACTGCCCCGCGGTGAGCACCGGGTCCTCCAGGACCTCGCCCGTCCGGTCGTCCCGCCAGAACGACGGGATGACGACCAGATGGGCGGCGCCCACGGCCTGGGCGAGGGCCGCGTTCTCGGCCACGTGCGCCCACGTGCGGTCCCAGACGTCCGGACCGTGGTGCAGCCCGGTGAAGACCGTCGCCGCCGAGACCCGCAGGCCGCGCCGCGAGGTCTCCTCCGCGAGGACGGCCGGATCGGTGGGCAGATAGCCGTACGGACCGAGCTCGATCCACGTATAGCCGGCGCCCGACACCTCGTCGAGGAAGCGCTGCCAGGGCACCTGCCGCGGATCGTCGGCGAACCACACCCCCCACGAGTCCGGGGCGGAGCCGACACGGATACGGGACGGTGGCGACGGTTTCGTCATGAATGCCACCCTGACCGGGGCCGGGGAGAGCGTCAAGACGGTCGTCCGGATGTCCGGACATATCGTTGACAGTCCTCCCGGCCGACGACTAGACCTGGTGGCGGGGCCGGAGCCGAGAGGTGGCGGGTGGAGACGGAGCCGTACGAGCTGATCACCATGGGGCGCCTCGGCGTGGACCTGTACCCGCTGACCAGCGGCGTCGCACTCGACCGGGTCGACAGCTTCGGCCGGTTCCTCGGCGGCTCCCCGGCCAACGTGGCCGTCGCCGCGGCCCGGCTCGGCCGGCGCACCGCCCTCGTCTCACGCACCGGGGCCGACCCCTTCGGCACCTTCCTGCGCCGGGAGCTCAAGGGCTTCGGCGTCGACGAGCGCTGGGTCACCGAGGTCGACGCGTACCCCACCCCCGTCACCTTCTGCGCGCTCTTCCCGCCCGACGACTTCCCCCTCTACTTCTACCGGCGCCCCCAGGCCCCCGACCTGGAGATCCACCCGCACGAACTGGACCTCGACGCGATCCGCGCCGCCCGGGTCTTCTGGGCGACCGGCACCGGCCTGTGCGCCGAGCCGAGCCGCACCGCGACCCTGGCGGCACTGCGGGCCCGCGCGGGCCGGGGCACGACCGTCCTCGACCTGGACTGGCGACCGGTGTTCTGGACCGACCCGGCGGCGGCCCGCCCGTACTACGCCGAGGCGCTCCGCCACGCGACCGTCGCCGTCGGCAACCTCGACGAGTGCGAGGTGGCGACCGGGGAACGCGCCCCGGACGCCGCCGCCCGCGCGCTCCTCGCGACCGGTTCGGTCCGGCTCGCCGTCGTCAAACAGGGCCCCGAGGGCGTCCTCGCGCTCTCCGCCGACGGGACCCGCGCCGAGGTGCCGCCGCTGCCCGTGGAGGTCGTCAACGGCCTCGGCGCGGGCGACGCGTTCGGCGGGGCGCTCGTCCACGGCCTGCTCGCCGGCTGGGACCTCGAACGGACCCTGCGCCACGCCAACGCCGCCGGCGCGATCGTCGCCGGCCGCCTCCCCTGCTCCTCCGCCATGCCGTACGCCTCCGAGATCGCCGAAGCCCTCGCGACGGGCACGGGAACGATCCCCGAGAGGGGGTAGGGATCCGGCATGAGCCCCGACCGCCCCGCCCCGAGCGCCGCCCCGCCCCGCTCCCTCCACCTGCCCGCCGGGACCGCCGCCCACGGCCCGTACACGGTCGACATCGACCCCGGACGGGCCGGATGGACGTACTCCGCCCTCCGGGTGCTCACCCTCGGACCGGGGGAGACACACGCGTTCGACAGCGGAGAAGGCGAATGGGTCGTGCTTCCCCTCGCCGGTGCCTGTAGCGTGCGCGTCGACGGCGAGATCCTCGAACTCCGGGGCCGCGCGAGCGTGTTCGACGGAGTGACCGATTTCGCCTACGTACCGCGCGACGCCCACGCCCAGATCGCCTCCGGTGCGGGAGGCCGCTTCGCTTTGGCAGGAGCGAAGTGCGAGCGACGACTCCCCGCCCGCTACGGCCCCGCGCCGGAGGTTCCCGTGGAGACCCGGGGCAGCGACGACCGCGCCCGCCGGGTGCGGAACTTCGCCTCGGCGGACGCCTTCGCCTGCGACCGGCTCATCGCCGTCGAGGTCGTCACACCCGGCGGCAACTGGTCCTCCTACCCGCCGCACAAGCACGACGAGCACCGGCCCGGCGCCGAATCCGTCCTGGAGGAGATCTACTACTACGAGATCGCCGGCCCGGGCGCCCTCGCCTACCAGCGGATCTCGCCCTCCCGCCCCGGCGGCGCCGACCTCCTCGCCGAGGTCCGCGACGGCGACGCGGTCCTCGTCCCGGACGGCTGGCACGGCCCCTCGATCGCCCAGCCGGGTCACGATCTCTACTACCTCAACGTCATGGCGGGCCCCGGACCCGAACGGGAGTGGAAGATCTGCTTCCACCCGGATCACACGGAGGGATACGCATGAGCATCCGGCTGACCGTCGCCCAGGCGCTCGTCCGCTTCCTCGCCGCCCAGCAAACCGAACGCGACGGGGAACGGCGCCGGCTGATCGCCGCCACCTGGGGCGTCTTCGGACACGGCAACGTCGCCGGGATCGGCCAGGCCCTGGTCGAAGAGGCCGACCGCATGCCCTTCCACCAGGGCCGCAACGAACAGGCCGCGGTGCACGCCGCCGTCGGCTACGCCCGCCAGTCGAACCGGCTCTCCGCACACGCCGTCACCACCTCCATCGGCCCCGGCGCCACCAACCTCGTCACCGGCGCCGCCCTCGCCACCATCAACCACCTCCCGGTCCTGCTGCTGCCCGGCGACACCTTCGCCGGCCGCCCCGCCGACCCCGTCCTCCAGCAGCTCCAACTCCCCCACGCCGGCGACGTGTCGGTCAACGACTGCCTGCGGCCCGTCTCCCGCTACTTCGACCGGATCGGACGGCCCGAGGCCCTGATCCCGGCCGCGCTCGCCGCGATGCGGGTCCTCGCCGACCCCGTGGAGACCGGCGCGGTCACCCTCGCGCTGCCCCAGGACGTCCAGGCGGAGGCGTACGACTGGCCGGAGGACTTCTTCGCAGAGCGGGTCTGGCGGGTCCGCCGCCCCTCCCCGGACGAGGACGAACTGAACGCCGCCGTCGAGGCGATCGGCCGGGCCACCCGTCCGCTGATCGTCGCCGGCGGCGGGGCCAGGTACAGCGGCGCCGAGGAAGCGCTCCACGACTTCGCCGCGCTGACCGGCATCCCCGTCGCCTCCACCCAGGCCGGCAAGGGAGTGCTCCCGCACGGCCACCCCCAGGACGTCGGCGGCATCGGCCACACCGGCACCGCCGTCGCCGACCACCTGGCCCGCACCGCCGACGTGGTCCTCGGCGTCGGCACCCGCTGGACCGACTTCACCACCGCGTCCGGCACCCTCTTCGGCCACCCCGACCTGCGGTTCGTCAACCTCAACATCGCCGCCTTCGACTCCCACAAGATGGCCGCGCTCCCGCTCGTGGCGGACGCCCGCGAAGGCCTGGAACAGCTCCACGCGCTCCTCGACCCGCACCACGTCACCCCGCACTACGTCCACGAGTACGCCGAGGAGAAGCTCCGCTGGCAGTCCCGCGTCGACGCCGCCTACGCCCACCCCGACGAGGACGCCCGCCCCACCCAGAACCAGGTACTCGGCGTACTCGACACCCTGGTCGACGCGAGCGACATCCTGATCAACGCCGCCGGCTCGCTCCCCGGCGACCTCCACAAGCTGTGGCGGCCCCGCTCGCCGGACCAGTACCACGTCGAATACGGCTACTCCTGCATGGGCTACGAGATCCCCGCCGCCCTCGGCGTGCTGCTCGCCGCGCCCGACAGACCCGTCTGGGCGCTCGTCGGCGACGGTACGTACCTGATGAACCCCACCGAAATCGTCACCGCCGTACAGGAGCGGCTGCCCCTGCGGCTCGTCATCCTGCAGAACCACGGCTACGCCTCCATCGGCGGCCTCTCCGAGGCCGTCGGCGCCGAGCGGTACGGCACCGATTACCGGCACCGCGACCCGGACGGCCGCTTCACCGGCGCGCCGCTCCCCGTCGACCTCGGCGCCAACGCCGCCTCGCTCGGCATGCGGGTGCTACGCCCCCGCACCGTACGTGACCTGCGAGAAGCCCTCGCGGACGCACGACGGGCGACCGTTCCCACATGTGTCTACGTCGAGACCGAAACGGCAGACACAGTGTCGGGCCCACCCCCGGCCCAGGCGTGGTGGGATGTGCCCGTGGCCGAGACGTCGACCCGCCCGTCGGCGGTCAAGGCCCGCGAGGAGTACGACCGGCACGTCACCGCCCGACGCCGCCATCTCTGAAGGAGTAACTCGTCATGACGAAGACCGTCCACCACTGGATCGGTGGCAAGACCGTCGAGGGCACGTCGGGCAACTGGGGCCCGGTCACCGACCCGGCCACCGGCGCCGTCACCACGCAGGTCGCGCTCGCCTCCGTCGAGGAGGTCGACGCCGCCGTCGCCGCCGCGAAGGACGCCTTCGCGACCTGGGGCACCTCCTCGCTCGCCCAGCGCACCACCATCCTCTTCAAGTTCCGCGCGCTCCTCGACGCCAACCGCGACGCGATCGCCGAGCTGATCGTCGCCGAGCACGGCAAGGTCCACTCCGACGCCCTCGGCGAGGTCGCCCGCGGCCTGGAGATCGTCGACCTGGCCTGCGGCATCACCGTCCAGCTCAAGGGCGAACTGTCCACCCAGGTCTCCAACCGGGTGGACGTGGCCTCGATCCGCCAGCCCGTCGGCGTCGTCGCGGGCATCACGCCCTTCAACTTCCCCGCCATGGTGCCGATGTGGATGTTCCCCATCGCCATCGCGACCGGCAACACCTTCGTCCTCAAGCCGAGCGAGAAGGACCCGTCGCCGGCCCTGAAGATCGCCGAGCTGCTCGCCGAGGCGGGCCTCCCGGACGGCGTCTTCAACGTCCTCAACGGCGACAAGGTCTCCGTGGACCGCCTCCTGGAGCACCCGGACGTCTCCGCGGTCTCCTTCGTGGGCTCGACCCCGATCGCCCGCCACATCCACACCACCGCCTCCGCCAACGGCAAGCGCGTCCAGGCGCTCGGCGGCGCGAAGAACCACATGCTGGTCCTCCCGGACGCCGACCTCGACGCCGCCGCCGACGCGGCCGTCTCGGCGGCCTACGGCTCCGCCGGCGAGCGCTGCATGGCGATCTCCGCCGTCGTCGCCGTCGGCGCCATCGGCGACGAGCTGGTCCAGAAGATCCGCGAGCGCGCCGAGAAGATCAAGATCGGCCCCGGCACCGACCCCACCTCCGAGATGGGCCCGCTCATCACGGCCGTCCACCGCGACAAGGTCGCCTCCTACGTCACCGGCGCCTCCGACGAGGGCTGCGAGGTCGTCCTCGACGGCACCGGCTACACCGTCGAGGGCCACGAGAACGGCCACTGGATCGGCCTCTCCCTCCTGGACCACGTCCCGACCACGGCCAAGGCCTACCAGGACGAGATCTTCGGCCCGGTCCTCTGCGTGCTGCGCGCCGAGACCTACGAGGAGGGCCTCGCCCTCATCAACGCCTCGCCGTTCGGCAACGGCACCGCGATCTTCACCCGCGACGGCGGCGCCGCCCGCCGCTTCCAGATGGAGGTCCAGGCCGGCATGGTCGGCGTCAACGTGCCGATCCCGGTGCCGGTCGGCTACCACTCCTTCGGCGGCTGGAAGGACTCGCTCTTCGGCGACCACCACATCTACGGCAACGACGGCGTGCACTTCTACACGCGCGGCAAGGTCGTCACCACCCGCTGGCCCGACCCGGCCGACGGCCCGACCGGCGTCGACCTGGGCTTCCCGCGCAACCACTGACGGGCGGCACCCGACGAAGGCCCCCAGGGTGCGGACAGCACACCCCGGGGGCCTTCCCCCGTCCCGGACGCGCCCCGCGTCACCCCTCGTCGAACGTCCAGCCCAGCATCGCGAACACACCCTCGTCCACCGCGCCCGCCGCCCGGTACGTGGCCAGCGCGGGCTCGTTGTCGGTGTCCACCGGCACCCACGCACCCCGGCAGCCGAGCTCCCGCGCGTGCGCCACCAGCGCCTCCGTGAGGGCCCGGCCCAGGCCGCGCCGCCGGTGACCCTCGTCCACGGACAGCTCGTACAGGCACATCTCCACCCCCTTGTCCGGGTGGACCATCTCGATCCCGGTCACGAACCCGGCCGGGAAGCCGTCGTCCGCGTACCCGATCAGCATCAGATGGCCCGGCGCCGCAAGGAACCGCTCGGCCCACGCGTGCCGGGCCGGACCGTCGTACAAGTGCTGCGCGGCGATCAGCTCGGCCACCGTCGTCGCCCGCCGGACGTCCATCCCACACCTCCCGATGCGCGCACCCCGGTGCGCATACCGCGCCTGCTGTACGCGGACCGTAGCGCGTACGACTCCAGGAGGCCGCCGAATTCCGCCTCCGGAGCGCCGCGCCCGCACAGGCACCCCGCCTAGGCTCGTCACCATGCGACTCCGACTTCCCCGGTGGGCCGCGGTCACCGCCGCGCTCGCCGTCCTCGCGGGTGCCGGCACCTGGACCGCCGCCGCCTCGGACGATCCACCGCCCGTGCACCGCGCGGACCGGATGCTCTCCGTCGACGGGGTACGGCTCGACACCTCGTACTTCACCGGCGACGGCGAGGGCCGGCGGCCCGCCGTCCTGCTCGGGCACGGCTTCGGCGGGTCCAAGGACGACGTCCGCGCCCAGGCCGAACAGCTCGCCCGCGACGGCTACGCCGTCCTCACCTGGTCGGCACGGGGCTTCGGCGCCTCCACCGGCGAGATCGGACTCAACGACCCCGACCACGAGGTCGAGGACGTGCGGAAGCTGATCGACTGGCTCGCGAACCGCCCCGAGGTCCTCCTCGACAAGCCCGGCGACCCGCGCGTCGGCGTCACCGGCGCCTCCTACGGCGGCGCGATCTCGCTGCTCGCCGCCGGACACGACGCCCGCGTCGACGCGATCGCCCCCCAGATCACCTACTGGAACCTCGCCGACGCCCTCTTCCCCGACGGCGTCTTCAAGAAGCTCTGGGCCGGGATCTTCTTCTCCGCCGGCGAGCGACCGGGGGCCGGCAGCGCCGACGGCTGTGGCCGCTTCACCGCCGAGGTCTGCGCCCTCTACCAGCGCGTCGCCGTCTCGGGGAAGCCCGACGCCACCGCCCGCGCCCTCCTCGAAGCCCGCAGCCCGTCCGCCGTCGGCGACCGCGTCAAGGTGCCCGCGCTCCTCGTCCAGGGCCAGTCGGACTCCCTCTTCACCCTGGCGCAGTCCGACGCCATGGCCCGTACCCTCACCGCCAACGGCGCCCCCGTCGCCGTCGACTGGATCGCCGGCGGCCACGACGGCGGGGACCGGGAGACCGAGCGCGTCGAACGACGGATCGGCGCCTGGTTCGACCGCTGGCTGAAGCACGACACCTCGGTCGACACCGGCCCGGCCTTCCGGGTCAGCCGCACCGGAGGCGTCGACTCCACCGATGGGCGGGCCACTCTGCGCGCCGCCACCGCCGACCGCTACCCCGGCCTCACCGACGGCGCCGTCACCGTCCCCCTCGCGGGCCCTCCGCAGACCTTCGCCAACCCGGCCGGCGCCGCACCGCCCGCCGTCTCGGCGGTCCCCGGCCTCGGCGGCGGGATCTCCGGTCTGTCCTCGCTGGGCGTCGGGCTCTCCCTCGACTTCCCCGGCCAGTACGCCCGGTTCGACGCCACGCCGCAGACCGCGGCCGTACGGATCACCGGAACGCCGACCGTCCGCGTCAAGGTCACCTCCGCCGCCACCGACGGCTCGGCCGTCCTCTTCGCCAAGGTGTACGACGTCGGGCCCGACGGGCGGCAGCAGGTGCTGCCCGCACAGCTCGTGGCCCCCTACCGCGTCGACGACGCCCGGGCCGGCCGCGCCCTGACGCTGACCCTGCCCGCGATCGACCACGAGGTGGAGGCCGGGCACCGGCTCCGGCTCGTCCTCGCCGCCACCGATCTCGGCTACGCCTCGCCGACGGTCCCGGCCACGTACACCGTCGCCGTCGAGGGCCCGCTCACCGTCCCCACCGCTCCCGGCCTGTCCACCCAGGCCGCCGCCCTGGCCTGGTGGGTGTGGGGCCTGCCGCTGCTGGGGCTGGCCGCCGCGGCCGCCCTGCTGCTGACCGCCCGCCGCAGGACGGCCGCCCCGGCGCCCGACCCGGAACTCACCGCCGTACCGCTCCAGATCACCGGCCTGTCCAAGAAGTACAAGGGCGGCGACCGGTACAGCGTCCGCGACCTGTCCTTCCGGGTCGAACAGGGCCAGGTCCTCGGTCTGCTCGGGCCGAACGGAGCGGGCAAGACCACCACCCTGCGCATGCTGATGGGCCTCATCACCCCCGACGAGGGGGAGATCAGGGTCTTCGGGCAGGCGATCCGGCCCGGCGCCCCGGTCCTCTCCCGGGTCGGCGCGTTCGTCGAGGGCGCCGGATTCCTGCCGCACCTGTCGGGCCGGGAGAACCTGGACCTGTACTGGAAGGCCACCGGCCGCCCCGCCGAGGACGCCCACGTCGACGAGGCGCTGCGGATCGCGAACCTGGGCGGCGCACTCGAACGCGCCGTGCGGACCTACTCGCAGGGCATGCGGCAGCGCCTCGCCCTCGCCCAGGCCATGCTCGGCCTGCCGGACCTGCTGATCCTCGACGAGCCCACCAACGGACTCGACCCGCCGCAGATCCGCGAGATGCGGGAGGTGATGATCCGGTACGCGGCGGGCGGCCGCACCGTCATCGTCTCCAGCCACCTCCTCGCCGAGGTCGAGCAGTCCTGCACCCATCTCGTCGTCATGGACCGGGGGCAGCTGGTGCAGGCCGGGCCGGTCGCCGAGATCACCGGCTCCGGCGACACCCTCCTCGTCACCCTCGCCGGGGAGATCGACGACGCCCTCGTCGAGAAGACCGCCGCCCTGCCCGGCGTCGGCTCGGCCACCCGCGCCGACGGCGGACTCCTGGTCCGCCTCGACGGCACCGACGCGACGGCCCTCATCGGCGAACTCGTCCGCCTGGACGTGCCGCTGACCGGGGTCGGACCGCACCGGCGCCTGGAGGACGCGTTCCTGACCCTGATCGGAGGAGGATCCGCATGAGCAGCACCGGCACCCTCACGGGCGCGGCGGAGTCCGCCCCCGGCTACCGGGCGGGACACACCCTGCCCCTGCGCGTCGAGGCGCTGCGCCAGTGGAAGCGGCGGCGCACCCTGGTGATGGGCGGCATCCTCGTCGCCCTGCCGTTCATCCTGGTCGCCGCGTTCGCGATCGGCGGCCCGGCGGACGGCGCCGGCAACGGCCGGATCACCCTGATGGACACGGCGACGACGTCCGGCGCCAACTTCGCCGCGACCTGTCTGTTCGTCTCGGCCGGTTTCCTCCTCGTCATTCCCGTGGCGCTGTTCTGCGGGGACACCGTCGCCTCGGAGGCGAGCTGGTCCTCGCTGCGGTACCTGCTCGCCGCGCCCGTCCCGCGCTCCCGGCTCCTCGCCTCCAAACTGGCGGTCGCGCTCGGGTACAGCGCGGCCGCGATGCTCCTGCTGCCGCTCGTGGCCCTGGCGGTCGGCACGGTCGCCTACGGCTGGGGGCCGCTGAGCCTGCCGACCGGCGGCGCGGTGCCGGCCGGGGACTCGCTGCTGAGGCTCGGCATCGCCGTGGCGTTCGTCTTCGCCTCCCAACTGGTCACGGCGGGGCTCGCCTTCTGGCTCTCCACCCGCACCGACGCCCCGCTCGGCGCCGTGGGCGGCGCCGTCGGCCTGACCATCGTCGGCAACGTCCTCGACGCCGTCACGGCCCTCGGCGACTGGCGCGACTTCCTGCCCGCGCACTGGCAGTTCGCCTGGATCGACGCGCTCCAGCCCCAGCTGGAATGGGGCGGCATGGTGAAGGGCACGGCGATCTCGGTGACGTACGCCGTGGTCCTGTTCGCGCTCGCCTTCCGCGGCTTCGCCCGCAAGGACATCGTGTCGTAGCAACCGCTACTCCGGCCTCACACCCACCCCCTTCGAGCCGCTTCCGCACCCGCGCGGAAGCGGCTCGTCGTGCCGAGGGCGGCCATCAGCTCGCCGACCCGGCGGCTGTAGGTCCGCGCCGACATGCCGAGCCGGGCCGCGGCCGTCTCGTCGGTGAGCCCGGACAGGAGGGCGTCGAGGACCGGCCGCAGCTGGGGCGGCAGACCGCTCGGCGGGGGCGGGGGCGGCGGTCTGTACGTCAGCTCCTCGGCCGCCGCCCAGCAGGTGTGATGGGCGCGGACGAGGGCCTGCACCACCACCGGGTCCCGGATCAGCAGCAGCCCGTTGTAGAGCAGCTCCAGGTCGAGCGGGACCGCGGCCACCGTACGGTCGACGACGATCATCTTGAACGGGATCGCGTCCGCCAGGCGGGCCCGGCCGGGGATCCGGAGCCCCCCTTCGAGCCGGGGCAGGGCGTGCTTCGGGACGATCCGTCTGACCTCGTCGGCCCGTTCCGCCGCGGCCCGCATGCACGCTCCCGCCAGCTCCAGGAACGGCCCGGGGATGGCGCAGCCCGCGGAGGCGACGGGGTCGTCGAAGGTCAGCAGCTCGTACCGGGTGGAAGCGGCCAGCCCGGCGAGCGCGGCGCTGATGCTCCGCGCACCCCGGACCGGGCGCCCCGCGGGCCGCTGTCCCTCGGTCGCGGCCCGGTTCATCGCCGAACGGGCGAGCATCACGGAGCCCGCGCTCTCTGCCACCGCTGACCACCCCCGCCCGATCGATGTCCACTCCATGTACGCATGTGACTGCACACGGTGACAACCCCTGTTGAGAAGGATGGCGAATCCATGCCACCCGGGTGCGCTTCCGTCGCCGTTGCCGCATCGAGATCCATCCGCAACTCCTTCGACTGCTCCATCCGGTCCTCTCGTTCGTCACATTCACAAGTGCCTTACGAAGAGGGGGAGATGTCATGGAGCGACCGAACACGACGGCGGCCCGGCGCCGCGGGGCCCGGTTCCCGGCCGCGATCGCCGCGCTGCTCGCGGCCGGACTGGCCGTCACCGGCTGTGGCGCGAACGGCGAGCACACGAGCGCCGACCGGGGGGTGAGCGGCGGCGGCAGGACCGCCCCGGCGGCCCCCGACGGCGGGCGCGCCGGGACCGCGGCGCCCGGGGAGGGCGAGCAGCGCTCGCCGGTGCCCGCCCCCGACTACCTGTCCACCTTCGCGCTGGACGTCGACACCGCTTCGTACGGCTACGCGCGCCGCGCGCTCGCCGAGGGGCGGCTGCCCGAGCCGGCGACCGTGCGCCCCGAGGAGTTCGTCAACAGTTTCCGGCCGGACTACCCGCGTCCGGCGGACAACGGCTTCAGCGTGACCGTCGACGGGGCCCGCACCGGGCGGGACGGCTGGTCCCTGGTCAGGGTCGGGCTCGCCACCCGGGGCGCGGACCGGGCCGCCGAACGCCCGCCGGCCGCCCTCACCTTCGTCGTCGACGTCTCCGGCTCGATGGACGAGCCGGGGCGGCTCGACCTCGTCAAGGAGTCCCTCGGGCTGCTCACCTCCCGGCTCCGCGACGACGACTCGATCGCGCTCGTCACCTTCAGCGCCGAGGCCGAGACCCTGCTGCCGATGACCCGGGTCGGGGCGGACCGGACCCGGATCGAGGAGGTGGTGAAGTCGCTGGGGACGAGCTCGTCCACCAACGTGGAGGCGGGTGTCCGCACCGGATACGACGTGGCCGTCGCCGGCCGCCGCGAGGGGGCCACCAACCGGGTCGTGCTGCTCTCCGACGCGCTCGCCAACACGGGCGCCACCGAGGCGGAGACGATCCTCGCCCGGATCGAGGAGGAGCGCAGGGCGTACGGGATCACCCTCTTCGGTGTCGGCGTCGGCAGCGAGTACGGCGACGCGTTCATGGAGAAGCTCGCCGACAAGGGCGACGGCCAGACGACGTACGTCGCCAACTCGGCGCAGGCCCGGAAGGTCTTCGTCGACCAGCTGCCCGCCCACGTCGAGCTGCGCGCCCGCGACGCCAAGGCGCAGGTCGCCTTCGACCGGCGGACGGTCGAGAAGTTCCGGCTCGTCGGGTACGAGAACCGGGAGGTAGCCGACGAGGACTTCCGTGACGACCGGGTGGACGGCGGCGAGATCGGGGCCGGGCACACCGTCACCGCGCTGTACGCGGTCAAGACCCGGCCCGGCGTGACGGGCCAGGTCGCCACCGCCACCGTCCGCTGGCTCGACCCGCAGACCCGGGCGCCGCGCGAGCGGTCCGGCTCGGTCGCCACGGGCGCGCTGACCGCCGACATCTGGGGCGAGGGGCACGACAGCCTGCAACTGACGGCGATCACGGCCTACTTCGCGGACGCCCTGCGCGGTGGCGACCTGCCGGGTGCTCCGGGTCTCACCGCGCTCACGAACCGGGCCGGGGCGATCGCCGACCGGTCGGGTTCGGCGGTGGTCAGCGAGCTGACCGACGCCCTCCGGCAGGCCGGCGGGCTGCTCGGCCCGCGCGAGGGCGAGGGGGAAGGTCCTTCCGGGGAAGGCGAGTTGCGGTCGGGCGACCCGTACAGCTGAGTCGCACCGTCCTCGCGTCCGGGGCGGGTGGCGGGCCAGAATGGCCTCATGGCCACGCTGCTGCTCGCCCTCGCCGTCGGATGCACCGGTCTCTACGCGGGATTCATGGTGATCTTCCTGACCGGGATCATGCCCGCGCTCGCCCGCCTGACGGACGCGGAGTTCGTCCCGGCGATGCGCCGGATCAACGAGTGGGTGCCGAAGCCGGCGTTCCTCCTGGTCTTCTTCGGAGTGGTCGCCTTCCCCCTCGCCGCGTTCCTCGTGCCCGTCGACGGGCGTACGGACACCCAGAAGTGGCTGGTCCTCGCGGGACTGGCGGGCGCGGTCCTCAATCACGTGGTCACCGTCGCCGGCAACGTCCCGCTCAACGTGGCGCTGGCCGCGGCCGAGGGCACCCCCGGTGACGACCCGGCGTCGGTGCGGGCCGCCTTCGAGAAGCGGTGGAACGGTTTCCACCGCGTCCGCACGGTGCTGATCACCGTGTCGTTCGGCCTGCTCACCGCGGCCGCGGTCCTCTAGACGCACGAGCTCCGCCCAGAAACCGAACCCCCGTGTCGGTTTCTGGCCGGAACTCGCGGTTCAGGGTGCCTTCACCCCCTGTGTGGACCCCGGTAAAGCGTACCCCCGAGTCCGGAAACAGTCTGTCAGGGGGTGCAGGTCTGCGCCAATGACCAAAACGTGACGCTTCCATACCCCCATAAAAGGGGTGAATCACCCCGATATCCGAGTTCGGTATTCCGTACCACCCGGTTTCTTATTGACATGCCTACGGGGGTCTTTTCTAATCATCGAGAGGTCATGGCGCGCGTAGACACCGCACAGGCACTGAGGGGGCAAGGTGGACGTCCGGATCCTGGGGGGACTGTCGGTACGTGAGAACGGGGTGTCGATCACCCCGACGGCGGCCGCGCCCCGGCAGCTCCTCGCCCTGCTCACGGCCAGCGCCGACCAGGTCGTGCCCGTCACGGTCCTCACCGAGGAGCTGTGGCCGTCCGGCGCGCCACGCGCCGCACGCGCCGAACTCCAGGGACACATAGTCGAATTGCGCTCCCTCATCGCGAGCGCCCTGCGCGGCGCCGAACCGGCGGAGCCCAGGCCCGGCTGGTCGGACCGGCGCACCGCCGACGCGATCCTCGTCGCCCAGCCCGGCGGCTACCGGCTCGACACCGGCGGCGGCGTCCACGACGTCTGGCAGTTCGAGCGGGCCGCCGGCGCCGGCTACCGCGCCATGGAGGCCGGCGACCTCCCGCGCGCGGCCCTCCGCCTCGGCGAGGCGCTCGCCCTCTGGCGCGGTGACCCCTACGCGGGGGTGGCCGCCGGACCCCGCATCCGCAGGGAGATCGAGCGCCTCGAAACCTCCCGGCTGAGCGTCCTCGACCAGTGGATCGAAGCACAGCTCGGCCTCGGCAGGCACGCCGAACTCCTCTCCGAACTCTCCGGACTCGTCGCCCGCTACCGCACCAACGAACCGCTGCACGCCCACCTCATGGTCGCCCTGCTCCGCTGCGGCCACCACGAGGAGGCCCTCGCCACCTACGAACGGCTGCGCGGGGCACTCATGGGGGAGAGCGGCATGGAACCCTCGGCGCGGCTGCGCCGACTCCACCGCTCGGTCCTCGCCGTCCGGCACACCACGGGCCGGCCCGTCTACGGCGCCCGCATCCCCGCCCAGTACACCCCGGGGCGCGCCCGCCTCGTCCCGGCCGGATCGGTCGGCTGACGGAACGGCAGAGCAGCCTGGCGGCCGGGGGCGTCCGGCCGTTCGGGGCCGGGGGACGCACCGGGGAATGAAGTGCGGCAGGTCACCGTTGACCGACTCCCGAAGCCGAATTATTTTCGGCGAGCAGTACGGGTTTCCTCCGAGGTGCCCGATTTCGCTCGACTACGGGGGTAGGGGCCATGACCTTGCACGGCGCGGACGGAGCCGGTGGTGCCGACGCGCTGCTCACGGTCCTCGAACTGATCGCCCGGCAGGCACCGCCCGCCCACTTCGAGGCCGTCCTCGACGACGCCCGGCTCGCCGGCCTCGACGGCGACGGCCTCGTCCGCCTGGAGCGGGCCGTCGAACTCGCCGGACGCGTCCACGCCGGACGCGAGCAGGACGCCCGCCGCGAGGCCGCCCTCACCACCCTCACCGACACCGCCCGCGACCTGACCTTCTCGTACGACCTCGACAGCCTGCTGCGCGTCATCACCCGCCGCGCCCGCCGGCTGCTCGGCCTCGACCTCGTGTACGTGACGCTGCGCGCCCCGCACGGCGCCTGCTACGTGCACAGCACCGAGGGTTCCCGCGTCGGTGCCGACCGCGCCGGCGGCCCGCGCCTCGCCCCCGGCCTCAAGATCGTCGAGGGGTACGGGCTCGGCGGCGCCGTCCAGCTCCACGGCGAGCCCGTCTGGACCCCCGACTACCTCGCCGACGAACGCTTCGCGCCCTCCGGCTCCCTCGACGCCGGAGTCCACGCACCCGCCTTCGACGAGGCCGCCGAAGCGGCCCTGCGTGCCGAGGGGGTGCACGCGATGATGGCCGCGCCGCTGCGCAGCGGCGACACCGTGATCGGCGCCCTGCACGGCGCGGACCGGCGGGTCCGCGACCACACCCCGGAGGAGGTCGGGCTCCTCGCCGCGCTCGCCGACCTCGCCGCGCTCGCGGTCGACAAGGCCGGGCTCCTCGACCGGACCCGCGCCGAGGTCTCCGAACTCGAACGGGACAGCTCCCGGGTCCGCACCAGCCTGACCCGCATGCGGCACGTCAGCGAGACCCACGGCCGCATCATGAACCTCGTCCTGTCCGGCGGCGACCTGTGCAACGTGGCGAAGGCGGCCGCCGACGCGCTCGACGCGACCGTGACGATCCGCGACCCGGGCGGCCGCTGCCTCGCCACCGCGGGCGACATCCCCGACCTCGACGAGGAGGCCGTCGCCAAGGCCTCCCTCGACGCGCACGCCCGCCGCCGCCCCGTCCTCGCCGACGACGACACCTGGGTCGCCCCCGTCATCGCCGGCTCCGAGGACCTCGGCGGGCTCGTCGTCCGCGCCGCGAGCGGGCTCACCGGCGAGGACGAGCGACTCCTCGAACTCGCCGCCCAGGCCGTCGCCTTCCTCCTCCTCATGCGGCGCTCCACGGCCGTCGCCGAAGGGCCCGTCCGCGACGAACTCCTCGACGACCTCATCGCCGACCCGCCGCACGCGCCCCAGCAGATCGCCCAGCGGACCCGCCGACTCGGCGTCGACCTGCGCAAACCGCACGTCCTCGTGGTCGCGAGGCCCGAGGGCGGCGAGCAGGGCCGGGCGGTGGTGTGGGCGTCCTCGTACGCCTACCGCCTCTCCGGCCTCAAGACCGTGCAGGGCGGCTGCATCGTGCTGCTGCTCCCCGGCATCGACGCCTCGGCCGCCGCCAAGGCCGTCGCCGCCGAACTCTCCCCGCTGCTCGGCCACCCCGTATCCGTCGCCGCCGCCGGACCCGGCTGGAGCCCGGACGGCGTCGGGCGCATGTACCAGGAGGCCGGGCGCTGCCTGGACGCCATGAGCGCCCTCGGCGGCACCGGTTCGGCGGCCTCCGTGCAGGACCTGGGCTTCCTGGGGCTGCTGCTCTCCGACGACCACGACGTGGAGGGCTTCGTCGAGTCGGCGATCGGGCCCGTGCTCGACTACGACGCCGAGCGGTTCACCGACCTCACCCGCACCCTGGAGGCGTACTTCGCCTCCGGCGGCAGCCCCACGAACGCGGCCGAGGCGCTCCACGTCCACCCGAACACCGTCTCCCGCCGGCTGGAACGCATCGGTGAACTCCTCGGCCCCGAATGGCAGAAGCCGGGCCAGGTCCTCGAAGTCCAGCTGGCGCTGCGCCTCCAGCGCACCCGCGAGGTCCTCGCCCAGGGCCGCGCCGCCGCCGACCCGTCCCGCCCGCAGCCCCCGCAGGACCGCACCCCGTGACGAAGGCCGGGTGACCGCCGCCCGGCCCGTTGGGGCGGGCCGGGGCGGTCGCGTGGTCGGTACGGGGAGCCCGGACGGCACGGAGAACCCGGTCGGTACCGGCGAGACCGCGACCGGTGCCGGCGAGACCACGGCCTGGACAGGGAGAGCGCGGCCGGTACCCGGGGGAGCGGGACCGGCCGCGGTCGGTCAGCTGGCCGTGCGCCCCGAGGCGTAGCCGGCGTCGTACGCCGCCTCCCAGCCGGTGGACAGGACGGTCGCCGCGTGCGCCGCGGAGGCCAGCGTGATGTGCCGGTGCCAGCCGCGGAACGAACGGCCCACGAAGTCCCGCAGCCCCGCCCCCTCCCCGACCTCGACGAAGTCCCGCTCCACCCGGCGCGCGAGCTTCGTCAGCCGCAGCAGCGAGCCGACCGGGGAGTTGGTCAGGTCGCTGATCCACACCCGGGTCGCGGGCCGCCGCGGGTCGTCCCACTCGCCGAGCAGCACCAGCGGACGCATCCGCTCGCCGCCCGGCGTGGGCAGCGCCACCCGGACCGCCGTGGCGAGCGAGGTACGCGAGGTCCGCGCGCCGGCGACGGTGTCCACCCAGCTCACCGGCCTCCGCAGCCCCTTGAGGGACTCCAGGATCTGCAGGGCGGACAGCGGACCCGCCCCGAAGCCCGGCAGCGACCGGTCGGCGATCGCGAGCCGCGCCCCCGGACCGATGCGGGCGACGACCGGCACGCCGGCCGCCGCGAGCCGGGTCAGGGCCGGCCGCCCCGCGCCGCCGCGGATGTCGAGGAGCACCGGCTTGCGGGTGACGTCGGACCAGCGGGCCGTGTCGAGCGCCGCGGCCACCGCGCACTCCTCCAGGGTCTCCTCGCCGGCCTCCTGGGGAACCTCCGCGCGGTCGCGCCGCGTGCGGTCGTTCACCCAGGGGTCCGGCAGGAAGAGCCGCCAGTTGACCGGGACGCTCAGCTCGTCGCTGGCGAACCACACCCCGAACGCCTGCTGGCCGTGGAAGACCTGCCCTCGCTCCGGGTCGAAGCGCCGGTCCACGCCCACCGAGTGCTCCCCGGCCTTCGGGATCGGCATCGGCCGCACCACCCAGGCCTGCGGGCAGCTGTTCCGCTCCAGGTACCGGGCGAGCGCGGCCCGCATGGGCTGCCAGTCCCAGGTGGAGCTGGAGACGAAGTGGTGCAGGCTCTGCTCGGCGGCGGGGCCGCCTATCTGCGCGGCGATGTTGCGTATCGACTTGCGGCCCTGCGCGGTCAGCAGACCGTGCAGGTACTGCTCGGCCTTCAGGCGCTGATCGCGGCGTGCGAAGCCGGCGAACAGCGTGCTGCACAGCTCGGCGTGGACGTCCCCGTTCGAGCCGGCCGCCCCCACGGGCCGGACGAGGCCGAGGGACGCTGCCGGAACAGCGGCCCCGGTGGTGGCCCTGCGCTTGATTGCGACGGATGTACTCACGACACTCCTGCCCGACGGTTGCGCAGCTCCCTCCCGCTGCCCCACCACCGTCGCGCGTCACCGCCCCCGGGCACGAGGTGTACCCGGCACCCGAATCGGCCGCCGGATGGTGGCCGGACCACCTCCCCCGGCGTCGTCGCAGGTCGGAGACGTCTCCGCGGCCCCTTCCGGAGGGCCGGTCGAGGCGGTCCGGAACGGTTTCCGGGACCCCTCGGGCGTGGCGCGAGCACCCCTCGGAGGATCTGACAGACTCACCGGCCCCGCTTTGACCCGTAGCACTCAGTGGCCGGACCATCGCAGAGCGAGGCTGCACGGGCCGGGTCCCGGTTAATGCCCCAGGCCGGGATCCGCGCCTGTGCGCCTCGCCTCGGCACGTATCCTGTGGGCATGGAACCGCGCGGACAGCTGCCCGTCGTCGGGGCGGTGGCCGTCGGCGGTGTCCTCGGAGCATCCGCCCGCTACGGGGCGGCGCTCCTCTGGCCGACCCCGGCCCACGCCTTCCCCTGGACGACGTTCACCGTCAACGCGGCGGGCTGCGCCGCGCTCGGCGCCCTCATGGTCCTCACCACCGAGACCGCCACCGCCCCGCACCCCCTGCTGCGCCCCTTCCTCGGCACCGGCTTCTGCGGCGGCTTCACCACCTTCTCGACGTACGCCCTCGACACCCAGCGGCTGCTCGCCGCCGGCGACCCGACGCGCGGACTGCTCTACCTCGCGGCGACCGCGATCACCGCCCTCGCCGCCGTGTGGGCCGGGGTCACCGCGAGCCGGACGGTACGGGCCAGGGCACAGGCGAGGGCGAGGGGATGACGATGACACGACTCACGGGCCGGGCCCTGCGCCTGACGATCCTCGTCGGCGAGAACGACACCTGGCACCACCGGCCGCTCTTCACCGAGATCGTGCACCGGGCGCACGCCGCCGGCCTCGCCGGCGCCTCCGTCTTCACGGGCGTCGAGGGGTTCGGCGCCTCCTCCCGCATCCACACGACCCGCCTCCTCTCGCTCGGCGAGGACCTGCCGGTCGCGATCCTCATCGTGGATACGGAACAGCGCATCCGGGACTTCCTGCCCCAGCTCGACGAGCTGGTGACGGAAGGGCTGGTGCTCCTCGACGACTGCGAGGTCGTCCGCTACACGGGCCGGGAGAACCGGGATTGAACTGGCTGCTCGTCATGGTCGGAGCCGCGGTCGGCGCGCCCCTGCGGTATCTGACGGACCTGGCGGTCAGGGCCCGGCACGACTCCGTCTTCCCGTGGGGCACCCTCGTCGTGAACGTCGTCGGCTCGTTCGCCCTCGGTCTGCTCGCCGGCGTCGCGCCCGGGCGGGCGTCGCCGCTGCTCGGCACGGGCCTGTGCGGGGCGCTGACCACGTACTCGACCTTCTCGTACGAGACGCTGAAGCTGTACGAGGACGGGGCGAAGGGGTACGCCCTCCTGAACGTGGCGGGCAGCCTGGCCGCCGGACTCGGAGCCGTATGGCTGGGAGTGGAGACGGCGGCAGCGTTCGGGTGACCCGGGGCCCGGGGGCCGAGCGTCCGTCAGGCGCCCGGCAGGACGCGGGTCTCCGCGGCCGGGAGACCCTTGGCCCACCAGTGGTCGTAGCGGCGGTAGACGTGCGGGTCGCGGTCGGCGAGGAGCCGGCCGAGGGAGGCGGCCTCGGCGGCGAGGGCGTCCCAGACGGCGGCCGGGAGCGGATGGAAGGCGGAGGCCTCGACGCCCTCGGGGACGGGGCGCCAGACGCCGGCGACGTGGCCGTCGACGAGGAGCGTCGGGAGGCAGTCGCCGTTCACGCGGATGACGTGCTTGCGGTAGGCGGGCGGGATGACGCGGCTGCGGTCCGCGTAGGCGAGGAGGACGCTGTCCCACATCGCCATGAGGCGCGGCGGGGCGGGCACGTCCTCGTCGGGCAGCGGAGCCCCGGGCACGTCGTACAGGACCGTGCCGTCCTCGCCCCCGAAGCGGGCGAGTGCGCCTTCGAGGGTCCGAACGGCCTCCCGGACCAGGCCCTTCGGCGCCATGGTGAACTGCGCCATGTCGGCGACCGAGGCCGGTCCGAAGCCCTCCAGGTAGCGGCGGATCAGGACGGCCAGGCCGGCGGCGGAGGCCTCCGGGTCGGCGAGGGCCGGGCGGTGGGTCGCCGTCACGAAGGACTGGGCGGTGCCGAAGGACCACGGGAGGCCCGTCGGCGCGTGCCACAGCGGCGCGTACTGCCGGACCATGCGCCAGACCACCGCCTCCACCGGCTCGCCGCGGCCCGCCTCCAGGCGCGCCCTCATCTCGGCCCCGGTCCGCGCCTCGGCGGCGTACGCGAGGAGGTCGGGCAGGAGCGCGTCGGCGTCGGCGGCCGTGAACCCCGCCGCCTTGAACCGCGGGTCGTGCAGCCGCGAGCCCCGTATCGTCGGCTCCATGCCCTCGCGGAAGGCCCGGTAGTCCTCGACGTGCACCAGGTGCAGCGTGAGCCGCATCAGCGTCGACCTCACCAGCTCGAAGCCGCCCACCGCCGCGTCGAGCACCTCCGGATCGAAGCCCGCCACCCGGTTCCACAACGCCACGTACGGCGAACCCGGTTGCTGCGCCTGGATCGCCACCACCCGCCGCACGGCGTCCCCGACGCCGACCGGCTCCCGGTCCAGGAGCAGCTGCCGGGCCAGGGTGGAGCGGTTGAGGGCGCGCGCGGTGATCACCATGCGCCGATTCTGCCCGGAGGGTCCGACAGGCCCGCGGCGGAGGTGCCCGCGCCCGGGGGCGGCGGCTGCCCGGGCCCGGGGGCCGGCGCGGCGGGCGGCCGCGACCGGTGCCGGACGCCGCCGGTTCACCGGGGGCACGTTCCGGGGACACGCGGTCCTCACCCGGGGTCGTGAGGATCGGGCGCATGACCTCCGTTTCCAGTTCCAGGGCCTCGCGCCCGGCCGCCGCGGCTTCCGCGGTGGCCCTCGCCGCCGCTGTCGCGCTCCTCGCCCCGACCTCCCCGGCGTACGCCGCCGGCAACGCCGTGCCGACGTACGAGGTGAAGATCAACCTCACGACGGCGGCCCTGGACCCGGCGTACGCGCCGAGCGCCGCGGTGAGGTCGGCGTTCGGGATCACGGGATCGGCCAAGGCGCGGTCGTACAGCTACTACGACACCGACGGCGGGGCGCTGGACGCTCAGGGGTGGAGCGTGCGGCTGCGGCACAAGAGCGGGTCGTCGTTCGAGGAGACCTACAAGAAGCGGTTCCCCGTCACGAACGGCGACATCACCGCGGCCCTGAACACCGCCAACGCGGCCGGCTTCGACAGCGGCGACACCAACTACGACGCCGAGGTCGACTGGGGCTACGCCAAGCAGACCCTCAGCTTCTCCAACGAGAAGAGCCACAGCGCCAGTGGCTACTCCGGCACCGCGATGCCGACGAGCACGACCGGCCGCACCTGGCTCGTCAACGACATCCCCGGCAAGCTGGAGGACTGGGGCAGCGCCGACTGGGGCAGGACCACGCTCCAGGCGTCCCGCGCGCACGGGCCCGTCGCCTCGAAGGTGTACGGCGGCGCCTGGGGCCCCTCCGACGACGCGAGCATCGAGGTGCTGCCGGTCGTCGGAGCCGGCGGGACCGGGACGGAGTACGTCATCGAGCTCTCCTTCAAGACCGACTCGTACGCCGACGCGGCCGACCTGCACGCGGACGCCATCGCCGTCGCCGAGGCCAACGGCTGGCTGTACCACGGCGACATCCTGAAGACGCAGCTGATCCTCGACCGCTACTGAGACACGCGCGTTCACCCAGGGCTCGCCCCGGTGTCGGCGGCGCGTCGCCGGGAGTTGTGCGCAGGACCGGACCATGAGGCCGCCGTCACCCGCGACTTTCACGTGTTCCAGGGAGTTCTGATGAATCCGCGCCTCCTGCGCCGGCCCGCCGCCGTGGTCCTGCCGCTGTCCGCCGCGCTCGCGCTCTCGGTGGTCGTGGGGACGGCCGACGCGACGCCGGCGGGGCACCACCACGACACGGCCGCCCGGGTCGTCTCCACGGCGACGCTGCCCGACATCCCGCTGGCCGCGTTCTCCGACGCGCTGGTGCCGGGCAGCGTCACGGACGACCGCGGCGTCGACCTCGGGGGCATCGGCAGCGACCTGTACCCGGCCGAGCGGCGCGGGGAGTACTGGACGGTGACCGACCGGGGCCCGAACGGGCAGATAGCCGTCGGCAAGGACAAGCGGCGCACGTTCCCGGTGCCCGGCTTCGACCCGGCCATCGTGAGGATCCGCGCGGTCGGCGGCCGGATCCAGGTCCTGAAGGCGATCCCGCTGACCACGGCGTCGGGCGCGCCCGTGACCGGACTGCCGAACCAGGCCGGCCGCGACGAGGCGCCGTACACGTACGACGCCTCGACCCCGCTCGCGTACGACCCGAACGGCCTCGACACCGAGGGCCTCGTACGGGACGGGGACGGCAGCTTCTGGCTGGTCGACGAGTACGGGCCGTCGCTCGTGCACGTCTCGGCCGGCGGGCGGGTGCTCGCCCGGCACGTGCCCGAGGGGCTGAACCTGACGGGCGCCGACTACCCGGTCGTCGAGTCGCTGCCGTCGATCTACCTCCAGCGCAAGGTCAACCGCGGCTTCGAGGGCCTGGCGCTGCTGCCCGACGGCGACCTGGTGATGGCGCTGCAGAGCCCGCTGCTCAACCCCGACAAGGTCGCGGGCGAGAACTCCCGCACCACGCGGCTGCTGCGCTTCTCGCCCCGGAAGAACCGGGTGACGGCCGAGTACGCCTACCGCTTCGACGCCGTCGGCGACGTCGAGCCCGGCCAGACCAAGACCTCCGAGCTGAAGGTCTCCGCGCTCGTCGCGATCGGCGGCGACCGCCTCCTCGTCCAGGAGCGCACCGACAAGGCCGCCCGCGTGTACGAGGTGCGCCTGCGCCGCGGCGCCGACATCCTCGGCTCCGCCTGGGACACCGCCGCGACGCCCACCCTGGAGCAGCTCGACGACCGGGGCGCGGCCGGAGTCCCGGTCCTCGCCAAGCGGCTCGTCGTGGACCTCAACACGGTCCCGGGCGTGCCCGGGAAGATCGAGGGCATCGCCCTCGACGGCCCGTCGACCCTCGCGCTGCTCAACGACAACGACTTCGGGATGACCGACGGCCCCGGGGCCTTCGACGCGGCCGGACGGCTCGTCGACAGCGGCGTGGAGACCACGCTCGTACGGGTGCGTCTCGACCGTCCCGTGCGCTGATCACCGGAATTCCGGAAACACCCGTGCCCCGGCCGTGACGGCCGGGGCACGGGTGTTTCCGGAAAGGGCCGCAGGTCCCCTCGCCAGCCAACAGGAAGCGACGGGTCCGCCGCAAATCCGGTGAACAATTCTCGACCGGTCCTCTAGCGTCGCGCGAGCCCAGCGCGATATTCGCGGGTCACACTGCTGCGTGGGTCGACACGTAGTGAGGTGCATATGGATACAGCAGTGGAAAGGGCGATCGAGTGCATCCGGGAGCGTTACGGCGAACCGCTGACCCTCACGGAGATCGCCGAAAGCGCTCTGCTCAGCCGTTTCTATTTCACGCGGCTGTTCAAAGAGGAGACCGGGCTCACGCCGGGAAGATTCCTGGCCGCGATCCGTATTCACCAGGCGAAGCGTCTCATCGAGACCACCTCGATGAGCATCACCGACATCTCCTATGCGGTCGGATACAACAGCCTGGGCTCCTTCACCAATTCCTTCACGGCCAGTGTCGGCGTCTCGCCCAGCCGGTTCCGCAGGCTGACGCGGGACGGCGGTGACGGGCTCCCGGGCCCCGAACCGACGGAGTGGACGGGCCTCGGGACGATCGCGGGCACCATCAGCCTGCCCACCGGGCACGGCAACGCACGGGTGTTCCTCGGCGCCTTCGGCACGCCCGTCGTCCAGCACCCGTCGGTCGCCTCGGGCGTCATCGACGTGCCGAGCGGCCGGCCCTCCTGCTACTCGCTCAAGAACGTGCCCGAGGGCAGCTGGTACCTGCTCGCGGTGGCGGTCGCCGACGGCCTCGGGCCCGACCCGGCCGGCGGGCGCACCCCGCTCGTCGGCGACGGTCCGAAGTCCGTGACCGTCACCGCCGACACCGTCACGAGCGCGGCCGTACGGCTGCGCCCGGCCCGGCCCGCCGACCCGCCGGTCCTGCTCGCGCTGCCGGAACTCGAACCCCCGGCCGTCGTCGTCCCGCACCCGGGGTGCGCCTCCGTCAACCCGCCCCAGGAGAACGGCGGACGGCGCCAGGCCGCGGGCCACCTCAGGGTGGCTTCCGTGGCGCCGGCGCCGACGGCGTCGTGAGGACGGGAACTCAAGGCACCATGTCCTGCTTGGTCTTGAGCTGCTCGGCGAGGAGGCTCCACTCCCTGCTGATGCGCTCGGCGATCGGCGCGATGACACCGAGCCAGTGCGGCGGGACCGCGTCGACCAGCTCGCGCCAGTCCTCGTCGGGGTCGGTGGCGTGCAGCTGCATCCAGCGCAGGAACTCACGGCCTCCCGCGTTGTACCGGATGGCGGGATCGGTGGCCATCTTGGCCGCCACCGTCGCCCACGCGGGCGGCGCCTCCGTGTGGTTCCGGCGCGGCGCCGGCGCGGCGTCGGGGTGCGGCGCCACCCGCAGCGGTCCGCGGGCGGTGCCGCACGCCGCCGCGCCCGCGGGCCGCGCCGCCTCGCCCGGGAGCCGCACCTGCTGCCGTACGGTCGGCACCGACTGCACCGCGGGGACGGCCTGCACGGGCCGTACGGACTGCACCGACCGCACGGGCTGTACCGGCTCCGGCCGGGCGGCCTGCGTCTGGCGCCCGTCCCGCTCGGGGCTGTCGCCGCGGCGGAGCCGGGCGCTGACGTCGTGGACCGTGCCCAGCGACACGTCCGTCTCCCGGGCGACCTGACGCAGCGGGGCGTTCGGGTGGGCCGTGATGTACTCGGCGGCACGCCGCCTGCCCTCGCCCGCGTCCACCGGACGCCGCCTGCCGTCCCGCCCGATGCGCTTGCCGTCGAGCGGCGCCCCCTCCGACGTCCGGTCGCGCAGCGACGCGATCGTCTTGGCGCTCAGCCCGGTGATGCCGGCGATGGCCCGGTCGGACCAGTCGGGGTGCGAACTCAGCACGCGCTGCGCTCCGGACACCCGGTCGGCCTTCGACAGCGGGAGACCGTGCGAGCCGTTCGCCTTCATGGCGATGACGAGCGCCTCGGAATTCGAACAGTCGAGGAAGCGCGCCTTGATGCTGACGTCGCCGCGGAGCCTCGCGGCCTCCAGGCGGTGCAGGCCGTCGATGATGCGGTAGCCGTCCATCTGGACCAGAATGGGCGGCAGTTCCGCCGATCCCGCCGCGTCGACGAGAAGCTGGATGTGAGCGGCGTCCGTACCGCTCTGGCGCAGGGAGACGCCGGGCGACAGCGCGCTGACGGGTACGTCGCGTGCCGGCAGTTTCTCGAAGTTCTTGAGATCGAATTCGCTGCGGGTCGCTGCTTCGGTGCTCTCCGATCTGACGGGGCTGAACGCACTCGTGATCAAGACGGCTTGCCCACTGCTCTGAGCCATTCCCTTCACTCCCTTTCTGCTGCCGCTCCCGTCGAGCGTCGCAGCAGGGTCTTCAGGCGCAGTCGAGGAAAGCTGGACAGCGCCTGGAAGCACGACACCGCGGGTGCCCGCCGGATCGGCGGGCACCCGCGGTGTTCGGGGAGGGGTCAGGCGTCCCTGCGCTTCAGCAGCACCGCCGCGACCGCCAGCAGTGCGGCGGTCCACAGCGCCAGCACGCCGAGGCCCTGCCACGGCCCCAGCAGGTCGTCCACCCGGGGGTGCTGCTGGGTGATCAGGAACCCGGCCTCGGTGGGGAGGTAGGCGTGGACGTGCTCGCCGACCGTGCCGGGCAGCAGCCTGGCCATCGGGGCGAGCACCAGGACGAAGGCGATGACACCGGTGATGCTCGCCGCCGTGTGCCGGATGATCGCGCCGACGGCGAGCGCGAACAGACCGAGGAGCGACAGGTAGAACCCGCACCCGACGACGGCCCGCAGGACGCCCGGGTCGCCGAGCGCGACGGGGGCCTTGCCGTTCAGCATCGGCGCGCCGATCAGGAACGAGCCGAACGCGGTCACCTCGCCGACCGCCAGGACGAGCAGTCCGAAGACGGCGGCCTTCGCCAGGAGCACCGGCACCCGCTTGGGCACCGCGAGCAGGCTGGCCCGGATCATGCCGGTGGAGTACTCGGAGGCGATGACCATCGCGCCCAGCACCAGGACCGCGAGCTGGCCGATCAGGATGCCGCTGCCGAGGATGGTGCCGGTCGGGTCGAGCCGCATGGCGGCCTGTTGCGACGGGTCGGTCTTGTCCCAGTTCGCCACGCCCATCTGGATGAAGAGCGCGGTGAAGACCAGGGTCGCGACGATCAGGATCGCGAGCGACCAGACCGTGGAGCGGACGGAGCGGATCTTCGTCCACTCCGACAGCATCAGCCGCCCGAAGGTCGGCTTGTGGGCGTCCGCGACGGGGACGGTCGCGGGCGCGGACGCGGTCGCGGCGGTCACTTCACACCTCCGGCGGTGGGCACGCCGGCGTCGTACTCGACGGCGTCCTTGGTCAGTTCCATGAAGGCTTCCTCGAGGGAGCCGCGCCGGGTCGAGAGCTCGTGCAGCACCAGGCCGCCGCCGGCGGCCAGTTCGGCGATGCGCGGGGCCTCGATGCCGACCACGTCCAGGTCGCCCTCCTCGGTGTCGGTGACGGTGCCGCCGTGGCTCCTGAGGAGCGCGGAGAGCCGTTCCCGGTCCGGGGTCTTGATGAGGACGGACTGTTCGGTGCTGCGCTCGATGAACTCCTGGGTGGAGCAGTCGGCGACGAGCCGGCCGCGCCCGATGACGATGAGGTGGTCGGCGGTGACGGCCATCTCGTTCATCAGGTGGCTGGAGACGAAGACGGCACGGCCCTCGGCCGCGAGTGACTTCATCAGGTTCCGGATCCAGAGGATGCCCTCCGGGTCCAGGCCGTTGACCGGCTCGTCCAGGACGAGGGCGGCGGGGTCGCCGAGCAGCGCGGCCGCGATGCCGAGCCGCTGCCCCATGCCGAGCGAGAAGCCGCCGGCCCGCTTGCGGGCCACCGGCGTCAGGCCGACCTGGTCGATGACCTCCTCGACCCGGCGCTTGCCGAAGCCCTGGGTCTGGGCGAGGCAGAGCAGGTGGTCGTAGGCGCTGCGGCCGGTGTGGACGGCGCGGGCCTCCAGGAGCGCGCCGACCACCCGCATGGGCTGCGGAAGGTCGCTGTAGCGCACGCCGTTGACGGTGGCCTCGCCGCCGTCGGGCCGGTCGAGGCCGAGCAGGAGTCTCATGGTCGTGGACTTGCCCGCGCCGTTGGGGCCCAGGAAGCCGGTGACGCGACCGGGCTCGACAGTGAAGGAGAGACCGTTCACGGCGGTCTTGTCGCCGTAGCGTTTCGTGAGGTTCTTGGCTTCGATCATGGGTTACCTCGGTTGAATGGGCTGCGAGAGATTAACCGGGGACGCAATACTCCCCACCCACCTTGGTACCAGGCTTGCATTCTGTTCAGTAGTCCCCTACGGGGCACCTTTGAACGATGGCCTCCGTTTCGGGTCCGTGGCTATTTTTACGGTGCCGACCGCCCGTTCCGGCGGTTGTTCCATCTGCTCGATTTCCTCAGTTGAACGCGAACCCCACGGAACCCATGAGGGTGGTCATGAATTCAGACGCGAACGGCCCGGCGGGCACCGGCCGGCCGGTCATCGGGATCTGCGCGCGGACCGCGCCGGTCACGCTCCAGGGCAGCGACATGCTGGTCAGCCTGGCCCTCCAGGCGCACGTGGCCTTCCTGTCCGCGGCGGGCGCCACACCCCTGCTGCTCCCGCTCCTGCCCGGCGTCGAGAGCCTCGTCGACCGGCTCGACGGCCTGCTCGTCCCGGGCGGTCCCGACCTCGATCCGGCGCTGTACGGTGAAGCCGCGCACCCGGTCACCCGACCCATGAGCCCCGACGCCGACCGCGTCGAACTCGCCTTGGTGCGGGCGGCACTTGATGCCGAACTGCCGGTGCTCGCCATCTGCCGCGGGATGCAGCTGCTCAACGTGCTGCACGGCGGCAGCCTGCACCAGCACCTGCCGGAGATCACGGGCCACGACGAGCACCAGCCGCGGACGCCCTCGTTCACGCTGGGCCGCCACCCGCTGAAGCTCGCGCCCGGCAGCCTGGTCGCCGGAGTCCTCGACGAGGCCGAGCCGCAGTCGGCCTGTCACCACCACCAGGCGGTGAACCGGCTCGGCGCCGGCCTCACCGTCACCGGCCGGGCCGAGGACGACACCGTCGAGGCCGTGGAAGTCGAAGGCCACCCCTTTGCGATAGGCGTGCAATGGGAGGCCGGACACACTCCGGACACCCGACTCCACGAAGCACTCGTACAAGCCGCTGCAAGCCGGAAAAGCAACTGATCCGTCGAAATTCGGAATACTTGAGAAAAGGCTGCCCGGTGGGCAAGCTGTTACCGATCCCGATCCGAAGGAGAATTACAGATGTCGCCGCGGATGCCTAACCCGTCGCTGGTCGTTCCCGATGTTCTGCCGCCGATGCGCGCACTGGTCAAGGCCGTCAACAGCGTCGGTGTGCCGTTGAAGACGCTCGTGCTCATCCACCTCCGGGTGAGCCAGATCAACGGCCGTCCCGTCCAGATCCCCAAGAAGCAGGCCGAGTTCGAGGCCGCGGGGGAGGAGGACCACCGCCTGCCGGTGGTGGAGACCTGGCGCGAGCAGGACTGCTTCACCGACGCGGAGCGTTCCTGCCTGGCCCTCGCCGAGGCCGCCACCCGGATCAACGACCGGGAGGACCCGGTCTCGGACGAGGTCTGGGAGGAGGCCGCGAAGCACTGGAACGAGGTCGAGCTCGGCGCGATCGTCCTCCACATCGGTCTGGTCAACCTGTGGAACCGCGTCAACGTCGCCACCAAGCAGGAGCCGGTCGACTGGCGCATCAACCCCAAGAAGTGGACCCCGATGACGTCCCGGCTCGCCCAGGCACAGGCCCAGCCCGCCGCCTCCTCTTCCCACTGACCCGATTCGTTTCCAGGCATTCGCAATCAGGCCCTGTCCGGTGGAATTCCACCGAACAGGGCCTGATGCGTTGGTGCGGGCCAGCGGGCCAGCGGGCCAGCGGGTCAGCGGGCCAGCGGGGCGCGGCCGGCCGCGTGCGTGGTGAGCACGGCGAGCAGGGTGCGGGCCTGCACGTTGACGTAACGGCTGTGCCCGGCGAGCCAGTTCAGCTGGCCGGGGGTGACCCAGTGGTATCCCGGGGGCGCCTCGGCCGGCGTGGTGTCCTCGTCGGTGTCGACGATCAGGTAGCGACTGTCGGCGTTGAGGAACCGGCCCCCCTCCTCGGACAGGACCGTCGAGTAGCGCACCCGGTCGGGCGACGCCGAGAGGATCGCGTCCAGGAACGGCGGCCGCTGCTCCGCCGGCAGGTGCGCGTAGTTCTCCGGGACGTACTGCACCGTCGGGGCGAGCTCCGCCGTGTCGAGGAAGCCGCCCTCGACGCGCGCGTGCGCGAGGACGTGCGGGACGCCGTCGAACACGCGGCGGGCGAAGGCGACGATGCCCTGGCCCGTCGGCTCGATGATGGGCTGGGTCCAGCCGGCGACCTCGCGGCCCGCGCCCTCGACGGAGACCGCCACCACCCGGAAGAACCGGTCGTCCTCGCGGCGGACGGAGTGCTCGTCGCGCCGCCAGCCGGAGATGTCCCGCAGCGGCATGCGGCGGACGTGGATGTCCTGGCGGGCCCGCTCGCCGGTGAACCAGGCGAGGAGGTCGGCGTCGGACGCCAGCGCCCCGGCCTCGGCGGCGGCCATGGGGGCGCTCGCCAGGACGGTGCGCGCGTCCATGTTCACCGCGTTGTCGATGCGGAGCATGGCGGTGATCTGGCCGAGGGTGAGCCAGCGGAAGTCCTCGTCGGCGGGGACCTCGCCCTCCACCTCGACGATCATGTTCCGGTTGCGCTTCCGGTAGAACCAGGCGCCGTGCTCGGACTGCAGGACGTCCGTGAGCACCCGCTCCCGGTCCGGGTCGAGGAAGTGCTCCAGGTACTTCACCTCGGCCCCGCCGTGGGCCTTCGTGTAGTTGCTGCGGGTGGCCTGCACGGTGGGGGAGAGCTGCACCAGGTTCGGGTTGCCCGGCTCCATCTTGGCCTGCATGAGGAAGTGGAGTACGCCGTCGAACTCCTTGGCCAGGATGCCGAGGATGCCGATCTCCGGCTGGACGATGATCGGCTGCTGCCACGAGCCCTCCGGCCGGACGGCGTGCAGGCCCTCGACGGTGAAGAACTTGCCGCTGCTGTGCCGCAGGTCGCCGGTGTCGGGCGCGAAGGACCAGTGGTCGAGCTCGGCGAACGGGATGCGGCGGATCGCCGTTCCGCAGGTCAGCCGGTGGAAGTCCAGCCAGCCCGGCACGTCGGCCGTCGCGATGTGGGCGCCCTCGGGCGTCGCCGCGGAGAGCGCGAGGCGCTCGGTTGTGCCGGCCCGGTGGCGCGGCACGAGACGGGTCTCGACGGTCACGGCCGACCACCGCTCTCCTTGACCGGCTTCCACCACTGCGGGTTGTTCCGGTACCAGTCGACGGTCGCCGCCAGGCCCTCGTCGAAGGAGGTCAGCGGCCGGTGGCCGAGCTCCTCCTCGATCTTGGTCTGGTCGAGGGCGTAGCGCCGGTCGTGCGCCTTGCGGTCGGCGACGTGCTCGATCAGGTCCGTGGAGACGCCGCAGAGTTCGACGAGCCGGTGGGCGAGCGTCAGGTTCGGCACGGAGGAGCCGGAGCCGATGTTGTACGCCTCGCCGGCCCGGCCCGCGGTGAGCACCCGCTGGATGGCGCGGCAGTGGTCGTCGACGTGCAGCCATTCGCGGATCTGCTGCCCGTCGCCGTAGACGGGGATGCGCCGGCCTTCGAGGAGGTTGGTGACGGCGAGCGGGATGAACTTCTCGGGGTGCTGGTACGGCCCGTAGTTGTTGGAGCAGCGGGTGACCGAGAGGTTCAGCCGGTGCGTACGGAAGTAGGCGAGGGCGACGAGGTCGGACGCGGCCTTCGACGCGGCGTACGGGGAGTTGGGCAGGAGGGGCGACTCCTCGGTCCAGTGGCCCTCGTCGATGGAGCCGTACACCTCGTCCGTGGAGACGTGCACGACCCGCTCGACGCCGGCCGCCAGGCAGGCCTCCAGTACGGCCTGCGTGCCCTCGACGTTGGTGCGGACGAACGCGGCGCCGCTCTGGATGGAGCGGTCCACGTGGCTCTCGGCGGCGAAGTGCACCACCGCGTCCTGGCCTTCCAGGACCGAGCGGAGCAGCTCGCGGTCGAGGATGTCGCCGTGCACGAAGGTGAGCCGGGGGTGGGCGGCGGGGAGGTTGTCGCGGTTGCCCGCGTACGTCAGCAGGTCGAGGACGGTGACGTGCGCGTCCTCGTAGCCCGGGTACCCCCCGTCGAGCATGGTCCGTACGTAGTGCGAGCCGATGAATCCGGCGCCGCCGGTGACGAGGATTCTCATGAGATCACGTCGCAGTCGGAATTCCACGGTCGAAGCATGTGTCTCAACCCTTTTCGATGAGGGGGACGGATGGCATGCAATTCACGCTAAGGAAACGCCTGGTGAGGGGCATCTTTCAGATTGCGGGTTCAACCGCTGAAAAACGAGAGGGAGTTGGCGCCGGAATCGCTTCCGACGCCAACCCCCTTGATTTCGTGCGGTGTTACTGCTTGCCCACGTAGGCGGCCAGGTGCTCGCCGGTGCGGGTCGAGCGGCTCGCGACGAGGTCGGCGGGCGTGCCCTCGAAGACGATCCGGCCGCCCTCCTGGCCGGCGCCGGGGCCGACGTCGACGATCCAGTCGGCGTGCGCCATCACGGCCTGGTGGTGCTCGATGACGATGACGGACTTCCCGGCGTCGACGAGGCGGTCGAGCAGCCCGAGCAGGTTCTCCACGTCGGCGAGGTGGAGGCCGGTGGTCGGCTCGTCCAGGACGTAGACGCCGCCCTTCTCCGCCATGTGCGTGGCCAGCTTGAGGCGCTGGCGCTCGCCGCCCGACAGGGTGGTGAGCGGCCGGCCGATGTCGAGGTAGCCGAGGCCGACGTCGGAGAGGCGCTCCAGGATGCGGAGGGCGGCCGGGACGCGGGTCTCGCCGGCGCCGAAGAAGTCCTTGGCCTCGTCGACCGGCATCGCGAGGACCTCGCTGATGTCCCGGTCGCCGAAGCGGTACTCGAGGACGGACGCCTCGAAGCGCTTGCCGTCGCAGTCCTCGCAGGTGGTGGCGGCGCCGGCCATCATCGCCAGGTCGGTGTAGATGACGCCGGCGCCGTTGCAGGTGGGGCAGGCGCCCTCGGAGTTGGCGCTGAACAGCGCCGGCTTCACGCGAGGTTGTGGGTCGAGGCGCCGCGGATCTCCAGGTGCCCGTTCGGCTTCCGCACCGTGTCCTTGACGGCGGCGCGGTCGTCGAAGTGCCGTCCGGTGACGGTGCCGCCGGCGCGGAGCCCGTCGAGGGTGCCCTCGAACATCACCTGGCCGCCGCCGGAGCCGGCGCGCGGGCCGATGTCGACGATGTGGTCGGCGATCGCGATGGTCTCCGGCTTGTGCTCGACGACGAGCACCGTGTTGCCCTTGTCCCGCAGCTCCAGGAGCAGGTCGTTCATCCGGCTGATGTCGTACGGGTGCAGGCCGGTGGTCGGCTCGTCGAAGACGTAGGTGGTGTCGGTGAGCGAGGAGCCGAGGTGGCGGATCATCTTGATGCGCTGGCCCTCGCCGCCGGACAGGGTGCCCGCCGGGCGGTCGAGCGAGAGGTAGCCGAGGCCGATCCGTACGATCGAGTCCAGGGTGTGCAGCAGCTTGGCCAGCAGCGGCGCGACCGACGGCTCGTCGAGGCCGCGGATCCAGGCGGCCAGGTCCCTGACCTCCATCGCGCAGGCGTCGGCGATGGAGACGCCGCCGATCTTCGACGACCTGGCCTCCTCGCTGAGGCGCGACCCGCCGCACTCGGGACACGAGGTGAAGGCGACCGCGCGCTCCACGAACGCCCGGACGTGCGGCTGGAGGGAGTCCTTGTCCTTGGAGAGCATGGACTTCTGGATCTTCGGGATCAGGCCCTCGTAGTTGAGGTTGACGCCGTCGACCTTGACCTTGCGCGGCTCGCCGTGGAGGAACTCCGCCATCTCCTCGGCGGTGAAGTCGCGGATCGGCTTCTTCGGGTCGAGGATGCCCGAGTCGGTGTAGACCCGGGTGGTCCAGAAGCTGTCCTGCTTCCAGCCGGGGATGGTGAACGCGCCGTCGCCGAGCGCCTTCGAGTCGTCGTACAGCTGCGTCAGGTCGATGTCGGAGGCGGTGCCGCGGCCCTCGCAGCGCGCGCACATGCCGCCGTGGTAGACGGCCTTGGTGACGACGACCTTCTCGCCCTTGCCCTTGTCGATGCTCATGGCACCGCTGGCGACCCGCTTGGGGACGTTGAAGGCGAAGGCGCTGGGCGGGCCGATGTAGGGCGTGCCGAGCCGGCTGAAGAGGATGCGGAGCATCGCGTTGGTGTCGGTGGCGGTGCCGACGGTGGAGCGGGGGTCGGCGCCGAGCCGCTGCTGGTCGACGACGATCGCGGTCGTCAGGCCTTCCAGTACGTCGACATCGGGGCGCGCGATCGTCGGCATGAAGCCCTGGACGAAGGCGCTGTAGGTCTCGTTGATCATCCGCTGCGACTCGGCGGCGATCGTGCCGAACACCAGCGAGCTCTTGCCCGAGCCGGACACCCCGGTGAACACCGTCAGTCTGCGCTTGGGGAGCTCGACGCTGACGTCCTTGAGGTTGTTCACCCGTGCCCCGTGCACGCGGATCAGGTCGTGACGGTCGGCGACGTGCGACTCCGAGGAGTGCGCGTCCGTCCCGGTGTCCTTGCTCATGGTCTCTCCATCTCTCCGGACGGGACCGCCCTTGCCCGGCCCCATCGGGCGAGCTTAGGCGGACACGCTCGAATCCCCCTCGAATCCCGCTCGAATTCTCCTCGCGGGGGGCTTGAGGAGAATTCGAGCGGGAATCCAGGGGGATTCGAGCCGTATGGGGGATGTGGCGGCCGCGGGGGCGCTGCGGGTGGGGGCCTGGGCGTCAGCGCTCCTGGAGGAGGCCGAGGACGTTGCCGTCGACGTCGGTGACGGTGGCGACCAGACGGCCGCCGCCGACCTCGGCGGCGGGGTTCTGCACGACGGCGCCGGCCGCGACGACCTCGGCCAACTTCGCCTCGATGTCCGGCACGTGCCAGTACGCCACCGGGGTCGCCATGCCCTGCGTGCCCGCGCCCGGGACCAGGCCGATGTGCTGCCCCGCGACGTCGAAGCCCACGTAGAAGTCCTCGTCGGTCTGCGGCTCGACGCCGAGCAGCGCGGTGTACACGGTCTTGGCCGTCGCCAGGTCCTTGACGGGGTGGAGCACCGTCTTGATTCCCTGGGTGGCGGGGTGGGACATGATCACTCCTAGGTCGGGATCGTGTTTCCGCATGCTAGGGAGAACGCCCCTCCGGATGCTTCTCCGTTCTTGCTCACTCAAGTGGGATTCCAGCCATCTTTGACTCGAATTACAGAGGGCCTTGTCAGGCTGCGAGCGCGTTGCATCCAGAAGGGGAATCACGTGAAGAAGCTCGCATTGGTCACGACGGTGATCGTGACCGGCCTGGTGGGTCCGTCCGTCACCCCGGTGGCGGCGGTGGAGGCGGTCACGCCGGCCGCAAGCGTGGCCTGGTCGCCGTGTCCGGAAAACGACCCGACCCTCGGAGCCATGCTCAAGGGCCTCGAGTGCGGCACGGTCCAGGTGCCGCTCGACTACTCCCAGCCCGACGGCCAGAAGATCAGTCTGGCACTGACCCGGGCCAAGCACACCGTCGCCGAGGCGGACTACAAGGGTGTCGTGATCCTGCACCGCGGCCAGTGGCCCGGCCCCATCGCGCGGGACCTGCCCACCCGGTACGCCAAGGGCACCACCGGTCTCGCGCAGGACGTCGGCGCCGCCTACGACTTCATCGGCTTCGACCCGCGCGGCGTCGGGGCCAGCGAGCCGGCGATCGTCTGCGACCCGACCTACATCAACCCGGGCCACGCCCTGCCCGACCCGGTGCCGAACTCGCCCGCCGCCGAGCAGGCCCTGGTCGACCGGGCACGTTCGTACGCGCAGAGCTGCGGCCAGCAGTACGGCGACATCCTCAACCACCTCACCACCAAGGACTCCGCGCGCGACCTGGAGCAGATGCGCATCGCGCTCGGCCAGGAGAAGATCACCTACTTCGGCACCGACTGGGGCGGCTACCTCGGTTCCGTCTACGCCACCCTGTACCCGAACCGGGTCCAGCGGCTGATCGTCGACAGCGTGCCGAGCCCGAGCGGCGTCGGCTTCCTGAACCAGCTCGGGAAGAACTTCACGACCGAGCAGAACGCCGGCATCTTCTTCGCCTGGGTCGCCAAGTACGACTCGGTCTACCACCTGGGCACCACCGCCGCCCAGGTCGAGGCGAAGTACTACGCGGCCCAGAACAGCCTCCGTACCGCGCCCGTCGACGGCAAGATAGGCCCGGCGGAGTGGGCCGACGTCTTCGAGCCGGTCGTCTACCGCCACTGGATCTGGCTGAACCGCGCGAAGATCCTCTCGGACTTCGTCGTCAACAACGACCCGACGTCGCTGAAGGCCAACTTCTCCGACCCGGGCTTCCCGCACCAGAACCGCCACACCATGACCAACGCGGTCAACTGCACCGACGGCCCGTGGCCGCGGGACTGGAACCCGTACAGCGCGGCCTACTCCGCCCAGTACGCCACCGGCACCACGTTCCTGACCTGGAACAACGCCTGGTACACCGCTCCGTGCGCCTTCTGGCCGGCGGCCTCCCAGACGCCCGTGCAGGTCGGCAACTCCTCGGTGGACGTCCTGATCGTGCAGCCCGAGTTCGACACCGCGCACGGCGTCATCGGCGCCTACGACACCCACCTGCGCTTCCCGAACTCCCGCTTCATCCTGGAGAAGGGCGGCCACAGCGTCGGCGCGGCCCTGTCGGCCAACGGCAACACCTGCCTCAACGCCTACCTCAGCGACTACCTGAGGGACGGCACCCGGCCCGCCTCCAAGTGGGGCGTCGACGCCACCTGCACGGCGGCCCCGGACCCGGTGCCGGCCGGCGCCTGACCGGACGCGGACGCGTCCCGCATGAGCGAGACATGCGGGACGCGGACGGGCCCCGCATGAGCGAGACATGCGGGGCCCGTACCTCCGCGGCGACAGGGAGCGGCGCCCACCGGGAAGGCTTCGCCCGGCGGGCGCCGCTCCGGGTCAGCGTGCCGAGACCGCGCCGGCCCGATGGGCGTCGACCAACTGCGCCAGGGTGCGCGCGAGTTCGTTGGGTGCGGGCATCGTGAGGACCTCCAGGCGCAGCCGCCGGGCACTGGCCCGGAGGGCCTCGTCCTCGATGAGCCGGACGATCGCCGCGCGGACGCCCGGACCGTCCACCTCGGCGGGCTTCATGGCGATGCCCGCCCCGGACCGCTCCAGGCACTGGAGCTTCAGCGGTACGTCGAAGGCCCGGCTGACCAGCAGCTGGGGGACGCCGTAGCGCAGCGCGCAGCCGAACGACCAGGTGCCGCCGTGGTGGACCATGGCCGTGCAGGTCGGCAGGACGTCGGCGAGGGGCACGGACTCCACCAGGCGGGTGTTGTCCGGCACCCGGCGCAGCTTCTCCTGGGACTCCCGCGGCAGGGTGAGGACCAGCTCCATCTCCAGGTCGCCCACCGAGTCGAGGATCTCCTGGATCTTCTCGACGGGCAGCAGCTGCCGCACAGGACCGTCGTTCACCGCGTCGCCGAAGGTCATCAGGACCCGCGGCGCCCTGGGCGGCTCGGCCAGCCAACGGGGCACCACGGTGGGCCCGTTGTAGGGCACGAACTGCATCGGCAGCGTCGTCGGCCGGTGGTCGGGACGGAAGTCCCCGGGAAGGGGGTCGATGGTGAACTGCCCGTTCACCAGGTCCTCGGAGAACGCGACGCCGTACTTCCCCGCCCAGCCGGACAACCAGTCGCGCAGCCCGTCGGCGCGGTCCTCGGGAGGCTGCCGCTCCTGCGCGTGGAGGAAGTCCTCGCGCATGCGGCTGTAGACGTCGACCGAATACAGCACCCGGGCGTGCGCCGCGCCGACCGCGGCCGCGGCCACCGCTCCCGCGAACGCCTTCGCGCCCCAGAGCACCAGGTCGGGCTTCCATTCGAGGGCGAACCCGACGACGTCCTCCATCATCGAGTCGTTGGACCGCCGGGCCTGGGGGAGCACCAGGCTCTCGAAGACCCGGGTCGCCTGCTCCCAGCTGAGCCGGTCGCGGTCCGGCCGCACGTCGAACAGCGGGTCGAGGCCGCCCCCTTGCTGCGGGCCCTGGCCGGCGCCGCCCGCGGCGGGCGCGGCGGCCTTCTTCCGCTGGTCCCGCCGGTCGCGTTCCTTGCGTACCTCCGCGGTCTCGCCCGGACCGACGCTGATGCCGGTGAGTCCGGCTCCGGTGACGTCGTCGAGCAGGTCGGGCCAGCCGGCCACGCGCACCTCGTGACCGGCGGTCTGCAGCGACCAGGCCAGTGGAATCAGGTTGAACAGGTGTGTCTTAAAGGGAAACGGCACGATGAGCACACGCATGAAGGACCGCCTTCGCGTCGGGGCCGGGGGAGTCTGGGGGTACTCCGTCCTTGCCGGTCCCGATCATCTTGCTCACGCCTCCGGCACGGTTCTTCTCCAGATTTGCCGGGTACCGCCGGTTGCCGCGGTGACCAGGAACGTGACGGCGGCGACCACGAGGGCCGCCGGAACCGCGCCCGCCAGATCGCACAGCGCGCCCAGGACCAGGATCGACACCGCCACGCCCGACGGGAGCAGCGTCGCCCGGAGCGTCACCACCGACGACAGCTCCTCGACGGAGGCGGCGGCGAGCAGACGGTTGTTGAAGTGGACGAAGGCAACCTCGAACAGGACCAGGAACACCGCGTACAGCACGAGCGTCGGCGCCGTACGGCCGACGAGCACCGCGGCCAGCAGCGGCGGCATGGGCAGCACCGCCCAGACCGCCGACGGGACCCGGTCGAGGTACTGCTGCGCGGGGAGGGCGGCGAGCGAACCCGCGAAGATCGCGACCGCCGACATCGCGACGAAGACGCCCACCAGGCGGGTCCCGCCGCCCAGCAGGGTCAGCGGGATGACGGTGACGGCCACCGTGTGGAAGCCCTGCCAGAACGCCACCAGCAGGAACCGGGCGAAGAGCCGGCGCAGTACCGGGTCCTCGATCCGCAGCCGGGTGGCGGCCGCGGTCTCCTCGCCGCCCTTCTCCCCGGCGGCCCCGCCCGCGGCGGTCGGCAGCGCCCAGGCGAGGAGCGCGGAGAGCGCGAGGGTCGCCACGTTCACCGCGATCAGCCCCCGCAGGGACAGGACGGAGCCGGCCGGGCCCGCCAGCGCGGCGCCGACGCTGAGGCCGGTGAGCTTGCCGATCTCGGCGACGGTGTTCGCCCGGTCGAGCCGCTCCGCGGGCACCGCGCCGCGCAGCACGACCGAGGTGGCCGAGCGGGTGACCGCCTCGAAGAAGCCGCGGGTCAGGACGAGTCCGGTGGCGACCGCGAGCAGCGCGGAGCCCGGCGCGGCGAGCGCGGCGGCGGTGAGCAGCAGGCTCGCGGCCTCGGCGAGCCGGACGAGCCGCTCCGGAGCGCGCCGGGCGAGCAGCCGGTTGAGCGGTGCGGCGAGCAGCAGCGCGGGCAGCCACGGGGCGCTCAGCACGGCGCCGGCGAGCAGGCCGGAACCGGTCACCGAACCGACGTGCGTGGACAGGCTCACGAGAACCAGAAAACTCCCGCACGTGTTGACGAACAGCAGCGCGGGAGTGAAGTGAGGCGACCGTAATGTCGCGGGAAATAACGTCATGAAGCATCCCTCCAGGGCTGGAGGATGGCAGAGCTGAACGGATTTCGGCCAAGGGGAAGTCTGTCTATCTTGAACACATGACAGCAGCCATAAAAGGCGGCCCGTGCGTCGTGATGGTCGATGCCTATGCCGCGGTCCGTGGACTCGTTCTGGAATTCCGTGATCAGGGGTGTTCCGTCGTCCGTGTGCAGAGCACGCGCGAGGTGCCGTTCGTCTACCGGTCGGCGCCGCACGTTCCCGACGACTTCGTCCTGGACCTCGTCCACGACGGCGACCCGGCGGCCACCGCGGACGCGGTCGCGGCCTTCTCGCCGATCGCGGTGATCTCGGGCGGCGAGAGCGGGGTGGAGCTCGCGGACCTGCTCGCGGAGCTCCTCGGCCTGCCTGGCAACGGAACCGCCCTGAGCGCCGCGCGCCGCGACAAGCACCTCATGATCGAGACCCTGCGCGCCGCCGGACTCCGCGCCGCGCGACAGCTGTGGGCCACCGACGCGGACGAACTCGCGGCCTGGCACCGCGAGCTCGGCGGCCGGGTCGTCGTGAAGCCGCCGCGCAGCGCCGGCAGCCAGGGCGTCTCCTTCTGCGACACCCCGGAGGAGTCGGTCGCCGCCTACCGCTCCCTCGCCGGCGCGGACGACGTCTTCTCCCAGCCCAACCGGGGGGCCGTGGCACAGGAGTACCTGGCGGGCACCGAGTACATGGTCAACACCGTGAGCCGGGACGGCCGCCACCACGTGTGCGACGTCTGGCGCACCGGCCGGGTCAGCGCGAACGGCGTCGTCGACCTCTGCGACGCCCTCTCCCTCATCGACTCCGGCAGCAGGGTCGTGCGGCCGCTCACCGAGTACGGCTTCCAGGTCCTCGACGCCCTCGGCATCCGGCACGGCCCCGCGCACCTGGAGATCAGGATGACCCCGGACGGGCCGTGCCTGGTCGAGGTCGGGGCCCGGATCGCGGGCGGCGGCATCCCGGCGGCCGCCGGCCTCGGCATCGGCGCCTCGCAGCTCGACTGGACCGTCGACGCCTATCTGCGGCCCGAGCGGTTCCACGCGCGCGCGGGGACCCCGTACGAGGTGAAGCGGTACGCCGCGATCGCCGGCATGGTCTCGCCGGTGGAGGGCGTGCTCCGCGAGTACCGGGGCATCGAGGAGATCGAACGGCTGGAGGGCTGCCACGCCCTGGCGACCCTGGTGAAGCCGGGCCAGGAGATCCGCAGGACGGTCGACGACCTCACGTACCCGGTGGTCGTGACCCTGCTGCACGACCTCGACGAGGTCGTGCAGCGCGACCTGAACACCATCCGGCACCTCGACGGCGTCGGGTTCTACGCCCTCGAAGGCTCCTGACCGCGTCTCGACCGGGAACCGACCGGCCGCCGACCGCGCCACCGTTCGACCGCTGCCGATCCGCGGTCGAACATCATGCGCGGGCGGCGGCCGGTTCGCGTCGCGTCCAGGACGGGCGCGGCACCCGGTAGACGAAACTGACGGCCGTACGGGGCTCCGCCGCCGTCGTGTTGGGCGCCGAGCGGTGCACCACCATGCCGTCGAAGAGGACGGCCGAGCCGGGTGAGAGGGGCACGGCCACCGGCTCCGTCCCCGGCAGGTCCGCGTCCGCGATGTGCGGCTCGACCGCCGCCGCCCGCGGGGCCTCGCCCGGCAGCCGCTCGCGGTCACCGGTGTGGGGGAGCAGCCCGAGCACGTGCGAGCCGGGCAGGAACTCCAGGCAGCCGTTGCGCGGGGTGGCGGGTTCCAGCGCGATCCAGATCGTCACGATGCCGTGCTCGTCCGCGCCGAAACCGGGCGGCGCGAACGCCAGGTCCTGGTGCCAGGGCTTCGCGGAGCCCACCACCGGCGGCTTCGCCCACAGGAAGGCGTTCACCAGGGTGCCCGGGTGCCCGCCGGCGGCCCGGGCGACCGGCCCGTCGGCCAGGCCGAGGGACCGCTGCACCGCGTCGAACTCCGGCACGTGCTCGTGGATGCGGTCCGCCGAGCGGAGCACCCCGGCCAGCGCCCCCGACCCCTGCTGCCAGGCCGCCCAGCCGCCGATGCCGGGCGCTTCGAGGACGAAGTCCCCGGTGGAGACCGTGCGGTCGCGGGCGAGCTCCTCCAGCCGGCCGACCGCCCGCCGGAGCCGGTCGAGCGCGTCGCCGGTCGCGAGCGCGGGGAGCCGGGTGAATCCGTTCTCCCGCAGGTCACGGGATTCGGTGTCGACCATTCTTCGGGTCCTCTCTCCTGGTGTCGGATGGGCGCGAACCTACCCCGGATATATCGCAGAATGCTCTCTTTCGGCGTTCGCGGCCCTTTCCGTTGTAGCGCCCTGTGGGCCCTGTCTAATCTTCTCGGCATGAGGTCGACCGACCGCATGAAACGGAATACCGGAGGGAGTTCACAATGAGCGACGGTACCTTCATGGAGACCCGTGACGCGCAGCAGGAGACCAGCAAGTGGTAATCCGCTGACCAGCGAATTGCGCCGCCCGTACGGATTCGCATTCCGTACGGGCGGCTCGTCGTCCATCGTCCCGAGAGAGAGGTTGAGATGGTAGGTAATCGCGTTTCGCAGGTCATCGACATTCCCGCCGACATGCTGGTGATCGACGACTCCACCGACGACCGCTACTGGGCGTCGGTGGAACGCGTCGTCGACCTCGCGCGCGAGAAGGGCCGGGCCGCCGACGGGGTGCCGCTGCTCGCGACCCTCGCCATCACCCACCCGGAATGGCCGGTGCGCGCCGGCGCCGTACGGCTGCTCGCCGAGCACCACGCCGGCGACCCCGCGGCCGACACGGCCGTCGCCGCCTCGACGCACGACACCGTCGACTGGGTCGCGTTCACGGCCCTGAAGGTCATCACGGAGTACCGCATCGCGGCCGCCGTCCCCGACCTCATCCGCATCTCGGGCTGGCCCAGCAACTTCACGAAGCCGGGCTGGGCGCGCAAGCCCGTCGGCTGCGGCGCGGCCCTCACCAAGCGCGCCCTCATCAGCGTGTTCGGCACCCGCGACCCGGCCGAACTCCGCCGCCTCGAGGACGAGTACTTCTCCGACATGCGGGCCCGGATCGAGGCCGCGCGCACGCGGCCCCGGCGCAACGCCGACGTCGTCCTGGTGCCCGGCGGCCCGGCGATCATCGGCGCGATCGAGGAGTCCGACGCCTTCCGCATGCTGACCGACGACCTGTCGCTGAGCGCCGTGGACGTGCCCGCCTTCCACATCGACCGGACGACGGTGACCAACGCCCGCTACCGGGAGTTCCTCGAAGAGGTCGGCGACTCCGGCGAGTTCGACCACCCCGACCAGCCGGAGGAGCGCTCGCACCGCCCCGCGCACTGGCACGACCCGCGCTTCAACGCACCGGGCCAGCCGGTCGTCGGCATCGACTGGTACGACGGCTACGCCTTCGCGAAGTGGGCCGGCGGCTCGCTGCCCAGCGAGCACCAGTGGGAGAAGGCGGCGCGCGGCACCGACGGCCGCCGCTTCCCCTGGGGCGACGAGTGGGACCCGGCCCGGGTGAACTACGTCGAGCGGGCCTTCGGCGAGAACGTCGCCGACCTCGACTCCCTGGAGGCGCTGCTCGTCACCGTCGAGCAGGGCGAGAGCCCGGCCCACCCGGTGCTGGCCGCGGACGCCCTCCCCGAGGGCGCGAGCCCGTACGGCGTCCTCCAGACCTCCGGGAACGTCTGGGAGCTGACCCGGACCAACTTCTACACCGGCGAGGACATGGACCCCTTCTTCAAGGGCCGCCACCCGCTGGACTTCATGAACCGCAAGGACGCCTTCCACGTCCTGCGCGGCGGCACCTGGACCTCGCCCCCGGCCTGTCTCACCACGTTCTACCGGGGCAAGGACCTGATCACCGACCGGCACATGGAGGTCGGCTTCCGCTGCGTGTACGAGGCGGCCGGCTGATGCGCCTGACATCGCTCGGCCACGCCGCCGTCCTCGTCGAGACGGGGACGGAACGCATCCTCTTCGACCCGTGGCTCACCCAGCGCCTCGACCGCTTCTGGGAGCACCATCCGCCGCTGCCCGACGACCTGGTCCGCCAGGTGCTCGACGAGGGCGTCGACTACGTGGTCCTCAGCCACCACCACTACGACCACCACCACTTCCCGTCGCTGCTCCGGCTCGTCGACGGCGCCGACGTGGACTTCGACGACAGCCCGCGCCAGAGCTCCGGCGTCACCTGCGTCTACCCCGCGGGACCGGTGCCGCCGCAGCTGACCGCCTCGGGGCTCGGACACCAGGCGATCGCCTGGACGCTGCGCCGCTTCGGCTTCGAGCGCCTGCACCCGGTGACCCCGGGCGACACCGTCACCCTGGGCGGGGCGACCCTGCGGACGTTCCCCTCGGCCGTGTCGTTCCCCGAGATGAGCGTGCTCGTGGAGACCGCCGACGCCTCCGTCATGCTCTGCGGGGACGCCCTCCTGCACGAGGCGACCGTGGCCGCCTTCCAGCGCGACGACGCGCCGCGCCTCGACGCCGTGTTCGTGCCCGCGCACAGCGTCTCGCCGCCCGGCGTGCTCACCGAGCGCCGCGCGCTGACCGACCCGGACGCGGTCCGCGCCCGCGCCGTCGCGAACTTCGACCGGTACGTCGGGACGCTGCCCGCCACCGTGACCGTGCCCTCCTCGTTCGGCTGGCGCGTCAGCGGCGACGGCGAGCGCGACTACTCCTGGTGCAACCGGACGATGTTCCCCTTCACCCCGACCGAGGCCCTCGCGCGCCTCGACGAGCTGGGCCGCGACGGCCTGCTCTGGGGCCCGGGCCAGGTCATGGAGGTGACGGACGGCAAGGCCGTCCTGACCGACGGACCCGTCGCGCCCGACGCGTACGACTTCGACGAGGTCTACGCCGAGGTCCGGCTCGACCCCGACACCCCGGTCCCGCCGTTCGACGCCTCCCTCGACCGGTACGGCCGCCAGACCCGCCCCGCCGAGGACCTCCTCCGCGAGGTGCTCGACCGGCTCGTGGCGACCGACTACTGGTACCGGGCGCTCGACGACGGCGCCGGACGGCACGTCGTCTCGCTGTACGAGGACGGGGACGGCGAGGGGGGAGCGGGCGCCGAGACCGCCTTCCTGCTCGACCCGGTGGCCGGCCGCGTCACCCGCCTCGGCCCCGGCCCCGCCCGGAGCCACGTCGCCGGCGGCGAGGGCTGGACCGAGATCGCGGCGAGCACCCTGGAGGCCATGCTCGGCGCCGACCTGCTGTTCGGCAGCTCCTTCGGCCTGTGGGCCAGCGACGGGGTGCTGCTCTCCGCGGTCTTCCACCACCCGTCGTTCTACACCCGCCACGTGGACCGCGAACTGCGGCAGGAGGCCCGCTCATGAGCGGCCCCGCCGACACGTTCCCCGCCACCGTCGTGGTCGACCACGAGAGCGTCCGCCTGCGCGGCAACCCGCTGGGAGACCCGTACCGGCGGAGGATCGAGGTGCACCTGCCGCCCGGATACGACGGCGTCCGCCGCTTCCCGGTCGTCTACTGGCTGCCCGGGTTCGGCGCCCACCCGGGCCTGACCGGCCGGGCACTCGCCTTCGGCGCCTCCGTCGCCGACCGGCTGCGGCAGGCGATGGAGGACGGCCGGGTGCCGCCCGCGCTGCTCGTCGTGCCGGACTGCACCACCGCCTACGGCGGCTCGCAGTACCTCGACTCCGCCGCCTCGGGGGAGTACGCCGGCTACCTCGCCGAGGTCGTCGCCGAGGTCGACCGGCGGTTCGCGACCCGGCCCGAACCGGCCTGGCGCGCCGTCGGCGGCAAGTCCAGCGGCGGCTACGGGGCGTTGATCGCCGGCATGACCTCCGACCTGTTCGGAGCGGTCGTCGCCTGCTCGCCCGACGCCGGGTTCGAGCACTGCTACCTGCCGCTGCTGCCCGGCACCCTCGACACGGTCCGGGCGGCCGGCGGCGTCGACGGGCTGCTCGCCCGCAGGGCCGCGGGCCCGCACGACGTGCCGTTCATGGTCGCGATGAGCATCGTCGCCATGGGCATGTGCTACGCCGAGAAGCCCGACACCAGCGCCTCGGACGCGCTGCCGTGCGACCCCGGGACCGGCCTGTTCCGCGACGACGTGTGGCAGCGCTGGCTCACCCTCGACCCGGTGCGGATGCTGCCCGAGCACGCCGGCCGGCTGGCCGGGCTCGGCCTGCTCCACCTCGACGTCGGACAGCGCGACGAGTACGGCATGCACTGGGGCGTCCGCGCCCTGCACGCCGCCCTCCGCGCCCACCACGTCCCGCACGTCTACCGCGAGCACGAGGGCGGCCACCACGGCATCGAGCACGTCTTCACCGAGGCCCTGGCCGGCCTCCGGCACGTCTGGCGGGAGCCGGAGGCACCCGCGGAGCGGGCACGGACGCCGAAGAGCCGGACACGGCAGGCGGGTTGGGTGAGTGGCACATGTGCGGTATAGCGGGATTCATCAGTTTCGACGGCCGCCGGGACCGCGCCTGGCTCGACGCGCTCGGCCGGACCATGACCGACGCCATGGCGCACCGCGGCGAGGGCTGCCGCGCCCCGTACGTCTCGGCGTGCGGCACCGTCATGCTGTGCGCGACCCGGCTGGCCGTCCGCGACCGCAGCCACGCGGGCGACCAGCCGATGACCGACCCCACCGGCCGGGTCGTGCTCGTCCACAACGGCGAGGTCTACGGCTCCCGTTCGCCCGCGCCGCCGCTGTGGCCGCGCCGCACCAGCTGCGACACCGAGTTCGCCCTCCAGCAGGTCTGCCGCGAGGACGACCCCGCCGACGCGCTGCGGCCCCTCGACGGCATGTTCGCGCTCGCCTGGCACGACACCACGACGGGCCGGGTCGTACTGGCCCGCGACCACTTCGGCGTCAAACCGCTCTTCTACGCCTTCACCGAAGGCGGGCTGCTGTTCGCCTCCGAGCAGCAGGTCCTGCTCCGCACCGGCCTGATCACCCCCGAGGTCGACGCCGAGGAGTACCTGCTGCGCTCGTGGATCCGGATGGACGCGGCCGACGACCACACCTGGCTGCGCGGCGTCCGCTCCCTCCAGCCCGCCGAATACCTGGCGGTGGACGGAGGGCGCACCCGCACGCACCGCTACTGGCGGCCCGCGTCCGTGGACGGCCTGGTCGAGCCCGAGGAGATCAGGGCCGCCTTCGACCGGGCGATCGAGCAGCGGTCGGTGTCCGACGTCCCCCGGGCCGCGGTGCTCAGCGGCGGCGTCGACAGCACGGCGATCGCCGCCGGCCTGACCGCCGCCGGAGTGCCCCTCGACGGATACGTGCTCCGCTACCAGGACGGCATCGGCGGCTCGGGCGACGACGTCGCCTACGCCACCGAGGTCGCCGAGCGCCTCGGGGTGGGGCTGACCGTCTGCGACCTGGACCGGCACGCCGCCGCCGACCTCGTCCCCGTCCTGCCCACCCGGCTGATGCGGCCGCTCCTGCACGGCGCCGAACTCGCCATGCACCACCTCTACGGGACCATCGCCGGCGACCGGAAGGTGGTCGTCTACTCGGGCCACGGCGCCGACGAGCTCTGGGGGTACCAGGACGGCCGCTACTTCCCCGTCGTCGACCCCCTCGCCCCCACGTACATCCACGGCCGGCACTACCTCACCCACCGGCTGCACGCCGACGAACGGCCCGTCTGGGCGAAGCTCGTCGGCTGGATGGCGCACGGACTCGACGTCGACATGGACGTCGTCACCGACCGGGTGTGGGAACGCACCATGGACGAGTACCGGGCGCTCAAGACGGCCTCGCCCCTCAAACGCGGCCGGCACCACCTGATGCGGCGCTTCCTCGTCTACGTCAACGACATGGTCGACGCCACCTCGTCGACCTTCACCCTGGAGGACCGGCCCGTCTTCCAGGACGTCACCCTCACCGAACTCGCCTTCCGCTGCCCCGAACACCTCAAGGACACCAACAAGCCCGGCAGCCACAAGAGCCTGCTCAAAGCGGCGCTCGCCGACCTCATGCCCGAGTCGGTACGCCACCGCCGCAAACAGGGCTTCCCCACCCCCACCGACCCCCGCTACGTGCAGCGGCTGACCGAACTCGCCGACGGACTCGGCACCCCCTTCGGGCTGCCACCGCTGCCGGACGCGCTCCGCGCCGAACTGGGCGTCGGCGAATGGATGTTTCTCGCGTCCTCCTCCGCCTGGCTCGACCACCTCGCGGAGTTCAGAACCGAACCGAGGAGTCAGAGTCATGGCGAACCGTCCCGTACCCCAGTGGCGCTGGCAGATCCTGGAGCGCGCCGCCGACCTTGACCCGGTGCCGCCGGTGCTCAGCGAGGCGGCGGCACAGGACGGGTGCAACTTCACGGTGTGGCGGCCGACCGTGCTGCCCGCGGGCTGCGACAGCAGCGTCGGCACGCTCCGCAGGGAGGCTCCTCCCGGGCGGGTGGAGGCCGAGGGCCGCACCCCCTGGAGCGATGCCAACCCGGCCGGATACCGCACGGAGATCTCCGGCGGTGGGCGCCGGCTGCGCCTCAAGCAGTTCCACTACGACTGGGCCTTTCCCGCCGCGGACCACCCGTGCCTGTGGGGCAGTGAGACCAGGCCGTACGAGATCGGCGAGGGCCGGGTCGCCTGGCTCGGCACCGACTACCTGGGGCACCGGGCCGGCAGCGCCCGGATGGCCCGTACCACGGTCGAACTCTCGGTGCTCGAAGGCGAGTTCACCGACGAGGAGCTCGTAGCGCTGTTCGCGGCGCTGCGCCCCGCCGTGCCCGAGGCCGCGGAGCGGATCCTCGCCACCCCGTTCGCCGAGCTGAGCTACTGGGCCAGGCACCGGGCCGACATGGTGTCCGTCCCCACCGGCGTCTTCTCCTTCCACCGGCGCGACAAGAAGCACGAGGGCGACTGGATCCCCTCCGCCGACGTCGCCGCCTTCCTCGCCGCCCAGGGCGTTCCGGTGACCGCCGGCGGGTTCCGCGCGGAGAGCGCCGCGACCTTCGGGGACGGCGCCGCCGTCCGCGAACTGGAGGTCGTCTACGCCTCGCCGGACGGCGCCGAACTGCGCCTCACGGCCCAGCGCACCGGCGGCGGGCGCCTGGAGTTTCCGCCCGTCCGAGAGAAGCACCCCGCCACCGAGGAGCTCCACGACCTCGACGGCCGCCCCCTCCACCTCGGCCACGTCGACGCCGAGTACGGCGCCTGCGACGCCTGGTGGCAGCACCCCGACGGCTACGACCTCCGCCTGCTGGGCAGCGCCGGCACGGGCCTGGGCCGCGAGGCCTTCCTCGGCCTGGTCGCCGGCATCGACGCCGACCTCCGCCTCGCCGGGAACGCCGAGGTGCTGGGATGAGCGGGACGGGACGGGCCGTCCTCGACCCCGCCACCGGGCGCCTCCTCGCCCGCCTGAAGGACACAGACGAGTCCGGCGTCGACGACGCCGTGGCCCGCGCGGACACGGCCTTCCGCGGCGAGTGGGCCGACACCTCGCCGAGCCGGCGCGGCGACCTGCTCCGGAACCTCGGGGACCTGCTGCGCGCCGAGCGCGAGGTGTTCGCGGAACTGGAGCGGAGCAACGCCGGCAAGCCCACGGCACGGGCACTCGGCGAGGTCGACTTCGCCGCCCGGGTACTCGACTGGTTCGCGGCGGCGGCCCGCCACCCGGTGGGGGAGACCCACCCCTCGGGCCCCGGCATGCGCGCGTACACCGACCGCGTGCCCGTCGGCGTCGTCGCGGCCGTCGCGCCGAACAACTACCCCCTGCTCCTCGCCGTGTGGAAGATCGCCGCGGCCCTCGCGTACGGCAACACCGTCGTGGTCAAGCCGGCGCCCGAGACACCGCTCTCGCTGCGCCGCCTCGTCGACCGCGCCGGCGGACTGCTCCCCGAGGGCGTGCTCACCGGCGTGTACGGCGGCGCCGGCACCGGCCGGCTGCTGTGCGGGCACCCGGCCGTCGGCATGGTGTCGTTCACCGGCTCGACGGCCGCCGGACGCGACGTCGCACGCCGCTGCGCCGACGGCCTCAAGCCCGTCTCGCTCGAACTCGGCGGCAAGAGCCCCGTGGTGGTCTTCCGCGACGCCGACCTCGACGCGGCCGCCCGGGCCGTCGTCACCGGATTCACCGGCAACACCGGCCAGATGTGCGTGGCCGCCTCCCGCCTCGTCGTCGACCGGGCCGTGCACGTCGAGTTCGTCGACCGCGTGGCCAAACTGGCCGCCGGCCTGCGGGTCGGCCGGCCGGCGGACCCCGCCACCGACCTCGGCCCCCTGATCAGCCGCGCCGCCGCCGACCGCGCGGCCGAGGTGGTCGAGGAGGCGGCGGCGAAGGGCGCGCGCGTCGTCCTGCCGCCCGACGCCACCGGCGTCCGGCACGACCTCGACGGCGGGTTCCACGTCCACCCCGTGATCCTGGACGAAGCGCCGTCCGACAGCCGAGCCTGGCGCGAGGAGATCTTCGGCCCGGTGCTGTCCGTCGCCGCGTTCGACACCGACGCCGAGGCACTGGCCCTCGCGCACGACACCGCGTACGGCCTGTCGGCCTCCGTCTGGACGTCGGACGCCGACCGGGCCGAGCACTTCGGCCGGAACCTGCGCGCCGGCATGGTCTGGGTCAACACCTGGGGCGACACCGAGGAGACCGTCAGCGTCTCCGGCATGGGGCAGTCCGGGTACGGCCGCGAGCTGGGCCTCCACGCGGTGGAGGGCTACACCCGGCCCCGGGCCGTCTGGGTCGCCCACCGGCCGGGAAGGTAGCCGGCGATGGCGACCGCCACCCCGCCGCGGCTCGACTTCCGCAGCGACACCCGCACCCTGCCCGACGCCCGGATGCGCGCGGCGATGGCCGGGGCCAGGGTCGGCGACGACGTGTACGGCGACGACCCCACCGTCGCCCTCCTGGAGGAGACGGTCGCCGGACTCCTGGGCACCGAGGCCGCGTTGCTCATGCCCAGCGGCACCATGGCGAACCTCGTCGCCCCGCTCGCCGCGGCCGGCCCGCCCGGGTCGCCGCCGCCCCGCGTGATCGCCGGAGCCGACACCCACATGGCGTTCCTCGAAGCGGACGGGCTGCGCCGCTTCGGCGGGGTCGAGCTCGTGGCGGTGCCACAGCGCCCCGACGGGCTGCCCGACCCGGACGCCCTGACCGCGCTGCTCGCCGCCGGCGCGGAAGGACGCCCGACCGTGGTGTGCCTGGAGAACACCAGCATGATGCGCTCGGGCAACGCCCTCGACGCCGCCGCCACCCGCGCCGTGGCCGACCTGGCCCACCGGTACGGCGCGCACTTCCACCTCGACGGCGCCCGCCTCGCGAACGCGGCCGTGGCGCTCGGCGTCCCGCCCGCCGAACTCGCCGGCCCCGCCGACAGCGTGTCCTTCTCCGTCTCCAAGGGACTCGGCGGCCCGGTCGGCGGACTCCTCTGCGGCACGCGCGAGTACCTCGCGCACGCCCGGGAGTCGAGGACCTGGCTCGGCGGCTCCCTGCACCAGGCGGGCATCGTCGCGGCACCCGCCCTGGTCGCGCTCGGGCGCCTGCCCGAACTCGCCGCCGACCACGAGAAGGCCGCCGCCCTCGCCGACGGGCTCGCCTCGGTGCCCGGCGCCGAGGTGATGCGCCCGCCGCGACCGACCAACATGGTCATGGCCCGACTCGCCGGACTCGCCGCCGACGACTGCGCAACGCGCCTCGCCGAACACGGAGTTCGCGTCCTTCCGCTGCCGAACGGCCATGTCCGCTTCGTCGCGCACCGGTCACACGACATGATCAGTGTGCACGCGGCCGTCAGGGCGGTGGCGGCCGTGGCGGCGACGCTGCCCGCGAGGCCCGGCCGACAACCGAACGAGCCGTCCCCGGCCGGGGAGGGCTCCGCGACATCGATGGAGGAAGCATGACCGACATGCCACCGCGTGGACTGGAGGAGCGGCTCAAGGACACGCGTGCCAGGCTGGAGAACGACATCGACCTCTGGGTCGCCACGTCCGGCGCCGAGGGCGGGGTCCACCTCATCCCCCTCTCGTACCTCTGGGACGGCGCCGCGTTCCTGATCTCCACGCCGCGCGCCTCGGTCACCGGCCGCAACCTCCTCGCCGACGGCCGGGTGCGCCTCGGCCTCGGCCCGACCCGCGACGTGGTGATCGTCGACGGCGTCGCCGAGCCGCTGGACGTCGCCGAGCTCGGCCAGGAGGCCGGGGACGCCTTCGCCGCGAAGACCGGTTTCGACCCGCGCGAACTCGAGCAGCCCTACCAGTACTTCCGCATCCGCCCGCAGCGCACCCAGGCCTGGCGCGAGGCGAACGAGCTGGCCGGCCGCGGCCTGATGCGCGACGGGGTCTGGCTCGGCTGACCCTCGCGCGTCCGCACCCCCACCGCCGGCCGGTCACCCCCGTGACCGACCGGCGGTCGTACGGGCCGGCCCGGTCCAGCCGTTCTTGACCGGATCTGAAGAGCCCTTTGCCAGGCTGCGACGGCAATGCATCCGTCGATATTTCTGGAAGGGCGAACATGGGGACAATCGAGGTTCCGGTCCTGATCGTGGGCGGTGGCGGATGCGGTCTGTCCGCCTCCGTCTTCCTGGCCGACCAGGGCGTCGACCATCTGCTGGTGGAACGGCACCCGGACACGTCGAGGATTCCGAAGGCGCACTATCTCAACCAGCGCACGATGGAGATCTTCCGGCAGCACGGCATCGCCGACGACGTGCTCGCCGAGGCGGCACCGCTGGAGATGTTCGGCAAGGTGCGCTGGCAGACCACGCTCGCGGGCGACGGGCCGATGGACCGCCGTCTGATCCACGAGATGGACGCCTTCGGCGGCGGCGAACTGCGCGAGGGCTACGAGAAGGTCGGGCCCGTCCTGCCGGCCAAGCTGCCGCAGATGTGGCTGGAGCCGATCCTGCGCCGCCACGCGGAGAACCGCAGCCCCGGCCGGATCCTCTTCCACCACGAGCTGACGACCTTCTCCGACGAGGGCGACCACGTCCTGGCCGAGGTGCGGAACGTCGAGACCGGGGAGATCACCACGGTCAAGGCGCAGTACCTGATAGGCGCCGACGGCGGCCGGTTCGTCGGCCCCGAGGTCGGCATCAAGCAGGAAGGCCCGCCCGGACTCGTCAACACCACCACCGCCTACTTCTCCGCCGACCTGTCCGAGTGGTGGGAGGAAGGCACGCTCATCACCCACTTCCTCAGCCCGGAGGACCCCGACCTCTCCAGCAACCTCATCGAGATGGGGCCGAGCTGGGGCAAGGCCTGCGAGCAGTGGGGCCTGCACTTCGCCCCCGGCCCGCCCGGACGCTGGGACGCCGAGACCGTGATCCCGCGCATCCGCGAGCTGCTGCGCCTGCCGGAGCTGGAGATCGAGGTCCACAAGGTCACCGACTGGATCGTGCACGCCCACCTCGCCGACCGCTACCGCGTCGGCCGCGTGCTGATCGCCGGCGACGCCGCGCACCGCCAGCCGCCGGCCGTCGGCCTCGGCCTCAACACCGGCATCCAGGACGCCCACAACCTGGCGTGGAAGCTGGCCGCGGTCGTCAACGGCGGTTCGCCCGACAGCCTGATCGACACCTACGAGGCCGAGCGCCGTCCCGTGGGCCGCGAGAACGTCGACTGGGCCGTGTCCGCTGCCTCCCACCACCAGGTCGTCATCGATGCCATCGGCGTCGGCCACAACATTCCCGCGGGCCGCCGTCTCCAGCGTCTGGAGGCGTACTTCGACCCGTCCGCGAACGGCGACACCGTGCGGGCCCGGGCGCTGGAGATCTTCCACACCCACCGCGGCGGCTGCCAGTCGCTCGACATGGAGGTGGGCTTCGGCTACGAGGAGGGCGCGCTCGTCCCCGACGGCACCGAGCGGCCGGCCCGCGTCCCGATGCGGAACGTGCACGTGCCGACGTCCCGCCCCGGCCACCGGGTGCCGCACGCCTGGATCAGCCGCGACGGCGAGCTCCTCTCCACGATCGACCTCACCGGCACCAGCGGCTACGTGCTGATCACCGGCCCCGAGGGGACGGCGTGGACCGAGGCGGCCGAGCGCGTGGCGGAGAAGTACTCCGTGCCGGTCGTCACGGCCCGCATCGGCGAGGGCGGCGACTACGACGACGTGGACGGCGGATGGGAGGCCGTCCGGCAGATCACCGGCGCCGGCGCGCTCGTGGTCCGTCCCGACGGGCACGTCGCCTACCGCGCCACGGAGGCCGCCGAGGACCCGGAGCAGGTCCTGACCGAGGTGTTCGCGGCCGTCCTCGACCGCTGACGCCGCTCCCGGAAACACGAGAAGGGGCCGTGCCCGATCGGGCACGGCCCCTTCTCGTCGCCGTCAGGGCCTCGGAGGCCGGGTCAGACGCCGACCGCGACCGAGCGGTCGGCGGCCTCCTTCTTCAGGAAGCCCAGGACCTGGTCGGCGGCCTTGCGTGCGGTGGCCATGCAGACGCCGACGCCCACGCCGTCGTACAGCGCGCCGCACACCGCGAGGCCCGGCTGGGTCGCCACCGACTCGCGGATCCGCTTCACCCGGTCCAGGTGCCCGACCGTGTACTGCGGCAGGGCGTCCTCCCATCGGCTCACCCGGCTCGCCACCGGGACGCCGGTCACGCCGATGGCCTCGGCGAGCTCGGCCGCCGCCACCGCGACCAGGTCGGCGTCGTCGCGCAGCAGCAGGTGGTCCTCGCCGAACCGGCCGAGCGCGCAGCGGACGATCTCCACCTCGCCGGCCAGGTGCGGCCACTTCACGGTGGTGAAGGTGACCTCCTTGACGAGCTTCCCCTCCGTCGCCGGCACCCGGTAGGCGGCGTAACCGCGGCCGTGGAGGCCGCCGTTGGCGAACGCGGCGTGCGGGTAGGCGAGCGTCACCGTCGCCACGCTCGAGTACGGGACCTCGGTGAGCGCCGAGGCCGCCGCGGAGGCGCCGGGGACCCCGGCCAGCAGACGGCCCGCGGGGCCGGCCGGCACGGCGACGACGACGGCGTCGGCGTCGAGGTACTCCGGGGCGGTGACCGGGCCCACGGCCAGCCGCCAGCCGTCGGCGGTCCGGGTGAGCTCCCGCACGGACGCCCCGGTGCGCAGCGAGGCGTCCGGCGCGGCGGCCAGCACCTCCCGCACCAGCGTGGGCGGCAGCGAACCGAAGCCGCCCTCCAGGGTGGCGACGCTCACCGGCGGCGGCTTCTCGCCCTCCGCGAGGACGGGCGTCAGCGAGCCCGCCGCGTCCGCGAGGGACACGTGGTTGCGGGAGGCCATCGCCAGCGGCGTCAGCGTCGCCTCGAACGACAGGTCCTCGGCGCGGCCGGAGAACACGCCGGCGAGGAACGGGTCGACGAGCTTGTCCACGACCTCCTGGCCGAGGCGTCCGCCGACGAACGACGCGACCGAGACGTCTCCCTCCCGGTCGAACGAGGGCAGCGCCAGGTCCTGGCGCGCCCGGTCGAGACCGGCGGCGGACAGCACGCCGGACCGGGCCAGGTCGTCCATGTCGCAGGGCACGCCCATGAACTGACGGTCCGGCTGGTGGCGTATGCCGTTCTTGGTGAGGATCGCCGAGGCGGTGACGCCCGCCGACATGATCCGCTCGCCGAGCCCGGCGTCCTTGATCAGGCCGGTCGTCTTGCGGCGGTTGGCGTACAGCGACTCGGCGGCCTCGTCGACCGGCACGCCCGCCACCTCGGAGACCTTCAGCTTGCCGCCGATCCGGTCCGATCCCTCCAGGAGCGTCACCCGGACCGGTTCGTTCCGCAGGTAGAACGCTGCCGCAAGGCCCGCGATACCACCCCCGACGATGACCACGTGGGGCTTTCCGCTCGCCTGATCCCGTTCGCTCCCGGCCATTCCACCAGCTCCTTGATGAATGATGCATACGGTGTCGTAGGGCCCGTCCCGGCGCCGACGGGTCGGCGCCGGGACGGACTTCGGCAGTCTGACCGGGGCTCCAAGAACCCCGGTCGAGTGCGGCTTGACTAGGGCTGCTGCGCGGGCTGCTCTCCGGTGCCGAACCAGCGCGCGAGGGCCTCCGTCAGTTCGTCGACGCTGCCGGGGGAGGTCCAGGCGACGTAGCCGTCGGGGCGGACCAGGACCGCGTCGAGCGCGGGCTCCGGGGCGGTGACCCAGGTGCCGGTGACGACGTCGACCCGGTCGGTCAGGCCGGCCGCGGCCGGAACCGGGGCGCCGTCCGTGGTGACGAGCAGGCCGCGCCCGGTGCGCAGCAGCTCGGCGACCCGGGCGCGGGTGCCGTCGGGCAGGTCGAGCTCCCGGCCGGGCGGCATGCGCAGGCCGAGCAGCGGGTGGTCTCCCTTGCCCAGGTCGTAGCGGACGCCGAGGTTGCTCAGCATGCCGGCGAGGTGCTCGGCGGCGTCCCGGTGGGCGACGAGTTCCGTCATGAGGGAGCGGACCGGGTCCATGTCCTCGCCGGTGAGCCGCAGTTCGATGGCGGCGCGGGCGTTGCGGGCCAACTGCTCTCCGACCGGGTGGCGTTCGGCGTGGTAGGTGTCGAGCAGGCCCTCGGGGGCCGTGCCCTTGACCGCCGCCGCCAGCTTCCAGCCCAGGTTCACCGCGTCCTGGACGCCCACGCTGAGCCCCTGCGCCATGGCCGGGGGCTGGATGTGCGCGGAGTCGCCCGCCAGGAACACCCGGCCGCTGCGGTACGCGGCGGCGGCCCGGGAGGCGTCGGTGAAGCAGCTGATCCACCGGCACTCGCCGTGGTGGAGGGACTCGCCGGTGAGCCGCTGCCAGGCGTCGGCGAGATCGGTGAACGTCAGCGAGTCGCGGTCGCGCGGCGCCGTCCCGGCCTCGTGGACGACCACGCGGGTGACGCCGTTCTCCAGGTCCATCGCCATGATCATGCTGCCGCCCGGCAGGTTCTCGCCGATGCGCCGCTTGCGGGTCTCGATGCCGGTGACGTCGGCGGTGAGGAAGCCGCGCCCGCCGGGGGTGCCGGGGAAGTCGATGCCGGCCAGCTTGCGGACGGAACTCCGTCCGCCGTCGCAGCCGACGAGGTACCGGGCGGTGGTCCCGGTGGCGCCGTCGGGCCCGTCGAGGGCGACCACGACGCCGTCGGCGTCCTCCTCGAAACCGGTCACCTCGTGGCCGCGCAGGATCGGCACGCCGAGCCCGGTCACCCACTCCTCCAGCATCCGCTCGGTGCGGAACTGGGATACGCCCCGGTGCCCGTAGTGGTCCTCGGCCAGCGCGGACAGGTCGATCGGGACCCCGCCGAAGTGGCTGTCGGCCGGCTCGGTCGCGCCGAGCGAGCCGAGCAGGCCCCGCTGGTCGAAGCACTCGGCGGTGCGCTGGGTGAAGCTCGCGCCGCGCGACTCGCGCGCCGGGGCGAGCAGCCGCTCGTAGACGACGACGTCCACGCCGCGCAGGCCGAGTTCGCCCGCCAGCATCAGTCCCACCGGGCCGGCGCCGACGACGATGACATCCCGGGCTGTGTCCCTGGGCATACCTGAGCTCCTTGGTTCGAGGGGGCCGGTCAACGGCCGGCGGGCTGGGGGACGCGGGCGGTGCCGAACCAGCGTCCGAGGACCTCGGCGAGGTCGTCGGCGCTGCCGGGGGAGGTCCAGGCGACGTAGCCGTCGGGGCGGACGAGGACCGCGTCGGGCGCGGACGCGTCGGTGGCGGTGCCGGTGTCGGCTTCCGTGGTGGTGATCCAGGTGCCGGTGACGACGTCGACCCGGTCGGTGAAGCCCTCCGCGAGTTCTCCCGCCTTGCTGTCGCCGGTGGTGACGAGCAGGCCGCGGCCGGTGCGCAGCAGGTCGCCGACGCGGGTGCGGGTGCCGTCCGCCAGGGCGAGTTCGCGGTGCGGGGGCAGGCGCAGGCCGAGCAGCGGGTGGTCGCCCGCGCCGAACGCGTAACGGATGCCGAGGCCGCTCACGATGCCGGCGGCCTGCTCCGCGGCGTCCTTGTGGGCGAGCAGCTCGCCCATGACCTCGCGGATCGGGTCCATGGCGTCGTCGCCGAGGTAGACCTTCTGCGCGGCCCGCGCGTTGCGGATCAACTCGCTTCCTACCGGGTGGCGTTCGGCGTGGTAGGTGTCGAGCAGCCCCTCGGGCGCCCAGCCCCTGACCGTCGCCGCCAGCTTCCATCCGAGGTTCGCGGCGTCCTGGAGTCCGGCACTCAGCCCCCAGGCGGCCAGCGGCGGGATCTCGTGCGCCGCGTCGCCGGCCAGGAGCACCCGGCCGCGCCGGTACTCCTCCGCGTGCGCCGTGGAGTTGCCGGTGGCCCACACCCACTGCGGCTCGGCGTCGTCGATGGACTCGCCGGTCAGCCGCTTCCATGCGGCGGCGACCTCGGCGAAGGTCAGCGCGCCGGGCGTCGGGCGGGCCGGCAGCGAGGGGTCGTGGACGACGATGCGGAGGCGGCCGGGGCCCACCGGGGTGCACACCACCATGCAGCCGCCGGGCAGCCGCTCGCCGATGGGCCGCGGACGCAGGGCGACGCCGGTGATCTCGGCGGTGTACATGCCGCGGGTGGCCTCGTGACCGGGGGCGGCGATGCCCGCCAGGGCCCGGACGGTGCTGTCCGCGCCGTCACAGCCGACCACGTAGGCGGCGGTCTCCTCGCCGGGACCCCCGGGACCGTCGTACGTCACCACGACGCCCTCGGGAGTCTCGCGGAGTCCGGTCACCTCGCGGCCGCGGCGGACCGGGACGCCGAGGTCGGCCAGCCAGCCGCCCAGCGCCTCCTCGGTCCTGGCCTGGGACAGGCCGAGGACTCCGCTGTGGTCCTCGTCGAGCATGCCGAGGTCGAAGCGGACGCCGCCGAAGTGCCCCATCGGGCCCCACCGGAACTCGCCGAGCCGGGCGAGCACCCCGCGCTGCCCCAGGGTCTCGGCGGCCCGCCGGTTGAACCCGAGGGCGCGGGACTCGCCGCTGGGCGCGGGCAGCTTGTCGTAGACGACCACGTCCACGCCGCCGAGCCGGAGTTCTCCGGCGAGGAACAGGCCGACGGGCCCGGCACCCACCACGATGACGTCGGTTGTTTTCATTATTGAGACCCTCTGCGCTGTGGCGACTGTTGGCCATGGTGAAGCTACTCAGCGCCGTGTTCGTCTGCAATGAAAAGAATGCGGGCATGCCGGAGCGGCGTTCAACCGAGGAATAGGCGTGCTTGAACGCCGCTATTGAACGCTTGAACGCGGGAGCCGAATGGCAATGTCGGAGGTGCTCCCGGCTTTTGCCTCTTACTAACGTCGAGTCATCAGCAATTCGGCGCGCCTCGTGAGGAACGCCCCTCAGGAAAGGAAATGACGTGCCGGACGGGAAGGTCGCGCTCATCACGGGCGCCAACAAGGGCATCGGGTTCGCCGTCGCGCGGCAGCTCGGCGAGCAGGGCGTCACCGTCCTCGTCGGCGCCCGGGACGAGGTGCGGGGCAAGCAGGCCGCCGACGCGCTCGCCGCCGACGGGATCACCGCGGTGCCGCTGCGCCTCGACGTGACGGACCCGGCCTCCGTGGCCGAGGCCGCCGGCGAGATCGAGCGGCGGTACGGACGCCTCGACATCCTGGTCAACAACGCCGGTGTCGCGGGCGGCTTCACCGGCACGGCGGACGAGGCGACCGCGGACGACCTGCGGGAGGTCTACGAGACCAACGTCTTCGGGGTGGTCACCGTGACCCGCGCGCTGCTGCCGCTGCTGCGCCGCTCCGAGGCCGGCCGTGTCGTCAACCTGTCCAGCCACGTCGGCTCGCTGACCCTGAACTCCGCTCCGGGCTCGCCGCTCGCGGGTCTCGACATGATCGCCTACCAGTCCTCGAAGACCGCGCTGAACGCGCTGACGGTGGCCTACGCGAAGGCGCTGCGCGGCACTCCGATCAAGGTCAACGCCGCCCTTCCCGGAGTGGTGGCGACGGACATCAACCATCACCGCGGTCACCGCACACCCGCCGAGGGAGCGGGGATCGCGGTCCGGCTCGCCCTGCTCGACGAGACCGGACCGTCGGGCGCCTGCCTGGCGGACGACGGAACCGTGCCGTGGTAGCGCGGCGCGGCTCCGACCGAGAGTCACCCACAGAGAAAGAGGAACGGCTGTGCTGCAGATAACGATCGGCGACCTCCAGACCATCATGCGCCAGTGCGCCGGCGAGGCCGAGGACGCGCTGCCCCTCGACCAGGCGCCCGACAGCCCCTTCGACGAGCTGGGTTACGACTCCCTCGCGCTCCTGGAGACGTACAGCCGGATCGAGCGGGACTTCGGCATCGAGCTCAACGAGGACGAGATCGGCCTGATCAACACCGCCGGGGAGCTCGTCGAGTTCGTGAACTCGCTGCTCCAGCTGAAGGTCATGTCGGCGGCCTGATCCCGCGGGGGATCGCGGCCGCTCGCGGCCACCACATCGGAACGCCACGCGGGGCGGGGACCCGGCGGGCGACACACACGGAGGAAGACAGTGGCGGTTGAAGGAACGATCCTCGTGCTCGGCGGTACGGGCCGGCAGGGCGGGGCGGTGGCCCGCGAGTTGCTGCGGCGCGGCGCCACCGTGCACGCCCTGGTCCGCGACCCGGGCAAGGAGGAGGCACGGGCCCTGGCGGAGGCGGGTGCCGTCCTCGTCCGGGGCGACCTGGACGACCCGGCGTCGCTGGCGGCGGCGATGGAGGGCGTCGACGGAGTGTTCAGCGTCCAGACGTTCCGCGGCCCCGGCGGGTGCGAGGCGGAGGTGCGGCAGGGCAGGGCGGTCGCGGACGCGGCGGTCCTGGCCGGGGTGCGGCACTTCGTCTACAGCTCGGTCGGCGGCGCGGACCGGGACACCCGGGTCCCGCACTTCGAGAGCAAGCTGGAGGTCGAGGAGTACCTGCGGACGCTCGACCTGCCGACGACGGTGCTGCGGCCCGTCATGTTCCACGACATCCTCCTCGACATCGCCCCGCGTCCGGTGGAGGGCGAGCTCGTGCTGTCCATGTGGCTGGACCCGGACACGTCCGTGCAGCTCATCGCCACCAGCGACATCGGCGTCTTCGCCGCGGAGGCCTTCGAGAACCCGGAGGCCTGGCTCGGCAGGGTCGTCGAGATCGCCGGCGAGGACCTGACCGGACCGCAGATGGCGGCCGCGTTCGAGGCCGCGTCCGGGGTGCCGACCCGCTACCAGCAGCTGCCCATCGAGCCGCTGCGCGCCCACCGCGAGGACCTCGCCAACATGTTCGACTGGTTCGAGCGCGACGGCTACCACGCCGACCTGCCGGAACTGCGCCGGATCAGGCCGAACCTCGTCTCCCTCGAGGCATGGCTGAGCGACAACTGGACCGCTCCCCTCGTGGGGGCCCGACGCTGACGACATGGCTCGCGGAGCTCTCAGGAGAAGATCGGATCGCGGGTACGGGTGCGCTTGAGCTCGAAGAACCCGTCGGTCCCCGCCACCGCGAGCACCCCGTCCCAGAGCCGTACGGCGGCCTCGCCGCGCGGAGTCGGGGTCACCACGGGGCCGAAGAACGCCACGTCCCCCACCGCGACGACGGGGGTCCCCACGTCGGTGCCGACGCGGCCGATGCCGTCCTGGTGCGAGGCCCGCACCGAGGCGTCGTACGCGTCGGACCCGGCCGCCTCCGCGAGGGCCGGGTCGAGGCCCGCGGCGGCCAGCGCCGCCGCGTAGGTGGCCCGCTCCTTGGGCGCCTTCCCGAGGTGGAACCGGGTGCCGAGCTCGGTGTACAGCGCGCCGAGCACCTCGGAGCCGTACTCCTTCTCGGCGGCGGCCAGGACCCGCACCGGCTCCATGCGCAGCGCCAGGTCCCGGTGCCAGCGCTCCGGCAGGTCGGGGCGGCCCTCGTTGAGCACGGTCAGGCTCATGATGTGCCAGCGCACGTCGAGGGGCCGGTGCCGCGCGACCTCGTGGATCCAGCGGGAGGTCAGCCACGCCCAGGGGCAGGTCGGGTCGAACCAGAAGTCGACCGGGGTCGGGGTGGTGTGCGGCAACGTCGGCTCCTCGATGTGTCCGTGCTCGTGTCCGTCGGCTCGATCAGTAGTTGCCGAGGCCGCCGCAGACGTTCATGGCCTGCGCGGTGACGGGGGCCGCCGCGTCGGAGACGAGGTACGAGACGAGGCCGGCCACCTCCTCGGCGGTGGAGTAGCGGCCCAGCGGGATCTTCGCCTCGAAGCGCTCCAGGATCTCCGCCTCGGAGGTCTCGAAGTGCGCGGCGTAGCCCTGGCGGACCCGCTGCGCCATCGGGGTCTCGACATAGCCGGGGCAGACGGCGTTGACCGTGACACCGGTCTTCGCGAGCTCCAGGCCGAGCGCCTTGGTGAAGCCGATGACACCGTGCTTGGACGCCGAGTAGGGGGCGCCCAGGACGACACCCTGCTTACCGCCCGTGGAGGCGATGTTGATGATGCGACCCCAGCCGCGCCCGACCGGGTCCCCCTTCTTCAGGACCGCGCGCGTCATCAGGAAGACGCTGTTCAGGTTGGTGTCGATGACGTCGTACCAGAGCTCGTCCGCGATCTCCGCGGTCTCGCCGCCGCCGCTGCGGCCGGCGTTGTTGACCAGGATGTCGATCCGGCCGTACCGCTCGACGACCTCGTCGACGAGGCGCTCCACGTCGGCGGGCTTGCGCACGTCGGCGGCCAGGCCGTCGGCGTCGTGACCGGCGGCGCGGAGCTTGGCGACCGTCTCCTGGACGTTCTCCTCGTTGCGCGCGCAGAGGAAGACCTTGTGCCCCTGGCTCGCGAGGTTCTCGGCGACGGCGAGGCCGATGCCGCTCGTTCCGCCGGTGATCAGCGCTATCTGCTGTCCGTTGTCGGCCATTCCGCCTGCTCCTTCTCGGGATGTATGTGGGGCCGTGACAATCTGACAAGGAGGGCCGGAATCCCGGTCGAGGAGCGGTGGAGGTTCCTCTCCGTTCAACCGCACAGATTCTCCGGTTGAACGTTCGAGTCAACAATTTCAAAAGTGTCTGGTTGCGGGCCCGAGAAGCGCCGACCTATCGTCGGGAAATCCACGAAAAAGGCGCTCCGGAAGGAAAGTAATGTCCGAAAAGACCGAGGTCCGCGACCAGTCCGACTCGTACGCCCTGCTCAACCTGATCCAGGGTGCCGTCATTACCCAGGCCCTTTCCGTCGCGGCCAAGCTCGGTGTCGCGGACGTCCTCGCCGACGGGCCGCTGTCCGCCGCCGACATCGCCGGACGCGTCGGCGCCGACGCCAAGGCGACCCACCGCATCCTGCGCGCGCTGGCCGGCCACGGCGTCTTCGCGGTCGGCTCGGACGGCCGTTACGAGAACACCCCGCTCTCCGACAAGCTCCGCGAGGACGCCCCGGACTCGATGCGCGGCTTCGCCGTCCTGATGAGCCACCCGCTGCTGCACGAGGAGTGGGGCCACCTCGCCGCCACCGTCGAGACCGGCGAGCCCAACCTGCCGAAGCTGCGCGGCATGGGCGCGCTCGACTTCTTCCACGCCACGCCCGAGTACGCCAACGTCTTCTTCCAGGCCTTCGGCGGCCTCTCCCTCTCGGAGACCGGCCCGATCCTGGACGCCTACGACTTCACCCAGTTCGGCACCGTCGTCGACGTCATCGCCGGCCGCGGCAACCTCCTCGCGGGCATCCTCCAGCAGGCCCCGGACGCCAAGGGCGTGCTGTACGACTCCGAGGTCGCCACCGTCGACTCGCAGTCGCTCTTCGAGGAGGCCGGCGTCGCCGACCGCTTCACCATCGAGCACGGCGGGTACCTCGACAAGCTGCCGTCGGGCGCCGACGCCTACGTCTTCAAGCACATCATCCACGACTTCTCCGAGGAGGACGCCGTGACCGCCCTGCGCAACGCGCGCGAGGCGATCGCCCCGGGCGGCAAGCTGCTCGTCATCGAGTACGTGCTCCCCGAGAACAACGAGAACCACCTCGGTCACACCATCGACCTCTGGCTGATGCTGATGCTCGGCGCCCAGGACCGCACGCTCGCCGAGTACACCGAGCTGTTCGCCAAGGCCGGCTTCCAGGTCACCCGCGCCGTCCCCACCAGCGCGCCGATCTCCATCATCGAGGCGATCGCGGTCTGACACCGCGCACCGCCGCTTCCCCCCATCGCAGAGGTCGAGGCACAGGACAGGAAAACATGGAAACCGATGTGATCGTGATCGGTGCGGGGCCCGCGGGACTGACGCTCGCGGCCGAACTCCGCCTCGGCGGCGCCGACGTCGTCGTCTTCGAACAGCGGGGGGAGCGGAGCTGGGAGTCGCGCGGCATCGGCTTCACCGCGCGCGCCACCGAGATGTTCCACCAGCGCGGGATCCTCGAACGCCTGGAGAACATCGAAGTCACCCGGCAGGGCCACTTCGGCGGCATCCCGATCGACTACGGGGTGCTCGAAGGCTCGCACTTCGGTGTGCGGGGCGCGCCCCAGTACAAGATCGAGGAGATGCTCGAGAACCGGGCCGTCGAGCTCGGCGCGGACCTGCGCCGCGGCTACGAGTTCACCGGCTTCACCGAGGACGAGGACGGCGTCACCGTCACCGTCCGGGGCCCGGAGGGAATCGAGGAGCACACCGCCCGCTACCTGGTGGGCTGCGACGGCGGCCGGAGCACCGTCCGGCGCCAGGCGGGCTTCGAGTTCGCCGGCTCCGACGCCACCCGCGAGATGTACCTGGCCGACGTCCGCGGCTGCGACATCAAGCCCCGCATGATCGGCGAACTCCGGCCCAACGGCATGGTGATGGCCGCACCGCTCGAAGAGGGCTACACCCGGATCATCGTCTGCGAGAACGGGGCGTCCCCCGACCGCCGCCGCGAGGTGACCTTCCCCCAGGTCGCGGACGCCTGGCAGCGGCTCACCGGCGACTCCATCCACCACGGCGAGACCCGCTGGGTCAGCGCCTTCACCGACGCCACCCGCCAGGCCACCGAGTACCGGCGCGGCCGGGTGCTCCTCGCCGGCGACGCCGCGCACATCCACCTGCCCGCCGGCGGGCAGGGGCTGAGCGTCGGCGTGCAGGACGCCTTCAACCTCGGCTGGAAGCTGGCCGCGACCGTCAAGGGCACCGCCCCCGAGGGCCTGCTCGACACGTACCACGCCGAACGCCACCCGGTGGGGGCCCGGCTCCTGCGCAACACCCTCGCGCAGGGGACGCTGAACCTCACCGGCAAGTCGGTCGAGCCGATGCGGGCCGTCATGGCCGAGCTCATCGCGCTCCGGCCGGTGGCCCGGCACCTGTCCGGCATGGTCAGCGGCTTCGACATCCGGTACGCGATCGGCGCCGGGGACGGCGCGGGGCACCCGCTGCTCGGCACCCGCCTCGCCGACCGCGACCTGGAGCTCGCCGACGGCGGGCACGACCGGACCGCCCGGCTGCTGCACACCGCCCGCGGCGTCCTCATCACCGCCGACGCCACCGGCGCGACCGCCGAGGCCGCCGCCGGCTGGTCCGACCGGGTCGACGTGGTCCGGGTGAAGAGCTTCCCCGCGGGCCCCGAGGAGGGCGACGCCCCGACCGAGTCGGTCCTCGTCCGCCCCGACGGATACATCGCCTGGACCGCCCCCGACGGCGGCGACCTCCAGGCCGCCCTGCACCACTGGTTCGGCGACGCCGGCTAGAGGCCCCGTTTACCCGAGAGGAGAAGAAACGTGACCGAGAACGCGGTACGTGAAACGGAACACGAGATCACCGTCTCCGCGCCCGCCGAACTGGTGTACGCACTGATCGCGGACGTCGCCAGGTGGCCGGAGACCTTCCCCCCGACCGTCCACGCCGAGGTCGTCGAACGGGACGGCGACGACGAGCTGATCCAGCTCTGGGCCACCGCCAACGGCACCGCCAAGACCTGGACCTCCCGCCGTGTGCACGACGCGGCCGGCAAGAGCGTGACGTTCCGCCAGGAGCGCTCGCAGCACCCCGTCGGCGCCATGGGCGGCGCCTGGATCGTCGAGCCCGTCACCGCGGACTCCTGCCGGGTCCGGCTGCTGCACGACTTCCGCGCGGCCACCGACGACCCGGCCGACCTCGACTGGATCAGCCAGGCCGTCGACCGCAACAGCGCCTCCGAACTCCAGGCCCTGAAGGCGAGCGCCGAGGCCGCCGGCCCCGACGACCTCCTCACCTTCGACGACACCGTGACCGTCGAGGGCAGCGGCAAGGACGTCTACGAGTTCCTCAACGACGCCCAGTTCTGGCGCGACCGGCTCCCGCACGTCGCCCGGGTCACCCTCGAAGAGGACGAACCCGGCCTCCAGATCCTGGAGATGGACACCCGCACCAAGGACGGCTCCACCCACACCACCCGGTCCGTCCGCGTCTGCAAGAGCGCGACGACCATCGTGTACAAGCAGATCGTCCTGCCCGCCCTCATGACCCTGCACACCGGCCGCTGGCTCATCGAGGACCGCCCCGGCGGCGGCGTGAGCGTGACCTCGCGCCACACCGTGCGGATCAACACCGAGAACATCACCACCGTGCTCGGCGAGGGCGTCACCGTCCAGACCGCGCGCGAGTACGTCCAGAACGCCCTGAGCGGCAACAGCCTCGCCACCCTGCGCCTCGCCAAGGCGTACGCCGAGGGTGTCGGCGGCGGGCGCACGGCACAGTGAGCCCGTCCCGGGCGGACGCGCGGGTCGTCGTCGTCGGCGCGGGCCCCGTCGGGCTCCTGCTGGCCTGCGAGCTGAGGCGGGCCCGGGTCGAGACGGTGGTGGTGGAGCGACTGGCCCGTCCGATGGACGAATCCCGGGCCAGCCAGCTCAGCACCCGCACCGCCGAAATCCTCCACGAGCGCGGCTTCGACGCGCTGCTCGCCGGGGCCGCGCACGAGCCGCGCACCCACTTCGGCGGGCTCGGGTTCGCGCTCACCCCGGTCGACAGCGCGTACGCCGGCAACTGGAAGGTGCCCCAGTACCGCACCGAGGCCGCCCTCGGCGAGCGCGCGGCCGAGCTCGGCGCCGCCGTGCTCCGCGCGCACGAACTCACCGCGCTCACCGAGGAGGCGGACCACGTCCGCTGCGGGATTCAGGGCCCCGACGGGCCCCTGACCCTCCGCGCCGACTACGTGGTGGGCTGCGACGGCGCCCACAGCACGGTCCGACGGCTCGCCGGCATCCCCGTCACCTCCACACCGGCGACCAAGGAACTCCTCCGGGCCGACGTCACGGGCCTCACCGTCCGCGACCGCCGGTTCGAACGCCTCACCGGCGGCTTCGCCGTGGCCATGACCCGGGACGGAACCACCCGGGTGATGGTCCACGCGTTCGACACCCCACCGGCCGCACGCTCAGGGCCGCCCGCCTTCGAAGAAGTCGTCGACGCCTGGCGGCGGGTGACCGGAGAGGACATCTCCGCCGGCACCCCCGTCTGGCTCGACGCCTTCGACAACGCCAAGGGACAGGCCGACACCTACCGCAAGGGCCGGATCCTCCTCGCCGGCGACGCCGCCCACTGGCACCCGCCCGTCGGCGGCCAGGCCCTCAACACCGGGCTCCAGGACGCCGCCGACCTGGGACCCCGACTCGCCGCGGCCGTCCTCGACCGCGCCGCGCCCCCGACCCTCGACCCCTACCACGACACCCGGCACCCCGTCGGCGCACGGGTGCTCCGGCACGTCGCGGCCCAGGAACAGCTGATGCTCGACGGCCCCGGCATCGAGCCGCTGCGCACGGTGCTCTCCGAACTCATCGGCCTCGACCGGGTCCGCGCCCACCTCACCGCCAGGGCGAGCAACCTCGACCAACGGATCTGAAGAACACACGGGAAGTACGGACACGCATGGAAGGCAGGGAAAGACAGTGACAGCGCACGACTTCGACACTGACGTGATCATCGTGGGAGCCGGCCCCACCGGCCTCATGCTCGCGGGCGAACTGCGCCTCGCGGGCATCGACGCCGTCGTCCTGGAGCGGCTCACCGAGCCGATGCGCCAGTCGCGCGCACTCGGCTTCTCGGCCCGCACCATGGAGGAGTTCGACCAGCGCGGACTCCTCGGCGCCTTCGGCGACATGGGCGTCATCCCGATCGGCCACTTCGGCGGCATGCCGCTCGACTACACCGTCATACCGGGCGGCAACTTCGGCGTGCGCGGCGTGCCGCAGGCCCTCACCGAGGCGATCATCAACAAGTGGTCGGCCGGCCTCGGCGCCGACATCCGCCGCGGCTGGCAGGTCACCGGCGTGACCGACGGCGCCGACGGCGTCGAGGTGACCGCCGACACCCCCGACGGCCCGCGCACCCTGCGCGCCCGCTACGCGGTGGGCGCCGACGGCGGCCGCAGCGCGGTCCGCAAGCTCGCCGGCATCGACTTCCCCGGCCACGAGGCCACCCTCGAGATGCTGATGGCCGACGTCACCGACGTCCAGGTGCGGCTGCGCCCCACCGGCGAGCTCGGCGACGCGGGCATGGTCGTCGTCCTTCCCGTCGGCCCCAACACCACCCGGGTCGTCGTCTTCGAGCGCGGCGCGGGCGTCCGCCCGACCACCGAGCCGCCCACCTTCGAGCAGGTCGCCGACGCCTTCAAGCGGGTCACCGGCGACGACATCAGCGCCGGCAAGCCGGTGTGGCTCAGCTACTTCACCGACTCCAGCCGCCAGGCCGCCCAGTACCGCAAGGGCCGGGTCTTCCTCGCCGGCGACGCGGCGCACACCCACATGCCGATCGGCGCGCAGGGCATCAGCGCGGGCCTCGGCGACGCCGTCAACCTCGGCTGGAAGCTCGCCGCCGAGATCAAGGGCACCGCCCCCGAGGGCCTGCTCGACACGTACCACACCGAGCGGCACACCGTCGCGGCCCGCATCCTGGCCAACACGCTCACCCAGCGCAGCCTGTACCTCGGCGGCCCCGAGATGGACCCGATGCGGGCCGTCTTCGCCGAGCTCCTCGCGTACGACGACGTCCGCAAGCACCTCGTCGGCATGGTCACCGGCCTCGACATCACCTACGACGCCGGCGCCGGCGACCACCCGCTGCTCGGCCGCCGCCTGCCGGACTTCGCCCTCACCGGACCGGACGGCGAGACGACCGCGTACCGCGCCCTGCACGCCGGGCGCGCCGTCCTGTTCGACCTGAGCGGCGACGCCGCCGTCGCCGCCGCGGCCCGCCCGTGGAGCGACCGGGTCGACACGGTCACCGCGGCAGCCCGCCCCGAGGGCGCGCTCGCGGACGTCGACGCGGTCCTCGTCCGCCCCGACGGCTACACCGCCTGGATCGCCACCGACGGGGCCGCCGGCCTCGACGACGCCCTGAACCGCTGGTTCGGCGCGGCCCGCGACGACCTCTAGGACACCCGACGCCCCGCGCCGCGGGGCGTCCCCCTTTCTTACCCAAGGAGCAACCATGCCGATCATCAGCCCCGAGGCCGGGCACCTGACCGTCCTCAACCTCTTCAAGACCGACTCCCGCGACCGCGTGGACACGCTCGTCACGGAGATGAAGAAGATCGTCGACGTCGCGGCCTACCCCGGCTGGATCTCCAGCACCGTGCACCGCGGCGAGCAGAACCCCGGCACCCTCAACTTCATCCAGTGGCGCGGGATGGACGACCTGGAGTCCCGCTACAAGGACAGCGAGTTCAAGCACCACACCGTCCCCGTCTTCCGCGAGATCACCACCTACGTGCGCCTCATGCAGAACGAGGTGGAGTTCACCCGGCGCCACCCCGAGCTCGGTGACGCCACCGAGGTCTCGCCCGAGCGCGACGACTACACGGTCGTCGAGATCCTCGGTGTGAAGCCGGCCCAGCAGAGCGCCCTGATCAAGGCCCTCGGCTCCGCCCACGACTTCCTCGTGGACGTCCCCGGCTACCGCTCGCAGAGCGTCCTGCGCGGCATCCGCTCCCGCAACCTGGACGGCGGCGAGGGCACCCTGGCGACCGTCGGCACCGACAACGACTTCGTCATCGTCTACTCCCAGTGGGCCGACAAGAAGGCCTACGACGCCCACCGCAACCAGGACGAGGCCGACTGGTCCGCCGCCCGCAGCGCCTTCCAGAGCAAGCAGTACTCGCTGATCACCAGCATCGACTGGAACAGCTACCGCGCCGTCCACACCCGCTCCGCCGAACAGCCCGTGGCGGTCTGACCTCCCGGACGCGACCACCACGTGGGGCCCCTGGCTTTCGCCAGGGGCCCCACGTGGTTCTCCGGTGCCGTCCGCTAGACGGCGATCCTGTCCCAGTGCCACTGCGAGTCGAACGACGTCACCTCGATGTGCGCGCCGTCGGCGACCAGCGCGGCCGCCAGGCTCGTCGCCCGCGCGATGAACGCCGACACCCGGTCCGCCGCCAGGAGGTCCTGCTCGTCGAACGGCAGCCCCTCGCAGCGCAGCAGCCGCAGGTCCATGAACCCGTTGAACCTGCGGCCCAGCACCTCCACCGCCTGCGGGCTGCGGACGGTGAAGCGCACCTTGGCCGCGACGTGGCCGTTGTGGTGCTGGTCGGAGTAGTACGCGATGTCCGGGATCGCCGGCGGCACGAAGTGGTCCCGCGCCGCGATCTCCGGCACCTTCGGCAGGTTCCCGACCAGGAAGTGCCACGAGTTGTACTGCATCCGCGAGGAGATGGCCCACGCGGTGTCCGCCAGGTGCGAGGCGGAGCCGCCGAAGAGCCGCCGGGACTCAGACGACGGCACGACACAGCAGAAGAAGTGCGGGATCTCCCACGCGGCGATCTTCGGGAACTCCTCCGCGCGCAGCGCCTCGATCAGCGCCGGCAGCGAACGCATCCCCCGGCTCATCGCGAAGTCGGCGTCGAAGACCTCCGTCGCCGCCCGCACGCTCTCGTACACCAGGGACTCCAGGCCCGAGCCGAACTCGCCGTGCGCCTCGGCCAGCCAGCCGGGCGCCGCCTCCAGGTCCGCGGTGAGCCCGGCCAGGGTGTCGCCGGTGAGCGGCAGCCGCTCCCGCAGACGGGCGCAGAGCGCCGCCTCCAGCTGTTCCGCGTCGTCCTTGACGGGTCCGGCGACCCGCTCGATCTTGTGCATCAGCGGGCCGTAGATCTCCCGGTAGAGCTGGACGGTGCCGGTCGCCATGAGCTCCCGGCGCCGGGCGGCCAGCGCGCCGGCGAGCTCGCCGAGCGCGGCCACCCCGTGCGAGGCGGGGGCCGGCACCGGCGGCAGCGTGGCGTCGGCCGCGTTGTACGCGCTCCGCGTCCGCTCGAAGAGCAGCGCCACGTGGTCGAGCGTCAGCTGCGTCCCGTTGGCCTCCTCGATCCGCCCGTACCCGGACGAGCGGACCAGGAGCGTGAGGCAGACGACGAGCAGCACGTCGCTGTCCGACCACAGCTCCAGCGGCACCGACGCCAGGGTGCTGAGCGCGCAGTCGGGGTGCCCCGGCCGCAGCGTCTTGCCCGTCAGCGTGTTCCGGTCGCGGAAGTTGGTGTACTGCCGCTCACCCGCGTACAGGATGAACGGCGCGGTCCGCAGCGCCGCCTCCGTGAGGTCGTCGAGCAGCCCGCGACGGCCGTCCGCGCCCGCCGCGAGCAGGTACTGGCGGCAGTCGGCGACCGACGCGTGCCACCGGTCGTCGGCCAGCGCCAGCTCGACCTGGTAGTCCGCGAGGTCCTCGGCCGTCCACGGCACCCGCAGGACACCGTCGACGAGTTCGGCCTCGCCGCTCAGCGGTCCCTTCGACGGCACCCGGACGACCAGCCGGCCGCTCCGGTCGAGACCGATCTCGCCGAGGAACGCGGTCGCCGCGCCCTCGGCCCGGTCGGTGGTCCGGACGTCGTCCCGCCACGACCGGCCGACGAGCACCTTCAGCGCGGTCTCGTCCTCCACGGGCAGCGCCCGCAGCTGGATGTCGGCCGGCACGTGCCCGGCCAGCGTCAGCAGCGTGTCGACCGACGTGGCCAGGTCCGGGGCGTCGACCGCCTGCTGCCAGGTCTGCCGCAGCAGGGCCGGGAACCCGGAGTTCTCCGGCACCTTGTAGTCGGGTTCCTCCGAGGCCCCGGCCGGCCGGCCGAGACGGCTCGGCCGGCGGCTCTGCCGCGCCTTCGCGAGTGCCTCCCGGCGGGTCATGGTGCCGTCCCGCTCGGTGGGGAAGCTCATGCCGCACCCCCGGCCGTCAGGTCGATGTGCTCCCACATGCGGGCCTCCGTCGCGGTCCACTCCTCGTCGACGTAGATGCAGTCGACCGGGCAGACCATCACGCACACGGGGCAGCCGGAGCAGAGCTCCGGCACGATGACCACGTTCAGCCCGTCGTCGAAGACCGCCCCGAACTCGGACGGGCAGCTGCGCAGGCACGTGTCGCAGGTGATGCACTCCGACGTCTCGATCCGCCGCGGAGGCTTCTTCCAGTTCTCGTCCCGCGTCCGCGAGGCGATCCGTTCGGCGCGTCCGCTCCCGGTGACCGCGGGAGTCTCCTTCACCTTCGCCATGTATGTGCTCTCCTCACAAGAGTCTTCCCGTCAGCGGGTGTTCGCGGTGATCGCGTTGGAGATGCCGTCCCACAGCCGGGTACGGGCCGCGAGCGCGCGGTCGACGGTGTCCTCGCACTCGGCCCACTTGGCCTCGTCGTCGCCGCACAGGTCGGCGAGCATCTGCATGGCCATCGGGGTGTGTTCCTCGGCGTCCACCTGGATGTGGCGGCGGAGGTAGTCGACGAACGTGGACAGCGTGCCGTGCCCGGCGTCGAGCGCGGCGACCTGGTCGAACATGTCGGGGATCAGGTCCTCGCGGCCGAAGGCGAACGCCGCGGCCTGGCAGTGCACCGGCGCGTTGTCGATGAAGTCCCAGGTGGTGCCCACGAACTCGGCCACCGAAAGCGGCACGCCCGCCTCGTCGAGGGCGGCCGGGACGGGACGGCCCGCGCGGAGCAGGCCGATGAAGGCGTCGATGCGCGTGGTGTCCGCGCCGGCCTGGCGCATGCCGTCCACGTACAGCTCGAAGTGGCTGATGAAGCCGTCGCCCAGCTCGTCGCTCTCCTCGACGAGCACGATGTCGTTGATGAGCCGGCGGCTGCCGGTGGCGGCCGACGGCAGCCAGGGCACCTCGACGCACGTCAGCTCGCGCTGGAGGGACTTGAGCAGCGACATGAAGTCCCACACGGCGAAGACGTGGTGCTCCATGAAGGTGACGACCGCGTCCACCGAGTCCAGCTGGTGGTAGATCGCATGGCTCAACACCTTCTGGCGGGCCGGCTCGATGGCGCCCTTGAGCGTCTCGATGGCCGGGTTGGTGCCATCCCATTCGTACCGCGACATGATGGTTCTCTCCTTCGGATCGGGTTTGTCGGGTGTGCGTGCGGGTGCGTCTCGGGCGTGCGGGGTCTGTGGGGGTGGCCGGCCGGTCAGAAGGCGCCGAAGTACTCTCGGTGCTCCCATTCGGTGACCTCGGCCGTGGGGCCGTCGGGGAGTTCGGCGGCGCACCAGGCGTCGAAGCGGGCGGCCTCGCTCTCCTTGAGCTTGACCAGGCACTCCTTGAGCGAGGGGCCGAGCAGTCGTTCGGCGCTGTCGCTCGCGCGGAAGGCCTCGATGGCCTCGGGCAGGGTCCTGGGCAGCGGGGGGCGGGGGACGTCGTCGGCGGGCACGCCGGACAGCAGTCCTTCGAGGCCCGCGTGCAGCTGGGAGGCGATGGCGAGGTACGGGTTGGCGCAGGGCTCGCCGATGCGGTTCTCGACGTGGGTCGAGCTGCCGCCGCTGAGGACCCGGACCATGGCGCTGCGGTCCTCGAAGCGCCAGTCGACGGAGGTCGGCGCGAGGGTGAACTCGGGGGAGAGCCGCCGGTATCCGTTCACGGTCGGTACGGACAGCAGGCAGAGCTCGCGGGCCCGGGAGAGCAGGCCGCCGATGTAGGCCTGGCCCTCGGCGGAGATGGCGTCCTGGAGGCCGTCGCCCTCGGCGAACAGGTTGACGTCGGTCTTGGTGCTGCTGACGGACTGGTGGAGGTGCCAGCCGCTCGGGTCGAAGCTCTCCAGGCGCGGCAGGGTCATGAACGAGGCGTGGTGGCCGCGGCGGCGGCACTCCTGCTTGAGCTGGGTGCGCAGCAGCAGCATCGCGTCGGCGGCGTCGAGCGCCAGCATCGGGTTGAAGGTCGTCTCCAGCTGCCCGGGGCCCGACTCGTGCTCGAAGGACCGCAGCGGCAGGCCGAGGCGGGCGAGCAGCGCGGCCAGCGGGTCGGCGATGTCGGCGACCGAGTCGTAGGCGCTGTCGAGGTTGAACTGGTAGCCGGGGTTCACGGCCGTCACCTCGGGGGCTGCGCCCTGGAGGCCGAAGCCGTTGCCGGCGTTCCCGACCGGTCCTCCACCGGTCAGCCTGGTGAGGTACCACTCCAGTTCGAGTCCGATGACCGGCGCGAGGTCCTCGCGTTCGTACGCGGCGCAGACCCGGCGCAGGACGCCCCGGGCGGACAGCGGGTGCGGGGTGCCGTCGCGGAGGTACTCGTCGCCGAGCACCCAGGCGGTCCTGGCCCCGTCCCTGGGCAGCACCTGGAAGGTCCGCGGGTCGGGGACGAGGACGAAGTCGCCGGCGCCGAGCAGTTCGCCGACGCCCACGCCGGCGTCGGCGAGGAAGTCGACGGCGACGGCGTGGCCGGTGTCGAAGAGGAACGGTCCGGCGCTGAAGTCCATGCCGTTGCGCAGCACCGAGCGGAAGACGTCCGCCGGCACGGTCTTGGAGCGGGCCAGGCCGTGCGGGTCGCAGAACACGACCCGGACGAGGTCGACGTCGTCCAGCTGGAGTTCGACCTGCTCGGCCGCCGCGGCCTGCCGGTCGTCCCAGAGCCCGAACTCGGCCACGAAGGAGGGGCGTCCGACGCCGCTCTCACCGCCGATCCGGGACCACGATCTCGAAGCCATGATCACTTGCCTTTCGCTGTGACACCGGGACGGGTCAGGGTGAGGCCGAGCGCCGTCGAGAGGAGCCCGGCGGCCGACAGGGCGAACAGGTCGTCGTCCGCCGGGTCCGCGGGCGCGGGGGCCGGGACGGGGACGGGCGCGGGGAAGGGGCGCCCGGCGTCCTTGGGGAGCGAGGCGAGCGCCGTCCGGAGGAGTGCGGCGGCGGAGGACATCAGGTCGTCGTCGAGCGTCCTGGGCGTCATGGTCGTCTTCCTTCCGTCGTGCTTCCGGGGGGAGCCAGGGTGAGGCCGAGCGCGGTCTCCAGGAGGCCGGCGGCCGAGAGGACGAGGCCGTCGTCGCCGACGCGGCCCACGAGTTGGAGCCCGACCGGCAGCCCGGCCGGGGTGAGGCCGACGGGCAGCGACAGGGCGGGCTGGCCGGTGAGGTTGAAGGGGTACGCGGCCGGGGACCAGGACAGCCACCGCAGGTCGGCGGGGTCGGCGGCCCATGGCGGGGCGATGGCGTCGGCGGCGAACGCCTCGATCGGCACGGTCGCCATGACCAGCAGGTCGTACGTCTCCATCACCGAGGCGAGCCGCGTGCGCAGGGCGAGCCGGGTCGCCTCGGCGCGGGCCACGGCGGCGCCGCTCAGCGAGCGCCCGTAGCGCACGACGGCCAACCTGCCCTCGTCGCACCAGGGTTCGTCCTCGGGCGCCGTGCCGTGCGCGTCGGCGGCGGCGAGGATGTCCACCAGCGCGCCGTACGGGTCGGGGAACGGGACCTCGATGCGGTCCACGCGGTGCCCGAGCGCCGTGAGCACCGGCAGGACGCCCTCGGTGACGTCACGGACGGGGCCGGACGTGCCCGGGAACTCGATCCAGCCGACGCGCAGCGGCGCGAGCGCCGCCGCGGGCACGGGCGGAGTGGTGGGGCCCGGGGCGGCGGCGCCCGAGTCGGGGTCGCGGTGGTCGGGCCCGGCGAGCACCGCCATCAGCTCGGCGACGTCCGCCACGCTCCGCGCCAACGGCCCGACGTGGGACAGCCGTTCGGCGCACGCCGGGACGTAGGGGATCCGCCCGTACGAGGGCTTGAACCCGACGACACCGCAGAACGAGGCGGGAATGCGCACCGACCCGGCACCGTCGGTGCCGAGGGAGGCGGTGCACAGGCCCGCCGCCACGGAGGCGGCCGAACCGCCGCTGGAACCGCCGGCCGTCCGGTCGAGGGCCCAGGGGTTGCGGGTGGCGGAGCCGAGCCGTCCGACGGTGCTCGCGCTCCACCCGTACTCCGAGGTCGTCGTCTTCCCGACCACGATCGCGCCGGCCGCGCGCAGCCGCGCCACGGAGGGCGCGTCGGCGGCGGTGCGGTGGTTGGGCAGCAACGAGCCGCGCCGGGTGGGGAGTCCCTCGGTCTGGATGAGGTCCTTCACCGACACGGTGACGCCGAGCAGCGGCCGGCCGCGGAAGGCGGCCGGGCCGAGCCGGGCGAGCAGCCGGTCGGCCGCCGCGGCCTCCCGCAGCGCGCGGGCCTCGGCCACCTCGACGTACGCACCGAGCTCAGGGTCGGTCCCACGGATGGCGCCGAGCACGTCGTCGACGTGCCCGGTGACCGTGGAATGACCTTCGAGAAGTAATTGGCGTGTTTCCTGAATGCCGTGGCAGATCGGCTGCCGGCTCTTCGTTGCGGTGGACTCTGACACGAGACCACTACAAGTCATCGGCTGAATTCCTGGCAACTTACGGATTGTCGTCGCGTTGCATCTGCTGAATTCCGCACTTGAACGGGATTTCTTGCGCAGGTGAAGGGCGGGGAGCAGCATGTTTCCGAGGTAATTCAACGTACTGACACGCACTCACACGCTACTTAATCGCACAGGAGAAGACCCGATGAGTCCACGGATGGACAACCCTTCGCTGGTCGTTCCCGGCGCCCTGCAGCCCCTGCTCGACCTGACCGAGGTCATCGGCAAGGTCGGCGTGCCGCAGACGACGCTCGACCTGGTCCGGCTGCTCGTCAGCGAGATCAACGGCCGCGTCTACACCCTTGAGGACATCGCGGACAAGGCGGACAAGCGCCTGGCCAAGGTGTCGGACTGGCGCAACCAGACCGTCTTCGACGACGCCGAGCGCTCCGCCCTCGCGATGGCCGAGGCCGTCACCCTGATGACGGACCCGGTGGACATGGCGCCGGACGAGGTCTGGGAGGAGTCCGCCAAGTACTACAACGACGAGCAGCTCGGCGCCATCGTCATGCACATCGGCCTGGTCAACTTCTGGAACCGCGTGAACGTGGCCACCCTCCAGGAACCCGCGGCCTTTCGCTGAGGAAGGGGACACGGCACCGTGCTGAAGCTCATCAACGCCGGTCTCGGCAGGACCGGCACCACGTCCCTGAAGGTGGCCCTCGACCGGCTCGGTCTCGGCACCTGCTTCCACATGTTCGACATCGTCGGTGACGGAGAGCGCCTCGAACAGTGGGCGAAGATCGTCTGTGACGGTGAGGAGCCCGACTGGGCCGCCCTGTACGACGGTTACACCTCCGCGGTGGACGGACCCTGCGCGGTCTACTACCGGCAGATCAGCGAGGCGTTCCCCGAGGCCAAGGTGATCCTCACGGTGCGCGAGGCCGAGGGCTGGTACCGGAGCACGTACGACACGCTCTACCAGTTCGTGCTCAAGAGCGCCGAGCACCCGCCGGAGCCCGGCTCCCGCCAGGCGCGGCTGCTCGACCTCACGAGCACCATGGTCTGGGACGGCGTCTTCGACGGCCGGTTCGAGGACAAGGACCACGCCATCGCGGCGTACCACCGCCACAACGAGGAGGTCGTGCGCGCCCTCGGCGCGGACAACGTCCTCGTCTACGACGTGAAGCAGGGGTGGGAGCCGCTGTGCGCCTTCCTCGGTGTCGACGTCCCCCAGGAGGAGTTCCCGCACGCCAACGACTCCGCGGCCATGCGGCAGCGGATCGCCGCGGCGGCCGGGGCCGGCCCGGTCTCCGCCGGTTGAGTCAGCGAGGAGCATGCGGTGTTGATCACTGAAATGGCGGTCCCCGGCGCGTACCGCGTCGAGCCCGAGCCGCTGAGCGACCGGCGCGGGTACTTCTTCGAGTCGGTGAAGACCAGCGCCCTGCTGGCCGACAGCGGCTGGGAGTTCGCGGTCCGCCAGGTCAACTACTCGGTGTCGAGACGGAACACCCTGCGGGGCATCCACGGCACCAAGGTCCCCCCCGGCCAGGCGAAGTTCGTCACGTGTGTCCGGGGGAGCGCGCTCGACATCGCCGTCGACCTCCGCGTGGGCTCCCCGACGTTCGGCCACTACGACGTCACCTACCAGAGCCCGGAGTCGGGGACGGCGGTCTACCTGCCCGACGGGGTCGGCCACGCGTTCCTCGCCCTCACCGACGACACGTGCATGAGCTACCTCTGCTCGCAGGAGTACGTGCCCGGGACGATGATCGACGTCGACGCGCTCGATCCGGAGCTGGCACTGCCGTGGAACCTGACGGAACCCCCCATCCGCTCGGACAAGGACGCGGTGGCCCCCACCCTGGCCGAGGCCGCGGCCGCCGGCCTGCTGCCGACCTACGAGCAGTGCCTGCCCCGCCCCTTCCTCGCTCTCTGAACATCGGATTCGGGTGGCGGGCGCGGCGGATGAACGCAAGAATTCGGATTTGATAATCGCGCCGTGAGGCGCGGGAAAATGTGTGGAGGTGGACATGGCGGAGACCAAGCGCAAGCCGGGAACGCCCGGGGCGTTCTCCCGGTGGATGCAGAAGCGAATGAACGCCCGAATGATCCGCAAGGTTCGCGACGGCAAGGCCACGTTCATGGGCATGGACGTGCTGATCCTCAACACGGTCGGCAGCCGCAGCGGTCAGCCGCGCGTCACGCCGGTGGCCTGGTTCGGCGACGGGAAGGACGCCTGGCTGAGCATCGCCTCGGGCGGCGGCACCCAGAACCCCGACTGGTACACGAACCTGATGGCCAACCCGGAGCGCGCGACGGTCGAGCTGCCCGGCGGCGACCCGGTGAAGATCACGCCCGTCAAGCTCGCGGGCGAGGAGCGCGAGGCGGCGTGGAAGCTCATCTCCACCGCGCAGCCCCGGATGATCAAGTACCAGAGCAAGTCCGAGCGCCAGTACCCGATCGTCAAGATGACCCCCCGGTAAGGCGGCTCGTACGAAAGAGCGGCAGCCGGTGTCCTCGGACACCGGCTGCCGCTCTTTCGTCCTCCGGCCCCCGCCGGCCGCCGCTCAGCGAGCGACGGCGGTGGCGTGGGCGCGGATCCGGGCCATCAACTCGGCCTGCCGCACCAGGTCGTGGTGGTGCGCGGCGCGCGCCGCCGGGTCGACGACGGCGTCGTGGAACGCCGAGAACACACCGAGGAACTGGTCCGAGGCCGGCGCCGCGATCCGCGTCTCACGGTCCCGCTGCTCCAGGCGCAGCACGGGACGCGCGTCCCGCGCCGGGGTGAAGGCCCACTCCAGGGTCAGCCGCCCCTCGGTGCCCCAGAGGTCGTACGTCGACCGGTAGCTGTGCGACAGCCCGAAGGAGCAGTTCGCGGTGACACCGGCGTCGTCGCGCAGCAGCGCCACGCCCGACACGTCCACGCCGAGCTCCGGCGCGAACTCCAGGCCGGCCCCCAGCACCGTCGGCGCCGCCCCGAGGTACGCCTGGGCGGCGCGCACCGGATAACAGCCGACCTCCCACAGGGACCCGCCACCGAGCTCCGCCTGGTACTTGATCCCGTTCGGGTCGGTCGGCGGGATGCCGAACACGCCGTTGAAGGCCCGGAGTTCGCCGATGGCCCCGTCGGCGAGGAGGGACTGCGCCAGATCGTGCTGGGGGTGGCGGAGGAACGCGAAGTTCTCCATGACGAGCAGTCCGCGCTCCTCGGCGAGCGCGACGAGTTCCCGCGCGGTCTCCTCGGTGGAGACGGCCGGCTTCTCGATCAGGACGTGCTTGCCCGCCTTCAGCGCCCGGCGCGCCCATTCGGCGTGCTCGCTGTTGGGCAGCGGGATGTAGACCGCGTCGACGCCGGGCTGTTCCAGGAGCCGTTCGTACCCGGCGACGGCCTCGCAGCCGTACGGGGCCGCCACGCCCTCGGCCTTCTCCAGGGCACGGCTCGCGACCGCCACCAGGTGGAACGGCGACTCCTGGACGGCCGGGAGGGCCCGCCGTACGGCGATGTCGGCGCAGCCGATGACGCCGATGCCGATGCCGGGCTTCCGGTCGGATTCCTGAAGGGGTGTCAGAGCTTCCATTTTCACAGATCCACCTAAACGACAAGAGGAATTCGCGTGCCTGAACCGGGATGAGGCCAGCATGGAGAGGGGGTGCATTGTTCGTCAATGCCGCCGGTATTCGCTCTTCCCGCCCGCGAGCGAGGTGACTTTCGACGGTGCGTTCTCCCGATATAAAGTGCGGGCATCCGCCAAATTGGCACCGAATAGATTGAGGAGGCGCCACGGTGAAGGGCATCATCCTGGCCGGCGGCAATGGTACGAGGCTCCACCCGATCACCCTCGGTGTATCAAAGCAAATGCTCCCGGTCTACGACAAGCCGATGATTTACTACCCGCTGTCGGCGCTCATGCTGGCCGGGATCACCGACATCGAGATCATCACCACCCCCGAGGACCAGGAGATGTTCCGCCGGCTGCTCGGCGACGGCTCGTGGCTCGGCATCAACCTGACCTACGCGGAGCAGGACAAGCCCCGCGGTCTCGCCGACGCGTTCCTCGTCTCCGCCGACCACATCGGCGACGACTCCGTCGCCCTGGTCCTCGGCGACAACATCTTCCACGGCTACGAGTTCGGCCCCATGCTCCAGCGCGCCTCGCAGGACCTGCGCGGCTGCGTCCTGTTCGGCTACCCGGTGCGCGACCCCGAGCGGTACGGCGTCGGCACCCTCGACGACCGGGGCCGGCTGATCGCCCTGGAGGAGAAGCCCGCCAAGCCGCAGACGAACCTGGCCATCACCGGGCTCTACCTCTACGACAACCAGGTCGTGGACATCGCCCGCGAGCTGAAGCCCTCGGAACGCGGCGAGCTGGAGATCACCGACCTCAACCGCGTCTACCTGGAGCGGGGCGAGGCCACGCTGATCCCGCTCGGCCGCGGCTTCGTCTGGCTCGACACCGGGACCCACGACGCGCTCATGGAGGCCGGCGACTACGTCCAGGTCCTCGAGCACCGGCAGGGCGTCCGCATCGCCTGCCTCGAGGAGATCGCCTGGCGCATGGGCTACATAGACCGCGAGACCTGTTACCGGCTCGGCAGCCGCCTCGCGAAGTCGTCCTACGGCCAATACATCATGGAAATGGCCGAGGCGGGCTGACCCCGAAAGAGCTCCGGAATCAACTGATCCGCATTCTCACGGAAGAGGTACGACCTCCATGAAAATACTGTTCACCGTCGGTGGCAGCCAGGCGGCCGTCTTCGGCGTCGCCCCCCTCGCCTCGGCCGCGCGGAACGCGGGCCACGAGATCCTGCTCGCCGCCGACGAGCCGCTGATGGAGGCCGCGGCCTCCGTCGGCCTGCCCGCCGTCTGCATCACCCCCGAACGCATGCGCTACGGCCAGGAGTCCATGACGGCCACCGTCCGGCTCGACGCCCTCCTGGAGCTCGCCGGATCCTGGACCCCCGACCTCGTCGTCGGCGGCCTCTCGCACGTCCCGCGGCTGCTCGCCGCCCGCCTGAAGGTCCCGTACGTCCGCCACATCTGGCACATCGCCCCGATGGCGCGCCGCGACCGCACCGCCGTGGCGGAACTCCAGCCGGAGCTGGAGCGCCTCGGCCTCGCCGAACTGCCGGACCCCGACCTCTTCATCGACCTCTGCCCGCCGCCGGTCCGCCCCGAGGGCGCCCCCGCCGCACGGTCGATGCGCTGGGTCCCGCGGGTCAGCCAGCGCCGCCTCGAACCGTGGATGTACACGAAGCCCGAGGGCCGCCGCCGCGTGCTCATCACCGCCGGCACCCGCAACCTGATGCTCGACACTCCCGGCAGCTCGCTGCGGAAGCTCGTGGACGAACTGACCGGGACCGGTGCCGAGGTGCTCATCGCCGCGCTCCCCGAGGCCGCCGAGAAGTACGGTGCCGAGCTCGGCGACGTACGCATCGGCTGGCTGCCCCTCGACGTCGTCGCCCCCACCTGCGACCTGGCGGTCCACCACGGCGGCGCCACCACCGCGATGACGCTGGTCAACTCCGGCGTGCCGCAGGTGATCATCCCCGACAACGGGTACGGCAAGGCCGTCGCGGAGTCGGTGGCCGGCTTCGGTGCCGCCCTGATGGTCGACAAGCACCGCCTCGCCGGCCGCGACGCCGACGAGGTGATCGTCGAGGCGTGCCGGACGATCCTGGCGGACTCCGGGTACGCCGAGCGGACCCGGCTCCTCGCCGCGGAGGCCGCCACGCTGCCCACCCCCGGCGAGGTGCTGCGCGAACTCGAGGCGCTCGTCGCCGCCTGACCCCCCACCGGAAAGGGCCGGCCGGTCTGCTGACCGTCCGGCCCTTCCGTGTGTCCGCGGCCGTCCGCTCCCGGTGACGACCGGCCGGCCCTCCACACGCCGATCGCCCCGGGACCGTGGAGAGGGGGCTCTCCGTGGTCCCGGGGCGACGGGCGTGCGCCGGACGGCGTGCTCAGCGGGAGACGAGGGCCTCCAGCTTGGGCACGATCTCGGCGGGCGTCGGCAGCGTCGAGATCTCCTTGGCGAGGAACTGCGTCCGCTCGGTGTAGCTCGGGTTCTCCAGGAGCTCCTTGCAGGCGGCCGCGATCGTCGCGCCGGGCGCCTGGTCGGGCTGCTCCTGCACCGGCCACAGCGTCTTGCCGGCGCCGAACCCGGTGATCGCCTTGGCGATCGACTCCCGGTGGTAGTTCGGGGGGAACTCCGGGGGGTTCTCCGGGATGATCAGCTGCGGCACGCCGTTGGCCATCAGGGTCGTGGCCGTGGTCGCGCCACCGTGGTGGACCGCCAGGTCACAGGTGGCGGCGGCGACGTCCATCGGGATCCAGCCGACGCGGGCGTCGCCCAGCTGCCCGCCGAAGCGTTCGGCGGCACCGGGGGAGGCGGCGATGAGCACCTCGGCCCCCAGCTTGTTCAGCTCGCTGACCAGCAGCGGCATGGACCAGCCCGGGTCGCGGAACATCAGGCTGCGGAAGCCCGAGGTGACGAGCACACGACGACGGCCTTCCGGCTTCGTGTACATCCAGCGCTCCAGGCGGCGCTGCGGGTTGCTGGGGATCCAGCGGATCGGCTGGGCCGTGGGGTCGTAGGACGGCCGCAGCGACGGCGGGGTGGAGTCGAGGAGCAGGTCGGGCTTGAGCAGCCCGTCCACGCCCAGGCGCTCCAGCTCGGGCCGGAGCTCCTCCTCCGCACCCGGGTCGATGCCGGTGAGCGGGATGCCCAGGTACTCGACCTGGCGGACGTACGGGACCTTGAGGTGCGCGGCGAGCAGCATCGCCGCGTAGCTCTGCGAGCTGCCGACGATGACGTCGGGGGTCCAGTCCTTCGAGAGTTCGAGGAGGGACTCGACGCCGGCCAGACCCATGCGGGCGAAGCCGCGGCCCTGGCCGAACATCTCCTCGTCACCGAGCTCGCGGGGGAACCGCAGACCCTTGCCGGGGTTGGTGATCCGCATGAAGTGCCGGATCGGGTCGACCGTGTAGCAGAACGTCGGAATTCCGATGGCCTCCGCGGTGTCCACCCACGGTTCGTGGGCGGCCAGCATGACCTGGTGACCCGCGTTCCGTGCGGCCGTCGCCAGCGGTGCGGCGGCGTAGAAGGTGGCCTGGCTGCCCGTGGTGATGAACAGGATTTTCATGGCACTCCGGATGCTTTTCGTGAGACGCGGCCTGACGTATTTGTGAACAGCACCGATGTTCCACAGCGCGCGCTTTTTCTGTCAATCGACAGCGAAAGGCGAGGGCGTTCGATTGCGGATTTCGCGCAGTTGAACACGGTGAACACTCGACCCTGTTGCCGCCGCACCGGGTCCTGACCACCATATGGTCAGGACGTGCAGGCGAGAAAGCCTCTTAAAAGCGGATACAGAAAGTGGTGGCCCACATGAACACGCTGATCTACAACGCCCGAATGGCTCTCCGGGACGTCATGGAAGTCAACATCTACACGCAGGGCAACGACAAGGTGTATCTGACCGTTTTCCCGGACCTGATCTGGGAGGGCACCGAGGAGACGCACACCGAGAAGGTCGTCCACGGCATCGTCGAGCGCCTGCACGACATGGACCTGGCCCTCGCCGGCGGCGACGCCGACGTCAAGACCCTCGTGAATTCCGGCGTCGTGGAGATCGTCCGCAAGGTCGCCTGAAATCCGGTGCGCCGCGCCGTCGCTTCCGGCGGGCCCGCGGCCATTCCTGAGGAGGTACGACGGTCGTGATCGCCCGTTATGCATTGCCCGAGATGACGGAGCTCTGGTCCGACCAGGCCCGCTACACCACCTGGGCCGAGGTCGAGGTGCTGGCCTCGGAGGCCCAGGCGCTCCTCGGGCGGGTTCCCGAGGCCGCCCTGGAGGACATCCGGCGGGCCAGGGTGCCGGCGGCGGCGCGCGTGGCGGAGCTGGAGCGGGACCGGGACCACGAGATCCTCTCCTTCCTCGCCGCGTTCTGCGAGGACCTGCCGGACGACTCCGCCCGGTGGGTCCACCTCGGGATGACGAGCTACGACCTGGTGGACACGGCGCTCGGGCACACCCTGGCCCGGGCCTGCGACCTCCTGATCGGCGCGGCGCGGCGGCTGCGCGGGGTGCTGGTCGACAAGGCGGTCGAGCACTGGGACACGGCGTGCATCGGCCGCACCCACGGCATGCACGCCGAACCCACCACCTTCGGCCACAAGATCGCCGGCTTCGCCTTCGCGGTCGACCGCTCGATCCGGCGTCTCGTGGACGCCCGTGAGCAGGTCGCGGTGGGCACCATCTCCGGCTCCGTCGGCACGTACGCGCTGATCGACCCCTTCGTCGAAGAGCACGTGTGCGCCGCTCTCGGTCTGGGTGTGGAGCCGGCGCCGAGCCAGGTCGTGGCCCGTGACCGGCACGCCCAGCTCGTCCAGGCGATCGCGACCCTCGGTGCCTGCGTCGAGCAGATCGCCGTCGAGGTCCGGCTGCTGTCCCGCAGCGAGGTCCGCGAGGTGGAGGAGCCGCGCACGGCCGCCTACCAGGGGTCGAGCGCCATGCCGCACAAGCGCAACCCGACGACCAGCGAGCGGCTCTCCGGCCTCGCCCGGCTGCTGCGCGGGTACGCCGGGACGATGCTGGAGAACGTGGCGCTCTGGCACGAGCGGGACCTGTCCCACTCGTCGGTCGAACGGGTCGTGCTGCCGGACGCGTTCACCGTCGCCCACTACCAGGTGACGGCGGCCGCCGACCTCGTCCGGGACCTCCAGGTGTTCCCGGACCGGATGCGGTCCGCGATCGACCAGACCAACGGCCTCGCCTACAGCTCGGCGGTCCTCGCCGACCTCCTGGAGAGCGGCAGCGAGCGGGAGAAGACCTACCGCATGATCCAGGACGCCGCGAACGGCGAGGACTTCTTCACCCTGCTCAGGACCGAGGGGATCGACGCCGATCCCGTCGGACCCGAGCGCTACCTGGTACACCACGACGTCATCTACAAGCGGTTGGAGAACCTTCGTGAGCTGGAGCATTGAGCGGGAGAACGGACCCGACCTCGACCTCGGGGACGTTCTGCGGGTCTACCGCGAGTCGGGCCTCGGCGAGCGCCGGCCCGTCGAGGAGACCGAGCGCATGGCGGCCATGGTGCGGAACGCCAACCTGGTCGTCACCTGCCGCGTCGACGGCGAACTCGTGGGCATCGCCCGCAGCATCTCGGACTTCTCCTACGTGACGTACCTGTCCGACATCGCCGTCGTCCGCGACCACCAGCGCTCGGGCATCGGCCGGGAGCTCATCGACGCGACCCGCAAGGAGGCGCCGCAGGCCAAGATCGTCCTGCTGTCGGCGCCCGCGGCGACCGAGTACTACCCGCACATCGGCTTCACCGCCCACCAGTCGGCCTGGGTCCTGAACCCCTGAGCCGTCCCCGTCCGCCCGTGCCCGCGTCCGTCCCCCGGCGCGGGCACCGGCATGTCCCCGCCCCCGTCGGCGGGAGCCTCGTCAGTGGTGGCCGCCGCCGTGCAGGTGCGCGGCCGGGGTCACCACGAGGGGCCGCATCATGTGCTGTTCGTGCTCCAGCATGTGGCAGTGGTGGACGCCCCTGCCGACGACCGGGAACCGGACCGCGACGGTGACCAGTTCGCCCGGGGTGCCGTTCGGCCCCGGCACGATCTGGCCCGCCGTGCCGACCCGGATGACGTCCTTCTCCCCGAGCTCGTGCGGTTCCAGGGCCGACGCCGCCCTGAACGCGATCGGCCGGGCCGAGCCGCGGGCGATCCGGTCGAAGCCGGTGATGTCGTAGCTCTCCCTGGACATCACCTGGAAGTGCGCCAGATGGATGTGCATGGGGTGGGGCGCGGCCGTGAGGTTGAGGTACTTCCAGATCTCCGTGCCGCCGTGCGCCGTGGTGATCGTGTTGCCGTCGTCGTACGCCATCGACGTCCTGCGCAGGGTCGTGACGGTCCCCGCCGCGTCGCGGACCTGGACGACGCCGGCGGCCGGGAAGGCGAGGCCCGCCGGGTCGATCTCCTCCATCTCCCAGAGCTCCGGCATGTTCCCCGTGCCGGGACCGACCGTCACGATCCACCGGTGGCCCCGGTCGTGCGGCAGGTCGTCGTGGGTGAGGCGCTTGAAGGTGGGGGAGAGGACCTCGGGCAGCGTGAACCGCTTCGAGGGCTTCCGGTCGGCGACGCGGAACTGCATGACGTCGGGTTCGAGGAGGTCGTTGCGCCGGTCGGGGGCGCCGGGCGTGACGCCCTGGAGGGTGTTGACCAGTTTCACCGCCCGTCCGCGGAACGCGCTGAAGTCGACCAGCACGTCGACCCGTTCGCCGGGGGACAGGTTGATCGCCCCGTCGACCGCCACCGGCCGGTCGATCAGGCCGTGGTCGGTGCCGATCACCTGGAACGCGCCCGGTACGGGCACGCCGTCCGCGAGGAGCATCAGCCGGTAGATCCGGGAGTTCGCGGTGTTGACGATCCGGAACCGGTACCAGCGCGGATCGACCTCCAGATAGGGCCAGATCACACCGTTGACCAGGGTGTACGGGGCGGCGTGCGGGCGCATCAGCCGCTGCGCGCCGACCATCTCCACCTTGTGGAGCAGCCGGCCGGTGAGGGCGCCCGTCGCGTCCGTCACGAAGTTGCGGTCGCCGAGGATCAGCGGCACGTCGTGCGCGCCCTTGGGCAGGCCGAGCGCCCGCTCCTCCGCGTTGCGCGAGACGAAGAGCCCCGCGAGTCCCGCGTACACGCTGAAGCGGCTGAGGTGATGGGTGTGGTCGTGGTACCAGAGCGTCGTGGCGGCCTGGGCGTTCGGGTACGCCGACAGCTGGACGTCGCCCGGGCCGATCAGGTTCTCCATCCAGCCGTCGTTGCCGCCGCCGGTCAGCATGCCGTGCAGGTGCGCGGCGCCCCACGGCGGCATCGCCGCCACCCCGGGCACCTCCTGACAGCCCTCCGCGCCCGGGTAGTTGGAGAGCGGGTCGGTCATCGGGCCCTTGGCCTGGCCGAAGTCGACGGCGGTCAGCGGTATGTCGCCGGTCAGGTGGTTCTCCCAGGCGACCCGCAGCGGCCGGCCGCTGACCGTCTCGATCGTCGGCCCCGGGTAGACGCCCTCGTACGTCCACATCGTCACCGGCGGGAGTTCCGAGTGCAGGGTGACGTCGGCGGTGCGCATGCGCACGGTCAGCTCGTCGTGGTCGCCGCGCTCGCGGGGCCGGAGCACCGGCGGTATCCGCAGCGGGTCCCTGAACTTGGTCAGCATCAGCCCGGCGGCCGACGGCTCGGGCGCGCCGGGGGCGGCTACGGCCGCGGCCCCCGACCTGGTGAAGGCGGGGACCGCGGCGGCCATCGCGGCCAGGCCGGCGACGGAGCCGTAGCGGAGCACGGTACGCCGGTTCGGTCCGGGAAGGTCGATTCCTTCGGGATGTGTCGGTTCCATGCGGGGAAGCTAGGAACGTCCGCTCACGTCGTGCTCGAGTTCGGCTGCAGGTTTCCGGCCAATCCTGTTCCGCTTGTGTTTGGGACGCCCCCTAGCGCAGCGCCACCGCCATCTCGGTGTCCCGGTTGACCAGCGTCGCGTAGTGGCCGCCGAGCGAGAGGAGCGCGTCGTGGGTGCCGCGCTCGGCGACCCGGCCCCGGTCGAGCACGATGATCTCGTCCGCGTCCCGGATGGTGGACAGCCGGTGGGCCACCGTGATGGTCGTACGGCCGGCGCTCGCCGCGTCGATCGCCCCCTGAACGGCCTGCTCCGTCTGGGTGTCCAGGGCACTGGTCGCCTCGTCGAGCACCAGGATCGGCGGGTCGCGCAGGATCGCGCGGGCGATCGCCAGACGCTGCTTCTCCCCACCGGAGAACCGGTACCCGCGCTCGCCGACCACCGTGTCGTAACCGTCCGGCAGGGACATCAGATAGTCGTGGATCTGCGCGATCCGGGCCGCCGCGACCAGCTCCTCGTCGGTGGCCTCCGGCTTCGCGAACCGAAGGTTGTCGGCCACTGTCGCGTGGAACAGGTACGTCTCCTGGGAGACCACCCCGACCGTTGCCGCGAGCGTCGCGAACGACAGGTCGCGCACGTCGACGCCGTCGATCGTGACCGTGCCCGACGTCGGGTCGTACAGACGCGGGATGAGGTAGCTGAGCGTGGTCTTGCCCGAACCGGTCTCCCCGACGATCGCGAGGCTCCGCCCGGCGGGCACGGTCACGTCCACCCCGTCGAGCGTCGGCCGCTCGGCGGAGGCGTACGAGAAGCCGATGCCCCGCATGCGGACCTCGCCCCGCAGCTCCTTCGGCTCCACCGGGTGCTCCGGCTCGGCGACGTCCACCGGCAGGTCGAGGTACTCGAAGATCCGGCCGAACAGTTCGAGGGAGCTCTGCAGGTCGATCCCGATCGTCAGCAGCCGCTGCGCCGGCCGGAACAGGGCCTGCTGGAGCGTGGTGAAGGCGACCAGCGCGCCGATCGAGATGGCCATGTGACCACCGCTCCCGGTCAGCCCCGCCACCCAGTAGATGACCGCGGGCATGGAAGCCATGACGACCCAGATCGTCGACTGGTACCAGAGGCCCGCCGTGCTCGCCCGCACCTCGATCTCGGTGAGCTTGCGGGACTGCAGGGCGAAGTTGTCGGTCAGCGACCGCGCACGGCCCATGGTGTGGCCGAGCATGATCCCGCTGACCGACAGCGACTCCTGCACGATCGACGACAGGTCGGCGAACTGCCGCTGCCGGTCACGGGTGATGACCCGCCGCTCGTCGCCGACGTGCCGGCTCACCCACACGAACGCCGGCAGGATCACCAGCGACGCGATCGTGAGCCGCCAGTCCAGCAGCGCCATCGCCGTGGTCGTCGCGACGACGATGGTCACGTCCGACACCAGCGCCGTGGCCGTGGTCGTCACGGTGACCTGCATCCCGCCGATGTCGTGCGCGATGCGCGACTGCACCTCGCCGGTGCGGGTCCGGGTGAAGAAGGCCAGCGACATGCGCTGGAGGTGTTCGTACACGGCCGTGCGCAGGTCGTGCATGACGAGCTGGCCGATCTTGGCGGACACATGGGTCTGCCAGACGTTGAACGTACTCGTCGCGATCGACACGACGATCATGCCGAGGGCGAGTACGGACAGCAGCCCGGTCCGGCCCTGCGGCAGTGCCACGTCCATGATCTCGCGGATCAGGAACGGGTTGACGAGGGAGACCAGGGACGAGCCCACGACCAGCGACGCGACGAACAGCAGGTTCCGCCGATACGGGCGGAACAGCCGGAGGATGCGGCGTTTCTGGGCGGGGAGAGGAGCGGTTGCCGACCCGGTGGTGCTCACCCTGGTCTCCTTCTCTTTCGGCTTTTCCGGCGCTTGCGGTCAGTTCCAGTCGACGGCACGCACGACGACGGCGGAGTTGAAGCCGCCGCGGCCCCGTGCGAGCACGAGCGCCGTGGTCACCGGGACGTGCCGTTCCTCGGTGACCAGGTCGAGGTCGTAGTCGGGGGAGAGGGTGACGTTCGCCGTCGGCGGGATCACCCCGTCCCGCATGGCGAGGAAGGCGGTGGCCACGTCCAGCGGCGCGGCCCCCGAACCCAGTCGGCCCGTCATGGTCTTGGGCGCCGTGACCGGGACCGCCCGCGACCCGAAGACCCCGGTGATCGCCGTCGCCTCGATCCGGTCCAGCTCCGGGCTGCCGGCCGCGTCGGCGAAGACGACGTCGACGTCGCCCGCCGACACGCCCGCGTCGGCCAGCGCGATCTCGATCGCCTTCCGCAGCGTCGGCTCGCGCCCGCTGTCCGGCGCCGGGTCGAACGTGGAGCCGTAGCCGAGGATCTCCCCGTAGACCCGGGTCGCGCCGCGACGGCGGGCCGCCTCGGCGTCCTCCATGATCAGCAGGGCGCCGCCCTCGCCGGGCACGTAGCCGGACGCCTCGGCGTCGAAGGGCAGGTACGCCCGGTCGGGCCGCTCGTCGGTGCTCATGTCGCCGGTGGTCAGCTGGGCCACCCACCCCCACGGGCAGATGGCGGCGTCGACACCGCCGGACAGGATCAGATCGCTGCCCTTGCGGACCAGCCGGCGCGCGTGCGCGAGCGCGTCGAGCCCGCCCGCCTGGTCGCTGACGACCACGCCGCTCGGGCCGCGCAGCCCGTGCCGGATCGAGATCTGGCCGGTGTTCACCGCGTAGAACCAGGCGAACGACTGGTACGCGCTGACGTACTGGCTGCCCTGGCTCCACAGGTTCTGCAGCTGGCCCTGGCCGAACTCGAAGCCGCCGGAGGTGCTGGCGGTCATCACGCCCATGCCGTACTCGTCCGCCTCCTCCGTGCTCACCCCGGCGTCGCCCAGGGCGTGCTCGGCGCCGACGAGCGCCAGCTGCGTCATCCGGTCGGTCTGCGGGATGAGCCTGCTCGGCAGGTGCTCCTTGACCTCGAACCCGTCCACCTCGCCGGCGAGCTTCGACGGGTACCGCTCCGGATCGAAGCGCGTGATGCGGCGGATGCCGCTCCTGGACGCGCGGGTGGCGTCCCAGTACTCCTCCGTGCCGAAGCCGTTCGGGGAGACGATGCCGATGCCGGTCACCACGACCTGGGTGCTCATGCCGTCGTGTTCCTGTCCGGTCGGGCGAGGACCATCGCGCTCTGGAAACCGCCGAACCCGCTGCCGACGGTCAGTACCGCGTCGGTACGCCAGTCGCGCGCGGTCAGCGGCACGTAGTCGAGGTCGCAGTCGGGGTCGGGCTTGTGCAGGTTGGCGGTCGGTGGCACCACGTTGTTCTCCATGGCCAGGACGGAGGCGGCGATCTCGATCGAGCCGATCGCGCCGAGCGAGTGCCCGACCATCGACTTGATCGAGCTCACGGGGGTGTGGAAGGCGTGCTCGCCGAGGCTGCGCTTGAACGCGCTCGTCTCGTGGCGGTCGTTCTGCTTGGTTCCCGAGCCGTGCGCGTTGATGTAGTCGATGGCCTGCGGGGCGAGCTTCGCCTCGTCGAGCGCCGAGCGGATCGCCTCGGCCATCTCCCGGCCGTCGGGACGCAGCCCGGTCATGTGGAAGGCGTTGCAGCGGCTGGCGTACCCGGCGATCTCGGCGTAGATGTGGGCCCCGCGACGGCGCGCGGACTCCAGCTCCTCCAGGACGAACATCGCGGCGCCCTCGCCGAGGACGAAGCCGTTGCGGGTCAGGTCGAAGGGCCGGGAGGCGTGCTCCGGGTCGTCGTTGCGCGGGGTCGTCGCCTTGATCGCGTCGAAGCACGCGACGGAGATCGGCGAGATCGGCGCGTCCGTGGCACCCGTGACGACCACGTCGGCCGAGCCGTCGCGGATCAGCTCCGCCGCGTAGCCGACCGAGTCGATGCCCGAGGTACAGCCGGTGGAGACCACCGTCGAGGGGCCCTCGGCGCCGACCGCCCAGGCGACCTCGGCGGCGAAGGAGCTCGGGACGAAGTAGTTGTAGAGGTGGGGGACCGCGTACTCGTGGTCGACGAGGTCGAGCCGGCCGCCGTCGCTGACGACCCGGTACTCCTCGTCGAGCCCCATGGTGGCGCCGACGGCACTGCCGACCGCCACGCCCACCCGGTGCGGCTCGACCGCGCCGAGTTCGAGACCGCTGTCCGCCAGCGCCTCGCGGGCCGTGACCAGCGCGAACTGCGCGGCCCTGTCGGTGCGCCGGATCTCCTGGGGGGTGAGCCCGTGCTCGTACGGGTCGAAGTCGATCTCGGCCGCGATCCGGGAACGGAACGGCGTCGGGTCGAAGAAGGTGATCCCCCGCGTCGCCGTACGCCCCTCGCTGAGCAGGCCCCAGAAGTTCTTGGTGCCGATGCCGCCCGGAGCCGTCACGCCGACGCCGGTGATGACCACGCGCCGGCCGGTCACGCCGACTCCCAGGTGTAGAACCGCTTCGCCATGGCGTCCGCGGGCGAACGCCAGGTCGCCGGGTCGTACGCCTCGATGAACGGCTTCAGGTCCTGGCTGATCCCGACGAAACGCGGATCGCTCTTCGCCTGTTCGATGAGCTCGCCACCGTTGTCGTCGTCGAAGTCCTGAAGGTGGAAGTAAAGGCCGTTGTACATGAAAAGCTGACGTCGCCGCGTCCCCATGCGGTGCGGCATCTCGGTCTCGTCGAAGGCCGCGAAAAGCCGAGCCACGTCAGCACTCGAACGAGCATCCATTCTGGCCACTATCAGATTGCTGTGCATTCGACCGCCTCCTCGATGATTTGCTGCGCCTATCGCAGATGCTTGACCAGTGCCGCCCATGTGGCGAGCTCCTCTTCCGACAGCGGTGGCAGGCAGGGCTGGTCGGCAAGCGGGATTCCGAAGTCCCTCCCGTCGTAGGGGGGATACATTCCGCTCCACGCAAAACCCATCCACATCAGGCCCTCACCGAAGTTCTTCGATAGGGATCGCATGGCGGACCTGAGCCTCGCGCCCATGTCAATCTCCATTCGCCGGGAACCACCCACCGCCACCTTGTGCGATGTCCCTCAAGGAGGGGTCGGAGGTGCATCGAATTCCGCTGGAGAGGTTGAAGAGGCAACGTGAAAGGGGCGGTTCCCCGAAGGAACCGCCCCTTTTCGGCAGGAACGCAGGAATTACTCCGCGGCGACGAGCAGCCCCCGGGCGCGCAGCACCCTGCGCTCCACCGGAGCGAAGACCAGCAGGTCCACGGCGACGCCGACGACGAAGATCAGGAGGATGCCGAGCAGCACGCCGGCCATGTCGGAGAACTCCCGCTGGTTCTCCAGGTACCGGCCGAGGCCGAGCCCCAGGTCGGGGGAGGACGCGATCAGTTCGGCGGCCATCAGCGACCGCCAGGAGAACGCCCACCCCTGCTTGAGCCCCGCCAGATAGCCGGGCAGGGCCGCGGGCAGCAGGACGTGCCGGGCGCCCCGCAGCCCGGTCGCGCCGAGCGTACGGCCCGCCCGCAGGAACAGCGGCGGCACCTGGTCGACGCCCGCGATCAGCCCGTTGGCGATCGACGGCACCGCACCCAGCAGGATCACCGCGTACATGGCGGAGTCGTCGATGCCCAGCCAGATGACGGCGGCCGGCACCCAGGCCACCGACGGCAGCGACTGGAGCCCCGACAGCACCGGCCCGAGGGCGGCCCTGACCGGCTTCACCCGGGCGACGAGCAGACCGATCGGCGTTCCGATCGCGACGGCCGCCAGGAAGCCCGAAAGGCCGCGCCAGACGCTGGTCCAGACGATCGAGAACAGCGTGCCCTCGTACCAGAGGTCGGTGAGCGCGCCCCAGACGGCCGCCGGGCTCGGCAGCTTGTCGGGCGTGGTCAGCCGCAGGCTGTACGCGAGCTGCCAGGCGCCGAGCACCAGCACGGCCCCGAGTACCGGCGGCAGCACCTTCTCCCGCAGCACCCGGCCGGGCGGGACGCGCGGCGCCCGCACGGCCTCCAGGGCGTCGAGACCGGCGCCGACCCCGGCGGAGTCGTCCACCGGGGGCGGCGTGAGGAGGGTGTCACTGCGGGACATGGCGGCGGATCTCCCCACGCAGGTGCTCGGTGATGTCGGTGGTCAGCTCCGCGGCCCGGGCGGACTCGGCGCGCAGCGCGTTCGGCAGGTCGATCCGCCACTCCCGGGCGACCCGGCCGGGCCGGGAGGAGAGCAGGACGACGCGCTGCGCGAGCCGTACGGCCTCGCGGACGTTGTGCGTGACGAACAGGACGGTGAGCCGGCGCTCGCGCCAGATCCGGGTGATCTCGTCGTGCAGCACGTCCCGGGTGATGGCGTCGAGCGCGGCGAACGGCTCGTCCATCAGCAGCACCCCGCCGCCCTGGGCGAGCGCGCGGGCCAGGGCCACCCGCTGCCGCATCCCGCCGGACAGCTCGTGCACCCGCTTGCCGTGCGCGCCGCCCAGCCGGACGAGTTCGAGGAGCCGTTCGGCCTCGGGCCGCCGCTCCGGGCGCGGCACGCCGGCCAGGCGCAGGGCCAGTTCGATGTTCCCGCCGGCGGTCAGCCACGGGAACAGCGCGTGGTCCTGGAACATCAGCGCCGGGCGGGCGCCGGGCACCTCGATGGTCCCGGAGCTCGGCCGGTCGAGGCCCGCCACCAGGTTCAGCAGGGTGGACTTGCCGCAGCCCGAGGCCCCGACGAGGGTGACGAACTCGCCCGGCGCCACGTCCAGACTGATGTCGTCGAGCACGGGCGCGGCCGCGCCGGGTCGGCCGAAGGCCTTCGTGACGTGCGCCAGCCGGACGGCGGGCCGCCCGTCCGCGGCCCCGGCACCGGTCTCGGGGGCCGCCGTCCCGGGTGCGCTCTCCGGGGTGCCCGGGGTGCCCGGGGTGCCCGGGGTGCCCTTGGGGGCGTCCTCCGGGGCGTTCTGCGGGGTGGTCAGTGCCGTGGTCATGCCGGACACCTCCTGCGTCTCGGTCGGGTACGGGGGTGCTACCGGGCGCCGAGTCCGGCGTCCGGCACGGCGGGCCGGCCCGCCGCCTTCAGCACCTTGTTCAGCAGGGTCAGGTCGTAGATCCCGGCGAGGTCGGGGCTTTCGAGCAGGCCCGCGGCGACCGCGTGGGCGGCCTCGGCCCGCAGGGTGCCGGCCAGCGGGTCGTCGAGGAACTCGATGCTCCGCCATGCCGGGTCGAGGACCTCGGGCGGCAGCGCCTTGCCGGTGTCCTGCCGGATGCGCGCGTCGGCGTCGGCCTTCGCCCGCTCCGGCTCGGCCCCGATGTACGCGTTGGCGGCCACCGCGCCGCGCAGCACGGCCTCGACGACGTCCGGGTGCGCGGCCAGGAACCGCTGCGAGACGACGACGTTCGTGATGACGAACCGGCCGTCCGGCCACAGCGACCGCTCGTCGAGCAGCACCTTCGCGCCGAGCGCGACGAGCCGGGAGGCGGTCGGCTCGGGCACCCAGGCGCCGTCGACGGCGCCCGAGGCGTACGCGTTCGGGGTGACCTTGTTGTCCGTGCGGACGACGGCGACGTCGCCCGCGCCGGAGGCCGGGTCCACCCGGTGGCCCCGGCCCGCCAGGTAGTGGAGGAGGGCGACGTCCTGGGTGTTGCCCAGCTGGGGAGTGGCGATCCGCTTGCCCCGGAGGTCGTCGAGGGAGGCGATCCGCGCCGGGTTCACCACGAGCTTCACGCCGCCGGAGGCCGAACCGCCCACGATCCGCAGGGCCTTGCCGCCGGATCGGGTGTAGCCGTTGATCGCGGGGGAGGGACCGATCCAGCCGATGTCGATCGCCCCGGCGTTCAGCGCCTCGATCGCGGACGGGCCCGCGTTGAAGACCTGGGTCCTGATCGCGGTCCCGCCCAGCTCCTTCTGGAACAGGCCCTTCTGCAGGCCCACGAGGGCGGTGCCGTGGGTCAGGTTCGCGAAGTAGCCGATCCGCACGGTGTCGGCGGAGAGCTTCGGTCCCACGGTGCCCGCCGCGGGCAGCACCGCCGGGGCGCGGTCGTGGGCCCGGGAGCCGTAACCGCAGGACGACAGCAGCCCGGCGACGGTCAGGACCGCGACGGCGGCTCTGGCGGCCGCTCGCCCGAGGCCCCTCCGCATCAGAACCGCTCTCCGTCGCCGGGCGCGGGTACGGCCCCGAAGGCCTCGCCCGCCATGCCGGCGGTGAGCGTGGTGCCGTCGGCCGGATCGATCAGCAGGAACGATCCCGTACGCCGGTTGTCGGCGTAGTCGTCGAGCGCCAGCGGCTCGGCGGCGCGCAGCACCACGTGGCCGATGTCGTTGCCGTGCAGCCCCTCGGCGCCGGAGCGCCGTTCGAGGGTGCCGATGTCGATCCGGTACGAGATGTCCTTGACCAGCGCGCGCACGGTCCGGGTGGTGTGCTTGATCAGCACCTTCGCCCCGACGTGCAGCGGGCGTTCGTCCAGGTGGCAGACGCTGGCCTCGATGTCCCGGGTGGGCACCGGGGTCCGGCCGCCGGCGGCTATCAGGTCGCCGCGGGATATGTCGATGTCGTCGGCGAGCCGGACGGTGACCGACTGGGGCGCCCAGGCGGCGTCCGCCTCCTTGCCGAGCGCGTCGACGCCCGCGACGGTGGTGGTGCGCCCGGAGGGCAGGACGGTGACCGGGTCGCCGACCCGCAGCACCCCGGAGGCCAGCTGACCCGCGTAGCCCCGGTAGTCGGGGTGCTCGGCGGTCTGCGGGCGGATCACGTACTGGACGGGGAACCGCACGGGCTCCCGGCCCGGGTCGCTGCCGACCGGGACGGTCTCCAGGTGCTCCAGGAGGGTCCGCCCGCCGTACCAGTCCATGTGGGCCGAGGGCTCCACCACGTTGTCGCCGGCCAGCGCCGAGAGCGGGATCGCCACCACGTCCCGGACGCCGAGCTCGGCGGCGTACGTCGTGAACTCCTCGGCGATCGCGGCGAAGACGGGCTCGGCGTAGTCGACGAGATCCATCTTGTTCACGGCCAGGACCACGTGCGGGACGCGGAGCAGGGCGGCGACGGCGGCGTGGCGGCGGGTCTGCTCGACGACGCCGTTGCGGGCGTCG
>NZ_JNWK01000029.1 GCF_000716445.1 Streptomyces wedmorensis
CCCCGCCCCCCCCACCCACGCCCCACGACCCACGACCCACCAGGAGAACACCATGCGATTCAAGGCGGCCAAGAACCTCCGCCGCACCCTGGGTGCGGCCGTGGGCGCCCTGCTCATCTCCCTCGCCCTGCCCACTTCCCCCGCTGCCGCCGCCCTCGACCTGTCGCGGTCGGACCTGATCATCAACATCAACAGCAACAAGTGCTTGGAAGTGGGCGGCTGGTCCACCGCCAACGGCGCCGGTGTCAACCAGTGGGACTGCCACGCGGGTGCCAACCAGAAATGGACCGGGAGCTACTACGGAAGTGGCTACCTCATCTACAACCTGAACAGCGGCAAGTGCCTCGAGGTCAAGGGCTGGTCCACCGCCAACGGTGCCCAGGTCGGCCAGTGGGACTGCCACGGCGGCGCCAACCAGCAATGGTCCATGCAGTACGCGGGCGAACGCATCGTCACCCTCGTCAACGTGCACAGCGGCAAGTGCCTGGAGATCGGCGGCTGGCGCACCGACGACGGCGCCCCGGTCACCCAGTGGGACTGCAACAGAGGCCTCAACCAGTTCTGGTACTGACCCGCACCACCACCAGCACCCTCATTCCGCTCGCCCAGCATCGGTGCCGCCGCAGGCGGACGCGGGCTGGATCGGTGAGGCCGGGCCCGGCCCCTCGTACCTGGGATGCGGCCCGGCTCCGCCGCATCGGTTCGACGTCCGCAAGGGGCCGCGGCGCGGGCGCCCGCCTCGTCGGACGCCTCGACAGCCGGACGTGATTTGGGATTGTCGGAGGATCATCAATACGATCCGGCGATGATCACGAGAAAACGCTTGGCGACCGGGGCCTGCGCGCTGCTCGCCGCCCTGAGCGTCGCGCTCCTGCCGACGGGCGCGGCCGCCGACGAGCCGGCGAAGGAATCCCCCAAGGTCGAGCTGGTACTCGACGTCAGCGGCTCCATGCGGGCCAAGGACATCGACGGCAAATCCCGGATGGCGGCGGCCAAGCAGGCCTTCAACGAGGTCCTGGACGCGGTGCCCGAGGAGGTCCGGCTCGGCATCCGCACTCTGGGCGCCGACTACCCGGGCCAGGACCGCAAGCGCGGCTGCAAGGACACCCGGCAGCTGTACCCGGTCGGACCGCTGGACCGGACCGAGGCCAAGACCGCGGTGGCCACCCTGGCCCCGACGGGCTGGACGCCGATCGGCCCCGCGCTGCTCGGCGCGGCCGACGACCTCGGCGACGACGGGGCGACCAAGCGGATCGTGCTCATCACGGACGGCGAGGACACCTGCGCTCCGCTCGACCCCTGCCAGGTGGCGCGGGAGATCGCGGCGAAGGGCATCCACCTCGTCATCGACACCCTGGGCCTGGTGCCGGACGCCAAGACCCGGCAGCAGCTCACCTGCATCGCGGAGGCCACCGGAGGCACGTACACCTCCATCCACCGCACCGAGGACCTCTCCCGCCGCGTCCGTCAGCTGGTCGACCGCGCGGCCGACCCGGTCGTCACCCCCGTCGCCACGGAGGGCGCGGTGCGGTGCGACAAGGCCCCGCAGCTGAAGCCCGGCCTGTACACGGACCGCGAGTCCTTCGGAGAGCACCGCTGGTACCGGGTGGACCTGCTGCCCGGTCAGGAACTGCGCGCCTCCGTCAGCGTCTCGGCCGACCGGGCCGTCAACGACGACTACGGCGTGCTGCTGCGGGCCGTCACCCTGCACGGCCGGGAGATAGTCCGCGGCTCCGAGGCGGGCGACGGGCGCACGGACGTGATCTCGACCGGCCTGCGCTACCCGAAGCCGGACCTCGACGACGGGCCCGGGGACGCCAAGCCGGCGGCCGAGAGCGTGTGTCTCCAGGTCAGCAACTCCTTCTCCGCTCCCCCGTCGGTGAAGACGACGCCGGGCATGCCCATCGAGCTGACGGTGGACGTCGTCGACGGTCCCTCGACCGCCTCCGACGTGGCCTCGTTCGGTCTCGGCCGCGGCTGGTGGCTGCTCGGCGCGCTGGTGCTCGTCGGGTTCCTGGCCGGTCTGGTCTGGGGCTGGCTGTCCCGCTGGCGCGTCGCTGTCTGGAGGACCCACTGATGCGTACCGTACGCATGCTCGCCACGGCCGCGCTCACGGGCGCCGCCCTCCTCGGTCTCGCGGGTCCCGCCGCCCTGGCCGACTCCCCTTCCGCCACGCCGGATCCGAGCGCGGGTTCGGGGTCGGGCCCGACGGAGGCCGGGACCACGTTCCGCACCGCCGCCCGGTTCCTGCCGGGGCAGCAGGCCACCGCGCAGGCCGCCACGGGTGACTACCTGTACTGGGTGTTCCCCGCGGACACCGGGCAGCGGCCGACCGTCCGGGCGACGGTGACGCTGCCCGACGCCGCTCTGCGGCACGGGCCCGCCACCTGGCGGATCGACGTGTACGACGGGCTGCGGCGCCGGCAGCCGTGCATGTACGGGATGCAGTCCCGTACGGCGCCGAAGGAGGCCGCGACCGTCGAGCTGGCCTGTGTCCTGCGACCGGTCCGCGCGTCGGCCGACGCCTGGGCGAACGACCCGCTGCCCGGCAGCTACTACGTGCGTCTGACCGTCACCGGCCTGCCGGAGGAGGACCTCGGGCAGCCGTTCACGGCCCGGATCGGGGTCGACACGGTCGACAAGGGCGGCGCCTACGCCACCGACGGGTCGCTCGGCGCGCCCCTGGTGCCCGGAGCGACCACCGCCGACCAGGCGGAGGCGGACGAGGAGGCGGGCCGGCGCACCGCCGTCGAGGCCGCGGCCCCGGAGGACGGCTGGTCCTCCGGCTGGTGGTCCGACCGCTGGCTCTGGACGGCAGCGGGCGGCATCCTCGCGGCGCTCGCCGGCATCGGCGGCTACGTGCTGACGCGCGGCACGGGCCGGCCGCCCCGCGTCCCGCCCGCCGTCTGACCGGTCCCGTACGCGGCGCGGGCTCCCACCGTTCACGGTGGGAGCCCGCGCCCGTTCCGTCGGGCCGCGGTTCAGCCGTCACGGCGCCGGGCGGGGAAGCCGTGGGTGCGGGCTCCCGCCACGACGGCCACGACCGGGACGAGCAGGAGGAGCACGCTCCAGGGCAGGGCTCCCGCGCCGAGCAGGTCGAGGAGGAGACCGCCGGCCAGGCCGCCGGCCGCCATGGCCGCGTTCCAGAGGCTGACCAGCATCGTCTGGGCGGTGTCGGCGGCGTCCCCGCCCGCGTCGGCGACGGCCGTCTGCAGCAGGGTGGGCGCCCCGCCCCAGCCGAGTCCCCACAGGGCCGCGGCCGCCAGGACGAGGGCGGTGCTCCCGGCCGGTACGGCGAGTGCGGCGGCCGCGACGGCGACGAGGAGCGTTCCGGCGAGGGTCAGGGCGCGGAGCCTGCGGTCGATGTGACGGCCGGTCACCCAGATGCCGGCGAGCGAGGCGGCGCCGAAGACCAGCAGGACGAGCCCGGTGGAGCCGGCCAGGCCGACGTGGGCCAGGTAGGCGGCGACGTAGGCGTAGAGCACGGTGTGGGCCAGGACGAGGACGAAGGTGACGGTGAGGACCGGGAGGACGCCGGGGACCGCGAGGGTCCGGGCCGCCGGGGCGCGGGCGCCGCGCGGTTCGCCGGGCAGGTCGGGGACGGCGAGTGCGATCCAGGCGAGGAGTGCGGCGGCGATCACCGTCATCGCCGCGAAGGAGGTGCGCCAGCCCGCGGCCTCGCCGAGGAAGGTGCCGGCGGGCACTCCGAGGGAGAGCGCGAGCGGGATGCCGGTCATCGCGACGGCGACCGCGCGGCCCTGGAGGTGCGCGGGGGCGAGGCGGCGGGCGTATCCGGCGAGCAGGGCCCAGGCGACGCCCGCCGCGACTCCGGCGAGGAACCGGGCGCCCATGGTGAGGGCGTACGAGGAGGAGGCGGCGGTGACGGTGTTGGCGGCGGCGAAGCCGGCGACGGACGTGAGCAGCAGGCGCTTGCGGCGCCATGCGGCGGTCCGGGCCGCCAGGGGGATCGCGGTGAGGGCGGTGCCGAGGGCGTAGACGGTCACCGCCTGGCCCGTCGCGGCCTCGCCGACGCCGAGTCCGGCGCTCATGGCGGGCAGCAGGCCGGCCGGGAGGGTCTCGGTGAGGCTCGTGACGAAGACGGCGGTGGCGAGGGCGAGCAGCGCGGGGAGCGGCAACCGGCCGGTGAGGGGCGGGTGTTCGTCGGGTTCGGGCGCGCGGGTCACCGGACCGGCCGCCGCTGTCGTGTCGTGGCTCATGCTCCGTATGCTCGAACCCTCACATCGATGTGAGGGTCAAGCGATCGCCCGGAGGGGGCTTCCCATGCGGATCGGCGAGCTGTCCGAGCGCACCGGTACACCGCGCAGGCTCCTGCGCTACTACGAGGAGCAGGGCCTCATCGTCGCGGACAGGCTGCCGAACGGCTACCGCGTCTACGACGGGTCGAACGTCGACCGGGTGCTGCAGATCCGGGGCCTCCTCGACGCCGGCCTGCCGACCCGCATCATCAAGCAGATCCTCCCCTGCCTGAACAAGCCGAGGATCATCCACTTCCCCGACGCGACCCCGGAGATGCTGGCGACGCTGGAGGGCGAGCGCGACCGGATGACCGAACGGATCCGCTGCCTGACCCGGAACCGGGACGCGGTGGCGGAGTACCTGGACGCGGTACGGGAGAAGCGGTCGGCCCCTTCGTCGTAGGCGGCTCCCTTCGGACTTTACAGTTCGCACCACGAACTACTACGGTTCGTTGTGCGAACTACAAGCCATGTCTTTCCGAGGGGGAATCATGAACGCAATCGTCGCGGTGATCGGCGGCGGCTACGGCGGCGCCACCGTCGCCAAGGCACTCGACGCCGAGGCGGACGTCGTCCTCGTCGAGCCCAAGGACGCCTTCGTGCACGCGGCCGGCTCGCTGCGGGCGCTCGTACGGCCCGACTGGGCCGGCAACATCTTCTTCCCGTACGACCGGCTGCTCACCCGCGGCCGGGTGGTGCGCGGACGCGCCGCCTCCGTCGACGCCGGGGGCGTCACCCTGGCCTCGGGGCGCCGGATCGACGCGGACTACGTCGTCCTCGCGACCGGATCCGCCTACCCGTACCCGGCGAAGTTCGACACGGACTCCGCCGAGGAGGCCCTCGGGCTGCTCCGGGACACCCACGACGAACTGGCCCGCGCCGAACGCGTCCTCATCAGCGGGGCCGGACCGGTCGGACTCGAACTCGCCGGAGAGATCAAGGCCGTGTGGCCGGAGAAGCGGGTGACGATCGTCGACCCCGCGCCGGAACTGCTGCCCGGCTTCGCCCCCGGGCTGCGGGAGGACCTCCACCGCCAACTCGACGCCCTCGGCGTGGAGCTGCGCCTCGGCACCGCGCCCGTGACGGAGCCGCCGGCCGGCCCCGGCCGCGCGGAGGCCTTCACGGTGGCGACGACGGACGGCGGGAAGATCGGCGCCGACATCTGGTTCCGCGCCCACGGAGTCCGCGTCCACGGCGGCTTCCTCGGCGCCGGCCTGGCGGAGGCGACGACCCCGGCCGGACACGTCCGGGTGGACGAGCTGCTCCGCGTCGACGGCCAGGAGCGCGTCTACGCCGTCGGGGACATCACCGACGTCGCCGAGGCCAAGATGGCCGGCTACGCCATGCAGCACGCCGAGGTGGTGGCGCGCAACATCCTCGCCCAGATCAAAGGCGAGCGCCCGGAGGCCGCCTACCGGCCCTCGGCCGTCCCGTCCGTGCTCCTGCCGCTGGGGCCGCTGGGCGGCGTCGGGCAGTTCCCCTCGCCCGACGGGCCGCTCGTCCTGCCGGCCGAGACGGTCGCCGAGTACAAGGGGAACGACCTGTTCACGGGCCGGTTCGTCGAGCTCTTCGGCACGGGCGTGCCCGCCTCGGCGTAAGTCACGGGCGTGCCCGCCTCGGCGTAAGCCCCGTACGGAGAGTGGCCGCCCGGGCCGCCCCTGCGAGCCGGACGGGGCCTTCCGGAAGGCCCGGAGGCCGCCCGCCCGGTCAGGCCGGGTCGACGAAGACGACGGGCACCTCGTTGTCCCGCACGACCCGGCCGAGCAGGCCGGCCAGCTGCTCGCGCTCGGGGTCGGCAAGACCCGACGGCAGCTCCTCGACGCGGCGGCAGGTCTCCGTGTAGAAGTCCTCGGCCACGCGCGCGCCCTCCTCGGTGAGCGCCACCCGCACGGCACGGCGGTCGTCCGGGTCGGGCTCGCGGCGGACGAAGCCGAGGCGGGACGTGCGGTCCACCAGACCCGTCAGGCTGGACTTGGCGAGCCCCAGCTTGGTGCCGAGCTCGCCCATCCCGGACGGCCCGGGCATCAGCACGCAGAGCAACTGCCCCTGCTGCGGCGTCAGCCCGTACTCCCGGCCCGCGTCCGCGTAGACCGCGTTCACCAGAAAGGCGCCGCGCACCAGCGCGGTCACCACGCTCATCGTTCCGCCATCGTCCTTCGCCATGCGAACAGAATACCTTCGTGACGCGAACAGAATACCTTCGCGATACGAACTACCGGCTTCATCCCATCCGGCGGGCGCCTTCGAGGACGGCCTGCCGGATGCGGTGGTAGGTGCCGCACCGGCAGATGTTCCGGATGGCGTCGAGGTCGGCCTCGGTGACCTCCCGGCCGGCCTCGCGCGCCCGGCGCACGGTCGCCACGGCGGTCATGATCTGGCCCGGCTGGCAGTAGCCGCACTGGGCGACGTCGAGGTCGAGCCAGGCGTCCTGCATCGGATGGAGCTCGCTGTCGACGGTGTCGGCGAGGCCCTCGATGGTGGTGACCTCGTCGGTCGGGGCGAGGTCCTCGACCGGCACGGCGCACGGCGTGAACGCCTTGCCGTTCAGGTGGCTCGTACAGGCCCGGCAGACGCCGACCCCGCAGCCGTACTTGGGGCCGGTGACGCCGAGGACGTCACGCAGGACCCACAGAAGCCGGACGTCGCCCTCGACGTCGGCGGTGACGGCCTTGCCGTTCAGGATGAAGGTGTGCTGCGGCACGGGGACTCCAGCTCTCAGATGGTGCGGTCGCGGCCGTCGGTGGGCGAGGCCGGGACGGGCGGGACGGTCGGCAGGGGGGTGAAGGCCAGCGGCTCCGCGTGGTTGACGGGGAAGACCGTCGGCATCGTGCCGGTCGCCCGGCCGTAGGCGCAGGCGACGGCGGCCATCGCGCCGGCGACCGCCAGCTCGCCCGCGCCGCCCGGCTTGTCGCCCGTCGGGGGCATCACGATGATCTCCAGCTCGGGCGGGGTGTTCCACTGACGGGTGTAGAAGTACTGGTCCCAGCTGCCTTCGAGGAAGTGCCCGTCGCGCAGGTGGAGTCCGGACGTCAGGGTGATCGCGATGCCGTCGGCGATCCCGCCCATCATCTGGGCCTCCAGACCCCGCGGGTTGACCGCGAGACCGACGTCGACGGCGCAGACCACCTTGGTCACCCTCGGTCCGGTGTACGCGTTCGGGACCTTCCGGCCGGTGGTCCCGGGCCGGCAGTCGATCTCCGCGAGGATCGCGACGGCCGAGTGGTACTCGGTGTGGACGGCGATGCCCTGGGCCGTCCCGGCCGCCATGGGCCGGCCCCACTCCCCCACCTCGGCGACCTTGTCGAGGACGGCACGGGCCCGTGCGTCCTTGACGAGCCGGCGCCGCAGCGCGTACCCGTCCTGACCCATCCGCCTGGCCAGTTCGTCCATGACGAGTTCCTGGGCGCAGCGGACGTTGGGCGAGTAGATGTTGCGCATCGACCCCGTGTTGAAGCCCTTGTCCGTCTCGGAGAGCAGCTGGGTGGTGACTCCGAGGTGGTACGGGCTGATCTGGGTGAGCTGGAACATCGTCTGGGAGAAGGTGGCGTCCCCGACCGGCAGCCTGGCCGCCTCCGCCGTGAGGACCTCCCCGACGCCGTGCCCGAAGTCGGTGGCGACGGAGGTGTGGCGCTGCTCGTACGTGAGGACCTCGCCGAGCGCGTACGTGGCCCGCACCCGCGAGGTCGACATCGGATGCGTACGACCCTGGCGGAAGTCGTCGGTGCGGTGCCACATCAGCTTGACGGGCTTGCCCATGGCCCGGGAGATCTCGACGGCCTCGTGGGCGGCGTCGGCGAACAGCTTGCGCCCGAAGGAGCCGCCGCCCTCGGTGACGTGGACGCGGACGGCGCTGGGCGGCAGGCCCAGCTTGAGGGCGATCCGCTCCTGGGCGACGATCGGCGCCTTCAGCGAGGCCCAGATCTCCGCCGAGTCCTGACGCACGTCGGCGATGGCGCAGTTGGTCTCCAGCGCCGCGTTGCTGGCGAAGTGGAAGGTGAAGCGGGCGTCGACCGCCTTGGTCAGGAGAGGCAGGGCCGGGACCACCAGGGGCAGTTCGGCGCGGCGGAGCTCCTCCTGGACGGTGGCGTCGGAGGCGCCCTCGGCGGTGCCGGGCCCCCAGGCGACGACCAGGGCCCGGACTGCGTCGACGCACTGGCCGAAGGTGCGGGCGCGCACGGCGACGCCGGTGGAGACGGTGACGACGTCCGTGACCCCGGGCATGGCCCGGACCTCGGCGAGGTTGCCCACCGAACGGACCGTGCCGTTGATGGTGGGCGGGCGGCACACCATGGTCGGCAGGGCGTCGGGCACCTGGAGGTCCATCGCGAACTTCTTGCGCCCGGTGACCGCGTCGAGCGCGTCCACCCGTCCATGCCCGGTGCCGACGACACGGAAGCGCGCCGGGTCCTTGAGGGTGACCTCCACCGCGGAGTCGGTGACGGCGGCGGCCTTGGCGGCGAGTTCGCCGTATCCGAGCAGCGCCCCCGTCGGGGAGACGACGGCGCCCGCCTTCGTGGTGAGGGTGGTGACGGCCTCGCCGAGGACGAGGGAGGCGGCCCGCAGGAGACGGCCGCGCGCGACCGCGGCGGCGACCCGGATCGGCGTGTAGGTGGAGTACGTCGTGTTGGAGCCGCCCGTCAGCTGGTTGAAGAGCAGCTCGGGCCGCGCGTCGGCGAGGGTGACCTTCACCTTGTCCAGCGGAAGGTCGAGCTCCTCGGCGACGATCATGGCGCTGGAGGTGGTGACGCCCTGGCCGACCTCGGCGCGGGGCAGCGCGAAGTGGGCCGTGCCGTCCGCGTCGACGCGGATCGTGATGAGGTTGCTGGTGGGGAGCGCGGCGAGCGTCAGCAGCTCGTTCAGGTCGAGGAGTTCGGCCGGTCCCGGCAGCGACGGCACGAGCGCCGGAACCGCGGCCGCCGCCTGCCGCGGCGCGAGCGCCTCGGCACCGATCTGCGCCGCCACCGTGAGCGTCGGCGCCGCCAGCACGTACCCGAGGAACCGGCGCCGGGCGATACCGGGCCGGCCCCCGCCCGCCGGGCTCGCGTCCCCGTCCCCGGTGCCGCTCGTGTGGTCGTCCCGCGCGGGGTGCCGCCTCGCCATTCGGTGTGCCCTTCGCCGTGCCCCGGCTTGCTACCGCCGAGTATCGTCAGAGGCGACGATCATCGCTCATCCGGTGCACCTCCGGGAGCCCTTCGGAGAGGCCGACGCCGTCGCAGCGTGCTTCCGCTCCCCGGGCCGCCGGGCGCCCGCCGGATCCGCGGCCCGCGCCGGGCTCCCAGCGCCCGTCCCGCGCCCGAGCGGAGCTGCGCCCGGGAGATCCGGGCCCGCTGACCACCGCCCGCGATCAGGGCGTTGACGGAGACCATCGGATCCCCGCCCACCGACCGGGCGATCAGCGCACCGATCACCAGCGGACCGAGCGCCACGGCGAGGGCCGCACCGGTGACGGTGACGTGGTGGAGGGGGCGGCTGCGCCGGGCTTCGGAAGTCATGACCCCAGTCCATCAGCGGGCGGCGGACGGCGTATCGGTCGACATACTCAGGCATGCGCATCCGGCTACTCAGACACGGGGCGTGAAGGGCAGCGGCTCCTCCGCAGGAAGGGGGCGACGAGGGGTCCCGCCGCGGCGGTTCATCGGAGATCCTCTGAAGGTCGAACGTACGACGGAATCCCGGGGAACGACGGGCGGAGGGGCACGACGATGACGACCGAGACGACCGCGACAGCCGGAACGAGCACGCCGATCCGGTCGGAGGTGGGCACGCCGATCCGGTCGGAGGTGGGCACGCCGATCCGGTCGGAGGTGGGCACGGCGCCCGCCGTCCTCGTGGTGGAGCACGAGCAGGAGGCCGGGCCCGGCCTCGTCGGCGAACACCTCCTGCACACCGGACTCCGCCTCGACGTCGTGCGGGCCTGGCGCGGCGAGGCGCTCCCGCGATCGCTGCGCGGCCACGCCGGGTTGCTGGTCCTCGGCGGCGCGGCCAACTGCGAGGACGACCTGGCCGCACCATGGCTCCCCCGCGTCCGCGCCCTCGTCCGCGAGGCCGTGGCCGACGAGGTCCCCCTGCTCGGCATCTGTCTAGGCGGCCAGATCCTCGCCCATGCCCTGGGCGGTTCCGTCACACGAAGGTCCCAGGGCCCCGAAGTCGGCGTCGTCCCCCTGCGCCGGCTGCCCGCCGCCACGACGGACCCGGTACTGGGCGGCGTACCGGACGGCGCCCTCGCCGCGCAGTGGCACTGGGACGAGATAGACCGCCTGCCGCCCGGCGCCGTACCGGTCCTCACCGGCGACGACTGCCCGGTCCAGGCCTTCCGCGCCGGAAACACGGCGTGGGGCGTGCAGTTCCACCCGGAGGTCGACGCCGACACCGTCGCCGAATGGGCGGCGGGCGACGGCGACGACGTCCGCGCCGCCGGCGGCTCCCCGGAGGCCGCGGTGGCGTCCGTACGGCATGCGGAACCCGCGCTCCGCACGGTCTGGGGCGCGGTCGCGGAGGCCTGGGGCACGGTCGTCCGGGCCCGCGCCGGTGCGGCCCCCGCCCGTCGGCACGGATACTGACCCCGTGCCGCCGCGTGCGCCCGGCGCGTCCGCTTGGCCGGGCGCGGACGGTGGGGTTGCGTGGCGGCGACCGTCCGAACGAGCACGAGGAGCACCCCCGTCATGGCCGACTACCGCATCGAGACCGTCCGCACCGGCTACCGGAACTGGACCGCCCGCAACGACCGGGGGGCCGAGGTGCGCATGGCCGCCGCCGACGACGCCGACGCCCAGCCGTCCTTCACCCCCGTCGAGTTGCTGCTCGCCGCCATGGGCGGCTGCGGCGGCCTCGTCGTGGACCGGACCGCACGGGCCGTCGACCACGACGACCTGCGCATCGTCGTGGAGTCCGTGTCCGGCCCCGACGACGACGGCCGGGTGGGTCGCATCAGGGTCAGCTACGAGTTCGACCTGCCGGACAACAACCCCAAGGCCGCCGAGGTGTTCGCCCGCGGCGTCCGCCTCACCCACGAGAAGTTCTGCACCGTCAGCCGCACCGTCGAACACGGCGCCCGCGTCGAGGCCATCCTCCCGGACGGCACCGTCGGCTTCGAGGGCTGACCCCCGCCCCGTCCGGCTACTCCTCGATCGCCCCGCCGATCCGCCGCAGATGCCGCCGGAAGGTGTACGAGGCGTCCTCGTCCCGCCCCTTCAGATACTCGTCGAACCGGGTCTGCTCCCGCAGCGTCTCACCGGCCCTGATGCGGCGCGCCTGTTCTCGTTCCGTCCGGAAGATGTTCCGCGCGGTCGCCGACACCGCCTCCACCCGGGCACCCGCCACGAAGAGCACCCCGTCCTCGTCACCGAAGACGAAGTCCTCCCCGGTCACCTCGTGCTCCCCGAACCGAGCACGCGTCAGCGCGTCCGCGTCCCGCTCGTCCAGCCGCACGGGTCCGGGCGCGTGACGCCCGTACGAGAACACCGGCAGCCCGATCTCCACCAGGTCCGGCGTGTCCCGGTGCAACCCCCACACCACCACCCCGGCAACCCCCGCCGCCTCCGCCTCCAGGACGGCAAGGTCCCCGATACACGCCTCGTCCCCCCGCCCCCCGTTGTCGATCACCAGGACATCCCCCGCCTCGGCCCGCGCCAAGACCTCCAGGAACACGTCCACACTCCCGTAGTGCCGCACGGGCAACACCCGTCCCGCGACCCTCTGCCCCGCGACGACGGGCACGATCCCGGCCGGCGCCGCCCGCAGCGGCTCCCCCAAGCGCACACAGGCGTCGGCGATCAGTGGCGTGGAGAGGTCGGCGAAGTCCATCGGCATCTGACGTTCCTGTCCGTCCGTGGCGGGTGCGGCGGGGTGGCCTGGGCCCCGATGCTAGGGCGTGCCCCGTGAAGGGCGTCGTCATGCCTCACCGCCGGCCCCGGTGATCGGGGGACGAACGAGCAGCGCGGAAAACCGGCCGGTCTTCAAGCAGGTCGACCGTCGAACGGTCCGCGCGGACGGTGGCCGCCACCGGCGGGCTCGCCGTGGCCGCTACCCGACCGTGACCCGCGCCAGGGCCCAGGAGGTGTGGTCGAAGGAGGTCTTGGCGTTGGCGTCGGTGACTTCGAGGCGGAGGGCGCGGATGCCGCGGACGTCGAGGTCGATGGGTACGGGGCCGGTGGCGGCGGTGAGGGTGGGGGTGGTGAGGAGGATGCGGTCGTCGCCGTGGATGGTGGCGCGGGTGGCGCCGACGGGGCTCTGGCGGGCGGAGAAGTCGTCGATGCCGACGAGGGCGGTGAAGCGGTTCGCGGTGCCGCCGAGGTGGAAGGCGACGTCGCTGTAGGCGTGGACGCCGAGGCCCTTGGGGTAGGTGGTGCCGCCGAAGGAGATGGGGGTGCCGTCTCCGGCGGCGTTCTTGCCGTTGGAGGCGTCGCGTTCGACGGGGCCCCAGCCGTTGACGGCGCGGATCCAGGGCAGGTCGGAGAGGTAGCTGTCGTGGGTGGGGGCCGGGGGCGGGGTGGTGACGATGGCGTCGGATGCGTACCGCACGGGGCCGCCCGGGGCGAGGGCGGTGCCTTCGGCGGTCAGCGTCCAGGGGGTCGCCGTGGGGGCGTCGGGGGGCGGGGTGACCTGCCAGGTGGCGGTGAGACGCGCTCCGGGGGCGAGCTGCGCGGCGGCGGTGGCCATAGTGGCGCGTACGGTCCAGCCGGCCGGGGCACGCAGGGTGAGGGCGGCGGAACTCCAGGCCTTGGAGGAGCCGTTGGCGAGCGTGGCGGTGGTGGTGAACGGCTGTGCCGGCACGGCGAGCGAGGGCACCGTGAGGCCGGTGCCGAAGGCGGCGCGGGGGTGGGTGTCCTGCCAGGAGGAGCGCATCAGGGCGACGAGTTCGGCGGTGCGGGCGGGGTGGCGGGCCGCGAGGTCGGAGGTCTCGCCGATGTCGGTGGCGAGGTCGTAGAGCTCGACCTGCCACTGGTCGTCGGGGAGGGCGTGGTCGCGGACGGGGGCGAAGCGGACGGCCTTCCACCGGTCCTTGCGGAGGGCTTCGGCGAGCCAGGTGGACCGCTGCCGGTCCTGGGCGTCGGCGCGGCTCGTGACGCCCCGCTCGTCGCGGAACCAGTACAGGTGGTCGTGGTGGGCGGCGGTCGCGCCGCCCGTCAGGAGGGGCGCAGCGGAGAGTCCGTCCACGTCGGACGGCGCGGGGGCGCCGCCGAGTTCGGCGAGGGTGGGGAGGAGGTCGGTGAGCGGGGTCGGCCGGTCGCTCGTGCCGGGCAGGACCCGGCCGGGGCCCCAGGCGATGAGGGGGACGCGGATGCCGCCCTCGTAGAGGTTGCGCTTGTAGCCGCGCAGCGGGCCGTTGGCGTCGAACAGGTCGGGGTTGACCCCGCCCTCCTCGTGGGGGCCGTTGTCGCTGGTGACGAGGACGATGGTGTCGTCCTCGATGCCGAGGGCGCGGAGCCTGTCGACGACGTCGCCGACGAGGGCGTCGAAGAGGCTCACCTGTGCGGCGTGCCCCTTGTTCGCGGCGGTCCAGGTGCGGGAGGCGTACGCGCCGGTGTCGGGGATGTCGCTGGGGGCGTGCGGGACCGTCGGGGTGAGCAACAGGAGGAACGGTTCGGCGGCGTGGCGGTCGAGGAAGTCGAGGGCCTTCTGCCGCAGCAGGTCCGGCGCGTACACGCCCTTGGCGCCGCCCGCGTTGGCCGGGACGGGCTCCTTCTCGGCGTTGTGCCAGAGGTACGCCGGGTAGTACTGGTGGGCGTGGGTGTGGTCGATGTAGCCGTGGAACTCCTCGAAGCCGCGGGCGTTGGGGTGGCTCTCCTGGCCGGCGCTCTCCGGTCCGAAGCCCCATTTGCCGATGACGCCGGTGCGGTAGCCGCGGGCCCTGAGGACCTGGGCGAAGGTGGTGTCGCCGGCGGTGAGGGAGCCCTGCGCTCCGGACGGGTTGGCGCGGACCGTCGCGTGGCCGGTGTGCAGGCCGGTGAGGAGTGAGCAGCGGGACGGGGCGCAGACGGCCGCCGTCGAGTACGCGTCCGTGAACCGCAGCCCGTCGGCGGCGAGTCCGTCGATGCGCGGGGTGGTGATGAGCTTCTGCCCGTACGCGCCGAGCTCGCCGTGCCCGAGGTCGTCGGCGACCACCACGACCAGGTTCGGCGGGCGGGTCGCGTCCTCCGGTACCGCCGCTCCGGCCGGTGCCGTCGTCGCTGCCACGGCGCCGGTGGCGGGCAGGGCGCCGAGCCCGACCGTGGCGGCGGACCCGGCGAGGAAGCTGCGGCGGCTGGACATGGCGGGGCTCCTCGGGGCGGGGCGGCGGGCGCGATGGTCGTGCGCCCGCCAGGTCCCGGACCGGCCTGGCGTACGGTCCGGGACTCGGGCGCACGATCGATCATCGTGGCGCCCGGCCCGGCGGACCATGCACGGCGCATGAAGAACGTGTGACACGGTCCCGGGGCCCCGCCCCCCCCTTGGGCCGGACCCGCGCCCCCTCAGTCGAGCCAGAGTTCGCGGACGCGGCGGACGGGGTCCGCGGCGATCCGGGGTTCCGCGTCCCAGACCATCGTGGCGCGCTCGTCGGCGGTGTAGGGCGGCCAGTCGGCGCCGGGGTCCTGGTCGGTGACGAAGGAGACCCAGGCGCGGTGCAGGGCGTCGGCAAGGGCGCGGGGCGGGGCGTCGCCGGCCACGGCGCGAACGCCTTCGGAGTCGAGGACGTCGAAGGCGAAGGGCAGGTCGAGGCAGTGGAAGGCCAGGCCGGTGACCGGTGAGCGCCAGGTGAACTCGTAGAACCAGGTGGGCCGTTCGCGGGCGGCGCGGGCGTCGGCGACGGCGAGGTTCGGGGCGCGGAAGGTGGCGTCGGTCAGCGCCTGGCCGAACAGCAGGGCCTCACCGTCGGCCGCGTAGGCCTCGGTGAACGCGGTGGCACGGGCGGGGTCGAGGCCGAGGCCGCCGAGCAGGACGGGAAGCGGCGGACCGTCGGGGCCGGGCGCGGGGATCATCGTGAACTCGTGCTCGGTGAAGCCGAGCAGCAGCGGGACGTCGGCGCCCGCGTCCCCCGCCGTCAGCGCGTCGCGCACGGGTACGGGGATCAGCTCGCCGTCCGCGAAGGGGGCGAGGGCCAGCATCGGCGGCAGGCCCTCGCGGTCCGGTCCGGGCTCCGCGAGGCGGTCCTGGAAGTCGAGGAGTTCGTCGTCGGTCAGGTCCCGCAGGGCCTCGGCGGTGGCCGGCACCCCGGTGCGCGCGGTGAAGAGGCGGGCCGCGGCGCGTGCCACCTCGGGACCGTCGGGGGTCAGGACGGCGCCGGAGACGGAGATCCCGCCCCGGAACAGGCCCTTGGCGGCCGGGACGGCGAGCAGTGTCTGGACGGCGCCGCCGCCCGCCGACTGGCCGGCGACGGTCACCTTGGCCGGGTCGCCGCCGAAGGCCGCGATGTTGTCCCGCACCCATTCCAGGGCGGCGATCCAGTCCCGGACGCCCCGGTTGTCGGGGGCGCCCTCCAGGTGGAGGAAGCCCTCGATGCCGAGCCGGTAGCCGAACGAGACCACGACGACGCCGTCGCGGTTGAACGCGGCGCCGTCGTACCAGGGGCTGGCGGCCGAGCCGGCCACGTACCCGCCGCCGTGGATCCACACAAGGACCGGCAGGCCCGCCGCGGGGGCGGTGTCGGGCGTGAAGACGTTGAGGTTGAGGACGCCGGCACCGGGGATCGACGGCTCGGGAATGGTCGTCACCTCGGCGAACGGGCGGCGCTGGGCCGTCGGCCCGTACGCGGTGGCGTCCAGCGGCTCCGTCCACGGCTCCGGCGGTACGGGCGCGGCGAACCGCAGGTCGCCGACCGGCGGCTGCGCGTACGGGATGCCCAGGAAGCGGAGGCTGCCGTCGGCACGGCGCTCGCCGCGGACGGGCCCTCGGTCGGTGGTGACGGTGGTGCTCATGGGGTGCTGCTCCTTCTGCACGGGGGCGCCGCGGGGCCGGGAAGGACCGGGGGCCGGGTAGCGAGCGTGTCACCGCCCACTTACACGTGTCAATCCCGTCGACCGGCGCCCGCCGCCTCCCTCCGCCCTTCGCCGTCCTCGCTTCCCGCCGCCTCCGCGAGACGGTCCGCACTCGGGAGCAGCAGCGGGGTGGCCAGGAGCAGGACGCCCGCGAGGGCGATCGCGGCCCGGGGACCCACGACGCCGGCGAGGAGGCCCCAGAGCGCGGTCAGCGCCGCCACCGAGGCCTTCGCCGTGACCGACCAGGCCGTCAGCGTCCGGGCGACCCGGTCGGTGGCGGTCAGGCCGAGACGGTGGGCCGCCAGTACCGGGTTGAAGACGGCCGCGCAGGCGATCAGCGCGAACTCCACACCCATCACCAGCAGCAGCCCCGTGACCCCGGGGTGCACGAACGCCAGGCCGACCGGCCAGCACACGCGCAGCACGCCCGCGACCCGCAGCACCCGGTGCCCGCCGTACCGCGCGGCCAGCGGCCGCGCCAGCCGCGAGCCGACGAGCCCGCCCACGCAGGGGACCGCGAAGGCCAGGCCGTACTGCCACGGCGCGAACCCCAGCGGCCCCAGCATCAGGACGGCCAGCAGCGGCGCGGTCGCCATGATCAGCCCGTTGACCAGCACCGTGTTGAGGAAGAGCGGACGCAGCAGCGGGTGACCGAGGATCTGGCGCCACCCCGCGGCGAGGTCGCCGAGCCGGGGCAGGGACCGGGGCCGGGGCCGGGGCCCCACGCCCGGCCGCCGATTCCCCCGCGCGGGAGGCACGGGGGACGCGGAAGGCACAGGAGGCGCAGGAGGTGCAGGAGGTGCAGGAAGCGCAGGAGGTGCAGGAGGCACGGGAGGCACCTCGGCCACCCCGATCGCGCGGATGCCGGCCGCCGAGAGCAGATAGCTCACGGCGTCCGCCAGCACCGTCGCCACGGGGCCGAGCAGCGCGAACAGTGCACCTCCCAGCGGGGGGCCGAGGACGGTCGCGGTCCAGGTGGTGGACTCGAGGCGCGCCTGGGCGCGCAGCAGGTCCTCGGGGCGCAGGAGCGCCTTGAGGCAGGCTCCCGAGGCGGCCCCGAAGGTGATGTCGGCGCCGGCGGCGACGACGGCCACGACCAGGAGGTGGCCGAATCCCAGCCGGCCGAGCGCGTACGCTCCGGCGACGCTCAGCAGCGCGGCACACCGCACGAGGTCCATCGCGATCATCACCGGCCGCTTGCGGCGGAACTCCACCCACGACCCCAGCGGCACCGCGACCGCCGCACCCACCGCGGCACCCACGGCGGCGAGCGCCGCGACCTCGGCGGAGCCCTTGTGCAGCACGGTGATCGCGAGCAGCGGGAAGGCGTTGAACGCGATCCAGGTCCCCAGGGTGCTCGCCGCGTACGCCCCCCAGAGCCACCCGAAGTCCCTCCCGAGCGACGCCCCGCCCGCCATGTCCGTACCCCTCTCGCCGACCGGTCCGACAACCACGCGTCGACCACCGACATCAAATCCGTCCGAGGAGACCCAGATCAAACAACCACGAGTCGGTCACACCACAACCTCAGGTTGTCGACCTAGGGTGGCGTCCGTGGATCTCGAAGCGGTGCGCACCTTCCTCGCCGTCGTGGACTCGGGCCGGTTCCGGCAGGCCGCCGACGAGCTGTCGATCACTCAGCAGGCCGTCTCCAAACGCGTCGCCGCGCTGGAGAAGGACCTCGGCGTGCGCCTGCTGACCCGCACCGCCGGCGGGGCCCAGGTCACGATCGACGGGCAGGCCTTCCTGCCGCACGCGCGCGCCCTCCTCCGCGCCGAGGCACGCGCCGTCGCGTCCGTACGGCCCGGCCGTCGCGCACTGCGGGTGGACGTGCTGGGACGGCGACTCGCCCCGGCCGCCCTGCTGCGCGACTTCCACCGGACCCACCCGGAGATCGAACTCGACGTCGTGACACTCTTCGACGCCGAGGCCGCGGTCGCCGCCCTCCGGGCCGGCACCGTCGACGCGTCCTTCCGGGCCGTGACCATGCCCGGCAGCCGCCTCCCCGAGGGGATCGAGGCCGTCCCGGTCCTGGACGAGCCCCTCCAACTCCTCACCGGACCGGCGCACGCGCTCGCGGGTGCCCGCGAGGTCACACCCGCACAGCTCGTCGGCCACCGCATCTGGGTGCCCGGCATCGTCAGCGGAACGGAGTGGGCCGCGTACTACGCCGACCTCGCCGCCGAGTTCGGGCTCGCCATCGAGGTGACCGGCCCCGACTTCGGCACCGAACCCCTCCTCGACACCGTCGCCGACTCCCCCGAACTCGCCACCTTCGTCGGCGCCCAGACCCGGCTCGTCCGGCCCGAGACCCACGACCTCCGCCGCGTCGCCGTCCACGGCCCCACCCCCGTCTACCCCCACTCCCTCCTCTGGGCCGTCGACAACCCGCATCCCGCCCTCGTCTCCCTCCGCGAGCACCTCACCGCCACCCCGCGCGCCCGCCACCCGGCCGCCGGCATCTGGACTCCCTCCTGGGCGCGACCGCGCGACCGGCACACCTGACGCGTGTCCCGGCGAGCCCGGCCTGATCGGCTGGGCACCCCCTAGACTCGCGCCCAGCTGTGGATCGAGGGGGAGGACGGCCGGCGATGCGATGGAACCTCGATACCGTCGTGGGCGTGCTCGTCGGCCTCGTCGGCTTCGGGCTCATCCTGGCCGGCGTCGTGTGGAAGGGCCGCGCCGTACGCCCCTTCGCCGCCTCCCGGGCGCACTCGGTCGCCCAACGCGAGTACGCCCGCGCCCTCCAGCGCGCCTCCGACCAGGTCATCGCCGCAGCCCGCCGCTCCGCCGGCGAGGGCGAGCCCGCGATCGTGACCGTCGACGCCGTCGTACACCTCACCCGCGAGCACTACGGCTACGACACCGTCGAACGACACCACGCGGCGGCCGCACTGCGCCGGCGCTTCGAACACCGGCGCTGCGCCGCCGACTGCGTCACGGACGCGTACGGCTAGGGCCTGTCCGGCGGATCAGCGGACGAGGCGGAACCCGACCGCCGCGGCGACGCCAGTCGTTTACGGTCGCCACGATCGATGGCGATCCCAACTTCCTTTTTTTTCAAGGTCACTTGTAGCTTGTTCGCGCGACGGACGGTCGCACCTTCGAGGGTGGGCGGGGGCCGGCAACGGCGGTGGACAGACCTGATCTCGCGGTACCGGAGGACGACGGGCTGACCAGGCTCGCGGACGACCTCGGCGCCATGCAGCAGCATCTGAACGACAAGGTGCGGCAGATGGACGGGATCGTCGACCGGATCCAGTCACGCTGGCAGGGCGCGACCGGGGAGGCGTACCGCGGCCTCCAGCGCGAGGTCGCGCAGGACGCCGTACGCGTCCGGGAGCGCCTTCGGGTGCTGGAGGAGGCGATCCGCCTCAGCCGGGACGGCTTCACCGAACAGGAACTCGACGCGTTGCAGGCGATGCGGCGGGTCGAATCCGGCACCGACGTGGCCCGTGAGGCGGAGGCCCTCCAGTCCCCGACCGCGGCGCCGCCACCCGACCCGGTGAAGGAGGTCCAGGGGATGAAGCCGTCGGTGGACCCCGGCGGCTTCCCCAGCGGCTTCGACGTCTCCCCCACGCACGTCTGGTACGCCTCGTACCTGATCCGCAACCTGCAGACGGCCTTCAACCGACCGCCGGGGCGCCTCCTTGACACCCTCGACGACCACAAGCACGTGTGCGGGATCGGTTCCGGGCCGTCGGCGTTCGTGGCCGCCTACACCGAGATCAGCGCCCTCTGCCTGGAGGTGCGGGCACTGGCGGTGGTCGCGGTGGGCAGCGTCTCCAACGGCCTCACCATCACCGCGAACAACTACGTGCGCGCCGAGTACGCCTCCATCCCCGGCGGCGGCGCCCCGACCAGCCTCAAGGCCGTACCCGACGTGATCCGGCAGCCGCCCCACCACGGCAGGGCGGCGGACCTGGGCTGGGCCGGCTCCGGGAGAGGCGCTGGCCGCGGGGGAAGCGCGCGGGAACGGGTGCCGCAGGACCTGTCGGCGCTGGCGGAACGGTCCGGTCCGGGCGGTGCGCCCGGCGTGTGGCGGGAGATCGCCGATCACGTCGACGCGTGGCCGCGGGGAGTGGACGCCAAGCTCGCCGCGTGGGTGCCCGGCGTCGGGGAACTCCGCGGGCGCTTCCCGAAGCTGGAGGGCATGCTGGGCGTCTACTTCGGCCAGGACGGCATCGCCGTCGAGGACCCCGATCTGACCGACACCGAGCGGATCGGGGTGTTCGTCGCCGACTGCCACGGACGGGACCTCTGCACCTGGCGGCTGCCTCCCCTCGTGGGCGAGTGCGCGGAAGCCCTCGCGCTCTTCTCCGACGACGCGCTCCTGGGGCGCTTCTTCGGCTTCGAGCTCCTCCTCGGTTCGAGCTCCCAGACGTCCTGGACCGCTTGGCTGAACCTGATCTCCGACACCCTGACCACCCATCTGCGCCGGGAGCACGGTCCCCTCGCCTGGACCGGCGGTCGAGAGGAGCCGAAGCCGTGCTGACGCGTTCCGCCAGCTGTCCCGACCGGGAGACCGCCCAGTGGGCCACCCAGGCGATGGTCACCCAGAACGGGCGGGCGGTGCACCGCTGGCTGGCCCAGTCCACCCGCCGGAGACTCACCATCGAGGCGTCGTGGCCGTCCCGCCCCGAGCCGGTCGGGCAGGTGCTCCTCCAGGGGATGATGCTGGCCGGTCCGGGGGCGGTGCCGACCCGCGCCGCGCGTGGTTCTCCAGCGCGCCCCTGACAGTCCCCTCGGCTTCGTCGTGCACGCCACCTTCCCGATCCACCTCTGAAGCCGACGCCCCCGCCCCGCACACCGCATGGGACGTCCGACGCCCGGCGCCCCGTATCCGACGTCCGACGTCCGACATCCGACATCCGACATCCGACATCCGACATCCGGCAGGAGAAGCCCCAGATGGCGCTGACACCGCTCCAGCACGACCGCCAGTACGGCGAGATGGACCAGGGTGCTACGGGCGTACGCCGGACTGCCCGCCGACGACACCGACGAGAAGCCGGGTGAGGCCCTCACCGCCTACCTGCGGCACACCTGGCACAGTCGGCCCTGGGCGATCGGGATCGCCGAGAGCCAGCTCCGCGAGTACGCCCGCAATCCCCCGGGCCGCTGCGGCTGCGGCTCGGAGAGGTCCATGCGCTGCCCGACACCGGGCGGGACGAGGCCTCGGTGCAGGCGTGGCTGCTGACCGTCGCCGACCACCTGAGGCGCAGTCTGTCGGAGGGCGCCGTGCCGCCCCCGGGTGCGCCGCGCACGCGGGGGGAGTGGCAGGCGCGGTTCCCGGAGCTCGGGCAACTACTCGGCGGCTGGTTCTCGCAGGACTTCGGCGAGGAGTTCGAGGAGCACGAGGAGGCGCCGCGCGACTACCTGGACACCTCGGACCGTACGCTCGCGGCCCGGCTGCCGGGCGAGCTGCACGAGCTGCTCGCGCTGGGTCTGGCGGAGGAGGACTGCGCCCTGGGCCTGGCCTGCCTGGGCCTGGCCTGCCTGGGCCTGGAGCTGGACCCGCCGGCGCCGTACGACCACCGCGCGTGGCTGGAGGCGCTCGCCCAGGACGTGGCGCGGGGCTGAGGACCGTCCCGCGGCCGGGGGCCGGTCGGCCCCGCCGTGCCGGGCGGGGTCCGGCGCGCGGCTCCGAACGAGTGGACTCGTGGCGATGCGGGCGGGAGGGGAGGCCGGGGCGGCGGGCGGGATGGTGATGTGGCCGTCCGTTTCCCGATCAGGAGAAGGCGCCCCGAGATGCGACGTATCCCCACCCGACGTCTGTTCGCCGCGACCGTGCTCGTGGCGTCCGTGCTGGCCCCGATGACCGTGGCTCCGGCCCCGGTGGTGCATGCGGCGGCCGCCGACCGCCACGGGACGGCGGACTGTCCGCCGGGCGGTCTGGGGCCGGAGGTGGAGGCGCGGCTGGACAAGGCGATCGAGGAGGTGCGGAAGCAGGCGGGGATTCCCGGCGTGGTCGTCGGTGTGTGGATGCCGGGGAAGGGGAGGTACGTCCGGGCGACGGGGGTCGCGAACACGGCGACCGGGGAGCCGATGAGGAAGGACTCGGTCGTACGGATCGGCAGCGAGACGAAGACGTTCACGGTCACCGCGCTGCTCCAGCTCGTCGACGACGGCAAGGTCGGTCTGGACGACCCGATCGCCAAGTACGTCAAGGGCGTGCGCAACGGCAGGAACATCACCCTGCGACACCTGGCGGAGATGCGCAGCGGGCTGTTCCCGTACACGTCCGACCCGGACTTCATCCACGACCTGTTGAGCGACCCGCACCGCTCCTACACGCCGCAGGAGGCACTCGCGTACGGCATGAAGCACAAGAACACGTTCAAGCCGGGCGCGAAGTTCGAGTACTCCAACTCCAACCTCGTCCTGCTCGGCCTCGTGATCGAGAAGGTCACCGGGCGCCGGCTCGCCGACGTCGTCCACCAGCGGGTGCTGCGCCCGTCGCACCTGCGGCACACGCTCTTCCCGTCGGGGGCCGAGTTCCCCGAGCCGCACCCGCGCGGCTACACGGACCAGACCCTGACCGGCGCCGTCGCGGACGCCACGGACTGGAACCCCAGTTGGGCGTGGGCGGCCGGCGCGATGATCTCGGACCTCGAGGACCTGCGCCGCTGGGCGAAGATCCTCGCCACCGGAGAGCTGCTGAGCCCCGCGACCCAGGCGCAGCGCATGAAGACCCTGCCGACGGGCTTCCCCGGCACCAGCTACGGCCTCGGCATCCTCGACACGGACGGGTGGATCGGGCACAACGGCTCCATCCCCGGCTACGAGACCGTCACCGTCTACCTGCCCTCGCAGAAGGCCACCCTGGTCCTCATGATGAACACGGACATCCGCCGCGTCGACAACCAGGAGCCGTCGACGCTGATGGCCCGCGCGATCACGCAGATCATCACCCCGGACCACGTCTACGACGGCAGCGTCACCCCCAGCTAGCCGGGACTCCCCGGGACGATCTCGACGGAGAGCTGGGCGCCCAGCTCCTCGAAGCCCAGCGCCGCGGCCACCCGCCGGGAGGCCGCGGGGCGGGCGCGCCACTGGGGCAGGAGGCCGGTGCCGAGGGCGTGGGCGACGGCCGCCGACGCCGTGCGGCGGGCGAGTCCGCGCCCGCGTGCGGCCGGTGCGGTCAGAACGCTGAGGTGGGCCGTCCGGCGCGGCCAGGTCCGGTAGCCGGCGGCGGCCACGACCTCGCCGCGTTCGCGGACCACGAAGGCGGGCGAGGTGATGTCGTCGAGGGCAGCCTCGTCGGCGTCCTCGCGGCCTGCCGCGCCTTCCAGAGCTCGCAGGGCCTGGTGGTGACCGGGGAGACGCTCCAGCGTGGCGGAGGCGGCGGCCGGGCGGAAACCCTCCGGGGACAGGTACGCGAGGACGGCGGGGCCGAGTACTCCGGCCGCGGGCAGGGCGTCGCGGATCGCGTCGGCGTCCGTCCGCCGCCCGATCAGCGCGTCGCGCACCACGGCGGCGGTGCCCTCGCTCGGCGCGGTGACGATCGCCGAGCCGTCGAGGACGACCACACCGGTCCATCCTGGCGGGCACAGTCCCGATTCCGGGGAGACGACCACTCGGACACCGCCGGACGGCGGGAACGACACCGGTACGCCGGCCAGGCCTTCCCACAGCTCACGGGCTCGGGTCGACAGGCGGTCCGTCGGCATCGTCGAGACCCTCTAGACCACGGACTCGGGTACCGGTGTGGCCTGGTGGTAGTACATGCGCAGGGGTGCGTCGGGGGCGGCTCCGGGTTCGCGGCGCCAGAGGGAGCTGCGGCGGGCGTGGCGGCCGTCGTGGAGGGTCTCGTAGGTGAGGTGGACGAGGCCGGGGGCGAGGAGGACGGCGGTGACGGGGCCGGGTTCGTAGCGCGTGTCGTCGTCGGTGCTGCCCGTCATGTCGGGGAGGGCGGCGAGCATCTCCGCGTGGGTCCAGCGGCGGCCGGAGGCGCCGACCTCGACGAAGGCGGGGTCGAGGAGCTCGGCGGCGAGGGTGCGGGAGGCGCGTACGGCCGGTTCCAGGAGGCGGAGTTCGCCGGCGACGGCCTCGGCGACGTCGGGGTGCCGGTGGTCGTGCGCGGGCGTCGGAAGGTCGTGGTCCATGGGGGCATTGTGCCGGTGGGGTGTGCCGTTCGGCCTGGGGTTTTCCCCGCGGCCGAACGGCGTGCCCCGCGCTTTCCCGGTCATTCGAAGGCGACTGCGGCCTCCTTCAGGGCGGCGGCGATCGTCTCGGGTGCGTCGGGGCCGGGGGCTCCGGGCCGGTAGGTGACGGAGCGGAGGCGGCCGGTGAAGCGGAAGGAGCGGTGGCGTTCGAAGAGGGGCCAGGAGACGGGGGACTTGCGGTCGATGCCGACGCTGATGCCCTGGAAAGGGGCCATGCCGATGAGCTGGTGGACGGGGTCGGGTGCGGCGCGGTGTTCGCCGTCGACGGTGACGGTGAACCGCCAGCGCAGCCCTTCCTCGGCGGTGGCGGTGAGGAGGATCGCGTGGGGGCCGGCGCCGAGGGGGCCGGCGTCGGTCTCGTGGAGGGTGCCGTACTCGTTGTAGGCGAAGGTGAGGCGGCCGTCCTCGACGTACAGGCCGTAGCCGCCGCCCTGGTCGCCGTGGGAGACGAGGACGCCGTCACCGGTCTCGTCGACGGCGACGGCGATCTCGAAGGAGCGCAGGGAGACGAGCCGGGAGGAGCGGTAGCGCTCCAGTTCCGGGGTGCCGGGCAGCAGGGTGAGGGGGCGGCCGAGGCGCTGCTCGGCGGGGTTGCGGCGGGCGAGGGCTCCGCTGTGGTCGGGCAGGGGGAAGACGCCGTTGCGCCACGCCGCGGTCTCCCAGGCCGTCGACAGCTCCTTGACGAGTCCGGGGTTCTCGGCGGCGAGGTCGTGGATCTCGGTGGGGTCGGTGCGGATGTCGTACAGGGCCCATTCGGTGTCGTCGTAGGGCGTGCCGGGGCGGTGGAGGGTAACGAGCTTGTGGCCGTCGCGGTAGTGGCTGCGGTTGCCGGTCATCTCGCAGTACTGCTCGGGGTGGGTGGAGTCGTGGGCGGGGTCGGCGAGGACGGGTGTGAAGTCGGTGCCGTCGAGCTCCTGGAGGGGGACGCCGCGGCGGGTCTCGGGGCGGGTGAGTCCGGCGAGTTCGAGGAGGGTGGGGGCAATGTCGGTGACGTACTGGTACTGGGGCCGCAGTCCGGTGGCGAGCCGGCCGTCGCGTACTCCGTCGGGCCAGGAGAGGACGAAGGGCACGCGGACGCCGCCCGCGTGGGTGTGGCCCTTGTAGAGGCGGAAGGGGGTGTTGGAGGCCATGCCCCAGCCGCGCGGGTAGTGGACGAGGCTGCGGGGGCCGCCGATGAGGTCGGGGTCGCGGTCGACGTCGGGGTTCCAGTCGCCGGGGAGGCGGGGGTGGTGGACGAAGCGGCTGAAGTAGGAGCGGGTGCCTTCGAGGCCGCCCTCGCCGGTGCCGCCGTTGTCGGAGGTGAAGACGACGATGGTGTTGTCGAGTTCGCCGAGGGCGGCGAGGGTGTCGGTGAGCCGGCCGAGGTTCTGGTCGATGTTGTCGACGAGGGCGGCGTACACCTCCATGTAGCGGGCGTAGAGGCGCTGTTGTTCCGGCGTCAGAGTGTCCCAGGCGGGGACGTCGAGGCCGGCCTCGCTGTTGCGCTCGGGCAGTTCGGTGCCGGGCGGGAAGAGTCCGGCGGCGAGCTGGGCGGCGAAGCGCCGCTCGCGCAGGGCGTCCCAGCCGTCGTCGTAGCGGCCCCGGTGGCGTGCGATGTCCTCGGCCTTGGCCTGGAGGGGGCCGTGGACGGCGTTGTGGGCGAGGTAGAGGAAGAAGGGCTTGTCCGGGTCGTGGGCGCGGAGCGACTTCACCATGGCGATCGCCTCGTCGGTGATGTCGTCGGTGTAGTAGTAGTCGTCGGGGAACTCGTCGATGTCGAGGGGGCTGTTGTCCCGGACGAGCTGGTGCGGGTGGAAGAGGCTGGTGAGGCCTTCCAGGACGCCGTAGTACCGGTCGAAGCCCTTCTGGAGCGGCCAGTTGCCGCGGTGGTCGGCGGCGTTGGACGCGGAGTCGCGGACGAGGTGCCATTTGCCGACGGCGTACGTGGCGTATCCGGCGTCGTGCAGGAGTTCGGCGAGGGTGGGGATGTCGTCGGCGACCTCCATGCCGTAACCGGGGAAGCCGGGGTCGGAGTTGGCGACCATGGCGTAGCCGACGCGGTGCGGGTTGAGGCCGGTGAGCAGGGCGGCGCGGGCCGGCGAGCAGAGCGGCATGGTGTGGTAGTTGGTGAGTCGGACGCCCGTGCCGGCCAGGCCGTCGAGGACCGGGGTGGGGATCTCGGAGCCGAAGGGGCCGATGTCGCTGAATCCCATGTCGTCGACGAGGACGACGACGATGTTGGGGGCCTTGGCGGGCGGGGCGGTACGGGTGGGCCAGGCCGGTTCGGACTCGGCGAAGGTGCGGCCGACGCGGCCGGCGAAGCCCTCGTAGGGGTCGCGGCGGGTGGGCGTGGACCGGGTGGCGGGGTCGCGCGGGGTGCCGGTGGTCATGCGGGGGCGGGTCCTTCCGGGAGGAGCGTGCGGGCGGTGCGGAAGCCGCCGTGGCCGGTGGAGGAGTCGGGGGTGTTGTGGGAGCGGGCGGCGACCCGGTAGCGGTTGCAGTAGGAGGAGTGGCAGAGGTACGAGCCGCCGCGGATGACGCGCTCGCCGGGGCCGAAGGCGTCGGCGCACCACTCCCAGACGTTGCCCGAGGTGTTGTACAGGCCGTGGCCGTTGGGGGCGTACGCCGTGACGGGGACGGTGCCGGTGCGGCCGCCGGGCCGCTCGGAGCGGTGGGGGAAGTCGCCGGTCCAGATGTTGCACATCTCGCGGCCGCCGGGGGTGAGGTCGTCGCCCCACGGGTAGCGGGCGCCGTCGAGCCCGCCGCGGGCCGCGTACTCCCATTCGGCCTCGGTGGGCAGCCGGACGCCGGCCCAGGCGCAGTAGGCCCGGGCGTCGTCGTGGGAGATGTGCACGACGGGGTGGTCGGCGCGTCCTTCGAGGTCGGAGCCCGGGCCTTCGGGCGTGTGCCAGGAGGCGCCCGTGACGCCGAGCCACCACGGGGCCTGCGGGACCCGGCCGAGGACGTGGCGTTCGGCGGCGGGGTGCAGGAGGAGGTGGAACACGAAGGAGGAGCCGAAGCGTTCCGCGTCGGTGCGGTGCCCGGTGGCCGTCACGAACCGCGCGAACCGTGCGTTGGTGACGGCGGTGGCGTCGATCGCGAAGGGCGCGATGGTCACTTCCCGTACGGGCCCCTCGCGGTCGGCGGGGTAGCCCTCTCCGAAGGCGTCGCCCATCCGGAAGGTGCCGCCCGGCAGCTCCACCATGGGGTGGGGCGGCGGGGCTGTCCGTACGGTCGGCAGCGGGAGCAGCTCCAGGTTGGCCGAGTGGCCGGCGGAGCCCGTACAGGCGCGGCCGGGGGTGCAGCAGGCGTTCACGCGGACACCGCCTCGGCCGGGGCGGGGACGCGGACGGCCGCGAGCGGTACGGGTTCGGGCGCGGCGGCGAGCAGGGCGCGGGTGTAGGGGTCGCGGGGGTGTTCGCACAGGTCGTCGGCGTCGCCGGTCTCCACGACGCGGCCCTCGTGCATGACGGCGATGCGGTGGCTGACCTGGCGGACGACGGCCAGGTCGTGGGCGATGAAGACGAGAGCGAGGCCCAGGTCGCGCTGGAGGTCGGTGAGCAGGCCGACGATCTGCGCCTGGACGGAGACGTCGAGCGCGGAGACGGGTTCGTCGCAGATGAGGACGTCCGGTCCGGGGGCGAGGGCGCGTGCGATGCCGACGCGCTGGCGCTGGCCGCCGGAGAAGGAGCGCGGGTGGCGGTCGGCCGCGGCCGGGTCGAGGCCGACGAGGCGCAGTAGCTCCGCGACCCGGCCGGCGCGGTCCGCCGGTGTGCCGATGCCGAAGGCGCGCAGTGGTTCGGCGACGATCTCCCCCACGGTCATGCGGGGGTTGAGGGAGGCGTACGGGTCCTGGAAGACCATCTGGACGCGGCGGCGTACGGCGTGCAGCTCCTTGCGGCCGGGGCGGGTGACGTCCTCGCCGTCGAGGAGGATCCGGCCGCCGTCGGAAGGGTGGGCGTGGGCGAGGACCCGGGCGAGGGTCGATTTGCCGGAGCCGGACTCGCCGACGATGCCGAGGGTCTCTCCCGCGGCGAGGGTGAGGGAGACGCCGTCCAGGGCGGTGAAGGAGCGGCGGCCGCGGCTCCGGTACGTCTTGCGGAGCCCTTCGGCGGTCAGGACGACGGCGCCGGGGGCGGGCCGGTCGATCTTCGCGGGCGGCGGGGGCGGGGGCAGTGGTTCGCCGCGTTCGGCGGCGGGGAGGCAGGCGGCGCGGACGGTGTCGGTGACGGCGGTGAGCGGCGGTGCGGTGGTGTGGCAGCGCTCCTCGGCGAGGGCGCAGCGGGCGGCGAAGGCGCATCCGGTGAGCGGGAGGGCGAGGTCGGGTGGGGTGCCGGGGATGCCGGTGAGGCGGGTGCCGGAGGGGGCGGAGAGCCGGGGCACGGCGGCGAGGAGACCGGCGGTGTAGGGGTGGCGCGGGCGGGTGAGGACGTCGGCTGTGGGGCCGTCCTCGACGACGGTGCCGCCGTACATGACGAGGACGCGGTCGCAGGCGCGGGCGACGACGCCCATGTTGTGGGTGATGAGGACGAGCGCGGTGCCGGTGGTGCGGGTGAGTTCTCCGAGGAGGGTGAGGATCTGGTCCTGGACGGTGGCGTCGAGTGCGGTGGTGGGTTCGTCGGCGAGGAGGACGTCGGGTTCGCCGGCGAGGGCCATGGCGATGAGGACGCGCTGGCGCTGGCCTCCGGAGAACCGGTGGGGGTGGTCGCCGAGGCGGCGTTCGGGGTCGGGGATGCCGACGAGCCGGAGCAGTTCGACGGCGCGGGCGCGGCGGGTCCGCCCGTCCCGCTCGCCGTGCGCCCGCAGCACCTCGTCGAGGTGGCGGCCGATGGTGAGGACGGGGTTGAGGGCGGTCATCGGGTCCTGGAAGACCATGCCGATGCGGGCGCCGCGTACGGCCCTCAGGCGCTCCTCCCCCGCCGTGGTCAGTTCCTCGCCGTTCAGGCGGACCGAACCGCCGGTGATCCGTCCGGTGCCGGGGAGCATCCGCAGCAGGGCGAGCGCGGTGGTGGACTTCCCGGAGCCGGACTCGCCGACGACGGCGAGGGTCTCGCCGCGGCGCAGGGTGAAGGACACGTCCCGGACGGCGTGCAGGGAGCCGCCGCCGGGGGTGGTGAACTCCACGTCCAGGCCCTGGACTTCGAGGAGGGGCGTGGTCATCGGCGTATCTCCCGGTTCAGCGCCTCGGCGGTCAGGGAGAGGCCGAGGACGAGCGTGGTCACGGTCACGAGCGGTCCGGCGGCGAAGTGCGGGGCCTGGGCGAGGTAGGGCATCGACTGGCTGAGGACGGCTCCCAGGGTGGGTTCGGGGGGCCGGACGCCGACGCCGAGGAAGCTCATGGCGCCTTCCAGGAAGACGGCGACGGTCAGGGAGACGGCGATCTGGACGACGAGCGGGTCGGCGGCGTTGGGAAGGATGTGGCGGGTGAGGATCCGGCCTCCGGAGGTGCCGCCGACACGGGCGGCGGTCACGTACTCCCGGCCGCTCTGCACGAGGATGCCGGTGCGCAGGAGCCGCCCGAAGGCGGGGACCTCGGCGAGCGCGATGACGAGGATCACGGGCAGCCGTCCGGGGCCGAGGACGGCGGTGACGGCGAGCGCCAGGATCAGTCCGGGGAAGGCGAGGATCAGGTCGAAGGCGCGCTGGACGACGGTGTCGGCGACCGGGTGGGCGGCCGCGGCCAGCGCGAGGAGGCAGCCGACGGCGGCTCCGAGCGGGACGGCGACGGCGATGATGCCGAGGTCGGCGCGGATGCCGTGGAGGAGGCGGGCGAGGAGGTCGCGGCCGAGGTCGTCGGTGCCGAGCGGATGGCCGGGTGTGCCGGGTCCGGCGAGCGCGAGGGCGCTCTGGTCGGTGGGCCCGTGGCCGGCGAGGAGCGGGGCGAGGAGTCCGGCGAGGACGACGAGCCCGACGAGGGCGAGTCCGGTGCGGCCGCGGGCGGTGGCGAGGGCGGCCCGGTAGGGGTGGCGGGGTTTGCGGGCGGGGGCCGGCTTGGCGGCGGCGAGGGTGGTCATGGCGGTCACTCCCACCTGATTCGGGGGTCGAGCCGGGCGTGGACGAGGTCGGTGAGGAGCTGGACGAGGACGAAGACGGTGACGAGGAGGAGCAGGAGGTCCTGGACGACGGGGTAGTCGCGGCGGACCAGGGCCTGTTCGGCGAGCTGGCCGAGGCCGGGCCAGGCGAAGATCGCCTCGACGAGGACGGCGCCGCCGAGGAGGTGGCCGGTCTGCATGCCCAGGAGGGTCACGACGGGCGGGAGGGCGTTCGGCAGGGCGTGACGCCAGAGGAGGCGGCGGGGTGCGATGCCGGCGGCGGTCGCCGTGCGGATGTGGTCCTCGGCGAGGGTCCGTTCGATGCCGTCCTTCAGGTAGCGGCCGAGGACGGCGGCACTGGGCAGCGCGAGGCAGAGGGCGGGCAGCAGGAGGTACTGGACGCCGAGGTCGGGTGCGGTGAGGAGGGGGACGCGTCCGCCCGGGGGCAGGACGCCGAGGAGGACGGCGAAGACGAGGACGAGGAGGACGCCGGTGACGAACGGCGGCACGGCGAGGGCTCCGGTGGTGAGCACCCGTACGGTGCCGAGGGTCCAGCGGTTGCGGGAGGTCGCGCCGAGGATGCCGAAGGCGGCGCCGAGGGCGACGACGAACAGCAGGGCCCCGAGGGTGAGTTCGACGGTGGCGCCGAGTCCGTCGGCGATCAGGTCGGCGGTCTGGCCGCCGATCGCGTAGGACGGTCCGAGGTCTCCGGTGAGGAGGCCGCCGATCCATCGCAGGTACTGGGCGGGCAGCGGGTCGTCGAGGCCGAGCCGTTCGCGGATGGCGGCCTCGGTGGCGGGGCTCGCGTCGGGGCCGGCGAGGACGGCGGCGGGATCGCCCGGGACGAGCCGCAGGAGGGCGAAGGCGAGGAAGGAGGCGGCGAGGAGGACGAGGAGGGCGGAGGGGAGTCTCCGCAGCAGGTAGCGGCGCACGTCAGTCCACCAGGTGGGCGTCGTCGAGGTTGAGGTAGGAGAACTTGTTGAGCGTGACTCCGCGCAGCTTGGCGGCGGAGACCTGGACGGAGCCGCGGATGACGAGGTCGATGATGAACGCCTCGTCGAGCAGGGTGTCGGTGATCCGCTGCCGCAGGGCGTTGGCGGCGGCCCCCGTGGCGGGCCCGGTCCAGGCGTCCCGGACGACCTTCGTGTAGGCGGCGGAGCGGAACCTGGAGGTGTTCTTGGCCTCGTTGAAGGGGTAGGCGCTGACGGCGAGGGTGGAGGGCTGGACCTGGGCGAATCCGTGGCCCATGGTCCACAGGCCGGGCATGGTCTGGGCGATGAGGTGCTTCTGCGCGGTGGCCGGGTCGGTGGGCTGGAGGGTGACCTGGACGCCGATCTGCTTCAGGTCGTACTGGACGGCTTCGGCGACCGCGGTCTCGCCGGGCAGGTTGACGTGGAGCAGCGGCAGGTCGAGCCGGGTGTGCCCGGCGGACCTGAGGAGTTCGCGGGCCTTGCCGGGGTCGTACGTGTAGTGGGTGCGGCCCGCTTCGGTGAAGGCCGGCGAGGACTTGGGCCACGGGGTGGCGGAGGCGAGTCCGTAGCCGCCGAGGACCTGCTTGAGGATCCGCTCGCGGTCGATGCCCCAGGCGAGGGCCTGGCGGACGGTCTTGTCGTGCAGCGGGGCGACGGTGGTGTTGACGCCGAGGTAGTAGGCCCCGCCGCCGGTGGAGTACTCGCTGACGGCGAGCCCGGGGGTGGACTTGACGACCGCGAGGTTCTTTCCGGGGACGCTGAAGGACAGCTGGGACTGGCCGCTGCGGAGGGAGGAGAGCAGTGCGTCGGCCTGCGGCACGACGCGGATCTCGACGCCGTCGAGGTAGGGACGGCCGGGCTGCCAGTACTTCTCGTTGCGGGTGAGGCTGAGCCCCGCTCCGGGGCTCCACTTGGTGAGCTCGAAGGGTCCGGTGCCGTTCAGCCTCTTGCCGCTGACGGCGTCCTCGACGCTGTGCCGATCGGCGATGACCATGAATTCGAAGAGGTCGAAGAGGTTGTTCACCGGGTGGGCGAGCTTGAGGACCAGCTCGTGGTCACCGCGCTTCTCGAAGCCGGTCACGGCCGCCGCCGTGGCTCTCAACTGAGCTGCCCTGAGCGGGTTCTGAAGGTTCTTCACCGCGAAGATCACGTCGTCGGCGGTGAACGGCCGACCGTCGTGGTAGATGACGCCCGTACGCAGCTTCAGCGTGACGGACCGGCCGCCCTCCACGTACTCCCAGGAGGTGGCGAGCTCCGGCTGCGGCCGCAACCGGTCGTCGTAGCGGGTGAGGGTGTTGTAGATCAGCCGCTGCTGGAGCGACTGACCGCTCTGGGCGAACAGCAGGCTGGGCGTGAAGTCCGTGTTGACGGCGACGGTGAGGGTGCCGCCCCGCCGGGGCCCCGCTCCCGCCTTCCCGGCGGGCGCCTCGGCCTCGGAGACCGCCGAGCGGCAGCCCGCGAGGCCGAGCCCGAGCAGCAGGGTGCCACCGCCCGCGGCGCGCAGGGTGGTGCGCCGGGTGGGGGCGGAGGGCGTGGAGGAGTACAGCTCGGTCATCGATGCCTGCCTGTGAAGAGGGGGAGGCCGCAGGGTGCACGGGTTCGTTCCGCTGCGGAAGGAAGGAGGAGGAAGGTGTGGCCACGGGCTGCGCGGAGCGAGGCCCGGACATGGGAAGGACGGAAGGGCGAGCCGCGTCGCCGGCGATACGGAGGTGCCCGGGTGCGGGGTTGCGGACGCCGGTCGGGTCGACTTGGCCGCCGCTCGACCGTGACGTCGTACCGGCTATGACGTCGCTTCGGCCGTCACGTCGTATCGGCCGTGCCTACGTATCGGCCATGCCTTCACATCGGCGATGACGCCACTCGGCCATGACGCCGTCTCGGCCGTGGCGTCACTCGACTACGGAGCCGCGAGTCCACGGCGGCCGGAAGAGCCACCGGAGCCGGCGACGCGACGAGGAACGGCGGACCGCCGCGTTCGGCGCGGCCGGGGTGGTGTCGGCGGGTCCGATGCGGCGACCCGCGCCGGAGTCGGACGCCGGGATGGACGCCAGGGTCAGACGCGGACGGCACAGACCGCGCTGGCCTGTCGACAGAGGTCGACGTGCCTGCGGGAGATGAGGCGCATGTCCGGATTCACGGGAGCAATATGACAGCGGCTTCGCGGGACGGTCAACCGGGGTTGACCGCATTCTGAGACGACATCAGTCACGACCCCCTGTACCGGCCCACTCGTCGACCGTCTCAAAAGGCCTCCTGAACAGGGGATTCAGCAGAACCGTGCCCGCCGCGACGGGAAGTGTGGCCGGTCCGGCATGTGGACTGACGATGCGTTCGGGATCGTCGCAGACGTGGGAGAGGTCGATCGCGGCGCCGCGGATCTCCTCCAGGTACTCCGGTTCGAGCACGCTGGACTGCTCGGTCACCACGACCAGATCGGGGTTGAGGACGTCCAGGAGCAGGGCGACGGCGCGGCCGACCGCGCGGGCCCGTTCGCGCAGCAGCCGGTCGGCGCGCCGGTCCCCGGCTGCCGCCGCGTCCACGACCAGGGAGGTGTCGGGCTCGGGCACGATGCCGCGGCGCACGGCGGTGAGCCCGACGGCGGTGTTCGAGGCGGTCGCCTCCAGACAGCCCGAACGCCCGCACGGGCAGGGGGCCGTGGAGTCCGGGACGGGCAGGTGGGCCACGTCCCCGGCCGCCGCCCCCGGCCCCTGGTGGACGACTCCGGCGAGCCCGACGGCCGCGTCGACGACGTTCCCGACGAAGAGGTGCACGAGGCTGCGGCGAGCGGCGGGCCGCCCGAAGAGGATCTCCGACTGGGCGATGGAGCGGGCGTGGTTGTCGACGCGGACCGTGCGTCCGCCCAGGCCACGGGCGAGTTCGGCGGCGAGCGGCCGGCGGCGCCAGCCGAACGCGTCATGGCGCACCACCAGGCCTTCGGCGGGGTCGACCCATCCGCCGACCGCGGCACCGACCCCGAACAAGGGCCGCCCCCGGGTGTGTTCGTCGAGGAATCCGCGCAGCTCACGGGCGACGGCCGCGGGCAGGACCTCCGGCGCGACGCCGTCGTGCGGGTAGGTGCGGCGGGCCACGACCCGGCCCCGCAGGTCGACGAGGGCGAACGTCGAGGCGGGGACACCGAGGTGGACGCCGCCCGCCACGGGACCGCCGGAGGCGCCGACGTGCAGGTCGACGGGGATCCGGGGCCGGCCCACTCCCCCGCCGCCGGTGTGTTCGGGCAGTTCGCGCAGGAGACCCAGCCTGGCGAGGTCGGTGGCCTGCCGGGAGACGGCGGCGGGGCTGAGGCCGGAGAGCCGTGCGACGGTGCTGCGGGCGACCGGTCCGTGGTCGAGGACGGTCCGCAGCACGCTGGCGGCGTTGGCCTCGCGCCGTCCGTCACCGGCCATCCGGGGGCCGTGCGGGGTGGTCGTCATGGGGGCCTCTCTGGTCGCTTTCCTGCAGGACGCTGTGATCACTGTTGCGGCGGTGTGAAATCCCGGGGCCGTGTGCGGCGCGGCCGCCGTCCGTGCTTCCGAGACCGCGGCGCCCGCTCTGGGGAATGGGATCACCACAGGTCAGACGGGGTTCGGTGCGGTACGGGGAACGGGTGCGGGGTCCCGGGGCAGGCGCCGATTCAACCACCGGGGAGGACGGTTCGGGGAGCGGACGGTCGCTTGACGTCCGGCGGCGGCCACTGCGAGGCTCCGGGACATGTTCGCGACCTCCTCCTGTACCGCCCTCCACGGCGCCTGACCCTCGCGACCTCCTCGCGTGGCCGGTTCGCCGCCGCGCTCCCGCGCTCCCCACCCGACGGGCACACCCCTCCGCCACGCGGTACGCACCCGTCGCACTTCTCGGACCGCACCTGTCGCCCGTACACCCCCCCGTAGCGGTCGCCCTGCCCGTGGACCGCTCGCGCTTCTCGTGGTGCTCCGGCAGCCGTGCGACGGCCGCGACTTCCCGTCAGCTCATTACTTCCGCTCCGGAATCAATTCCGGACGTGCCCACCTCTCCGAAAGGACCCGCCATGTCCACCGCCACCACCACGATCACCGTCCAGAAGGTCGGCGGCCGCCTCGGCGCCGTCATCTCCGGCGTCCGCCTCGGCGGCGACCTTCCCGCCGAGACCGTCGCCGAGATCCGCGCCGCCCTCCTGGCGCACAAGGTGGTCTTCTTCCGCGGTCAGGACCACCTGGACGAGGAAGCGCACGAGGCCTTCGGCCGGCTCCTCGGCACGCCCGTCGCGCACCCCACCGTCCCCTCGGCCGACGGCCGTTACTCCTTCCCGATCGACTCGGACCACGGCGGCCGCGCCAACCAGTGGCACACCGACGTGACCTTCGTCCCCGCGTACCCCGCGTTCTCGATCCTGCGCGCGGTGGTCATCCCGCCCTACGGCGGCAACACCCTGTGGGCCAACACCGCGACGGCGTACGAGAGGCTCCCCGAGCCGCTGCGCGCCCTCGCCGACGGCCTGCGCGCCGTGCACTCCAACGACTACGACTACGCGGCCCTGCGCCCCGGCGTCCTGCCGGAGCAGCTGGAGCAGTTCCGCAAGGTCTTCGCGTCGACGAAGTACCTCACCGAGCACCCGGTGGTGCGGGTCCACCCCGAGACCGGCGAACGCACGCTGCTGCTCGGCAACTTCGTGCAGCGCATCAGCGGTCTGACGGGCGCCGACTCACGCGCGCTGCTGTCCCTGTTCCAGGCGCACGTCGAGCGTCCGGAGAACACCGTGCGCTGGCAGTGGCAGGTCGGCGACGTGGCGATCTGGGACAACCGGGCCACCCAGCACTACGGCGTGGACGACTCCGACGACCACGACCGCAAGCTGCGCCGGGTCACCATCGACGGCGACGTGCCCGTCGGCATCGACGGCCGCTCCTCGGTGCTGCTCGCGCCCGAGACCGTCCCGGAGCCGGGCTTCGGCATCGCCTCCGGCGCCTCGACGGCCGCGACCGTCACGCCGGCCGCGGCGAAGGAGTCGGCCGCCGTATGACGAGCGCCCCGCCGAGGGTGCCCGTGGCACCCACCCGCCAGGAACGGTGGGACGCCACGGGCACCCTCGGCGGGGAGGGGGGCGGGGTCAGGAGGAGGGCGGCAGGGCGTAGTCGGTGAAGCCGACCCAGTCCAGGGCGACGCAGGGTTCGTCGCCGAGGACCCAGGCATCGTGCCCGGGGGTGACCCGCATGAAGTCGCCGGCGCCGAACTCGGCCGTTTCGCCGTCGTCCATGACGACCTTCATGCGGCCGCTGACGACGTAACCGACGTGCGACGCCTGACAGCTGTCGGTGCCTGCGATCGGCTTGACGTGCTTGGACCACTGCCAGCCCGGCTCGAAGACGGCGCGACCGACCGCTCCGCCGTCACTGGTGAGCAGGTCGAGCCTGCCCTTGCCTTCCGTGAAGGGACGGGTCTCGTCCGCTTCGTCGAAGCTCTTCCGTACGATGCCGGCCATCTTGCACTCCCGGCGGGAAAATAGGGCGGGCCCCCGAGTCCTCTTCCAGGCTACGCCGAGACCGCCGCGGCCACCCTCCGCAGCCGGCTCGCGGATGGTTGGCTTTCACATCGAACTCCCGGGTACGGCGCGCCGTTCTTGGCGGATCCCGGCATATCCCCTGCCCGAATTCTGTGCACATCACCTATCAGCCATATCTACACATAAAGGACAGATAAGCGCACAATGAAAAAGCGGCGAAGGAACGCCGCCACTGCGGTCAGACGTGCATCACGCCGAAGGAGGCGAGTCGTATGGCCGACGTCTCTCACCGTCATGGTGATATCGCCGGACACCCCGACGCGTCGGAAATGCGGGACAGGTACGCCCGTATGCTCCAGACGCGAGGCGTCACGGCGGTCGAGGAACTCGTGATCCTCGCCGGTGTCTACGCCGCGATCTCCGCGTGGACGGTTCACTTCGCCGCCGCCCAACCGGAACTCGCCATCAGCAACCTGGTCGTCGGCATCGCCCTCGCGGCCCTCGGCCTGTGTATGTCGATGGCCCCCGAACGGTCGCAGGACCTGAACTTCGTCGTACTGCTCATGGGCGCGTGGCTCATCGTCTCCCCGTGGGTGGTCTCGCGGAACCCCGACACGGGCATGATCCTCAGCAATGTGATCACCGGTGCGTGCGTCTGCCTGTTCTCGCTCACGGCCGGCGGACTGCTCATGTCCAAGCGGAGGACGTGACGGCCTGATCCCCGCTCACGCGACCCCCGCTCCCCCCATCCGTTGATCCTCTCCCTGGACGGCGGCACCCCCATCCCCCGGAGGTGCCGTCGTTCGCCGTCCCCGTCGGGCGGAGCCGACACGGACCGAGCCGATACGGGCAGAGCCGATACGGGCGGAACCGACACGGACGCAGCCGATACGGATAGAGCCGGTACGGAGCGATTGGCCGTGCCTCCTTGTGCACGGTGGCGCAGGACCCGCTCCCGCCGCCCCGCCTAGCCTCGCCGCACGGGACGCGACGGCACCAAAGAGGGGCGGAACCACCGGTGAACTGGCACATCCACGACTACCGCGAGAGCGATCTCGCCGCGGTCGTCCATCTGATCGACACCACCGCCGAGCTCGGGCAGGAGTCCGTGTTCTCGCTCGCCGAGTGCATCGGTGCCCTCACCAGCAGGGAGCCGGCCGTGGTCGCCGTCCACCAGGGCGTGCCCATCGGGGCCGCGCTCGCCTGCGTCTCCGGGGAGCGGGCATGGGTGATGCGCGTGGCGATCTCCTCGGCGTGGCGCGGCCGGGGCCTCGCCAGCGCCCTGCTCGTGGAGCTGGAGCGGCGGCTCGTGGCGGCTCGGGTCGGGCGGATCGCGTACGTGCTGCCGGAGGAGGAACTCCTCGGCGAGGGACTGCTGAACGCCGGGTACACGCGCCAGCCGGCCGTCGCCTACTTCGAGAAGGTGGAGCCGCTGCACGGCCCCGCCGCAGGCCTCCTCGACGACCTGGGCGGCCGACTGCTGCCCGGCGACCTGTGGGCGAAGGTGGCCGGGATGGAACGCGAGAAGGACCTGATCGAGCGCCGGGTGGTGCTCCCCCTCGCCGAACCGGAGCGGGCCACCCGGCACGGCGTGCGGCCGCCCCGGGCGGTGTGCCTGTTCGGCCCGCCCGGCACCGGGAAGACGACGTTCGCGCGCGGAATCGCCTCCCGGCTCGGATGGCCGTTCGTCGAGATCCTGCCGTCCCGGCTCGCCGACGAGGGGAACCTCGCCGCGGCCCTGCGGTCCGCGTTCGCGCGGATCGCCGAGCTGGAGCGGGTCCTCGTCTTCATCGACGAGGTGGAGGAGATCGCCCCGGTCCGCTCGGAGCCGGCACAGCCCGGCGGCATGCACGGGGTGACGAACGAACTCCTCAAGCTCATACCGGGGTTCCGGGAGCGAGACGAGCGTCTCCTCGTCTGCGCCACCAACTCGATCCGCTCCCTCGACCCGGCGTTCCTGCGCCCCGGCCGGTTCGACTACCTGATCCCGATCGGTACGCCGGACAAGGCTGCGCGGGCGGCGATCTGGGCCCGCTACACCGACGGGCGCACGGACGTCGACATCGACGAACTCGTCCTGGCGAGCGACCTGTTCACCCCTGCCGACATCGAGCACGCGGCCCGGATCGCCGCTCAGGCCTCCTTCGAGCGGGACCTGATCGCCGTCGGCGGACGTGGCGGCGACGACCCGGTGCCCGGGGCGAGCACGGCGGACTACCTGGCGGCGATCGGGCAGTGCCGGCCGACGGTCACGCCCGACATGATCGAGCAGTTCACCTCGGACATCACGACGCACGCACGGATCTGACGACGAGGTCGAACTCCTCCCCCGCCGCGTCCAGTTCGCCCCGGTCCGGCGGCTGCGCGCCGGCCCGGGACACGGTGACGGCCGCCGCCGCGGCCGCCCTCCGCAGCAGCCGGGCGAGGTACTCGGCCCCGAGCCCGCCGAGGTCCTCCCCGGCACGGAAGGCGAGGGTGTCGAGGACGGCGGACATGAAGGAGTCGCCCGCGCCGACGGTGTCCACGACGGGGACCTTCGGCGCGTTGGCGGCGACCGTGGCCCGACGGGTGACGGCGAGCGAGCCGTCGGCGCCGCTGGTGACCAGGACGACGGCGGGACCGAGGTCGAGCCACCGTGCGGCGACCTCGCGCGGGCTCGCGCCCGGGTAGAGCCAGGCGAGGTCCTCGTCGCTGGCCTTCACCAGGTCGCTGAGGGCGACACAGCGTTCGACGCGTGCGACCGCGCCGGCGTGGTCCCCCATCAGCGCGGGACGCACGTTCGGGTCGTAGCTGACCGTGGCCCGGCCTCGGAGTCCTTCGACCAGGGCGAGCACCGCCGTCGCGCCTGGCTCGGTCACGGCCGCGATGGACCCCATGTGGACGTGGGCGGGGGCCGGGGCGGGCCGCACGGGCTCCGCCTCCAGCGTCCAGGCGATGTCGAAGGCGTACGTGGCCCGGCCCTGCGCGTCGAGGGCGACGACCGCCGACGGGGTGCGGGCGGGCACGCCGCCGACCTCCAGCCGTACGCCCGCGCCCTTGAGGTGGTCGCCGATCAGCCGCCCGGCGTCGTCGTCGGCGAGCTGCGTGAGCAGGGCGACCTCCCGGCCCAGCCGTCCCAGGCCGTACGCGACGTTGGCGGGGCTGCCGCCCGGGTGGACCCGGTCGGGGGTGCCGGGGGCGCGGACGATGTCGGCGACGCACTCGCCGATCACCAGGAAGGACATGCGGTCAGAGCTCCTCGGCTAGCCGCCGACCGGATGCGGATGCCCTGCCGGACGGACCCGCAGATGGTACGCCGTCCCGCCGCGCGCGTCGGTGCGAAGCCGCTCGAAGACCCGCCCGACGTGCCTATGGTGGGGATCATGGGAAGCCGCCCGGGTCACCGGCGGCTTCGGGACGGAACGGGGAGGGGGTCTTCCGGTGGAACCGGTGGACACGGTCGAGGGGCTCGCGGTCATGGCCTTCAGCGACGGCAAGGAGATGGAGGCCTGGCTGGAGACGCACCACGGGGACACGCCCGGCATCTGGCTCCTGCTCGCGAAGAAGGGCACGGAGCTCCCGTCGCCCACCGCGGACGAGATCCTCGACGGCACGCTCGTGTACGGCTGGATCACGGGCAAGCGCATCACGCGCGACGAACGGACCTACCTCCAGAAGATCACGCCTCGCCGGCCCCGCAGCCTGTGGTCCCAGGTCAACGTGCGCCAGGTCGAGGCACTCACCGCCGCCGGCCGCATGCGCGAACCTGGCCTCGCCGAGGTGCGGGCCGCGCAGCGGGACGGGCGCTGGGAGGCCGCGTACCCCTCCCAGAAGGACGCCACCGTGCCCGACGACCTCGCGGCCGCCCTGGCGGCCGACCCCCGGGCCTCGGCCGCCTTCGAGGCCCTCGGCAAGACCGACCGCTACCTCGTGATCCTCAGCCTCTGGCAGGCCCGCACCGCCAAGACGCGGGCGGCCCGCCTGGAACGCGCCGTGACGGCACTGGCGGCGGGCGAGGGACGACGCTGAGGCAGGGGCTCCGGGGGCCGGGGGTCCGGGCCTCGGGGCGGCGGCCGTGCGGCCTGGGAGCCGCCCCTCAGACCCGAGGCGTCAGATGCGGGTGCCGGGGCCGGGACCCAGGGGTCACGACCTCGGCTCGGCGGCAGTGCGGCCCCGTGGCAGCTCCTCGGGACGGGAGGCGGCGCCCCGGCGCCGCCGGTACAGGACCTGGTGGGCGTCCCATTCGACGAACGACTCGGCGTGCTCCAGGCCGACGGCCTCAAGGAGCCGACGGGACCTGTGGTTCGCCTCCTGGGTGACCGCGACCACGCTGGGCGCGGTCTCCAGGGCCCGCGCGACGGCCGCGCGGACCGCCTCGCGCGCGTAACCCCGTCCCCAGTGCTCGGGAAGGAACTGATAGGAGACCTCGGTCTCGCCGCCCCACCCGCCGTCCTCCACCGTGACGAGGCCGAGGAGCACGCCGTCCTCGGCCCGGACCACCGCGTGGAAGCCGGGCGCCCCGACGATCCGGCGCTGCCGTATCCGGACGACCGACTCGATGACGGGACCGCCGAGGTGCTGCCGCACGTCGGGATCGGTCCACAGCCGCGTCACGGCCGGCACGTCACGGCTCCGGACGGGCCGGAGGACCAGCCGCTCGGTGACGAGCGGCTGCGCTGCGGGGTGCGGGGGTACGGTCACGCCTCCGATCATCTCAGGACGGCGGCGCGACCGGGAGCTCGTCAGCGGCGCTCCGGGCCGCCGCCGATGACGGGCACGAGGCTGCGCAAGGCGAGTCCCGCGGCGATCAGCGTGGTCGCGGCGACGACGAGGCAGAGCACGGCGACGGGTGACATCCCGCCGCCGGTCGCGGCGAGGCCGGCGCCTCCGCCGCCTACCGCGCCCGAGCCGATGGGCTTGCCGTACATGAGGTGGTCCTTTCGGTTCGACGGCCTTGGTGATCTCGTCGTCCTCGGTGAGCGAGGCCAGGCTGTAGGAGCCGTCGCCGCCTGTCCGGCCGGCCCGGCGGGTGTCCGTCAGGGCGAAAAGGATGAGGGGCCGGGCGGTCCCGGCCGACCCCGGCACGACGTTGATCGACGTGTCCGGACAATAGGGTCGGCTGTCCGTCCCGGCACTCCCGGGCGGTCCCGGCCCTGCCCTCCGGGCACACGGCGCTGCTTTCCGGACGGGACCTAGACCCATCGACGGAGGGCTCATCGGCTCCTCGGCCGAGGTGCCGAGCACCGCCGTCCGGCCACCATGAGCGTCATGCGTATAGGGATCCTCGGTACAGGAAACGTAGGACAGGCCCTCGCGTCGGCGTGGGCACGAGCCGGCCACGACGTGGTCGTCGGGTCGCGGCGCCCCGACGATCCGGCGCTCCTCGCGGAGCTGAAGGAACTGGTCGCCGCCGGATTACGGATCGAGGGCTCGGCCGCGGCCGTCGCCCACGCCGAGGTCGTCGTGAACGCCACGCCCGGCACGGCGTCCGTGGCCCTGCTCCAGAGCATCGGAGCCCCCGCGCTCGTCGGCCGGGTGCTCCTCGACGTCGCCGTCGGCTTCCTGCCGGACGGCACGCCCTCCCACCCCGTCGTCAGCCTCGGCGAGGAGATCCAGCAGGCGTTCCCCGACACTCCTGTGGTGAAGACCTTCTCCACCATCGACCGCGGCCTGATGGTCGCCCCGCGCTCCCTGGAGGGCCCCAGCACCGTCTTCCTCTCCGGCGACGACCCGAACGCCAAGCGGGTCGTCCGCGGCCTGCTCGCCGACCTGGGCTGGTCCCACGACTCCGTGCTCGACCTCGGTCCCATCGCCACGGCCCGCGGCCAGGAGCACTTCGCCGACCTCTTCGTCGCCATCGCGCAGGCCACCGGCACGTACGAGTTCGGCATCCGGGTCGTGCCGCCCGCGACCGCCGCACCCTGACCGACGCCCGCCACGACGGTGGCGGGCACCACCCGCCGGACCTCCGGGTGCGCGGCGTGCCAGGGGCGAACACGTCACGGCGCGTCGCGGAGCCGGAGGAGGTACGTCGCCGTCACCGCGACGGCACGGTCCTCGTCCCGCGCCAGCGCGACGAGGGCCCGTGCCGACGCCGGCCCCGGGACGGAGGCGAGCGCCTGGGTGAGCCGGCCGCGGGCGGCCGACCCGGTGGCGGGGTCGGCGAGGCGGTCGACGAGCCGGGTCGCGATCTCGTCCGCCGTCGCGGTGTCGCTCGCGAGGACGCTGAGCGCGTCGGCCGCGTCGGTGTCGTTGCGTCCTTCCACGATCATGTCGACGAGCGTGGGGACCGCGTCGACCACGCCGTGGGTCCCGAGCGCCAGGGCCGCCTGGCCCCGGACCACGGCGTCGGGGTGCGTGAGGGCCTGCCGGAGCCACCCGGCGGCCTCGTCGCCGGGACGGTCGGCGAGCTCGGCGAGGGAGCGCACGGCCCGCTCCCGCACGGCGGACACGGCTGAGTCGAGGCCGCGGGCCAGCAGTGCCGGGCCGCCGTCGCCCGATCGCGCCAGCGCCCACCGGAGGGCTCCGGCGACGTTCGGCTCCGTCTCGTTCAGCACCGCGTCGACGAGCGCCTCCACCGGCACCGGGACGTCGTCGGCGGAGGCGAGGGCCGCGCGCTGGCGCACGTCGGCGTTCTGCGAGCCCAGGGCCTGAAGGAGTGCGACGACCTGGAGGACGTCCTCCCAGGCCCCGGGCTCCGCGGCGTCGATCCGGCGCAGCCGGGTGAGCAACTCGGTCTCCGCCGCGATGCGTTCGCGGGTCCGGCGGACCAGGTCGCCGACGAGCTCCGAGGGCGCGAACCCGGGATCGTCGAGGGCGCGGCCGATCTCCCGCAGCGAAAGCCCCAGGGACCGCAGGCTCTCGATGTGGAAGATCCGCCGGATGTCGTCCCCGGAGTACTCCCGATAGCCGGAGCCCGTACGGCCGGAGGGCCGTACCAGGCCGAGCGACTCGTAATGCCGGAGCATGCGGGCACTGACCCCGGACCGTCGCGCCACCTCACCGATCAGCACGCCCTGTCGTCCCTCCCCGTCGACACGCCCTGTCGTCCGTCCCCGGTCAACACGTCCTGTAGCCCCTCCCCTGTCGACACGCCCTGTCGTCCCTCCCGCTCCGAGCCGCCCAGGGCGACGACACGCTTCGCCTCCTCGATCGCGTAGCCGAATCCGGTGTCCGGGTCGCGCAGCAGCCGCAGCGTCGCGAGCGCGTGTGCCCGGACGCCGGGGTCGGGTGCCGTCGTCGCGGTACGGAGGGCCGGCTCGATCGCCTCGCCGAGCGCGACGAGCGCCCGGCTGAGGCTCAGCTGCGTCTCGCGCTCGCCGCGCCCGAGCTGTGTCGCCAGCACCGCGGCCAGCGCGGGCTCCTCGCCTTCCGGCGCGAGCACGACCGCGGCCCGCCAGGCGCTCCGCGCCACCTCGTCGTCCGCGTCGGTCAGGAGCGTCCCGGTGATCGCGGGCCACGCCTGCCGGTCCCCGATCTTGGACAGCGTGTGCAGCGCCTGGCTGCGTGCCTGCGCACGCTCCGAGCGGAGTTCGCGGACCAGTTCGGGGAGCGTCAGCGCCACCGGGTGACGCGTGAGCGCCCAGGTCAGCATGTCGCGGACGAAGAACTCGGGCTCGGTCGCGCACCGCTCCACGAGCTTGCCGACGAAGCCCGGGTCGGGTGTCGTGCCCACCGCGAGCGCGGCCCTCAGCCGCACCGACGACGACGCGTCCTCAAGCCCCCGGAGCGCTCCCGCGCCTTCTGTGTCCTGCCTCGTGATCGTCATCGAGACCACCTCCTCGGCGAGCAGTGAAGACCTTGTCACCGTGTCAAGGTCAAACACCGCCGGCCGAGCGGCCGCGGTCCGCGCGGCGACTCCCGTGCGCGGGCGTCCTCAGCCGTTGATGTCGAGCGCCGTCCCGTACAGGCGGGACACCTTCAGGCGGATGACGACGCGGCGCTCGTCGACCAGCTGCTGCAGGAAAGGGCCCTCGTCCTGCGGCCTCGCGGCTTCCGGAATCATCGCCAGCAGCTCCCGGCCCACCGCGTCCCCCGGCGTGGTCGTGATCTCGGAGACCTCGGCCTCGCCCTCGGCCACGGCGAACGACCACACGTCGCCGCCCGGAACGTGGACGGCGGCGCGCGGGTCGCGCCGGAGCTGCTTGACCTTGACGCGGTCGGCGGTGGTGGAGAACCGGATGACGCGCTCCTCGGCGTCCCAGCTGTAGAGCATGGTCGTCAGATGGGGGTGGCCGCTGCGCTTGTTGGTGGCGAGAGTGCCGAACTGCTGGGTTCCCAGCAGTTCGGACAGGGCGTCGTCTGACAGGGTGCGGGGCTCTGCGGGCTTGGTCATGCTGCGATCAACTCACCCGCGTGTTCGGGTATTCCGTGCACCCGGAACCTGCCTCGGCCGCTCAGCCGGAGTGGAGGATCCGCAGGTCACCATGCTGAGTCGGGTCCCGGTCGACGACCTGGACCGGGGGCCAGGCCCACTGCCACACGTCGATGCCGGGCTGCCGGGAGAACCGGATCGGACCGCGGGTGCCGTCGACCGCCACCTCCGGCCAGGACGCGGCGACGGCCGCCCGGCCCGTACCGTGGGAACGCAGCGCCTCCGCCAGGACGGTCACGGTGTCCCAGCCCTCGTAGGCGACGAAGGACGGTGCTTCGCCCAGCCGTTCGCGCAGCTCCTTCCCGACGCGTTCGCCGAGCGGACCGAGCCTCTCGGGCAGGTAGCGCAGGAACGGGATCCCGGCGCCGTCCTCTCCCAGCGCCGCGGCCCATCCGGCGAACTCCGGTTGTCCCGCGGGAGCTCCGATCAGCAGCTCCGCGAGGCGCCGGTCGCCGCGGACGGCCCGGACGATCGGCACCGCCGGCTCCGGAGTGCCGACCAGCAGGAGGAGCGCGTGAGCGCCGTGCTCGACGAGGGCGTCGCACAGGGCCTCGGGGCCGAGCGTGCGGGCGTCGAGTTCGACGACGGTCCCGCCGTGGGGAGCGAGGTGGTCCCGCAGGACGCGGGTGCCGGTCGCCCAGTAGACGCTCGGCTGGGTCGCGACGGCGATCCGGCGCCGACCCGCGCCGAGCAGGAAGTCCCCGTAGATCCGCCAGCCATGGGACTGCGCCGGGGCCACGCGCGCGACCCACGGCGTCGGTCCCTCGATGAGCGCGTCGAGCACCGCGGACGAGCAGAGGAACGGCACGCCGAGGGCGTCCGCCCGCGCGGCCGCGGCGCGGGCGACGACACTGTGGTACTCCCCCGCCACGGCGACCACGCCCAGTCCCGCCAGTTCCTCCACGGCCGCCTCGGCCCGTTCCGGATCCGCCGCGGTGTCCCGAACGACCAGCTCCAGCTGTCTGCCGTCGATCCCACCGCCGTCGTTGACCCCGGCGACAGCCAGTTCGAGCCCGGCGAGCAGATGCCGGCCCGCCTCGACCCAGCCGGGCCGCGTGAGCGGAACGAGGGCGCCCACGCGGACGGACGACCGGTCCACGCCCCCCGCTCCGGAAGGCGAAGGCGAAGGAGCGGGCGCGGACACGGGCGCGGGCACGGACACGGACACGGGCGCGGGCACGGACACGGGCGCGGGCACGGACACGGGCGCGGGCACGGACACGGGCGCGGGCGACGACGGTCGTTGCGGCGTGTTCATCGGTGTACTCCCCTGTGACGATGCGACGTTGGTCGTCCTGGACCCGGTGGCACGGTTCCGGAGAACGATGGTGCGGGTGCGCGATCGCGTGCCCGGCAGGCCCCTGGAGCCTCCTGCCCCTACTTCGGGGGTTCGGACTCCGTCAGCGCGGTCTTGATCGACTGCCAGTCCGGGTCCATCGGCGCGTAGGTGTGCCGGGCGGTGCCGATGTCCTTGTAGCCGCTGGACGTGGCCACGCACACGACGGGTCCGTCGGCCTCGTGAGGCCCGTGGGCACGGAAACCGGCGAGGCCGGCGGCGGAGGAGGCCTCGAACCACAGGCCCTGTGCGGCCGACTCGGCCTGTGCGGCGGCCATCTGCTCGTCCGTCACCGTACGCGCGGCGCCGCCGGTCTCCCGGACGGCGAGGACGCCCCGGTAGCCGCTGATCTCGCAGTCGATGGCATAGGCGATGCTGGGGCCGACGGGGACGCGGGCGACGGGCCGGCCGGTGCGGAGGGCCTCGGTGAGGGCGCCGGCCGCGGCGGGCTCGGTGGCGTACACGCGGGGCACCGAGTCGGTGACGCCGAGCCGGGCGAGCTCCCGGAACCCCTTCGCGACGCCGAACAGCAACTCGCCGTACCCCGTGGGCAGATGGACGGCCGCCGGGGCCCGTCCCAGGTCGAGCGCGATCTCGTAGGCGAGGGTCTTGTACCCCTCGGGGCCGAAGGGGTGCCCGGTGTGGGCGGTGTCCGTGACGCTGCTGACGCTCTGGAAACCGAGCTCGTCGACGATCCGGAGCATCAGCGGGCGGACGGACGCGCGCGGCACCGTCAGCACGGTCGCCCCGTACGCGCGCAGGTGCGAGGCGACGGCGGGCGGTGCGTCCGGCGACGTGAACACGGCGCACGGCAGTCCGGCGCGGGCCGCGTAGGCCGCGGCGGCCGCGCCGTGGTTGCCGGAGGAGGAGACCACGATGCCCCGCGCGCCCGACGCGACGGCCGCGCTGACCGCCACCCGGTTCAGGCGGTCCTTGTGGCTCCACGTGGGGTTGCGGGACTCGTCCTTGATCCAGAGCCCGTCGGCGAGTTCGACCAGCGGGGTGTTCCCCTCTCCCAGGCCGGGCGCGGCGAGCGGCGGCAGCAGCGGCGCCCACCGCTCCAGGCCGTGGGCGGCCGGGCGGTCGAACAGATCGGCCGGCACGTCGTCGTAGGCGTAGTCGATGTCGAGCGGGTACGCCACCTCCTCCGTCGAGGTGACGGGACAACCGCGCGTCAGCGGCGGCCAGAGCGGATGGCGCACGGACGGGTCGGCGAGCGAACGCTGAGCGGTGGCGAGCGAGGTCACGCGATGCCTTTCGGAGTGAGGGGCGGTGACGGGACGCCCCGGCGGCGGGTCCGTGTCGGGCCGTCCGGGCCGTCCGGCGGGAGGCGGGAAGCGCCGCAGAACGGCCGGTGATGGTCAGCCCACGCGTCGGGTGAGGGCCGCGAGGGCTCCGGGCTGGCGGCCGGGGACGTGTCGGCGCAGGGCGACGAGTGTGGGGCCGAGGGCGCGGGCGCGGGCGGGGTCGACGATCTGTTCCCACTGGTGGTGGGCCCGGTCGACGGCGCCTTCGACGTCCGGGTCGTCGGGGCGCTGCAGCAGGGCCAGGCGGGCTTCGGCGGCGGCGATCCACAGTTCGCAGCTGCGGGCGGGTTCGCCGGCGAGCCGGGCGAGGTCGGCCCGCACCTCGGTCCAGTGCACGGCCTCCGCCGAGTGCGGTCCGTGGCGGCGCAGGGCCTCGTGTTCCCAGGCCGCCGCGACGGCCGCCGCCTCCCCGTGCCGTCCCGCCATGGCCGCGGCGAGGATGGCGGGGTGCGGGTCCTGCGGCGCGGCGGCGGTCGGAGGCGCCGGGGCGAGGAACCGGGACTCCGCGGTGGCCGGGGCGGTGCCCGCGGCGGCCTCGGCGTGGAGGGTGGCGTGCGGGAGCCGCGCGCCGGAGCGCCAGAGTTCCGCCCAGGCGCGGAGGTAGTCGGGGGTGGCGGGTTCGCCCCGGCGCGGGGCCGGTGTCACCCGGCCGTAGAGGACGGGTCCCGGTCCGAGCTGGAGCAGTTCGGGTACGGCCGCGAGCCGCTGCCAGACGTCGGGGTCGGCGACGAGGTCGGCGACGACGGTGGTGGTGCCGTGCGGCCGTGCGCCGAGTTCGCCGGCGAGCCAGTGCCAGGGCAGCGCCGTGTAGCGGAGGGTGGCCTGGGTGGTGCGGGCGAGTGCGAGGTGCGGCAGTTCCTGGCGGCGGTCGAGGTGGAGCTGTCCGGCGAGGCAGACGACCAGGGGACCGGGGCTCGCCGCCGCCGCGCGCAGGCGGGTGAGGACGGTCTGCGGGTCGAGCGGGTCCGCGAGTTCGACGACCGTGGCGGTGGTCGTGCCGGTGAGGACCGCGGGCGGTACGGCGGCGAGCGCCGGCAGCACCGAGGCGGCGTCCATGGCCCTGCCGCGCCCGGCGGGCGCGGCCGCGAGCAGCAGCGCCGTACCCACCGCGGCCTGGCCACCGCCCGTGGCGGCCGTGCCGTCGAAGCGCGCGGTGCCCGGTTCGGCGGCGCCGGCGGCCGTGGTTCCGGTCGTACGCGCGACCGCCGTGCGGGCGTCCGTTCCCCTGCCCGTCGCCCACGTGCCGGCGGTCGTAGCCGCTCTTCCCGCGACCGCCATGTGCGTGCCCACCGTGCCGTTCCCGTCGTCGTTCACCACCCCAGCACCGTAACGCGTCGAGCCCTGGCCGATAATCGGTGGGCCTTTGACATATGTCAGAAGCACCACCGGATCGAGTGTTGCCAAATCCCTTACGGGCTGTGCCGGGCTGTGCAACAGTCGTACGCAGGCCTCCCCTTCACACTTGGCCGCGCCGCGCCTGTATCGGAGTTCGACATGCCGTCCCATCTGTTCGCGGACCGCCCCGCTCAACCGCCGGAGCCGGGTGCGGTGGACGCGCTGATCTCGCAGACCCGCCGCCTGCGCGGTGAGGTCGACGCCGTCCGCCGGGACGCCGTGGCGAACGAGGACGACCCCCAGCAGCGGTGGCAGCGCGCCCTGTGCGACCTCGCGGTGCACCAACTCGATGATCTGGGCGCCCATTTGGGGCAGCTGCGGGCGGGCGTCCCGGCGGAGCTCGCACCGGACGCGGAGCCCGACGGCGAGGCCGAGGGCGGATACGACGGCGCGCTCGACGCCTCGCTCGCCACGGACCCCGGCACCGCGTACGGCCAGGCCGCCCCGCCGCGCACCGGCTCGCTGCTCTCCCGCGTCGGCAGCGCCGAGTGGAACCTGCTCACCGACGAGGTCAGCTGGTCGGAGGAGCTGTACCAGATCTTCGGCCGCGCCCACGAGAGCGGGCCGATGTCGCTCGACGAGATGCCCTCGATGGTCTTCGCCGAGGACCAGCCGGTCCTCCAGGCGATGGTCACCGACTGCCTGATCGACGGTAAGCCGATCGACGGCGAGTTCCGCATCGTGCGGACCGACGGCCGGGTGCGCACGGTGCACATGACCGGTGAGCCGGTGCTCGACGACGACGGCTGCACCGCCTCCATGTGGGCCGTCTTACGGGACGTCAGCGAGCTGCGGCGCAGCCAGCGGGCGGTCCGCGAGAGCCGGGACAGCCTGGAGCGCAGCCGCCAGATCGAGCAGACCGAGCGCCGGGTCGCCGTCGAACTCCAGGAAGCGGTCCTCCCGCCGTGGCGCGGCTCGCTCCGCTTCGCCCACGACGGCCCCGCCCCCCTGGACGTGGCCGGCCATTACCTGCCCGCCGCCACCACCGGTCTGATCGGCGGCGACTGGTACGACGCACTCGCGCTGCCGGACGGGGACGCACTCCTCACCGTCGGCGACCTGACGGGCCACGGGGTCGCCGCGACCTCCTCCATGGCCATGCTCCTCGGTGCGCTGCGCGGCATGGCCGTCGCCGGGATCCGGCCCGCCGCCCTGATGAGCCACCTCAACCAGCTGCTCGAGACCTCCGTCCAGCCCGCGCTCGGCAGCGCGATGTGCTGCCGGTACGACCCCGTCGCCCAGACCCTGAGCTGGGCGCAGGCCGGCCACCCCGCCCCGCTGCTGTTCCGCGGCGGGACGGGGCACGTGCTGCGTCGCCCCGAGGGAGTGCTGCTCGGGGCGACGACCGGAGCCGTGTACGGCGAGGCCGAGACCCGGCTGTTCCCGGGCGACGTGCTCGTCCTGCACACCGACGGACTGACCCGCGCCGGCGGGGCGGTCGGCGGCTTCGGGGACGACACCGGCGCGCGACGGCTCCTCGCCCTCGGCCCCCGGCTCGCCTCGGCGCGGGACGCCCAGGACGCCGTGCGTGCGGTGGTCGAGGAGTTCGGCGACGAGCAGCGCGAGGACGACGCCTGCGTGATGGTGGTCCGGGCCGGCCGCTGAGCCGCCCGGGCCCTGCCCGCCTCGTGAGCCGGGCTCCGGCCCCCGGTTCCCCCGAGCCCCGCGGATCAGGCCTGCCCGGTGCGCGGTCGGTTGACCGGTGACCGGGGAAGGGCCAGCTCGATCTCCTCGCGCAGGTTCTCGATCCGCGAGTAGCCGGCGTACTGGCCGGTGAGCCGGTACATCTCCCGGAGCCGGTCCCAGGTCCGGTGGGACGAGGTGTCCCCCATGGACATGAGGGCGAGCCGGGCGTACCGGTCGGCCTGTTCCGGGTCGTCGGCGATGAAGCAGGCCGAGGCGAGCGAGATGTGGTCGAAGAGCTTCGACCGGTCGTGTCCGCCGTGCCGGAGTTCGATGGCCAGCTTGGCGTGCCGCTGCGCGGGGACGGCGGCGGAGGGATCGTGCTCGGCGAGGGTGCGGTAGGCGAGGGCCTGCATGCCGTGCATGTCGGCCTCGTCGAAGTTCTGCATCCAGCTCGGCTTCTCGTCGAGCCGGTCGGACACGAACAGTTCCTCGGCCTCGCCGAGGGTGCGGCGCATGGCCTGTCCACGCCCCATCGACGCCTGCGCCCAGGCCTCGATCGTGTGGAACATGGCCTGGGTCCTGGGCAGCACCCGCTCCCCCGCACCGGCCTTGGCCAGCTTCATGAGGTCGAGGGCGTCGTCGGGGCGGCCCAGGTGCACCATCTGGCGGGCGGCCCGGGACAGCGCCTCGCCGGCCCGGGGCCGGTCACCGCCCTCACGGGCCGCGTGGGCGGCGATGACGAAGTACTTCTGCGCCGTGGGTTCGAGGCCGACGTCGTGCGACATCCAGCCCGCGAGGACGGCGAGGTTGGCGGCGACGCCCCACAGGCGCCGCTGGAGGTGGTCGGCGTGACGGTAGGCGAGCATGCCGCCCACCTCGTTGAGCTGGCCCACCACCGCCTTGCGCTGGAGACCGCCGCCCCGGGAGGCGTCCCAGGCTCGGAACACCTCCACCGAGTGCTCGAGGGCCTCGATCTCCTCCGACCCGATGGGGGCGGCCTCGTAGCGGTCGAACCCAGCGGGGTCGGCGTGGAGGGGATCGATGGCCCGCGGAGCCGCGCCCTTGCGGGAGGGGTCGGTCTGCAGCCAGTCGTGCATGGCGTTGGTGAGTACGGAACCGGCGGCGAGCGCGGCACCCGCGCCCACCAGGCCGCGTCGGTTGAGCATGAGGTCCATTCCCGTGAATTCGGTGAGGACCGCCGCCGTACGATCGGGTGCCCAGGGCAGCCCGTCAGGGTTCTCCGTCTTCCTGACGTCCTGCCGCCTGCCGGCGCGCCCGTGTCGTACGAACCCGAGGTCCTCGATGGTCACGACACGGCCGAGTCGCTCGGTGAACAGTGCTGCCAGCACCCGGGGAACGGGATCGCGGGGCGTCTCGCCCCGGTCGATCCAGCGCCGCACCCGCGAGGTGTCGGTCGCCAGCTGGGGGTGGCCCATGGCCGCCGCCTGCCGGTTGACGAGTCTCGCGAGTTCGCCCTTGGACCAGCCGGCCAGGCCGAAGAGGTCCGCCAGGCGGGTGTTGGTTTGTCCGGTCACGTCTAAGCCCCCAGGTTCTCGGCTGAGTTGACAGTAGCCCGCTGTCATAGGGCTGGCGACTATTCGCCAGGGTTCGCCAGGGTGCGCCCGATGTTCCGCCACCCGCGCCCGGGTGTCAGGTATGAACGCGCCACCCCGCACCGCCGACCGACCCTCATTCCCCAGGGTGCGGACCGGGGAGCGGGCGGGGCGACGCGCGCAACTCGTCGGCACACGAAGGGATCTGTCACCTCCATGTACACAGCATCGTCCTCCGTGTCCGCCCCGCCCCGGCCGCAGCACCGCATCGTCCCGGCCGGCGCCGGTCCGTACCTCGCCCCCGTGACCCAGGCCGTCCGGCCCAGGCGTTGGGCGGGCGGCACCGGTACGCAGCCGGTGAGCGGAAGAATCGATCTGTCCGGCCCTCAGGGGACCCAGCTGAAGATGGCGATCGCCTCGGTCCACCGGATCTGCCCGGAGTTCAACCCGGTGCAGGTGCTGCGGCGCAGCGGCCGTTCCGTGCTCATCGTCGGGACGACCGGGCGGACGACGGCGGTCGCGAAGTGTTTACTGGACCACTCCCCCGCGTGGGTCGAGCGGTTCCGGCACGAGATAGCTTCCTACCGGTCCTTCGTCCGCCACCGTCCTCCGGTGCGGGCGCCGCGGCTGATCGCGGCGGACCCGGAGAACTGCACGCTGGTGATCGAGCGGATGCCGGGACGGGCGGCGGCGCTCTCGCGGCACCCCGTGGAGGCTCCGCCGCGGGCCGACGTGCGGGCCGCGCTCGGCGCGGTGGCCCGGCTGAACGCCTGGCGCCCGCCGGCCGGGACGTTCGACGCCCCGCTGGACTACGGCACCCGGATCGCGCGCTACCACGAGCTCGGTCTCTTCACGGACCGGGACCGGGACGACCTGCAGAAGCTGCTGCACGGCCTGGCGCACGCGGGCGGGCGGCAGGGCATGGGGCAGTTCTGTCACGGCGACGCGCTGCTCTCCAACATCCTGCTCTCCCCCGCCGGTCCGGTCCTCGTCGACTGGGAGCACGCGGGCTGGTACCTGCCCGGCTACGACCTGGCGACGCTGTGGGCCGTGCTCGGTGACGCGCCGCTGGCCAGGCGCCAGATCAGTCAGCTCGCCCAGCAGGCGGGGCCGGCCTCCCGGGACGCCTTCCTGGTCAACCTGATGATCGTGCTGACGCGGGAGATCCGTACCTACGAGACGGCGGTGCAGCGCACCATGAAGGAGGCTCCGCCGGCCGGATCCGTGCCGGTGCCCTCGGGGACGCTCGCCCCGGGCGAGGAACAGCGGCTGCTCCTGAGGCGGCTGCACGACGACTGCGCCATGGCACGGCGTGCCGTGCGCGCGGCGGTCGGGACACGCTGAAGGGGGCGGGCCCGACCGACGACACGGGGGGGTGCGCCGTGCGCCCGGTGCCGACACACCGGGACGCGGCGCACCGGCGCGTCCGGCTCCGGAACGCCGCGGCCGCGCGGCCATTGGTCCACTCCACTGACGCGTCCCAGGCCCGGGACCCGTCTCCGCGAAACTCCGCCACTTGGCCTCCATTCCCGCCCTGACGTGGGAACTTCCCTGGACGCAGGCGTGATTGACGGATCGTCCGGGAGCCGATACCCCTGTACGGGTTCGGTCCCGCACGCCCCGGTGTCACCCCCTTCCCCTGGAGGCTGCCTTGCTCCGTTCCGCGTCCCGCAGACGTACGTCACCGAACCGTGTACCGAGGGCGGTGGGCGCGGTGGCGTCCGCCGCCCTACTGCTTCCGCTGCTCTCGGCGGCGCCGCCGGCGGGGGCCGACGTGCCCGATGCGGGCACCCTCCAGGGCCAGTTCGCGCGGGCCGCGGCGCGCCACGGCGTGCCCGAGAGCGTGCTCCTGGCCGTCTCGTACCTGCAGTCGCGGTGGGACGGGCACGGCGGGGCGCCGAGCGTGACCGGCGGCTACGGGCCGATGCACCTGACGGACGCCGTGACGGCGCTGGCCGCGGCCGCCCCGCACCATTCCGACGGGGAGGAGGACGCGCGCGGCGACTCCTCCCGCGCGGTGCGCGCCGGCGCCGGGGCGCCGGTCCCGGCGGCGGAGACGCTGCCCCCACGGCTGCGGACCCTGGAGCGGGCTTCCGCGCTGTCCGGGATCCCGGCGGAGGAGCTGCGCACCGGCACGGCCGCGAACATCGAGGGCGGGGCGGCTCTGCTCGCGGCGGCGCAGCGGGAGGCCGGGCTGCCCGCGAGCACGGACCCGGCGGACTGGTACGGGGCGGTGGCTGCGTACTCCGGTGCCGACGACTCGGCGACGGCCTCGACGTACGCGAACGACGTGTTCGACGTGATCCGGACCGGGGAGTCGCGGACGACGGACAGCGGGCAGGTGGTGACGCTCGCCGCCGCCCCGGCGGTGGAGCCCTCGACGGCGCAGGTGGACCGCCTCGGCCTGCGGCGGCCGGCCGGCGGTCCGGTGGAGTGCCCGCGGTCGGTGGCCTGTGAGTGGATCCCCGCGCCGTACGAGGAGTTCGGGGACGGCGACTACGGGAACCACGACAAGGCGAACCGGCCGGAGTCCCAGTCGATCGACTACATCGTGATCCACGACACCGAGGCCACGTGGGACGTCACCCTGAAGCTGGTGCAGGACCCGACGTACGTCTCCTGGCAGTACTCGCTCCGCTCCTCCGACGGGCACATCGCCCAGCACCTGCCGCTGAAGGACGTCGGCTGGCACGCGGGCAACTGGTTCGTGAACGCCAAGTCGGTGGGTCTCGAGCACGAGGGTTTCCTCACCTCGCCCGACTCCTGGTACACGGAGGCGATGTACCGGACGTCGGCGCGCCTGGTGCGGTACCTCGCCGACCGGTACGGCGTCCCGCTGGACCGGCAGCACGTCCTGGGCCACGACAACGTGCCCGGGACCGTGACGTCCACGATCAAGGGCATGCACACGGACCCGGGGCCGTACTGGGACTGGGCGCACTACTTCCGGCTGCTCGGCCGTCCGATCACGCCGAGCGCCGGTCCGCACGCGGGTGTGGTGACGGTCCGGCCCGACTACGGCGCCCACCGGCCGGTCTACACGGGCTGCGCGACGGCGGGGGTGGCGTGCGCGCCGCACGGCAGCGGGGCGGTGCGGCTGCACACCGCACCGAGCGCCGACGCGCCCCTGGTGAAGGACATCGGTCTGCGGCCGGGCGGGCAGGGCTCGACCGACGGGGTCAACGACACGGGGGCGCGCGCCTCCACGGGGCAGAGCTACGCGGTGGTGGAGCGCCTGGGCGACTGGACCGCGATCTGGTACCTCGGCCAGAAGGCCTGGTTCCACAACCCGCGGCAGGAGCCGACGGCGGTCGACGCGCGGGGAACGGTGCTGACGCCGAGGGAGGGGCTCGCGGAGGTTCCGGTGTACGGCCGGGCGTATCCGGAGGCGTCGGCGTACCCGGTGGGCGTTCCGGTGCAGTCGGTGTCGCCGCTGCCGTACAAGCTGCTCGCCGGTCAGCGGTACGTGGTGGGTGGCCGTACTCCGGGCGAGTACTACTTCGCGCCGGTGTTCGATCCGACGGGTCACAAGGTCGTCCGGGGGCAGGAGGAGTACTACCAGATTCAGTTCGGCCATCGAGTGGCGTTCGTGAAGGCCGCTGACGTGCGGGTATTCCAGATCTGACGAGGGGTGGCCGAAAGGTGAGGGGTGGCGCCGGGGTGACGATCCGGTGCCGCCCCTCCGGCGTTCATACGACTATCCCGGAGATCGTGTGCGCCGTCCGGGCGACGGGTAAGGCTGGGCCCGCACAGAGCCCCTGCTCACCGGAAGGCCCCTCAGCACATGCCTCAGCCCTTCGTTATGCCGGATTTCTATGTTCCGTATCCGGCGCGGCTCAATCCCCACGTGGAGTCCGCCCGCACGCACACGCGTGAGTGGGCGCGCGCGATGGGGATGTTGGAGGGCTCGGGGGTCTGGGAGGAGCACGACCTCGAATCGCACGACTACGCGCTGCTCTGCTCGTACACCCACCCCGACTGCGACGGGGAGGCCCTCGACCTCGTCACCGACTGGTACACCTGGGTCTTCTTCTTCGACGACCACTTCCTGGAGGTCTTCAAACGGACCCAGGACCGGGCGGGCAGCAAGGCCTATCTGGACCGGCTGCCGCTGTTCATGCCGGCGGACCCGGCGACCGGCATGCCCGAGCCGACCAACCCCGTCGAGGCGGGTCTCGCGGACCTCTGGCGGCGGACCGTTCCCTCGATGTCCGAGGGCTGGCGCGTGCGGTTCGCGGAGGCGACGGAGCACCTGCTCCACGAGTCCCTCTGGGAGCTCGACAACATCAACGAGGGGCGGATCGCCAACCCCCTGGAGTACATCGAGATGCGCCGCAAGGTGGGCGGCGCGCCCTGGTCGGCCGGTCTCGTCGAGTACGCGGCGGGGGCCGAGGTCCCCGCCCAGGTGGCGTACTCGCGGCCGCTTCGGGTGCTCAGGGACTCCTTCTCGGACGCGGTGCACCTGCGCAACGACCTGTTCTCGTACCAGCGCGAGGTGGAGGACGAGGGCGAGAACAGCAACGGCGTCCTGGTCCTGGAGCGGTTCCTCGGCTGCACCACCCAGGAGGCGGCGAACGCCGTCAACGACCTGCTCACCTCGCGGGTCCAGCAGTTCGAGAACACGGCCCTGACCGAGGTGCCGCTGCTCGCCGCCGAGCAGGGCCTGAGCCCTGCCGAGTGCGCGGCCGTGGCGGCGTACGCGAAGGGGCTCCAGGACTGGCAGTCCGGCGGCCACGAGTGGCACATGCGCTCCAGCCGCTACATGAACGAGGGCATGGTCGCGGGGCCTTCGCGGCTCGACGGGGTCCTGGGCACCTCCGCGCTCGACATCCGGACCCTCTTCGGGCGCCCGGCCGCCGCGCGGCACCGGGCGTTCACGCACGCGCCGCACCAGCACGTGGGGCCCTCGCTGCTGCCCGAGTTCGACCTGCCGTACCCGCTCACCCTCAACCCCCACCACCGGGAGGCGGAGCGGCACACGCTCGACTGGTCCGAGCGGATGGGGCTCCACGACGACCTGTGGGACCGGTCCTTGGCGGAGGGTTTCGACCTCGCGCTGTGCGCGGCGGGCCTCGATCCGGACGCGCCCCTGGAACAGTTGAAGCTCAGCGCCGACTGGCTGACCTGGGGAACCTACGCGGACGACTACTACCCGTCGTTCTTCGGACGGGCCGGCAACCTGGCCGGGGCGAAGGCGCAGACCGACCGGCTCAAGGCGTGCATGCCGCTCGACGTGCCGGCGGCCGGCGCGGCGCGCGCGGCGAACCCGCTGGAGCGCGCGCTCGCGGACGTCTGGGAGCGGACGGCCGCGCCGATGCCCCCGGAGGCCCGGGCCCAGCTGCGGACCGCGCTCGACGCGATGCTCGACAGCTGGATGTGGGAGATGCACAACGTGGTGCAGCACCGGGTGCCCGATCCGGTCGACTACGTCGAGATGCGGCGCAGCACGTTCGGGTCCGAGCTCACCATGCTGCTCTGCCGCCTCCGGCAGGACGCGACGCTGCCCCCTGAGCTGTTCCGGTCGGGCACGGTGCGCAGCCTGGAGAACGCGGTGATGGACTACGGCGCGCTGGTCAACGACCTCTTCTCGTACCAGAAGGAGATCGAGGTCGAGGGCGAGGTGCACAACGGCGTCCTGGTGCTCCAGAAGTTCTTCGACTGCGACTACCCGACGGCGGTGGCGATGGTCGCCGATCTGATGCGGGGCCGCCTGCGCCAGTACGAGCACCTGAAGGAGCGCGAAGTGCCGCTGCTCTGCGCGGACTTCGGTCTCGACGCGGCGGGGCGGGCGGCGTTCGAGGCGTATCTGCGGGAGTTGGAGGACTGGCTCGCCGGTGTCCTCCACTGGCACCGGACGGTCCGGCGTTACGGCGCCGAGGACGTGCGCGCGGGCAGCGGCAGCGCGTTGCTGCGGCGCGGCCCCTCGGGTCTCGGCACGTCGGCGACGCGGATCTCCGAGGTGCTCGGCGCGGGGGTGCGCTGACGTACGCCGAAGGCCTCCGGGAGGGCTCCCGGAGGCCTTCGGAAGGTCGGAATCAGGGTCGCCGGCCGCGCAGTTCGTCGAGCTCGCGGCGGTCGCGCTTGGTGGGGCGGCCGGCGCCCCGGTCGCGGACGGCGGCGACGGCGACGTGTTCGCGCGGCGGCGGGGGCGGGCTGTTGTCCACGTACGCCTCGGCGGCGACCGGCGGGCCGACCCGCTTGGTGTGGAGCTCCTTGACCTCGACGATCCGTTCCCGGCCGCCGTGGAAGAGGCGGACCTCGTCACCCGGCTTCACCGGCTGCGCGGGCTTGGCCCGCTCGCCGTTGACCTTCACGTGCCCGGCGCGGCAGGCCGCGGCGGACTGGGAGCGGGTCTTGGTGAGACGGACCGCCCAGATCCAGCTGTCGACGCGCGCGCTCATCGGCCCCCGCTCCCCCGTCAGCCCTGCTGGAACAGCTCGGCGGGCAGCGGCTTGAGCAGCGCGTAGAGGTCGTCGGTGATCGGCCGGTCCCAACTGGCGATCGTCACGAGGACGTTGTCGCTGCGGTCGAACTGGACGCAGGAGATGCGGCTCTCGGAGAGCTTCAGCCGCCGCACGATCAGGAGGTTGTCGCCCTGCATGACGGGGACGTCCTCGGCGTCGAGCACCTCGACGGGCTCGTCGTTCTCCAGGGCGGCGAGGAGCTGGGCCACCTCGAAGGGGATCTGCCCGTCGGCGAGCTCGCGCGCGGGCGAGCCCTCGGGCAGGTTGCCGATGATCATCGCGGGGCCGCGGCCGCCGAAGAGGTCGTACCGGAGGAACACGCCCTGGCAGGAGCCGTCGGGAGCGGGCAGCAGGCCGGCGCCGAGATTGCCGGGCCAGTCTCCCGGATCCATGGCCAGGACGTCGAAGTCCGGGCCCGCGGGTGTGGCGGCGCTGCGGCGGCGGAGGAAGGACATACGGCCATGGTACGTGTCCCGGCGCGCGATGCGACGCGCCGGGCGGCCACGGACGCTCAGCCCTCCGCCCCGGGCTCCCGGGCCCCGCGATCGACGTTCCGCAGGGCCTGCGCGAGGCCGGTGCGGTCGGTGCCGAGCTTGCGGTAGACGGCCGAGAGGAGCCGGCCGAGTGCCGTGGCGTCGACGCCGAGGACGGTGGCCGCGTCCCGGTCGCGGACGGTGAGCTCGGCGGCTGCGCGCTCACGGGCGGTGAGCGCGTCCGTGCCGGCGGAGTGCAGCGGCCGCGGGCGGAGCCCGGCCGCCGCGAGCTCGGCGCGGGCCTCCTCGACGAGGCCGTCGGCGCCGCAGTCCTGGGCGGCCTCCAGGCCCCGGTACAGGTGCTCGGCGGCCTCCCCCGCGCGTTCGGTGCGGCGCAGGGCGGCGCCGAGCGCGACGAGGGAGCGGGCCAGCTCGTACGCGGCGGGTGACTGGTCGAGCCAGTCGACGGACTCCTCCAGGAGTTTCACGCGCGCGGAGGGCTCGGAGACCTCGGCGGTCACCCGGAGCGCCGAGCCGATCGCGGAGGGCGCGCCGTACTGGCGGGCGCGGGCGACCGCGTCCTCGGCGGTCCGCCGGGCCGTCACGGGCGTCGTGGCGGCCTCGGCGACGGCCAGGTGGAGCTGCCAGGGGCACCAGGCGGGGTTGCGCATGCCGCGCGGGTCGAGCCGGCGGCCGACGGCGGCCAGCTCGGCGGCCGCCTCCTCGGTGCGTCCGCGGGCGAGGAGCAGTTCGGCGTGGACGGTCTGGGAGTCGGGGAAGGTGACGGCAGCGGGGAAGGGCTCGCCGAAGTCGTGGGCGTCGGCGATGCGGGCGGCCTCGTCGACGCGGCCGCGGGCGAGCAGCACCTCGATCATGACGCCGACGGCGTACCACTGGGCGGGGGTGCGCGGTCCGACGCGCTCGGACAGGCGCAGTCCGGCCCGGACGAAGTCCTCGGCCTCGACGAGCCGGCCGCGCCGGTAGCGGATGTACCCGAGCAGGGTGTACGCGAAGGAGAGGTGGGCGCCGCGCCAGCCCTGGCCCTCGAACTCGGCGATGCCGGCGGCGAAGAGCTCCTCGGCGCGGCCGGGACGGTCGGCGTACAGGAAGGTGAGGGCGGTGAGGACCGGGACCTCGAAGCCGCGGCTCTCGTCCGCCCAGCTGAGACCGCCTTCGAGGGCGCGCTCGGCGTGCCCGAGGGCGACGGCGGAGGGTTCGGCGCGCAGGGTGGCGTCCCAGGCGCGCAGGCCGATGATGTACCGCTCGGTGAGGTCGCGGCCGGTGAGCCGGTCGGCGAGGGCCGTGAGGCGGCGGGAGCGGGCCGGCGACTCGGGTTCGTCGGCGCGGAAGGCGTCCCACATGAACTTCTCGGCCTGCATCCGCAGCCTGCTGCGGGCGTCGGTGGTCTGCCGGGCCTCGCGGCCGAGGAGCTCGGACGCCTCGACGAGGCGGTCGCTGTGGGCGAGCACCTGGGAGAGGCGGTAGACGATGCCGTGCCGGAGCGCCGGGTCGGCGATGGGCTCCTCCAGCGCGGCCCGCAGGTGGTTGACGGTGGTGGCGGGCTCGGTGAGCAGGGAGGAGCAGCCGAGCTCGAAGAGGACGGCGGCCCGCTCGTCGGCGGCGGGCGGCTCGCGCAGCGCGCGGGCGAGGAAGCGGCGGGCCGCGTCGGGCGCGCCCGCGCGGAGGTTCTCGCCGGCCGCGGCGCGGAGCCGCCCCACGACCCACGGGTCGCCTTCGGGGTGGGTCTCCAGGAGGTGCCGGGCGGCGGCGGTGGGGCCGAGTCCGGCGTCGACGACGCACCAGGCGGCCTGGCCGTGGAGGGCGACGCGGGTGGCGGCGGGGATGGACCGGTAGACGGTGGTGGCGATGAGGGGGTGGACGAATTCGAGCGGGTCGTCCGGGCCGTCGGCCTCGGCGAGGACGCGGGCCTCGCGCAGCCGGTCGGCGCAGTCGGCGACGGCCTCGCCGCCGAGGCCCGCGACGGCGCCGGCGAGCTGCGGGGAGATCTCGGTGCCGAGGACGGCGCAGGCCCAGGCGAGGCGCACGGTCTGGGTGCCGAGTCGTTCCAGTCGGGTGACGAGGCCGCTGCCCTTGAGCGCGGCGGCGAGGTCGCGGAGTTCGTGGGCGCCGCCCGCGGTGGGTTCCAGGCCGCGGTCGCGGACCTTGGCGGCGAGTTCGACCGCCTCGAAGGGGTTGCCGGAGGTGACGGTCCAGCATTCGCGGCAGAACGTGTCGTCGGCGTGGGCGCCGACGCGGTCGCGGACGAGGCTGGCGATGGCGTCGGAGGTGAGCGGGGCCAGTCCGAGCGGTCGGCGGCCGGACCGGTGTCCGGTGAACTCGGCTCCTTCGTCGGGGAGTTCGTCGGGCCGGTAGGCGACGACGAGGAGCATGGGGAGTTCCTCGGCGCGGGGTGCGAAGGCGGCGAGCCAGCCGAGGGATTCGGGGTCGGCCCAGTGGACGTCGTCGAGGACCACGACGAGCGGGGCGCGCCGTACGGCGAGGTGGGTCAGGACCCAGTCGAGCCCGTCCCGCAGGCCCTGCGGGTCCGGCGGCGAGCCCTCGGCGGCGGCGCGGAGTCCGAGCGCGGGGCCGACGATGTCGTACCAGGAGCCGAGCCGTTCGCGCAGTTCGGCGTCGGTCGCGTGGGCGAGCTGCGGCTGGAGGAGCTGCCGGGCGACGTGGAAGGCGACCCGCTGTTCCTGGTCGCCGCCGCGCGCGGAGAGCACGGTGCATCCGCGGGTGGCCGCGCGGCGCCGGATCTCGGCGAGCAGGGTGGTCTTGCCGAGCCCGGCGGGCGCGGCGTACGCGAGGATGCCGCCGCGCCGGGCCGTGCGGGGGCGGTCGGGTGCCGGGTCGGCGGGGTGGCCGGCGGTCCGGGCGGGGCCTTCGCCGCCCGGGGAGGGGTGGGCTCCGTGTGGCGGCCCGCCGGCGTCCCCCCGGCCGGCGTCGGCGCGGTCGCCGTGGGCGGCGGGGGTGTCGGGGACCGCGACGAGGTGGGGACCGCGGGCGCCGCGGGGTGCGGGGAGGGGTGCGGGGACGGGGTCGGGCCAGGGCGGGTCGTCGGCCAGGCCTGTCAGAAGGTCCAGCGCGTCCTCGGCCGCCGCCAGCGCCGCCTCGCGTTCGAAGAGGCCGAATCCCTGACGGGCCGGTCGGCCACCCTTTCGTGCCACGTTCCACCCCCACACCGGGGGCGCGCGCCCGGCGCACGAGGGGCGGCGCCCGGCGGGTGGCCCCGCGAAAGCCCCAGCGTACGCCGGTTGGCACCGTATGTAACGGTCAATCGTGGAAGCTTCCCGACCGCTCCGCGAGTCGGCGCAGAGCGGTCAACGCCTCCTCTGCCCGCGCGTGTTCGACGAACAGGTGGTCGTGGTGAAATCCGGCCACCACGTTGCAGCTCAGGCCCGCTTCCGCCAGTTCGGTCGCGACGGCGGCCGTGAGGCCGACGGCGTCGAGGGCGGAGTGGATCCGGAGGGTGATCCAGCCCGCCACGTAGTCGTACGCGAGGCCCGCGGCGTCCGCCTCCTCCTGCCGTACGACCAGGGTGAGGCCTTCGCGCTCGGTGACGGTGACCACCGGGGCGACCCCGGCCGGGGCGGGGCCGTCCACCGTGGTGAAGACGTACCGGCCGGGGTCGAGTTCCGGCCGCATCCCGGCGAGGAGCCGGGTCAGATCACGTTCCGCGTTCATGGTCGCCAGGGTAGGCGCCCCCGGCCGGCGGGCTCAGGTGGCCGGCGGGGTGTCCCCCACGAGCCACATCGAGAAGAACTGCGCGCCGCCTCCGTAGGCGTGACCGAGGGCCCGCCGCGCGCCGTCGACCTGGTGCTCGCCCGCTCCGCCGCGTACCTGGAGGGCGGCCTCGGCGAAGCGGATCATGCCGGAGGCACCGATGGGGTTGGTGGAGAGCACGCCGCCGGACGGGTTCACGGGGAGGTCGCCGTCGAGTTCGGTCACCCCGGCCTCGGTGAGCTTCCAGCCCTCGCCCTCCTCGGCGAAGCCCAGGTTCTCCAGCCACATCGGCTCGTACCAGGAGAACGGCACGTACATCTCGACGGCGTCGATCTCGCGCCGGGGATCGGTGATGCCGGACTGGCGGTAGACGTCGGCGGCGCAGTCCCGGCCTGCCCTCGGCGAGACGAAGTCCTTGCCCGCGAAGAGGGTGGGTTCGCTGCGCATGGCGCCGCCGTGCACCCAGGCGGGCGGGCGGGGCGAACGGGCCGCGCCCGTACGGTCGGTGAGGATCATGGCGCAGGCGCCGTCGGACGACGGGCAGGTCTCGGAGTAGCGGATCGGGTCCCAGAGCATCGGGGAGGCCTGCACCTTCTCCAGGGTGAGGTCGTGCTCGTGGAGGTGGGCGTACGGGTTCTTCAGCGCGTTGCGCCGGTCCTTGTACGCGACGAGCGAGCCGATGCCGTCGGGAGCGCCGGTGCGGCGCATGTACGCGCGTACGTGCGGGGCGAAGAAGCCGCCGGCGCCGGCGAGCAGCGGCTGCTGGAAGGGGACGGGCAGGGAGAGGCCCCACATGGCGTTGGACTCGGACTGCTTCTCGAACGCGAGGGTGAGGACGGTCCGGTGCACGCGCGCGGAGACGAGGTTGGCGGCGACGAGGGCGGTGGAGCCGCCGACCGAACCGGCCGTGTGGACACGGAGCATGGGTTTGCCGACCGCGCCGAGCGCGTCGGCGAGGTACAGCTCCGGCATCATGACGCCCTCGAAGAAGTCGGGGGCCTTGCCGATGACGACGGCGTCGATGTCCGCCCAGCCGAGCTCCGCGTCCGCCAGGGCGCGCACGGCGGCCTCGCGGACGAGCCCGGCGATGGAGACGTCGCCGCGGGCGGCGACGTGCTTGGTCTGGCCGATGCCGACGACGGCGACTGGCTCTTTAGGCACGGGGGTCCCCTTCCAGGACGGCGACCAGGTTCTGCTGGAGGCAGGGGCCGGAGGTGGCGTGGGCGAGGGCCCGGTCGGACTCGCCCCGGTGGATGCGGGCGGCGGCCTCGCCGAGCCGGACGAGTCCCGTGGCCATCACGGGGTTGGCGGCGAGGGCGCCGCCGGAGGGGTTGACGCGGACGTCGTCGTCGAGGCCCAGGGCCCGGGTGAGGACGACTTCCTGGGAGCTGAAGGGCGCGTGGAGTTCGGCGGTGTCGACGGGCCGTTCGAAGGCGCCGGCGCGTTCCGCGGCGAGTCGGGTGGAGGGCGAGTCGGTGAGGTCGCGGACCCCGAGGGAGTGCGCTTCGATGCGGTGGTCCATGCCTCGGATCCAGGCGGGACGGTCGCACAGCTCGCGGGCCCGGTCCCCCGCGGCGAGGATCACGGCGGCGGCCCCGTCGCCGATCGGCGGGCAGTCGCCGGTGCGGAGGGGCTGGACGACGTACTCGCCCTGGGGGCGGGCGCCGGGCAGCTGGGCGTGCGGGTTGGCCCGCGCGTCCTCGCGGCTGCGGGCGGCGATCGCGGCGAGGGCGGACTCGTCGGCGGCGCCGGCGTCGACGAGGGCCTGGGCCTGGAGGGCGGCGAGGGCGACGGAGTCGGGCCAGAGGGGGGCCAGGTAGTACGGGTCGAGCTGGCGGGTGAGGACGTCGCGGACGGAGCCGGGCGAGGACTTGCCGTAGGAGTAGACGAGGGCGGTGTCGGCCTCGCCGGTCAGCAGCTTCACCCAGGCCTCGTAGAGCGCCCAGGCGCCGTCCGTCTCCACGTGGGACTCGGAGATCGGCGGCCACGCGCCGACGCCGTCGAGTGCCATCGTGAAGGAGAAGGCGCGGCCGGCGAGGTAGTCCGAGGAGCCGGAGCAGGTGAAGCCGATGTCTGCGGCCTTCAGACCGGTCTGCCGGAGCACCTCGTGGAGGACGGGCATGACCATCTCGACCTCGGAGAGGTCGTCCGTGCGGCGCAGGTGGTCGCTCTGCGCGAAGGCGACGATGGCCACCTCTCGGTCCGGCGTCACAGCAGCTCCTTGTACGTGTCGTAGTCGGCGTCGGGCTCGCCGCAGGGCCGGTAGTGGTCGGGGTAGCGGCCGTCCTCGCTCCACACCGGCTCGACGCGCAGGCCCATCCGGACCTGGTCGTAGGGGATGCCGGCGATGCGGCCGTGGAGGGCGAGGCCGGCGCCGTCGAGGGCGATGTGGGCGTAGACGTAGGGGACCTCGATGTCGAGGTTCTTCGCCTTGATGTTGACGATGCAGAAGGTGGTGACCGTGCCGCGCGGTCCGACCTCGACCCGGTCGGTGGTGGCGACCCCGCAGGTGGGGCAGGCGCCCCGGGGCGGGACGTACACCTTCGCGCAGGACGGGCAGCGTTCGCCGACGGTACGGCGCTCGGCGAGCGCGTGCAGGTAGCGGGTCTGGGCGCGCCCCGGGCTGTAGGTGTAGTCGAGGCGGGCGGGGGCGACGATGCCGGTGACGGGGTCCTCGAAGGCCCCGTCGTGGTCCCGCGCGTCCGTGGCCGGTTCCGTGTCCGCGGCGCTGTCGTACGGCTCGAAGCAGGCGATGTCCGTGATCGCGCCGGATCGTTCCCCGGCCCAGCGGACCCGTACCCGCAGCCCGGTGCGGACGGCCTCGGGGCCGGGGGCGTCCAGGGCGTGCAGCAGGGCGGTGTCCGCGCCGTCGAGGCGGACCAGGACCCAGGCGAAGGGGGTCGCGAGCGGCTGGCCCCGACGGGGCTCCGGGTTCCAGGCCCAGGTGGTGACGGTGCCGGTGGTCCCGACCTCGACGAGGTCGCGGAGTTCGGCGGCGGTCCCGGGGTCGTACTCGACGGGCGGGACCAGCACCCGGCCCCCTTCGGCACGGACGCCGAGGACGGTCCGCTCGCGGAGTCCGGTGAGGAAGGCGGACTGGACGGGGCCGAGGGAGCGGGTGAAGGGGAACTCGACGACGAGGGGTGCGCGGAGGACCTCCGGCGGTGGGGTGACGCTCATGTACGGGCTCCTTGGTGACGGTCGGCATGGGGGTGGGCGAAAACCGCGGCGGCTCACTCCCGCCGGTAGACCGCCGGCCGCTTCTCCGCGAAGGCCTTCGCCCCTTCCTTCGCGTCCGCGGTGTCGAAGATCGGCCATCCCCGCTTCAGTTCGGCGGCGAGCCCCTCCGTCTCGGTCATCTCGGCGGTCTCGTACACGGACGCCTTGACGGCCTCCACGGCGAGCGGGCCGCAGGCGTTGATCCGCTCGGCGATGTCGAGGGCGGTGTCGAGGGCGGTGCCGTCGGGCACGACGCGGCCGACGAGGCCGATGCGGGCGGCTTCGTCGGCGGTGTACGGGCGGCCGGTGAGGAGCATCTCGAGGGCGTGGGTGCGGGCGATCTGGCGGGGCAGGCGGACGGTGGAGCCGCCGATGGGGAAGAGGCCGCGGCGGACCTCGAAGAGGCCGAAGGTGGCGGAGGCGCCGGCGACCCTGATGTCGGTGCCCTGGAGGATCTCGGTGCCGCCGGCGACGCAGTACCCCTCGACGGCCGCGATGACCGGCTTGCGGGGTCGGTGGTGGCGGAGCATCGCCTTCCAGTGCAGGTCGGGGTCGGCCTTGAGCCGGTCCCGGTACTGCTCTCCCGCCATGCCCTTGCCGGCGAGGGCCTTGAGGTCCATCCCGGCGCAGAACGCGCCGCCGGCGCCGGTGAGGACGACCGAGCGGACGGTGTCGTCGGCGTCGGCCTCCAGCCAGCCGTCGTAGAGGCCGACGAGCATCGGCAGCGAGAGGGCGTTCTTGGCCTCGGGCCGGTTCAAGGTGAGGACGAGCGTGGCGCCTTCGCGCCGGACGCTGAGGTGTTCGGTGCCGCCCATGGGGGTCTCCCGTCTCCAGTTCTGGAACAGGTTGCAGGAGCCGGGGGTCCAGTTCAATAGTTTTCTGACACTCAGTCAGATTCTTCTGCGCACCCCCTTCCCCCGGTGACCGGTCGGCGCTCTAATGACCGCCACGTCCATGCGAGTCAGCGCGAGCCGGCGTCAGGAGGAACGGTGGAGTACAACCTTGCCGACCTGTTCGAATCGGTGGTCGACGTGGTCCCCGACCGCGAGGCGCTGGTCTACGTCGACCACCCGGGGACGGGCGAGGAACGCCGGCTCACCTACGCCGGGCTCGACGCGGCCGCGAACCGGATCGCCCACCACCTGCTCGACGCGGGCATCCGGCCCGGCGAACACCTCGGCCTCCACCTGTACAACGGCGTCGAGTACCTGCAGACCGTGCTCGCCTGCCTCAAGGCCCGCATCGTGCCGGTCAACGTCAACTACCGGTACGTGGAGGAGGAGCTCGTCTACCTCTACCGCGACGCCGACCTCGCCGCACTCGTCTTCGACGCCGAGTTCACCGAGCGCGTCGCGGCGGCGCTGCCGCAGACGGAGAAGCTGCGGCACCTCGTGCGGGTGGGGACCCCGCCCGAGGGAGCGCCGGCGCTCGACTGCGTGGCGTACCCGGACGCGGAGGCCTCGGGCTCACCCGAGCGCGGCTTCGGCCCCCGCTCGGCGGACGACCTCTTCATCATCTACACCGGCGGCACCACCGGCATGCCCAAGGGCGTCCTGTGGCGCCAGGAGGACCTGTTCTTCGCCGGCCTCTTCGGCGGCGACCCCTCGGGCGAACCCGTGAAGCGCCCCGAGGAGCTGGCCGAGCGCGTCGCCGCCGGCGGCGACGGCATCACGTTCTTCCCCGCGCCGCCCCTGATGCACGGCACGTCCACCCTCACCGCGTTCATCGCCTTCGACTACGGCCAGCGGGTCGTCCTGCACCGCAAGTACGTGCCCGAGGAAGTCCTCCGTACGCTGGAGAAGGAGAAGGTCTCCAGCATCTCCCTGGTCGGCGACGCCATGCTCCGGCCCCTCGTGGACGCGCTGCGCGGCCCGCTCAAGGGCACCGACCTGTCCGCGCTCTTCAGCCTGTCCTCCTCCGGGGCGATCATGTCCGACACCGTGCGGGCCCAGCTCCAGGAACTCATGCCGAACGTCCTGCTGCTCAACAACTTCGGCTCCACCGAGTCCGGTTCCAACGGCCGCGCCACCGACGACTCCGGACCGGCCCGGGGATTCCGGCTCCACGTCAACGAACGCACCCAGGTCGTCGACCCGGTGACCCTCGCCCCCGTCACCGCGGGCGAGACCGGCCGCCTCGCCCAGCGCGGCCACGTCCCCCTCGGCTACTACAACGACCCCGCCAAGACCGCCGAGACCTTCTTCGAGCGCGACGGGGTGCGCTGGGTCCTCCTCGGCGACATGGCGACGGTCGACGAGGCGGGCGTGGTCACCGTCCTCGGCCGCGGCTCCCAGTGCATCAACACCGGCGGCGAGAAGGTCTACCCGGAGGAGGTCGAGCAGGCCCTCAAGTCCCACCCCGACGTCTACGACGCCCTCGTCGCCGGCGTCCCCGACGCCCGCTGGGGCAACCACGTCGCCGCCGTCGTCCAACTCCGCCCCGACGCACCGCCCCTGGACCTCGCCGCCGTCCAGACCCACTGCCGCTCCCACCTCGCCGGCTACAAGGTCCCCCGCCAACTCGTCCTCACCGACCGCATCGAGCGCTCCCCCAGCGGCAAGGCCGACTACCGCTGGGCCCGCGCGGTCGCCGTGGAGGCCGACGCGTCATCCGACACGGCCTGACCCGGCCCGGCGGATCCGGGCCGGGACGCGCCCGATCCGCCGGCGCCCCCGGGTGTGGCCGGCGGGTGACCGCCCCCCCCTCAGTGGAGGCCGAACTCCCTTATCGTCGAGAGGAATTCCGCCGGTCGTCCGGTGTGGACGAGGTGTCCGGCGCCGATGGTGACGAGTCGGGCTCCGGGGATGCGCTCGGCCAGGAGGGTCAGCTGATCCTGGGCGATGTGGCTGGCCGGGCCGCCGGCGATGACGAGGGTGGGGGCCGTGATCGCGGAGAGCTCCCTGCGCCAGGCGGGGTCGGGCGCGTTCAGCTGGGCGTCGGTGTCCGGGACGACGGCCCAGTCGAAGGGCAGGGGGCCGTCGGGGCGCTCGGCGGGCGGGCGGGGCGGGTCGAGCGGGACGAAGGCGGGGGGTTCCTCCAGGACGAGCCGGCCGATCAGACCGGGCTCCCGCTGGGCGAGGAGCAGGGCGGCACCGGCGCCCATCGAGTGGGCGACGACGGTGGCCCCGGTGAGGCCGAGGGCGCGCAGGAAGCCGCCGAGTTCGTCGCGGAAGGCGTCGAAGCCGTAGCGGCCGGGCCGGTCGCTGAGGCCGTGGCCGCGCAGGTCGAGCGCGTACACCCGGTGGTCGGCGGCGAGGTCGGCGGCGATCTCCGTCCAGGTGGTGCGGTTCTCGCCGCGGCCGTGGACCAGGACGACCGGCGGGGCATCCTCGGGACCGAGGACCCGGTGGGCGAGGCGTACGCCGTCGACGGTGACCGTGCGCACCTCCGGGTCGAGGAAGGCGGCGACCGGGCGGGCGAAGGCCTCGGCGTCGTCGACCCAGGGGAAGTGGCCGGCGCCCGGCAGGACGACGAGTTCGGCGTGCGGGAAGCACGCGGCCGCCTCGGCGGCCTTCGCCGGGGTCGGGCCCGCGTCGTACTCCCCCGCCAGGACGAGGACCGGCGCGGTGAGCGCCGCGAGGTCGCGGCGGGTCCGCTCCGGCTCGTAGGCGCCTTCGCCGTGGTAGGCGGACGCCGCCTCCCAGCGCACCTGCCACGTCTGGGCGGCGGCGTGTTCCCGCGCGGCCGCGTCCCAGCGGCCGTAGGCGAAGGGGGCCGTGATGGCGTGGACGCGCGACAGCGGGGTCTCGGGGCCGGTCGCGTCGAGCGCTGCCCGGGCCTCCTGGTACCAGGGCCGGTCGGCGAAGACCGTGACGGCCTCGTCCCACTCCTCGTCGGTGGTGCCGACGCCGAGCGCACGGCCGGCGGAGGTGACGAGGACGAGCGAGCGGATCCGCTCGGGGTGGGCGGCCGCGTACAGGGTGGCCAGGTTCCCGCCGGCCGAATGGCCGAGGATGTCGATCCGCTCCAGGCCGAGGTGGGCGCGGAGGGCCTCGACGTCGCCGACCTGCCGGTCGCAGCGGTACGTGCCGGGGTCGGCGGGTTCGGCGCTCGCCCCGGTGCCGCGGGCGTCGAGCAGGACCAGGGTGCGGTGGGCGGCGAGTCCGCCGAGGTCGCCGAGGTACGCGGCGTCGCGCATCGGCCCGCCGGCCAGGCACACGAGCGGCTCTCCCGTGCCGTGCGCGCGGTAGGCGAGTCGGGTCCCGTCATACGTCGTGAAGGTGGGCATGGCCCCGATCCTCACCGGGCCCGGACGATCTTCGCAACGGGTTTCGCGGAGGGCGCGATACGGTGGACGGACCGTCCCCGAGCTGCGAAGGAACCGTTTCCCCGTGCCCGAGACCCGGGAAGCCGCACTGCGCGGCGACTGCGCGAACTGCTTCGGCCTGTGCTGTGTGGCCCTGCCCTTCGCCAAGTCGGCCGACTTCGCCGTGAACAAGTCGTCCGGCGACCCCTGCCGGAACCTCCAGGAGGACTTCCGCTGCGGCATCCACACCCGGCTGCGGCCGAGCGGCTTCCAGGGCTGCACGGTGTACGACTGCTTCGGCGCCGGCCAGCACGTCTCCCAGGTGACCTTCGGAGGCGTGTCCTGGCGCGAGGCACCCGGGACCGCGCGGCGGATGTACGAGGTCTTCCCGGTGGTGCGCCAGCTCCACGAGCTCCTGCGGTACCTCACCGAGGCCCTGGCCCTGCCGACGGCGCGCCCCGTCCACGCCGACCTGCGCGCGGCGCTGGCCCGCGTCGAGGCGCTCACCCGGGGCACGGCCGACGAGCTGGAGAAGCTCGACGTGGGTCCCGTACGGGCCGGGGTCAACCCGCTGCTGCTGCGGACGAGCGAGCTGGTGCGCGCCACGGCCGGCGGGAAGCCGAAGAGCCGGCGCGGCGCGGACCTGATCGGCAAGCGGCTGCGGGGCGCCCGGCTGCGCGGCGCGGACCTGCGCGGCGCGCTGCTCATCGCCGCCGACCTGACGGACGCCGACCTGTCGCTCGCCGATCTGATCGGCGCCGACCTGCGCGACGCCGACCTCTCGGGCGCGGACCTGACCGGCGCCCTGTTCCTCACCCAGCCCCAGCTGAACTCGGCCCGCGGCAACGCCGCGACCCGCCTGCCCGACGGCTTCGACCGCCCGGCCCACTGGCAGGCCTGACGGCCGGGAAAACAGGCCTGACGGACGGGAAACCCGGCCTCCTCGCGGGAGAGGGTGCACCCCCGAGGCGGGACGTCGGTGCGGCACGGCCCGGGAGTGCGGGTCAGGCCCGGGGGCGTACCTCGACGTTCTCCAGGACGCCGACCGCGTCGGGCACGAGGACCGCGGCGGAGTAGTAGGCGGAGACGAGGTAGGAGATGATCGCCTTCTCGTCGATGCCCATGAAGCGGCAGTTGGGGCCGGGCTCGACCTCGTCGGGCAGGCCGGTCCGGTGGAGGCCGATGACGCCCTCGTTGTCCTCGCCGGTGCGGATGGCGATGATCGAGGAGCTCTGCTTGTCGCTGACCGGGATCTTCCCGCAGGGCAGGAGGGGCACGCCGCGCCAGGCGGGGATGTGGTGACCGTCGACGTCCACGGAGGACAGGGCGAGTCCGCGCTTGCCGCACTCCTTGCCGAAGGCTGCGATGGCGCGCGGGTGGGCGAAGAGGTACTGGGTGTCGCGCCGCATGCTCAGCAGGTCGTCGAGGTCGTCCGGCGTGGACGGGCCCGAGTGGGTCTGGATGCGCTGGTCGTAGTCGGCGTTGTGCAGCAGCCCGAACTCCGGGTTGTTGACGAGTTCGTGCTCCTGGCGCTCCCGCAGTTCCTGGATCGTCAGGCGCAGCTGCTGCTCCGTCTGGTTCATCGGCTGGTTGTGGAGGTCGGCGACCCGGGTGTGGACCTTGAGGACGGTCTGGGCGACGCTGAGCTCGTACTCGCGGGGCGTGAGTTCGTAGTCGGCGTAGGCGCCGGGCAGCGCGTGCTCGCCGACGTGGCCGGCGCTGAGCTCGATGGCCGCCTCGCCCGCCCGGTTGGTGGCCCGGTGGTGGCCGTCGACGTGCAGGTCCATGACGTGCTCGTGGAGGTTCTCGTACTGCTCCGCCACGGCCTGGTAGGCGGTGCGGGGCAGGGCGAGCAGGGTGACGCCGGTGACGGCCTTGGCGGTGAACTCCCACTTCGTCTCGCCCGCGAGCACCTGGCCGCCGAACGCGTCGCCGTCGCCGAACGCGTCGCCGTCGCCGAGCCGTCCGAGGAGGGTCTCGTCGCCGTACTGTCCGGTGCCGATCTTCTCGATCTTGCCGTGCGCGATCAGGTAGACGTGGTCGGCGTCGGCACCGGAGTGCACCACGACCTGCCCCGGCTCGTACTCCCTCTGGACGAAGCGGTCGGCGAGCGCGCCGAGCGCGGTGAGGTCGTCGAAACCGCGCAGGAGCGGGAGCTCGGCCAGTTCGGCGGGGATGACCTCGACCTTTGAGCCGCTCCTGACGAAGGTGACGCGGCCGTCGCCGACCACGTACGAGAGGCGGCGGTTGACCCGGTAGACGCCGCCGGGCGTCTGGACCCAGGGCAGGGTGCGGAGCAGCCAGCGGGAGCTGATGCCCTGCATCTGGGGTTCGGACTCGGTGGTGGCGAGGTTGCGGGCGGCGGCGGTGCTGAGGCTCGACCGGACCTCGCGCACTGCGACGGCGGGCCTGGGTGCGGGGGTGGCCGCCGGCGCTGTGTCGACCGACATGGTGACTCCCATGTCTGGGGCTCTGGTGGATCTCGCGGACTTCTCCGTCACTCTCCGCGTCCAGGTGTAACGCACCGTCGTGTACGGCCTCCGGGTGCGGCGCGGCCGGGCTGGCGCACCGTCCCGCGGAAACCGCCCCGCGAGCGCCCCGGGCGCTCCGCCGTCCGTGCGCCCGTGCGAGCGGGAAAACTTCTTCCGACCCCTTGCCAAGGCGGGGGTACCGGCGGTTTAACTGGCCCGGGACGTATCTACCGAATGATCGGTAGTCCGTTTTACGGCAACGGAGGAGCGGCGCACATGACGGAACTGCTGGACAGCGGCGAGCGGCTCGGGCGGGACGAGCTGTCGGCACTCCAGCTGGAGAGACTGCGCGCCACCCTGCGGCACGCCTACGCGAACGTGGACTTCTACCGCCGTTCCTTCGACGCGGCCGGGGTGACCCCGGACGACTGCCGTACGCTCGCGGACCTCGCGCGCTTCCCGTTCACCGCCAAGTCGGACCTGCGCGACCACTACCCCTTCGGCATGTTCGCGGTCGACCAGTCCCGGATCCGGCGCGTCCACGCCTCCAGCGGCACCACCGGCCGGCCGACCGTCGTCGGCTACACCGACCGGGACCTGGACACCTGGGCGGACGTGGTGGCCCGCTCGCTGCGGGCGGCCGGCGCCCGCCCGGGCCACAAGGTCCATGTGGCGTACGGATACGGCCTGTTCACCGGTGGTCTCGGCGCCCACTACGGCGCGGAGCGGCTGGGGTGCACGGTCATCCCGGCCTCGGGCGGCATGACGGCCCGCCAGGTGCAGCTGATCCAGGACTTCCGGCCCGAGGTCATCATGGTGACCCCGTCGTACATGCTCACGCTGCTCGACGAGTTCGAGCGTCAGGGCGTGGACCCGCGGTCGACCTCCCTGAAGGTGGGCGTCTTCGGCGCCGAGCCGTGGACGGAGGCGATGCGGAAGGAGATCGAGGACCGGTTCGCCATCGACGCGGTCGACATATACGGCCTGTCGGAGGTGATCGGCCCCGGCGTGGCCCAGGAGTGCGTGGAGACCAAGGACGGGCTGCACATCTGGGAGGACCACTTCTACCCGGAGGTCGTGGACCCGTTCACGGGCGAGGTGCTGCCGGACGGCGAGGAGGGGGAGCTCGTCTTCACCTCGCTCACCAAGGAGGCCATGCCGGTGATCCGTTACCGGACGCGCGACCTGACCCGGCTGCTGCCGGGCACCGCCCGGGTGTTCCGGCGGATGGAGAAGGTCACCGGGCGCAGCGACGACATGATCATCCTGCGCGGGGTGAACCTCTTCCCCACCCAGATCGAGGAGATCGTGCTCCGCACCCCGGCGGTCGCCCCGCACTTCCAGCTGCGGCTGACCCGGGAGGGGCGCCTCGACGCGCTGACCGTCCGGGCGGAGGCCCGTCCGGACGCCACCGCCGCCGAACGCGCGGAGGCGGCGCGCGCCATCGCCACCGCCGTCAAGGACGGCATCGGTGTCTCCGCCGGCGTGGAGGTCGTGGACCCCGAGACCCTGGAGCGCTCGGTCGGCAAGATCAAGCGGATCGTGGACCTCAGGGATCACTGAGGGGAGCCCTGAGGGATCCCCTGGTCCACGACCGGGGAGGGGGCCGGCGTCACCGCCGGCCCCCTCCGGTCAGGAAAGCCTGATGCTCGAGATCCGGGACCGGTAGAAGCGGCCCTCGTAGCCGTAGTAGTCCAGGCCGCGGCGGTAGCTCGGCTTGCCAGTGGGGTCGAAGAACTGCACGTACTCGTTCCACCAGCCTTCCTTGCCGGGGTCGGTGACGTCGATCGCCTGGACCCAGAAGGACTCTCCGTCGACGGCGCGGGAGAAGGACTTCACGCCGTAGCTCTGCGGCCGGATGTTGGTGAGCGCGAGGTTCGACTTCTCGACGGTCCAGAGGGCCCCGCCGCCGTTCAGGATGAGCCGGCTCGGGTCGGTGAAGTCCATGTCGAGGCTGTGCCCGCCGAACTCGGTGGCCCACACGTGCTTCTGGACCAGTTCGAGCCTGGCGCTCTTGAGCGAACCGGTGATGCGGTACTTGGCGAGCGTCCACGTGCCGAGGGCGTACAGGTGGGAGCCGTCCCACCAGAGGCCGTGCGCGCCCTGGAACGCGATGCGGTCGACAGGCGTCGATCCCAGGCTGGCGGGGTCGTCGGCGTCGGTCGGGGCATAGATGGACAGATAGCCGGGGTAGTCGAGGGTGGACGATATCGCCCCCGCCGACGCCACGACCACGACGCCGTGGCTGCGGAGGTACTCGACCGCGTGCGGGTTTCCGCCCGCGTTCGCCGACCACAGCAGCGCGTCGTCGTCACCGAAGTTGACCATGCCGACCCTGCCGCCGCCGGCGGCGACCATGCAGGTCCAGCCGAAGCGGTCGGTCTCGCGGAAACGCGCGTCGTTGAGGCGGTCCCACTCTGTCAGGTTCGGCGCCTGCCACTCCCACCCGAGGTTCTCGGGCGTCCACGGGTTGATCGCGCGGAACAGCATGAGCTTGTTCTTGACCTGCTCGGTCACGAGCACGTCGTAGTTGCCCGCGGCGTGCGCGGGCGTCGCCGCGGCGAGCGAGGCGAGCGGCGCGCCCAGGCCGAGCGCGACGGCACTTTTCAGCAGGTTTCGACGGTTCACGAAAATCCCCCCCGGGATCACTTAAAAGTTCAGCGGTCAAGCTAGCACCTCTCCGAAGAAGATCAAACGGTTCGTCGGGGCTCTCGCGCGTAGCCTGGAAAGAGGAGGTGGTTGCGATGCTGTCAGACTCCCCTATCGCCGCGATCATTCCGGTGGAGGACATGGAGCGGGCGAAGCGCTTCTACTCGGACACGCTGGGGCTTCCTCTGACGAGGGAGTCGGCCGAGGACACGAGGTACGAGTGTGGTGGCACGACGATCGGACTCTACGAGACGCCGTACGGCGGCAAGGCCGAGCACACTCTGGCGAGCTGGAAGGTCGCCGACCTCGACGCGGAGATGACCTCCCTGCGGTCGAAGGGCGTCACGTTCGAGGACTACGACCTGCCCGGCATCAAGACGGTCGACGGCGTGGTCGAGTCGGACACCATGCGGGGCGCCTGGTTCAAGGACAGCGAGGGCAACATTCTCTGCGTGGTGGAGGAACGAGCGGCCTGACACACGCGCGTCCGCGCGGGGCGCCGGCCGTGAACGGGTCGGCCGACGCCCGCGCGTGACGGTGTCATGAGGCGCTGAAGCGGTCCCTCAGCTCGCGTTTGAGGATCTTTCCGCTGGCGTTGCGGGGAAGCGCGTCCACGAGGAAGACCCGCTTCGGAGCCTTGAAGTGGGCGAGCTTCTCGCGGGCGTGGTCGAGGAGTTCGGCCTCGGTGACCTCGCCGCGCGGGACGACCACGGCCGTGACCGCCTCGATCCAGCGCTCGTCCGGGAGGCCGATGACAGCCGCCTCGGCGACCTCCGGGTGGGTGTAGAGCGCGTCCTCGACCTGACGCGAGGCGACGAGCACGCCACCGGAGTTGATGACGTCCTTCACCCGGTCGACGATCGTCAGGTACCCCTCGGCGTCGCGGACGGCGAGGTCGCCGGAGCGGAACCAGCCGCCCCGGAAGGCCGCCTCGGTCTCGTCGGGCTTGCGCCAGTAGCCGTCGCAGAGCTGCGGGGAGCGGTAGACGATCTCGCCGGGGGTGCCGTCCGGCACGTCCTTGCCGTACTCGTCGACGACCCGCGCCTCGACGTGGCGTACGGGCCGGCCGCAGGAGTCCATCCGGCCCTCGTGCTCGTCGGGTCCGAGGACGGTGGCGAGCGGGCCGATCTCCGACTGGCCGAAGCAGTTGTAGAAGGCGAGGCCGGGGAGCCGGGCGCGCAGCCGCTCCAGGACGGGTACGGGCATGATCGAGGCCCCGTAGTAGGCCTTGCGCAGCGCCGACAGGTCGCGGCCGTCGAACTCCGGATGGTTGGCGAGGGCGATCCAGACGGTCGGCGGGGCGAAGACGCTGTCCGCGCGACCGGCCTCGATCAGGTCGAACAGGACGGCCGGGTCGGGTCCGTCGACGATCGTGTTCTCGGCGCCGACGGCGAGGTAGGGCAGCAGGAACACGTGCATCTGGGCCGAGTGGTAGAGCGGCAGCGCGTGCACCGGCCGGTCGTCCTCGCTCAGGTCGAGGGCCTCGATGGCGCTCGCGTACTCGTGGACGAGGGCGTGGTGGGTCATCATCGCGCCCTTGGGCAGGGCGGTGGTGCCCGAGGTGTAGAGCAGCTGGACGTACTCGCGGGCGTCGCGGTCGGTGTCGTACGTGTCGGGTTCGGCGAGCGAGTCCAGGAGTGAACCGGGCGCGTCCCGCAGCGCCTTGACCGCGAAACCGTCCGGTACGCGGTCCGCGAGGGCGGGGTCGGCGAGGACGAGCGAGGAGTCCGACTGCTCCAGGACGTACGTGAGGTCGTCGCCGGTCAGGTGGTGGTTGACCGGCACGTGGATCAGGCCCGCCCGGGCGCAGGCGAGGAACGCGACGAGGTACACGTCCGAGTTGTGGCCGTAGGTGGCGACCCTGGCGCCGTCGGGCAGGGCGAGGCCGTGGTGCGGCTCCCGCAGCACGGCGGCGGCGGTGGAGACGGCGGCGTCCAGCTCCGCGTACGTCCAGGCCCGGTCGGCGTACCGCACGGCGATCCGGTCGGGGACGCGCTGGGCGCTCATGCGCAGGACACCGTCGACGGCGCGGCTGAGGAGTCGATCCATGCCGTGATCCTCGGCGCGGAACGGGCGGAAGGTCAAGTACCGCGCGGCGCAACGGACATGCCCGGACCTCGGATACCGAACGGGATGTTGACATCCGGGCAACCGGCTGCGTGCATGGTCCGACCCGCAGTGCACTTCGACCCGTTGGGAGGCACGTTGCACCTCCGCACCCGTCTGAAACACCTGGCACTCACCGGCGCGGCCCTCGCCGTCGTCACCGCCTCGCTGCCCGGCGCCGCGGTCGCCGACTCCGGCGACCGCGGCGGGCACCCCTCCGACCGGGGCCTTTCGGCCGTCATCCGGTACACCGAGTACGGCATCCCCCACATCGTCGCGAAGGACTACGCGAACCTCGGCTTCGGAACGGGCTGGGCGCAGGCGGCCGACCAGGTCTGCGTCCTCGCGGACGGATTCCTCACCGTCAACGGCGAACGCTCCCGGTACTTCGGCCCGGACGCCGCGCCCGACGGCTCGCTGTCCTCCGCCGCCACGAACCTCTCCAGCGACCTGTACTTCCGCGGTGTGAAGGACGCGGGGACGGTCGAGGAGCTGCTCAGGACGCCGGCGCCCGCCGGGCCGAGCGGCGACCTCAAGGAGCTGATGCGCGGCTGGGCGGCCGGCTACAACGCCTGGCTGCGGAAGAACCGGATCACGGACCCCGCCTGCGCGGGAGCCGACTGGGTCCGCCCGGTGAGCGCGCTCGACGTGGCCCGGCGCGGCTTCGCCGTGTCGGTGCTCGGCGGCCAGGGCCGTGCCGTCGACGGCATCACCGCCGCCCGGCCGCCGGCCGCTCCCCCGGCCGCCGCCGCGTCCGCCTCCCCTTCCGGCGCCGTCCCCGATCCGGACGACGCCGCGGCCGCGGCCAAGGAGCTGTTCGCCGCCGAGAACGCCACCATGGGCTCGAACGCCGTCGCGTTCTCCGGTACGACCACGGCGAACGGGCGCGGGCTGCTCCTGGGCAACCCGCACTACCCCTGGCAGGGCGGCCGGCGCTTCTGGCAGTCGCAGCAGACCATTCCCGGCGAGCTGAACGTGTCGGGCGCCTCGCTCCTCGGCACCACCGTCGTCAACATCGGCTTCAACGACAAGGTGGCCTGGAGCCACACCGTCGCCACCGGAGTGCCGCTCAACCTGCACCAGTTGACGCTCTCCCCCGGCGACCCGACGTCCTATCTGGTGGACGGCCGGCCGGAGCGGATGACGGCGCGCACGGTGACCGTGCCGGTGAAGGACGGCGCCCCCGTCACCCGTACCCAGTGGTGGACGCGGTACGGCCCGGTCGTCGGCGGCCTCGGCGCACAGCTCCCGCTGCCCTGGACCGCCACCACCGCGTACGCGCTCAACGACCCCAACGCGGCCAACCTGCGCGGCTCGGACACCGCCCTCGGCTTCGGCAAGGCCCGCTCGACGCGGGACGTCGCGGACGCGCTGCGCCGCACCCAGGGACTCCCGTGGGTCAACACGATCGCGGCCGACTCCGCGGGGCACTCGTACTTCAGCCAGTCGCAGGTGCTCCCCCGGATCACCGACGAGCTGGCCCAGCGCTGCTCCACACCGCTCGGCCGGGCGACGTACCCGGCGTCGGGCGTCGCGGTGCTCGACGGCTCGCGCTCCGACTGCGCGCTCGGCTCGGACCCGGACGCGGTCCAGCCGGGGGTCTTCGGTCCGGCGCGGATGCCGGTGCTCCAGGACACCCCGTACGTGGAGAACTCCAACGACAGCGCCTGGCTGACCAACGCCGACCGGCCGCTGACCGGTTACGAGCGGATCTTCGGCACCATCGCCACCCCGCGCTCGCTGCGCACCCGGGGCGGCGTCGAGGACGTGTCGGCGATGGCCGCGCGCGGTGACCTGACGGTCGCCGACCTCCAGCGCCAGCAGTTCGCCAACCGGGCGCCCGCCGGTGACCTGGCGGCGGCCGACGTGGCCGCGGCCTGCCCGACGGCGCTGCCGGACGACCCCGAGGCCTGCCGGGTGATCGGGGCCTGGGACCGGACGGTGAACACGGACAGCCGGGGCGCCCTGCTCTTCGACCGGTTCTGGCGGCGGCTCACCGGCACGGTGAAGCCGGCAGACCTGTGGAGGGTGCCGTTCTCGGCCGCCGACCCGGTCCGCACCCCGCACACCGTCGACACCGGCACGCCGGGCTTCGCCAAGGCCCTCACGGACGCCGTGGCGGAGCTGCGGGCGGCGGGCATCCCGCTGGACGCGCCCCTGGGGCAGCACCAGTTCGTCGTACGGAACGGGCAGCGGATCCCGGTGAGCGGCGGGACCGAGTCGCTGGGCATATGGAACAAGACCGAGTCCGTGTGGAACGCGGCGGGCGGCGGCTACGTCGAGGTCGCCCACGGCACCAGCCATGTGCAGGCGGTGGGCTGGGACGGCGGCCGGTGCCCGGTGGCCCGCACCCTGCTCTCGTACTCCCAGTCGTCGAACCCCGCGTCACCGCACCACAGCGACCAGACCCGGCTGTACGCGGGCGAGCGCTGGGTGACCTCCCGGTTCTGCGAGCGGGACATCCTGCGTTCGCCGGCGCTGCGGGTGGTGGTCGTCAGGGGCTGACCGGGCCCGTCACGGACTGAACGAGAGGAAGACGAAGGCGGCGAAGATCGCGAGATGGACGCCGCCCTGGAGGAGGGTGGCCCGTCCGGGCACCACGGTCAGGGCGCTCACCACTCCGGTGAGGACGAGCAGGACCATGTGGAGCGGTCCCAGGCCCAGGATCAGGGGCCCGGACAGCCAGACCGAGGCGAGCGCGATCGCCGGAATCGTCAGGCCGATGCTGGCGATCGCGGAGCCGTACGCGAGGTTGAGGCTGGTCTGCATCCGGTCGCGGCGGGCCGCCCGGACGGCGGCGAGGGTCTCGGGGAGCAGCACCATCAGTGCGATGACGACACCGACGACCGCCTTCGGCAGGACCGCCGACTGGACGCCGTCCTCGATCGTCGGGGAGATCAGCTTGGCGTTGCCGACGACGGCGACGAGGGCGACCAGGAGGAGGCCGAGGCTGGTCCAGGCGTCACGCCGGGTCGGCGGGTCCGCGTGGTCGTCCTCCGAGTCCTGGCCGGGACGCGGCACGGGAAGGAAGTAGTCCCGGTGCCGGACGGTCTGGACGCCGACGAACACCCCGTACAGGCAGAGGGAGGCGATGGCGGCGAAGGCGAGCTGCACGCCGGAGAACTCGGGGCCCGGGTGGCTGGTCGTGAAGGTCGGCAGGACCAGCGTCATCGTGGCCAGGGTGCAGACGGTGGCGAGCGCGCCGCCGGAGCCCTCGGCGTTGAAGACGGCGATCCGGTTGCGGAGCGCGCCGACGAGGAGGGAGAGACCGACGATGCCGTTGCAGGTGATCATGACGGCGGCGAAGACGGTGTCACGTGCGTAGGTCGCGGTCTTCTCGCCGCCTCCCACCATCAGTGAGACGATCAGTCCGACCTCGATCACGGTGACGGCCACGGCGAGGACGAGCGAGCCGTACGGTTCACCCACCCGGTGGGCGATGACCTCGGCGTGATGGACCGCGGCGAGGACGGCCGCGATCAGGCAGAGCGCGATGAACCCGACGGCGAAGCCCGGCAGATCGCGCCCCCAGGCGGCGACAAGCGCAAGCGCCGCCACCACCGGCCCCCAGGTCGTCCACTGCCGTGTCATCGTCGCCGTGCTCGAACTCATGATCCGCATCCTGCCACATCGGACCTTTCGCCCCTTTCGTTCACCCCTTCGCAGCCGGCGCGACCCTCCCCGCCCTCCCCCGCCCGCGCGGCGCCGCCGGTCAAGTCCCGGGCGGGCCGTCGGGTTTCGCCCAGAGGGAGCGGACGTGTCCCAGGTGTCGGGTCATGCAGGATTCGGCGGCCTCGGCGTCGCCCGTGAGCATGAGGTCGAGGAGTTCGAGGTGTTCTTCGGCGGAGGGGAGGAGGTCGCCGCGTTCGTCGAGGGCGGTGAGGCCGTAGAGGCGGGAGCGCTTGCGGAGGTCGCCGACGGTCTCGACGAGGCGTTCGTTGCCGGAGAGGGAGAGCAGGGTGAGGTGGAAGCGGCGGTCGGCCTCCAGATAGCCGATGAGGTCGTGCTCGCGGGCCGCGCGCACGATGTCCTCGGCGACCGGCCGGAGGGCTTCCAGGTCCTCGCGGGTGGCGACTTCGGTGACGCTGCCGACCGTGGGGATCTCGATGAGCGCCCGGATCTCGGTGTACTGGTCGAGGTCGCGTTCGTCGACCTCGGTGATGCGGAACCCCTTGTTGCGCACGGGCTCGACGAGGCCCTCGCGGGCCAGGTCGAGCATCGCCTCGCGGACCGGGGTGGCGGAGACTCCGAAGTCCTCGGCGAGCGTCGGCGCCGAGTACACCACCCCGGGCCGCAGCTCGCCGGAGATCAGGGCGGCGCGCAGGGCGTGGGCGACCTGGTCGCGCAGCCGCTCCCGGGAGGCGTTGAGGTCGCGCTGGGTCAGGTGCCCCATGACGGTGGTGATCCCTTCGTTCCGTTCGACATCACCACCGTACGTCGTCACGCCGCGGGGCCCGCGGGTGCCAGGGTGTACGTCCGTCCCGAGGTGTAGAACTCCAGGGCCGCCGTGCCCTGCTCGCGCGATCCGTGGCCGGACTCCTTGGCGCCGCCGAACGGCAGGTGGAAGTCGACGCCGGTGGAGGGGGCGTTGATCCGGATCATGCCGGTGTCGAGCAGGTCGAGACCGTGCAGGGCGGTGTTCAGGTCGGCCGTGTGCACCGAGGTGACCAGACCGTACGGGACGGAGTTGGTGATCCGGATCGCGTGGGCGAGGTCGTCGGCGGCCAGCAGGGAGGCGACGGGCCCGAAGACCTCCTCGCGCAGCAACCGGTGCCCCGGGGAGACCTTCTCGACCAGGGTGGGGGCCGCGAACCAGCCGGCCCTGTCGGGCACGGTGCCGCCTGCGAGGACGGACAGGCCCCGTGCGGCCTCGACGACCCGGTCGCGGGCGTGCTCGTGGACGAGGGGGCCGCAGACGGTGGCCGGGTCGGCCGGATCGCCGACCGGAAGGGTCCGCAGGGCTTCGGAGAGCGCCTCGCGCAGCGGGTCCAGGGCCGCGCCGACGGCGACGACACGGCTGGTGGCGGTGCACTTCTGGCCCGCGTATCCGGCGATGGAGGCGGCGATGTGGGCGGCCGCCTGCCCGATGTCCGCGTCCGGCAGGACGAGCGCCGCGTTCAGGCCGCCCATCTCGGCCTGCGCGGGGATGCCCCTGGCGGTGGCGGCGCGGGCGACGGCCCGGCCGACGGGGGTGGAGCCGGTGAAGGAGACGACGTCGGCGGCGGAGACGAGGGCGTTGCCCTCGGTCGCTCCTCCGGGGAGGACGGTGAACACCCCTTCCGGGACGGCCGCCTTGACGATCTCGGCGAGCCGCAGGGCGCAGGCGGTGGCCTCGGGGGCCGGCTTCAGGACGACCGTGTTCCCGGTCGCGAGCGCCGGGGCCGCCTTCCACGTCGGGATGGCGAAGGGGAAGTTCCAGGGGGTGATGAGCCCAGCCACCCCGTGCGGGCGGCGCCGGGTCAGCAGCAGCCCGGCTCCCGCCGCGGTCTCGTGGACGGCGCCGGTGGGCTCGAAGGGGGCCTGCGCGTAGTAGCGCCAGATCGCGGCCGTACGGGCGACCTCGGCCCTGGCCTCGGCGATCGGCTTGCCGACCTCGCGGACGGCGAGGCCGGCCAGCTCGTCGGCCGCCGCCTCGATGCCGGCGGCGACCGCGCCGAGGGCGGCCGAGCGGGCGGCGGCTCCGGCCCGCAGCCAGCCGGGCTGGGCGGCGCGGGCGCGTTCGACGGCGTCGACGGCCGCGAAGGCGCCGGGTGCGGGGATCCGCAGGAGCACGTCGGTCGGGTCGGCGGGGTTCCGGGACGTGAGGAGGGGAAGGGCGTCGGTCACAGGAGGAAGCCTCCGGGGAAGGGGTCGTGCGGGTCGAGGAAGTACTGGGCGGTGCCGGTGATCCAGGCGCGGCCGGTGACGGTGTGGATGACGGCGGGCGGGCCGCCGACCTCGGTGTGGGCGGTGATGCGGCCGGTGAAGCGGGTGCCGATGAAGGACTCGTCGACATGACGCGTACGCACGGAGTTCCTTCGGTGGGCGGGGCGGGCGTCAGCGGTGGCCGTCGGCGACGGCCTTCTCGGTGGCGGTGCGCACGCCGGCCTCGATCGCCCCGGTGAGCGGGTGGCGCGGCGGGCGGGTCGGGCCGCCCTGGCGGCCGGCGATGTCCATGGAGAGCTTGATGGACTGCACGAACTCCGTCTTGGAGTCCCAGCGCAGCAGGGAGTGCAGGGACTTGTACAGCGGCACGGCGGTGTCCAGGTCGCCGGTGACGGCGGCGTGGTACAGCTCGGCGCAGCTTGCGGGGAACGCGTTGGGGTAGCCGGCGATCCAGCCGACCGCGCCGGCCACGGCCAGTTCCAGGAGGACGTCGTCCGCTCCGATCAGCAGGTCGAGCTCTGGGGCGAGTTCGGCGATCTCGTAGGCGCGGCGGACGTCGCCGCTGAACTCCTTGACGGCGACGATGCTGCCGTCGGCGTACAGGCTCGCCAGGAGCGCGGGCGTGAGGGCGACCTCCGCGTAGTGGGCGCGTACGGCGGGCTCGTCGGCGCGGTAGGCGTTGGGCGGCAGGAGGAGGACCGACCCGGCGCCGGCCTCGGCGGCCTGCTCG
>NZ_JNWK01000030.1 GCF_000716445.1 Streptomyces wedmorensis
CGTACGGTCGGGGGAGGGTTGATCGGGTCGATGGGAGGGGTGGGGGCTGTGGGGCGTGGGGTGCGGGTGTGGGTGGCGGGTGTGGGGGCGTTGGTGGCGGTGGTGGCGGTCGGGGGGTGTGGGGCGGGGGATGTCGAGGGGGCGCCGGTGGAGAGGAGGGTGTTCGAGTTCGCGGGGGAGGCGTTGACGGTGGATTCGGATGACTCGGAGTTGGTGATCACGGCGGCGGATGTGACGGGGGTGAGGGTGGAGAGGCAGGTGGACGGGTGGGTGTTCATGGGGTCGGGGCCGGAGGCGAGCTGGAAGTTGGTGGACGGGCGGCTGACGTTGCGGGTGGAGTGTGACGGGGTGGCGGCGAGCTGTGGGGCGGTGCACCGGATCCAGGTGCCGCGGGGGGTCGCGGTGACGGTGGAGGACGGCAACGGGGATGTGACGGCGGAGGGGTTCGACACGCCGTTGAAGGTGCGGTCGGACAACGGGGAGGTGCGGGTGCGGAGGGGCGGCGGGGCGCTCGACCTGGGGAGCGGGAACGGGGACGTGGTGGTCGAGGACGGGGTCACCGCGCCCGAGCTGGTCGCCCGGTCCGACAACGGGGACGTGAAGATCACGCTCGGGGCCGTACCGCGCAAGGTCGACGTCGTCACGGACAACGGTGATGTGAGCGTGTCGGTGCCGAGGGGCGAGTACGAGGTCGCCGGCGGCAGTGACAACGGGGACGTCCGGTTCGACGTGCCGCGTCGGGACGGAAGCGGACATGTCGTGAGCGTGCGCACGGACAACGGCGATGTCGTGGTGCGGACGGTGAACTGATCGGCCCGTGTGTTCGTCCTTACCGGGTGGGAGAATGAACCCGGACCGGGCACGGCGGACACAGCACGGGAGAGGTACGTGGCGGCGAGCGGGATGAGGGGTGGCGCGGCGCCTGGGGGGATGTCGACGTTGAGGTTGGCCCTCGCCTTGCCGTTGCTGGTGGGGGCGCTGCTGCCGCAGGCGTTCGCAAGTGGGGGGACGCGGCGGTGGTTCGGGGGGCGGGGGGAGAGTCAGCGGGCGGAGGCGCAGGCGGCGAAGGACGCTGCTGCGGCGGCGTTCTACGAGCTGGACACCGCTCAGCGTGGGCTGCGGATCTCCATCGAGACGATCACGGCGGTGGACAGTTCTCCGGAGGCACACCGGGCCGTCGAGGGGTTCGAGGCGCTGGGGCGCCGTATCGACGAGGTGAGTCACGCCTATATCGGTGCGGTCGACGCCCATGATCTCGACCGGGACGAGTTGGACGCGGCGACCGCGAACCGGGCCCGTGAGGAGCTGAACCGCGCCAAGGAGGAGCTGGAGCGGGTCAAGGGAGAGCTGGATCGGTTCGAGGAGGGGCTCGCGCCGCTTCTCGGGCGGGCCGAGACGCAGCTGGCGCGGCTCGCGCCGGCGGTCGAGCGGGCCCGGCAGGCGTTGCGCGGTGCGAGCGGCGCGCTCGACGCCGTGCGGGAGAAGGGCCTGCGTGCCGACGACCTCGCGCTGCGGCTCGCCCAGCTCGGACCCGAGCTGACCCGGCTCAACGAGGGTGCGGGGCGGCACGGCGTGCCCGAGACCCTCCAGCGGGCCGACCGGGTGTCGCGGGACGCCGAGGCGGTACGGGCCGAGGCCGAGCGGCTGCCAGAGCGGGCCGCCGAGATCGACCGGCGCCTGGTGTCCCTCCGTACCCGCACCGAGGCGCTCACCACTCGTACCGGCGGTGTCGAACCGGTCCTGTCCGAGCTGCGGCGGCGGTTCTCCGCGGCCTGCTGGCAGGACCTCCAGCACGTTCCCGAGCAGGCGGGCGAAACGCTCCGGCAGGCCGCGGAGCGGCTCGCCGAGGCCGGGAAGGCGCGGACCGAGCAGCGCTGGCCGGACGCGACCTCGCTGCTGTCCACGGTCCGCGCGCTGCTCGAATCGACAGACGAGGCCGTCTCGGCCGCCGGGGAGCGGCTGCGTCGTGTGGACGCCGTCGCGAAGGACCCGACGGCGGAGGTCGACCGCACCCGGTTCGCGGTGCGGGACGCCCAGCGGCTGGCGATGGCGGGCCGGAACACGCCCGACCCGCGCCATGCCCGGCCCCTCGACGAGGCCGTCGCCCGGCTCGACCGGGCCGTCGGCTCCCTGGAGGGCCGCCACCCGGACTACTGGCACTTCCTGACCGAGCTGGAAGCCGTCCGCGCCTCGGCCGCGCACGTCGTCGGCCTGATCCGGGAGGAGCGGGGCGCGGGCCACTGATGCCGGGCGCGTCCCGCCGTTAGCCTGTCTCCATGCCTCGTTACGAATTCCGCTGCCGCACCTGCGGCGACACCTTCGAGCTCAGCCGTCCGATGGCCGAGTCCTCCGCTCCTGCCTCCTGCCCCGCCGGGCACGACGACACCGTGAAGCTGCTCTCGGCCGTGGCCGTCGGCGGCAGCAGCACCGCCGCCCCCGCCCCGAGCGCGGGTGGCGGCGGTGGCGGTGGCGGCTGCTGTGGTGGGGGCTGCTGCGGCTGACCCCGGCGGAGCGGGCCGGATCCGAGCGGGCCGGATGCCCGGGAGTTCGTCTCCCGGGGATCCGGCCCGTTGTCTGTCGCCCGTTGCCTGTCGCCCGTTGCCGGAGTCCGTTGCCGGAGTCCGTTCCGTGCGGCTTCTCGTCTGCCGCGGGCGCGGGCGTGCCCCCGAGGGTCAGTACGTGGCTGCTGCGCGGAAGCGGCGGAGGATCTCCTCGCCGGCCGCGACGCCGCGTTCCGCGAGGACGTCGAGGTGGGGGGCGGTCCAGTCGCTGTCGGCCAGTTCACCGTGGCCGGGGCGCCAGGCCCGGTCCGCGGCGAGCAGCAGGTCGGCGTCGAGGAGGGAGTCCCCGGCGGCGAGGGTGAGGGTGGCGCCGGTGCGGCGGGCCACCTCGCGGACGGCCGCGCTCTTGGTGAGCGGCTTGGGGACGGCGTACACCTTGCGGCCCTGGAGCGAGACGGTCCAGCCGCGCTCGCCGGCCCAGTCGCCGAAGCGTCCCAGCCAGTCCTCGGGGAGCCGCTCCCGCTCGACGACGAGGTAGGCGAACAGGTCCTCGGCCACCCGGTGCTTACGCACCCAGGACAGGTCGGTGGTGGCGGTGAGGTAGGCGCGGATCTCGGAGAGCGGCGCGCACTCGTCGGCGAGCCGGCCCAGTACGGAGGCGTGCCAGTCGCGGTCGGTGACGCCGTCGACGAGGATGTGCCCGCCGTTGGCGCAGATCGCGTACTTCGGCGCCGTGCCCGGGAGTTGGATGCGCTGGTACTGCTTGCGCGTCCGGGTGGTGGTGGGGACGAAGACGGTCTCGGCGGTGAGCCGGGCGAGGAGGTCGGCCGCGTCCTCGGTCATGTAGGAGAGCGGCTTGGACTCGTGGACCTCGACGCAGAGCAGCCGGGGCGCCTGGGCGTCGGGCATGCCGAGGGAGAGGGCCGCCGTCGAGTAGATGAGGGTGCGGTCGAGGTCGCTCGCGACCAGCGTCGTGGTCGGCGTCGCGTCCGGCTTCGTGGTCGCCTTCGTGCTCACGGGGGTGCTCGCAGGCGTGCTCACTGGGACACCACCGCCTTGCCGTCGGCGCCCGTGGCGCCCCGTGTGTACTGGGGGTGGATCAGGCCCACGCAGCTGTACGGGAGTCCGTCGACCTCTTCGACCGGTACGCCGCGCTGTTCGGCGAGCAGGCGGACGTGTGCCAGGTCGGCGTCGGCGCCGCGCTTGGCGAGGATCTTCCAGGGGACGCGCCGGAGGAGGACCCGGGTGGTCTCGCCGACGCCCGGCTTGACGAGGTTGACGTCGTGGATGCCGTACTCCTCGCTGATCCGCTCGACGGCGGCCCAGCCTTCCCAGGTGGGGGTGCGGTCGGTGGCGAGGAGTTCCTTGACGTCGGTGTCGACGGTCTCGGCGACTTCGTCGAAGCGGGCGGCGACGGCGTCGAGGAAGTCCGCGGAGACGTCGGCGCCGGCCAGCTCGCGGTAGAACTTGGCGCCGTGGAAGTCGTCCGGTCCGACGAGGTCGGAGCGGAGCACGGTGCGCGATATCAGGCCGGAGACCGTGGAGTTGAGGCAGGCGGAGGGGATGAGGAAGTCCTCGCGGGTGCCGTGGACGCGGACGCAGGAACCGGGGTCGGCGAGGACCGCGATCTCCGGGTCGAAGCCGGTGATCCCCTCGGTCGCCTCGAACTCCTTGAGCGCGTCGGCGAGTTCGCGGGTGATGGCGCCCTTTCCGGTCCAGCCGTCGACGAACACGACGTCGGCCGGGTCGTGGTGGGCGGCGAGCCAGCGGAGCGCGTTGGCGTCGATGCCGCGGCCGCGCACGATGGACACGGCGTAGTGCGGGAGGTCGAGGTCGTGGCGGGCCAGGGCCCAGCGGCGCATGAGGACGCCGACGGGGGTGCCGGCGCGGGCGAGCGAGACCAGGACCGGGCGGCGGCCGGGCCGCTCCGCGAGGACGGTCTCGGTGACGGTGCCGACGGCGCGGGCGATGCGGGTGGCGGAGCTCTCCAGGGCGGTGTGGAACAGCTCCTGGTAGCGCTCGCTGGGCTGGTACTCGACGGGGAGCGACTCGGCGTAGTGCGCGCCGCCGCTCTGGATGGCTTCCTCGCGTTCCTCGGTGGGCGCCTCCAACTCGACGTCCGAGAGGTCCTGGAGCAGCCAGCCGACCTCCTCGGGTGCGTACGACGAGAAGGCGGGGCCGCGGAGGGGCTCGGGCAGCATGGAGCTCCTTTCGGGAGCTTCGGAGACCGTGGGCGTGTACGACGGGACCGTGGGCGTGTGCGACGGGACCGTGGGCGTGTGCGAGGGGACGACGGCGAGCACGACGCGCGGGATGTGCGCGGCGAGCCGGGCGAGCAGGCCGTCCGGGGCGTGCAGGGCCGGGGTGTCGGCGGTGGAGTCGACGACCGCGACGACGGCGTCGAAGCCGGCGCCGGCCACGTTGTACGCGTAGCGCTCACCGGGGCCGTCGGCGGGGTCGTCATGGGCGGGGAAGACGAGCCGGGTGCGTATCGCGTACCCGGGGTCGTCGACGGCGAGTACGGGAGAGCGGGTCGTGGTGGAGTAGCGGACGTCGTGCCCCGCCTCCTCCAGTGCCGTGCCGAGCCGCAGCGGCGCGTACATCAGCTCCTCGAACCCGAGCACGAGCACGCGGGGCGGCACGTGCGGCGGGACCGGGGTGGGCCGCTCCGTGTCGGCCGGGTCGGCCGTGTCGGCCGTGTCGGCCGGGTCGGCCGGGTCGGCCAGGCCACCCGGGGCGGCCGAGGCACCCGGGGCGGCCGGGGCGCGCAGGGCCTGCGCGATCCGGTCCGCCATGGCGGGCAGGGCCGCTTCGAGGCCGGTGCGGTGATCGGGCGTGAAGCCGTGCCGACCGCCGTCGGGCAGGCCCTCGGGCCAGCCGAGGTCGATACGGACGGGGGTCGCGCGAGGGGTACGCGGGAGGGCCGCGGGCGCGGGGGCCGCACCGGCCGCGAGGGAGGCGTCGGGGGCGCCCTCGGCCGCGGGGGAGGCGTCGGCACCGGTGGCGTCGGAGGCGGTCCGGGCCGCGTCGTGGGCGCGTTCCTGGGCGGCGACGAGGGCCTGGCCCTTCTCCAGGACGCCGTCGGGGAGGCGGACGGTGCCGGCGGCGCCGGCGACGAGGTCGACGCGGGCACCGATCTCGGCGGCGAAGGCGTCGAGGCGGCCGAGGTCGGCGGCGGAGCGCATGTCGACGAGGGCGACGACGACGTAGCGGTCGCGCGGGTAGCGCTCGTGGAGGGCGCGGACGGTGTTGAGGACGGTGTTGCCGGTGGAGAACTCGTCGTCGACGAGGACGAGGGGCCCGTCGCCGGCGAGGAGCTTGGGGTCCTCGGGCAGCAGCAGGTGCGAGGTGGCGTGGGAGTGGGACTCCTCGAAGCCGCCCGCACGGGCGACGCCGGCCACCGGCCGCCGGGTGGAGTGGAGGTACGGGGCGAGGCCGAGGCCGTCGGCGACGGCGTGCCCCAGGGCGGTGGCGGTCTCCGCGTAGCCGAGGACGACGGCTCGGGCGGCCTCCTCGTCGCCGAGGAGCGCCCGGACGCGGCGGCCGAGGTCGAGGCCGGAGCCGTACACGACCGAGGGGCGCTGCGGCACGTGCTTGCCGAGCACGCTGGAGACCAGCAGATGCGCCCGCTTGGGGTTGCGGCGCAGTGCGAGGCCCAACAGGGCCGGCAGCTCCTCGTCGCCGATCAGTTCGACGCCCAGTCGCTCCGCGACCCACGTTCCGGTCCACACCACGTCGTCGACGTCCCTTCGTCAGCCGGCAAGTCCGGCGGTGAGCAGATCCACGAAGCCGACGTCCTCCTTGGCGACGCCGAAGACCTCGGCGCGCTGGAGGGTGCGTTCGGCCCACGCGCGATGCGGCTTCACTTCGTTCATCTTGTTCGTGTAGGCGGAGCGGAGGACTCCGCCGCCGCCCTGTTCGGGCCGCAGGATGTCCTGGGCGTCGCTCCACTCCTCGTGGCTGACCACGGAGAGGGCGTGCACCGGCACCACGTGGGTGGGGTGGATGCAGGTCTTGCCGAGGAGGCCGTTGGCGCGGTCGAGCTCGATCTCGCGGAGCAGGCCGTCGAGGTCGTGTTCGATGAGGGCGGTGCGCAGGTCCTCGGCGCGACCCTCCAGGAACGGGCTGCGGCGCAGCTGGGGCTTGAACATGCGCTCGCCGGGCCGGAAGTACTCCCAGACGGGTCCGGTGACGGTGAAGCCGGTGCCGTCGGAGCGGCCGAGGACGTTGACGACGTCGGCGATGACGTTGGCGACGATCTTGACGTCGTACGCGGTCATGTCGGGCGAGCGGCGCAGCCCGTAGGCGGAGCAGAAGTCGGTGACGCCGAGGCGCAGGGCGAGGACGCGGTCGCGGTACTTGTCGGTGATCGAGGCGATTCCGGCGAGGGTCTCGGCCCGGGTCTCCAGGTGGAGGAGCTCGGGGGACTCGAGGACGGGCATGGCGAAGAGGCGCCTGCCGCTGGTCCGCTCGGCCTGGGTGAGCGCTTCGAGGAAGGCGCGGCCGCGGGTCTCGTCGAACTTGGGCAGCACGAATCCGGACAGCAGCCGCACCGTGTCGCCCAGGCGGGTGACGAGGTCGGTGATCTGGCGCGGTTCGCGGACGCGGATGAAGAGCAGGGGCACGTCCGTGGCGGTGTCGGCGTCCGTCACGGTGCCCGCGGCGAGGTCGGCGAACTGGCGGACGAGGTTGGCCTCGCCTGCCTCGACGTCGCCGTCGCTGATGGAGTCCTCCAGGCAGAGCACCATGGAGACCACTCCGCGGGCTGCCTGCTTGCGCACGTCGTCGGCGAGCCGCGGCCGGGTGGCCGGGCTGTAGAGCGTGGCACCGAGCGCTACGGCGAGCGTGCGCGCGGGTGAGTCGGCCGTGAAGTCGGCCGGCTCGCGGTGGAACAGCCCGGCCCGCGTTGCGGACGGGATGTGCCCGAAATGACGCATGTAAGTCCCCCGTCTGCCTCTCTGGGCCCTGACGACATGTGGCCGGTAATAGTACGTAGGTGCGGGTGTCCGTAGTTCCCTCGGTGCATGAAATTCAGGTAACTCGTCAGCATCCGTCGTCTCGGCCCGGTATCGGTGGTGCCCCCGCGTTGTCCGCGGGTCGGCCGGGAGGGCAGGATGACGGTCATGACGCACGCGATGCTGAAGGGCTCCAACGTCCCTCTCGACACCGCGGCCGTACGGGCCGTGCTCCGCTGGACCCCGGGCCCCGGGGTCCCCGACGTGGATGCCTCGGCCCTGCTGCTGGGGCCCTCCGGGCGTGTGCGGTCCGACGAGGACTTCGTCTTCTACAACCAGCCGCGCCACCCTTCGGGCCTGGTGCGGCGGCTGCCGAAGAAGCGGGTCGCCGAGGGCCTGACGGACACCGTGGAGGCCGATCTGGCCGGTCTCGACGGGTCGGTCGACCGGGTGGTGATCGCGGCCTCCTCGGACGGCGGCACGTTCCGCTCCGTCTCCGACCTCCGCATCCTCGTGTTCGACGCGACGGCCGGGCCTGAGCGCGAGCCGCTGGCCCGCTTCGACGTGACGGCGGAGACCGGCGAGGAGACGGCGGTCATCTGCGGCGAGCTGTACCGGCGCGGGGACGGCTGGAAGTTCCGCGCGGTGGGACAGGGCTATCCGACGGGTCTGATCGGCCTCGCGACCGACTTCGGCATCTCGGTGGACGAGGACGCCGCCCAGGAGGCCGCGCAGGGGGCCCAGGACGCCGCCGCGGGCGCCCAGGAGGGCGCCACTGCCGGCGACCCGGATCTGGACCTGACCCTGGTCCACACGCCCGTTCCCGTGCCGCCGCAGCCGACGGTGCCGCCCGTGCCGGACCGCGCGCCCGGCTACGGCTACCCGCAGCCGCCCACGCACGCCCCGGCCCCGGCGTACGGCTACCCGCAGCCCGTGGCGGCCGCCGAGCAGAACCCGGCGCCCGACTTCCGGATGCCGCCGATGGGTCCGCAGTTCGTCAGGTCGTCCTGAGGCCGGCACCGGCGGCCGTCCCGGGGACGCCGCCGGTCCCACGGGCGTCCCCGGGGGCAACGGCTACGCCTTGGTCTTGTAGCCGCGCCCCCACTGGAGTCCCCAGCCGTACAGCCGGTCCAGCTCGGCCTGGAAGCCGTATACGAACCGCACCTCGCGGCGGACGGTCAGCTCGCCCTTGACGTTCTCCATGGAGAAGACCGCGCAGGAGCGGGCCTGCGGGGCGCGCTCGTCGAGTTCGATCTCGATCCGCGGGCCGTTGCTCGGGTAGAGCGTGACCTTGGCGTGCGTGCGGTCGAAGGCCGGGGTCTGGTCGTAGATGTACGCGAAGAACAGCAGCCGCTTGATCGAGTCACGGTGGTCCAGGTTGACGAAGATCGTCTCGCCGGAGGAGCCCCCGAAGCGGTCGTCGCCGCTCAGCTTCACGTACGGGGCCGCGTTCAGGTCGCCGAAGAACCCGCCCAGCGGCTGCACCACTCCCTTGCTGCCGTCGGCGAGCTCGTAGAGGCAGCCCAGGTCGAGGTCGACGTTGACCATGCCCTGGGTATGGGCCTGGACGACCTCGGGCTTGAAGAGCTGGGAGGGGTTCCGCAGCAGCCGCCCGCTCTGCCGTGAGCGGCCCTCGATGTCGGAGGTCCGCATCCGCCAGGAGAGGTTCACCCGGAGGTTTCCCGTCGCGGCGCCCTGCTTGGTGAGCGACACGGACGGGCGCCGTTTCGTCAGGTCGATCGCGTTCGACACGGCATTGCCCGAGTCGAACGGTGCCGCCCTTCCCGGAAAAAGGTTGTCCCAGAAGGCCATGACGCCTTCACCCCCCACTGATCGCCGGCCCCACTGATCGCCGGCACCGCTGATCACCGACACCGCACATGCCTGCGGGGCGGCCGGGTGCACCGACCGCCCCGCAGTGAAGCGTTCCTCATTGCCGGGGTTGTCACACCCCGGACGACACCTCGGTCTTGTCCCCCGAGGGACCCGACCCGCCCTCGGCCGCCGCGAGCGCCTTGTTGCGCCGTACGGAGGACCAGAAGGACCAGGCGATGAGGGCGACACCGATGAGACCGGTGACCACCTCGGGGATCTGGTAGCGGATGGAGACCATGAGGATCAGGGCCAGCGCGCCGATCGCGTAGTGCGCGCCGTGCTCCAGGTAGACGTAGTCGTCGAGGGTGCCCTGGCGGACCAGGTAGACCGTCAGCGAACGGACGTACATGGCGCCGACGCCGAGGCCGAGCGCCATCAGGACGATGTCGTTGGTGATGGCGAAGGCGCCGATGACACCGTCGAAGGAGAAGGAGGCGTCGAGGACCTCCAGGTAGAGGAACATGAAGAAGGCGGCCTTGCCGGCCAGCTGCACGACGCCGACCTGCTTGCCGCTGCGCTTGGCCTCTTCCTCGGCCTCGTGCTCGCGCTCCTCCTCCTCCTCCAGCTTGTTCTCGAAGTAACCGGAGAGACCGCCGACGACGAGGTACGTGATGAGGCCGAAGACGCCCGAGAGCAGAACCGTCGACGCCGCGTCGACGTGCGTGCCGCCGTGCTGGTGGGCCTGGGTCGCGAAGGTCATGGCGCTGATCGCCAGGACGACCAGGGCGATGCAGACCGACAGCATGTCGACCTTGCCGAGCTTCGCCAGCGGGCGCTCCAGCCAGCCGAGCCACTTGATGTCACGGTCCTCGAAGATGAAGTCGAGGAAGATCATCAGCAGGAACATCCCGCCGAAGGCCGCGATCGAGGGGTGGGCGTCGGTGACGAGCTGTTCGTAGCGCTCGGCGTCGTTGAGTGCGAGATCGACCGCCTCGATGGGGCCGATCTTGGCACTGATCGCCACGATCACGACGGGGAAGACCAGCCTCATGCCGAAGACGGCGATGAGCACACCGATGGTGAGGAAGATCTTCTGCCAGAAGGCATTCATCTTCTTCAGGATTCCGGCGTTGACCACTGCATTGTCGAAGGACAGCGAGATCTCGAGGACGCACAGGATCGCGACGATCCCGAACGCCTCCCACCCCCCGTAGAGCACCGCTGCGACCAGGCCGAGTGCCGTGATGGCGAACGACCAGCCGAAGGTTTTCAGAACCACTGTTTGCCCCATCGTGAATCACATGGCTTTACGAAACGTTGACCCCGAAGTCTAGAGCGATGCCCCTCAGCCCCGACGCGTACCCCTGACCGACCGCACGGAACTTCCATTCGCCGTTGTAGCGGTAGAGCTCGCCGAAGATCATCGCGGTCTCGGTGGACGCGTCCTCGGAGAGGTCGTACCGGGCGAGTTCCTGACCGTCCAGCTGGTTCACGACGCGAATGAAAGCATTGCTGACCTGGCCGAAGCTCTGGCCGCGGTTGTCGGCGTCATGGATCGACACCGGAAAGACGATCTTGTCGCAGTGCGCCGGAACCTTGTCGAGGTCCACGATCAGGGACTCGTCGTCGCCGTCACCCTCGCCGGTGAGGTTGTCGCCGGTGTGTTCGACGGAGCCCTCGGGGCTGCGCAGCTGGTTGTAGAAGACGAAGTACTCGTCCCCGAGCACCCGGCCGGCCTGGCACAGCAGGGCGCTGGCGTCGAGGTCGAAGGGGGCTCCGGTGGTGGAGCGCGCGTCCCAGCCGAGTCCGACGAGGACCTTGGTGAGGTTGGGTGCGGCCTTGGAGAGGGAGACGTTGCCTCCCTTGGCGAGCGTGACGCCCATGATGCGGTTCCTCCCCGGTGGTGATGAGGCACGTCCGGCGCCGCACGGAGGTGCGGCGCCGGACGGTTCGAACTATTCGGCTCAGACGTTGACGCCGAAGTCCTGCGCGATGCCGCGCAGGCCGGAGGCGTAGCCCTGGCCGACGGCGCGGAACTTCCACTCGGCACCGTGGCGGTACAGCTCGCCGAAGACCATGGCGGTCTCGGTCGAGGCGTCCTCGGAGAGGTCGTACCGCGCGATCTCGGCGCCGCCGGCCTGGTTCACGACGCGGATGAACGCGTTGCGCACCTGGCCGAAGGACTGCTGGCGGTTCTCGGCGTCGTAGATCGACACCGGGAAGACGATCTTGGCCACGTCGGCCGGCACGGTGGCCAGGCTGACCTTGACCTGCTCGTCGTCGCCCTCGCCCTCGCCGGTGAGGTTGTCACCGGTGTGCTCGACCGAGCCGTCGGCGCTCTTCAGGTTGTTGAAGAAGACGAAGTCCTGGTCGTTGCGGACCTTGCCCTCCTCGCTCACCAGGATGGCGCTGGCGTCGAGGTCGAAGTCCGTACCGGTGGTGGTGCGGACGTCCCAGCCCAGACCGACGGTCACGGCGGTGAGGCCAGGGGCCTCCTTGGTCAGCGAGACGTTGCCGCCCTTGCTGAGGCTGACTCCCACGAGTCCCTCCATACGTTTTCAGGGGCAGCGCCCCAGTCGTGCGTTGGCATCGGATCAACGACTGGATCCTAGTGACGGGTTCCCGGTCGAAACAGTCGATTCGACCGGTGATTCCGAGGGTGTCGGCCCCGGACCGGCTCAGATGGCGTCGAGGGCCTTCAGGTAGTCGCCGAGGTCACGGGCGTCCGACAGGGCGTTGACGACGGTCCAGCGGACGACGCCCTGCCGGTCGATGACGAAGGTGCCGCGGACCGCGCAGCCCTTCTCCTCGTCGAAGACGCCGTAGGCGCGGGAGGCCTCGCCGTGCTTCCAGAAGTCGGAGAGCAGCGGGAAGTCCAGGTCCTCCTGGTCGGCGAAGACCCGCAGGGTGTGGATCGAGTCGTTGGAGACGGCCAGGAGCTGGGTGTCGTCGTTGACGAAGCTCGGCAGGTGGTCGCGCAGCTCGCGCAGCTCGCCGGTGCAGACGCCGGTGAACGCGAACGGGTAGAAGAGCAGCACCACGTTCTTCTCGCCGCGGAAGTCCGAGAGCCTCACGGTGCGGCCGTGGTTGTCCTTCAGCTCGAACTCCGGGGCCTCGGTGCCGACCTCGACGGCCATCGCGTCACACATCCCTTCGACGGACCCGGTCCCTGGGCCGAATCGGTGAGGCCCAGCCTACGGCCTGTGCACGAAAGCCCCCGCCGGCGGGCCGGCGGGGGCTTCTCGCAGCGTGGTGATCAGCGCTTGGGGGCGGTCAGGCGGGTGCCCGTCCAGTCCTTGGCGACGCTGATGCTCTTGGTCTGGGAGAGACCAGCAGTCTGCGCGGCATCGTTGATGTCGGACGGCTCGATGTAGCCGTCGCGGCCGGTCTTCGGCGTCAGCAGCCAGATCATGCCGCCGTCCTCCAGAAGACCGATGGAGTCCACCAGGGCGTCGGTGAGGTCACCGTCCTCGTCACGGAACCAGAGCACGACGGCGTCGGCGACGTCGTCGTAGTCCTCGTCCACGAGGTCGGCCCCGATGATGGACTCGATGCCTTCACGGAGATCCTGGTCGACGTCGTCGTCGTAGCCGATCTCCTGGACCACCTGTCCGGGCTCGAACCCCAGCCTGCCGGCCGGGTTGGTCCGCTCCTCCGCGTGGTCCGCGGTCGCGCTCACGGCTTGCCTCCTGCTCATTCGGAAAATGCTGTGGGCCACGCGTGGGCGCGTGGCGCTGGCCGTAGTCCACACGTGCCGGGGCTGATCGCGCAAGTACCGGGCCGCGGAGACCGCCGAAACGGTGACGTTTGGGGCCGTCTCGCCCCAACTTTCGGCAGGCTCGTACCCTCCTTCGTGATCAGACACACATGGTTCGTCCCGGTTTACCGGCTTCTGCGGTTTCAGTCTGCCGAACGCCCGGACGAAACGCATGCGCGACTTGGGCGTAAGGTTGCGATTTGACCGCACCCGAACACACACCCGGAGAGGTGGAGGACACCCCTGGGGGTTACCCCTCGGTAAGTGTGACGTCTGGCGTCGGCGGGGTACACGATGGACATCCCGACCACTCCGTGGCCCGTGGGCACCACCGAACAGCGAAGGAAGAGCGTGGCTCCCGGATCCGATCGCAACCCGATCATCATTGGCGGCCTTCCCAGCCAGGTCCCGGATTTCGACCCGGAAGAGACCCAGGAATGGCTCGACTCCCTCGACGCGGCCGTCGACGAGCGGGGCCGTGAGCGAGCCCGCTACCTCATGCTCCGTCTGATCGAGCGGGCCCGCGAGAAGCGCGTGGCCGTGCCCGAGATGCGGAGCTCGGACTACGTCAACACCATCGCCACCAAGGACGAGCCCTTCTTCCCCGGCAACGAGGAGATCGAGCGCAAGGTTCTCAACGCCACCCGGTGGAACGCGGCCGTCATGGTCTCGCGCGCCCAGCGCCCGGGCATCGGCGTCGGCGGTCACATCGCGACCTTCGCCTCCTCGGCCTCGCTCTACGACGTGGGCTTCAACCACTTCTTCCGCGGCAAGGACGAGGGCGACGGCGGCGACCAGATCTTCTTCCAGGGGCACGCCTCCCCCGGCATCTACGCCCGCGCCTACCTCCTGGACCGGCTGAACGACACCCAGCTCGACGGCTTCCGCCAGGAGAAGTCGAAGTTCCCCAACGGCCTCTCGTCGTACCCGCACCCGCGGCTGATGCCGGACTTCTGGGAGTTCCCGACCGTCTCGATGGGCCTCGGCCCGCTCGGCGCGATCTACCAGGCCCGGATGAACCGGTACATGGAGGCGCGCGGCATCGCCGACACCTCCAAGTCCCACGTCTGGGCGTTCCTCGGCGACGGCGAGATGGACGAGGTCGAGTCGCTCGGCCAGCTCTCCATCGCCGCTCGCGAGGGCCTGGACAACCTGACCTTCGTCGTCAACTGCAACCTCCAGCGCCTCGACGGCCCGGTGCGCGGCAACGGCAAGATCATCCAGGAGCTGGAGTCGATCTTCCGGGGCAACGGCTGGAACGTCATCAAGCTGATCTGGGACCGCTCCTGGGACCCGCTGCTCGCACAGGACCGCGACGGCATCCTCGTCAACAAGCTGAACACCACACCGGACGGCCAGTTCCAGACGTACGCCACGGAGACCGGCGGCTACATCCGGGACCACTTCTTCGGCGACGACCACCGGCTGCGGGCGATGGTCGAGGGCATGTCGGACCAGCAGATCCTGCACCTGGGCCGCGGCGGCCACGACCACAAGAAGATCTACGCGGCCTACGCGGCGGCCAAGGCCCACGCGGGCCAGCCGACCGTGATCCTCGCGCAGACCGTCAAGGGCTGGACCCTCGGCCCGAACTTCGAGGGCCGCAACGCGACCCACCAGATGAAGAAGCTGACGGTCGACGACCTCAAGCGCTTCCGCGACCGGCTGCACATCCCGGTGACTGACCGGCAGTTGGAGGACGGCCTGCCGCCGTACTACCACCCGGGCCGGAACTCCGAGGAGATCCAGTACATGCACGACCGCCGCGAGGCGCTCGGCGGGTACGTGCCGACCCGCGTCGTGCGGGCGAAGCCGCTGGCCCTCCCCGACGACAAGACCTACGAGGCGGCCAAGAAGGGCTCCGGGCAGCAGTCGATCGCCACCACCATGGCGTTCGTCCGCATCCTGAAGGACCTCATGCGGGACAAGGAGATCGGCCGGCGCTTCGTGCTGATCGCCCCCGACGAGTACCGCACCTTCGGCATGGACGCGTTCTTCCCGAGCGCCAAGATCTACAACCCGCTGGGCCAGCAGTACGAGGCGGTCGACCGCGAACTCCTGCTCGCCTACAAGGAGTCCCCGACCGGCCAGATGCTCCACGACGGCATCTCCGAGGCCGGCTGCACGGCCTCGCTGATCGCCGCCGGTTCGGCGTACGCCACGCACGGCGAGCCGCTGATCCCGGTGTACGTCTTCTACTCGATGTTCGGTTTCCAGCGGACCGGCGACCAGTTCTGGCAGATGGCCGACCAGCTGGCGCGCGGCTTCGTGCTCGGCGCCACCGCCGGCCGCACCACGCTGACCGGCGAGGGCCTCCAGCACGCGGACGGCCACTCGCACCTGATCGCCTCGACCAACCCGGCCTGCATCGCCTACGACCCGGCGTACGGCTTCGAGATCGCGCACATCGTCAAGGACGGCCTGCGGCGGATGTACGGCCCCGCCGCCGAGGACGTCTTCTACTACCTGACCGTCTACAACGAGCCGATCCAGCACCCGGCCGAGCCCGCGGACGTGGACGTGGACGGCATCCTCCAGGGCATCCACCGCCTCAAGCCGGCCGAGGCCGGCGCCATCCCGGCGCAGATCATGGCCTCGGGTGTCGCCGTGCCGTGGGCGATCGAGGCGCAGCGGATCCTCGCCGAGGAGTGGAACGTGCGGGCCGACGTCTGGTCCGCGACCTCCTGGACCGAGCTGCGCCGCGAGGCCGTGGCCGTCGAGGAGCACAACCTGCTCCACCCGGACGAGGAGCTCCGCGTCCCGTACGTCACCCGCAAGCTCCAGGGCGCCGAGGGCCCGTTCGTGGCGGTCTCGGACTGGATGCGGGCGGTGCCGGACCAGATCTCCCGCTGGGTGCCGGGCACGTACACCTCGCTGGGCGCGGACGGCTTCGGCTTCGCGGACACGCGGGGTGCGGCCCGCCGCTACTTCCACATCGACGCCCAGTCGATCGTGCTGGCCGTGCTGACCGAGCTCGCCCGCGCGGGCAAGGTCGACCGTTCGGCCCTGAAGCAGGCCGTGGACCGCTACCAGCTGCTCGACGTGGCGGCCGCCGACCCCGGCGCCGCGGGCGGCGACGCCTGAGCCCGTGGGGTGTCCTGTCGATCGGAACGGGCTCCAGATGCCTGGTCGACGAGACACCCCTAGCGCATAGCACCTGGTGAGGGCGGTGGGGCCGGTGGTCTCGCCGCCCTTCGGCGTTCTCTACGATGCCCGGCATGAAGGATCGCTGGGAAGAGCGCACGCAGGTGCCGCTGCTTGTGCTGGCCGTGGCGTTCGGCATCGCGTACGCCGTGCCGATCGTCGCTCCCGGCGCCGACCCGTGGGTGCACCGGCTGTGCACCCACGTCGAGTGGGGCGTGTGGGCCGCCTTCGCCCTCGACTACCTGGTCCGTCTCGCGATCGCCCCGGCCCGGTGGCCCTTCATCCGCTCCCACCCCGTCGATCTGCTCGCGGTCCTGCTGCCGATGGTGCAGCCGCTGCGACTGCTCCGGGTCGTGTCCACGCTCCTCCTGGTCGGCCGGCGGGCCCGGATGGCCCCGCAGATAACGCTCACCACCTATGTGGCGGGCGCGGTGGTCGGGCTGATGATGTTCGGCTCACTCGCCGTGCTGCACGTGGAACGGGACGCCCCGGACGGCAACATCAAGACGCTCGGGGACGCGGTCTGGTGGTCGTTCACCACGATGACCACGGTCGGGTACGGCGACCACGCCCCGACCACCGGCCTCGGCCGGGTCCTCGCGGTGGGCCTGATGCTCTCGGGCATCGCCCTGCTCGGTGTCGTCACGGCCAACATCGCCGCCTGGTTCATCTCCCGCTTCGACCGGGACGACGCCGTGGAACGCCGGCAGACCGAGCTCCTGGAGGCACTGACGCTGGAGGTCCGCCAGCTGCGTGCGGAGGTGGCCAGGCTCTCGGATCCGGTGCGGGCGCCCGCACCGGATCCCTCCCACGACGTCCCCGCGCAGGACCTTCCCGCGCAGGATGCCCCCGCCCACGACGTCCCCGTGCGGGACTCCCAGGCGCAGGGCTCGCCCGCCCAGGGCCTCCCCGCGTCTACCGCTCCCAGATCTTGAACGCTCTGACCTCGTAGGGCGCCTGCGGGACCCAGGTGCCGCGGCCCGGGTAGGTCTCGAACTCCCCCGCCTCCGCGCACTCGGCGGACTGGTAGGTGGTGACCGGCCGGCCCGTGCGGTTCGCCAGGGACTGGGCCGAGGTGCCCGGCGGCAGGGCGACGCAGCTGTCGATGTCCGTGGTGGCCAGTTCGTGGGTCCGCGCCTTGCCCTTGAAGTCGGGCTTGGACCAGAGGCAGAGCCGGCCCGGTCCGCAGGCCCCCAGAAGGGTCCCGGCCGGCGCCGAGGCCGCTGAGGCCGTCGAAGCCGCCGGGCCCGTCCGGGCCGCCGAAGCCACCTGGGACGCCCGGGCCGCCGGGCCCGCATGGGCCGCCGGGGTCGCCAGGAGGGTGGTCGTGGCGGTGGCGGTCAGGACGGCCGCCGCGGCGAGAAGAGTCTTTGTGTACATGCTGATGAACCCCCGTTTCGTCACTCTCTGTAATCGCGATCATGACGGAGGTGCCCTCGGCGACGGAAGAGGGGCCGCCCCCGTTCACGCGAACGGGTGACGGCCCCCTACGGGAACCCTGAGGGGCGTCAGATGTGACCGCCCATGCCGCCCGCCTCCGCGTTCTCGCCGCGCTTGGTGAGCGTGGCGACGAGGGCCGCGACGACGGCGACCCCGCCTGCGACGGTGAAGGCCAGGCCCATGCCGTCGAGGAAGGTGTCGTGGATGACTCCGGAGATCTTGTCGAAGAGGTCGGGGGTCATCCCCGGCGCCTTCGCCAGCTCCGGCGGGGCCATGCCGAACTCGGCCGCCTGCTCCAGGCGCGGGTCGGCCGGGACCGGGATGCCGGCCTCCTTCCAGTTCTCCGCGAAGGCGCCGGAGACCTTGGAGGACATGACGGCGCCGAGCACCGCCGTGCCGAGCGCGCCGCCGACCTGCATCGCGGCCTGCTGCAGACCGCCGGCGACGCCGGACAGCTCCAGCGGCGCGTTGCCCACGATGACCTCGGTGGCGCCGACCATGACCGGGGCGAGGCCCAGGCCGAGCAGGGCGAACCAGAGGGACATGGCGAACGTGCCGGTACCCGGCGAGAGCGTGATCATGCCGAACATCGCGACGGCCGTGCAGACCATGCCGCCGACCAACGGCACGCGCGGGCCGAACTTGGTGATCAGCGCGCCGGCCAGCGGCGAGGAGACGATCATCATCGCGGTCAGCGGCAGCAGGTGCAGACCGCTGTCGACCGGGCTGAGCCCCTTCACGCCCTGGAGGTAGAAGGTCACGAAGAACAGGCCGCCCATGAAGGCGAAGGCCATCAGGACCATCAGGACGACACCGGCCGACAGCGGCACGGAGCGGAACATGCCCAGCGGGATCAGCGGCTCCTTGACCTTCGTCTCCCAGAAGGCGAACAGCGCGAACAGGACCAGCGCGCCGATCAGGCAGCCCCAGGTCTTGCCGCTGGTCCAGCCCCAGGACTCGCCGGCCTTGATGAGGCTCCAGACGAGCGAGGCCATGGCGCCGGAGAGCAGCAGGATGCCGACGACGTCGAAGGAACGCGGCGCGTTCTCGGCGCGGTGGTCCTTGAGGATGAGCAGGCCGAGGACGAGCGCGACGACGCCGACAGGCACGTTGACGAAGAAGACGGACTGCCAGCTGACGTGCTCGACGAGCAGGCCGCCGACGATCGGGCCGCCGGCCGTGGAGGCACCGATGACCATGCCCCAGATGCCGATCGCCATGTTCAGCTTCTCGGCCGGGAAGGTGGCGCGCAGCAGGCCGAGCGCGGCCGGCATCAGCAGGGCGCCGAAGAGGCCCTGCAGGACGCGGAAGGCGATCACGGCCCCGATCGAGTCGGAGAGGCCGATCGCGCCGGAGGCGGCGGCGAAGCCGGCGATGCCGATGAGGAAGGTCTGCCGGTGGCCGAAGCGGTCGCCGAGCTTGCCCGCTGTGATCAGGGCGACGGCGAGCGCGAGCAGGTAGCCGTTGGTGATCCATTGGACCTGGGCGAGCGTGGCGCCGAGGTCGGTCTTGATGGCGGGGTTGGCGATGGCGACGATCGTGCCGTCGAGCGCCACCATCATCACGCCCACGGCGACGCCGAACAGGGTCAGCCACGGGTGGCCGCGCAGTCCCTTCGCCGGGACCGGGACGGGTTCCCGGACGCCCCCCTGACCCTGCGGGGTCTTTTCCACGGTGGTCTGACTAGTCATGCGAACGAGGCTAATGACAGTCACTGACAATTGACAAAGTGATTCACGCGTCGGTAACTGTCACGTAGCTCACAGGTACCCTGAGCCGTACGGAACGCGGGAGAAGAGGACCTTGACTTGACCGTGCCCGGCCTGCGCGAACGGAAGAAGCAGCGCACACGAGACGCGCTGATCCGGGTGGCCCTGGAGCGCTTCACGGACCAGGGGTACGAGGGGACCACCGTCGACGAGATCGTCGAGGAGGTCGAGGTCTCCCAGCGCACCTTCTTCCGGTACTTCTCCTCGAAGGAGGAGGTCGCCTTCGCCGTCCAGCAGATGGTGGAGGAGCGTTTCGTCCGCACCCTCGGGGAGCGGCCGCCGGACGAGGGCCCGTTCGACGCGATGCGCAACGCCGTGCTCGGATCCTGGGACTCCATCGGCGACGCGATCACCGAGGTCGTGCCGGTCGAGCTGTACCTGCGCACCTTCCGGATGATCGAGTCGACGCCCGCGCTGCTCGCCGTGCACCTGCGCCGGTCCACGGAGATGGAGGAGACGATCTCCCGGATCATCGCCGACCGCGAGGGCCTCGACGTCGACGAGGACCCGCGCCCCCGGATCGCGGTGGCGGCCTTCAGCGGTGTCATGCGGGTGACCGGGCAGCTGTGGGGCCGGGGCACCGACCAGAGCCTGGACGCCATCCGCGCCCTCACCGAGCAGTACCTCGACCAGCTCGGCCCGGCGCTGGCCCCGCGCTGGCGCGGCCCGGACGGCGAGGGGCCCGGCGCGGCACCGTAAGCGCGAAGGCCCGGCGGCCCGGACGGCGAGAAGCGAGACCACCCGGCGGCCCCGACCGTGAGAAGTGACACCGCCCCGGCGCCCGCGACGGCGAGAGTCCCGGCGCCGCACCGCAGGCGCAAGGGCCCGGCGGCCCCGACCGTGAGAAGTGACACCGCCCCGGCGCCCGTGACGGCGAGGGGGCCCGCCCGCCGCGTCACGTTCGCCCCGTAGGGTGGCGCCCCGTGACCTCAGCCGATGCCTCTCCCAGCCTGACCGTCGTGCGCGCCCTGCTCGCGCTGGGCGTGGTGTTCGTGCTCCTCGCGACCACCGGGTGGACGACGATCCGGCACCGGCCGGTGCCGGGGCCGTCGCGGGGGGCCGCGCTCACCGCCTGGGCACACGACCGGATCGACCACCGTCCGCTGCCCGACCCGGCCACCACACCCGCGCGTGCCGTCGCCGCGTTCTTCGCCGGACTCGGCACCGCGCGCGGAGCGCAGCTCGCCGAGCGGCACCCGCTCGTCGTCGGCAACCTCAACGGCGCCCCGGTCGCCCTGCGCTACCGCGCCAACCGGATCACGCTCGGCCGGGCGCTCGCCACCGAGCGGGCCAGGATCGACGACGCCCGGCTCTCGGCGGAGGGCCGGCACGAGGCGCGCCGCCGGGTCGACCGCTTCGCGTCCCTGATGAGGCCGGACCGCCAGATCCTGGCCTTCGACCCGACCGGAACGGGACGGACCGCGGAGGTCCTCGGCGACCTGGAGCGGGCCCGGCGCGTCTCGGTGGTCGTGCCCGGCGTCGACACCAACCTCCTCACGTTCCAGAAGACCCGCGGCCGGTACGGGGCCCCGGAGGGCATGGCCAGCGCCCTCTACGCCGCCGAACGGGAGGCCGCGCCCCGCACCCGGGTCGCCGTGATCGCCTGGGCCGACTACACGGCACCCGCCGTGGTGGGCGTCGACGCGGTGACGGGCCGGCTGGCCGAGGCCGGGGCCGTACGGCTCGTGGAGCTGACCGGGGCCCTGCCGGGGGACGCGCGCGTGGCGCTGTTCTGCCACAGCTACGGCTCCGTGCTGTGCGGGGTCGCCGCGCCCCGGCTGCCGGCCCGGGTGACGGACCTGGCCGTGGCCGGGAGCCCCGGCATGCGGGTGCGGACCGCGGCCGAACTCTCCACCCACGCGCGCGTGTGGGCGATGCGGGACGCCGACGACTGGATCGCCGACGTGCCGCACCTGGAGCTGGGCGGGGTGGGGCACGGCGCCGATCCGGTGGCTCCGGAGTTCGGGGCGCGACTGCTCTCGGCGGACGGGGCAGGCGGTCACAGTGGCTATTTCGAGCCGGGCACCGAGAGCCTCGGGAACTTCGCCGCCATAGGGGTCGGCGCCTTCCCGAGCCTCGTCTGCGCACGTGCCGACAGCGCTTGCCACGACGGAATATCCGGCGCGGAAGGGCCCTGACGCGCGTAGATCCCGCGATTTCCGGACCTTTCACAGGGGCGACGCAGCGGCACGCGCCGCTTACGATGAGGCGTATGGGTGATGTGCTGGCCGGAAATCATGCCACCTGGGAGTTCGAGAGCGACGCCCTCCTCATCCGTTTCGATCGGGGGAACCGCACGCCGAAGCTCCTCAGTGTGCTGCGCGAACGACGAGTACCGCACGAGGCGTTGGCGTCCGTGACGCTCACGCCCGGCAAGCGGGGCACCGTGGTCCTGCACGCCGTGCCGAGACCGGGCGCCGATCCGCTGATGGAAGCGGCTGCGGGACAGCTCAAGGAGGCCTGCGACCCGTACCGGCTCGTGCTGCCGGCGGACCGCGAGACGCTCGCCGAGTACTACCGGGACGAGCTGCGGGCGCGCCTCCCGGCGGACGCCATGGGCCCGGTGGACACCGGGGCCGCCGTCGGCCCGGTCGGCGCCCTCGGCCCGGTCGGCGCCATGGGCTCGGTCGGCGCCCTCGGCTCGATCGACTCGCCGGACGTGACGGACGTCGGGGCGGCGGGGGCCCCGGCGCACGTCGACAGCGTCCTGACGGCTCCGACGCCCGTCGACCGCTTCCTGGTGGCGCCGCCGCAGGGGCCGCAGTCCTTCAAGACGTACGACGGGAGGGCGAGCTTCGACGGCGTCTCGGAGGTCTCGTTCCGCTGGTCCTGGACGGGGGCGTCCACCGAGAAGTGGAAGGCGGGCGACCAGACCTTCTCGGTACGGGACCTCTGCGGGGTGGAGTGGCGCTCCCCCGAGGTCCTCGACGGATACCTGCGCCTGGTGCCCCGGGGCGGCGCGCCGCGCCCTCCGCAGCCGGACCTGGACCCGGCGTCCGTGGTCTTCGGCCTCGGCTACGGGCCGGTGCACCTGTCGCTTCCCTTCGCCGCGGCGGTCCTCGCCGCGATCCGGGGCCGGGCCGCGGATCGCGTACCCGTCCACGCCGCGGCTCCGGCCGGGATGCGGGACGGTGCGAGCCGCGACCCCGGGGCGGTCGCGGAGAGGATCCGGCACCTGGGCGAGCTGCACCAGGCGGGGCTCGTGACCGACGCGGAGTTCTCGGCGAAGAAGGCGGAGCTCCTCGCGGAGCTGTGACGGGGCCGCGCGGGAAACCGGGACCGGGACGCCCGGAGGACCGGGACCGGGACGCCCGGAGGACCGGGACCGGGATGCGGCCCGCGGCCGGTGTCATACCCCGGTATCAGGACCGGGCCCGGTCCCCGGTATGACGCCGGGGGCCGGGGCCGCTGCCTACCCTGAGCGGGTCATGGCTACCGAATCGCGGCCCGAGCCGCCCACCGACGACCGGCCCGAGACGCGCACCGACCGCGGTGCCGAGCCCGCCACCGACCACCAGCCCGAGCCAACCGCCGACCACAGGCCCGAGGCGCCGACCGACCCCAGCCCCGAGCCGACCGCCGACGACCGGCGGTCCGGCCGGCCCACCGGCGGCCGTCGGCGGCGGATCCGGCAGCTCGGTGCCCGGACGAGCGACGTGTTCCAGGGGCTGGGGTCGGCGCTGACGACGCCGGCGACGCCGGGGGCCCCGTTGCTGGCGGACGCGTCGTCGCGGTGGGTGCGGCTGCTGCCGTACGTCGTCGCGCTCGCGTTCGTGGCGGCGCTGCTTCCGTCCACGGTCGTGCTGTTGATCGGGGACTACCACGTCAACGGGGCCCTCGCGGGGGCGCTCGGCACCGCGCAGACGCTGCCGCTGCTGCTGGCCGTGGCCCGGCCGCTGCAGGCCTGGTGGATCGTCTTCGTCGCGGACGTGCTGGGCGCGCTGGTGCTGCTGGGTGCGGAGGGCGGGCGGGCGGACTACTGGCCGTGGCCGCCCACGGTCCTGGTGGGCTACTGCGCGTTGATGGTGGCGCTCGGCCTGCGCGAGTCACGCCGGGCGCTGTTCGGGGTCTGGCTCGCCACCGGTGTGGCGGGGTACGTCCTGGAGGCGTTCCGGCCGGCCGGGTACACGAGCATCCACACCCTGCTGCTGGTCCTGAGCGGGGTGCTGCTGCTCCTGACGTCGGCGGTACGAGCCCGGGGCGACGCGCAGCGGCGGCTCGTGGAGCAGGAGACGATCAGCGAGGCGGAGCGGGCCCGCCGCACGCTCCTGGAGGAGCGGGCGAGGATCGCGCGCGAGTTGCACGACGTGGTGGCCCACCACATGTCGGTGATCACCGTGCAGGCCGACTCGGCCCCGTACCGGATTCCGGAGCTTCCGGAGGCGGCCCGCGAGGAGTTCACGTCGATCGCGGCGAGCGCGCGCGAGTCGCTGGCGGAGATGCGGCGGCTGCTGTCCGTGCTGCGCAGTGACGGCAGTGAGGGCGAGCGGGCGCCGCAGCCGGGCCTGGACCGGGTGCAGCAGCTGGTCGAGGCGACGGTGCGGGCCGGGGTGCCGGCCGAGCTGCGGCTCGCCGCCGACCTCGGGGACGTACCGCAGGCGGTCGACCTGTCGGCGTACCGGATCGTGCAGGAGGCGCTGGCCAACGTCGTCCGGCACGCGCCGGGGGCGTCCACCCGGGTGTCGGTCCGGGCGGACGACGGATGGCTGACGGTCCTCGTCGTCAACGGGCCCGCGACGGAGCCGGGTTCCGCGGTGGAGCGCGGCGCGGCGGGCACCGGGCACGGGCTCGTCGGCATGCGGGAGCGCGTACGGTTGACGGGCGGCTCGCTCGACACCGGGCCGCTGCCGGACGGCGGTTTCCGGGTGGCCGCCCGGCTGCCCCTGGCGCCGGACCCGGCCCCGCCCGCGGACCCGGCCTGATCGGCGCACGCCGCGGGCCGGTGCCCGCCACGACCCCGGAGGACCCCGAGTGACCATCCGCGTGATCATCGTCGACGACCAGGCCATGGTGCGGGCCGGTTTCGCCGCGCTGCTCGCCGCCCAGCCCGACATCGACGTGGTCGGCGAGGCCCCGGACGGCCGCCAGGGCGTGGAGGTGGCCCGGTCGACGCACCCGGACGTGGTCCTGATGGACGTGCGGATGCCGGAGCTGGACGGGCTCGCGGCGGCGCGGGAGATCCTGCACCCGCCGGCCGGCGTCGTCCACCGGCCGAAGGTGCTGATGCTGACCACCTTCGACGTCGACGACTACGTGTACGAGGCGCTGCGGGCCGGCGCGTCCGGCTTCCTCCTGAAGGACGCGCCGCCCGCCGATCTCATCGCGGCGGTACGGGTGGTGGCGGCCGGCGAGGCGCTGCTCGCCCCCTCGGTGACCCGTCGCCTCATCGCCGACTTCGCCGCGTCCCGCCCGGCGCCGCGCCGCGACACCACCGCGTTGCGTCTGAACGGGCTCACCCCGCGTGAGACCGAGGTCCTGGAGCTGATCGCCCGGGGCCTGTCCAACCAGGAGATCGCGGACCATCTGGTGCTCGCCGAGCAGACGGTGAAGACCCACATCGGGCGCGTCCTCGCCAAGCTGGACCTCCGCGACCGGGCGCAGGCGGTGGTCTTCGCGTACGAGTCGGGCCTGGTGACCCCGGGCGCGAGCTGAGCGGCCGCGGCTCGTCACACCCGCGCCATCGCCCTGCCCGTCACCCGGCACCCGTCACCCGTCACCGAGCACCCGGCACCGAGCACCCGGCACCGAGCACCCGGCACCCGGGGGAAAACCCCACCCCCTCCATGGGGTTGGCCGCTCCTCCACCCCCTACCCCGGTATCAGACGGGAGTTGGCCCCGCGGTGTGACGTGCCGTCACCCTTCGTCTTCCTACCTTCCTCTCGCCGAAGAACGAGCGAGTACCGGAGAGGGAGGGCGACCCCATGCGCCGCTTTGCGAGGACCCTGACCACCGTGGCCCTGGTGGCCACCGCGATCGCGGGGACGGCCGGCTGGGCGTCGGGGAACGCCCAGGAGGCCGTGACGGGGGCGCCGGCCGGGACCGGGGCGTGGCGGGCGGCCGGGCTGCCGGACCCGGAGCGGATGGGGCCGGGCGAGGTGGCGCGGTACTTCGCGGGCCTGGGCCCCGTACGGCAGAGGGAACTGGCCCGGACGTACCCGACGGTGGTCGGGAACCTGGACGGTGCGCCGCTGGAGCTGCGGTACGAGGCCAACGAGCGTTCCGTACGCGGGGAGTTCGGCGGGGCGCGGGTGCTCGCCCTCGATCCGCGCGGCCGGGGGCAGGTGGCCCTGGTGTACGGGGACCTGGCGCGGGCGGAACACGTGGCCGTGATCGTGCCCGGGTCCGACGTCGACGCCGGGCACGTCCGGCCGCTCGCGGACATGGCGACCGCGCTGCGCCGGGCGACCGGCGGCCGTACGGCGGTCGTCGCCTGGGCCGGGTACACGACCCCCGTCGGGGTGGGCCTCGACGCTGCGACCGGCCGGCTCGCGGAGGCCGGGGCGGGCCGGCTGACCCGGTTCGCGGACGGTCTCGCGGCCGTCGGCGCGGCCGAGCCGTCGGTGTTCTGCCACAGTTACGGCTCCGTCGTCTGCGGCCTCGCCGCCCGCGACCTGAAGGCCAAGGACCTCGTCGTCTTCGGTTCTCCCGGGATGCGCGCGGAGAGCGTCGCCGAGCTCGGCACCTCCGCCCGCGTCTGGGCCGCGAAGGACCCCACCGACTGGATCGACCGGATCCCGAACGTCGAGTTCGGGGGGCTCGGGCACGGCATCGACCCCACCGACCCGGCCTTCGGGGCCCGCCGGATCCCGGCCGACGACGCCGCGGGCCACGGCGGCTACTTCGCGGCCGGCACCGGCTCCCTGCGCGCCTTCGCCGCGATCGCCGAGGGGGACGTCCGATGAGCACGCTGACGACGCTGGCCCGCAGGACGGCATCGAGGATCGAGTCCGGTACGCCCGCGCACCGTGACCGGGCGATCGACGGACTCCGCGCCCTCGCGCTGCTCGCCGTGCCGACCGGGCACTGGCTGCTCGGCGGGTTCACGCTCTCCGCCGACGGGGCGATCCACAACGCCAGCCCGCTGGGCGCCTTCGCCGGGCTCGCCCCGGTCAGCTGGATCCTCCAGATGCTGGGGATCTTCTTCCTCGTCGGCGGTTACGCGTCGGTCCTGTCGTACCGGCGCCGCAAGGGCTCCACAGGGGCATGGCTGAAGGGCCGGCTCGCCCGGCTCGGCCGTCCGGTGCTCGGGGTCACCGCCGTGTGGGCGGCGCTGCTGCCGCTGCTCCACTTCGGCGTCGGGGTGCCCGTGGACACCCTGCGGACGGCGTCGACGCTGGTGATCCAGCCGCTGTGGTTCGTCGGCGTGTACACGGTGGTCACCGCGCTCACCCCGTACTGCGTGCGGGTCGCCGGCCGGCTCGGCGTCTGGGCCGCGGCGCCGCTGCTCGGCTCGGTGGCCGTCGTCGACTTCCTGCGGTACGGGCCGTACGCGGACGCCGTGCCGTCCTGGCTGAGCCTGCTGAACATCCTGCCCGGCTGGCTCTTCGCCTATCAGCTCGGCGTCTCGTGGGGCGAGGGCCGGGTCACCCGGCGCCACGCCTGGGCGCTGCTGCTCGGCGGTGCCGCGCTGTTCGCCACCCTCCTGGTGTTCTTCGGCTACCCGGCGTCGATGGTCGGCGTCCCCGGCGAGGCCCGCACCAACTCGCACCCGCCGTCGCTGCTGGTGCTCGCCCTGGCAGCCGCGCAGAGCGGCGCGGCGATCCTGCTCCGCGACCGGCTCGGCCGGTTCCTGCGGCGGCCCGCGCTGTGGGCGCCCGTCGTGATCGTCAACCTGTCGGCGATGACGGTCCTGTGCTGGCACCAGACGGCGATGCTGGCGGCCGCGGTCCCGGCCTCGTACCTCGGCGAGGTCCCCGGCCTGGTCGGGGCGCCGGACTCGGTCGGCTGGATCCTCGCCCGGCTGGCGTGGATGCCGGTCTTCGCCGGGCTCCTCGTCCTCATCGGGCGGTACGCGCGGGGCTTCGAGTCCCCGTGGGCGAAGACCGGCCCGGCCCGCCGCACCGCGGCGGGGCTGCTCGCGGCGGGCTTCGCGGTCTTCGCCCTGGGGCTGGCGTGAACGCCCGGGTGCTACGCCTCGCGGGCCGCCGAGGTGTGGCTCATGTCCGGGTAGCGGTCGCCCGCCACCAGCCCGGCGATCGGCTCCAGTTCGGCCAGTTCGGCGGCGGTGAGGGTGATGCGGGTGGCGGCGGCGTTCTCCAGGAGGCGGGAGCGCTTGCGGGTGCCGGGGATGGGGACGACCGTGAGGCCGTGGACGGAGGCCCGCTGGTGGACCCAGGCGAGGGCGATCTGCGCCGGGGTCGCCCCGTGCGCGGCGGCGATCTTGCGGACCGGGTCGAGGAGGGCCGCGTTCCGCTCGGCGTTCTCGCCGGTGAAGCGGGGCTGGTAGGCGCGGTAGTCGCCGCCCGACAGGTCCTTGGTGGCGTCCGCGAACGCCCCGGTCAGGAAGCCGCGGCCGAGCGGCGAGTACGGCACGAAGGTCACGCCGAGCTCGGCGGCGGCGCCGACGGCGCTGCGCTCGACGTCCCGGGAGAAGAGCGACCACTCCGACTGGAGGGCGGTGATCGGGTGCACCGCGTGGGCCTCGCGCAGCTCGGGCCCGGTGACCTCGCTCAGGCCCAGGTGGCGGACCTTGCCCTCCCGGACGAGTTCGGCCATCGCGCCGACGGACTCGGCGAGGGGGACCTCCGGGTCGCGGCGGTGCATGTAGTAGAGGTCGATGGTCTCGATGCCGAGGCGGCGGAGGCTGTCCTCGGCGGCCTTCCTGATGTACGCGGGGTCGTTGCGGATGCCCCGGTGGGTGGGGTCGTCGGCGCGCCGCTCGATGGCGAACTTGGTGGCGAGGACGACCTCGTCGCGGTGGGCGGCGAGGAAGGGTGCGAGGAACTCCTCGTTGGCGCCGCTGCCGTAGATGTCGGCGGTGTCGATGAGGGTGACGCCGGCCTCGAGGGCCGCGTCGAGCGTGTCGCGGGCGGCGGCCTCGTCGGTGTCGCCGTAGAACTCGCTGATGCCCATGGCGCCGAAGCCCTGGACGCCGATCCGGGGGCCGTCCTGGCCGAGGCGTACGGTGTCGATCCTGGTCACGCTGGTCATGAAGGTGTGCCTCCGCATGCAGTGCCGTAATGGCCGATCTTGATGTCGAGCACGGCGAGCGTGTCCTGGAGTTCGGTGATCCGGGCGAGGACGTCGCGCCGCGTGGTCTCCAGGAGTTCGCGCCGCTCGTCGCGGGTGTGGTCGCCCTCGCGGACCAGCTCGGCGTACCGGACCATGTCGGCGACCGGCATCCCGGTCAGCCGCAGCTTGCCGACGAAGGCGAGCCAGCCGAGGTCGCGTTCGGTGAAGCGCCGCTGGCCGGTGTGCGAACGGTCGACGTGCGGCATCAGGCCGATCCGCTCGTACCAGCGCAGGGTGTGCGCCGAGAGGCCGGTCAGGGCGGCGACCTCGCTGATGGTGTAGTGCGCCCGGGTGCCGCTGGTACGCGGGTCCGTGCTCGCGATCACGCTCATGCCCCCACGCTAAAACGTTGGAGTGCACTCGAAGCAAGTAGGCTCGGCCCCATGCAGAGCACCGTGCCGAGCCTGGCGTCGATCGAGAACTGGCCCGTCCCCACCGCGGCGGCCGCCGCCGTCCGCGCGGACGGCACCGTCGCCGGGTCGCACGGACCCACCGGGCAGCGCTTCCCGCTGGCCTCCGTGACCAAGCCGCTCGCGGCGTACGCCGTCCTCGTCGCGTACGAGGAGGGGGCGATCGACCTCGACGAGCCCGCCGGGCCCGAGGGCTCGACCGTCCGCCACCTGCTCGCGCACACCTCCGGGCTCGCCTTCGACGAGAACCGGGTGATGGCCGCGCCCGGCGCCCGCCGGATCTACTCCAACACCGGCTTCGAGGCGCTCGGCGACCATGTCGCCAAGGCGACCGACATCCCCTTCGCCGAGTACCTGCACCAGGCGGTCCTGGAGCCGCTCGGCATGACGTCGACGACCCTGGAGGGTTCGCCCGCGAAGGACGGCGTGTCGACCGTGGACGACCTCGTGCGGTTCGCCGCCGAGGTGCAGGCGCCGCGGCTGCTCGACGCCCGGACCGTCCTGGACGCCATGACCGTCACGTACCCCGGCCTCACCGGCATCCTGCCCGGCTACGGGCACCAGAAGCCGAACGACTGGGGTCTCGGCTTCGAGATCCGCGACTCGAAGTCGCCGCACTGGACGGGCGCCACGTCCTCGCCCCGCACCTTCGGGCACTTCGGGCAGGCCGGCACCTTCCTGTGGATCGACCCGGACGCGGCGGCCGCCTGCGTCGCCCTCACCGACCGGCCCTTCGGGCCCTGGGCGGTCGAGGCCTGGCCGCCCTTCACGGACGCGGTCCTGGCGGAGCTGCGCGCACGCTGAGCGGGGCAGCCCGGCGGCGGCCTTCGTCGGACCCGCCGGCCGCCGCCGCATGCCGGTCGGTCGCCGCTCTCGCACGCCGGTCGCCGGTCGCCGCTCTCGCACGCCGGTCGCCGGTTGCCGGTCACGCACGCCGGTCGCCGTCGCCGTCGCCGGTTCAGGCGTCGCAGCGGGCCGCCGGAAGGGTGCCGTCGGGGCCGAGCAGGGACACCTCGACCATCCCGACCGGGTCCTCCGCGTAGACGGTCGTGCAGACCAGCTGCTGGATGGCCGCGTCCGTCAGGTCCCCGACGGGGAACGGAACCCTCAGCCGGAGGTGACGGCGACCCTCTGCGACCGCCTTCGACGGGTCTCCCTCGATGTGCGGGACGGTCTCGGAGCGCGGCAGGCCGGTGGTCATGCCGACGGCGACCTCGCCTGCGACCGGGCCGTTCACCAGCATGAAGAGCACCTTGTCGATGCCGACCCTCCCGCTCCGCGTCTCGACGCCCGTGCCGCTGCCGCTCGTGTGGTCCGGGTTCGCCCACGGCTCGCCACGGGAGGAGAACGGCCCGTCGAGGTCGCGGACCGACGGCAGCAGCCGGCCGTCCGGCCCGAGGAAGTAGAGCACCACCCGGTTGCCGCCGGGTGCGGGGTGGACGGCGACGGTCGCCGCGCCGCCCGCCTCGACGACGTCGCTGTCCTGGATGCCGCAGCCGGTCAGCGTCAGCAGCGCCGCGGACCCCAGCAGCGCGGCGACGGCCTTCGTCCGGCGGTTCACAGCGGCATCCGTACGGTGAAGACCGCGCCGCCCGCGGGGTGGTTGGCGGCCTCGACGGTGCCGCCGTGCAGGCGCACGTTCTCCAGGGTGATCGCCAGGCCGAGACCGCTGCCCGCCGAGCGGGTGCGGGCCCGGTCGGCCTTGTAGAAGCGGTCGAAGACGTGCGGCAGGACGTCCGGGGGGATGCCCGGCCCCCGGTCGGCGACCTCGGTCACGAGCCGGTCCCCCTCGGCGTACAGCCTCACGGTCACCGGCGCCGCGCCGTGCCGCAGGGCGTTGCCGACGAGGTTGGCGACGACGACGTCGAAGCGGCGCGGGTCGAGACGGGCCCTGATGCCCTCGTCGAGGTACGTCACGACCTGCGCCGGATCGGTCCAGTGCCGGTGCTGGAGGGTCTTGCGCACGCAGTCGGCGGCGTCCACCTCGTCCGGGTGGAGCTCGGCGGCGCGCGCGTCGAAGCGGGAGATCTCCATCAGGTCCTCGACGAGCACGGCGAGCTTGCCGGTCTCCGAGCTGATCAGACGGACCGCGCGGGCCGTGTCGGTGTCGAGGAGGCCGGCGTCCTCGTCGAGGACCTCGGTGACCGCGAGCATGCCGGCGAGCGGGGTGCGCAGTTCGTGCGAGACGTCGGAGGCGAAGCGGCGGGCCCGGGCCTCGGCGTCCCGTAGCTCGGCGACGGAACGTTCCAGCGCCGCGGCGGACTCGTTGAACGTGCGGGCGAGGTCGGCGAGTTCGTCGCTTCCCTTGGCGTGGATACGGGTGTCGAGGCGGCCGCGCCCCATGCTGTGGGCCGCGTGGCGCAGCTCCCGCACGGGGCGGAGCACCCCGCGGGCGGCGATCAGCGCGGGGATCAGCGCGACGGCGAGGGCGGGCAGGGCGCCGTCGCGGGCGGCCTCCACCATGGCCTCGATGTTGGCCTCCTCCTCGTCGAGCTCCATGACGGCGTAGAAGACGAGGCCCGTGGGCTGGGCCGTCCCCTCGGTCGCATGGGTCCGGAAGACGGCCGGGACCGCCATCGTCAGGTACGGCGTGCCGTTCTTCACCACGCGCTGGAAGCTGCCGTGCGCGGTGGCCGTCCCGGCCGTCGCGCGGGCCCGCAGTTCGGGGGTGACGACGGAGGAGGTGGGGCGGTCGGTCGAGGAGACCCGGACCTTGCCGTACTCGGCGTAGACCCGCCAGGGGCGGGGCTTGCCCTGCCGGGCGACGAGCATGAGCGAGTCCCGCAGCGAGTCGGCGTCGACCGGCAGGGTGACGCCCAGCGCGTCCACCTGCTCGCGGAACGCGGAGACCGCGGTGTCCTGCGTCTGCTCCAGGACGGCGTTGCGCGCGGCCCGGTACGTGAGCGCGGCCGTCGTGCCGCAGCCGACGGCCGCGACGAGCAGGAACGCGAGGATCAGCCGGGTCCGCAGGCCGAAGGGGTGCGGGCGCAGGCGCGGGGCGCGCGGCTTGCGGCGCCGGCGGGGTGCCGCGCCGGCGGCCTCCGTCGCCGCCCCTGCCGCCGTCGCCCTCGTCGTCCCGGGGGCCGCCGACACCTCGGGAGCCTCGTCCTCGGGGCTCACGCAGGCCTTCACAGCGGGCCGAAGCGGTAGCCGAAGCCCCGCAGGGTCTGGATGTAGCGGGGTTCGCCCGGGGTGTCCTCGATCTTGTTCCGCAGCCGCCGGACGCAGGCGTCGACCAGCCGGGCGTCTCCGTGGTAGCTGTGCTCCCAGACGTGTTCGAGGAGCTGCTGCCGGCTGAAGACCTGCTCGGGCGCGGCCGTCAGATGGAGCAGCAGCTTCAGCTCGGAGGGGGCGAGGGCGACGCGCTCGCCCGACTTCGCGACGGTCAGTCCGGCCCGGTCGATCGCCAGCTCCCCGTGGAACTCGACGGCCGACCGGCCCGATCCCGGCTCCTCGATGCGTCGCAGCACGGCCCGTATCCGCGCCTCGATGACCTCCGTACGGGCCGGCTTCACGATGTAGTCGTCCGCCCCCGCCTCCAGGCCGACCACCACGTCGAAATCGTCCCCGCGGGCGGTGAGCATGATGATCGGCAGCTGGCTGCTCTCCCTGACCCGGCGGCAGACCTGCACGCCGTTCATCCCCGGCAGCATCAGGTCGAGCAGGAGCAGGTCCGGCCTGAACTCCCCCAGCGCGGCCAGTCCCGCCTCGCCCGTGGGGGCGGTCCGCACGTCGTGGCCGCGGCGGCGCAGGCCGAGCTCCACGCCCTCCCTGACGGAGGGGTCGTCTTCTATCAGCAGCACGCGGGGCATGTCCGGAGTATCCCAAGGTCGATGACGTGTCCCTGCCGGGGCCCACGCACGGCGGCCCGCTCGGCGGGGGTCAGGGGCGGAGGCGGGTGAGGAGGGAGCGCAGGTCGGTGAGGCGGAGGGGGCCGGAGAGGAGGGCGAAGGTGGTGAGGAGGGTGAGGGCACCGGAGAGGCCGGCGACCACGGGACCGGCCACGTCGGTGAGGCCGACGGCGAAGAAGGCGTACCCGGTGGCCGGCACCGCGGCGAGGAGGAGCCGCGCCAGCGCGGGGGCCGTACCGCCGGAGGACGTACCGCGCAGTCGCCGTCGCAGGACGTACGCGGTGAGGGCCCAGCCCGCCCACAGGGCGAGGGAGTAGCCGGCGGCCATGCCGGCGACGGCCCAGTGGGCCGGGAGGAAGTGGTGGGCGGCGAGGGAGAGGCCCGCGTTGAGCCCGGCGATGACGAGGTTGAGGAGGAAGGGGGTGCGGGTGTCGCGGAGGGCGTAGAAGGCGCGGGTGCAGACGTACTGGCCGGAGAGGGCGACGAGGCCGGGGGCGAAGGCCATGAGGATCCAGGCCATGGAGCGGATGTCGTCGCCGGTGGTGGCGCCGTACCGGAAGACGACGGTCATCAGCGGCACGGCGAGCGCGAGGAGCGCGCATGCGGCGGGGACGATCGCGGCCGAGCTGGTCCGCAGGGCGTGGGAGACGTCCCGGCGGACGCCCGCGAGGTCGCCGTCGGCGGCCGCGCCGCTCATGCGGGGCAGCAGGGCGGTGACGAGGGAGACGGTGATGATGCCGTGCGGGACGGTCCAGAGCAGGTAGGCGTTGTTGTACGCGGCGAGGCCTGATCCGCCGGAGGTGACGGCGCCGGCCGAGGTGGCCAGCCAGGTGGTGACCCAGTAGGCGCCCTGGTTGGTGAGGACGAGCAGCACGAGCCAGCCGGCCGAGCGCAGCGGGGCGGCGAGGCCGCTGCCGCGCCAGTCGAGCCGGGGGCGCCAGCGGAAGCCGGCGGCGCGCAGCGAGGGGACGAGGGCGAGGGCCTGGAGGGCGATGCCGGCGGTGGTGCCCCAGCCGAGGAGCGCGGTCTCGCCGGGGGTGAGGGTGCCGCCGTCGCTGACGGCGAGGAAGAGCGTGAAGACGGCGACGACGACCACGTTGTTGAGGACGGGGGTCCACATCATGGCGCCGAACCGGCCGCGGGCGTTGAGGACCTGGCCGAGGAGCGTGAACAGTCCGAGGAAGAGGATCTGCGGCAGGCAGGCGCGGGTGAAGGCGAGGGTCATCGCGCGTTGCGCGCCCGTGTAGTCGGTGTAGACGTCGACGATCAGGGGCGCGGCGAGGACCGCGGCCGCGGTCAGGGCGGTGAGGGCGAGCGCGCAGAGGGTGAGGAGGCGGTCGGTGTAGGCGACGCCGCCGTCCTCGTGTTCCTTGGCGGCCTTGACGAGTTCGGGGACGAAGACGGCGTTGAGGGCGCCGCCGAGGAGCAGCATGTAGACGATGGTGGGGACGGAGTTGCCGACCGCGTAGCCGTCGGCGACGTACCCGGCGCCGAGGGCGGCGGCGACGACGGAGGCGCGGACGAAGCCGGTGGCGCGGGAGACGAGGGAGCCGGCGGCCATGAGCGCGCCGCTGCGGAGGACCGAGGCCTTGGGCTCGGCGGGTGTCGCGGTGAGCGTGGCGGTCATCGGCGGGCCAGATAGGCCTGGAAGGCGCGGAAGAGCGCCTGGTTGGTCGTGCCCGGCATCGGAATCTCCCACTCGCCCAGTGTCTCGACGACCTGTCCGCCCGTGCCGAGCTTCCAGCGCAGGAGCCCGTGGGCGCGGTCGTCCGGATCGAGGGTGGAGGGTACCCCGCGCAGGTCGTAGACGGCGGCGCCGGCGGCGTGGGCGTCGAGCAGCATGCGCCACTGGAGGGCGTTGGAGGGGCGGACCTCGCGGCGGTGGTCGGCCGAGGCACCGGTCTGGTACCAGACGCGCCCGCCGACGGTGACCATGGTGTGGGCGGCGAGTATCTCGCCCTCGTGGCGGGCGAGATAGAGCTTCATGCGGCCGGGCTGTTCGGCGTTGAGGGCGGCGTACTGGCGCTCGTAGTAGGCGAGGGAGCGGCCGAGGCGGAAGCCGTCGCGTTCCTCGGTGACCCGGAGCAGCCGGTAGAAGTCGGGGAGGTCGGCGGCGGAGCCGACGGTGATCTCGACGCCGGACTTGCGGGCCTTGCGGACGTTGCGCCGCCATTCCTGGTTGAGGCCGGCCCAGAGGTCGTCGGTGGAGCGGCCGGTGAGGGGGACCTGGAAGACGTGCCTCGGCTGGGCGTCGGCGCCGTCCCCTGAGTCGCCGCCGCAGCGGCGCCAGCCGCGGGCCCGGAGCCGGTCGACGACGACGGTGCCGAGCGGGTCGACCTCGTCGGCGAGTACGTCGGCCAGTCGTCGTCCGGTTCCGGTGCGGGCCTTGAGGGTCGCGGCGTTCCACCGGCGGTAGGCGGGTCCGGGTCCGATGCGCACGGCGAAGGCGCCGGAGGCCCGCAGATGGCCGAGGAGCGGTCCGAGCCAGCCGTCGAGGTCCGGGTCGGCCCAGTCGGCGAAGGGTCCTTCGGGGAGGTACGCGAAGTACTTGCGGGTGCCGGGGAAAGGGCGCAGGAGGACGAGGGCGACGCCGGTGAGCTCGCCGGACTCGGGCCCCCAGCCGACGAGTTGGTGGCACCAGCCGTCCTTCACCTGCGCCCAGGAGGGGAGTTGGAGGAAGCTGGGGCCGTCGGCGCCGGCGGACCGGGACGCGAGGAACGCGCGGTAGGCCTCGGGGGTCACGGGGCCGACCCTGACCGGGCCGAGCGGGGCACGACGGTCGGCGGGTGCGGCCGTCAGGAGCAGAGCGGACACGACGGGAGCCTCCTGGTTCCGCCCCTCGGTGGTGGGGCGCACAGCAGGCTCACAGCCGAATTCGACGGGGCCGCGCGTCGTATGTGACCGGACCGTGACCGTTGTGCCGCAGCCCTTGTCACATGGCCGTTCGGCGCCCCACGGGCGCCGCGGCCGACCTACAGTCCGGACATCCCACCCTTCTTCCCTCTCCACGGAGGTCTTCCGTGCTGCCGATACGCACACGCCCGCGTTCCACCCGTCCCGGCCTCGCGGCCGTCGCGCTCGTCGTCTCGCTCACCGCCTGTACGGCCCAGGCCGCGGACGGCGGCGGCCGGTCGGGGGCGCGGGACCACGGTTCCGCCGCGCCCGCGGCGAAGGTGACGGTCGTGTCCCCGGCGGCCGGGAGCCCCGTGACCGTGAACGCGTCGGGCGGCACGATCGCCGCGGTGCGGGTCGTCGACGCGGAGGGCGGGACGCTGAAGGGGCGTACGGGCGCGGGCGGCACCAGCTGGGTGTCGGACCGCAAGGCGGTGCCGGGGACCTCGTACACGGTGGAGGTGACCTCCCGGGCCGGCGACGGCGCGGAGTCGACGACCCGGTCCTCCTTCACCACTCCCGAGCCGGAGAAGGTCAACAAGCTGACGCTGGCGCCCGGCAAGAACACCACCGTGGGCGTCGGGCATCCGCTGTCGATCGTCTTCGACCTGCCGGTGACGCGGAAGGCGGACGTGGAGCGGCAGCTCAAGGTCACCACCTCGAACGCGACCGAGGGCTCCTGGGGCTGGGTCAAGGACCACTCGGGCCGGGACCGGGCCGACTGGCGGCCGAAGGAGTACTGGAAGCCGGGCACGAAGGTGACCCTGGAGGCCGACCTGAACGGCACCGACTCGGGCGGCGGCTGGTTCGTGCGGGACTACCGCACCGGCTTCACCGTCGGCGCCTCGCAGGTCGTCAAGGTCGACCTCGACGCCCACCGGCTGACCGTCGTACGGGACGGGCGTACGGTCCGCACCATCCCGGTCTCCGGCGGCACCCCGGGCGGCGACAAGCGGTCCTGGCGCGGCACGGCCGTCCTGATGGCGAAGGAGGGCACCATCAACATGAACTCGGAGACGGTCGGCCTCGGCGACGCCTACGACAAGATGGTCGACTACTCGATGCGGCTGACCTGGTCGGGCATGTACGCCCACGCGGCTCCGTGGAACGCGGCGTACTTCGGCAACGCCAACCGCAGCTCGGGCTGCATCGGCATGAGCGACGAGAACGCCGCCTCCTTCTACGCCTCCGTGAACGTCGGCGACCCCTTCGAGATCACCGGCCGCGAGACGAAGGGCACGGTCGCCGAGGGCAACGGCTACGGGGCGTGGAACCTGAGCTGGGAGCAGTGGCGGGCGAAGAGCGCGCTGAGCTGACGGTCCGGTACGGGCACCGGCGCCGGCCCCGTCAGCCCAGCGCCCTTCGCCAGTCCCGCATCTCCCACATCAGCACCTCCGCGGCGGCGGTCGCCCGGAGCTCCGCGGCGCCGGCGTCGGTGAGCCGGGCAGCGTCGCCGGGGCCGAGCTCCTCGCCGTCGAGGCGTACCGTCCCCCGGGCCACGTGGACGTAGACGAAGTCGGCGTCCGGTACGGCGGCGCGGGCGCCCGGTCCGAGCCGGCGGACGTGCAGCCGGGCGTCCGCGGCCGGCAGGTCGTACGGGACCGGGTCGACGGTCCCACGCACCACCTCGTACGCGGGGTCGCCGCCCGGGGTCAGCGGTGCGAGCCACATCTGGACGAAGACCAGGGGCACGTCGGCGTCGTTGCGCTCGACGTGGCGGACGCCCCCGGCCGAGCTCAGCCGCTGGAGGTCGCCGGGGCGGACGACCGTCTCGTGACCGGCGGTGTCGCGGTGGGTGAGTTCGCCCTCGACGACCCAGGTGACGATCTCGGTGTGGCTGTGGGGGTGCTCGTCGAAGCCGGCCCCGGGTGCGAGCCGCTCCTCGTTGACGGCGAGGAGGGCGCCGAAGCGGAGGTTGTCGGGGTCGTAGTGCGGGCCGAACGAGAGCGCGTGCCGGGTCTCGATCCCGGCCGCCGGGTCGCCGCCGGGGTAGCGCTCTCCGGCGCGCTGGATGCGTATCACGGGCCCACCGTAGTGCCCGTGCCGAGGGGGTGCCCGGGAAGTCCCGCCCGGCCTCCGGCGCCTGGCGCGCATGCCCGCGCCGGAGGCGGATCCCCACCCGCGCCGGACACGAATCCCCGCCCGCGGCGCCGCGGCCCGGCCCCCCGCGACGCCCGCCGGCGGAGGCGAACCCGCCCCGACCCCGCATGCCGGCGTCCCGATAAGGCAGTCTTGTCCCCGTGCCAGAACCCGTGAACGCCGCTCATCCGCACTCCGCGACCCTGAAGCGCCTCGAACAGTCCTCCGGTCGGCTCGCCGCCGGTGCCATCGCCCGCATGGACGAGACGCTGCCCTGGTACCGCGCGATGCCGCCCGAGAACCGGTCGTGGATCGGCCTGGTCGCCCAGGCCGGAATCGCCGCGTTCACCGAGTGGTTCCGGCACCCCGAGACGCCACAGGCGATCTCGACGGACGTCTTCGGCACCGCGCCCCGCGAACTGACCCGGGCGATCACGCTGCGGCAGACCGTGGAGATGGTCCGCACCACGATCGAGGTCATGGAGTCGGCGATCGAGGAGGTCGCCGCCCCCGGCGACGAGTCCGTGCTCCGCGAGGCACTCCTCGTCTACGCCCGGGAGATCGCCTTCGCCACCGCCCAGGTGTACGCGCAGGCCGCCGAGGCCCGGGGCGCGTGGGACGCGCGTCTCGAGTCGCTCGTGGTGAACGCGGTGCTCTCCGGCGAGGCCGACGAGGGCGCCGTCTCCCGGGCCGCCGCGCTCGGCTGGAACTCGCCCGAGCACGTGTGCGTGGTCCTCGGCACCGCCCCCGACGGGGACAGCGAGCTGACGGTGGAGGCGATCCGGCGGGCCGCGCGGCACGCCAAGCTCCAGGTCCTCACCGGGGTCCTCGGCAACCGCCTCGTCGTCATCGCGGGCGGCAACGACAACCCGCTGGCCGTGGCGAAGGCGCTGATCGGGCCGTACGCGGCGGGTCCCGTCGTGGCCGGGCCCGTCGTTCCCGACCTGCTCGCGGCGACCCGCTCCGCGCAGGCCGCGGCGGCCGGCCTCAAGGCCTGTTCGGCGTGGCAGGACGCTCCCCGCCCGGTTCTGGCGGACGATCTCCTCCCGGAGCGCGCCATCGCCTCCGACCCTTCGGCGCGCGAACAGCTGGTGGAGGAGATCTACAGACCGCTGGAGGAAGCGGGCTCGGCGCTGCTGGAAACTCTCAGTGTCTATCTGGAGCAGGCGAGCAGCCTGGAAGGCGCGGCCCGAATGCTCTTCGTCCACCCGAACACCGTGCGCTACCGGCTTCGACGTGTGACCGACGTCACCGGCTGGTCACCCTCCGACGTGCGCTCGGCCTTCACCCTGCGGATCGCCCTCATCCTGGGGCGCTTGGCTGACGGAGATCCGCAGTCCTAGACTTTTGTCGAAGACCAACAATTCCCCCGACGGTTCTTCGTCCTTGTCCCCACGGGCGCCGGGAGCCGTCCGCAAGAGAGAGTGTGAGGGTGCTCGTACTCGTCGCTCCCGGCCAAGGCGCTCAGACGCCCGGCTTCCTGACTCCCTGGCTCGAACTCCCCGGCGCCGCCGACCGCATCGCGGCCTGGTCCGACGCCATCGGACTCGACCTCGCCCACTACGGCACGAAGGCGGACGCGGACGAGATCCGTGACACCGCCGTGGCACAGCCGCTCCTCGTCGCCGCCGGCCTGCTGTCGGCCGCGGCGCTCGGCGACGTATCGCCCGGCGTCGTCGCCGGTCACAGCGTCGGCGAGTTCACCGCCGCCGCGTTCGCGGGCGTGCTCGACGACACCGCCGCGCTGCGTCTCGTCCGGACCCGCGGGCTCGCGATGGCCGAGGCCGCCGCGATCACCGCGACCGGCATGTCCGCGCTGCTCGGCGGCGACCCCGAGGTCACCGTCCCGCACCTCGAGAAGCTCGGCCTCACCGCGGCCAACGTGAACGGCGCCGGCCAGATCGTGGCCGCCGGCACCCTGGAGCAGCTGGCCGCCCTGGAGGCGGACAAGCCCGAGGGCGTCCGCCGGGTCGTCGCGCTCAAGGTCGCCGGTGCCTTCCACACGCACCACATGGCCCCGGCCGTGGCGAAGCTGGAGGAGGCCGCGGCGCAGCTGTCCCCGGCCGCCCCGACCACGCGCTACGTCTCCAACAAGGACGGGCAGGTCGTCGCCGACGGCGCCGAGGTCCTGGCCCGTCTGGTCGGCCAGGTCGCGAACCCGGTCCGCTGGGACCTGTGCATGGAGACCTTCCAGGAGCTCGGTGCCACGGCGCTGATCGAGGTGTGCCCCGGAGGCACCCTGACCGGCCTCGCCAAGCGCGCCCTTCCGGGCGTCGCGACCGTCGCCCTCAAGACTCCCGACGACCTCGACGCGGCCCGTACGCTCATCGCTGAGCACGCGGCCGTCTGACAAGGAGTGTCGAGAAGCATGTCGAAGATCAAGCCCAGCAAGGGCGCCCCGTATGCGCGGATCCTCGGTGTCGGCGGCTACCGCCCCACCAGGGTCGTGCCGAACGAGGTGATCCTCGAGAAGATCGACTCGTCCGACGAGTGGATCCGCTCGCGCTCCGGCATCTCCACCCGCCACTGGGCCTCGCCGGAGGAGACCGTCACCGCGATGTCGGTGGAGGCCTCGGGCAAGGCCATCGCGGACGCCGGTATCACCGCCGAGCAGATCGGTGCCGTGATCGTCTCCACGGTCTCGCACTTCAAGCAGACTCCGGCCGTCGCCACCGAGATCGCCGACAAGGTGGGCGCGGGCAAGCCGGCCGCGTTCGACATCTCCGCCGGCTGCGCGGGCTTCGGCTACGGCCTGACGCTCGCCAAGGGCATGATCGTCGAGGGTTCGGCGGAGTACGTCCTCGTCATCGGCGTGGAGCGGCTCAGTGACCTGACCGACCTGGAGGACCGCGCGACGGCCTTCCTGTTCGGCGACGGCGCCGGCGCCGTGATCGTCGGCCCCTCGGACGAGCCGCACATCGGCCCGACCGTCTGGGGTTCCGAGGGCGACAAGTCCGAGACGATCAAGCAGACCGTCCCGTGGAACGACTTCCGCGTGGGCGACGTCTCGAAGCTGCCGCTCAACGAGCAGGGCGAGGTCAAGTTCCCCGCCATCACGCAGGAGGGTCAGGCGGTCTTCCGCTGGGCCGTCTTCGAGATGGCGAAGGTCGCCCAGCAGGCGCTGGACGCCGCCGGCATCACGGCGGACGACCTCGACGTCTTCATCCCGCACCAGGCGAACATGCGGATCATCGACTCGATGGTGAAGACTCTGAAGCTGCCGGAGCACGTCACGGTCGCCCGTGACGTGGAGACCACCGGCAACACCTCGGCCGCCTCGATCCCGCTCGCCATGGAGCGGCTCCTGGCGACCGGGCAGGCGAAGAGCGGCGACACCGCGCTCGTCATCGGCTTCGGGGCGGGTCTCGTCTACGCCGCGACGGTCGTTACTCTCCCCTAGGCACACCGGATCCTTCCGGAAGCCCCCCTTTTTTTACCGAAGTAACCGCAAGAAGGAGCGCCACTATGGCTCACACCCAGGAGCAGATCGTCGAGGGTCTCGCCGAGATCGTCAACGAGATCGCCGGTATCCCGACCGAGGACGTCCAGCTGGACAAGTCCTTCACCGACGACCTGGACGTCGACTCGCTGTCCATGGTCGAGGTCGTCGTCGCCGCCGAAGAGCGCTTCGACGTCAAGATCCCCGACGAGGACGTCAAGAACCTCAAGACGGTGGGCGACGCTGCCGACTACATCCTGAAGCACCAGGACGGCGGCATCTCGAAGGGCTGAATCGGCCCTTGTTGACTCGGTACGCCACCCGGCGGTGGCGCCGTATTCCGACCATCACACACATGGAGAACGAATTCCTGTGAACTCGACCAATCGCACCGTGGTCGTTACCGGTATCGGCGCAACCACACCGCTGGGTGGCGACTCCGCGTCGACCTGGGAAGGTCTGCTCGCGGGACGCTCCGGCGTCAAGCCCCTCGAGGGCGAGCGCTTCGCCGAACTGCCCGTGCAGATCGCCGCGACGGCCGCCGTCGACCCCGGTGACGTCCTGCCCCGCCCGCTGGCCCGCAAGCTGGACCGCTCGGCGCAGTTCGCGCTGATCGCGGCCCGCGAGGCGTGGGCCGACGCGGGCTACACCGCCCCCGCCGGCGAGGACGAGAAGATCGTGCCCGAGCGGCTCGGCTCCGTCATCGCCTCCGGCATCGGCGGCGTAACGACTCTGCTCGACCAGTACGACGTGCTGAAGGAGAAGGGCGTCCGCCGCGTCTCTCCGCACACCGTGCCCATGCTCATGCCGAACAGCCCCTCCGCCAACGTGGGTCTGGAGGTGAACGCCCGGGCGGGCGTCCACACCCCGGTCTCCGCGTGCGCGTCGGGTGCCGAGGCGATCGGCTACGCCGTCGAGATGATCCGTACCGGCCGTGCCGACGTGGTCATCGCCGGCGGTACCGAGGCCGCGATCCACCCGCTGCCGATCGCCGCCTTCGCCAACATGATGGCGATGTCCAAGAACAACGACGAGCCGACGAAGGCCTCCCGCCCGTACGACACCGGCCGTGACGGCTTCGTGCTCGGCGAGGGCGCGGGCGTCGTGATCCTGGAGTCCGAGGAGCACGCGAGGGCGCGCGGCGCGCGCATCTACTGCGAGGTCCTCGGCCAGGGCCTGTCGGCCGACAGCCACCACATCGCGCAGCCCGAGCCGACCGGCCGGGGCATCGCCGCCGCGATGCAGAACCTGCTCGACTCGACGGACCTCAAGCCGTCCGAGGTCGTCCACCTCAACGCGCACGCCACGTCGACGCCGCAGGGCGACGTCGCCGAGATCAAGGCGCTGCGGAAGGTCCTGGGCGACGACCTCGACCACGTCGCGATCTCCGCGACCAAGTCGATGACCGGCCACCTCCTCGGCGGCGCCGGCGGCATCGAGACCGTCGCCACCGTCCTGGCGCTCCACAACCGCCTCGCCCCGCCGACGATCAACGTCGACGAACTCGACCCCGACGTCGAGGCGGACATCGTCCGCGGCGAGCCCCGCGAGCTCCCCCAGGGCACCATCGCCGCGATCAACAACAGCTTCGGCTTCGGCGGCCACAACGTCGTCCTGGCGTTCCGCACCGTCTGATCCACGGCTCACGCTAAAGGCCCGCCCCCGTCCGGGGCGGGCCTTTCGCATGGGTCAGCGGAGGGCGTAGGCCGCGGGTTCCGCCTGCATCAGGATCTGGTTGAGGACGACGTGCCCGTCGGGGACGGGGACGAGTTCGGGGTAGATGGAGATGCCGACGGTCTTGCCGGTGTCGGGTTCGACGCGGGTGGCGACCTTGCCGGTGGCGCGGTCGAGCAGGGCGATCCGGCCCGAGCCGTGGTTCTCGAGCACGGCGATGCGGCCGTCGGGTTCCACCGCGAGCGCCATCGTCTGGCTCTCCGCGTGGTACGACCACGCCTTCCGGCCGTCCTCCAGGGAGTACGCGACGGCGTAAGTGGGCACCATCGACTCCCGCTGGGCGAGAGTGACGAGGAGGCCGTCTCGGACGACGGGCCGGAGGAAGTCCTGTGCGGCGACGCCTTCGGGCGCGGAGAGGATCCCTTCGGCCCCGGAGAGGGGCACGGTCACGGTCGGCGCACCCTTGTCGTCGAAGACCAGGAAGGCGTGGGTGCCGCGCTTGTCCGCCTCGTCGACCGCGAGGACGACCGGGGAGACGGAGACCACCGCCGCCGTGGCGTCCGACTCGACGGGCAGGTCGCGGGTCCACCGCTGTGCGCCGGTACGGGTGTCGAGGGCGAGGAGCCGAGCGCCCTTGCCGCACTGCTCGGCGAGCAGGGTACGGGTGGCGTCGGCGTCGACCGCCAGGGTCTCGCAGTCCTTGGGCACCGCGCGCTGCCAGCGCTGCTCACCCGATTCGGTGGAGCGGGCCCGGACGACTCCTTCCTCGGCGCTGAGCGCGGTGGTGCCGCCGACGGCGAGAGTGCCCTCGACGAGTCCCTCTCCGCCGAGGTTCCGCTTCCACAGGACCTTGCCGTCGGAGACGCGGACGGCGAGCAGGGTGGCGCAGGGCTTGTCGTGGCGGCCGTACGCGATGAGCCCGACGCCCTCCTCGACGTCCGGGGTCATGGCGCACAGGGCCTCGCGGGTGGGTGCGGCCACGCCCCACCGGACGTGGCCGTCGGTGCCGTCGTACGCGAAGAGTCCGTCGATCCGGCCTTGCGCGACGGCGGAGCCGAGACCCCAGAAGCCGACCGATCTGTCGTGGTTCTGGCCCACACCCGGGATCGACCACGCGACGGCCGGCCGGGTGTCGAGGGACGCGGTGGGCGCGGGCTTCGCGGGCGCCTTGCCCGTCGCCTCGGTGTCGTCGCCGTCGTCGTCGACCCAGACGCCGGCGGCGATCAGCGCGAGCGTCCACACCGCGGCCGCGGCCACGATCGAGGCCCGTCCCGACGCCGCGGTACGGGGTTCGGCGTCGGTCTTGTCGGGACCGGTGCGCGGGGCGCGGGTGTCGGTGTCGTTCGTGCCGGAGCTCGGGAGCGGTGCCGCGTCCCGGACCTCCGGGGCGGTACGGCGGCCGCGCCGGGCCGCGAGGACGGTGGCCCCCAGCGCCGCGCACACGAGGGCGCACACGGCCGCGGCCCGGCCCGTGGGCCAGGAGCCGCCGAGCACCCCCGCTGCCAGGAAGACCGTCGCGGCGCCGAACAAGGCGCCGGACACACCGTCACGCGTCATCTCTCAACCCCCTCCGGCGCACCCCCTGCGCGCCCGGGCGGGAATCTACAGCGTGTCGGTGAAGGGCTGTCAGACGACCTGGTGCAGCCAGCGGACGGGGGCGCCTTCGCCCGCGTACCGGAAGGGTTCCAGTTCGTCGTCCCAGGGCTTGCCGAGGAGTTTGGCGACCTCGGCCTCCAGCTGGGTCTCGCCCTGGAGGGAGCGCGCGAGGGCGGCCCGCAGCCGGTCCTCGGGGATCAGGATGTCCCCGTGCATGCCGGTGACGGCGTGGAAGATGCCCAGGTCGGGGGTGGCGCTGTAGCGCTCGCCCTCGGCGGTGGGGCAGGGTTCCGCGGTGACCTCGAAGCGGAGCATCTGCCAGCCGCGCAGCGCGGAGGCGAGCTTGGAGGCGGTGCCGGTCTGGCCCTGCCAGGAGAACTCGGCTCTCCAGGTGCCGGGGGACGCCGGCTGGCGGATCCAGTCGAGCTGGACCCTCGCACCGAGGACGCCCGCCACCGCCCATTCGACGTGCGGGCAGAGCGCGCGCGGTGCGGAGTGAACGTACAGGACTCCACGTGTCGTCACCGGGACCTCCAGTGTGGGACGAGGTTCGCCTTTCCCAGCGGCCTCAGTAAACAGCATCAGGAGTAAAACATCACAAACCGTCAAAAAGGGGACAGGAAGTGACGTGATGTAATTTACCGGAGCCGGTCGGCAAAGGTACCTCTGGTTCGACGGGGGAAAAGCTACCGTGCCGCACCGTCGTCGGTGTGACGTACGGTCGGTCCGGGGGCGGGTGAACACGAAGCTTTCACTCGCGAGGACGCCGAAGGAGGGGCCGGGGATGCGCGGCCGACGCCGATTCCGTACCGCTGCCGCCGCCACGACGGCGGCGCTGCTGTGCGCGGGAGCACTCGCCGGCTGCACGGCCGTGGAGCCGGCGGCGAAGGTCCCCTCGGCGAGACCGGCACCGAAGGCGGAGCCCCTGTGGGACGTCTCCCCCGCCTCCGTCGCGGCCGTCGGCGACTCCGTCACCCGCGCCTTCGACGCGTGTTCGGTCCTGGCGGACTGCCCCGAGGTGTCCTGGGCGACCGGGACGGACGCCGCGGTGAACAGCCTGGCGCTGCGGCTGCTCGGCCCGGCGAAGGTGGCCACCCACAGCTGGAACCTGGCGCGGACGGGCGCCCGGATGGCGGAACTTCCGGAGCAGATGGCGGGGGCGGCGGCCGAGAAGCCCGAGCTGGTGACGGTGATGATGGGCGCGAACGACGCCTGCCGGCCGACGCCCGGCCTGATGACCCCGGTCGCCGACTTCCGCGCCTCCTTCGAGACGGCGCTGGCCCGGCTGCGGGCGGGCGCCCCGAAGGCGCAGGTGTACGTGTCGAGCGTGCCGGACCTGCGGCACCTCTGGTCGACGGGGCGGGTCAGCCCGGTCGGCGTCCAGGTGTGGAAGCTGGGGATCTGCGGCTCGATGCTCGCGGACGCCGAGGACCTCGGCCCCGCGGCGGAGCGGCGCCGGGCCGAGGTGCGGGACCGGGTGGTGGCGTACAACCGGGTCCTGGAGGAGGTCTGCGCCGGGGACGCGCGCTGCCGGTACGACGGCGGGGCGGTGTTCGGCTTCCGGTTCGACGGCGGTCAGTTGAGCCCCTGGGACTGGTTCCATCCGAGCAAGGACGGGCAGGCGCGGCTCGCGGAGCTGGCGTACCGGCGGATCACGAAGGAGTGAGGACCCCGGGGCGGTTGTCAGGTGCCGCCCCGGGGCCGGTCGTGAGGACGCCCGGGATCAGATGTCGAGGGCGGTCGTCAGGCGGGCATCCGAGAGGGAGTGGGCGGCCACGACCTCGTAGGCGCCGGTGACGAGGGTCCAGTCGCCCTTCTCCTCGTCCCAGATCTCGAAGGCGCGGCGGGGCAGCGCGATCGAGGCCTCGACGCTCTCGCCGGGGGCGGCCTCGACGCTCGCGAAGCCGGCGAGCCAGCGGACCGGCCGCTCGACGGTGGTGCTCCGCGCGCCGTCCGGCTCGGGGGCCACGGGTGCGAGGTAGATCTGCACGACCTCGCGGCCGGGGCGGTCGCCGGTGTTGGCGACCCGGACGGTGACCCTGTCCGGGGTCGCGATCAGCGAGTCGTACGACCAGGTGGTGTAGCCGAGGCCGTGGCCGAAGGGGTACGCGGGGACGGCGCCGGCCCTGTCCCAGGCGCGGTAGCCGATGAAGACGCCCTCGGCGTAGTCGAGTTCGCCGTCGGTGGGGGTGACCTCGGTGACGGGGGCGTCGGCGAGGGCGACGGGCCAGGTGGTGGGGAGGCGACCGCCGGGCTCCTCGGCGCCGGTGAGGACGTCGGCGAGGGCGGCGCCGCCCTCCTGGCCGGGGAACCAGCCGAGGAGGATCGCGGCCACGTCCTCGCGCCAGGGCAGTTCGACCGGGGAGCCGGCGTTGACCACGACGACGGTGTTCGGGTTGACGGCGGCCACGGCCCGTACGAGGTCGTCCTGGCGGCCGGGGAGGGCGAGGTCCTTGCGGTCGAAGCCCTCGGACTCGACGCGCTCGGTGGTCGCGACGACCACGACGGCGGTGTCGGCGGCGCGGGCGGCCTCGACGGCTTCGGCGATCAGTTCGTCGGGGTCACGGCGCGGACCGAGGTGGACGAAGGAGAACATGACGGCCGGCAACGGGGCCGCGAACTCCTTGTCGAGGGTGTGCAGGAGGGAGACCTCGACGGTCTCGCCGGCGGTGAGGGCGACCTTGGCGCGCTCGACCGGCGAGCCGAAGAAGGCCTCGAAGGGGTCGGTCTCGGGGCCCATCGCCTGGACGCCGTCGAAGACGGTCTCGCCGGCGACGGAGAGGGTGTAGGCGCCGAGGCCGCGGGTGCCGAAGGAGTGCTCGCCGGTCTCGCGCGGGGTGAAGGTGCCGACGACCTCGACGGAGGCGAGGGTGTCGTGGGTGACGCCGGCCGGCAGGTCGTTCCCGATCCACTGGACCTGGCCGTTGGGCAGGGAGCCCTCGCCGAGGAGCCGGCCCTCGGCGTCGCGGCAGCGGGCGCGCAGGACGAAGCCGGGTGAGACGGAGCCGGCGGGTACGAGCTCCTCGCTGGGGTCGGCGCCGACCGTGAAGGTCAGGGCTCCGTCGGGCAGGGCGCCGGTGAGGCCGTCGAGCGGGGAGACGACGTGGTCGGGGAAGACCTGGGCGGAGCCGCCGCCGAGGACGCGGGCGTCGCGGGCGGCGGCGCCGGAGAGGGCGACGGTGGACCCGGCCGCGAGGGGCAGGGCCGCGTTCTCGTTCCGTACGAGGACGAAGCCGCGACGGGCGATCTCGCGGGCGAGGGCGTCGCCGTCGATCGCGGCCGGGTGCTCGGTGACGACCGGCGGGGCGCCTTCGAGGGCGCCGACGCGGGCGGCGAGCCGCAGCACGTTGCGCACGGCGGTGTCGACGGTGGACTCCTCGACCTCGCCGGCGCGGACGGCGGCGGCGAGGGCCTCGCCGTAGACGGTGTCGGGGCCGGGCATGGCGACGTCGAGGCCGCCCTCGATGTCGCCGACGGTGGAGCGGGCGGCCACCCAGTCGGAGACGTTGCAGCCGTCGAAGCCCCACTCGCCGCGCAGGACCTCGTTGACGAGGTGGTGGTGCTCGGTCATCGTCACGCCGTTGACCTGGTTGTAGGCGGTCATGATGCCCCACGGGTGGGCGTTCTCGACGATGGCCTCGAAGGGGGCGAGGTAGACCTCGCGGAGCGGGCGCGGGGCGACCTTGTTGTCGACGGTGAAGCGGTCGGTCTCGGCGTCGTTGGCGACGAAGTGCTTGACGGTGGTGCCGACGCCGCCGTCCTGGACGCCCCGCACGTAGCCGGTGCCGATCGCGCCGGTGAGGAAGGGGTCCTCGCTGTACGCCTCGAAGTGACGGCCGCCGAGCGGGGTGCGGTGCAGGTTGACCGTGGGCGCGAGGAGGACGTGGACGCCCTTGCGGCGGGCCTCCTGGGCGAGGAGGCGGCCGGCCCGGCGGGCGAGCGCGGGGTCCCAGGCGGCGGCGAGCGCGGTCGGGGACGGCAGGGCGACGGACGGGTCGTCGGCGGTCCAGCGGACGCCGCGGACGCCGATGGGCCCGTCGGACATGACCAGGGACTTCAGGCCGATCTCCGGCAGGGCGGGCAGGGACCACATGTCCTGGCCGCCGAGCAGCCGCGTCTTGGCGTCCAGGTCGAGCTTGCCGAGCGCCGCCTCGACGGCCGCGTTCCTCACGGTCTCCGCGCTGGTCTCCGCCATGGCCGTACCTCCTCGTTGACGTACCGATGACCCCGATGCGCCCATCGTGCACCCACCTACCTGTAGATCGGTAGGTTACGTTATGAGTTAGTTACTTCCAGAGGTGGGCGAAGGGGTACCGTCCTGTCGGACGAACCTGCGAGAGGAGGCCACGGCGATGGTGCGGGCCAGGAGCGAGGAGCGGCGCGCGGACATCCTGCGCGCCGCGCTCGAAGTGATCGCCGAGCGCGGCTACCGGGGGGCCACCCTCGGCTCCGTCGCCGAGCGCGTCGGGCTGACCCAGCAGGGGCTGCTGCACTACTTCCCCACGAAGGAGGCGCTGCTCGTCGCCGTCCTGGAGGAGCGCGACCGCTGGGACACCAGCGGCGGCCGGGACCGTGAGGGCTGGCGGCTCGACCTGCTGGAATCCCTCGTCGAGTACAACGCGATGCGGCCCGGGATCGTACAGACCTTCTCCGCACTGCTCGGCGAGAGCGTCACCGACGGACACCCCGCACGGACCTTCTTCACCGAACGGTACGCGCAGGTCAGAGCCAACATGGCGGACGTACTGCGGCTCGAGTTCGGCGACCGGCTGGCCGGGGGCCTCACCCCGGAGCAGGCGGCCCCGCTGCTCACCGCGGTCATGGACGGCCTCCAGTACCAGTGGCTCCTGGACCCCTCGGCGGTGGACATGCCGGGCGCCTTCCGCGACTTCCTGCGCCTGCTCCGGGGCGGCGAGGAGCAGAGCCAGGGCCCGTCCGGAACGTAGAGCCGCCTACCCGGCGAGCCGGGCGGGACCTTCCGGACGCGTCCGCCGCGAAGCTCGACCTGGACCGCGTCCAACGGCTCGACGCCCCCGAGGACCGCTTCAAGCCGGCCGAGCACTCCGCCGTCGGCACCCCCTAGCCGGCGACCGCCGCCAGGTCCTCCGCCAGCAGGGCCGGGTCCTCCGTCAGGGCCGAGTGGACGGCCTCCAGGAGGGGCAGCTTCGCCAGCGCGGTCGCCAGGGCGACGTCCTTCGCGGCCAGGGCGACCGGGAAGTACGAGCCGGTGGCGGTGGCCCGCCCGACGGCTCCCGCGAGGGGGCCCGCGCCGAGGGTGCGGAGCGCGAGGTCGCGGGGCAGGCCGAGGGCGCCGGCGAGCGTGAGGGCCTCGGCGACGAGGGCGACCCCGCCGATGGCCGCGTTGATGAGGACCAGCTTCAGCGCGGCGCCCGTACCGGGCCCGCCGCACGGGGTGGTGGCGCCGAGCCGGTCGAGGACGGCGGCGACGGGCGCGGTGTCGCCGCCCGCGAGGATCAGGAGCTCACCGGTGGCGGCCCGGTCGACGCTGCCCATGACGGGCGCGTCGATCAGGGTGACCCCGTCGGGGAGCCGGGCGGCCAGGGCGGTGACGGTGTCCGGGCCGACCGTCGAGGTGTCGATCCAGTGGGTGCCGGGGCGCAGCGCCGGGATCAGCAGGTCCGCGACGGCGAGCGCGGCGGCCGGGTCCGAGAGCATCGTGACGACGACGTCGGCGTCCCGGACGGCCTCGGCGGGGCTCGTGGCGAGGACGGCTCCGTCGGCGACGAGGGGGTCGGCCTTGGCGGGCGTGCGGTTCCAGACGGTCAGGGGGTGTCCGGCGTCGAGGAGCCGGCGGGCCATCGGCAGGCCCATGGATCCGAGGCCGATGAAGGCGATCTTCTGCGGGGCGGTGTTCTCCATGCCCTCGACGCTAGGACCGCCAGATTCATGCGACAAGCGAATGTCTAGCATGGCAGCCATGCATGTCTCGCATGGTCTGTACGAGGCGTTCCTCGCCGTCGCCCGCGCGGGTTCCTTCACCGCCGCCGCCCACACCCTCGGCTACACGCAGTCCGCGGTCTCCCGCCAGGTCCAGTCCCTGGAGGACGAGATGGGGGCGGAGCTGTTCGAGCGGCTGCCGCGCGGGGTACGGCTCACGGAGGCGGGCCGGGTGCTGCTTCCGCACGCCGAGGCGGTACGGGACCGGCTGGCCGCCGCCCGGGCCGAACTCGCCTCGCTGCGCACGCTCGACGGCGGACTGCTGCGGCTCGGGGCCTTCTCCAGTGCCACCGCCTCCCTCGTACCGCGTGCGCAGGCCGCGTTCCGCGCGCGGCATCCGGGGGTCGTGGTCACGCGCGTCGAGGGGCCGTCGGTCAAGCACCTCGGGCTCGTCGCGGCCGGGGAGGAGGACCTCGCGGTGGTCGGTCCGGCGCCCGCCGCTCCCCCGCCGCCGGGTGTGACGCTGCACCACCTGCTCGACGAGCCGATGCTGGTGGCCCTTGCGCAGGGGCATCCGCACGCGGGGCGGCGGGCGGTGCGGCTGGCCGAACTCGCCGACGAGGAGTGGATCGTGGGCCACGAGCGCCTGGAGGACACCCTCTTCCGTCCGGCCGTCGCCGCCGGGTTCCGGCCGCGCACCGGGCTGCTCGCGCACGACTGGATCGCCAAGCTGGGGGCGGTCGCGGCGGGCCTCGGGGTCACGCTGGTGCCGGCGCTCGCGGCGGCCTCGGTCCGCCGGGACGTCGCGCTCGTCACGATCCACCCGGACGACGTCCCGTATCGCCGGATCTGCGCGGCCGCGCCGAGCGCCCCGACGGTGGCGGCGACCGCGTTCCTCGGCCTGCTGCGCGAGACGGCCGACGAACTAATACCCCCGACCCGATCTTGACCCTTACAGAGGGGCGCGGGATGATGGCCGCCGTGATCACCGCAGCCACCCAGTTCGCCCCGGTCGCCGGGGACATCGACGCCAACGTCCGTACGATCGCCGGTCTGGTACGGGCGGCCGGAGCGGAGGGGGCCCGCGTGGTCGTCTTCGCCGAGCTCTGCCTGACCGGGTACGAGCCCTCCCTGATCCGGGACACCCCGGGCCTGGTCCTCACCGAGGACGACCCCCGCCTCGCCCCCGTCCGGGAGGCGTGCCGGGCCGCCGGCGCGGCGGCCGTGGTCAACGGACCGGTGCGCACCGGCGGGACGGGGGTCGGGATCACCACGCTCGTGATCGGTCCGGACGGTTCGCTCCTCGCCCGCTACGACAAGCGGAACCTGTACGGGGTCGAGGCCGAGGTCTTCGAACCGGGCGCCGTCGACGGGCGGTTCACGCTCGACGGGGTCCGGTTCGCCACGGCCACCTGCTACGACAACCGCTTCCCCGAGCTGGCCGCGCGGGCGGCGGCCGACGGCTGCGCGGTGTACCTGGCGAGTTCGGTGCTGTCCGCCGACAACGACTCGTTCGACGAGGTGTACCCGGCGCGGGCCCGCGACTTCGGCCTGTACGTGGTCCTCGGCAACGTCCTGGGACCCAACGAGGACGGGGTGGGCGCCGGCCGGGCCGGAGCCTGGGGCCCGGACGGCGAGCGGATCGCCGACGCGGGCGACGCCGCTCCGGGCTTCGTGCTCGCCGAGGTCGGCTGAGCGCACGGGAGCGGGCCGGTCCACTCGGAAGCGGACCGGCCCGCGCGGAAGCCGGGCGGCCGTGGGACATACGGCCGCCCGGCTCCGGAACGCCGTCACGGAACCCCCGGTCCATGACGGCGCCCCGCCCCCGTGACGGGGTGCTCGTCCCCTTAGGGGGCGCTCAGGCCCAGCGTGTACGCTCCGGAGCCGCTGTACGCGTGGACCACGTACCGGTAGTAGCCCGCGGTGCCGTAGTAGCTGGTGTTCTCGTCGGCGCTCGCCGTGCCTCCGACGGCCACGTCCGCCCAGGTCGACCCGTTCCACTTCTGCAGGTAGAGGTCGAAGTCGGCGCCGGCCGGGCCGCGCAGGCAGCCGACGTGGGTGCCGGCGGTGGCGGAGTAGTAGTACGAGCCGTCCGGCTGGGCCTGGGCCTGACCGGAGGACAGGGTGCCCTGGTAGGTGTACTCCGCGTTGTCACAGCCGGTGGGCGGGGTCGTCGAGCCGACCGACAGCTGGTACGTGACCGTGTGGGTGGCGGAGCCCGTACCGGTGACGGTGATCGGGTACGTGCCGTTGGCCGTGCCCGCCGCGACCTGGACGGTCATGGTGGACGAGGAGCCCGAGGTCACCGAGGACGGGCTGAAGGAGACGGTGACGCCGCTCGGCGCGCCGCTCGCGGAGAGCTGGACGGTCTGCGCGCTGCCGCCGGTGGTGGAGGTGTTCACCGTGGAGGTGACCGACGCGCCCGGCTGCACCGAACCCGAGGACGGGTTCAGGGCGAGCGAGAAGTCCGGGGTGGTGGTGCCGCCGCAGTCGGTCTCGCCGGACTGGGCCGGGACGCCGACCGCGTTCCAGGCCGCCTTCACCGCGTTGCACTCGGCGCTGCCGTAGGTGTTCTTGGCCGTGCTCAGCGTCGCCTTGCGGGCGGCGGGGTGGTTCCAGGAGGAGGTCTTCATCAGCAGCGCGCCCATGAAGATCTTGCCGGCCTTCTGGATGCCGATGCCGGTCACCGAGGACGGACCGCCGGAACATATGGGGCTGTTGGGCTTGCCGCCGCCCGGGTTGGAGCCCTCGGCGAGCAGGTAGAACCAGTGGTTCTGCGGGCCGGCCGCCGCGTGCACCTCGGTGCCCGAGGTCAACTGGGTGTAGCAGTTGGGGTCGTTGTTGACGAGCGAGGGGTTGTACATGTTCCGGATCGGCTTGCCGTCGCCGAAGAAGTTGACCTCCTCGCCGACCGTGTAGTCCGGGGTGTCGTTCGGGTTGTTGGCGTAGTGCTCGGTGAGCGCGCCGAAGATGTCGCCGGTGGACTCGTTCATGCCGCCGTTCTCGTTGGACGAGCCGGCGGAGCCCGGGGTCCGGTCGAAGATCTCGTGGCCGTACTCGTGGGCCACGACGTCGATGCCGGTGAGCTGGTTGGAGCCGGTCTGGGCGCGCCCGTAGGTCGTCTTCGTGCCGTCGTAGTACGCGTTGACCTCGTTGAGTCCGGCGCGGGCCGGGACCATGCCGCCCTGGCCGTTCTGGCCGTTGTAGCCGAACCACTCCTTGAGCATGGAGTGTTCCTTCTGCGCCGCGTACATGATGTCGACGCAGGCGGTCACCAGGTCGTTGGCGCCGTTGTTGCCCCACGGCGAGGAGCCCGTGTAGGCGCTGCCGTTCTGGCCGCCGCACTTGAAGCCGCCGCGGCTGGTGTCGGTCATGGAACCGGCGGCGGTGTCGATGGTGACGTTGCCGTTGTGGTACCCGCGGCCGTCGGCGTGCAGGATCTTGTCGGTGGCGCGGGCGACGGACCCGGTGCGCGCGTCGACGAAGGTGTCGAGCGAGCTCGGCGCGCCCTGCGCCGTCCGGCCGATGACCAGGGTGTGCCAGGTCAGAACGGCCTTGCCGCCCTTGAGGAGGACGGTCAGCTCCGGGGCGCTCGCGCTCTCGACCGACGCCAGCTGCGCGCGGGCCGTGGCGAGGGCCGCGTCGGCGGTCACCTTGGCCCGGGTCGAGACCTTGATCGCCGGGACGGGGGCGCCGGTGACCTCGCGGACCTTGCCGGAACTGTCGGAGACGACGACGGCGTCGCCGCCGACGACCGGGAGGCCGCGGTAGCTGCGCTCGTACGACGCGTAGTACAGACCGTTCGCCCAGGGGGTGACGGACGTCCGGACGAGGTCCTCCTCGGCGCCGTGCCGCAGCTCGTCGAGACCGCTCGCCGCGGCGCCGTCGGCGGCCGCGAGCGCGAGGGACTTGCCGTGGCCCGGGGGTACGGGCTGCGCCTGCGGGGCCGCGGTGGCGGTGCCGGCGAGGGCGGTCGCGAGGCTCGCCGACAGGGCCAGGGCGGCCACGGTCGCCGTGAGTCTGGTGGGGTGCAACGTCTGCTCCGATCGGGGTGGGGATCGTGGTGGGGGAGACGGATCGTCGCGCCGAGTATGGGCGTGTACATGGCCGGTTCGGGACATCTCACGCGGCATAAGACGCGGGTTATGGTGCGCCCGCGCCGTGCTGCGTACGCTGCTGAAATGCAGCTGGAGTTGAGGCATCTAGAGGCCGTCTGCCGGATAGCGGAAGCGGGCAGTCTGGGGCGCGCGGCCGGGCGGCTCGGGGTCTCCCAGCCGGCCCTCTCGGCGCAGCTGCGCCGCATCGAACGGGTCGCGGGCGGGGAGCTGTTCCTCCGCGGCCGGCACGGCGTGGAGCCCACTCCGCTGGGCGAGTTCGTCCTCTCCAAGGCACGCCTCGTCCTCGGCGAGATGGACGCGCTGGCCGCCGGCGCCCGGGCCGTCGCCCCGCACACCCCGCTGCGCCTCGGCTGCATCCTGCTCGTCCTCGTCGACCGGCTGCTCGGGGAACTGGAGCAGGTCATGGCGGACCTGGGCACGGCGGGCCAGGACGTGTCGGTGACCGTCGAGCACTCGGCGACGACCCTGACCCGGCAGCTCGGCGCGGGGCGCTACGACGCCGTCCTGTACGGGGAGGTCAACGACCACGAGGTGGCGCTGCCCGAGGGGACCACGGCCCGGACGCTGGTCCCCAAGGAGCCCTTCTGCGTACGGCTCTCGGCGGCGCACCCACTGGCCGGGAAGGACCGGATCGCGCTGGCCGAGCTGGCCGGCGAGTCCTGGATGACGCTGGTGGAGGACGACGACGGCGGCCCCGAGGCGCTCGTCGCCGCCTGCGCGAAGGCCGGCTTCACGCCCGTGCTGCGGCACCGGGTGGCCGACCGGCAGATGCACTACGGCCTGATCGCGGCCGGCCGTGCGGTGTCGATGAGCCAGCCCACGGCCCCGTACGCCGAGGGCACGGTCCTGCGCCCCCTGGAGGGCGACCCGGTCACCGGCCGGATCCGGCTCGCCTGGAACCGGGCCGCGGTCCCCGCCCGGCACGCGGAGCTGATGTACCGGGCCGCGGCCCGCGCCTACCTGGCGAACGTCGACAACAACGCCTTCTACCGGACCTGGTGGGACGCGCGCCCGGAGCTGCACCCGGTCCTCGAGGGCTGAGCCCCCGGGGACCGGGCGCGGCCCTGCGGCCTACCGGTACGAGAGGTCGCCGGCCGAGTATCGGCAGGTGGTGCCGTCCGGGCCGGTGCCGATCTCCCGGGGCTCCTTGCCGGTGTCGTTGCCGGTGAAGCGGGTGCACGGCTTGAGCTTCTTCTTGGCGTCGCCGTGGATCCGGATGTTCCGCAGGGTCGCGGTGTCCCCGTAGTTGGCGTTGACGCCGACGATCGACTTGCCGGGCGCGGTGACGTCCACGTCGTTGATCAGGATCGTCCGCTTGTACTGCTTCCTGCAGTTGCCGCAGGAGCGGACCAGCTTGCCGAAGTCGGAGACCTGGAACTTCGTCACGACCAGCTTGCCGGCGCCGTTGAACTGGAAGACCTTGTCGGAGGCGCTCTTCGCGCCGCCGCCGTAGACCGCGTACACCGCGGACGGCGAGGTGCCCTTGAAGGTGGCGGCGTCCTCGCCGACGTTCTCCCACCAGACGTTCTGGAGGGTGCAGCTGCCGAGGCAGTGGACCCCGTCGGCGGCCGGGGTGCCGATGACGACGTTCTTGAGGACGGCGCCGTCCTTGAGGACGAAGACCGGCTTCTGGCTCTCGCTCTGGCCGTCGGAGCCGAGGTCGCCGGTGCCGTGGAAGCGCTGGAGCTTGCCGTCGTAGGTGCCGGAGACCTCGATGGTGGCGGCGACCGGCTTGTCGCCCTTCGCCTGCGGCCAGGCGGGGACGGCGCCCGCGGCGCCCGCCGGGGCGAGCAGGCTGCCGGCGACGACGGCCGCGCCGGTGACGGCGAGGGCGCTCAGGCCGCCGATGACCGCGCGACGGCGGCCGGTCTTCCGCTTGTGTGACGTCATGTGTTCCTTCTTCAGTGGGGGAGGTGGTGCACCCCCTGGTCGCCACCGGTGGCGGGAAGGTTGCCGCCTTCTTGATCGTTCTTCTCGGGGCCGTCGGCGGCGGACGTCTCGCCGCGCAGGTCGCGGACCATCAGGGTGGCGCCCGCGACGGCCCCCGGCATCAGGAAGACGGCGACGAACGGGACCAGGAAGGCGAGCGTCAGCGGTACGCCGAAGCCGAGGACGGCGAGCCGGCGCCCGCGGAGGAGGGTCAGCCGCTCCTTGAGCTCGACGCCCCGGCGCTGGAGCGCCACGGCCGTCAGCTCCTCGGCGAGGAAGAAGCCGGAGACGCAGAAGCCGAGGGCGGGCACGACGGTCTGGCCGACGACCGGGATGAAGCCGCAGGCGAAGAGCAGGACGCCGTAGAACGCGACCCGCAGCAGGACCCGCAGGCTGTCCCGGGCGGAGATCCACAGCTCGCGCCAGAGCGGAAGTCCGGACTCGGGCACCTCGCCGCCCTCGCTGCGGTCGACCGCCTCGGAGAGGGACTCGTAGAAGGGCTGGCCGACGAGCAGGGTCACGGCGGTGAAGGTGATGACCGCGAGGAACAGCCCGAAGACGAAGACGAGCCCCGTCAGGGTGCCGCGGAGGATCCCGAGCCAGGGCGAGGTCCAGTCGTCGGCGAACGGCGTCGCCCAGGCGGCCAGGTCGTCGGCACCGTATCCGAGACCGATGAGCGCGCCGATGTAGAGGACGAGGGTCACCAGGCCGGGCAACAGCCCGAAACCGAACCACCGCCCGTGCCGGCCCACCCACTTCTGGCCCTGCACCAGGTACTTGAAACCCACCCCGAGATCGCGCATGGGGGTCACCCTATCGGTGCCTCCGGGGGCCGCCCGGGCAGGTCAGCGGCCGGACGTACGGAAGGAGCCGAGGGCCGTGTCGAAGTGCCGGCGGGCCTCCGCCGCGCGGTCCACCGGGGCCGACGCCCACACGTCGTACAGCGTCCCGGCCTGCTCCCAGCAGACGTCCACGGTGCGCCGCGGCCCCTCCGCGCTGGTGAAGCCGTTCCAGGTGAACTCCCAACGGGCGGCGGGCAGTCCCTTGTGCCGCGTCTCCTCGACCGTCGCGTCGCGGTACCCCGGGTTGGTCCTCGGGCCGCTCGCGTCGGCGTCGCGCATCACGCCGATCGCTCCGCCGGCCGGGATCGCCCTGATCCTCACCCCGACCCAGGCGGCCCCGTCCGCCGTCGTGTAGAACACCCGCTCCCCGTCGGTCGAGCGGCGCGCCCCGGCGGGGACGGCAAGGGTGAAGCCCCGTTCGTCCTCGACGGCCGTGTACCCGGCGGGTGCGGGGTCGGACGCGGAGGTGGGCCGGGGGCCCGCCGAACCCGTCGGTCCGGCGCCCGTCGACGGTTCGTCCCGTCCGGCCAGCAGCACCGCCACCGTCACCGCCGCCACGGAGGCGGCGACGGCCGCGACCACGAAGGGCAGCGCGAGCGCGCCCCGCCGCCCGGCCGCGGCAGCGGGGGCCCGGTCCTCCGGCGGGGTGGGCTGCCGCGGGGTGGCCGGCAGGTGGGCGTCGGGCGCGGCCGGCGGGCGGGGGCCGGCGGCCTCCGGGGACAGGGGCCGCCGGGGAGTGCCGGTGGGGCCGGTGTCGCGCACGGCCGGCGGCCCGACCGGCACCGGACCGTCGGCCGGGTCCTCCCCCGCCGCGCAGGCGGCGAGCATCCGGCGGGCTTCGGCGGCTCCCAGGCGCCGGTCCGGGTCGCGTTCGAGCAGGCCGCGGACGACCGGGACGAGCGGCCCCATCCGCTCGGACGGCCGGATCTCCTCGTACACGACGGCGTGCAGGACGGCGCCGATCGAGTCCCGGCGGAAGGGCGAGGTGCCCGTCGCCGCCGCGCACAGGAGCGCGCCGAGCGACCACAGGTCGGAGGCAGGGCCCGCGTCGCCTCCCTGCATCCGTTCCGGCGCGGTGTACTCGGGGGTCCCGACGAAGACGCCGGTCCCGCTGAGCGTGGTGGCGCCGGGGAGGCTGGCGATGCCGAAGTCGGTGAGCACCGCCCGGCCGCTGCCCTTCTCCAGGAGGACGTTGGCCGGTTTCACGTCCCGGTGCAGGACGTCGAGGGCGTGGGCGGCGCCGAGCGCGTCGAGCAGGTCGAGGCCGAGCCGCGCGGTCTCCCGCGGGGACAGGACGCGGCCGGCGGCCAGCCGGTCGGCGAGCGATCCGCCGTCGACCAGCTCCATCACCAGTGCGGGTCGGCCCTCGTGCTCGACGACGTCGTGGACGACGATCACGTGGGGGTGCCGGATCCGGGCGACGACCCGCGCCTCCCGGAGGGCGCCCGCCGGGTCGGCGCCGTCGTCGAGCGCCAGGGTCTTGACCGCGACCGGTCGCCCGAGCAGTTCGTCGGTGGCCCTCCGGACCACGCCCATGCCACCCTGCCCGAGGCGCTCCCCGAGGCGGTACCGCCCGCCGATGAGCCCGTGGCCGGCCTGCTCCGGCCCGTTGTGCGACGACACTCGACTCCCCCGTCCGCTGGACACGGACATGATGCCGCAGCCGCCCGGCTCCGGACACGACGAGGGCCGCACCCCGGTCGGTCGGGGTGCGGCCCTCGCCCAGTGTGCGGGTCCGCGGGTCAGACGGCGAGTTCGACCGTGATGTTGCCGCGGGTCGCCTTGGAGTACGGGCAGACCTGGTGGGCCTTCTCGATCAGGCTCTTGGCGGTCTCGGCGTCCACGTTGGGGATGGTCGCCGAGATCTTGACGATGATGCCGAATCCGTCGTCGTTCTTGCCGATGCCGACCTCGGCGGTGACCGTCGAGCCGGAGACGTCCGCGTTCTCGTTGCGGGCGACGACGCCCAGCGCGCCCTGGAAGCAGGCGCTGTAGCCGGCGGCGAAGAGCTGCTCGGGGTTGGTGCCGGCGCCGGAGCCGCCCATGGCCTTGGGCGGGTTGACGACGACGTCGAGCTGACCGTCGTCCGTGGCCACGCGGCCGTCACGGCCGTTCTCGGCGGTGGCGACGGCGGTGTAGAGGACGTCGGAGTGCTGGATGGACATGCCGGGGTACTTCCTTCTGCTGTTCGCCGCGACTCGCGCCCACGATCACGACGGCTGAGGGAAGACTAGCGGGTCACCGAGACGATCATCTTTCCGGTGTTGTCGCCGCGGAGGAGCCCGAGGAAGGCGTCCACGCCGTTCTCGATGCCCTCGACGAAGGTCTCGCGGTGCTTCAGCTCGCCGGAGCCGAGCCAGCCGCCGACCTCCTGGACGAACTGGTTCTGCAGGCCGTAGTGGTCGCCGACGAGGACGCCCTGGAGCCGCAGCCGCTTGCCGATGATCATCGCCATGTTGCGCGGGCCGGGGACCGGCTCGGTGTCGTTGTACTGGGCGATCATGCCGCAGATGGTGGCGCGGCCGTGCACGTTGAGCGAGGAGATCGCGGCTTCGAGGTGGTCGCCGCCGACGTTGTCGAAGTAGACGTCGATGCCGTCCGGGGCGGCCTCCCGGAGCTGGTCCTTGACCGGGCCGTTCTTGTAGTTGAAGGCGGCGTCGAAGCCGAGCTCCTCGACGAGGAACTTCACCTTCTCGTCGGAGCCGGCGGAGCCGATGACGCGGGAGGCGCCCTTGAGCCTCGCCATCTGGCCGACCTGGCTGCCGACGGCCCCGGCGGCGCCGGAGACGAAGACGGCGTCGCCCTCCTTGAAGGAGGCGACCTCGAAGAGGCCGGCGTAGGCGGTGAGGCCGGTCATGCCGAGCACGCCCAGGTAGGAGGAGAGGGGGGCGAGCGCCGGGTCGACCTTGGTGGCGCCCTTGGCCGGGACGTCGGCGTACTCGCGCCAGCCGAGGCCGTGCAGGACGTGGTCGCCGACGGCGAAGCCCTCCGCGTTGGAGGCGACGACCTCGCCGACCGCGCCACCGTCCATGGGGCGGTCGAGCTCGAAGGGCGGAATGTACGACTTGACGTCGTTCATCCTGCCGCGCATGTAGGGGTCCACGGAGAAGTGCAGGTTGCGCACGAGGATGCGGCCCTCGGCGGGCTCGGCGACCGGGGTCTCGCGCAGGGCGAAGTCCGCGGGGACGGGCCAGCCGTGCGGACGGGCGACGAGGTGCCACTCACGGCTGGACACGGGAAGAACGGACATGAGCACGGCCTCCAGAAAAGCTTTGGATCACAAAAGGTTCACTACCTCAAACAACCATGCTCCTGGATATTTCATGTTGTCAAGTATCTGGGTAGACTGACCCCCATGGCCACCTCACGCACGGACCCGCTGACCCTCGAAGTCGTCGAGCTGATCGGCACGGTCGTGGCGCGCTACTACGAGGAGTACGAGCAGGCGGCCGCGCAGCACGCGCTGACCGGCGCCCAGGCCCGCGTCCTCGGCCTGCTGTCGCTCGACCCGCTGCCGATGCGCCGCATCGCGCAGAAGCTGAAGTGCGAGCCCTCCAACATCACGGGGATCGTCGACCGCCTCGAGGCGCGCGGCCTGGTGGAGCGCCACCCCGATCCGGACGACCGGCGCGTCAAGCTCGCCGTCCCCACCGACCAGGGCCGGGAGACCGCGCGGCGGCTGCGCGACTCCCTCGGCTTCGCCCGCGAGCCGCTCGGCGAGCTGTCCGAGACCGAGCGGACCCTGCTGCGGGACCTGCTGAGGCGGATGCTCGGCGAGGGCGTGGCGTAGTCCGCGAACCCGGCCCTACACGCACCACCAGAGGAAGCGGGTACAGGTCGGCGTGGGGCTCGGGGTCGGCGTGCCGCCCGGCGTGGGGCCGCTGGTGGACGGCGAAGGCCCGCCGGGCGTGCCCGAGCCGGTCGGCGACGGGCCGCCCGCCGTCGCGGACGGCGTCGCGGTGGGCGCTGACGGCGAGCCGGAGGCCGTCGGCGCCGGCGCCGGGGCGCCGCCGCCCCCCTGCCCCGTACCGGAGCCCGGCCCCGCACCCGCGCCCGGCAGCGATCCCGTACCGGACGCCGAGCCCGACCCCCCTCGGATGCCCGTGCCGGAGCCCGCGCTCACCTGACGGGTACGTGTGGGTCCGGAGGTGGGTGTGCCGGCGACCGGGGACGGGCCCGTGCCGTCCGGCGGCTCGGTGCTGTCGAGCGGTTCGGGCGCGAGCGGGGTGGCGGTGACGTCCAGCTCCTCGACGGCCGTCGCCGCGCCGTCCTCCGGCGGCTGCTCCAGGGCGAGCCGGGCCAGGCTCAGCGTGCCGGCCGCGAGGACCAGACCCACCGTCCCGACCAGGACCGTACGGCCCCGCCGCGACCGGGCCCGGCGTCCCCCGCGCGCGGGGGTACGGCCCCGCTCCGCGTGGTCCCGTTCGGCGGCGCGAGCGGCCCGGCGCCCGCCCGCGGCCGGTCGCGGCGGCTCGAGGACGTCCAGTTCGTAGACGTGCTCGGGCGCGGGCGCGTCCGGCTCGGTGTGAGCGAGGCCGGCGGACGCGGGGTCGGCGCGAGCGAAGTCGGTGGACGCGGGGTCGGTGGGCGCATGGCCGGCGTACGTGTGGTCGCCGTATCCCGGGTCGCCGTATCCCGGGTCGGCATAAGCCGGGTCGGCGTACACGGGGTCGGCGTACGCGAAGTCCGGGGTGCGGACCTGCGGATAGGCCGACGTGGGGGCCGGCGGGTAGGCCGACGTGGGGGCCGGCGGGTGGGCCGGTATGTGGGGGGGCTCGTACCGCAGTTCCTCGACGGGAGTCCCGCACCCGGCACAGGCGAGGGCCCCGTTGAGATGCCGCCGGCACGCGTGGCAGTAGTCCATGGGGCCCGCAGGCTATGCGGCCGGGTGCGGCGGCAGGGAGGCGGGTACGTGAGGATCCTGTGAGGAAACCGCAGGTCGTCGGCGGTGCGTCGTGATTCTCCCGCTTCGGGAAGGATCGCCTCCGGTCCGTCCTCACCCCTACCGGATCCTCCGTCACCGCCCGCGCCCGGCGCCCCGGGCGGCGCAGCCCAGCGCGCGCCGCGCCCCGGACGGCCGGACGATGCGAACAGGAACGCGAAACGCGAACCACCTCGCCCGTGCCAGCACCGCACTCCGGAGGATCCGCCATGACCGTCAGCCTTGAGCAGCTGCGTCGTTGCCATGTCGCCGTCGACCTGGGTGCCGCCCGCACCCGGGTCTTCGTCAAGGGCACCGGACTCGTCGTCGACGAGCCGAGCGTCGCCGCCGTCAACACCCGCACCGGAGCGCTGATCGCCGTCGGCGCGCTGGCGGAGAAGATGACCGGCCGCACCCCCGACTACATCCGGGTCGTCCGCCCGGTCTCGGGCGGCACGGTCGTCGACATCGAGATGGCTCAGCGGATGCTCCGTCACCTCCTCGGCGAGAAGCTGCGCCGGCAGCTGCGCCGCAAGCCCCGGCTGCGCGCGGCCGCGTGCACCCCGCACGACAGCGACCCGCTGGCGCAGCGGGCCGCCGTGGAGACCCTCGTCGGTCTCGGGGCGCGCCGGGTCGAGCTGGTCGACACCCTGATCGCGGCGGCGGTGGGCTGCGGCCTTCCGGTCGAGCAGCCGACCGCGACCATGATCATGGTGTGCGGGGCGGCGACGACGCAGGTCGCGGTGCTCTCGCTCGGGGCGATCGTGACGGCCGAGCGGATGCCGGTCGGCGGGGACGCCATCGACCACGCCGTCATCCAGCACCTGCGTCACCACCACGAGCTGATGCTGCCGAGCCAGTCGGTCAGACCGCTGCAACTCGCCCTGAGCGGCAACGGCCTGACCACCCACGGCCCGGCCTGGACCGAGATCCACGGCCGGGACGTCGCGACGGGCCTGGCGCGTTCGGTGACCGTCGACACCGCCGCCGTGCGGGAGGCGATCCACACGCCGTTGACGGCGGTCCTCGACGGCATCGGGAAGGTGCTGCGCGACTGCCCGCCGGACCTGGTGGCCGACCTCGCGGACCGCGGGATCATGATGGTCGGCGGCAGCGCGCTGCTGCCGGGCCTCGACCAGATGCTGCGCGAGGCCACCGGGATGCCGGTGCACATCGCCGAACGGCCGGACGTGTGCGCGGTCCTGGGGCTGGGCGCGATGCTGGAGGGCAAGGTCCAGCCGATGATCCTCGACCCGTTGGCGGAGCGGAACCCGCTCGCCGACGAGGACTGAGCCCGCACTCTCACGGCCGTACGCAAACCAGCCAAACCGTATGATTCGTACGACAATGAGACCATGACGATCATGGGCGAGGACACGGACGAGGACGCTCCCCCGGGTCCGGACGGGACCCCTCCCGAAAATCCCGGTCCGGGCTCGGGCACGGACCGGGACGAGGACCCGGACCGGTACGAGGGCACGGACCCGGACCCGGACGAGGGCACGCCCCGCCTTCCCATGCTGCTCGAAGCGGTCCTCGGCGTCGGCACGGATCTCGAACTCCGCACCACCCTCCAGCACATCGTGGACTCCGCCACCGAGCTGACCGGGGCCCGCTACGGGGCGCTCGGGGTCGTCGACCCCGAGCGCCACCGGCTCACCGAACTCTTCACCTCCGGCATGACCGACGAGGAGCGGCAGCGCATCGGCCGGCTCCCCGACGGCCGCACCGGACTCGTCGGCGTCCTCGTCCAGGACCCGCAGCCGCTCCGGCTCGACGACCTGACGGCCGACCCGCGCTCGGCCGGCGTGCCCGAGGGCCACCCGGAGATGCACACCTTCCTCGGTGTCCCGATCCGGGTCCACACCGAGGTGTTCGGCAACCTGTACCTCACCGAGAAGCGGGCGGGCGGCTTCACCGAGGAGGACCTCGCCCTGCTCCGGGTGCTCGCGTCCCAGGCGGGCATCGCGATCGGCAACGCCCGCCTGTACGAGACCGCACGGCAGCGGGAGCGCTGGATCGAGGGGGCGGCGGCCGTGACCACGGCCCTGCTCACCGGCGAGTCCGCCGAGGACGCCCTGATGACCGTCGCCGAACAGGCCCGCGTCCTCGCCGGCGCCTCGGCCGGTGTGGTCCTCCAGCCCACCGCCGAGGGCGGGATGGAGATCGTCGCCGCCTCCACCACCGACGACCCGGGCGACCTGGTCGGCACGACGATCGTGCCCGGCTCCCCCGTCCTCGTCCAGCTCCTCGGCGGGGAGCCCGTCTTCGTCGAGGACTCGGCGACCGATCCGCGCATGACCACCGCGGTCCGGTCCCGCTTCGGCCCGTCGATGATGCTGCCGTTGCAGAGCGGCGGGAGGCTCATCGGCACCCTCGCCCTGCCCCGGCGGCGCGGCGACCCGCCGTACTCGGCGGTGGACCGGCTCCTCGCCTCCCAGTTCGCCTCGCAGGCGGCGCTCGCGCTGGTCCTCGCGGACGCGCGCCACGACCGCGAGCGGCTCGCCGTGTTCGAGGACCGGGACCGGATCGCGCGCGACCTCCACGACCTCGTCGTCCAGCGGCTGTTCGCCACCGAGATGATGCTGGAGTCGACCCGCCGCCGCGCGTCCGGCTCGTCCGACGAGGACGCGCTGCTCGGCCGGGCCGTCGACGAGCTGGACTCGACGATCCAGGAGGTCCGCACGACCATCTTCGCCCTCCAGCAGCCTCCCGCCGACGCACCCGCCTCCTTCCGGGGCCGCGTCCTGCGCGAGACCGGCGGCGCCGCGGTCCTCCTCGGCTTCCAGCCGTCCGTCCACTTCTCCGGCACCGTCGACACCCTCGCCGAGGACGACCAGGCGGCGGGACTCCTCTCCGCCCTGCGCGGCGCGCTCGCCGCCGTCCACCGCCGCTCCGGCGTCACCGCCGTCACCGTCGAGGTCTCGGCCGGGTCCGACGGCCTCCGCCTGCGGGTCGACGACGACGGCACCCCGCCGACCATCGTGACCTGGCCTTGAGGGGCACCCGTACGGAGCAGTCCCGCGCGCCGGGCCCCTCCTACCGATCTTGACTGATGGGGTGACCACCGAGACGAAGCCCCCCACCGCGGCTGCCTACCGCAACCTGGTGATGGCCACCATCGGCTTCACGCTGACGTTCTGGGCGTGGAACCTGATCGCACCGCTCGCGAGCTGGTACGGCGACCGGCTCGAACTCAGCTCGTTCCAGCAGTCGTTCCTCGTCGCCGTGCCGGTCCTGGTCGGCTCGGTCGGCCGGGTCCCCGCCGGTGCCCTCACCGACCGGTACGGGGCGAAGCGGATGTTCCCGCTCGTCTCGGCGCTGACCATCGTCCCCGTGCTGCTGCTGACCGTGGTGAAGGACACCTACGGCCTGCTGCTGGTCGTCGCCTTCCTCCTCGGCCTGGGCGGGACGACCTTCGCGATCGGCATCCCGCTGGTGAACTCGTGGTTCCCGCCGGCCAAGCGGGGCCTGGCCCTCGGCGTGTTCGGCATGGGCATGGGCGGCGTGGCGCTCTCCGGCTACTTCACGCCCCGGATCGCCAAGCACGGGGAGAACCTGCCGTTCTTCGTGGTGGCGATCGCGCTGGCCGCGTACGCGGTCCTCGCCTCCTTCCTCATCAGCGACCGGCCCGACCGGCCGGTGCCCACCGCCTCCCTGGCGACCCGGCTGGGCTCGGCGGCGCGGCTGCGTGTGACGTGGGAGCTGTCCGCGCTGTACGCGATCGGCTTCGGCGGCATCGTGGCGTTCGGCGTCTACCTGCCGACGTACCTGAAGACCTGGTACGAGCTGGACCCGACGGACGCGGGCACCAAGGCGGCGGGGTTCGCCCTGGTCACCGTGGTCTTCCGGCCGATCGGCGGCTGGCTCTCGGACCGCTTGCACCCGGCGCTCGTGACGGCCGGCGCGCTCGGCACGGCCGCCCTGTTCGCGATCGTCCAGGCCTTCGACCCGCCGCTGTACCCGGGCGGCACGATCGCCCTGCTCGTCATGGCGGCCGGCCTGGGCACGGCGAGCGGTTCGGTCTTCGCCCTCGTCTCCCAGGTCACCCCGCAGGCCCAGGTGGGCAGCGTGACCGGCATCGTCGGTGCGATGGGCGGCCTGGGCGGCTTCGTGCCGCCGCTGGTGATGGGCGCGATCTACAGCGCCAAGGACTCCTACTCCATCGGCTTCATGCTCCTGTCCGATCTCGCCCTCGCGGGCTGCGTCTACGCCTACGGCCGCATGCGCGGCATCCGCCCCGGCGGTGAGGAACCCGAGCCGGAGGCGACGAAGGTCACGGCCGCGCGGCCCTGACGCCCCGGCAGAATGCCTCCCGGCGACCTACGCCCTCGACGACCCGAGGAGTTCGACCGGTGAGTGCCCTCCTTCCCGCCTTGACGGACCCTTCCGACCGGCCCGCCCTGCGCTTCGGCGCGGCGAGCCTGACGTACGGCGAACTGGCGCGGGCCGCCGGAGCCCTGGCGGCGCGGGTGAGGGGCGAGGAGCGGGTCGCGGTCTGGGCCACGCCGACCGCGCACACCGTGGTCGGCGTGGTCGGCGCGCTCCTCGCGGGCGTGGCCGTCGTACCGCTGAATCCGAGGACCGGGGAACGGGAGCTGGCTCACATCCTGGGCGACAGCGCCCCGGGCGCGGTGCTCGCGGAGCCCGGGGCCGAGCTGCCGGCGGGGCTCGCGGGGACACCGCGGATCGAGGTGGAGCTCGGCGGGGTGGCGGGTCCGCCGGTGGCGGAGCCGGACGACCCCGAGGCCACCGCCCTCGTCGTCTACACGTCCGGCACCACCGGCCCTCCGAAGGGCGTCCTGCTGTCCCGCCGGGCGGTGGCCGCGTCCCTGGACGCGCTGGCCGACGCCTGGTCGTGGACGGCGGACGACGTCCTGGTGCACGCGCTGCCGCTGTTCCACGTCCACGGGCTGGTCCTCGGCGTGCTGGGGCCGCTGCGACGGGGCGGGGAGGTGCGGCACCTGGGCGCGTTCTCGGTGGAGGGCGTGGCCCGGGAGCTGGGGGACGGCGGCGGAACGATGCTGTTCGGCGTGCCCACGATGTACCACCGGGTGGCGGACTCGCTCGGCGGGGACGCCTCCCTGGCGGCGGCGCTGGCGGGTGCCCGGCTGCTCGTCTCCGGTTCGGCGGCGCTTCCGGTGCACGACCACCGGCGGATCGCGGCGGCGACGGGCCGGACGGTGGTGGAGCGGTACGGGATGACCGAGACGCTCATGATCACCAGCGTGCTGCCGGGCGGCGAGCCGCGGCCCGGGACGGTCGGGGTGCCGCTCGCGGGGGTGGAGCTGCGGCTGGTGGACGAGGACGGCTCCGTGCTGCCGGAGCTCGACGGGGAGACCGTCGGGGAGGTGCAGGTGCGCGGTCGGAACCTGTTCTCCGGCTACCTCGGCCGGCCGGACGCGACGGCGGCGGCGTTCGACGGCGACTGGTTCCGGACCGGCGACATGGCGGTCCGCGAGGCCGACGGCACGGTGCGGCTCGTGGGCCGCAAGGCGACCGACCTGATCAAGAGCGGCGGTTACAAGATCGGGGCGGGCGAGATCGAGAACGCGCTCCTCGACCACCCGGGCGTGCGCGAGGCCGCCGTCACCGGCGAGCCCGACCCGGACCTGGGCGAGCGGATCGTCGCCTGGGTGGTGCCCGAGGACGCGGAGAAGCCCCCGGCGGAGTCCGAGCTCGCCGACCACGTGGCACGCCTCCTCGCCCCGCACAAGCGGCCCCGGGTGGTGCGCTACCTGGACGCGCTCCCCCGCAACGACATGGGCAAGGTCCTGAAGAAGGAGCTGCCGGACGCCCGCTGAACCGGCCGGGGCCGGGGTCCCGTCGGACAAGCCGGGGCCGGGGCCGTCGGACCCGCGAAGGCCGGGCACCCGGCGGCCGTACGAAAGCCGGGCCCCCTCCCCGTGGGGAGCGGGCCCGGCCCCGGTCGTACCGGCTACTTCACGCCGACCGCGCGGATCACCTCCTGCGTGACGGAACCGCCCCGGTCGTCGCCGGCGCCGGCCCGCAGGGAGACGGAGGAGACGCCGGACGGGACGCGCAGTTCGCCGGTCCAGGAGGCGCCGCGGGACGCCTTCCTGAGCGCGACCTTCGTCCAGGTCGTGCCCTCGTCGTAGGAGACCTCCAGGGTGCCGGTGCCGATGGTGCCGGTGCCGGTGGCGCCCTTCACGTACTCGGCGGAGATGCCGACGGGGAGCCGGCCGCCGGCGCGGACGTCGCCGTGGAGGTCGGTGTCGAGGTCGAAGCCGAGGTTGAGCATCGGCAGGTAGGTGATCCGGTCGTCGGGGGTCTCGGCGGAGCGGAACGTCCACTCGCTGTGGCCCTTGGTGCCGAGCCTCCAGCGGGCCGGGTCGAGGGCGGTGTCGGTGACGAACAGGGCCTTGGCGCCCGCGTCCTGGGCGGCCTGGGCGAGCTGCTTCGGGTCGGCGCCCTCGGTGAGCCGGACGAGGACGGCCCTGCCGGTGGCGGCCTTGCCCGCGTACTCGGCGGGCGTACCGGTGCCCGCGTCGACGAGGCCGAGGCGGTGGCGGCCCTCCAGGAGCGTGCCGCCGCCCTGCGGGGTGGCGCCCGCGAGGCGGACGCCGTCGACGGTCGCCTCCAGGAGCGGCTTGCCGAGGCGCCATACGGTCCGGTACTCGAAGGTGCCGGTGGCGGGCTCGCGGGTGGGCGCGGCGAAGATCGAGTCGTAGGTGATCGGGACCTGGACGGCTCCGCCGTAGGAGGCGCCGTTCGCCTCGCGGTCGAACTCCATGAGGAGCTGGCGGGTCTCGGTGCGCTTCTCGACCTCGGCGCGGATCTCCCGCAGCCGCCGTCCGTCGAGGGTGATCTCGCGGTCGCGGTCGAGGACGATCTCCGGTTCGGTGAGGAAGCCGAGGCCGAGGGAGTCCTCGCCGCGCGAGCCGCGCACGTCGAGGAAGGTGTCGACGGTGTACGTGCCGGGCTTCAGGCGCAGTTCGAGGGTGCCGGACTCGCCGACGGCGGCCGGGAAGGGGTCCACGCCCTCGGTGAGCCGCTGCACGCCCAGGTAGGCGGGGGTGGGGGCGCCGTCGCGGTCCTTGACGTGGACGGTGAGGGTGTAGCGCTCCTCCTCCTTCACGAGGCCGAGCGCGGTGTGCGCGACGGGCGCGCCCCCGACGGTGGCGGTGACCCGGCCGGAGGAGACCCCGACGGGGGCTGCCGTGCCGTCGCCGGTGACGGTGGTGGACGCGGAGCCGTGGGCCGGGACGGTGAGGGCGGTGTCGGCGAGGGTCGCGACGCCGGCGGGCATGCCCTCGACGGCGAGGTTCACCTCGACCGGGTCGTCGGAAGAGTTGGAGTAGGTGACGGTCCTGGTGACCGGCTTGTTCTCCTCGTGGGGCCAGGAGGCGAAGCCGAGGTCCGCGGAGCCGGTGGCGGTGATGTGCGCGGCGAGGGCGGCGGCCACGTCGACGCGGCCGGCGCCGAGCTCGTACGCGGTGGCGTCGAGCGTCTTCGACGAGGACATCAGCGCGTCCTTGAGCCGGGCACCGGTCCAGTCGGGGTGCTTCTCGGCGAGCAGCGCGGCGACGCCGGCGACGTGCGGGGTCGCCATCGACGTACCGCTCGTGACTCCTCCCCCTCATGAATGAGGGGGCTCTTCGCTATGCCGGGTTGGCGTCGCGACGGACCAGCCCGGCCCGTAGAACGTTGAGAGCGCCCACCGTGTCCGCGTGTGCCTGGTGGTCGCACGAGACGCAGTGGAACTTCTCCTGTCCTGTATGGGCCGGTTCTCCTTGGCGGTGTGCCCGCATTCGGGGCGCGTCCGGGAGGTGTTGCGGGGGTCCACGGCGATCACTTCCCTACCGGCGCTTTCAGCCTTGCTGGTGAGGATCGCGAGGAACACCCCCCATCCGGCATCGCTGATCGAGCGGTTGAGCCCGGCCTTCGCGGCAGCCCCGTTCGGCAGGAATCCGCCCGGCGTCTCGGGGTCGGGCTTCGGCGCGGGAGCCTTGACCATGTTGCGGATCTTGAGGTCTTCGTGCGCGATGAAGTCGTGCTCCCGCACGAGGTCGAGCGCGGTTTTGTGCGCGTGGTCGAGGCGCTGTCGGCGGACCTTGCGGTGTAGGTCGGCAACCTTCTGGACGGCACGGCGGTGGTTGGCGGTGCGCTTGTCGCGGCGAACACGCGGGAACCGGGCGAGGGCCTGCTGCGCGGCTTCGAGCTTCGCGGCGGCCTTCCGGCCGTGGTGGGGGTTGGCGACATGCTCGCCGTGGGAGGTGGTCAGGAACGAGGCTATGCCCAGGTCGATACCGACCACGCAGCCGGTCGCGGGCAGCGGCTCGGGGGCGGACTGTTCGGCAGTCAGGACGACGTACCAGCGTCTGCCTTCACGCTTGACACTGACGGTCTTGACCTTGCCGATCACGCGGCGGTGCTGGTTGACCTTGACGTGCCCGACGCCCTGGAAACGGACGCGGGGGACCGGGTCATGCGGAGTGGAGTCCCAGCGGCAGCCGTCCCCGTCCTTGGGGAAGTCCACCGTGTCGAACCAGTTGACGCCCCGGAAACGCGGGTAGCCCGGAGTGTCGCCGGCCTTGATCCGGCGGAAGAACGCCGTAAACGCCTTGTCAAGACGGCGCAAGGTCGCCTGCTGCGACGAGAACGACCAGCGGCCCTGACGCTCCGGGTCAAACGCCCGGATGTCCTTGAGCTGGGCGGACTGCTGCCCGTACTTGACGCCCTTCTTGGAGCCGTGCCGGTAGGCGTCACGACGCTCCTGCAACGCCCCGTTGTACATCGAGCAGTGATCGCGCAGCATCTCGCCCAGCGCGACCCGCTGACCCACGGTGGGCCGCATCAGGAACTTGTACGCACGAATCACCCAGGCCCACCCCCTCACCACCACCCTAGAACCGGCCACCGACAGCAACGAACCTCCTGGCGACAAGTCGCCACCTGTCGAGGATCACCCCGCCAGCCCGGTCACCAGCCCGAAGGAGGTCAGCACCTGATACCCGCGCGCCGAGTGCACCGGCCAGATCGCCGCTGCCCGTCATCCGGCAGTACATCGAAGGCCCATGGCGACCAACCGCCAGGTCAGGAGGGTAGGTTCGGGGCGAAACCCGCCCGAAGCCTCACGGAGTGGGGTCGAGCGCGTCGTAGCGCCGGAATCCCTTTCCGTACAGGGCGAGGACGCCGATCGCGAGGACGCAGGCGATCCCGCCGCCCGTGAGGGCCACGGCCGGGGAGGTCAGGTCGGCGACGGAGCCCGCGAGGAAGTCCCCGAGGCGGGGCCCGCCCGCGACGACCACGATGAAGACGCCTTGGAGCCGGCCGCGCATCTCGTCCGGCGCCGCGACCTGCATCATCGTGTTGCGGAAGATCATCGAGACGGTGTCGGAGTAACCGGCGAGGGCCAGCAGGAGCAGGCCGAGCCAGAGGTTCCGGGTCAGGCCGAAGACGGCGATCGCGGTGCCCCAGCAGGCCACCGCGATGAGGATCGCCTGGCCGTGGTGGCGGATGCGGCCCTGCCAGCCGGAGAGGACGCCGCCGAGGAGCGCGCCGAACGCGGGCGCGGCGACCAGGAGTCCGGTGGTCTTCGCGTCACCGCCGTACCAGAGGACGGCGACGGCGGGGAACAGTGCGCGGGGGTGGGCGAGGATCATCGCGCAGAAGTCCGAGAAGAACGTCATGCGCAGGTTGGGGCGGGTGGCGAGGAACCGCAGCCCGTCGAGGACCGAGGCCCGCTTGCTCCCCTTCCGGTCCGGCAGCATCGACGGCAGCCGCCACATCGCGTACAGGCTCGCGGAGAAGGCGACGGCGTCCACGAGGTACGCGGCCTGGTAGCCGGCGAGCCCGACGATCAGGCCGCCGAGGCTGGGGCCGACGAGCGTTCCGAAGGTCATGACCATCGAGTTGAGCGCGTTGGCGGCGCGCAGCTGCTCCGGCGGCAGGAGCCGGGGGATCATCGACGTGCGGGCGGGCGAGTTGAGCGCGGCGCACACGGCCTGGAGGGCGACGATCCCGTACAGGAACCAGACCCGGTGGAAGCCGGCGAACGCGGCACCGGCGAGCGCGATCGAGAGGACGGCCGACCCGCAGGCGCTGACGAGGCCGAGCTTCCGCCGGTCGACGGTGTCGGCGATGGCCCCGCCGTACAGGCCGAAGACGACGAGCGGGACGAGCGAGAAGAGCCCGACAAGGCCGACGGAGAACGGCGAGCGGGTGATGTCGTACACCTGGAGGGAGACGGCGAGGGCCGTCATGCCCTGCCCGACCCAGGAGACGGTGCTCCCGAACCAGAGGCGGCGGTAGTGGGCGGAGGTCCGCAGCGGGGTGAGGTCGGCGAAGACCCGGCGGCGTGCCTGCTGTTCCTTCTGTTCCTCGGCAGTGGTCACGCGACGTCGTACCGCAGTTCGGGGCGTTCCCAGTGGATCCGTCCGGTGGGCGGGACGGATCCGGTGCGGACGGCGCCCGTCCGCAGGTAGAACTCCTCGGCGGGCGGGTGCGCCACGACCCGTACGGCGGCGAGTCCGGCGCCCTTCGCCTGCGCGGCCATGTGCTCCATCAGCAGCCGCCCGATCCCGAGCCCCTGGGCCGCGTCCGCGACGAACGCGAGGTCGAGCTCCGCCTCGTCGACGAGCAGCGCGTAGAACCCGAGGACGCGGTCGGTCCCGTCGACGGCGACGAAGACCGGGTGGTGCTCGATGTACGCGCCGCCCACCTGGTAGCCGTCGACCATGGCGGCGTAGTCCCCGCGATAGGCACGGGAGCCCCGGACGAGCCGGGTGAGCCGGCGGGAGTCGTCGGCGGTGGCACGCCGGATGGTGATGTCGGACATGGAGTGAGTATAGGACCGGCCTGGGGTGATGATCCTTACAAATGAGCGAACCCCTCACCGGGGGCGAACGGGATCCGAAGATCGCACAGATCACTACTATATGCCATCGTGCAATCGCTAAGCGTGACGGACGGCATGCCCCCCGGCCTCCCCGACGACGCCGTCGTGGCGTCCCGGGCCGCCTCCGAGCCCGTGTTCGGCATCGACCCGCGCCCGGCCGGCCCGCCGTCCGCCCGCGTCCGCGAGCGGACGTGAGCACACCCGCCCCCGACCCGCACGCCCTCCCCCGCCCGCACCCCGCACCCGGCCCGTACGCCCCCGTCCGCGCCGTCTCCCCGTCCGCGTCCGTTCCCGAGCGCGTCGACTACGTCGATCCCGGGGACCGGGTGGTGGCGCAGGGGCGGCGGACCGCCGAGGCGCCGGACGGGCTGCTGCGCCGGTACGCGGCGACCGTCTGCACCGACCACGCCGGGCGGGTCCTGCTCTACCGGCGGACCGCCTCGGCCCGGGCCTACCCCGGCCACTACGACGTGCTGGTCGGCGGGGCGGTGCGGACCGGCGAGGAGTACCGGGCGGCCGCGCTGCGCGAGCTCCGGGAGGAGCTGGGCTGGGCGGCGGCGCCCGGCCTCGCCGAGGCCTACCGGGTACGCGTCGACGATCCGCACGGCGCCTGCTTCCTGACGGTGCACCACTGGGTCGCGGACCGCGCGCCGCGGCCCGATCCGCGCGAGATCGCCTGGTGCGGCTTCGTCGCCCCGCCGGCGGTCGCGACCGGCGGCTACACCCCGCTGGTCCCGGCCGGAGCCGAGGCCGTCCGGCGCCTCTTCCGCCTCTGAACCACGCCCTCACTCCCCGTACGACACCGAAGAAGGACCCTCCATGCCCCTGTCCGCGTCCTGCGCGCCGCCCTTGACCGGCGCCTCCCTCGCCGTCCCGGGCCCGCTGCCCCGCCCGACGACGCCGCGGGGCTCCCTCGACCGCGCCCGGGCACGCCTCGCCACCCGGCTCCTCGCGGCCGCCGGGCCGCACGGGCTGCTCCGGGCGCCGTGCGACAGCCGGCTCCTGGAGACCGCGCTCGCCCTGCGACTGCTCACGGTGACGGGGGTGGACCCGGACGCCCAGGAGCGGCTCGCCCGCCGGCTGAAGACCGCCCTCGACGAGGGCGCGTCCGACCCGCTGCAGGAGGCGGCGGCCCGTGCGGCGCTCGGCGAGTACGTGGACGGGCCGGCCGCCCTGACCCGGCTGCTCGGCGGCTTCGACCACTTCACGGCGGGCCGCAAGCGGCTGATGTTCCAGACGGTCCTGGCGGAGCTGGGGGCCCATCCGTTCCCCGGACTCCCCTCCCCCGGCGCGGCCTTCGAGGCGCGCGGCCAGCAGCGCTGGCTGGTCACCGAGATGGCCGCTCTGAAGGTCCTGCACGCCTACGGCACCGGCGCCCCGCACCTGATCGGCGAGGACGACTGGCGGGTCCTCGCGCCGTCCTCGCTGCCGGGCCCGCCCCCGTACGGGAACCATCTCGCCCGGATCCTCGCCCTGCTGGCGCTCCGGCTGCGGCCCCGTCACACGACGGCCGTCCGGGCGCGGGCGCGGGAGCTGCGCGACGGGCTGCGGGAGGACGGGGGGCTGCCGTTCATCACGGGCATGGACGTGTTCGCGACGGCGACCGGCGGTCTCGCGCTGGCCGGGGCGGGCGCGCCCGCGCACACGCTGCGGGCGCTGGCCGCGGCCCTGGCGGAGCACCGGAACCCGGACGGGGGCTGGGGTTTCGACCGGGGCGTCGCCCAGAGCGACGTCGACGACACCTCGTACTGCGTGGAGTTCCTGCGGGCGGTGGCCCCGGAGCGGTTCGGCGACGAGGTGGCGGCCGGCGAGCGGTACCTGCTCGCCCGGCAGGGCGGCGACGGCGGGTTCCCGACCTTCGAGCGCGGGACGGCCTCCGAGGTGGCGATAACGGCCGCGGCGGTGAACGCGCTGGCCCCCTCCCCCGCGCACCGGCCCGCCGTGGAGGCGGCGGTCCGGTTCGTGGCGGCGCGGCAGGAGGCCGCCGGGCCGTTCGAGCGCAGCTGGAGCCTGAACGAGAGCAACGCCCTGTTCCGCACGGTCCTCGCCTACGACTCCTTCCTGGCCGCGGCGCCCGGGCATCCGGCCGTGCCCGAGGTCGCGCGGGCGCGGGAGCGGGCCGTGGCCCGGCTCGTGGACACCCAGAACGCGGACGGCGGCTGGGGGCACGTGCCGTCCGATCCGAGCGACCCGATCAGCACGGCGTACGCGCTGATCGCGGTGGCCAGGACACCGGCCTTCCCGCCCGCCCGGGGCGCGACGGAGCGCGCGGTGCGGCACCTCCTGGAGCGGCAGCGGCCGGACGGCGGTTTCGTCTCCCGCCCCGACCAGGCCGGGCCGCGGCCGCTCGCCTACCACGTGCCGCTCCTGACGGACGTCTGCGTGCTGCTCGGCCTGAACCACGCGCGCGCGTCCGCCGCGTCCGCCGACCGCTGACCCGTCCGTCCGTCCGTCCGTCAGGTGAGTGAGGCGGGCGGACGGCGGCGGGGGGTCAGCCGCAGGCGCCGAGGGCGTCCGGGTCGACGGCGTCGAGCCGGACGGCCAGCGCGTCGAGCCGCTCCCGCAGCTCGCGGATCTCGCCGACGTCCAGGCCGGTGGCGGCGGCGATCCGCCGCGGCACGCCGAGGGCCTTCTCGCGCAGGGCGGTCCCGTCGCCGGTGAGGCGCACGGTGACGGACCGCTCGTCCTGGGGGCTGCGCCGCCGCTCGACGTATCCGGCCGCCTCCAGCCGCTTGAGCAGCGGCGACAGGGTCCCGGAGTCGAGCCTCAGCCGCTCGCCGATCCCCTTCACGGGCAGCTCGCGGTGCTCCCAGAGCACGAGCATGACGAGGTACTGGGGATAGGTGAGCCCGAGCTCCTTGAGCGCCTCGCGGTAGACGCCGTTGAAGGCGCGGGTCGCCGCGTGCAGCGAGAAGCAGATCTGGTGGTCGAGCCTGAGGAAGTCCTCGTCCGGGACCGAGTCGAGCGTCTCCATGGCTCCAGGATACGCGAGACCCCTCACACGCGATTAAGTTGTGCACAACTGAATAGTGCGCTATCAATAGAGGGCACCCCACCCCAGGACCGGGGTCCTCACCCCAGGACAGGACGGAAGAACCATGGACGCGATCTACACCGCCGTCGCCACCGCCAACGGCCGCGAGGGCCGCGCCGTCAGCTCCGACGGCCACATCGACCTCCCCCTCGCCCACCCGCAGGCCCTCGGCGGCAACGGTCAGGGCACCAACCCCGAGCAGCTCTTCGCCGCCGGGTACGCGGCCTGCTTCGCCAGCGCCATGGGCGTCGTCGCCCGCCAGGAGAAGATCGACATCTCCGAGGCCTCCGTCACCGCCGAGGTCTCCATCGGCAAGGACGCCGCCGACGGCGGCTTCGGCCTCGCGGTCGTGATGCGCGCCGAGTTCCCCGACCACCTCCAGGGCGAGGCCGGACTCACCCTCCTGAAGAAGACCCACGCCTTCTGCCCGTACTCGAAGGCCACCCGCGGCAACATCGAGGTCGAGCTCGTCGTCGAGTGACGCGACCGGACGGGCGGCCGCCCCACGGCGGCCGCGTGACCAAGGAACCCGGCTCACAGGGTGGCGACGCGTCAGGCCCGCGGCATACCCTGGACCGTGGGCGGCGGCGCCCGGACTACCCACTCCCGATCGGGAGTTGGGAACAGCGGAGCCGTGACGGGGGGGCTTTTGTTCCATGGCAGCCATGGCGCTCATGCACCGGGGTTCGAGCATGAGCTGGTGGATCAGATGTGTGCGGTGACGGGCCTCGACGCTCCCCACGAGCGCGGCCTGCTGATCAGCATGCTGGCAAGCCGGTTACCCGAGCTGGGCAACATCCGGCAGCACGGCCGGACCCGGTCGGACATGCTGGAGATCGTCCAGGCCTGCCTGCGCGACCCCCGCGGACTGCCCGAACTCCTCGACACCCTGAACGTCTACGCTCCCGGCTCCCCGCCCGTGCGGAGGATCCGGGAGCTCGTCGCCACCCCGCCGGTCCTCGCGGTCCTGCCCGAAGCGGAGTTACGGGCGGTCCGCACACTGCTGGCCCGCGTCTCCCACCTCGACGCGCACGGACTGCTGTACGCGGCCGCCGGCGACCTCCCCCTCCCGCACCCGCCCGTCGCCACCCTCGGCGAGGCGTTCGACCATCTCACCCGGGTCAACGCCCGCCCCGACGGCCTGCTCCCCCTGATGGTGCTGGTCGAGCACGTGGTCGCCGACCTCCAGGGGGACGAGGCCCACCGCCGGGTCACCACCGCCCTGCGCGAGTGGAACGACGCCCAGGCCGTCAAGCTCGGCCTCGCGGTCCAGCTCGACGCCGTACGTACCGAGACCTCCGGCGACCCGGCCGCACAACCAGCTCCCGCCTGTCTCGTTGTCCAGTTGGACAGACACGGAATGGACCCGAACCGGTATCTGCTCTCCCACTGGCGCCAGATACGTCCGGGTCCCTGGCGGCCACAGCGCGGAGAGGACCAGGTCGTGTCCCTGGGCGAGGTCGAGGCCACCGTGGAGCGGCTGGTCTTCGAGGCGGAGAAGGACTGGGCCGGCCGCCCCGGGAAACCGGTGCTCGAGTTCATCCTCCCGATGCACCTGCTCAACCGCCCCATGGAATGGCTGCCCCTGGCCTCGGACTCCGCCTTCGCCCCGGCCCTCTGCCTGAGCTATCCCGTGGTGCTGAGAAGCCTGGAACGCATGCGGGCGCCCCACTTCCACCGGCGGTGGCACAACCGCTGGCAGCAGCTGCAGGACGCGCACGAGACCGTCTGCCACTGGGACACGGCGGGCCGGCGCGGCCACGACCCCGTCCAGTGGAACAGCAGGCTCACCGCCGACGAGCGCCTCGTCTCCGTCGCCCTCAACGCTCCCCCGCTGCCCGGCCCGGACGGGAGTCTGGCCTCGCTGGAGACCGCCCTTCGCGCCGGGGTGCCCGTCGCGGTGTGGGACCGCCGCCCCGGAGTGTCCGGCGACTTCCGCCGGAGGGCCAGGAAACTGATGAAGGGCAGGGCGACCGAGCTGCCCCAGCGGGTCCAGCGACTGCGGAACGAGGCGGCCACCGCCGCGGCCGCCCAACGCGACCACCACGTGGGACGACACCTCGCGGTCCTCTTCGACGATCCCAACCGCATCGTCGACTGGTCCGGATCGCCGGGAGAGGACACCGCACGCGCGCGAGGCGGACACGACGACGAGGGGGAGACATGAGCGGCGTCCATCATCCGGTCGAGAGCAGCCGGAACGGAGGGCAGGTCAGCAGCCGCAGCTGGTGGATCTACCGGGGCACCGGACAGCCGCTGGCCGACATCCGGCTCGGCGACGTCCTGCCGCCGCCGCCCGGCTGGCGGGACTTCGACGGCGGCCCGGTGCTCCCGCCCGTGGAGGCCGAGAGCGCCGAGACCGACCGGCGGCTCGGTGCCGTGGGCCGCGCCACCCCCCGGCAGGACCCGCACGACATCGACATGATCAACACGGCGCTGCTGCTCCGCAGGCCCCTGCTCGTCACGGGGCGCCCCGGAATCGGCAAGTCCACCCTGGCCTATCTCGTCGCGCGCGAACTGGGCCTCGGCCGCGTCCTGCACTGGGGGATCACCTCCCGCAGCACCCTGCGCTCGGGTCTGTACGAGTACGACGCCATCGGCCGCGCCCAGGCCTCCCTCGGACAGGGCCGCGCCGGCGCGCCGGTGCCGCCCGAGGAGCCGGAGGACACCGGAGGCCGGGCGAGGATCGGGGACTTCGTGCGGCTGGGCCCTCTGGGCACCGCCCTGCTGCCGTACGAACTGCCCCGCGTCCTCCTCATCGACGAGCTCGACAAGGGCGACATCGACCTGCCGAGCGACCTGCTGCACGTCCTCGAGAACGGCTCCTACGACATCCCCGAACTGGTCCGCGCCCGCCACCGGGAAGGCCAGGCGGAGGTGTTCACCGACGACCCGGACCAGCGGGTCACGGTGACCGACGGGCGGGTGCGCTGTCGGGCCTTCCCGTTCGTCGTGATCACCAGCAACGGCGAACGGCAGTTCCCGCCGGCCTTCCTGCGCCGCTGCGTCCGGCTGGACGTGTCCCCGCCCCGCGAGGACCAGCTCGCCGCGATGATCGCCGCCCACTTCCGGGACCAGGGCGGCCGGCACGACGCCATGATCCGGGCGTTCATGGAGCGCAGCAGGCAGAACGGCGGGCTGGCCACGGACCAGTTGCTGAACGCCGTCTTCCTGCGGACGGCGGGGGTCCGTGAGGACGAGGAGGCATGGGGCGAACTGCTCGACGCGCTCTGGCGCGAGCTCTCGGGATCGCCCTGATGGACGACGTCGCCCCTCCGTATCCGGAGGCCTTCGAAGTGGCGGAGGCGCTGTGGCTGCACGCGTACCAGACGCTCGCGGCCCGGCTGCCCCCGTCCACCGAACCACCGCGGCCCCGGCCGGCCACGCCACCGGGGCTCTCCGCCGCGCCCGACGTCCCGGACCGGCCGCCGACGCCCGGCTCCGCCCCGGACCCGGGACCTGACGGCGCCCCGGACGCCGGCCCCGGCAGCGGCCCGGCCCTCGGGCACGACGACACGGCAGGGCCCCTCGACCACAGCCGGCCAGAAGCGCTCCCGCGGGACACCCCGGTCCGGGCGCACTTCCGGCCGCTGCCCGAGGGGTCCGTATCCGGGACCGTCGCGGAGTCCGAGCCCGTCACGGTGCCGCAGGAGTCCCAGGACGGGCACGTCAAGGCGGAACCGCTGCCGGACCTGCACGACGCACCCGGCATCGCCCGGCGGCTGCGGCCGCTGAAGCAGCTGGTGCCCTCGGCGTACGAGATCGAGCTGGACGAGGAGGCCACGGCCGAACACGCCGCCGAGGACGGCCTGTGGATGCCCTACACCCGGCCGGCCGGCGAGCGCCGCTTCGACCTCGTCCTCGTGGTGGACGACCACCCGACCATGGCGATCTGGGAGCAGACGATCGCCGAGTTCACCACCCTGGTCGAGCAGTTGGGCGCCTTCCGGGACGTACGGGTCCGCCGCCTCGGTGTGCGCGACACCCCGGACGGCGAGGAGGCCGTCCTGCGCGGCCCGTACGCCGGCCAGGGCGCCGTCGGTGTCCCCGCCGAGCTGGTGGACCGGACCGGTCGCCGGATCGTCCTCGTCCTCACCGACGCCCTGGGCCCGGCGTGGCGGAGCGGGGCCGCCCGGAAGGCGCTGGAGCCGTGGGCGAAGGCCGGGCCGACGGCGGTGGTGCACCTGCTGGCCCAGCGGGACTGGCACCGCACCGCCCTCACGCCCTGGCGGGTGCGGCTGCGTGCCGCGCGCGCGGGCGCCCGCAACACCGAACTGTCCGTGGTCTTCCCGCCGGAGGCCCGGGACCCGTTCGATCCGCCGCCCGAGACGTGGCGGGTGGCCGTTCCGGTCCTGGAGCTGGAGGCCGACTGGCTGGGCCGGTGGGCCTCGATGGTGGCCGGTGAGGAGCCCGGCTGGGTCGACGCCTCCGTCCTGCTGCTCGGCGTGCCCGGCAAGGACGGGGCGGACGCCGACGAACCGGCGGACCCGCTGCCCGCGCCCTCGGTGCAGGAGCGCATCCGCCGCTTCCGCAGTCACGCCACGCCCACCGCCTTCCGCCTGGCCACCCATCTGGCCGCCGCGATCCTCGAACCGGCCCTGGTGCGGGACGTGCGGCGCACGCTGGTGCCGGAGGCCCAACCCGTCCACGTGGCCGAGCTGTTCCTGAGCGGCCTGGTCGAGGAGTCCCCGCCCGACGAGCCGCCGGGTGCCGTCCCCGAGGCGCCGCTGGACTTCGTCGACGGGGCGCGCGAGGCGCTGCTGGCCGGCGCGATGCGCGCGGACACGGCGCGCGTCGTGCGCTCGGTGTCCGACTTCTACGGCGACCGGTTCGAGGCGGCCCGCGGCCTGCCCGGCGCCCTGCTCGCCCCGGAGGAGGAGCCCGACCCGCCGCTGACCGCGGAGAGTCTGCCGTTCGTCCGCGTCGAGCTCGCCGTCCTGCGCGCCCTGTCCGGGCCCTATCTGGACCGGGCCGGCCGGATCAGCGCCGCCCTGGAGGGGAGTTCGCCGGGAGCGTCGTACATACCGAACGATGCACGATTGGTCCACGATATCCGCAATGCACACGAAAATTCCGACACGGGCGGCCCTTCCATGAGCGAGACCACTGCCAGCCAGCACCAGCGCCAGGACGGAGGGGCCTTGAACGGGACCCCGGTCCAGTCGATTCCGTCTCCGGCTCCCGACGGACGCCGGGAGGCCCAGGAGACCCCGCCGGCCGGCACGCCGATCCCCGGGCCGACCGGGTCGCGGCCCTCCGAGTCCCGCTCCGCCGTGCCCGCCATCTGGGGCAACATCCCTCCGAACAACCCGAACTTCGTCGGCCGCGAGGACGTCCTCGCGCAGGTGCGCGAGCAGTTGCTGACCGGCGACACCTCGGCGGTGCTGCCGCACACGCTGCACGGCATGGGCGGCGTCGGGAAGTCCCAGATCGCCATCGAGTACGTCTACCGGTACGCCGCCGACTACGACGTCGTCTGGTGGATCCCCTCCGAGCAGCCCACGATGATCCTCACCGCGCTCACCGAACTCGCCCAGCGGATGGGCCTGAACGTGAGCAACGAGGCCAACCGGGCCGTCCCCGCGGTCCGCGAGGCGCTGCGGAGGGGCGACCCGTACAGCCGGTGGCTCCTCGTCTTCGACAACGCCGAGAACGTGGAGGCCGTACGGCCCTACTTCCCGACCGGCGGCACCGGCAAGATCCTCATCACCTCACGGAACCAGGAGTGGGACCGGGTGGCCAGGACGCTGTCCGTCGACGTCTTCACCCGCGAGGAGAGCAAGGCCCTGCTGCGGCGGCGCGCCCGCGACCTGAGCGACACGGACGCCGACAAGCTCGCCGAGGCACTGGGCGACCTGCCGCTCGCCATCGAGCAGGCGGCCGCCTGGCAGGCCGTCACCGGAATGGCCGTTCCGGAATACCTGCGCCTGATCAACGAGAAGATCGCCGAGCTGATGCTCGAACTCGTCCCGTCGCCCGACTACCCGATGTCGGTGGCCGCCGCCTGGGACGTCTCGCTGCGCCAGCTGGAGCAGCGCAATCCCGCGGCACTCCAACTCCTCCAGGTCTGCTCCTTCTTCGCTCCCGAGCCGATCTCCCGCTCCCTGTTCAACAACTCGCGGAGCACCACCATCGCCCCCGAGCTCGACGAGGCGCTGCGGCACCCGATCAAGCTCGGCCGGGCGATCCGCGAGATCAACGTCTACGCCCTGGCGCGCATCGAGCACCGGCACGACACCATCCAGCTGCACCGTCTGGTCCAGGCCGTGCTGGTGAACCGCATGTCCCCGCAGCAGCAGGCGGACATGCGGCACGGCGCGCACCTGCTCCTCGCCGACGCCAACCCCAACAGTCCCGGCTCGCGCGAGCTCTGGCCCCGCTACCAGGCGCTGCTGCCGCACGTGGTGGTGTCGCGGGCCGTGGAATGCGAGTCCCCGTGGGTGCGCGGCCTGGTCCGGGGCATGGTCGAGTTCCTCTACGTCTGGGGCGACCACAAGAGCTCGGCGGCGATGGCCAGGGAGGCGCTGGAGATCTGGACCGAGAAGTTCGGCGCCGAGGACCAGCAGACGCTGGAGATGGCGAAGTGGCTGGCCTTCCTCCTGCGCGTGCTCGGCGAGTACCAGGAGGCCGCCGCGATGATGCAGCGCACCGCGGACACCTACCTGCGGACCGCCGGCGAGGAGGACGAGGGCACCCTGGACGCCCTCATCCAGCTGTGCAGCGGTCTGCGGCTGAGGGCCGAGATGGCCCGGGGCCTGGAGATCAACCGGTCGGTGTACGAGCGCTCGCTGCGGACCTTCGGCGAGGACGACCCGGCGACCCTCCGCGCGGCCCACAGCCTGGGCGTCGGCCTGCGCCTGATGGGCCTGTACCGGGAGGCGCGCGCGCTCGACACGGAGACGGCCCGGCTCCGCGCCCTCAACCTGGGCGAGAACCACCTCGACACCCTGAACACCCGTACCGGCCTGGCCATCGACATCCGGGAGGACGGCGACTACCTGGAGGCCGCCGCCCACCTGGAGGGCGTCTACGCGACCTACGTCGCCGTGTTCGGGGAGGACACCCCCGTCAGCCTCGGCTGCGCCCGCGTCCTCGCGGTGTGCCGCCGCCGCGCGGGCAACCACGACGGGGCGCTGGAGCTCGGCGAGACGGTGTGGACGAAGTTCGTGAACCGCTACGGCCCCGATCACCCGGACGCCGTCGCCTGCGCCGCCAACCTGGTCGTCGAGTTCCGGCAGGACGGGCAGCTGCGGCGGTCGAGGGAGCTCGGCGAGGCGACGATCGAGCGCTACACGGCGAAGCTCGGCGCCTCGCATCCGTACACCCTGTCGGCGCGCACCAACCTGGCGATCACCCTGCGCCACCTGGGAGACCTGGAGGCCGCCGGGGAGCACCTGGCGGCGGCGCTGCCGGGGCTGCGCGAGGCGCTGGGCGACGAGCACATCCTCACCCTGACCGCGGCGATCGGCACGGCCAGCCACCATGCCGACGAGGGGCGTCACGCGGAGGCGCTGGAGATGGGCCGGCGGACGCTGGAGATCCTGACCCGGGTCGTCGGCGAGACGCACCCGACCACGCTGGCCTGCGCCACCAACGTCGTGCTCGACCTGCGCGCGCTCGACCGGGACACCGAGGCCACGGCCCTGCACACCGAGACCCTGGCGCGCTTCCGGGCCAGGCTCGGCGAGGGCCACCCGGCCGCCGTGGCCTCCGCCAGCGGCCGCCGGGCGGACGTCGACATCGCCCCGGTGCCCTTCTAGGGCCTGTCTGAACAATTCGCGTCGGATCAGGCCGGGTCGTTCGGTGCGTGCGATCGGCGTGCGGCCGGGGCGCCCTCGTAGCGGAGCTACTGGGGCGTTTCGGCCGTGCGCTCGGGCCGGGCCCCGGGTGGCTTGCCGGTGTCGATGACGAGGTCGACGGGTACGGCCGGCGGGCCGTCGGCGCGTCGCAGCGGCTTGATCAGCGGTCCCGTGGCGGCCGTGGTCAGGAGCGCCATGACGACGAGGAGCGCGTAGAGCCGGGGGCCGATCACACCGGCCTGCAGGCCGACGTTGAGCACGATGAGTTCGGTGAGACCGCGGGTGTTGAGCAGGACGCCGATCAGCAGGGAGTCGCGCCACGGCAACCGTGCGCCGCGGGCCGAGAGCGTGCCGGCGCCGACCTTGCTCACCACCGCCGCGGCGCATATCACCACGAGGAGCAGCAGGTCCGACGAGTGCAGCCCGCCGAGCTTGACCGCCATCCCGGAGACCGCGAAGAACACCGGGAGCAGCAGGCCCCCGATGTCCTGGAGCGGGCGCAGCAGCCGGCCGTCCGGGGCGCCGTCCGGGCGGCGGGGCATGATGGCCCCGGCGAGCAGCGCGCCGAAGATCACGTGCAGCCCCAGCGCGTTGGTGGCCCAGGCCGACGCCAGGGCCAGGGTGACGGCGACGGGGAGGTGGGCGGACACCGGCGTGTCCGGCCGGCGCATCCAGCGCTCCAGCGCGGGCCGTACGCCGAACAGCATCACCAGGACGTAGAGGACGAGCAGGGCGGCCTTGACGACCCAGTCGCGCACCGAGCCGTGCTCGCCGCCGACGAGGACCACGGCGAGGACGGGCCAGCTGAGCGCGTCGATGACGCCCGCGGAGGCCATCGCGATCGTGGCCGGCCCGCTTCCGCCGAGTCCTTGGTCCCTGATGATGCTGGCCAGTACGGGCACCGCCGTGATGGACAGGGCGATCGCCATGTAGAGGACGAAGGTGGCGTCGATCGGGCGGTCGCCGTTGGCCGAGGCGAAGGTGCCGGGGAGGAGCAGGACGATGCCGGCGCCCATCAGCATGGGGAGGGCGAAGCCGCTCAGGGAGACGGCGGTCACGGCCCGCCGGCCACGCAGCAGCCCCAGGTCCAGTTCGTAGCCGACGACGAAGAGGAAGAGAACCAGGGCCACTTGGGCCAGCGAGGTCAGGATGGGCTGGATCTGCGCCGGGAAGAGCGTCTCGTACGCCTGCCCCGGCACCAGGCCGAGGAGGCTCGGCCCGAGCGCGATGCCCGCGAAGAGCTGGCCGACGACCGGGGGTTGGCCGAGTTTCCGGGCCAGCGCGCCCAGGGCGTACGAGGCTGCGATCACCACGGCCAGGGCCGCGACGACATGGGTGACGACGGACTCCGAGCTCACCGGCACTCCCCTTCCGGCCGGTGCCGCACAGTGAGGCACAGCCCCTGTGGATTATATCCGCCGTGGCCGCAAGTGCCCTATCGTGAAAGCCATTTGGTCTAGCCGTCCCGGACGGGGGTCAGTGGTGACGACGGTGTTGTTCGTCCATGGCACGGGAGTGCGAGAACCGGGGTTCACCGAATCCGTGGAGCGCGTGCGGGAGGGCTTGCGGCCGTCGCGCCCCGACGTCGCCGTGGTGCCCTGCTACTGGGGCGGGAGCGCCGGCTCGGCGCTGCGTTCGAACGGCGTCTCCGTGCCGGGGTACGGGACGGGGCGCGGCGCGGCGGAGGCGGGCGCTCCGGGCGCGGAGGCCGGGGAGGCCGGGGAGGCCGGGGAGGCGGACGAGGACGTCGAGTTCTGGGGGCTCCTCTATCTCGACCCCCTCCTCGAACTGCGGCTGACGGCCTCGGAGTCCACCGGGCGCGCGGAGCTGGCGCCGGGTGCGCGGCCGCCGGGCGAGGCGCTCTCGTCGGCCGCCCTGTCCCTCACCGGGGACGACGAGCTGCGGGAGCTCCTCGACGCGGCGGGGATCGCGGAGGAGTTCGCCGCGGCGGTGGCCGCCGTGCTCACCTCGCCGGACGGCCGACGGTTCCTGCGGACTCCCGACGCCGCCGCCGGGACGACCGAGCTGGCACGGGCGTTCGTCGCCGACGCGGTACGGCGCCGGGTCGACCGGAACGGTTCGGCGCCGGCCTTCGACGGCACGGCCCGTGACGAGGCGGTCGCCCGGATCGCGGCGCTGCTCCCCGGGGATCCGTCCGGCGCGGACGGGTCCGGTACGCACCGCGGGCCGGTGACGCGGAGGGTGAAGCGGCTGGCCGGGCGGCTGGCGCTCGGCCTGGCCTCGGCCCAGGTGGTGAAGCGGCGTTCGGCGCTCACCGACGCGGCCCACCCGGCGGCCGGGGACGTGCTCCTGTACCTGGCCCGGGGCGCCGCGATCCGCGAGGTCGTCCTGGAGGCGGTGCGGGCCGCGGAGCCGCCGGTCGTCCTGCTGGCGCACAGCCTCGGCGGGATCGCGGCGCTCGACCTGCTGGTGCTTCGGGAGCTGCCGGAGGTGGAACTGCTCGTCACCGTCGGCTCGCAGGCGCCGTTCCTGTACGAGCTGGGGGCGCTGCCGAGCCTGGAGCACGGCACCCCGCTGCCGGCGCACGTGCCGCGCTGGCTGAACGTGTACGACCGGCGGGACCTGCTCGGCTATGTAGGGGCGGGCGTCTTCCCGGGCCGGGTCGAGGACGTCGCCGTGGACAGCCGGCAGCCCTTCCCGCTGTCCCACAGCGCCTACTGGAGCAATCCGGAGCTGTACCGCCTGCTCGCGGGGGAGCTGCCGTGAGCCCCGCACGCCCCGACCGTACGTACGCGGTCGTCGTCGGTGCCGAGCGCTACGCCGCCGGGCCGTCCTGGGACCTGCCGGGACCCGCCGCCGACGCCCACCGTTTCACCGCCTGGCTGCGTGGGCGCGGGGTGCCCGCGTCCCAGGTGTTCCTGCTGCTCGACGCGCTGCCCGGCGCGGGCGGCCCGACGGTCGACGTGGCGGCCGGGCCCGCCGGGCGGGAGGCCGTGCAGGAGGTGCTGACGCGCCGGCTGCCGCGCCTGGAGGGCGATCTCCTGTGGGTGTTCTGGGGCGGCCACGGGGTCACCGACCCGCAGGGGCACCGCCGGCTCTTCTACGCCGACGCCTCGGCGGACGAGCGGCGGAACCTGGACCTGGACGCCTGGCTGACCGCCTTCACCACCGATCTGTTCCCCGGCTTCCGGCGTCAGATCTGGTTGGTGGACTCCTGCCAGACCTTCGTCGAGGACCTCGGCTTCGCCCGCACCCTGCCCGTCGAACTCCCCTCGGGCGGGGACCGGTTGCCGGGTCGGGAGCAGTTCGTCCTGCTGGCCTCCGGGCCGGGGCAGCGGGCGGCCAACGACCCCGTGGCGCAGACCGGGGCGTTCTCGCGGGCGGTGCTCGCCGCGCTGGACGCCTCGGACGTCTCGGCATGGCCGCCCGACATGAGCGGGATCGCGGACACCGTGGTCGGCGGGTTCACGGAGGGGGAGCAGCGGCCCACCTCGCTCTGGTACCGGTCCTGGGCGGGCGACGAGCGCAGGATCGAGTTCCCCTCCACCCGTCGTCTGGAGGAGCCCGTGCCCGACGCGGGGCTCAACGCGCTCATCGGGCTGCTGGCCGGCTGGCCCAGCATGGCGGACCGGGACCAGCGGCAGCTCGTGCTGGGCATGCTGCCCGCCGACCTGGCGGGCTCGATCCCCCGGATGGGCGCGCCTCGCCCCGACATCATCAGCATCGTGCGCACCTGCCGTCGCCATCCCGGCGGTCTCGCCGCCCTCGTCGAGGCGATCGCCCTGCTCGAACCGGGCTCACTGGAACAACGCGAGCTGAAGAACTGGGCCGATCGCTGGCTGACGCCGGAAACCGGAGGCTGAGCGCCTGATCACGCCCTTCCCGAACCCTCCGGCCTGCGCCATCATGAGAACCAACGGGGTTCACGGCATGGCAGGGGGGATGTCGAGATGCACACGTCCGACGAGCACATGGGATCCGAGCTGGTCGATCTCAGCGACGTCCCCCTGACGGTCGTCCGAGAACAGGATCCAGGCCTGCACGCCCGCTCGCTGGAGCGGCTGCTGCGCCAGGTCGAGCGCCCCCGGCTGAACTTCTCCACCGGCAGCGGCGACGGCCCGCCCGGGCGGGCCGACTGACGGATTCCCGGGGAGGAGATCCGTGCAGACCGACGGACGTCACGAACCCGCCCGTACCGTGCACCATCTCATTCCCTCGGCGCATTTCGACGCCCTGGCCGCGGGGCGGGGCGGCGCGGACACGATCGGCTTCCTGCGGACCGGCGAGTACAGCAGACGGCTGTTGCTGCTGCGCGCCCTGCTCGACGCCGTCGCGGCGACGCCGGGCGCGCTCGGCCCGCTGCCGGCCGTGGACAGCGCGTGGGAGGTCCTGACGGCCGCCCAGGAGCGCGCTCCCGAGGACTTCCGCGAGCTGCTGCTGCATCCGCAGGTCGGCGTCTGGCTGGGGCACGGTCTGCGGCGGCTGAGGCACACGGCCTGGGGCGAGGGGCCGCTCTGGACCGACCTGGGCCATGTGCACGCGGTGTGCGCCGTCGCCGCGCTGCGCGCCGGCCTGCCGCTGCGCACGACCGTGCCGCTGCGGGACGGCACCGCGATGTTCCCGACCCTCGGCCTCGCCCGGCTGCCGGGGCATCCGCGCTGGGCGACGGCGGAGGTCGTCGTGGAGGCGGGGCGGCTGCGGGTCGATCCGCACGGCGCGTGCGCGGGGCCGCCGGAACCGCCCACGCCCGTCGACGGCGACGCCCCGGGATGGCAGGGGCTGCGCCGCCTGCGCGCGCACGCGGCGGGACGGCCGAGGGAGGTGTGGCTGGACGACATCGACCCCTATCGGGACCTGAGCGAGCCGCTGGCCCCGCAGCGCCTCGACGCGGCCGAGACCGCCCGCTGGCAGGAGCGGTTCGCCCTGGCGCTGGAGGTCCTGGAGGACAGCGACCCGGAGTCGGCGGCGGCGCTCGCGGAGGGGTTACGGAGCTTGACGGCCGTCGCGCCGTCGACGAGCGGGGTGGTGCTCAGCGCCTCCTCCGGCGATGCGTTCGGCGGTCTGCTGACCTCGCTGCCGCCGGATCCGGTGACGTTCGCGGTCACCCTGGTCCACGAGTTCCAGCACACCAAACTGGGCGCGCTGCTCCACCTGCTGACGCTGGAGCGGGACGGCGGGGCCGAGCGGCACCACGCGCCCTGGCGGGACGACCCCCGTCCCCTGAGCGGTCTGCTCCAGGGCGCGTACGCCTTCCTCGGGATCACCGACTTCTGGAGCCGGCACCTGGACCGGGCTTCCCGTGCCGGGCGGGCGACGGCCGAGTTCGAGTTCGCCCTCAGCCGCCGACAGACGCTGGAGGCCGTCGACACGCTCGGCGCCGACCCCGCGTTGACGGCGCACGGGCGTCGTTTCCTGGCGGGCATGGCCGCGCGGCTGCCCGCCTGGGCGGCCGACGGCAGGGTCCGGCCGGGTGTCGACGCGATGGCCGCGTTCGCCGCCACGGACCACCGCACCGGCTGGCGGATCCGGCACCTGGTCCCCGCCCCGGACGATGTGCGGGCGCTGGCCAGGGCCTTCGTCACCGGGGCCGGGGCGGACTGCCCGGTCGCCGATTCCGCCGTCGTCCCGGATCTCGCCGACCGCTGGCCCCATGCCCGTACGCGGCTGATCCGGCAGGTCCTCGCCCCGTCGCCCGACGGGGAGCGGCCGCTCGCGCCGTCGCCCGCCGACCGTGCGCTGGTCACCGGGGACCCCGCGGCGCCGGGGGCCTACGCGCGGCTGCTCGCCGACGATCCCGAGTCCGCCGAGGCGTGGACGGGTCTCGTCCTGGCCCTCGCCTCCGGCGACCCCGCCGCCCGGCCGCTGCTGCGGCGGCCGGAGCTGCTGCGGGCGGTCCACCGCGAGCTCCGGGCCATCGGCACGCCGGCCGATCCCCTGCGGGTCGCCCACTGGCTCGCCGCCGGGAGGTCCACCGGTCCGCTGGGGTGAGCGCCGCCGCACCGGTGCCGGTTTCTGTTGGTTCGCGGCCGATCACGTGCGCCGACGGGACGCCAGAGGCGTTCGGTTGTGAGTTTTCACGTTCGAGCACGAGGGGTTCGCCCGCCGTACGACGGGCAGTCATGGGACGGCCGCCGGGCGGTGGTTCGCGGGCGCTCTCCTTGGGGCGCTCGTCGGCCGGCCCGCCCGGCCGCCGCACCCGCACCCCATCGTCCGTACTCACCCCGGAGGAAAATCCCCCCATGGCCGACCTCAATCGCCGCCGGTTCCTGCAGCTGACCGGCGGGGCCGCCGCGTTCACGCTGCTCTCGGAGAGCATCGCGCGCGCCGCGTCCATACCGGCGCAGGGTTCCACGGGCACGATCCAGGACATCGAGCACATCGTCGTCCTGATGCAGGAGAATCGTTCCTTCGACCACTATTTCGGCGCGATGAAGGGCGTACGCGGCTTCGGCGACCCGCGACCGGTCACACTGCCCAGCGGCAAGTCCGTCTTCCACCAGTCCGACGGCTCCAAGGTGACCCTGCCGTTCCGCCCGACCAGCGCCAAGCTGGGCATGGAGTACCTCCAGGGCCTCAACCACGACTGGCAGGGCGGCCAGAGCGCCTTCAACAAGGGCAAGTACGACAACTGGGTGCCGGCCAAGACCAAGGCCACGATGGCCCACCTCACCCGCGAGGACATCCCCTTCCACTACGCGCTCGCCGACGCCTTCACCATCTGCGACGCCTACCACTGCTCCTTCATCGGCGCGACCGACCCCAACCGCTACTACCTGTGGAGCGGTCACACCGGCAACGACGGCACCGGCGGCGGCCCCGTCCTCAACAACGCCGAGGCGGGATACGGCTGGACCACCTACCCCGAGCGCCTGGAGGCGGCCGGCGTCTCCTGGAAGATCTACCAGGACATCGGCGACGGCCTGAACGCCGCCGGCTCCTGGGGCTGGATCAACGACGCCTTCCGCGGCAACTACGGCGACAACTCCCTGCTCTACTTCAACAACTACCGCAACGCCCAGCCCGGCAACCCGCTCTACGACAAGGCCCGCACGGGCACGAACGCCAAGGCGGGCGAGGGCTTCTTCGACATCCTGCGCGCCGACGTGCAGGCCGGCCGGCTGCCCCAGGTCTCCTGGATCGCCGCGCCCGAGGCCTTCTCGGAACACTCCAACTGGCCCTCCAACTACGGCGCCTGGTACATCGCGCAGGTCCTGGACGCGCTGACCTCGAACCCGGACGTGTGGGCCCGTACGGCCCTGTTCATCACCTACGACGAGAACGACGGCTTCTTCGACCACGTGGTCCCGCCGTTCGTCGGCGCCGACGCCTCCTGGGGCAAGTCCACCGTGGCCACCACCACGGACTGGTTCCCCGGCAAGGTCGGCTACCCGGCCGGCCCGTACGGTCTCGGCCCCCGCGTCCCGATGATCGTCGTCTCGCCCTGGTCGACCGGCGGCTACACCTGCTCCGAGACCTTCGACCACACCTCGGTCATCCGCTTCATGGAGTCCCGCTTCGGGGTGCGCGAACCCAACATCTCGCCCTGGCGCCGTACCGTCTGCGGTGACCTCACCTCGGCGTTCGACTTCACGCACACGAACACCCAGCCCGCCCCGCTCCCGCCGACGGCCGGCTACTACCCGCCGGACAAGAACCGCCACCCCGACTTCCTGGCCACCGCCCCGGCCGTCGGCACGATGCCCCGCCAGGAGCCGGGCGGCAAGCCCACCCGCCCGCTGAAGTACGCCCCGTACGTGGACGGCGCCGCCGACACCACCGCGGGCACCTTCCGCCTCACCTTCGCCGGCGGCCCGTCGGCCGGCGCCCAGTTCTACGTGACCTCGGCGAACCGCACGGACGTCCCCTGGACGTACACGACGGAGGCCGGCAAGTCGATCGCCGACACCTGGAACACCAAGTACTCCAAGGGCGTCACGGACCTCAGCGTCCACGGCCCCAACGGCTTCCTCCGCCGCTTCCGCTCCCCCGGCAAGACCGCCGTCCCCGAGGTCACCGCCCGCCACGACGGCGCCACCGGCAACCTCACCCTGACCTTCACCAACCCGGGCGCCGCGACCCAGGTGACGGTCACCGACGCGTACGGCGCCACCCCCGTCACGCTCTCCGTCGCCCAGGGCGCCACGGTCGCCCATACGGTGAACCTCGCCCCGTCCGGCCACTGGTACGACGTCACCGTCACGTCCCCGGCGTCGGCGGACTACCTCCGCCGCCTCGCGGGCCACGTGGAGACGGGCGCGGCGGGCGTCTCGGACCCGGCCATCCTCACGTACTGACGGACCTCCCGGGAACGCCGCCGGGGCGGACGAGTGCGCGCACTCGTCCGCCCCGGTACTGCCCCGGCGCTCCGGTCAGGTGAGCGCGCGCTGGTACTTGTACGTGACCTTCCCGTCGGTCAGGTCGAAGTACGCCACCGGCGGGAACAGGCCCGTCGAGGCGTCGCACTTGTAGGCGAGCTTGTGGCCGGTGGTGGCCGGCCAGTTGGGGTACGCCTCCTCCCGGACCACGCAGGAGGCCTTGGGCACGATCGACCAGAACTGCGCCTCGGACATGCCCAGCTGGACCTGGTTGTACCGGGCCAGCGTCATCGACGGCGCCGCCGGCTTGTACAGGAACTCGTTCTGCTTCGACACCAGGATCCCGGCCGAATTGAAGTTGAAGTTCCCGTACGGCACGTAGTCACCGCTCGCGGTGGAACACTGGATCGTCGAGGTGTAGTTCTGGCACCAGCCGCTCGCCGAACCGGGCGGGGGCGACTGCGCCGCACCGACGACCGTCTGCCAGACGGTGGCCCGGTCCGTGCCGAACGGCACCGCCGCGTACTCCTCGGCCGTGAAGCTGAAGCCCGCGTCCGCCCCCGTCTGCGCGCCGTGCGCCGCGCCCGCGCCGGCCGCCACCGCCGCAGCCGCCGCGACCCACGTGACCGCCGCGCGCCATGCCTTACTCATGCCCTTCCGCCTTCCTGTCTGATACGTCCGGATGCGCGTTCATCCTTTCCGACGGCTCTCTCCGGACGATCTCTTGCGGCTCCGGGCGGCCTGGTCAGGCGAACGCGGTGCGCAGGTCCACGGGCCGCAGCGGTCCCGGGTCCAGGACGCGGCAGTCGCCCGGGGCCAGCCGGGACAGCCGCTCGGCGGCGGAAGGGCCCGTGTCCCCGGCGGCGAGGCCGGCGCCGAGCGGTGCGGTCAGGTCGTCGTGGTGGGTCGGGATCAGCAGCGGCGGGTTCCCGGTCGCGCTCAACAGCCGCTCCACGTAACGGTGCACGGCCCCGTGCGAGGTCATCGGCACCAGGGCGACGTCCGGCCGGATGCCGGCCAGTTCTCGCTCGACGAAGTTGCTGGCGCCCATGAGCAGGATCCTCGGGCCCGAGTCGACGGACACCTGAAAGGCGAGCGTCTCGCCCTCGACGAGGTCGCCGAGGGTGACCGGCCGGCGGGGCGGGGCGGCCCTGCGGCCGGGTGCGAAGGAGCCGTGGTCGGCGAGTTGGCTGTGCAGGCTGCGGAAGACCTCCACGGTGTACCCGTCGAACTGCAGGTACTCGCCGCCCCTGACCTGGATCACGTCGGCGACGCGCTCCGACGGCGTACCCATGGCGGTGAGCAGGTGGCGGACGGTCTCGTCGCAGACCGTCCGGATCCGGTTCCGCCGCCACTCCGGACGACCGAGGAGCTGAGGGACGTCCGCGACGTGGTCGAAGTGGCCGTGGCTGACCAGGATCAGTTCGGGCGCGCCGGCCAGGTGCCGCTCGGCCACCCGCTCCACCGCGGCCCGGTCGGTCCGCAGCGGCAGCCCGGGGTCGAGCGCGCCGGTGGGCCCGAGACAGGGCATGCGGCTCAGATACGGGTCGAAGACGATGCTGCGGTCGCCGTCGATGACGATCTCCCAGCCGGAGACGCCCAGCCAGCGCAGCTCGACGGGGGTGGAGTACGGGCCGCGGCGCCCGGGAAGCGGCGCGGCGGCGGACGTTCCCACCCCCGCGAGCGCGACGCCCGATGCCGCGAGGACTCCCTTGAGTACCGACCGTCGTTCAGCCAACGTTGCCGCCCCTGCCGTGCGTGATCCCTTGGAATGGGGCGACCATACGGGAGGTCTCGGTACGTACGGTGCCTTTCAGTCACCCGCCCTTCGAACGAGGGACCCGGTGGGGCGTGCCGGAACACGCGTGCGGGCCCCCTTCCCGCGACGTCGTCGGGGAAGGGGGCCCGCGGGGCCGGGAGCGGCGGCCGTCAGGCCTTGCCGCAGCCGACCCTCAGGTAGTGCTCGTCCTGGCGGAGGACCGCCTGCATCGCCTTCGTCAGCGGGACGCCCGGGTTGATCCCGATCTGCTCGCGGAGGATCTTCTTCGCCTGGTGGAACACCTGGATGGCGTCCGCCTGACGGCCCTCCGCGTAGTAGGCCATCATGAGCTTCACGTACAGGTCCTCCCGGAACGGGTCGTGGTCGACCAGTCCGGACAGACGGTTGATCGCCTCGGTGTAGCGGCCGAGGCCGAGGTCCGCCCGGGCGCGGAGTTCGACCGCCCCGGTGCGCTCCTCCTCCAGCGACTCGGCCTTGAGGCGGAGCCGGCTGGAGGTGACGTCGGCGAGGGCCGGCCCGCGCCAGAGGGCGAGCACCGCGTCGAGCCGTTCGGCCGCGTCCCGGTGCCTGCCGCGCTGGTACAGCTCCCGCGCCGCGCGGACCGCGTCCCGGAACACGAACAGGTCGACGGAGACCTCGGGCGCCCGCAGCTCGTAACCACGGTCGTGCGAACGGAGCACGTCCCGGGCCAGCCCCGCCTGCGTCAGGACCTTGCGGACCATCCATGCCGAGGTCTGCAACTGGCCCGTGACGGTGAGCGGCGGCTCACCGTCCCAGGAGTCCTCGATGATCGCCTCCTTGGAGACGACCTGCCCGGCTCGCAGGGCGAGCGAGGCGAGGAAACGTCGCTGCCGCTGCCCCTGGATGGGAATCGGCTCGCCCTCCTGCACGAGGGCCACCGGACCGAGAAGCCGGATCGTCGCCTCATCACACGTACTCATGGCTTGACTTCCCCCGTCGAAGACGAGCCGTGCCCGGCCGGAAATGGGGCGGGCATGGCTGGATGCGTTTTCGTGTGGCCAGTACTTTCCATTCCTTTTGCGCGGGCGCTGATCCTCGGGGGGCGGGAGATAAACGGCGAGGGTACGGAATCGGTCTCGACCGGAACCTCACCGTTCACGGAAGGTTTGTCGTCACCCGACCAGGTTCTTGAGGAACTTGGCGGCGATGGGGCCCGCGTCGCGGCCGCCCGATCCGCCGTCCTCGAGCAGCACCGCCCAGGCGAGGTTCCGGTCCTGCTGGTAGCCGATCATCCACGCGTGGGTGCGCGGCGGGGTCTCGGTGCCGAACTCGGCGGTGCCCGTCTTGGCGTGCGGCTCTCCGGGTATGCCTCTGAGGGCCTTGCCGGCGCCGATGGTGACGGTCGCGCGCATCATGCTCCGCAGCGAGTCGACGACGTCGGCGTCCAGGCGGGCGGGAGCCTCGTACTTCTGGCGCACGGCCTCGGGCACGAGGACGGGCTGCTTGAAGACGCCCTCCTTGACGGTCGCGGCGATCGATGCCATCACGAGGGGGGACGCCTGCACCCGGGCCTGCCCGATGGTGGAGGCGGCCTTGTCGTTGTCGCTGTTGGAGACCGGGACGCTGCCGTCGTAGGTGATCGTGCCCACGTCCCAGGAGCCGCCGACACCGAAGGCCTGGGCGGCGTCGCGCAGGCCGGCCGCGGGCAGCTTGGCGCGGGAGTCGACGAAGAAGGTGTTGCAGGAGTGGGCGAAGCTGTCCCGGAAGGTGGATCCGGACGGCAGCGTGAACTGGTCCTGGTTCTCGAAGCGCTGGCCGTTGACGCTGGCGAACTTGGGGCAGTCGGCGCGGTCCGACGGCTTCATGCCGCCCTTGAGCAGGGCGGCCGCGGTGACCACCTTGAAGGTCGAGCCGGGCGGGTAGCGGCCCTCCAAGGCGCGGTTCATCCCGGAGGGCATGTTCGCCGCGGCCAGGATGTGGCCGTTGGTGGGGTCGATCGCGACGATGGCCGCGTTCTTCTTGACGCCGTCGAGGGCGTCGGCGGCGGCCTCCTGGACCTTCGGGTCGATGGTCGTGCGCACCGGCTTGCCCTGGCTCGCCCCGCCACCGGAGAGGGTCTTGACCGGCTCGCCGGACTGGCGGTCCACGACGACGACCGACTTGCTCTGCCCCGAGCCGCCGGCGAGCTGCTTGTCGTAGCGGGCCTCGAGGCCGGAGACGCCCTTGCCGGTCTGCGGGTCGACGGCGCCGACGAGCGAGGCGGCACGCAGCTCGCGGCCGTCGGCGTCGAGGACTGCGGCCCGGTCGTGCGCGTCGAGGGCGAGGGTCTGCCCGGGCACCATCTGCGGGTGGATCATCTCCGTGCGGAATTCGACCTTCCACACCTTGCCGGTCTCGACCACCTCGGCCTTCGACTGCCAGGAATACGCGCCCGCCCCGGGGATCTCCATCTTCACGGTGAACGGAACGAGGACTTTCGCCTTCTCCTTGACCTCCCCCGCGCCCGCGTCGATCTCCGTCTTGGAGGGCTTCAGGTTGCCCATGACGGACTTGATCAACGACTCCGCGCCGTCCGGCGTGTCCGTGAGCCGCGCGGCCCGCGGGGCGTCGCCCGCCTCCCAGGCGTCGAGGAACGCCGTGAGCGCCTTCGTCGCCTCCACGACCCGCGGGTCGCTCGCGCCGTCGTCCTTGATCAGCGCGGAATATCCCCAGTATCCGGCTCCCGCGACCGCCGCCAGCACCACACAGGTCGCGATCACCGAAGAGCCGCGAGAGCGCCTTCGGCGCGATCGGGGTAAGCCGTCCTGATTTCGATAGCGTGCCATGGAGCCGAGATTATGCGGGCCCGCCTTTTACACCACTCCCCCCACAGGCATTTCAGGACAGCCGCCCACGTGAAGAAATCGTGAAAGGCGCAAGAATAGGGAACCACCCGCGCCGCGGACGGGGCGTCACCCCCGTGGCGCGGCACGGAAACCCCGCCACGGCCTCCCGCAATACGGAACAAAGCGAAGAGGCCGGAGGAGGCCCCGAAGATCCCCGAGTGGTCCAGTCCACTGAAGCAACCCCTCCCGCCCCCGGCCGCCGCGAACCGTAACTGTCCGGATCGCATCCGGTGCCCCGCCCACCCCCTCCCCACCAGCTCTCCGCCTTCTCTCCGAACGCTCTCCGGCGGCTCTCCGAACGGTCCCGCCGACACTCCCGCCGCCCCTTCCGGGCATGGCGCGATCTCATGCATAGATATGCTGCATTCCTGGAAATAATGCGATGGGGTGACGGACACCGCCGCCGCCCCGCCATCCGCGTGACAGGAGACGCATTCATGTCCGAGCCCACACCGCACGCACCGCGGGGATTCGCCATCCACACGGCACCGGTGGGACTGGCCGACGACGGCCGCGACGACTTCACCGTGCTCGCCTCCACCGTTCCGGCCACGGTGAGCGCGGTCTTCACCCGGTCCCGGTTCGCCGGACCGAGCGTCCTCCTGAGCCGCGAGGCCGCAGCCGACGGCCGGGCCCAGGGCGTCGTGGTGCTCGCACGCAACGCCAACGTCGCCACGGGGCGCGAGGGCGAGGCCAACGCGCGGGAGGTCCGCGAGTCCGTCGCGCGCACCCTGGGCGTACCGGAGGCCGAACTCCTCATCGCCTCCACCGGGGTGATCGGCCGCCAGTACCCGATGGAGAAGATCAGGCAGCACCTCAAGGGGCTGGCCCTGCCGTTCCCGGAGGGCGGTTTCGACCGGGCGTCCCGCGCGATCATGACGACCGACACCCGGCCCAAGCAGGTGGGCGTACGGGTCGGCGGGGCCACTCTCGTGGGCATCGCCAAGGGCGTCGGAATGATGGAGCCCGACATGGCGACGCTCCTGACCTTCTTCGCCACGGACGCCCGGCTCGACCCCGAGGAGCAGGACCGGATCTTCCGGCGGGTGATGGACCGCACCTTCAACGCGGTCAGCATCGACACCGACACCTCCACCAGCGACACGGCGGCCCTCTTCGCCAACGGACTGGCCGGCGACGTGGACCCTGCCGAGTTCGAGGAAGCGCTCCACACGGTCGCGCTGGCCCTGGTGAAGGACATCGCCAGCGACGGCGAGGGCGCGAGCAAGCTCATCGAGGTCCAGGTCACCGGCGCCCGCGACACCGCCCAGGCCAAGCGCGTGGGCAAGGCCGTGGTCAACTCCCCGCTGGTGAAGACCGCGGTCCACGGCTGCGACCCCAACTGGGGCCGCGTCACCATGGCCGTCGGCAAGTGCTCCGAGGACACCGACATCGACCAGGACCGCGTCAGGGTCCGGTTCGGCGACGTCGAGGTCTACCCCCCGCGCGCCGGCGGCGCCGACGGCGAGGACGCCCTCCGCGACGCCGTCGCCGACCACCTCCGCGGCGACGAGGTCGTCATCGGCGTCGACCTCGGCATCGCCGACGGCGCCTTCACCGTCTACGGCTGCGACCTCACCGAGGGCTACGTACGCCTCAACTCCGAGTACACCACCTGACCCGCCCCGACCAGCCGGCCCGGCGAGGCGCGGGGGCACCCCCGCGCCTCCCCGAAGCCCGGAGCCCGTTCCACGCCGGTGGTGCGGCATCCGGGTGAGGGCCGCACGTCTCGCCTCACCGGTGGAAGGCGAGGGACACACGCGAAAACACCCCCTCCAGGGGTGTTCTCGCAGGTCAGAACGTTTTTCTTTGGTGGGGCGGGTGGGACTCGAACCCATTCCGGTGACGCGTCTCACCTGCGACGATGCCGAAGGGTCGGACATATCCATCCGATTCCATCCGGCTGCGTCTCCCTCGATCCGGCTCTGACGGGGACCGTTAGGCGTTCGCCGCACCGCTCCCTCTGCGTCCCGCACTCCTTGCGTGCCCGCGAAGCGTGGGGAAGCTCTGCCCGCCAGCGCCCCCGAATCACTGCGTAGATTGCCACAGGTTTCCCCACCCCCTGACCCCTGCTCGCCCGGAGCCTGCGGCTACGCTGCGTAGCGCCGCCCCTGTGCCCCCGGCGTCCAGCCCGGCGCCCTCGCCGCCCCGTCTTCGCCTGGTGCTGCTGTGAACCCGCGACCTCTTCGTCCCGAACAAGGTCCGGCAGGGCTCGCGGCCTGGCCACCTTGGCAACAGCGCAGGTCAGCGACCGGGTATGCGTGGGGCCGCGTCGGTCTGGGGAGGCGGCTGGGAGAAGATCGTCTCCCGCGCCCCGGCCGCCTTCTGTGGTCGAACCGTTGCCGATGCATCGCCACCGGCGTCAGCAGGCGTTCCCCGGCGAGGAGTCTGTCGGGGCACCGGGTGCCCGCGGCGCCCTCGGCGGATCGGCTGGCTCTCTCGCGTACTGGCGGCACTCGCCGGTGAAGACTGCGGCGAGTTCGGTCTCGAGCAGGGGCGCCACGAACGGGACCACGGCCGCTTCGGCGGCGCCCTCGGGCTCGCGGTAGACCTGGAGCGCGAGGCCCTCCATCACGGCGGCGAGGCGGACGGCCGCCGCCGACGGATCCACGTCCTCGTCGACCTCGCCGCACTCCTTGCCGTTGTGGACGGCGCGGGCGATGTCCTCGCGCAGCTTACGGGCGGCCTCGGTGTCGACGGCCGCGAGGGCGGGGGCGTCGAGGGCTCGGCCGGCGAACGCGCGGGTGACGCGGTATTCGGCGCGGCGGGCCTCGTCCAGGGGGATGTACTCGGTCATCACCTCCGCCATGACCCGTGCGATGGGCCGCTTGTGCTCGACCCCGTCCCTGATCCGCTCATCGACGCGCGCGCGGATGTGGGCCGAGACCTCGCTGAAGGCGTGGAGCAGCATCTCGTCCTTGGTGCGGAAGTAGTGCTGGACGAGCCCGACGGACATGCCCGCGGTGGCGGCCGTACGGGCGACGGTGACGGCGTCGAGCCCGTGTGCGGTGATCAACCGGCTGACGGCGTCGGCGATCTGACGGCGGCGTTCTTCGTGGTCGGCGGTTCGCGGCACTTGATAACCGTACCAGCGTACGGCTATAACCGTATCCCCATATGGTTATTTGGCGTGCCTCACGGAAGGACGACGCCCCATGCCCAACCCGCTCCGCCGCGCCGCCGCAGCGGCGACAGCCCTCCTGCTCGGTCTGCTTCCCTTAGGTCATGCGCCGGCCGCGGCCGACTCGCTCATCCCCGCGGACCGTTTGGCGGCCCTGGACGCCTACGTGCACGACCGCATGGCGGCCACCCGTACGCCCGGGCTCTCCTACGCCGTCGTCGGACCCGACGGGCCGATCCACGCACGCGCCAGGGGAACCGACGGATACGGCGAACCGGTCACGATCGAAACCCCCTTCCTTTGGGGCTCGGTCGCCAAACCGATCGCCGCGAGTGCCGTGATGACCCTCGTGCAGGACGGGCGGCTCCGGCTCGACGACCCGGTCGTCGACCACGTGCCCGACTTCCGTTTCGGCGGCTCCGGTCACGCTTCTCGCGTCACCGTCCGCCACCTGCTCCAGCAGACCGCCGGCCTGCCCGAGTCGGCCACCTTCGAAGTCACCGACTGTGTTGACGCCGACTGCCCGGGGGCGGTGGAGCGCGTCGCCGAGCTGGACGACGTACATCCGCTCGGGCCGCCCGGCACCACGTACGCGTACAGCAGCGCCAACTACCTCGTGGTGGCCGCTGTCGTCGAGTCCGTGACCGGTCGCCCCTTCGCCGACCACCTTCGGGACAGTGTCCTGCGCCCGGCCGGCATGGACGGGGCGATCGCCGACCGGGCGTCCGCACGCGAGCGAAACCTTCCGCCCGGGCACCAGCTCCTGTGGGGCATACCGTCCGCGATCGCCGACGGCGTGGACGACGACGGCGCCGCCTACGGCTACACGGGCGGTGACCTGAACGACCTCGCCGCGTTCGCCTCCCTCCAGCTCCGGTCGGGGAGGACCGCCAACGGCACGACGATCCTGACGCCCGAGTCCGTCCGCCTGATGCGGCAATCCGGCCGACTCCACCCGTCCGGTGACGACACCGGATACGGACTCGGCTGGCGCGTCGGGGGCCTTGAGGCTCCCCTCGACAGCGCGATCTGGCACACCGGCGCCACCCCGGGCTACTCCGCGATGCTTGTCCTCCTGCCGGAGCAGAACATCGCCCTCGTCCTCCAACAGAACCTCCACGGCCTCCTCCACGACGGTGCCGTCATGGAAGTCGGCTTCGGCGCCGCACGCATCCTCGCCGGAGGCACCGCCCCCACCGACCCACCCTCCGCCGCGACCTACCACGCCGCCGTCTGGGGCCTCACCGCCCTGGCCCTCGCCCTCCTCGCGGGCACCTTCCACTCCGCCCGCCTGCTCCGCCGGCGGCCCGTGCCCCGCCGCCTCGCCCCCACCGTCCTGTGGTGTCTGGCCGGCGCCCTGCCCTGGATCGTCATGGCGGCCGCCCTCGCCCTCATCGGGCCCAGAGCGCTGTGGACCTGGACACCCGACGCCTTCATCGCCCTCTGCACGGCAACAGCCGCCGGGACCGCCACCATCGCCCTACGGCTCACCACCGCGTACGTCGGCAGAGGCGGCGCCCGGCGTCCGGCCTCCCCGGGGCGAGTCCGCAGTGCCTGAAGGGTGAGGATCGCGCGACCGTACGGGGAGCGGGCAGGTGCGTCGCAGATGCGCGGCTCGTCAGCTCAGGAGCGCACGTTCCCCGAGGCCGGGCCTGGTGAGGCGTCGGGGCGTTCGTCGCCCTGAGTGGCCGGTTTCTGGAGGGGGCGGCTGTCGGTGACCTGACCTGGTAGGTGGCCTGCTGCTCCGCAGGGCCGTCGGACCGCCCGACTCCGCCGCGAGGAAACCTGCGGGCGGCCCGTCTGGCTCGGCCGGCCCAACGACGAGGATGTCAGACCGTCTGCGGCCCCATGAGCCGGACGAGGAGGTCGTCGAGGCTGACCAGGCCGGTGAGCTCGCCGTCGGCGTCTCGTACGACAGCGAGGGAGGAGCGGCGTCGGCGCAGTTGCTCGACGGCCTCGGAGACCGTGGTGCCGGTGGCCAGCTCGGGTACGGGGCGGGCGAGGTCGCGGGCGGTGAGGGTCCGGCCTCGGGTGCGGGCGACCAGGGCATCACGGGCGTGGACGGAGCCGAGGATGCGACCGCCGTCGCGGACCAGGAGGCGCGAGCGGTCGGCGTCGGAGGCGCGGGCCAGGAGCGTGTCCAGGTCGGCGTCGGCCGGGATCGTGACGATGTCGGCGGCCGGGGTCTGGAACTCCGCCACCGGAGTCTGGGGTTCGGTCAGGGAGCGGGTGATGAGCTGTGAGTCGGTCTTGTTGATCAGGCCGAGGCGCTCGGACTCCTCGACGAGGTGGGTGAGCTGTTCGCGGTTGTGGACGGCGGCCAGCTCGTCGCGGGGCTGGACGCGGCACATCCGTACGAGCGCGTTGCTGACCTTGTTGAGGATCCAGAGCAGCGGGCGCACGGTCTTGACCACGGCCCGGAAGGGCGGCGTGAGGAGCATCGCGGAGCGTTCGGGGTGGGCGATGGCCCAGGACTTGGGCGCCATCTCACCGAGGACCATGTGGAGGAAGACCACGATGATCATGGCGACGGCGAAGGCGATGCCGTAGCTGAGCGCTGTGGGCAGGCCCAACTTCACGAGCAGGGGGTCGAGCTCGTGGGAGATCGCGGGCTTGGAGATCGCGCCGAGGCCGAGGGTGCACAGGGTGATGCCGAGCTGGGCGCCCGCGAGCATCAGCGACAGCTCGCGCATGCCGGCGAGTGCGGCCTTGGCGCCGCGCTGCCCGTCGGCGACGGCCTTCTCGATGCGGTGCCGCTTGGCGGCGACGAGCGCGAACTCGGCGGCGACGAAGAAGCCGCTGCCGATCAGCAGCAGGACGGTGACGAAGAGCGCCATGGGGAAGCTCATGCCTGGGCCTCCTCGGCGGCAGACGGGACGTGCTCGATGCGGACGCGTTCGGGGACGTGGCGGTCGAGGCTGAGGACCTCGATGTGGACGTCGTCGACGGTGAGGCGGTCCCCGATCGTGGGGAAGCGGCCGAGACGGTCGATGATGAGGCCGGCCACGGTGTCGTAATCGTCCTCCTCGGGCAGCGTGATGCCGGTGGCGTCCTCGATCTCGTCGAGGCGACGGCCGGCGTCGACCTTCCAGCCGTCGCCGTCCGGTGCGGCCACAGTGACGACGGTGTCGCTCTCGTCGGCGATGTCGCCCACGAGCTCCTCGGCGATGTCCTCGTACGTGACGATGCCGGCGACGCCGCCGTGCTCGTCGAGGACGACGGCGAACTCGTCGTCGCGCTCCCGCATCTGCGCGACGGCCTGCGGCAGTGGCAGCGTGTCGGGCAGCAGGAGCGGTCGCCGGGCCGCCTCCCCCGCGGTGGTGGTGCCGAAGGCGGTCGCGGGCAGGCGCATCAGCTCGTTCACGCCCAGGACGCCGGCGACGTCGTCGGGGTGGTCGCCGAGAACCGGGTAGTTCGAGTGGCCGTACGTGGCGATCAGCTCCACGGCCTCGGTGAGGGTGGCGTCCTTGCGTACGAAGACGGCGTCCACGCGCGGCACCATCACCTCGTCCATGGTCCGCTCCGAGAACTCCAGCGCGTGGTCGAGCAGCTCGGCGGTGTCGGGCGGCAGCTCGCCCTGTTCGTGGGACTCACCGATCAGGTGGCTGAGCTCTTCGAGGGTGGCGCCGTGGTGCAGCTCCTCGACCGGCTCGATGCCGACCTTGCGGAGCAGCTTGTTGGCCGCGCCGTCGAAGACGCGGACGACCGGGCCGACGATCTTCAGGTAGACGAGGGTGGAGGAGGCGAGGGACTTGGCGAGCCGTTCGGGGACGGCGAGGGCCAGGTTCTTCGGCGCGAGCTCACCCAGGACCATCTGCAGGACCGTCGCCACCACGAAGGCGAGGACCACGGAGATCGCCGAGACGGCGCCGGTGGACAGGCCCGTCCCTTCCAGCGCGGGCTTCAGGAGCGCCGAGACGGACGGCTCGGCCAGGAATCCGACGACCAGACCGGTGACGGTGATGCCGAGCTGGGCGCCGGAGAGCATGAACGAGAGCCGTTCGAGGACGGTCAGCGCGCGGGCGGCCCGCTTGTCGCCCGCCTCGGCCTCGCGGGCGAGCGCGAGCCGGTCAGCGGCGACATAGGCGAACTCCTGGGCGACGAAGTACCCGGTGCCGGCGGTCAGGACGAGGACGGCCAGCAGGCCGAGAGCGGCGTTCATCGACCGCACCCCTTCAGGGCAAGGGTGGACGTCGGTCTGGCGGACGCGGACAAGAAGTGGCTCCTTGCAGAAGGGACAGAGCGTTGGAAGGGAGTATCGGGGGTGAGGGAACCGCCGGACCGCAGGCGGAAGGCCGGGTCACACGGCGGCGGCCGGTCCGACCAGCTCGTCGAGGACGTCTTCCATGGTCACGTAGCCGAGGACGGCACCGCCGACACCGATGACGGCGGCCAGGTGGCTGTCGGCGGCCCGCAGCGCGGTGAGCGTGTCGTCGAGCGGGGTGTCGACGCGCACCCGGGTCACCGCGTGCAGCGCGGTCCGCGGGAAGGGCCTGTCCCGGTCGGTGACGCCGAGGGTGTCCTTGATGTGCAGGTAGCCGAGCACGGCTCCCGCCGGACCGGTGACCGGGAAGCGCGAGTAGCCGGCCTCGGCCGCGGTCCGCTCCAGCCCGGCGGGGGTGATGCGGTGGTCGACGGTGATCATGCGGGCGGCGGGGACGAGGATCTCCCCGACGGGGCGGGTGCCCAGTTCCAGGGCGTCGCGCAGCCGCTCCCCGTCGGCAGGGGAGAGCAGTCCGGCCTGGCTGGTGTCGTGGACCATCCGGGCGAGTTCGTCGTCGGTGAAGACGGAGGCGACCTCGTCCTTCGGCTCGACGCGCAGCAGCCGCAGGAGTGCGTTGGCGAAGGCGTTGATGCCGAAGATGACCGGCTTCAGGGCCCGGGTGAGGGCGACGAGCGGCGGGCCGAGGAGCAGCGCGGTCTTCACCGGAGCGGCGAGCGCGATGTTCTTCGGGACCATCTCGCCGATCAGCATGTGCGCGTACGTCGCCAGGGTGAGCGCGATGACGAACGAGATCGGGTGCACGAAGCCGTTCGGGACGTGCATCGCCTCGAAGACGGGCTCGAGCAGGTGGGCGATGGCCGGTTCGGCGACCGCGCCCAGGACCAGGGAGGAGACGGTGATGCCCAGTTGGGCCGTGGCCAGCAGCGCGGAGATGTGCTCCAGGCCCCACAGCGTCATCCGGGCCCGCCGGTCGCCTTCCCGGGCAAGGGGCTCGATCTGGCTGCGGCGGACCGAGATCAGGGAGAACTCGCCGCCGACGAAGAACGCGTTCGTCAGGAGGGTGAGGAAGCCGATGGTGAGCTGGACGGCGGTCATCGGGCCACTCCGGCGTGCTGGTGCCGGCCCTGGTGAGCGGGCTCGGTGAGGTGGACGCGGTCCGCCCGGTGGTGCTCGATGTCGAGGACGTCGAGCCGCCAGCCGTCGAGCAGGATCGCGTCGCCCTGGGCGGGGATGCGGCCGAGGCGGGTGGCGATCAGACCGGCCACCGTCTCGTACGGGCCTTCCGGCGCGCGCAGCCCTATGCGGGCCAGCTCGTCGATCCGTACGCCTCCGTCGGCCTCCCAGGTGGCCCGGCCGTCCTCGGTGGGCGGCGCGGGCAGCAGGTCGGGGACCTCGACGGGGTCGTGCTCGTCGCGGACCTCGCCGACGACCTCCTCGACGATGTCCTCCACCGTCGCCACGCCGGCCATGCCGCCGTACTCGTCGATCACGACGGCCATGGTGCGGCTCGCCCGCAGCCGCTCCAGGAGCCGGTCGGCGGGCAGCGTCTCGGGCACGAGGAGGGGCTCGGTCACCAGCGCGGTGATCGGGGTGGCCGCGCGGACGGCGGGTTCCAGCGCGAGGACGTCACGGATGTGGACCGTGCCGATCACGTCGTCGAGGTTCACGCGGTACACCGGGAAGCGGGACAGGCCGGTGGCGTACGTGAGGTTGGCGGCGTCGGCGGCCGTGGCCTGGGCCTCCAGGGCGCGGACGTCGACGCGCGGCGTCATGACGTTCTCCGCTGTCAGCTCGCCCAGGTGGAGCGTACGGACGAACAACTCGACGGAGTCCGCCTCGATGGCGCCCTCGGCGGCCGAGTGCCGGGCCAGGGACGCCAGCTCGTCCGGGGTGCGCACGGAGTGCAGCTCCTCGGCCGGTTCCAGGCCGAAGCGGCGTACGAACCGGTTGGCGGTGTTGTTGAGGTGCCGGATGAACGGACCGAAGGCGGCGGTGAAGCCCCGCTGGGGGCCGGCGACGACCTTGGCGACGGCCAGCGGGCGGGAGATCGCCCAGTTCTTCGGGACGAGCTCGCCGACGACCATGAGCACGACGGTGGAGATCGCCACACCGAGAACAGTGGCGACGGAGGACGCCGCACAGCCCAGGCCGATCGCCTCCAGCGGGCCGCGCAGCAGCGCCGCGAGGGACGGCTCCGCGAGCATGCCGATCACCAACGAGGTGACGGTGATACCGAGCTGGGCGCCGGAGAGCTGCACGGTCAGCCGTCGGACGGCACGCAGCGCGCTCTCGGCGCCGCGCTCCTCGGCCTCGGCGGCACGTTCCAGATCGCCGCGCTCGACGGTTGTCAGGGAGAACTCGGCGGCGACGAAGACGGCGCAGGCCAGGGTGAGTCCGAGGGCGAGGAGCAACAGGAGGACTTCGGTCACCGTGCCACCCCCGCTCGCTCACCGAAAGTCAGCAGGCAGGGTCCGGCACGGCCGGTACTCGGAGGCTCCATCGCGGGCCCGTGGCTCCTTCTCGTGAACGACGTGGGGAGAGGGGCACGCCCCTCCCCGTACTTCTACACCCACTGTAAAGGACCCAGGTCCGGTGTCCACTGTTCGCCCACTCACAGATCGCGCCCGACAGGGGCGACCTCCTGGGCGCGTCCTGTCTGCACGAGCGAGTTTCCGGCCGTGGCGTCCAGGGGCGGACGGAGACTGTTTCCGGACTCTTTCTTCATGAACCCCCGGTCGCGCTGCCCTACTTCGCCGGAACACCCGTATGCTCTACAGCTATGTAGAGGCGGTGCGTGGTGTGCGCACGCTCGCCGCGCTCCACACCCGACGAAGTAACCCGCATACCGCCGCCGGCGCCCCACACCCCACCCGCGGCGCCGACGGCATCCGAACCACTGGTACGAACGAAGGAGTGAACGCCACGATGGTGTTCAAGAGGCTGCTCAGCTCGCTCGGGGTCGTCGGCCCGTCAGTGGACACAGTCCTCGACCCGGGCTCGGTGACGCCGGGCGGAACGCTCAGCGGGCAGGTCCACCTCAAGGGCGGGAGCGCCGACTTCACCGTCGAGCACATCACCTTGGAGCTCGTGGCCCACGTCGAGGCCGAACACGACGGCGGGGAGTCAGAGGGGGCGGTGGCCTTCCACCGGCAGGTGGTGGGCGGGAACTTCCGCCTCACCGAAGGTGAACTGCGTAGCGTCCCGTTCTCCTTCCCCCTGCCGTGGGAGACTCCGATCACCGAGCTGTACGGCCAGGGCCTCGGCATCGCCCTCGGCGTACGGACCGAACTCGGCATCGCCGGCGGGAAGGACAAGGGCGACCTCGACCCACTCGCCGTACGCCCCCTGCCGGTCCAGGAAGCGGTCCTCGAAGCCCTCGGCCGACTCGGCTTCGGCTTCAAGTCGGCCGACCTCGAACTCGGGCACATCCGGGGGACGGGCCAGCAGCTGCCCTTCTACCAGGAGATCGAGGTCACTCCCTCACCCCGGTACGCGCACCAGGTGAACGAGATCGAGCTGACCTTCCTCGCCGGCCCGGCCGGAATGGAGGTCGTCCTGGAGGCTGACAAGCGCGGCGGATTCCCCTCCGAGGGCCACGACACCGTCAACCGGTACACGGTCGGCCATCACGGCGTCGACCAGGTCGACTGGAACGCCGAGGTCGAGTCCTGGATGCGACAGCTCGTCGAGCACCGTGCCTCGTCCGGTTCACCCTCCCCGTACGGGTCCCACGATGCCTACGGCCACGGAACCCCGCACGCCGACAAGGACCACCACGGCCACCACGGTGACGGGCACAGCCACCACTCCGGCCCCGGCATGGGAACCGTGGCCGCGGTGGGTGCGGCCGGACTCGCCGTCGGTGTCGTCGGCGGCATGGTCGCGGCCGAAGCCGTCGACGAGATCGGCGACTTCTTCGAAGGCGACGAGGAGGAAGAGGGCGACGAGGGCTGAGGCCAGCAGGCGACCCGCCCAGGAGGCCGCCTCCCTTGCGGCGAGGTTTCCGGAGCGTCGACCGGAACGGCACCGACCGCGCCACCGGCACCTGATAGCTTCTACATCAACGTAGAAGATGTGGGTGGTCCGGACCGTCCCCATCCGGCCCGGACCGCCTCCGACATGTAACGGAGGTCCGAAGATGGCCCTGTGGGACCGCTTCAAGGAGTCTGCATCGACGATGCAGACCCAGCTCATGGCGAAGAAGAACGACCTGAAGAGCGGCGCCTTCCGTGACGCAAGCATGGCGATGTGCGCGCTCGTCGCCGCCGCCGACGGCAGCATCGACCCGTCCGAGCGCCAGAAGGTCGCCCAGCTCATCATCAGCAACGACGTACTGCGGAACTTCCCGGGGGACGACCTCCAGCGCCGCTTCGACGCCAACTGCGACAAGCTCACCGCCGACTTCGACTTCGGCAAGGTCAGCGTCCTCCAGGAGGTCGCGAAGGCGAAGAAGAAGCCGGCCGAGGCCCGCGCCGTCATCCAGATCGGCATCATCATCGGCGGCGCCGACGGCGACTTCGACAAGGACGAGCAGGCGGTCGTACGGGAGGCGTGCTACGCCCTCGACCTCCCCCCGCACGAGTTCGACCTGTAGTCCGCTTGCCGAGGGAGGGGCCCGTACCGCCGTCGCGGGTCCTTGCCTCCCCTCGGGCCCGCGTCGAGCGCGGTGCCGCAGAGCGCGGTGATCAACGGCGCTTGAACTCCGTCGGCCCGGCGTCCATCAGCACCGTGCCGTCGGTGTGCAGTACCGGCCGCTTCTCCGTGAACCGCCTGCTGTAGCGCTCGACGTGGCTGATGGACACCCCTTGCGGATCCGTGAAGTCGACGAAGGCGATGGCCGCCCAGTACGACGTGCTCGTGTCCTCGTAGAGCGGCACCGTCACCACCGAGCCGCGCCCGTCCGTGACGACGACCTGCGCCCCATAACCGCGGAAACCGCCCACGCCGTTGCTCACCGCGCTGTACGCGCAGATCAACGCGTACCCCTGCCGGCCCGGGCGGACGATGCTGATCGTCTCCTCGCCCGGCGCTTTCGCGTCGCCGCTCAGCTGCATGTACGGCGGTTCCCGCAGGCTGCCGAGGTTCTTGTAGTAGATGGCCTGGCACGCATCGGTACGGGTGACGAGCTCCGCTCGCAGGGCCTTGGCCTCGTCCCTGTTCTTGTTGCGGAACAGACCGCGCTGAATCTGCGGGAAGACATGACCGGGTGCGTGGTCGGCGCTGCGCACAGCCGCGTCAGCCGGCACGAACAGCGCGTAGAGATCAAGATCCGCGCCCCGCGCACGGCGCTCCGCGCTGCCACCGTTCCACTGCAGTGAAGCCGTGACCGTCAAGCCACGGTCTCCCTTGTCGAGGGATATCCGCGCCTGGCCGCCCTTGGCGAGACTGACTCGCCCCGCGGTTCTTCGTCGAAGTCCACCCGCGGATTCAACCACCGAGCCCCCCACGAACTCGTGCGGAGCTAGAGCGGGGTCGCTGCCTTCAGGATCACGAACAGTGTGACGGCCGAGTTCGCCGACGACAGCGCGGAGAGCGTGGTGCCGGCCGCCGCCCCCCACGCCGCCAGGCCCGCGCTGGTGAACAAGGACGGCCACAGGCGTGCGGCCGGAGCGGGGCCCAGCAGAGCGGCCACGCGGCGGGGCACGGGGCCGGCCGAGGCGAATCCCGCGAGGGGCACCGAAGGCGCGCCACGGGAGATCAGCGCGGCCTTGCCGACGGCCCGGGCCACGACGCGGCGGCTGCCGATCCGGGTGGCGGCCTCCTCGTCCGCCCAGCGCTCGGTGGTGTAGGCGACCGCCGTACGCAGGGGCCGCAGGAACGGGTTGGCGCGCGCGGCGAGCTGCACGGTCAGCAGGAACCTGTGGTGGCGGGCGGTCAGGTGGACGCGCTCGTGGGCGAACAGCGCGCGCCGCTCCGGGCCGGTCAGGGTCGAGAGCATCGCGGTCGTGACCACGACACGGTCCTTCCGGCCCGGCAGGGCGTACGCGTACGGGTTCGCGTCGGGCAGCACCACCACCGACGTCGCAGGCAGGCCCTCCAGCGCGCGGCCGGCACGGCGGCGTACGCGACGGTGCCGCCAGGTGGCCCTGGCGCAGGAGGCGAGAACGAGGATCAGGGTGGGGATGGCGGCCTTTCCCGCGATCTCGTCGTAGGGGACGGCCTCGCGGACCTCGGGGTCGGACCAGCCGTCCGGCAGCGGGTTGCCGGGCAGTTGGGCGGTGCCGACCACCATCAGCAGTGCCAGGGACAGCGTGCTGCACACGGCGAGCACGCCGGAGACGCCGGTCAGCAGCCAGGTGGCCATCCGCGGATGCAAGTGATGCTCGGCAAGGCGTGCGACCGGCCATGCCGTCAAGGGCAGGACCAGCGGCAGGAAGACGAAGACCCCCATGCGGTCAGTCTTCCCCCTCCGCGGGCTCCTGAGCCAGCAGATCGCGCAGCAGACGCTCGTCGCGGGGTGAGAGGGCCGTCACGAACCTGGCCAGCACCGTCTCCCGGTCCGCCTCGCCGTCCAGGACCTTCCGCATCCGCAGTGCCGCCAGCCCAGCCTCGTCCGAGACGGCCGTCCACTCGAACGACCGGCCCACCCGTTCCCTGCTCACAGCGCCCTTGGCGTGCAGGCGGGTCAGGATCGTGATGACGGTCGTGTAGGCGAGATCGCCGCCGAGCTGCTCCTGCACCCATCCCGCGGTGCGTGCGCCCGGCGCCCGGCGCAATGCGGCCACCACCTGCGCTTCGAGCTCGCCCTGGCCCCGCCGCCGGGGAGACGTGTCGCGGCCCTCCCGCTCGGCCTTCGTCATTCCGCCGCCCTCCCGTCGACTCGATCCGCCCGTGTGAGGCGGTTCATCGTACTGAGACGATACGCATCCGCCCGCTTCCGTTCGCGTGGAGTTGGCCGGCGACGCCGTCGGGAAGCGAGGGGTCCCGTTCTCCACCCTTCCCGCATCTTCTACATCATTGTAGATTTGTAGGCTCCAGCACGCGCCGGCCGGGAAGGAAGACGACATGGGTGTGCACCTCTCCAAGGGCGGCAACGTCTCGCTGAGCAAGGAGGTGCCGGGGCTGGCAGCCGTCCTGGTCGGCCTGGGCTGGGACGTCCGCACGACCACCGGGAACGACTACGACCTCGACGCGAGCGCCCTGTTCCTGAACGACACGGGGAAGGTCGCCTCCGACCGGCACTTCGTCTTCTACAACAACCTCACCAGCCCGGACGGTTCGGTCGCCCTCACCGGCGACAACCTCACCGGTGAGGGCGACGGCGACGACGAGGCCATCAAGGTCGGCCTGGCCGCCGTGCCCGCCGACATCACGAAGATCACCTTCCCCGTATCCATCCACGACGCCGAGAACCGGGGCCAGCGCTTCGGCCAGGTCCGCAACGCCTTCATCCGCGTGGTCAACCAGGCCGACGGCGCCGAACTCGCCCGCTACGACCTCTCCGAGGACGCCGCCACCGAGACCGCGATGATCTTCGGCGAGCTCTACCGCCACGACACCGAAGGGAAGTTCCGGGCCGTGGGCCAGGGCTACGCCGCCGGGCTCGCCGGAATCGCGGCTGACTTCGGCGTCAACGTCTGAGACACCGAGCGAGACAGCCCCCTCCAAAGAACGGAACAACACCGTGTTCGGAATCAGCGAGATAGCGATCATCCTGATCGTCGTCATCCTGCTCCTCGGCGCCAAGAGGCTGCCCGACCTCGCCCGTAGCGCGGGCAAGGCGGCCCGCATCCTCAAGAGCGAGACCAGGGCGATGAAGGCCGACGGCACCCCGGACCAGCAGGCCACCTACCAGGTCACCGAGAACCGCCCCGTCCAGGACCCGGCCGCCCAGCCCGACAACCAGCGCCCTGAAGCCTCCTCCGGCCCCGCCGCAGGGAACACCCGTCCTTGAGGCCGAGAACGCCTCCGTGCAGGATGAGCCGCCGGTTCAGCCGACAGCGAGCTCACGGAAGGTGTTGCAGACGTCGGTCAGGGGCCGGCGGCCGCGGGGCGGTGGAGCTCGGCGCGCACGGACAGCATCCCGAACAACGCCCGGCCCCCCATCGTGGAGGTGTCGATGCCCTGCTCGATGACGTGCAGGGCGATCCCGCGCTCGCGCGGGTCCGCGCCGAGGGTCACCAGGTGCAGCACCGAACGGGAGAGCTGATGATCGGGGTTCTGGTCGGCGGTCGAGACCCGCGCGTGGCCGATGAGCAGGTGTCGGAATCCACCGGCCGGACCGTTCACCGACGTTCAGTCCCGACACGAGCTGTCGGCAGTGCCCACCTGCGGGTTCGTGATCACTTGAGGGTGCCGTCGCGCTCTGGTCTGCGCGGCCGTCAGGTCCGGCCAAGGATGCCTTGGTCGTATCCGGCCGCAACCGCGGCGGCCCGGTCGTTGACGCCCAACTTGCCGTAGATGTGGGTCAGATGGGTCTTGACGGTGGCTTCGCTGATGAAGAGCTCGGCCGCGATCCGGCGGTTGGAGGTGCCTCGGGCGACGAGGGTGAGGACCTCGCGCTCGCGGGCCGAGAGGGTCTCGTCGACGGGTGCGGCAGGGCCGCGTGCGGCGCTGACCAGCCGGGAGGCGACAGCCGGAGAGAGGACGGCATATCCCTCGGCTGCGGCCCGCACGGCGGCGAGGAGCTCCTCGAGGAGTGCGTCCTTGAGGAGGTAGCCGGTCGCGCCTGCCTCGATCGCGGGGAGCGTGTCGGTGTCCGTGTCGTACGTGGTGAGGACGAGGACCCGGGAACGCGAGCCGCGGCGCGCGAGTTCGGCGATGGCATCGACGCCGCTGCCACCGGGCATGCGCAGGTCCATCAGGACGACGTCCGGTTCGAGGTGAAGGGCCAAGTCGACGGCCTCGGCGCCGCCGGACGCATCCCCGAGTACGGTGAAGCCCGGGGCTGCGGCGAACATGCCGCGCAGCCCGTCCCGTACGACGGGGTGGTCGTCGACGATGAGCAGGGTGATGTCAGTCATGGCGCACCAACGGTACGCGGGCGGAGATCGCGGTTCCCTCGCCTGGTGAGGATTCGACGGCGACGGTCCCGGCCAGCCGTTCGGCGCGGGCGCGCATGCCGGCGAGTCCGAAGCCGGCGGTGTGGGTGCGGGTGGGGAGTGCGGCCGGGTCGAAGCCGTGGCCGTCGTCGCGGATGTCCAGAGTGACCTCGTCGCCCATGAAGGAGAGGGTGACGCCGGCCCGGGTTGCGCCGGAGTGGCGTTCGGCGTTGGCCAGAGCCTCCTGGGCGATGCGCAGGAGGGTGGCGGCGACCTCGTCGTGGAGGGGCTCCTGGGTGCCGGTGGCGGTGAACCGGGCGGTGATGCCTGTGCGTTTGGACCAGACAGCCAGGGTCTTCTTCAACGCGTCGGGGAGCGGGTCGTGCTCCAGGGCGACCGGGCTGAGGTTGTGCACGGAGTGGCGGGCCTCACGGAGGCTGCGCCGGGCGAGGTCGGCGGCACGCTGCAGGTGGACGCGGGCCTGTGCGGGTTCGGCGGTGCCGAGAGCGGCCTGGAGCTGGGTGGTGATCCCGGTCAGGCCCTGGGCGATGGTGTCGTGGATCTCGGCGGCGAGCCGGCGCCGTTCGTCGGCGACGCCCGCCTCGCGGGCCTGGAGGAGGAGTTGTGCTTGAAGGGCGGAGTTCTCGGCGAGTGCTTGCTCCAGGCGGGCGTTCGCGCGGGCGAGTTCGGCGATGGTGGCGGCGCGTTCGGCGGCCTTCTCGTCCTCCTTGGCGCCGAACTGGGAGAGGACGAGGGCGATGCCGGCGTTGAGGGCGAACAGGCCGCCGAACGCGATCCACTGGAGGGTGGATGAAGGCGGCAGCCCGCCGGATTGGGAGCCGGCCATGGGGACGGCGACGGCGAGCAGTCCGGCCCGGGTAGCGGCGGGCCGGGGCGGCAGAAGGCGGACGGCGTCGAAGTAGCCGACGCAGGCGTAGATGGCGAAGAAAGGGTTGAGCCACGTCAGCGCGAAGGCGAGCGCGGTGCGGAGGAGGAAGTAGATGGTGGAGGCGGTGCTGGGGGCGCCGGGGACGAGCACGACGGGGGCGGCCTGGACCGTGGCGGCTGCGCAGGTCTGCGAGTGAGCGGCAGCGGGGCGGACAGCAGCCGGAAGGGCACGCTGGTAGGTGGTCCACCACAGCTGGAGGGCAAGACCGGCCGCGATCAGGGTGCCGGCGGCCACCTTCGACGGGCCGGTCATGAGCTCGTCGGCCGAGACCCCGGCAAGGAGTGTGGCGAGGGCGAGGAAGAGGTACGGGCCCCAGCGAAAGAACTGCTGCCAGCGTTCATCGACCGTCGTCATCTCGTACGCACTCTCCGTCACTCCCAGCGGAACCGGCGGACCGCAGCCCCCGTCAGCACGACCGTCCACAGTGCCATCACTCCGAGCGCGAACCAGCCGGGCCAGACGCCGCCCGCAGCTTCGTCGAGCGCCCCGGAGGCGGCACCGTACGGCGTGAACTGGATGATCTGCCGCAGCGTATCGGGCATGGCCTGGACCGGGATGTAGACACCTGCGGTGAAGATGGTCGGGAAGAAGGAGGCGGTGCCGATCGCCGTGGCGATCTTCTGTGTACGGGATACCGCGCAGACCGCCGCGCCGAGGGCGAGACCGCAGGCCGTGGCGAGCAGCAGGGCCAGTGCGTAACCAGGGACGTTTCCGGGCAGCGCGACGTCGAACGCCAGTCGGCCGACCGTGATCACGAGGACGGCGGAGACGAGTGCCGCCGCGGCGTGCAGGGCGAGCTGGGCCGTAAGGAGGGCGGCCGGGCGGACCGGGGTGGTGGACATCCGGCGCAGGACGCCGCGCTCCCGGTAGCCGGCGAGAACCGGCGGCATGGCCTGGAGCCCGGCCATGATCAAGGCGAAGAGGACTGATACGGGAACGTAGACGTCGATCACGCGGCGACCGCCGTCGATGTCGGCGGAGGGCTCGCGAAAGGACGGGATGAGGCCGAGGATCACCAGAAGTACGGTCGGCGCGGCCATCACCCAGAACAGGGTGCCGGGTTCGCGGGTGAAGAGCCGGACCTCGGTGCGCAGGACGGCGCGGGTGGCAGCGGTCATGACTGGTCGGTTCCCGTCAGGTCGAGGTAGGCATCGTCGAGGGTCGCGTCGGTGATGCGTAGGCCCCGGGCGGTGACGGCGTGGCGGGCCAGCAGCGAGACGAAGGCGTCGACGGTGGCGTCGGTGCCGGTCACGACGGTCTGGCCGCCTTCGGTCGTCACGGTCAGCGCCCCGGGAAGGGTGAGGAGCTCGGCCCGTTCCAGCCGGGTGTCGGCGGCGAAGGCGATGGTCCGGGGGGTGGCCGTCCGGCCGATGAGCCCGGCAGGGGTGTCGAGGGCGGTGAGCCGGCCGTTGTCGATGACCGCGATCCGGTCGCAGAGGCGCTGAGCCTCCTCCATGAAGTGCGTGACGAGCACAACGGCCACCCCGCCGGCCCGGATGTCCTCGATGAGCGCCCAGGTTTCGCGCCGGGAGCGCGGGTCGAGCCCGGTGGTGAGCTCGTCCAGGACGACGGCACGCGGGTTGCCCACGAGGGCGAGCGCGATGCACAGCCGCTGCTGCTGCCCGCCGGACAGCTTGCCGAACCGGGTTCGCAGCTGTCCTTCGAGACCCAGCCGCTCGACGAGGACACGCCAGTCGGCGGGCCGCTCGTAGAAGGAGGCATACAGGTCGAGCGCCTCGCCGACGGTCAGCTTCGGCTGAAGCTCGCTCTGCTGGAGCTGGACGCCGAGCAGCCGAGTGACGTCTTCGTGCCGGGCCACAGGGTCGAGCCCCGCGACCCGTACGAGGCCCGCGTCAGGGGTTCGCAGGCCCTCGATGCACTCGACGGTGGTGGTCTTGCCGGCGCCGTTGGGCCCGAGGATTCCGAAGATCTCCCCCTCGTCGACGGTGAAGGAAACACCGTCGACGACCCTCCTACCACCGTAAACCTTGCGTAGGTCCTGAACTTCGATCACGGGCATGGCTCAAGGATGGCCGGGGCGGGCGGCGTGGGGTATCGGCCATCGCGCTCGTACCGCCATCAGCCGATCGGCCGATGGCGGTACGACGAGGGGCTGACGGAGACCGCATGAGGACGCGGGTCCTCGTCCGTGAGCTTCTTCGCCCAGGCTGGTTCGGTGAGGATCTGCTGGAGGAGCAGCGTGTTGAGAGGCACGAGACTGCTCTGGAGCAGGTGCAGGGCGAGCATCGAGGTCTCGGCGTGCTCCTTGTCCGGGCCTGTGAGGGCGCTGTCCTTGCCGTGGTGCAGCACGGTGTTGGCGCTGTGCCAGTTCTCCACGACCTGGAGCCCGCCGTGGATCTCGCGACGCAGGTCGGGGCTGGCGAGGTAGTCGCACGCGAAGATGGTGCCCACGGCGCGGCCGAGTTCTTCGAGGGCGACGCAGGTGGGGTGCTTGGGGCCGCCGTGGGTGAAGCGCCGCAGCACCTGCTCGGCCTCCGCCGTGCCCAGGCGCAGGGCGGTGGCGTACGTGACCATCTGGTCGTATTGCTGGGCGATCAGGTCCCCCTTGATGGCCCGGGTGAGGGGGCGCCAAGGGCCGGCCAGCCGGGCGGGTCGTCGTCGGGGCGGTACAGGCGGATGCTGCCCATGGTCTTCAACCTCGGCAGCAGGTGGAAGTTGAGCAGCTCGGTGAACGCGAACCCGACCACCGAGGCGCCGTGGGTGTCGACGTAGTTCGACTCGATCTCGGCATCGGTGCAGTGCCGCAAGAGCCCTCGGTCATCGCCGCTACCTCGGAGGAGGAACAGCTCTTGAGCTGGGAGTAGATGCAGACGTTCTTCCGCTCCACATGTGGTCTACCGCCCCTGACCCGCCCATGTCAGCAGGCCCTTCGGCTCACGCGGCGAACCGCGGTCGGAGCCCGCTCCGGCCGAGTTCACGAGCCCGCCCGGCAGCGGCGACGAGGTACGGATCCCAGGCGTCGGGCTGGGAGTTCAGCCAGGCGATCACGGCCGTCGGCCCGTGCCCCGTGATCGCGGCGAAAGGCTTGAGTTCCCAGTCCGGGTCGGCGGCCGCCCGCTGCACGTCGGTCTCGAACCGGTTGACGGCGCGCGTAGTCATATGCGCGCGTGGAGCCCGGGGGTTCCTCTGCGCGGCTCCGCCACCGCACGGATGGCAGTAATGGGCGACCGTCGGGTAGAAGCCGCCGGACAGCCGGGGCGTGCCGATGGCGTCCACATCTCCCTCGGCCTCGCGCAGGGCTTCTTCGAAGGTCGCCGGCTCCCAGACGAACGCGGTCACAGGGCTGGAGGAATGGATACTCAGGAGGTCCGCCCGGATCAGCGTTCCGAGGAGCGAGCCGGTCTTGCCGTTGTCCGGATACAGCGGGTCGGGCCAGGACCCGACCCCGGCGATGGGAGAAGTCGACGGGGCGTAGCGCAGCAGGGCCAGCGCGCCGACCATCTCCCGCACCCCCGAGGCGGGTACCTCCGTCTTCGAGGGGAAGACGGCCGCGTACTCCTCGGCAACGGCTTCCCGCTGGAGCTGCTTCCAGCGCGCATGGGCGGAGTCGACGGCGTTCCGCTCTTCTGCTTTGGCTTTTGCGGCCTCGCGCTTGGCTTTCCGCGCGGGATCGACAATGACGCGCACCGCAGCGGTCAACGACTCGTTGCAGTCCACGCAGACAGGGGCGTACCCGTCGCAGACCTGTTGGAAGGCGGCTCGGGAGGTGAGACTGAGCGGGCCCCCGCACTGCGGGCACAGCCGTCCGGCCACCACGGCTCGAACACCGGCCGCGGCAACGGCGTAGACCTGGTGTCCCCAGCCGGCGGTGTCGATGTCCTTGGCCCTCTCGCACCAGACGGGAGTGCCGAGCTCGGGCGCGAAACCGGCGAACGCCCAGTACCGCTCCCCGATCACCACCAGTTCCGCGTCGGCTTCCTCACGGGGGACGACCGCCGGAACGAGCCGGGCAAGATCATCGACAGCCGGTCGCGGCCGGGAAGCGTCATTCACGCCCCGCACCCTAATGACGGCCTCTGACACGCGGCTTGCTTCCGGCCACCAGCAGCAGCTCGTCAGCGCGCGCCGGTCTCCGGCTCGGGCCGGGGCAGCTCGTCCAGGTCGAGGGTGAAGGTGCGCCCGTCGGCCAGCTCGATGGGGAGCTTGCCGGTGCCGTACTTGTGCGTGTGCGCCGCGATGTAGCCGGTTCCGGTCGGCTGGGTGTGGACGACGACCTCCGCCGCGTACGGGTCGACCACAAGGTAGACGGGGATGCCGTAGCGGCCGTACTTGGCGGTGCAGTCGTCGTAGTCCTTGCGCGCGGAGGAGACCGACACCACCTCCGCGATCAGCAGGACGTCCTCGAAGCTGTAGCGCTTGCCCTGCCTCTGCGCGTCCTCGCGAAGGATCGCGAGATCGGGAGCGGAGTTCTCGTCTGCCGGGAAGTCGAGGTAGACGTCCGAGACGGTCTTCGCGTGACGCCCGAGCGACACGATCGTGTCGTACTGCAGCGACTTGATCGTGCTGGAGTGCTCCAGGCTCTGCGGGGTCATGATCACCTTCCCGTCGGCACCGAAGAAGACCGTGTATCCCTCGGGGAACTCGGTGTGCATGATCGCCTCGACGCTCATCAGCGGCTCCTTCCCGTCGCCTCCCAGAATACGGTCGAAACACGCGCCAACAGCGAGCGTCACCGCCAACCTGAAGACACCTGGGTCCGAGGACCGTGATCCGGGCATGAGCGTCGCCGGCCTCGCCCCGGGGGCCGACCCGTCGCTTTCCGCCGCCATCGGCCCCTCGGTCCGTTCGTACCGCCCACACGTCGGAACCCCCGGTCAGCGCTCGCCGCCTCCAGATCGCAGACGTAGCGCCGGACCGATCGGCATCAGCAGGTTCCTCACCAGCGCGACTGGCCAGGCCCTCGGCACCTTCCGCGGCTCATCACGCCGGTCCTGGCCGAAGGCACCACGGAACGCGGTCACCGTCGAGGCTCCGTGGCCGTCGATGTCCTCCTCCGCCGGCTGCCGCGACACCGCCTTCGCTCCGCCGCAGAACAGCACGCGGCAGGTCGCTGTAGTCGGCGACAGCTGGACGGCGGCGACCTGCTCGCGCGTGCGGTGACGATCCCGAGGCGGACAAGTCCATCGGCGACATACGGACCTCCGTCGACAACATCCGCGACGAGATCAAGCTGGAGTCCAAGGCCGTGGACGCGGGCGACGCTCGCACCGAGGTCGAGAGCGTGAAGCTGGTCGCACAGAGCGAGGTGGAGAACCTCCGCAAGTACGCGAACCGAGCGCCCGCCAAGACCCAGGAGTTCGCAGACGCCGCCGAGGCGTGGGCCGAGGCTGTGGCGACCTCGCGTACGGCAATCCTCGAAGGGAGCGCGGAGAGCACGTCGACCCTGGCGTTCGCGAACGAGCGTCTGAGCGAGAAGACGATGGACAGCGAAGCCGGCGAGCTCGGGATCGAGCCGTGGCTGAAGTTGGACGAGTACTGAGCGTGCTCCCACGAAGCTGCGTCAAGGCATCGCTTGCTACCGCCCGAGGGGTGCGGGCACACGAGGGTGCCTTCACGGACCGGGAGTCGGACTTCTCCACGCTCTGTATCGCCGATCACGGCTACCGGCCGCCACAGGTCTTCATCGACGCCGTTCTTGCGGTCGGCCTCGATGTCTGGGTTGCCAGGCGTTGGCCCGACGTCCCGTTTCCCCGGGCCTCGGATGACGCCGAACGCATGCCGGACTAAGGTCCGCGCTGCTCGTCGGGGAGTCGAGGCCACCGAATTTCGAGGCCACGTGCGCGCCTTCGCCGCTCCCGCCATGCCCCGGGGCGCGATTCAGCCACCCCGCGTGTCCTGGCTTCCAGTCCGGCGGCCAAGAAGGCGGCGGCGAAAGCGATCGGCGAGGACGTGGAGCCGGGGTCACCCGGGACGGCAAGCACGCCGCCGAGAGCACGAACGCGGCAGTCAAGGAGTTCGGGCCGAAGGACGGCCACGGCTGGGACACGTCCAGCGCGCTGAAGAGGACGCAGGAGACCTGGGAGAAGCAGATCAGGATGCTGCTCGGGCGCCTGTCCTCGGAGAAGCAGGCCCTGAGCGCGACCGGAATCAGCTTCCAGAGCAACGAACTCGACACCACCGCGCGCCTGGCTCGGCAGTCGCGGATCGACGGCATCTGACCGGCCGGCTGATTCCAGGGGGAGACATGCCGACACACCACGAGGTCCTGACGACGGACCTGTCCGGACTCACGGCTGCCGCAGGCAGGTGGGAGGAGATGGCCACTCGGTTCAAGACGCTGGAGAACCGGTACGAGAGGGACGTCCACGGCATCTCGCTCGGCGAGTCATGGATCGGCCTCAGCGCCCAGGCCGCCAACGACAAGGTTCACCATCACCCTGAAGGAGCTCCAGGGGGCACAGAAGGAGGCGAAAGCCGTCGCCGGCGTCCTGCGTGACGCGCACACGCAGCTCACCGACCTGCAGGGCCGGCTCAAGGCAATCCGTGACGACGCCGTCAAGGCGGGCATGCGCGTCTCCGACCAGGGCACCGTCGTCTTCGACACCGCACAGCTCACGCAGGCCGAACGTACGGTGCTCGCTCACGACCCCGACTTCCAGCAGACCGCCCGTACCCGGGCGAACGAGTGGGCCGAGAAGCTCGTCCAAGCGGTCAAGGCGGTCACCGACGCCGACGACGGCATCCGCATGGCCCTCGATGCCGCCGTCCTCGACTCCGACCCCATCGACGGGACCTTCAACGGCTTCAACCGGAGCCCCCAGGACAGCCCCTATCCGTCCCTTGAGGAGGCCGGCAAGGCCGCCGACATGCCCAAGGACCGCAAGGACGTCCCCGCCTGGTGGCAGAGCCTCGACCCGGTCACCCGCGGCATCCTGCTGGAGGTGCGTGTCCGCCCTGCGTCGGCGACTCAAGGCGGCGCCATATCCAGGGCATCGAGATCCACATCGGCGAGGTCGCGGAGAATCGCGTGCGGGTCTACCTGACGGCGTACTGACACCTTTCGGTGTGGCCACTGAAGGGCTACGCCCACATACCCGAACGACAGGCCCTGCGTATGGTCCCGGTCTGCCGGCCCACCTTCGTCGCCTCAGGGCAAGGCCCAGGCTGCGGGAGCGAGGGAACCAACGAGGCTCCTGTGAACCCCACCGCGACCACCTCCGCGAACGACGCCGGACCGACCCTCAGCGCCCAACTGACCGACGAGGCGAAGGGGTACCGACAAGGAGGCAGAAATTCGGCGCAGTGTGCGGCGTGTCACACCCAGGGGCCGTGGGGTCGCCGTGGGACCATCGTCGCGGCTCCACACCCACGCTCCACCTGAAACCCCAGGGCAAGAAGGTCGGGGCCGGCGAGGCAGGCCAGGGCCGCTCGTTTCGCCACACCGATACGAGGCGATCGCCACACGCGAAGCCACCCCTCCAGGGGCGTTTTCGCAGGTCAGAACGTTTTTCTTTGGTGGGGCGGGTGGGACTCGAACCCACGGCCGACGGATTATGAGTCCGCTGCTCTAACCGGCTGAGCTACCGCCCCGAACGGTGAGGCGCGTACATGTGTGCGCGCCGTCTGCCGCAGCATAGCCGCTCATACGATCTCCTGCTCCGGAAGATCGGCTCTGCTGACCATGAAGACCTCACAGGACCGTGCGCGGTTCCCGGAGACGCGAAAAAGGACCCCGAAGGGTCCTTCTTCGTGTGGCTCCCCCGACTGGACTCGAACCAGTAACCCTCCGGTTAACAGCCGAATGCTCTGCCAATTGAGCTACAGGGGATCGCGCTCCCCCGACTGGACTCGAACCAGTAACCTGCCGGTTAACAGCCGGCTGCTCTGCCAATTGAGCTACAGGGGATTGCTGCGTTGCACCGAACGGACCCCGTCCGGCTGACCGGGAGGGCGCTCGCTCGCTGCGAGACATACATTAGCGCAAGCAGGGGGGTGCTCCGCCAATCGGTATCCCCAGGGCCTCCAGGGAAGGATCGCAGCCGTGCGGTACAAGCTGACGTTCGTCGTGGGACTAGCCCTCGGTTACGTGGTCGGGACGCGGGCCGGACGCGAGCGCTACGAGCAGATGAAGAAGTCCGCGAAGGACTTCGCCCAGAACCCGGCGGTGCGCAACGCCGCCGAGTCCGCCACGCAGACCGGCCGCCAGGTCGCGGGCAAGGCGGCGCACCTCGTGGGCGACAAGGTGGGCGACCGGCTGCCCGCTTCCGTGACCGACCGGGTGCACGCGCTGCGCGAGCGCGGCCGGGTGAACGGGAAGGTCGACGAGGACGACTGGGGCACCAGCAACACCTGAACGCGTCCGGGGCGCCCGCATCGCCCCCGCGTGCGGCAGAATCATGTGTCATGGGGATAGTCGCCGGACTGGACAGCTCTGCTGAGTTCACACGCATCGTCGTCTGTGACACGGACACGGGTGCCGTACTGCGCCAGGGGTACGCCGCGCACCCCGGTGAACCCAAGGCCGTCGACGTCGATCCGCAGTCGTGGCTGCTCTCGCTCGGGGAGGCCGCCACCGGCGGGATCCTGGAGGGCGTGGAGGCCATCGGCGTCTCGGCGCAGCAGCACGGAGTGGTGCCGCTCGACGCACAGGGCGGCCTCGTGCGGCCCGCGCTCGTCCGCAACGACAAGCGGGCCCAGGTGGCCGCCGCCGATCTCGTCGAGTCGCTGGGCGGCCGCCAGGCGTGGGCCGAGGCCGTCGGCTGCGTCCCGGGCCCCGGTCAGGCGGTCGCCAAACTGCGCTGGCTGGCCCGCACCGAACCCGAGCACGCCCGCCGGGTCGCGATGATCCTCCAGCCGCACGACTGGCTGGTCTGGCAGCTCCTCGGCCGGCCGGCCCGCCGCACCACCGACCGCGGCGCGGCCTCCGGCACCGGCTACTGGTCCGCCCGGACCGGCGCCTACCGCCCCGATCTGGTGGAACTGGCGCTCGGCCACCAGGCCGTGCTGCCCGAGGTCCTGGGCCCGGCCGAGGCGGCCGGCACCACCCCCGAGGGCCTGCTGATCTCCGCCGGCACGGGCGAGACGATGGCCGCCGCCCTCGGTCTCGGTCTGGGGCCCGGCGACGCGGTGGTCTCGCTCGGCGCGTCCGGCTCCGTGATGGCCGTGCACCACGAGGCCCTGGCCGACCCGAACGGGATGATCACCTCCTTCGCCGACGCCACCGGCATGCACCTGCCGGTCGTCCACACCTCCAACGCGGTACGGGCGCTGCGCGGCACCGCCGAGATGCTGGGCACCGAATCGCTCGAAGAACTCTCCGCGCTCGCCCTGAAGTCGACCCCGGGCGCCTCCGGGCTCGTCCTGCTGCCCTATCTGGAGGGCGAGCGGACCCCGAGCCTGCCGCACGCCGCGGGCACGCTCAGCGGGCTGCGGCGCGAGTCGATGAAGCCCGAGCACCTGGCGCGGGCCGCGTTCGAGGGGATGCTCTGCGCCCTCGGCGACGCCCTGGACGTGCTGCGCGGGCGGGGCGTCGAGGTGCGGCGGATCTTCCTGCTCGGCGCCGCGGCCTCGCTGCCGGCCGTACAGGCGCTCGCACCGGCGCTGTTCGGCGCCCAGGTCGTCGTCCCCCAGCCGGCCGACTACGCGGCGCTCGGCGCGGCACGGCAGGCCGCCTGGGCCCTCGGCGCGGCGCGCGGCACCCTGTCGCCGTCCGCTCCCCCTGCCTGGCAGGGCGCGGCCGCGCAGATCCTGGAGCCGGGCGACGAGCTGTCGGCGGGCCAGGCGGTGCGGCAGCAGTACGCGGCCACGCGCGAGCAGATCCACCCGGGGGCGTTCGGCGGATAGCGGTTCGCAAAGTCTTCGCCAGGGTTCGCCGCCGACCCCCGGACACGCGCCTGACCGAGTCGTAACGTCACAGGGACGCGGGCGATAGTGGAGCCGTGCTCATAAGACTTCTCCGAACCCATCTGCGGCCCTACCGAAAACCCATCGCGCTGCTCGTCCTGCTCCAGTTCCTCCAGACGTGCGCGAGCCTCTACCTGCCGACCCTGAACGCCGACATCATCGACAACGGTGTCGTGAACGGGGACACCGGCTACATCCTGCGGTTCGGCGCGCTGATGATCGGCGTGTCCGTCGTGCAGGTCGTCTGCAACGTCGGGGCCGTGTTCCACGGTGCCAAGACGGCGTCCGCGGTCGGCCGCGACATCCGAGGCGCGGTCTTCGACCGAGTCCAGTCGTTCTCCGCGCGGGAGCTCGGGCAGTTCGGCGCGCCCTCGCTGATCACCCGTACGACCAATGACGTGCAGCAGGTCCAGATGCTGGTCCTGATGGCGTTCACCCTGATGGTCTCCGCACCGATCATGTGCGTCGGCGGCATCGTGATGGCGCTCGGCCAGGACGTGCCCCTCTCGGGCGTCCTGCTCGCGGTGGTGCCGGTCCTCGCCGTCTCCGTCTCGCTGATCGTGCGGCGGATGCGGCCGCTCTTCCGGACCATGCAGGAGCGCCTCGACACGGTGAACCGGGTGCTGCGCGAGCAGATCACCGGCAACCGGGTGATCCGGGCCTTCGTGAAGGACGGGTACGAGGAGGAGCGGTTCCGCGGGGCCAACGCCGAGCTGACGGACGTGTCGATGGCGACCGGCCGGCTGATGGCGCTGATGTTCCCGGTCGTGATGACCGTCGTGAACGTCTCCAGCGTGGCCGTGGTCTGGTTCGGCGCGCACCGCATCGACAGCGGCGGGATGGAGATCGGCGCGCTGACCGCCTTCCTCGCCTATCTGATGCAGATCGTCATGGCCGTCATGATGGCCACCTTCATGTTCATGATGGTGCCGCGGGCCGAGGTGTGCGCGGAGCGCATCGAGGAGGTCCTCGCGACCGAGTCGAGCGTCGTGCCGCCGGTCGAGCCGGTGACGACCCTCGGCCGCCGCGGGCACCTGGAGGTCCGGAGCGCGGACTTCCGGTATCCGGGCGCGGAGGAGCCGGTCCTCACGGACGTGGAGCTCGTCGCCCGGCCCGGTGAGACCACCGCGATCATCGGCTCCACCGGCAGCGG
>NZ_JNWK01000031.1 GCF_000716445.1 Streptomyces wedmorensis
CCGGGTGCGGGTTCAGGCGCGGAAGCCTGGGCCCGGCAAGGGGCGCCGTCCGTTGTGCCCACCCGTTCCGCCCCAGCGGAACGAATGCCCACAACGCGGGGGCGGGGCGCAGGCGCGGGGGTGGGCACCGCCCCAGCGGAACGATTGCCCACAACGCGGGGCGGGGCGCAGCGCGCGGGGGTGGACACCGCCCCGGCGGAACGATTGCCCGCAACGGGCGGGGCGCAGGCCCGGGGCGTTAGGGCTGGGGGAGGACGGGGAGGAGGGTGGGGAGGTGGCCGTCGGAGGCGCGGGCGGTGTGTTGGCGCTCGGCGGGGACGGGGCCGTAGAGGGTGGTGCGGGGCTTGGCGGGGCGGCCGGCGGCGGAGGCGATGGCTTCGAGGTCGCGGATGGAACGGTAGGAGCCGTAGCTGGAGCCGGCCATGCGGGAGATGGTCTCTTCCATGAGCGTGCCGCCGAGGTCGTTGGCGCCGGAGCGGAGCATCTCGGCCGCGCCGTCGGTGCCGAGCTTGACCCAGCTGGTCTGGATGTTGGGGATGTGGGGGTGGAGGAGGAGGCGGGCCATGGCGATGACGGCCCGGTTGTCGCGGGTGGTGGGGCCGGGGCGGGCGATGCCGGCGAGGTAGACCGGGGCGTTGGTGTGGATGAAGGGGAGGGTGACGAACTCGGTGAATCCTCCGGTCTCCTGCTGGATGCGGGAGAGGGTGCGGAAGTGGCCGAGCCAGTGCCGGGGCTGGTCGACGTGCCCGTACATCATCGTGGAGGAGGAGCGGATGCCCAGTTCGTGGGCGGTGGTGATGACCTCGATCCAGGTGGCGGTCGGCAGCTTGCCCTTGGTGAGGACCCAGCGGACCTCGTCGTCGAGGATCTCGGCGGCGGTGCCGGGGATGGAGTCGAGTCCGGCCTCCTTCGCCGCCGTGAGCCATTCGCGGATGGACAGGCCGGTGCGGGTGGCGCCGTTGACGACCTCCATCGGGGAGAAGGCGTGGACGTGCATGCCGGGGACGCGCTTCTTCACGGCGCGGGCGATGTCGAAGTAGGCGGTGCCGGGCAGGTCGGGGTGGATGCCGCCCTGCATGCAGACCTCGACGGCCCCGACGTCCCAGGCCTGCTCGGCGCGGTCCGCGACCTGGTCGAGGGAGAGGGTGTAGGCGTCGGCGTCGGTGCGCCGCTGGGCGAAGGCGCAGAAGCGGCAGCCGGTGTAGCAGACGTTGGTGAAGTTGATGTTGCGGGTGACGATGTACGTGACGTCGTCGCCGACCATGGATTTGCGGACGTCGTCGGCGACGCGGGTGAGGGCGTCGAGGGCGGGCCCGTCGGCGTGGAGCAGGGCGAGTGCCTGTGCGTCGGTGAGCTTCGTCGGGTCGTCGGCGGCGACGGCGAGTGCTTCGCGGACGTCGGCGTCGACCCGTTCGGGGACCATGCCGGGCGCGGCGGCCTCGCGCAGCGACTCCCAGTCGCCGTACACCTCGTCGAAGTCGTCGCGCCGGTCGTGGGTGCGGCCGGTGGTGTCGATGGTGCGGTGGAGGTCGGTGCGGCCGGTGGCGGTGAACGCCTCGTCGGGTTCCTGCCAGGGCAGGCCGCGGACGGGGGCGTCGGGGTCGGCGAGGCCGGTCTCGGGGTCGGCGAGGGCCCGGACGTGCGGGAGGAGCCGGGGGTCGAGCCAGGGTTCGCCGCGGGTGACGAACTCGGGGTAGACGCAGAGCCGTTCGCGCAGTTCGAAGCCGGCGGCGGCGGACCGGGCGGCGAGCTCTTCGATCCTCGGCCAGGGGCGCTCGGGGTTGACGTGGTCGATGGTGAGCGGCGAGACGCCGCCCCAGTCGTCGATGCCGGCCGCGATCAGCCGTTCGTACTCGGAGTCGACGAGGTTCGGCGGGGCCTGGAGGCAGGCGGAGGGGCCCATGATGAGCCGGGCGACGGCGACGGTGGCGACGAGGTCGTCCAGTTCGGCGTCGGGCATCCCGCGCATCGCCGTGTCCGGCTTGGCGCGGAAGTTCTGGATGATCAGTTCCTGGATCGAGTGGTACGCGCGCGCCACGCGCCGCAGCGCGAACAGCGACTCTGCGCGCTCCTCCAGGGTCTCCCCGATGCCGAGGAGCAGCCCGGAGGTGAAGGGGACGGAGGAGCGGCCGGCGTCCTCGAGGACCCTGAGGCGGACGGCGGGCTCCTTGTCGGGGGACCCGTAGTGGGGGCCGCCGGGCTCGGACCACAGTCGGGTCGCGGTCGTCTCCAGCATCATGCCCATGGACGGGGCGACCGGCTTGAGCCGCTGGAAGTCGGTCCAGGACAGCACGCCCGGGTTGAGGTGGGGCAGCAGTCCGGTCTCCTCCAGGATGCGGATCGCCATGGCCCGTACGTACGCGATGGTGTCGTCGTACCCGTGCGCGTCCAGCCACTCGCGGGCCTCGGGCCACCGGTCCTCGGGCTTGTCGCCCAGTGTGATCAGTGCTTCCTTGCAGCCCAGTTCCGCCCCGCGCCGGGCGATGTCGAGCACCTCGTCCGGCGACATGAACATCCCGTGCCCGTCGCGGCGGAGCTTGCCGGGGACGGTCACGAAGGTGCAGTAGTGGCACTTGTCCCGGCACAGCCGGGTGAGCGGTATGAACACGCTCTTCGAGTACGTGATGACCCCGGGCCGCCCGGCCGCCTCCAGGCCGGCGTCCCGCACGCGGCCCGCGGACGCCACCAGATCCGTCAGGTCGTCGCCCCGTGCCCGCAGCAGCACGGCCGCCTCGGTCACGTCGAGCGCGACCCCGTCCCTGGCCCGCTTGAGGGCGCGTCGCATGGCGTTCTCGGTGGGGCGGGCTGCCTGGTGATCAGTCATGAACCGAGCATACGAGCGGGTGGGGCGGCGCATGCTCGAGTCTCCCCAGGAAGGGCGTCCACCCGGGACGGCGTCCGCCCGGGAAGGGTGTCTCCCCGGGAAGGGCACCGCCCCGGGGTCTCATCGGTGGTCGCCCCGGCCCCTCACAGGTACCGGGCGTAGGCGTCGAGGGTGCGCAGCACCTCGGCCTCGCCCGCCGGGGGGAGTTGGAGGACGACCTCGGCGCAGCCGAGTTCGGCGTAGTGGTCGAGTTTGCCCGGGTTGGGGAGGACGGCGTACGGGACGAGCTGGAGGGTCTTGGGGTCGCGGCCGGCGCTCTCCCAGGCCTCGCGCAGGACCGGGAGGGATTCCGTGAGGCCGCGGCCGCCGATCGGCATCCAGCCGTCCGCGCCTTCGGCGACGCGGGCGAAGAGCTTCGGGCCTGCCGCGCCGCCCAGGAGGATGCGGGGCGCGCCGCCGGCCGGCTTGGGCCAGGCCTCCGAGGCGCGTACGGAGCCGCCGGACGTGCCCTCGTACGCGGTGGGTTCGGGTGCCCACAGGGCGCGCATGAGGTCCAGCCGGTCGTGGGTGAGACCCCGCCGGGTGGACCAGTCGACGCCGTGGTCGGCGGCTTCCTCGCGGTTCCAGCCGTAGCCGAGGCCGAGGGTGAAGCGGCCGCCGGAGAGGTGGTCGAGGGTCGCGATCTGTTTGGCGAGGGCGATGGGGTCGTGCTCGGCGAGCAGTGTGACGCCGGTGCCGAGGCCGAGCCGTTCGGTGACGGCGGCGGCCTGGCCGAGTGCCACGTAGGGGTCGAGGAGCCGGCTGTACTCGCGGGGCAGTTCGCCGCCCGCGGGGTAGGGCGTGGTCCGTTCGACCGGGATGTGGGTGTGCTCGGGGAGGTAGAGGCCGGCGAACCCGCGCTCCTCGAGCTCGCGTGCCAGCCGTACCGGTTCGATGGTCTCGTCGGTCAGGAAGATCGTGGTCGAGATCCGCATAGCGGCACGGTAGGGGTTGGGGCGCGGATTTCCGAGGGTCGCGACGTGCCGTGCGTCAGCGGGCGGGGTCCACCGCGCGCCGCTCCGCGGCCAGGTCGCCGTAGCCGCCGTGTTCCCAGACCTTCTCGCGGAAGTGCTGCGGGGTGAGCGGGGTGCGGTCCTCGCCGGGGACGTCCTGGAGGTGCACGGTGCCGCAGCGGTGGCAGTACCAGCCGTGCGACCAGAGTTCCTCGGCCTGGTGGCGGCGGCGCGTGACGCGGGCGAAGGCGGTGCGGCGGCGCACCACGACGACGCAGACGAGGACGGCGGCGAGCAGGGCGAGCGCCGAGATCCAGCCCAGGAAGCCGTACGCCGGCGGTGGGTCGGCGGGCGTGTCCGGCGGGAGCGTGGGCCAGCCGTCCAGTTCCGGCGGCTGGTGCCCGGGCTCGTCCCGGAACCACTTGCCGGCGATGACCCCGCCGAGGAAGGTGCCGACGGAGACGGCCGCGGCGAGGAGGCCGAGGCAGCCGATCGCGTACGTGGGCGGCGGGGGCACCGGCGCGAGGGCGTCGGAGAGGCCGGTGCTCACGGTCCTCGTCACGGTCCGCATGTCGCCGTCGCTGTCCCGTTCCCGGCTGGTGACGGCGTTTCGGCCCGCGAGGTACACGGCGGGCACGGCCTGCACCAGGTCGTCGCGGTCGCAGCCCGGGCAGGTGTTGCTCGTGCGGCTCATGGCTCCCCCTCTCCCCTGTCTGCACTTGGTGACGGGATCATGCCAGGAGCGGTTCCCGCCGGCGCGCCCGAAAACCGCCTGCGCCGCCCCGCACCGCCCCCTACCGTGTCCGGGTGCTGAACCGAATCGAGTCGTACTACGACGCCGTCACCCGCCCCTCCTCCCGCGCCGAGGACTTCGGTCCGCTGACCCTCTTCGTCCAGGCGGGCAACGGCTGGCCCTACTACGCCCGCCCGACCCTCGGGCACGAGGGCGAGGTGGCCGTCGAGGCCGTGGAGGCGGTACGGGCCCGGCAGCGGGAGCTGGGGGTGCCGGAGGCGTTCGAGTGGGTGGCGGAGACGACGCCGGGGCTGCGGGCGGCCGTGGAGGCGAGCGGGCTCACCGTGCACGAGCACCCGCTGATGGTCCTGGAGGGCGACGGGCTCGCCGTGCCGGACCCGGAAGGGGTCACCGTGCGGATGGTCGGCGCGGACGACATCGCCCTGGAGACGGCCGTGGCCGCCCCCTTCGCGGCCTTCGGCATGCCGCCGATGCCCGGCGCCGCCGACCGGGTCGCCCAGCGGATCACGGGCGGGCTGACCCGGCTCGCCGCGGCCCTCGACGACACCGGAAGCGCCCTTTCGGCGGGTCAGCACCAGCCCGTCGGCGCGGTCTCGGAGGTCGTCGGCGTCGGCACCGTGCCGGCGGCGCAGCGGCGCGGCCTCGGCCTGGCGGTCACCGCCGCGCTGGTCGCGGACGCCCGGGCGGGGGGCGCCGAGCTGGTGTTCCTGTCGGCTTCGGACGCCGACGTGGCCCGGCTCTACGGCCGGTTGGGCTTCCGCACGGTCGCCACCGCCCTCATCGCGGAGGCCGAGGAGGCGTAACCGCAGGTCAGGGGCGCGTGACGGGCTCCCGGAAAATTTCTCCGAAAAAAGTTCTCCGGAGCTGTCACATCCTCGTCGCGCGCTCCGTCAGTGCAGTGAAAGCGAAAGACGAGAGACGCTGAGGAGCGATCACGATGGCGCTGCACGAGCCCAAGGCCCGTATGACGAACCCCGCCTACCTGCTTCCGGACGCCGCCCCGGCGATCATGAACCTGGTGAAGGCGTCCCGGCAGGGCGGGGTCGACGAGTCCCTCCTTGAGCTCGTGCACCTGCGGGCCAGCCAGATCAACAACTGCGGCTTCTGCGTCGACTTCGGCGCGAAGGGCGCCAAGAAGGCCGGGGTCAGCGACGAGAAGCTGTTCGCCGTCGCCGCCTGGCGCGAGGCGCCGTACTTCTCCGACGAGGAGCGCGCGGCCCTCGCGCTCGCCGAGGCGGCGACCCGCCTCGCCGACGTGACGGACGCCGTGCCGGACGACGTCTGGGACGCGGCCGCCGACCACTTCGACGAGAAGCAGCTCGCCTCGATCGTGCTGACGGTCGGGATCACCAACCTCTTCAACCGGCTGAACGTGACCGTTCGCCAGCCGGCGGGCGTCATCCCCTCGCCGTGACCGTGCGGGCCTCCCGCACCATCCACACGTCGAACGGCGTCTCCGCCTCGACGGTGAAGCCCTCCCGCTCGTAGAGGCGGATGGCCGCGCTGCCGCGCAGGGACTGGAGGCGGACGGGTGCCCCCTCCGCGTCCGTCCGGCCGAGCAGCTCGCGCAGCACCGCCGTGCCGACGCCCCGGCCCTGGGTCTCGGGGCTGAGGTAGAAGTGCTCCAGCCAGAAGCCTTCGCCGTCGCCGAGTCCGTGTCCGCCGTCGTCGCCGTCGGCGTGCGGAACCAGGGCCACGCAGCCCGCGAAGGCCCCGTCCACCTCGACCACCGAGGTGTACTCGGCCCGGTAGCGCCTCCGCAGTCGCTGTCGCACCTGCTGCTCGTCGAACACCCCGAGCCTGACCAGGTCGTCCCGCATCACCACAGCTCTCAGCTCGGCGACGGTCTCCACTTCCTCAGCCCGTGCCGGGCGCATCGACCAGTTGATCATGTACGCATCCTAAGGAGCCTTCCGTGACCGCTCGCATCCCGAACCCCGCCATCGTCCTGTCCGACGTCGGCCCCGCGATCTTCCAGCTGATCAAGGCCGTGCAGGGCGGCAGCGACGTCCCCTCCAGCACCCTCGACCTGATCCACCTGCGGGCCAGCCAGATCAACAACTGCGGGTTCTGCGTGGTCGGCGGGGCGCAGAAGGCGCAGAAGGACGGCGAGACCGCCGAGCGGCTGCACGCCGTGGCCGCCTGGCGGGAGGCCCCCTACTTCACCGACGCGGAGCGGGCGGCGCTGGACCTCGCCGAGCACGCGACGCGGCTCGCGGACCGTCCGGACGCGGTGCCGGACGCGGTGTGGGAGGAGGCCGCGCGCCACTACAACGAGCAGCAGCTCGCCCAGATCGTGGCGTGGCTCGGGGTCACGAACCTCTTCAACCGGCTCAACGCGACGACCAAGCAGCCGGCCGGCCAGTCCTGGTAGTCGCCGCGCGACAGTAACCGGATCCAGGGCGTCCGCGTTGGTGCGGTCATGAAGAGGATCCTCACCGCAGCCGCCCTGTCCTGTCTCGCCGCGGCCGGCGCCGTCTCCGCCGCGGGCACCGCCGCCGCCGACACCGGCGGAATGAACCTTCCGTCCGTGGTCCCGCTCAGCGGCGTCCTCACCCCCAAGGCGAAGCCGGCCGGCACCCCCGACCTGCCGCCCGCGAACGCGGCGGTGGAGCGGCTGCTTCCGGGCCGCTGAGCGGCGACGGACGGCGGAGAGCGAAAGACGAAGGCGACGGGACCCCCCACGGGCCCGCCGCCTTCGCGCTCTCGGTGACTCAGGAGTGCGTGCGGTCGCGGCTCAGTCGGCGACGACCAGCGACGGCGTCTCCTTCGTCAGGATCTCGCCGCGGAAGAACGCGGGGCTCCTGCGCTGCATGACCAGCATGATGACGACGCCGAGGGCGAGCAGGCCGACGCCGATCACGAAGACCGAGCCGACGCCGAGGACGGCGGAGCCGGAGCCGTAGGCCGGGTCCCACATGTCGTACAGGGTCTTGCCGAAGACGGCGGTCAGCATGAGGCCGCCGAGGGCCGGCAGGAGGCCCTTGAAGGCGAGGTCGCGGGCCGAGCGGAAGAGCTCGCCGCGGAAGTACCAGACGCAGGCGAAGGCCGTCAGGGCGTAGTAGAAGCAGATCATCAGGCCGAGCGCGTAGATGGTGTCGACCAGGACGTGCTCGCTGACCAGGGTCATCACGGTGTAGAAGACGCCGGTGGCGACGCCCGCGACGATGGTGGCCTTGCCGGGGGTCTTGAAGACCGGGTGGACCTTGGTGAACGACTTCGGCAGCGCTTCGTAGGTGGACATCGCGAGGACCGTGCGGGCGACCGGGATGAAGGTCGTCTGGAGGCTCGCGGCCGCCGAGGCGAGGACGGCGACGAAGAGCAGGATGCCGAGCGTGGGGCCCATGACGGGGCCCGCGAGGGCGGCGAAGACGTTGTCGGAGGTCTCCGGGTTGGCGAGGCCGAGGCCCTGGTCGCCGGAGCCGACGACCATCTGGGCGGCGATGCCGGTGGCGAGGTACGAGCCGACCAGGACGACCATCGCGATGAGCGCGGCGCGGCCGGGGGTCTTCGCGCTGCCGGTGGTCTCCTCGTTGGTCGCCATGCAGGCGTCCCAGCCCCAGTACATGAAGATCGAGAGCGAGAGGCCCGCGGTGAAGGCCGCGAAGGACTGCACCGCGAAGGGGTTCATCCAGGACCAGGAGAAGTCGACGGAGGTCTCGAAGGACCCGGCCTTCGACAGGGCCATCGCCACGAAGACGGCGAGGACGACGAGCTGGAGGCCGACGAGGGTGTACTGGAGGCCCTTGGTGGCGGTCATGCCGCGGTAGCTGATCGCGGTGGCGACGGCGATGAGCGTCAGGCAGGTGACGATGTGGACGGCCTTGTTGTCGTCCAGGGCGGCGATGGACGCGGATCCGGTGATCTCGCCCGCGAGGAGCCAGAAGTAGGAGGTGGCGACGCCGGCCAGGTTGGACAGCACGATGATCGTCGCGATGACCAGGCCCCAGCCGCACATCCAGCCGATCTTGGGCCCGAAGGCCTTCACGGTCCAGGTGAACGAGGTGCCGCAGTCGGGCATGACCTTGTTGAGCTCCCGGTACGCGAAGGCGACGAGGAGCATCGGGAGGAAGCCTGCCAGGAAGATGGCGGGCATCTGCAGACCGACCTCGCCGGCGGTGGAGCCGAGCGTCGAGGTCAGGCAGTAGACGGGAGCGACGGTGGAGATGCCGATGACGGCACTGCCGAGGAGGCCGACGGAGTTTCCGCCGAGGCCCTTGCCGCGCACATCGGAGGTGCCGCTCGGGGCGTCGACGCCCCTTACCGTGTCTCCGGCCTGGGGCCGGGCTTCCACCTGAGTCATGAACAGGACGTTAAATGCTGCGGTTTCCACATCCGGAAGACCAGAGTCCGCTCATTTGATCGATCATCGCCTTTCATTGGACGGGTCGAAGCGGGCACTCGCCAATGATTGAAAGATCGACCACCGCGACGGACCGACCAACTGGTAGGTCGGTCGCCGGGTGTCCGATATGCGGGAACCGCAGCACTGTCTCGAATGTCCGATTTCAAATTTTCCCGAGGAATTTTCGGACCGTCCTCACCCCGGCCAGACGACCGCCTGCAGCTCGCTGTATGCGTGTAGCGCGTACGAGCCCACGTCCCGCCCGACCCCGCTCTTCTTGAACCCGCCGAACGGCGCCTCCATGTTCCGCCCGATCGTGTTCACGCCCACTCCGCCGGCCCGCAGCCGGGCCGCCGTGCGGAAAGCGCGGGCGACGTCGCCGGACCACACGTAGTCGATCAGTCCGTAGTCGCTGTCGTTGGCGAGCGCGACCCCCTCCTCCTCGTCGTCGAAGGGGACGACCACGACGACCGGGCCGAAGATCTCCTCCCGCACCACCCGCATCTCGTTGGTGCAGTCGGCGAGGAGCGTCGGGGCCACGTAGAAGCCCCGGGCGAAGTCCGGACGCTCACCGCCCGCGACGACCCGCGCCCCCTCCTTCCGGCCCAGCTCGACGTACGCCTCCACCCGGTCGCGGTGCGCCGCCGAGATCACCGGGCCGACGACCGTGCCCTGCTCCGCCGGGTCCCCCACCTTCATGAAGGCCAGGTAGCCGGTCAGCTTCTCGATCAGCCGCTCGTAGATCCCGCGCTGCGCCAGGACCCGCGTCGGGGCCGTGCAGATCTGCCCGCTGTAGAAGGCGAACGTCGTGCCGATGCCCATCACCGCCGCGTCCAGGTCGGCGTCGTCGAAGACGAGCGCGGCGCCCTTCCCGCCCAGCTCCATCAGCTGCCGCTTCAGGGAGCGGCCGCAGACCTCGCCGATCGCCTGCCCGACGGCCGTGGAGCCGGTGAACGACACCATGTCGACGTCCGGGGAGTCGACGGCGGCCTCGCCGACCGCCTGTGCGGAGCCGGTGACGACGTTGACGACGCCCGCCGGGACCCCCGCCTCCTCCAGGGCGCGGGTCATCGCGTACACGGAGAGCGGGTCCTGAGGGGCCGGTTTCACCAGGACGGTGTTGCCCATGGCGAGCGCCGGGGCGATCTTCCCGGCCGGGTTGGCCCAGGGGTTGTTGTACGAGGTGATGCAGGTGACGACGCCGACCGGGCGCCGCACCGCCACCGCGCCGAACACGCCGGCCTTCCCCATCGGCCCCGCCTCGTTGATCTGCGGGGGCAGCGCCTGCTCGACCGGCTCCATCGCGCCCCGCGCGTAGCGCCGGAAGCGGGAGGACCCGACCGCGACCTGCATCCCGCGCGCGGTCCCGGTGGTGGCGCCGGTCTCGGCCCGCGCGAGGAGCGTGTTCGCGTCGGCGTCCCTGGCCATGAGGTCCGCGGCCCGGTCGAGGATCGCGGCCCGTTCCTCCGGCTTCGTGCGGGACCAGGAGGCGAAGGCCTCGCGGGCCGCGGCGGCCGCCTCGTACACCTGCCGCCGGCTCGCCTCCGGCGCGAGGCCGACGACCTCCTCCGAGGCCGGGTCGATCACCTCGTAGTGGCCGCCGTCGGGCTCGACCCACTCCCCGGCGATGAAGAGCTTCTCGGTCCTCACCTGGTGTTCACCGTCCTCGTGTCACGGCCGGAGCGCAGCACCCTGCCCGGGATCGCGCCGGTCACCTCGTCGTCCCGTACCGTCTCCACGCCGTTGACCCGCACCGAAACGATCCCGACCGCGCGCGAGTCGAGCCGGGGGCTGTCCCCCGGCAGGTCGTGCACCAGGGTCGCCGGGCCCGCGTCGATCCGCTCGGGGTCGAAGAGGACGAGGTCGGCGTGGAAGCCCTCCGCGATACGGCCCCGCTCGCGCAGGCCGAACAGCCGCGCCGGGTCGTCGCTGAGCATCTTCACCGCCCGCTCCAGCGGGACCAGCTTCCGGCCGCGCAGGCAGTCCCCGAGGAAGCGGGTCGTGTACGGCGCTCCGCACATCCGGTCCAGGTGCGCGCCGGCGTCCGAGCCGCCGAGCAGGACGTCCTCGTGATCCCAGGTCTCCCGGCGCAGCGCCCAGGACGCCGGGTCGTTGTCGCGGGGCATCGGCCACAGGACGGTCCTGAGGTCGTCGTTGGCGCAGATCTCGACGAGTGCCTGGAACGCGTCCTGTCCGCGCTCGGCGGCGACGTCCCGCACGACCCGGCCGGTGAGCCCCTCGTTCTCGCGGCTGTACGTGTCGCCGATGACGTACCGGCCGAAGTCCGCCAGCCGCCGGAACACCCCCGCCTCCTTGGAGTCGGCGCGCAGCAGCATCCCGGCCCGCACCTCGGGGTCGCGGAGCCTCGCGATCCGCTCGGGGACCGGGAGGGCGAGGATCTCGCCCCAGCCGGGGATGAGGTTGAGCGCGCAGAACGTGCCGAGGGACATGTTCATGGGCGTGAGGATCGGCATCGTGAGCGCCACGATCCGGCCGCCGGACTTCCGGGCCCGCTCGGACGCCGTCAGCTGGCGCGGGACGCGTTCGGGAACGGCGGCGTCGATGGTGAGGACGTTCCAGTTGAGGGGGCGCCCGGCGGCGGCGGTCATCTCCACGAACAGTTCGATCTCGTCGTCCGAGAACTGGTCGAGGCAGCCCGCGAGGATGGCCTCCAGCTGTGTGCCCTCGTGCTCGCCGACGGCCCTCGACAGGGCGATCAGCTCCGCGGGCGTGGCGTGCCGGGAGGCGACCGGGGCGCCGTCGCCGTCCGAGTGGGTCGAGGACTGGGTGGTGGAAAGACCCCACGCGCCCGCCTCCATGGCCTCCTTGAGCAGGGCGACCATCCGGTCCAGCTGCTCGGGCGTGGGCTGCCCGCCGACCGCGTCCGCGCCCATCACGTACCGGCGCAGGGCGCAGTGGCCGACCATGAAGCCGGCGTTGACGGCGATCCGCCCTTCCAGGGCGTCGAGGTACTGGGCGAACGACGACCAGCTCCAGTCGACGCCGTCCTCCAGCGCCTTGAGCGCCATGCCCTCGACCTTCGACATCATCCGGCGCGTGTAGTCCGCGTCCTCCGGCCGGTCCGGGTGCAGCGGCGCGAGGGTGAAGCCGCAGTTCCCGCCCGCCACCGTGGTCACGCCGTGGTTCATCGACGGCGTGGCGTACGGGTCCCAGAACAGCTGCGCGTCGTAGTGGGTGTGCGGGTCGACGAATCCGGGCGCGAGCACGAGTCCGGTCGCGTCCTCGCTGGTGCGGGCGGTGGCGCCGGGGCCGGGGAAGACGATCCGGCCGTCGCGTATGCCGACGTCGGCCACGTGGCCGGGGGCGCCGGTGCCGTCCACGACGGTGGCGCCCGTGATCAGGTGGTCGAGCATGACGGTCCCTTTCTGTCCGTGGACGCGGGTGTGCCCCGGACCGGGGCCGCCGCGGGGCCCCGGCCGGGGCTCGTACGGGGCGGCGGTCCGGGAAGACACCGCCCCGCGTCGTTGGTGCGGGTCAAGACACGGAAGGCGGAGGCGCCCGCCAAGGCGCCGTCCCGTGTGCCCACCCGTCCCGCCCTGCGGGACGATTGCCCACACAGGGGGGCGGGGGGTCTCGTCAGGAGCCCGCGGCCTGGCGGAAGCGGGTGGTGCGGTGGACGGGGTCGGTGTCGATCTTGGGGATGACGTGTTCGCCGATGAGCTTGATGGAGTTCATCGTGTCCTCGTAGGAGATCCCGATGGGGAGCCCGAAGGAGAGCTGGTCGGCGCCGGCCTGCTCCCAGCGCTTGCACTGGGCGAGGACCTCTGAGGGGTCTCCGCAGATCATCAGCTCCTCCTGGATGAGGAGTTCGATGATCTCGGCGGAGTACTCGGGGAGCAGCTCGGGCCACTCGGGGATGCCCTCGGGCCGGGGGAAGGTGTCGTGGTAGCGGAAGAGCAGCGACTGGAGGTAGTTGAGGCCGCCGCCGACGGCGATCTCGACGGCCTTGTCGTGGGTCTCGGCGCAGATGGCCGTCGAGGTGACCATGACGTTGTCGTTGACGAAGTCGCCGATCGCCTTGGCCTCCTTGATCGCCGTCTTGTACGACTCGACGACCCACTCCATGTCGGAGACCTTCTGCACGCTGAAGCCGAGGACGCCGAGGCCCTTCTTGCCGGCCATGGCGTACGAGGAGGGGGACCCGGCCGCGTACCACATGGCGGGGTGGGACTTCCCGTACGGCTTGGGGAGCACCTTGCGGGGCGGCAGCGACCAGTGCTTGCCCTGGAAGCCGGCGTACTCGTCCTGGAGCCACATCTTGGGGAACTCGGCGATGGTCTCCTCCCACAGCTCCTTGGTGTGGTTCATGTCGGTGATGCCCGGCATGAACCCGAGGATCTCGTGGGAGCCCGCGCCGCGTCCGGAGCCGAACTCGAAGCGTCCGGCGGAGAGGTGGTCGAGCATGGCGACCTTCTCGGCGACCTTCACCGGGTGGTTGACCGGGGCGAGGGGGTTGAAGATGCCGGAGCCGAGGTGGATGCGCTCGGTGGCGTGGGCGAGGTAGCCGAGGTAGACGTCGTTGGCGGAGAGGTGGGAGTACTCCTCCAGGAAGTGGTGCTCGGAGGCCCAGGCGTACTTGAACCCGGACTTGTCCGCCTGGATGACGTACTCGGTCTCCTCCATGAGGGCCTTGTGCTCGGCTTCGGGATCGGTCTCGGCGCGCTTGCCGACGTATCCCTGTACGAAGATCCCGAATTCCAAGGGGGTTCACCGTCCTCTAGTTTCTGACGCATCGTCAGATCTGTGATGTGCCCGACTGTCGCACCGCGGGCGGGCGCGGTCAATACCTGATGACTCGTCAGATCTGCTTCTCAGAAGAGGCTCACGCCGGCCAGCCAGCCGCCGTCGATCACGAACGGCTGGCCCGTGATGTACGCCGACTCCTCCCCGGTCAGGAACAGCGCCAGGGCCGCCACCTCGTCCGGGCGCCCGATCCGCCCGAGCGGCACGAGCTTGCGGTACAGCTCGGCCGTGGCCGCCGGGTCCACTCCCTCCGGGTTGCTCATCGGGGTGTCGATCGCCCCCGGGCAGACCGCGTTCACCCGGATCCCCTTCGCGGCCAGCTCCAGGGCCGCGACCCGGGTGAGCCCCAGGACCGCGTGCTTGGAGGCCGCGTACGCGCCGACCCCGGCCATGCCCGTGAGCCCCGTGTACGAGGCGGTGTTGACGATGGTCCCGCCGCCGGCCGCCGCGATCTCGGGCGCGACCGTGCGGATGCCGAGGAAGCAGCCGGTCTGGTTGACCGACACGATCGCCTGGAACTCCTCCAGCGGGGTGGAGAGCAGCTCGTTGAAGCGGAGGATGCCGGCGTTGTTCACGAGCCCGTCGATCTTCCCGAACCGCTCCTTGGCGACGGCCACCGCCGCCGTCCACTCCTCCTCGCTGGTCACGTCCAGGTGGACGAAGGCCGCCCGCTCCTCCCCCAGCTCCTTGGCCAGCGCCTCGCCGGCGCCGTCCAGGACGTCCCCGAGGACGACCTTCGCCCCCTCGGCGGCGAAGAGCCGCGCCTCCTGCTCGCCCTGCCCGCGCGCCGCGCCGGTGACGAGGACGACCCGCCCGTCGAGCTTTCCCATGTCCGTACCCCTCAGAGGTGTGGTGCGACCTCCGTGCCGAAGGCCGCCATCTGGTCGATGAGTTCGCTACGGCTCCGGGACCGGAACCGCACCTGGATCTGGTGCACGCCCATCTCCCCGTACGCCCGCAGGGAGGCGGCGAGCTCCTCCGGCCGACCGCTCAGGGTGCGCCGGCCGACCTCCCAGCCGGGGGCGCCGACGTACAGCGCCTCGGTGATCGCGCCGACCGTGACCGGCTCCGCGATCCCGGCCTCCGCCCGGATCCGCAGCAGCCGCTGGATCTGCGCGGCGAGCTTCTCCCGCGGATCGCCCTGCGGCAGCCAGCCGTCCCCCTTGAGCGCGGCCCTGCGCACGGCGGCCGGCGACGAGCCGCCCACCCAGAGCGGGACCCGCTGCTGCGCGGGCCTGGGCAGCTGCCCGAGGTCCTTGAACGCGAACCGCTCCCCCAGGTGCTCCGGGTACTCCTCGGGCCCGAGGGCCGCCCGCAGCGCGTCGAGGGTCTCGTCGAGCACCGCGCCCCGGCGGGCGAAGTCCACGCCGAGCGTCTCGAACTCCTCCTGGACGTGCCCCGCGCCGACCCCGAGGACCAGGCGTCCTCCGGAGAGGTGGTCGAGCGTCGCGTACGCCTTGGCCGTGACGAGCGGATGGCGCAGGCCGACGACGGCGACGTGCGAGAGGAGCCGGACCCGCTCCGTGGCGGCGGCGAGGAAGGACAGCGTGGCCACCGGGTCGTACCAGACGGTGCTCATCGGCCCGGCGAGCCGGCGCGGGATCGCGACGTGGTCGCAGCTCGCGAGGTAGTCGAAGCCGTGGGCCTCGGCGGCCCGGGCGACGGCGAGCAGGTCCGCCGGACCCGCGGCCGCCTCCCAGGGTTCGACGTAGAGGGTGCTCTGCGACTGGACCGGCAGCTGCATGCCGTAGACCACCATGGGGACCCCCTGGTTCTGACGTACCGTCAGTTATGAGCGGACGAGGGTCATGCTCGTACCTGACGCACCATCAGACAAGGGGCGGGGCGCCCCGGAATCGCTCCGGGGCGCCCCGCGAGGGCCTTGCGGGGGCGGCCCGGCCCCCTTCCCCCGCCGGGTGGGACCCGGCCCGGGATCGGCGGGACGCGGCCTACGGCCGCCAGAGGCCCTCCGGCGTCAGGCCGAGCAGGTCGATCGCGTTGCCGCGCACGATCCGCTCGACGACGTCCGGGGCCAGGTGGCCCATCTGGGCCTCGCCGACCTCCCGGGACTTGGGCCAGGTGGAGTCGGAGTGCGGGTAGTCGGTCTCGTACAGGACGTTCCCGACCCCGATGGCGTCCAGGTTGCGCAGCCCGAAGGCGTCGTCGAAGAAGCAGCCGAAGACGTGGCCGGCGAACAGCTCGGACGGCGGGCGCAGGACCTTGTCGGCGACGCCGCCCCAGCCGCGGTTCTCCTCCCAGACGACGTCCGCGCGCTCCAGGATGTACGGGATCCACCCGATCTGCCCCTCCGCGTACATGATCCGGAGGTTCGGGAAGCGCTCGAACTTGCCGCTCATCAGCCAGTCGACCATCGAGAAGCAGCAGTTCGCGAAGGTGATCGTGGAGCCGACCGCCGGCGGGGCGTCCGCCGAGGTGGACGGCATCCGGCTCGACGAGCCGATGTGCATGGCGATGACCGTGCCGGTCTCGTCGCACGCCCGGAGGAAGGGGTCCCAGTGGTCCGTGTGGACCGAGGGGAGCCCGAGGTGCGGCGGGATCTCCGAGAACGCGACGGCCCGCACGCCCCGCGCCGCGTTGCGCCGCACCTCGGCCGCGGCGAGCTCCGGGTCCCAGAGCGGGATGAGCGTGAGCGGGATCAGCCGGCCGTGCGCCTCCGGCCCGCACCACTCCTCGACCATCCAGTCGTTGTAGGCCCGGACGCAGAGCAGCCCGAGCTCCCGGTCGCCGGCCTCGGTGAACGTCTGCCCGCAGAAGCGGGGGAAGGTCGGGAAGCACAGCGCGGACTGGACGTGGTTGACGTCCATGTCGGCGAGCCGGTCAGGCACGGAGTGGGAGCCGGGCCGCATCTGCTCGTACGTGATGACTTCGAGCCGTATCTCGTCACGGTCGTAGCCGACGGCCGTGTCGAGCCGCGTCAGCGGCCGGTGCAGGTCCTCGTACACCCACCAGTCGCCGATCGGGCCCTCGTCGCCCTTCGCCCCCATGACCGGGGCGAACTTCCCGCCGAGGAACGTCATTTCCTTCAGCGGGGCGCGGACGATCCGGGGCCCGGTGTCGTGGTACCGCGACGGGAGCCGGTCCCGCCAGACGTGCGGGGGCTCCACGGTGTGGTCGTCCACCGAGATGATCTTCGGGAAGGTCTCCATGGCTCTCACGGTAGCGCCGATCTGACGACCCGTCAGCTACCGGGACCCAGAACGGTCACACGACGGCCACACGACCCCCGCACAACGGCCTCGCCACGACTACGCCACGGCCCCTCCCCGGCCGTACTGCCGCCGACCCGATGCTGACGGACTCCCTCCGGACAAGGCAGACTGTCCTGGGCGAAACCAGCGGTACGGGCAGGGGGAGCGATGGACCGTGAGAACGGGCCGCGAGTTCCGGTGCAGCGGGCTCCGAGGACGGGCGCGACGACCCCGGCGGGCGAAGACGCCCGCACGGACGCCTTCGCGAGCACCGACGCCGGGAGGGCCACGGACGCGCGGACGGCCGCGGAAGCCGCGCCGGGAACCGGCACGGACGCACCGACGAGGACGGACGTCACGACGGGCACGGACGCCCCCGGGGTGCTCCGATTCGGGGTGCTCGGACCCGTGCGGGCGTGGCGGGACGGAGAGGCCGTGCCCACCGGATCGCCCCAGCAGCGGGCGCTGCTCGCGGCGCTGCTGCTGCGGGGCGGGCGGACGGCCACCGCGCACGAGCTGATCGACGCGCTCTGGGGCGAGGAACCTCCGTCGCAGGCGCTCGCGGCGGTACGGACGTACGCCTCGCGCCTCCGCAAGGCCCTGGACCCGAAGGTCCTGGTCAGCGAGTCGGGCGGGTACGCACTCCGCACCTCGGCCGCCGCGCTCGACGTCACCACCGCGCAGGAGCTGGCCGCCGAGGCCGAGAAGCTGCGGGCCGGCGGCGACCGCGCGGGCGCCCGGGAACGGCTCGCCGAGGCCCTGGACCTGTGGGACGGCGAAGTGCTGGCCTCCGTACCGGGCCCGTACGCCGAGACCCAGCGGACCCGCCTGGAGGAATGGCGGCTCACGCTCCTGGAGACCCGCCTGGACATCGACCTGGAGGTCGGCGCACACGCGGAGGCCGTCTCCGAGCTGACCGCGCTCACCGCCGCGCACCCGCTGCGCGAGCGGCTCCGCGAGCTGCTCATGCTCGCCCTCTACCGCAGCGGACGGCAGGCCGAGGCACTCGCCGTGTACGCGGACACGCGCCGGCTCCTCGCCGACGAACTCGGCGTCGACCCCACACCCGAACTCTCCCGGCTCCAGCAGCGGATCCTCCAGGCCGACGCCGAACTCGCCCGCCCGGTCGAGGAACCCGCCCCGGCCGCGGCCCCCGTCGCCCGGCCCGCCCAGCTCCCGGCGACCGTCCCCGACTTCACCGGCCGCACGTCCTTCGTACGGGAACTCGGCGCCCGGCTCGCCACCGCCGAGGGCCACGTCATGGCGGTGTCGGCGCTCGCCGGCATCGGCGGCGTCGGCAAGACCACGCTCGCCGTGCACGTCGCCCACGAGGCCCGCCCGCACTTCCCCGACGGCCAGCTGTACGTCGACCTCCAGGGCGCGGGCAACCGGGCCGCCGCACCCGAGACGGTCCTCGGCTCGTTCCTCCGCGCCCTCGGCACCGCCGACTCGGCCGTCCCCGACTCGCTGGAGGACCGCGCCGCGCTCTACCGCTCGACCCTCGACGGCCGCCGCGTCCTGGTCCTCCTCGACAACGCCCGTGACGCCGCCCAGATCCGCCCCCTCCTGCCGGGCACGGCAGGCTGCGCGGCCCTCGTCACCAGCCGGATCCGCATGGTCGACCTGGCCGGCGCGCACCTCGTGGACCTGGACGTGATGTCCCCCGAGGAGGCGCTCCAGCTCTTCACCCGGATCGTCGGCGAGGAACGCGTCGGGTCAGAGCGGGAGGCCGCGCTCGACGTCGTCGCCGCCTGCGGCTTCCTCCCCCTCGCGATCCGCATCGCCGCGTCCCGCCTCGCCGCCCGCCGCACCTGGACCGTGTCGGTCCTCGCCGCGAAGCTCGCCGACGAGCGCCGCCGCCTCGACGAGCTCCAGGCGGGCGACCTCGCCGTCAAGGCCACCTTCGAACTCGGCTACGGCCAGCTCGAACCGGCCCAGGCCCGCGCCTTCCGCCTCCTCGGCCTCGCCGACGGCCCCGACATCTCCCTCGCGGCCGCGGCCGCCGTCCTCGACCTCCCCCTCTGGGACACCGAGGACCTCCTGGAGGCGCTCGTCGACACCTCCCTCGTCGAATCCGCCGCGCCCGGCCGCTACCGCTACCACGACCTCGTCCGGCTCTACGCGCGTGCGTGCGCCGACCGCGACGAACAGCCCCCCTCGGAGAAGGAGGCCGCCCTCTCCCGCCTCCTCGACTTCTACCTGTCGACCGCCGCCCGGGTCTACGCCATCGAACGCCCCGGCGACCGCCTCGTCGACCACCTCGAACCCACCACCCACGACGGCCTCACCTTCACCGACCGCCACGACGCCCAGGACTGGCTCTACGCCGAGGCCAACTGCCTCCTCGCCACCGTCCGCCAGTCCGCCTCCTCCCCCACCACCCTCCGCCGCGGCGTCGACCTCCTCTGGGCCTCCCTCGACCTCGCCGAATCCGGCGCCAACTCCAAGGAGTACGAAGCCGTCGCCACCGTCCTGCGCGAAGCGGCCGGCACGACGGGCGACACCCGGGCGGAGGGACGCGCGGCGCTGACCCTGGCGTACGTCCAGCACGTGGCGGGCCGCTTCGACGAGGCGGACGGCCACGCCCACGAGGCGATGGACCTCACCTCCACGACGGGCGACGACCTCCCGCTGTGCTGGGCGGCCAACGCCCTGGGGATCATGGCCCTCTACCAGGGCCGCAACGCCGACGGGGAACGCTTCCTCGCCCAGGCGACGGCGGCGTTCCGCGCCTGCGACGACGCGGCCGGCGAGGCCAGCGCCCTCTGCAACCTCTCCCGGATCCACCTGGCGATGGGGCAGACGGACATCGCGGTCGAACTGGCCCGGCGCGGCACCGACATGTACGACGCCATGGGCCATTCCCTCAAGGGCGCCAACGGCCGCTACGCACTCGGACTCGCACTGACCCAGGGCGGCCAGCTGGACCAGGCCGCGGCACGGCTCGCCGAGGCCCTGGAGGTGTTCCAGGACAGCAGGCAGCGCCTGTGGGAGGGCATGTCGCTCTTCAGGATCGCCGAGGTCGACATCGCGGCCCGTCGGTACGCCCAGGCCGCGTCGAACTCCGAGATGGCGCTCGCCATCCTCTGGGGAGTGGGCGGCGAGTGGCGCCGGGGACAGGTCCTCGTCGTCCTGGGCCGCGCGCTGTCCGGCATAGGGCAGCACGGGCGGGCCCGGGTCTGCTGGCAGGAGGCCCTCGGCATCTTCGTGGAGCTCGGCTCGCCGGAGGAATCCGAGGTACGGGCGCTGCTGTTGGAGACCGCCGCGGCCTGACCACTGAGCTGCCCGTTCATCGTTCGTTTATGACAGTCGGGCAGTCTTCTCTCATCGATCCGCCGCGTCGGGGGGCAGACGGGTCGATGGTACGGCCGTCACACCGTCGCACTAGGGTGAACGGCTCCGAGTGGGCCCTCCGGCTGTCCACGGGGGAACGGCCGGCAGGGCCCACTCGCCCCATCCGAAGTCACTACGGGAGTTGATCACCATGGCCGACCTGGACCCGACCAAGCCCATAGCCTCGCCGACGAACATGCACGCCACCGGCGAGGACATCGTCAGCAAGAACATGCACGCGACGGACGCTCCGCTCACCGACTCGGTGGCCGAGAAGCTCGGCATCAACGGCAACATGCACGCCACCACGGAGCCCATCGACGGCAGCGCCGGCACGGCCACGACGGACAACATGCACGCCACCACCGAGCCGGCCAAGTAGACCATTCCCGACGGGGAGAACGGCCGCGGCGGCGCCATCGGGGGAGTCGCCGGGGCCGACCATGGAGGTCCGGTCGACGGGGGAGCACACGGGCTCGGGGGACACCCGGCGGAACCAGGGGGGATCCGTCCGGGCAGGGCCCGTGCGCAACGCGATCGGACCACCGCGAAGAGGGGCCGGGCATCTGCCCGGCCCCTCTTCGCGTTTCCCGGCGGGGCTCAGCGGGCGTACGAGCCGAGGCCGACGAGGCAGTAGACGTACTCGCTGACGGTGGTGCCGTTCATGGTGTAGCGGTGGGAGAAGGCGTACTGGGTCTTGGGGTTGGAGTTGCAGTTGTTCATGTCGGAGGTGAAGGGGAAGGTCTGGATGACCTTGTAGTGGGCGTCGGAGGCGGAGCAGGGGACTTCCTCGACGTCGTCGACGCTCTGGGCGGTGGTGGAGTCGGGCAGGGAGCCGTTGAGGCAGGTGCCCTTCTCGTAGGGGTCGGGCTGTTCCTCGGTGGGGGTCGAGGTGGGGTCGAGGCTGGGGAAGGGCTCGTAGGAGAAGGTGGGGACGGGGCCGGGGCCTCTGGAGCCGGGGGCGTCGTCCTTGTCGTCGCCGAGCAGGTACGAGCCTCCGACGAGGGCGCCGATGACGCAGAGGGTGACCAGGCAGCCGAGGCCGCCGGACTTCTTGGGGGCTGCGGCGCCGGCGACGGTGATGCGGAGGTGGACCGTGCCGTCGCCGAGCCTGGCGGCGACGAGTTCGCCGTGGCGGCAGGGACGGACGGTGAGGTGGGCGGGTCCTGAGGGCAGTTGGACGGTGAGGATCACACCCTGAGCGGCCTGCTGCGGGGTGAGGGTGAGGGGGATCTCTTGCGTCGACACCGGCTGCTCCTGGAGAGGGGAGGAGAGGGAGGAGGGAGGCGAACGGTTGCCCGTATGACGTGTACATGGAGCACGTCGGTTGCACCACCCGCCGGCCCCGTCACTCCCCCGCCCGTCACCCCGACGTTCGCGCCCGCAGCTCCCCCTTCACCACCTTGCCGCTCGCGTTGCGCGGGAGTTCGGTGACGAACTCGACGGCGCGCGGGACCTTGTAGTTGGCCATCTCGCGGCGGGACCAGGCGATGAGGTCGTCGGCGGTGACGCGGGCGCCGGGGCGGCGGACGGCGAAGGCCTTGCCGACCTCGCCGAGCCGGGAGTCGGGGACGCCGATGACGGCGACGTCGGCGATGTCGGGGTGGAGCCCGAGGAGTTGCTCGATCTCGGCCGGGTAGGCGTTGAAGCCGCCGACGATGAACATGTCCTTGAGGCGGTCGGTGATGCGGAGGTTGCCGGCGTCGTCGAGGACGCCGATGTCCCCGGTGTGGAGCCAGCCCTCGGGGTCGATCGCCGCGGCCGTCGCCTCCTCGTCCTCGAAGTAGCCGCTCATGACGTGGTGGCCGCGGACGAGGACCTCGCCGGTCGGGGAGAGCCGGACCTCGGTGTCGGGGACGGGGCGGCCCGAGGTGGTGGCGACCGTCTCGTCCGGGTCGTCGCGGCGGCACATGGTGACGATGCCGCTCGCCTCGGAGAGGCCGTACGCGGTGAGGACCGTGCCGACGCCGAGGTCGGCGCGGAGGCGTTCGACGAGCCGGAGCGGGACCACGGCCGCGCCGGTGACGACGAGCCGGAGGGAGGAGAGGTCGTGGGCGGCCCGGGCGGGGTGGTCGAGGAGGGACTGGTGGAGGGTGGGCGGGCCGGGGAGGACGGTGATGCGCTCGGCGGCGATGTTGGCGAGGACGGTGTCGACGGTGAAGACGGACTGGGGGACGATCACCGCGCCGTGCATGAGGCAGGCGAGGATGCCGGCCTTGTAGCCGAAGGTGTGGAAGAAGGGGTTGACCACGAGGTAGCGGTCGCCCTCCCGGAGGCCGGCGAGCCCGGCCCAGATCGCGTAGCAGCGCAGGGACTGGGCGTGGCTGATGACGGCGCCCTTGGGCCGGCCGGTGGTGCCGGAGGTGTAGATGATGTCGGAGGGGGCGTCGGGATCGATCGCGTCGGCGCGGGCGCGGACCCGGGCGGCGGGGATCCGGTCGCCTGCGGCGAGGAAGGCCTTCCAGGTCGTCCAGTCCGGTTCGTCGGGGGCGGTGTCGCCGAGGACCACGACCTTCTCCAGGTACGGGAGTTCGACGCCGGAGCGGCGCAGGGAGGCCACGTACGAGGTGCCGAGGAAGGTACCGGTGACGAAGAGCAGGCGGGCCCGGGAGCGCTGGAGGACGTAAGCGGCCTCGGTGCCCTTGAAGCGGGTGTTGAGGGGGACGAGGACGGCGCCGGCGGTGACGGCGCCGAGGGCCGAGACGATCCAGTCGAGGGTGTTGGGGGCCCAGATCGCGACCCGGTCGCCGGGGCGCATGCCGGTGGCGAGGCAGGCGGCGGCGGCCCGTTCGACGCGTTCGCCTAGTTCGGCGTAGGTGACGCGGGCGCGGCCGTCGACGACGGCTTCCCGCGCCCCGTACCGCTCGGCCGCGGCCCGTACGAGACCGGGGATCGTGCCCCACTCCAGGTCGCCGCGCATGTCCATACCCAACCTCCCTGTAGCTGACTATCCGTCAGATTAGTTGTAGCCTGACGCGCTGTCAGCAGTGCTGCCCCATGAGGAGGTTCGGTGCTCAAGGACGCCACGGCGATCGTCGGAATCGGTCAGACCGCCTTCGCCAAACACCTGCCCGAGACCGAGAAGGCCCTCGCCTGCCGGGCGATCCTCGCCGCCCTCGACGACGCCGGGATCGACCCGTCCGAGGTCGACGGGTTCGCCTCGTACACGATGGAGGAGACCGACGAGGTCGAGGTCGCCAAGGCCATCGGCGCCGGCGACGTCACCTTCTTCTCCAAGGTGGGGTACGGCGGCGGCGGGTCCTGCGCGACCGTCGGCCACCTCGCCGCCGCCGTCGCCACCGGCCAGGCCAGCGTCGGCGTCGCCTGGCGGTCGAGGAAACGGGGCTCGGGCCCCCGGCCCTGGAAGAACACCGCCGTCCAGCTGCCCACCCCCGGCCAGTGGACCCGCCCCTACGGGCTGCTCCGCCCCGCCGACGAGATCGGCATGCTCGCCCGCCGCTACATGCACGAGTACGGCGCCACCCGCGACCACCTCTTCAACGTCGCCCTCGCCTGCCGCAACCGCGCCAACCAGAACCCCGCCGCGATCATGTACGAGCGCCCGCTGACCCGCGAGATGTACATGACCGCCCGCTGGATCAGCGAACCCCTCTGCCTCTTCGACAACTGCCTGGAGACGGACGGCGCCCTCGCCTGCGTGATCGTGAGCGCCGAACGGGCCCGCGACTGCCGGCAGAAGCCCGTGTACGTGCACTCCGCCGCCCAGGGCCTGCCCGCCCAGCACCACGGCATGGTCAACTACTGGAACGACGACCCGCTGTCCGGACCCGCCTGGACCGCCGCCCGGCACCTGTGGAAGCAGGCCGACTTCGGCCCCCAGGACGTCGACGTCGCCCAGATCTACGACGCCTTCACCCCGCTCGTACCGCTCTCCCTGGAGGGCTACGGCTTCTGCGGGCGCGGCGAAGGCGCCGCGTTCACCGAGGGCGGGGCCCTGGAGATCGGCGGCCGGCTGCCCCTCAACACCGGCGGCGGCGGGCTGAGCGAGGCGTACGTCCACGGCTTCAACCTCATCAACGAGGGCGTGAAGCAGCTCCGCGGCACCTCCACCGCCCAGGTCCCCGACGCCGCCACCTGCCTGGTCACGGCGGGCGAGGGCGTCCCCACATCGGCCATCCTGCTTCGCGCGTGAGGAGTTGATCCCGACATGCTGACACCCGTCGCCGACGAGGACGGTGCCCCCTTCTGGGAGTACACCGCCCGGGGCGAGCTCCGCGTCCAGGCCTGCGCGGCCCCCGACTGCGGCGAGCTGCGCTTCCCGCCCCGCCCCTGCTGCCCGCACTGCCGCTCCTTCGACAGCGAGTGGCGGCTGATGTCCGGGCGCGGCCGGATCTGGTCGTACGTGCTGCCCCACCCGCCGCTCCTGCCCGAGTACGCCGCCCAGGCCCCGTACAACGCGGTGCTCGTCGAACTCGCCGACGCCCCGCTCATCCGCCTCGTCGGCAACGTCGTCGCCGACCCGGACGCCCCCCTGAACTCGGTCGACCCGACCCGGCTCCGCATCGGTGCCCCGGTGCGGGTGGCGTTCACCGAGATCGACGGCGTCACCGTCCCGCGCTGGCTCCTGGAGCGCGGGTGAGCATCCGGGTCGAGCGCGACAAGGAGTCCGGGGTCGCGGTCGTCACCCTCGACCGGCCCGCGAAGCACAACGCGATCACCCTCGCCATGGCCCGCGAGCTCGGCTCCGTCTGGCGGGGATTCCGGTACGAGGACGAGGTCCGCGCGATCGTCGTCACCGGCTCCGGCGGGCGGGCCTTCTGCACGGGCATCGACCGCGAGGCCGCCCAGGACGTGCCGCAGCCCTCGTCCCCGTACACGATCGACGACCCGCTCCTCGCGATCGGGCCCAAGGCGAACGACCTGTGGAAACCGGTGATCGCCGCCGTCGAGGGCATGGCCTGCGGCGGGGCGTTCTACCTGATCGGCGAGGCCGAGTTCGTCGTCGCCGGCGAGGACGCGACCTTCTTCGACCCGCACACCACCTACGGGATGGTCAGCGCCTTCGAGACCATCCACATGGCCCAGCGCATGCCCTACGGGGAGATCGCCCGGATGGCCCTGATGGGATCCGCCGAACGGATCTCGGCCCGACGGGCGCACGAGACCGGGCTCGTCTCCGAGCTGACACCGGCCGGCGAGGCCCTGGACGCCGCCGTGCGGGCCGCCACCGTCATCGCCGGCCACCCGACCGAGGCCGTGCAGGGCACGGTCCGGGCGCTCTGGTCGGCCACGGAGGCGTCCCGCACCCCGGCCCTCGCGCACGCCCCGCACCTGGTGACCCTCGGGAACCTGCCGGCGGACCGGCAGGCGGAGCTGTTCGGCCGGCGGGGGCCGGCGTTCAGGACGAGGTAGCTACGGGGTGGCGGTGGCGGTGGCGGAAGGGGTGGCGGTGGGCGTGCCCGAGGGGGTCGCCCCCGTCACCTCGCCCACGACGCTGGCGAAGCACCTCTTCACCCGGTCGACGGCCCCCGGGTGGGTCATCGCCACCTCGAAGGTCTTCGTGCGCCCGGTCGTGACCGTCGTCTCGGTCCGGTCCACCGTCTTGTTGTCCGCGCCCTCGAAGTACACGACGACGCGGAAGGTCTTCTCCGCCCACTCGCCCGAGGTGATCTTCACCGTGGCCGTGGTGTCCGCCTTGCGGGCCGGCTTCCCCTTGCGCTTCTTCTGCGCGGGCTTCACGCAGTCGACGACCTCGACGGTCGCGTCCGTCGTCGGAGAGACGGTCGGCGTCGGGTCGTAGGTGTACTCCTGGGTGGGGCCGCCCGACCCGCTGTAGTCGTCGTTGCTCTTCTCGTCGTTGGAGCAGCCGCCGCCCGAGTCGTCGTCGTCCGAGTGGCTCCGGCTCTTGCTCTTGCCGCTGCCGCCACCGCTGCTGCTGCCGTGGCCGCCCTTGCCGGTGTGGAATCCGGTCAGCGCGAGCACCACCACCGTGAGCGTCGCCGCGAGCTTCAGGCGTGTCCGTACCATCGCCGCAAACCGTCCTGTCTGTTGTGTCCGCGCCACCCTAGGCGATGCCCCGGCGCCACGTGGCGGGGCCCCCGCACCCGGCGTAGCGTCGGGAACGAGAGCCGATCCGTGAAGGAGGCCGCTTCGATGATCCGCAACGTCGTCGGCTCGGTCCTGGCTCTCGCCGGAGCGACGGCCGCCGTCTGGAGCCCCTTCCGTGCCTGGTACGACGGCCGTCACGGCCGCGACTACGCCGTCGACGAACTCTTCACCGGCATCACCGACGCCACGGCCGACGTGCTCGGCTCGATCCTGCTGCCGTTCGCCTTCGCCGCCCTCCTCACCCTCGTCGGCGTGGTGCTCCGCTCCCGGCTGCTCGTCGCCCTCGCCGGGATCGTCGTCCTCGGCTTCACCGTCTTCTGGATGGTCCGCGTCGGACAGGCCGAAGGCAGCCTCGTCGTCTCCGGCGACGGACGGGGCCTCGGCGACGGCGTCGCGAACGCCTTCGGCGGCGGCGTCCTGCTCCTCATCGGCGCGCTCGTCATGCCCGGCCGCAAGAGCCGCGCGCACCGGGTCGACCGGCCGGACCGGCACCACCACCGGCCCACCCACCCCACGCCCGACGGCCCGCCCGTCTCCCCCGACGCCTCCCCCGGCACCCCCGAGGCGCCGAACCGCCACCCGCAGGCCTCCACCCCCTACGCGGCGACCCGGACCTTCGACGTCCCGACACCGGACCCGGAACGCGAGAACCCGCCGCCCAAGGGCTAGCGCCCCCGGCAGCGGGTTCCATCCGGCTCTCTTCCGGACCGGGCCTAGCGTCCGCCGGACCCCCGGCCCGTGGCCGTGCCCTTGACCGCGTCGAGCGCGTACACGCAGCGGTCCTTGCTGCACGCGTACACGACACCGTTGCGCACCACCGGGGAGCCGGTGATCTCGCCGCCCGTGGCGAGCTTCCAGCGCAGCTGCCCGCCGGTCGCGTCCAGGGTGTACAGCACGTGGTCGGCCGAGCCGAAGTGCACCCGGCCGCCGGCGACCACCGGCGCGCCGACGAGCTCGCCGCCCGCCGCGAACCGCCACCGCGGAGTGCCGGTGACGGCGTCCAGCGTGTACAGCGCGCTGCCGCTGCCGACGTGCACGTTCCCGTCGGCGACCAGCACCGGCTCGGCCGACTGCCGCGGCTCGGTCGCGATCCGCCAGCGGTCCTGACCCGTGGTGGCGTCCAGCGCGTACACCGTGCCGAGGTGGTCGGACAGGTACACGCCGCCGCCCGTGACCGCCGGTCCCGGCGCGAACGCGGGCGGCGAGAGGAAGACGGCCGGGGCCTCGAAGTGCCAGCGGACGTGCCCGGCGGCGATGTCGATCGACAGCACCCGGTTGCCCGCGGAGACGTACACGCAGCCGTCCTCGGCCGGTGCCACCCGGACCGGCACGTTGGCACACGACGCGGCGTCGCCGATCGGGTACGACCAGCGCTCCACCCCCGTACGGGCGTCGAGGGCCTGGAGCCGGGCGTCCCGCCACACGTACACGGTGTCGCCGTGCACGGCGGGCCCCGCCTCCGGGGTCTCGAAGTCCGTCTGCGCGCCGGTGATCTCCCACAGCTTGGCGCCGTTGGAGGCCTCCCAGCCCTGCACCCCGCCACCACGCGTCCCGGTCACCACCGTGCCCCGGTCGACCCCCAGCGAGTACACCCAGGCGTCCGTGTGCAGCCGCCAGCGCTCGGTGCCGTCGCCGGCGTCGAGCGCGTACAGCGTGGGACCGTCCGAGGCGTGGATACGGCCCGAGGACACGGCCATCGACCAGGCCACGTCCCGCGTCTTGAACTGACGCCGGCCGCTCCCCGTGTCCAGGGCGTGCACCTCGAACGAGGTCACGTACAGCAGGTCGCCGTCCACGACCGGGGTGCCCCACACGTCGTTCGACATGCGGAACCGCCACGGACGCCAGTGACCCGGCTCCGGCGGCGGCTGCGGGGCCGTCTGGTCGATGCCGCCCTGCGACGGGACGTTCAGCGGACGCGAGCCGGGCGCCGGGCCGGGCTCCGCGCCGTGCGGGCCGCCACCGGGCGGCCGGATCCAGCCGGTCGCCGGGCCCGCGTCCGCGCCCCGGCCGACGGCCAGCGCGGCACGCGTGTCGGCGACCCGGGGGCCCGGGCCGATCGGCACGGTCGCCCCGCCGAGGCGCACCGGACCGCCCGCGCTCTCCGCGGGACCCGCGTGACGGCCGCCGGGGCCGCCGACGGGCTCCGGGTGACGACCGCCGCCGACAGGAGCCGGCCGGCGCCCGCCGGACGGCGCGCCGTCCGGGAAGCGCGGGTCGGCGAAGCCCTCCGGCGGGTCCGCGGGAACCGGCGGCACCGGCGTACGGCCGCCGCCACGGCGCCGCTCGATCATCGCCGTGGCACTGTGCGGGAGCCACGCCGACGCCGTACCGCTGTCGTCGCTGCCCGGCCCGAAGAGGTGCGGGGCCAGCTGCGCCTGGAGATCCGCCGGGGAGGGCCGCCGGGTGACGTCCATCTGCATGCACGACTCGATGAGCGGCCGCAGCTCGTCGGGCAGGCCCGCCAGGTCGGGGCCCTCCCGGAGCAGCATGAACACGGTCTCGACCGGGTTCGCGCCGTGGAACGGCGCGTGGCCGGTGGCCGCGAAGACCAGCATCGAGCCCAGCGAGAACACGTCGCTCGCGCCCGTGACGCTGCGCGAGTCGCGGGCCTGCTCGGGCGACATGTAGGCGGGCGTGCCGACGGCGACGTTGGTCATCGTCAGTCGCGTGTTGGACACCCCCGACGCGATGCCGAAGTCGATCACCCGCGGCCCGTCCTCGACGACCAGGACGTTCGACGGCTTCAGGTCACGGTGGACGAGCCCCGCGCCGTGGATGGACTGCAGGGCCTCCGCGACGCCGGCCGCCAGCCAGCGGACCGCCTGGGCCGGGAGCGGCCCGCACTCGTTCACTATCTCCTCGAGGGAGGGCGCCGGCACATAGGCCGTGGCCAGCCACGGCACGGCCGCGCGCGGGTCGGCGTCTACGACGGCCGCCGTGTAGAAGCCGGAGACCGCCCGCGCCGCCTCCACCTCCCGGGTGAAGCGGACCCGGAACAGCTGGTCCTCCGCGAGCTCCGTGCGCACGGTCTTGATCGCCACGCGCCGGCCCGAGGCCGACCGCGCCAGATAGACCAGGCCCATCCCGCCCGCGCCGAGCCGGCCCAGCACCTCGAAGGGCCCGATACGTCTCGGGTCGTGCTGCGTCAGCTGTTCCACTTGCCTGCCACCTCCCCGTACGGGCCATGAGGGTACGGCCCCGTGGCCCTGATTCTTCCTGTCCGAGGGCCCGGTTGCGAACCCGGGGGCGGATCGGGGTGTCACAGGTCATATCGGCGGCGAGTGGTCAGCTGTCCGGGCGGGGCTTCTCCGGGGATTTCGGTTCGGCGAGGACGGCGAAGCGGGCGCCTTGGTTGTCGTGGAGGACGGCGATGCGGCCGTGGGGGGTGTCGAAGGGAGGGGTGGCGACGCGGCCGCCGAGGCGTTCGGTGGTGGCGCAGGCGTCGTCGCAGTCGTGGACGGCGAAGTAGACGAGGATGTGGCCGGGCATCTCGGCGGGGAAGTCGTCGGTGATGACGGCACGGCCGCCGAAGGCGCTGTCGTCGCCGGGGCGGGAGCCGGGGGGCGACCAGACGCGGTAGTCGAAGGAGGGGTCGCGGCCTTCCTCGGCGGCGTCGGCCTGGCGGCCGAGGTAGCCGAAGACGGTGGCGTAGAAGGTGTCGACGGCGTCGGGACGGCGGGTGTACACCTCCATCCAGCAGAAGGCGCCCGGTTCGTTGGTGACGGCGAAGCCGTCGTCGTCGCCGGCCTGGCGGAGGCCGAAGACGGCGCCGCCGGGGTCGGCGGCGAGCGCGAGGACGCCGAAGGGCCCGACGGGGTAGGGCTCCATCACCATCTGCCCGCCGGCGGCCTTGATCCGGGCGGCGAGGGTGCCGGCGTTCTCGGTGGCGAGGTAGAGGGTCCAGGTGGTGGGCATGCGGCCGTCCCGCTTGGGGACGAGTCCGGCGGCGCGGCGGCCGTCGAGGAGGGCCTCGTCGCGGTCGGCGTCGAAGGTCCAGCCGAAGAGCTCGCCGTAGAAGCGCTTGCCCGCTTCCAGGTCGGGGAGCTGTGCGTCCACCCAGCAGGGGGTGCCCTCAGTGCGTACGGCCATGCTTCCACGCTAGGACGGCGGGGACATCCCCGCACGGCCCGCGCGGCCCGCGCGGGGATGCCGGGGCGCTTCACCGGCCCCTCACGGGCCCTGGGCCCTTGGGGTGACTGGGTTGTCCACGAAAGTTGTCCACAGCCTGTTCATAAGCCTATTCGGGTGCGCGGCTCCCCCGCCCGCTCGAGAACCCCGGCAACCTGGCTTGAACCCGCCCCCACGCCCCGGCCCGCACACCCGTGCCGACCTCGTAGAACGCCCCCGGAAACGGGCCCGCACCCATTTGCACTCGGCCGAATCGCGCGTCGATCGCCCCTCGGTAAGCTGACGGCATGACAGGACAAGTACGCACCGTCGACGGCCGCGTGGCCGGACGACGCGGCCAGGCGACGCGGCAGAAGCTGCTCGACTGCCTCGGTGAGATGCTCAGCTCCTCGCCCTACCGGGACGTCAAGGTCATCGATGTGGCCCGGAAGGCGGGTACTTCACCCGCGACGTTCTATCAGTACTTCCCGGACGTCGAGGGAGCGGTCCTCGAGATCGCGGAGGAAATGGCCAAGGAGGGTGCCGGGTTGACCGAGCTGGTCTCCGGTCGCTCCTGGGTCGGCAAGGCCGGCTGGCAGACCTCCGAGGAACTCGTGGAAGGCTTCCTGGACTTCTGGCGCAAGCACGACGCGATCCTGAGGGTCGTGGACCTCGGCGCGGCCGAGGGGGACAAGCGGTTCTACAAGATCCGCATGAAGATCCTGAACTCGGTCACCAACTCCCTGACGGACGCGGTGAAGGAACTCCAGGCCAAGGGCAAGGTCGACAAGGACGTCAACCCCGCCGCCATGGCCGGCTCCCTGGTGGCGATGCTGGCCTCGGTCGCCGGCCACCAGAAGGGCTTCCAGACCTGGGGCGTGAAGCAGGCCGAACTCAAGCCGAACCTGGCCCTGTTGGTGCATCTTGGCATCACCGGCAAGAAGCCGACCAGATAGCCCCGTCCGCCCCTTCACCCGTCCTGTCGTCGACGCCGACGGCGGCCAGCTCCCCGCGAGGAGGAGCGTGACCGTCGTCGGCGTCGCCGTGTCCGGGGGGCGGGGGCCGACGCCCGTCCGTGTACGGGGCCGGGCCACGGCGCCGTCCGGGACCGGTGGTCCTTCGGCGCGTCACCGCCTCGTCAGGCGGAAGAGCCGGATCTCGCGCTCCACGCGTGCCTGGTAGGTGGCGTACGGGGGCCAGAACCGCAGAGCGGCCTGCCAGGCGGCGGCGCGTTCCTCGCCCGCGAGGAGCCGCGCGCGTACGGGGACGTCCTCGCCGCGCCAGTTGACGTCAGCCTCCGGGTGGGCGAGGAGGTTCGCGGTCCAGGCCGGGTGGCCGGGGCGGCCGAAGTTGGAGCCGATGAGCAGCCAGCCGCCGTCCGGCTCGGGCATGCAGGCGAGCGGGGTGACCCTGGGCTGCCCGGTCCTGGCGCCGCGGGCGGTGAGGACGACGCCGGGCAGCATGCGGGCGCTGAGCAGTACCCTGCCGCGGGTCATCCGGTGCACGGTCCGGTCCATCGCCGGGATGACGTGGGGGGCGATCCTGGCGAAGGTCCGGGTGGAGGAGACCTTCTGCATGATTCTCACGCCGACGGGCATCTACGCCGCCACCTCTCCGAAGGGTCCGGTCCGTTCCGCGGCCCGGGCGCGCAGGCGCCGGGCCGGGCCGAAGAGCAGTTCGTCGGAGGCGGCCCGGTGGAAGTACGCCTCCTGGTCCCGGGTGGGGCCGGTGCCGCCGTGCGGTTGGGCGCTCTCGCCGGCCGTGGCGCGCAGCGCGTCCAGGGCGTGGGCGAGGGCGAGCGGTCCGCTCTCCGGCCCGGGGCCGGGTTCGCGGGCGGCGCAGTGGGTCAGGGAGCGGGCCGTCTCGACCTGGACGTAGAGGTCGGCGAGCCGGTGGTCGACCGTCGGGGCGGGGGCGGCGGGCCGGCCGGACGGTTCGCGGGAGCCGGCGTGGGCGACCGTGCGGTCCAGGGCCTCTCGTGCCGCGCCGACGGCTTCGGCGGCGAGCATCACGGCGGCGGCCCGGCCGGCGGTGGCGAGGGCTCCGAGGACGTCGGCGGGTTCTTCGCCGAGGAGTTCGGCCCCGGTGTCGCGGAACTGGACGGTGGCCCGGGTGCGGGTGGGGTCGAGGGCGGGCTGCCGGGTGCGGACGAGCCCGGGGGCTTCGGCCGCGTCGGCCCGTACGAGGAAGAGGAGGGTGCGGCTGCGGGCGAAGCCTCCGGTGTGGGCGGCGACGATCAGCAGTCCGGCGCTGTGGCCGTCGACGACCTGGGCGGCCTCGCCGTACAGCCGCCAGCCGCCGTCCGTGGTGCGGGTCGCCTGGATGCCGCCGGCCCGGCCGTCGCCGGACCAGGGGTGGGCCGTGTTGTCCCCGGTCAGGCCGAGGGCGAGCGCGAGCGCGCCGGGGACGGCGAGGGTGCAGGTCAGGCTGCCGTCGGCGAGGCGCGGCAGGAGGTCGGCGCGCTGCTCCGGGGTGCCGAGGGCGGCGAGGAGCGGGGCGCCGAGGACGGCGGTGGCGAGGAGGGGCGAGGGTGCGAGGGTGCGGCCGGTCTCCTCGCACGCGGCGGCGAGGGCGGCGGGGCCCCGGCCGGTGCCTCCGTACTCCTCGGGGAGGGTGAGCCCGGCCAGGCCGAGTGCGCCGGACATGCGGGCCCAGAGCTCGGTGTCGTATCCCTCGGGGGTCGCCGTCGCCGCGCGGTTCTCGTCCGGCCCGGCCCGCTCCGCGAGCAGTTCCCGCAGGGCGTGACGAACCGCCTGTTCCTGGTCGGCGGGCGGTTCGGCGCCGGGACCCGACGGCGCGGCGGCGAGCGGCGCGGCGGGCGGGGTCGCGCGAGGCTCCCCCGCAGCGGCGGGCGGGGTCGCGCGAGGTCCTCCCGGCGCGGCGGCCTGCCGGGCCGGGCGCGGTCCCGTCGGTGGGGCGGGTGCCGGGGTGGTGGGCGAGGTGGCGAACGGGTCCGTTGGCGCGGTGGTGAGCGCGGCGTGGTCGGCGGCGTCCATGGAGCTCCCTCCGTATCTGACGGTGCGTCATGCTAGGGCGGGGCGAGGCGGGTTGCCCAGAGAACAGCCGGTCCCGATTCGGAGAATCTGATGTACCGTCAGATTCATGCCCATCACACGCAGCGCCCGCCGTGTCGCCGCCGTCGGGGTCTCCCTCTCCGACTGCGGCCGTGTCGACGAGGCCACCCCTTACGCCCTGCACGCCCAGGCCGCCCGCCGCGCGCTCGCGGACAGCGGCCTCGACCGCTCGCTGATCGACGGCCTGGCCTCTGCGGGGCTCGGCACCCTGGCCCCGGTGGAGGTCGCCGAGTACCTGGGACTGCGCCCCCGCTGGGTGGACTCGACGGCGGTCGGCGGCGCCACCTGGGAGGTCATGGCCGCGCACGCGGCCGACGCGATCGCCGCGGGCCACGCGAACGCGGTCCTGCTCGTGTACGGCTCCACCGCCCGCGCCGACATCCGGGCCCGGCGCAGGACCGCGAACCTGTCCTTCGGGTCGCGGGGCCCGCTCCAGTTCGAGGTCCCGTACGGGCACACCCTGATCGCCAAGTACGCGATGGCCGCGCGGCGCCACATGCACCAGTACGGGACCACCCTGGAGCAGCTCGCCGAGGTGGCGGTCCAGGCGCGGGCGAACGCGTCGCTCAATCCGGAGGCGATGTTCCGGGACCCGGTCACCGTGGACGAGGTGCTCGGCGGGCCGATGATCGCGGACCCGTTCACCAAGCTGCACTGCTGCCTGCGCAGCGACGGCGGCTGCGCGGTGCTGCTGGTCGCGGAGGAGTACGTCCAGGACTGCCGGACGGCTCCGGTGTGGGTGCTCGGCACGGGCGAGCACGTCTCGCACACCACGATGTCGGAGTGGGAGGACTTCACGGTCTCCCCGGCGGCGGTCAGCGGCCGACTGGCGTTCGAGCGGGCGGGGGTGTCCCCGGCGGACGTCGATCTCGCCGAGGTCTACGACGCCTTCACCTACATGACCCTGGTGACCCTGGAGGACCTGGGGTTCTGCGCGAAGGGCGAGGGCGGGGCGTTCTTCGCGGAGAAGGACCGGCTTCCGGTGAACACGGACGGCGGCGGGCTCTCGGCGTGCCACCCGGGGATGCGCGGCCTGTTCCTGCTGGTGGAGGCGGTGCGGCAGCTGCGCGGGGAGGCGCCGGGGCTCCAGGTGCGACGGCCGGACGGCTCGCTGCCGGAGTTGGCGGTGGCGTCGGGTACGGGGGGCTGGTTCTGCTCCTCGGGGACGGTGGTGCTCGGCCGGGACCACCGGTGACCGCCGCGGGCGGGGCGGGGTGCCGCCAGGCGGCGGCCCCGGGTCGGGTCGGGCGGCACCCCCGGCGGCCGCCCGGCCCCGCCCGGCCCCGCCCGCCAGGAATCTATACAACCGTCATAGACAAGCGTGTAGGACATCCGTATAGTCATGTCTGCGGGCAGGGGAACGGCCCGCAGACACCCGACAAGGAGTCCTGAGATGAACCGCAACGCACCCGCCGCCAAGACCGTCCTGATCTCCGGCGCCTCGATCGCCGGCCCCGCCCTCGCCCTCTGGCTGCACCGCTACGGCTTCGTCCCGACCGTCGTCGAGCGCGCCCCCGAACTCCGCACCGGCGGCTACAAGGTGGACATCCGCGGCACCGCGATCGAGGTCTGCCGCCGGATGGGCGTCCTGGACGAGATCCGGGCCAAGTCCACGGACATGCGCGGCGGTTCGTACGTCGACGGCGCCGGCCGCACCATCGGCGAACTGCCCGCCGACATCTTCGGCGGACGCGTCGAGGAGGACGACGAGATCATGCGCGGCGAGCTCGCCCGGATCCTCCACGACCGGACCCGCGACGACGTCGAGTACCTCTTCGACGACTCGATCGCCGCCCTCGCGGAGGACGCGGACGGCGTCACCGTCACCTTCGAGAGCGGCACCGTCCGCCGCTTCGACCTGGTCGTCGGCGCCGACGGACTCCACTCGAACACGCGGAAGCTCGCCTTCGGTCCCGAGGAGCGGTTCAAGCGCCACCTCGGGGCGTACATCTCCATCTTCACCGCCCCCAACCACCTGGGCCTGGACCGCTGGGAGACGTACCACGCGCTTCCCGGGAAGCTGGTCTGCGTCTACAGCTCGGCCGGCGAGGCCGACGCGAAGAACCTCTTCATCTTCTCCTCGCCCGAGGAACTCCCCCACGACCCCCGCGACGTCACCGCCCAGAAGCGCGCCCTCACCGACCGGTTCACGGGCGACGGCTGGGAGATCCCGCGGCTCCTCGGGCACGCGGCGGACGCCGACGACTTCTACCTCGACTCCATGTCCCTGGTCGAGATGGAGAGTTGGTCGAAGGGCCGGGTCGTCCTCCTCGGCGACGCCGCCCACTGCGCCTCCCCCGCCTCCGGCCAGGGCACCGGGCTCGCCCTCACCGGCGCGTACGTCCTCGCCGGCGAGCTGGCCAGGGCGCACGGCGACCACACGGTGGCCTTCGCCCGCTACGAGGAGCGGATGCGGCCCGGCGTGGAGCAGAACCAGCGGATGGCCGAGGGCTTCGTCAAGGAGATGACCGTCGGCTCCAAGTGGAAGATCGCCCTGCGCATGTTCATGGTGCGGACGCTGCCGAAGACCCCGTGGAAGAACCTCATCGCGAAGAAGATCCGCGACGGCATCCAGGCGGCGGCGAACGCGGTCCCGATCGAGGACTACTCCGCGCCGGTCGCCGGCCCGGCCGCCCCGCGCCCTAACGTGACCGCATGACCGACTTCCACCACGCCCTCCACGCCCTCCGGGTCTGGGACACGACACTCCCCTCCTTCGACCCGGCGGGCGCCCCGCCCGAGCCCCTCGCCCTCTTCCACGACTGGTTCACCGAGGCGGTCGCGGCCGGTCAGACCGAGCCGCACACCCTCTCCCTGGCCACCGTGGACGAGGACGGCAGGCCCGACGTCCGCACGGTGATGCTGCACGACGCCGACGAGCGCGGCTGGCACTTCGCCTCCCACGCCACCAGTGCCAAGGGCCGCCAGCTCGCCGCCCGCCCCGAGGCGGCGCTCGGCTTCTACTGGCCGGTGCAGGGCCGCCAGGTCCGCGTCCGGGGCCACGTCGTCACCGGCACCCCCGAGGAGGCGTACGCGGACCTCCACGCCCGCACCACCGGCGCCCTCGCGTCCGCCCTGGTCGGCCGGCAGAGCGAGGTCCTCGACTCCCCCGAGACCCTCGCCGAGGCGAGCGCGGCGGCCTGGCGCCGGGCCCAGGCCGAGCCGGACGCCCCCTCCCCGACCTGGACCCTGTACGTCGTCGAGCCGGCCGAGGTCGAGTTCTTCCAGGGCGACGAGCAGCGCCGCCACCTCCGCCTCCGCTACCGCCGCGAGTCCGGCGGCTGGATCCGCGAACTTCTGTGGCCCTGAGCCCTATTCGGCCCCGGGCCCGTACATCTCCTCGATCTCGCGGGCGAAGTCGCGCAGTACGGCCCGTCGTTTGAGCTTGAGGGACGGCGTCAGGTGGCCGGAGGTCTCGGAGAACTCGGCGGTCAGGACCCGGAAGGCGCGGATGGACTCGGCGCGCGAGACCAGCCGGTTGGCGTCGTCGACCGCCCGCTGGATCGCGGCCAGCAGCTCCGCGTCCCGGGCCAGTTCCCAGAGCGCCAGGTGGTCCTTGTGCCGCATCCGCCGCCAGTGCGTGAGGCCCTCGTGGTCCAGGGTGACGAGGGCCGAGACGTACGGCCGGTCGTCGCCGAGGACGAGGCACTGGGCGACCAGCGGGTGGGCGCGCAGCCAGTCCTCCAACGGGGCCGGGGCCACGTTCTTCCCGGCGGAGGTGATGATGATGTCCTTCTTGCGGCCGGTGATCCGCAGGTAGCCGTCGGCGTCGAGCGATCCGAGGTCGCCGGTGGGGAACCAGCCGTCGTCGGTGTAGGGCAGGGCCACCCCGCGCTGGGCGTCCCAGTAGCCGGCGAAGACGTGGCCGCCCTTCAGCCAGACCTCGCCGTCGTCGGCGATGCGGACGGCGGTGCCGGGCAGCGGCCAGCCGACCGTCCCGGTGCGGGGGCGCTGCGGCGGGGTGACGGTGGAGGCGGCGGTGGTCTCCGTCAGGCCGTACCCCTCGAAGACCTCGACGCCGGCGCCGGCGAAGAACTCGGCGAGCCGGGCGCCGAGCGGGGAGCCGCCGCAGATCACGTACTTCACGCGGCCGCCGAGCGCGTTCCGGATCCGCCGGTAGACCAGCGGGTCGTACAGCGCGCGGGCGGCGCGCAGGGGGAGCGAGGGCGTGGCCTGCTGTCCGTACCGGCGGGCTATCCGCGCGGCCCGGTCGAAGGCGGCGGCCTTTCCGCCGCGTTCGGCGGTGGCACGGGCGGTGTTGAAGACCTTCTCCAGGACGTACGGGATGGCGAGGAGGAACGTCGGCCGGAAGCCGGCGAGGTCGGTGAGGAGTTCGTCGCCCTCGACCGTGGGGGCGTGCCCGACGCGGACCCGGGCGCGGACGCAGCCGACGGACACCATGCGCCCGAAGACGTGGGAGAGCGGCAGGAAGAGCAGGGTGGCGGCGGGTTCCTTGCTCTCCGAGACGAAGACGGGGTGGAGCAGCCGGACGGCGTTGTCGACCTCGGCGAAGAAGTTGGCGTGGGTGAGGGCGCAGCCCTTGGGCCGGCCGGTGGTGCCGGAGGTGTAGATGAGGGTGGCGAGGGTCTCCGGGGTGAGCAGGCCCCGGCGGGCGGTGACGGCCTCGTCGGCGACCCGGGACCCCGCGCGGCGGAGCTGGTCGACGGCGCCGGCGTCGAGGACCCAGAGGTGCGCGAGGCCGGGGAGCCGGCGGCGTTCGGCGGAGACGAGCCGGGCCTGTGCGGGGTCCTCGACGACGCAGGCGGCGGCGCCGGAGTCCTGGAGGATCCAGCGGGTCTGGAAGGCGGAGGAGGTGGGGTAGACGGGGACGGTGACGAGTCCGGCGGCCCAGGCGGCGAAGTCGATGAGGGTCCACTCGTAGGTGGTCCTGGCCATCAGCGCGAGGCGGTCGCCGGGTCGTAGGCCGTGGGCGATGAGCCCCTTGGCGACGGCGTGCACGTCGGCGGCGAAGCGGGCGGCGGTGACGTCGTGCCACCGGCCGTCCGCGTCCTTGCGGGAGAAGAGCGGGGCCTCGGGGTCCTGGCGGGCGTTGTCGTACGGCAGGTCGGCGAGGGAGCCGCGCCTCACCGGGGGCACGAGCGGCGGCATGGAGACCTCGCGCACCCGCCCGTCCACCAGCGTCTTGTGCGGTTCGACGGGTTCGGTGCCGGATGCGGCGGTGACGACGGACACGTGCGGCTCCTCGGTTATCGCGATGAACTGAGGTCGTGCGTCGGTACGTTGCGCTTCCGCGGTGACTGACTAGCCGGTAACCCTACTGCCCGGTAGTCCCCAGGGGGAGCCCCCCGGAAACGCGGCGTGCCCCCTGCCCGGACGGGGGCAGGGGGCACGCGGGGCCGTTCGCGCGGAGAGGGTCAGGCGGCGGCGGTGACCGCGACCTTCTCGTCGGTCTCGCCGATCTCGACCAGGTCGTCGATCGGGGAGGACGAGGCGTTCTCGTACGCCGCGTGGTCGAGGATCTTCTCGCGGGCGGAGACGACGACCGGGACCAGGGCCTGGCCGGCCACGTTGGTGGCGGTCCGCATCATGTCGAGGATCGGGTCGATCGCCATGAGCAGGCCGACGCCCTCCAGGGGCAGGCCCAGGGTGGAGAGGGTCAGGGTGAGCATGACCGTCGCGCCGGTGAGGCCGGCGGTGGCCGCCGAGCCGATGACGGAGACGAAGGCGATCAGCAGGTAGTCGCCGATGCCGAGCTGCACGTCGAAGATCTGGGCGATGAAGATCGCGGCGAGCGCCGGGTAGATCGCGGCGCAGCCGTCCATCTTGGTGGTGGCGCCGAACGGGACGGCGAAGGAGGCGTACTCCTTCGGGACGCCGAGGCGCTCGGTGACCTTCTGGGTGACCGGCATGGTGCCGACCGAGGAGCGGGAGACGAAGGCCAGCTGGATGGCCGGCCAGGCGCCCTTGAAGAAGTGGAGCGGGTTGACCTTGGCGACCGTGGCGAGCAGCAGCGGGTAGACGCCGAAGAGGACCAGGGCGCAGCCGACGTAGACGTCGGCGGTGAAGGTCGCGTACTTGCCGATCAGGTCCCAGCCGTAGTCGGCGATGGCGAAGCCGATGAGGCCGACGGTGCCGAGCGGGGCGAGGCGGATGACCCACCACAGCGCCTTCTGGAGGAGCTCCAGGATCGACTCGGAGAGGGTGAGGATCGGCTTGGCGCGGTCGCCGAGCTTGAGGGCGGCGATGCCGGCGACGGCGGCCATGAAGACGATCTGGAGGACGTTCAGCTCGGTGAACGGCGTGATGACGTCCGTCGGGATGATGCCGGTGAGGAAGTCGATCCAGGAGCCCTCGCGCTTCGGCAGCTTGCCGTCCTGCGGGGTGAGGCCGGTGCCGGCGCCCGGGTTGGTGATCAGGCCGATCGCGAGGCCGATGGCGACCGCGATCAGGGAGGTGATCATGAACCAGAGGAGCGTGCGGGTGGCGAGCCTGGCGGCGTTGTTCACCTTCCGCAGGTTGGTGATCGAGACCAGGATCGCGAAGAAGACGAGCGGGGCGACGGCCAGCTTGAGCAGCTGGACGAAGATGTCGCCGATCTGGCCGAGGGTCTCCTTCAGCCAGGAGACGTCCTGGCTGCGGGCGACCCAGCCGAGCAGGGCGCCGAGGACGAGACCGGCGATGATCTGGGCCCAGAAGGGGACCTTCGGTATGCGGGACGAGGGCTTGGCCTCGGGCGCGTTCGCGGGCGCGGACACAGACACACTCCACAGGTGCGTATCGGGACATACGGGGACGGGGGTGCGGCACGCACGCGCTCGGGCGCGGGCCGCTGCATGATGCCGGATCAGAAGGCGCGGCAACAGACCGCGGACATACAGCGGCAGAGATCGACGTGCAGGCGCGCCACGAGCGGGGTGCTCACGGCATGAGGGGGGCGCACTGCTGTCGTCATGTCGAACACGTTAACACTTGAACTTTGAGAACCTCAAAGCCATTCTTTGGGGTGCGGACACCCCGTTCCACCTCCGAAACGCAGAACACCCCAGACAGGAGCCTTGGAAGGCCCTGTCCGGGGTGAATGTCTGTGAGGAAGCTTACGCAGCCTTTACGCGGCGGGGACGCGCTACAGCGCGTCCTCCTGCGACCGGTTCGCGGCCAGGCGGCCCTTGGCTCGGTCGACCTTCGCCACGACCTCGGCGCTGGCCTCGTCGCGGACCTTGCGGAGGAGGACGAAGCTGAGGGGGGCGGAGACGACGATCGAGAGGGCGAGGACCCAGAGCAGGTTCGAGTCGCCGAGGCCGCGCGGCAGCACCTCGATGTAGACGAGACCCCACAGGGCGAGGAAGCATCCGGCGAAGATGCCGAGACGCATCAGCGTGTAGCGGAGCATGTCAGCCCACTCTTCCGTTCCGACGTTCCGAAAAGTACCCAAGATCCCTTACGGGACCGGCGCCCCTCCAGTGAAGCACGGGGAGCGACGTCCGCCGGGAGCGGGGGCCGCATGGAGGACGTGACCCCTTGAGCGCCACGCCGGGTAATAGATAACATACGCCCATGACCCTTACCTTCGAGGTGGATCCGGCCGTCGACCCCGCACTGCGCGACGGCGTCCTCGCGCTCTGGGCCGACGTCACCAACGCGGGCGGCGCGGTCGGCTTCGTCTCTCCCGTCACGCCCGACGAGATCCGCCCGGCGCTGGTCAGGCACCTCGTCGCGATGACCGAGGGCCGCACCCGCCTCCTCGTCGGCCGCGACGAGGACGGCGAGGTCGCCGCCACCGCCTTCTTCACCTTCAACACCCACCCGCTGATGGGGCACTGGGTGTGGCTGTACACGGTGATGGTCCACCCCCGCCACCAGGGCAAGGGGTACGGCCTCGACCTCATGGCGGCGGTCGAGCGGGCCGCCCGTACCGCCGACGGCTTCGCGGCGATCGAGGCGATCCGGCTCACCTGCCGGGGCGGCCTCGGCCTCGAAGGCTTCTACGCCCGCGCGGGCTACAAGGAGGTCGGCCGGATCCCCGGAGCGATCCGGGTGGCCCCGGGCGACGACCGCGACGACGTCGTCATGCTGCTGCCGCTGACCTGACGGGGGTGCGCGGAAGGGCCGGCGGGATGGTTCCCGCCGGCCCTTCCTCCGTATGCCCCGATCAGAACCGCATGGCCTGCGGGGTCTCGCGGCGGTCCGCGTCCGGGCCCGGGTACTCGCGGATGATCTCGTAGCGGGTGTTGCGCTCGACGGGGCGGAAGCCGGCGTCGCGGATCAGTTCCAGCAGGTCCTCGCGGCCCAGCTTGTTCGGGGTGCCGTAGTTGTCGGCGTCGTGCGTGATCTTGTACTCGACGACCGAGCCGTCCATGTCGTCGGCGCCGTGCTGGAGCGCGAGCTGCGCGGTCTGGACGCCGTGCATGACCCAGAAGACCTTGACGTGCGGCACGTTGTCGAACAGCAGCCGGGAGACCGCGAAGGTCTTCAGGGCCTCGGCGCCGGTCGCCATCGTGGTGCGCGCCTGGAGCTTGTTGCGGACCTTGCCGTCCTGCATGTCGACGAAGTCGTGCTGGTAGCGCAGCGGGATGAAGACCTGGAAGCCGTTGGTCTCGTCCTGGAGCTCACGCAGCCGCAGCACGTGGTCCACGCGGTGGCGCGGCTCCTCGATGTGCCCGTACAGCATGGTCGAGGGGGTCTTCAGACCCTTCTCGTGCGCGAGCCGGTGGATCCGGGACCAGTCCTCCCAGTGGGTGCGGTGGTCCACGATGTGCTGCCGGACCTCCCAGTCGAAGATCTCGGCGCCGCCGCCGGTCAGGGACTCCAGACCGGCCTCGATCAGCTCGTCGAGGATGTCGGAGGCGGACATCCCGGAGATCGTCTCGAAGTGGTGGATCTCGGTGGCCGTGAACGCCTTGAGGGAGACGTTCGGCAGGGCCTTCTTGAGCTCGGAGAGGGAGCGCGGGTAGTAGCGCCAGGGCAGGTTGGGGTGCAGCCCGTTGACGATGTGGAGCTCGGTGAGGTTCTCGTTCTCCATCGCCTTCGCGAGGCGCACGGCCTCCTCGATGCGCATGGTGTACGCGTCCTTCTCGCCCGGCTTGCGCTGGAAGGAGCAGTACGCGCAGGAGGCGGTGCAGACGTTGGTCATGTTCAGATGCCGGTTGACATTGAAGTGGACCACGTCGCCGTTCTTGCGGGTCCGGACCTCGTGGGCCAGACCGCCGAGCCAGGCGAGGTCGTCGGACTCGTACAGGGCGATGCCGTCCTCACGGCTCAGCCGCTCACCGTCCCGGACCTTCTGCTCCAGCTCACGCTTGAGCCCCGCGTCCATATACGGCCCGCCTCCCTTTATCTCCGAAACCAAGGCTTACCCACCGTACTCTCAGCCCTCTTCGGGCAGCTCCCCGACCCGGTTCTCCCACTTCGTGGAGAGCACGATCGTCGTACGCGTACGGGAGACGCCCTTGGTGCCGGAGAGCCGGCGGATCGTCTTCTCCAGGCCGTCGACGTCGTTGGCGCGAACCTTGAGCATGAACGAGTCGTCGCCGGCGATGAACCAGCAGTCCTCGATCTCGGCGAGGTCCTTCAGCCGGCGGGCCACGTCCTCGTGGTCGGCGGCGTCGGAGAGGGAGATGCCGATCAGGGCGGTGACGCCGAGGCCGAGCGAGGCGGCGTCGACGGTGGCGCGGTAGCCGGTGATGACTCCCGCCGCCTCGAGACGGTTGATGCGGTCCGTGACCGAAGGGCCGGAGAGCCCGACGAGCCGACCGAGCTCGGCGTACGAGGCACGGCCGTTCTCACGCAGGGCCTGGATGAGCTGCCTGTCCACGGCGTCCATAGGGAGGAACCTTCCATTGTCCAGCGATACCGCGAGTTTGAGTGTAGAATCTAAGGTACACAGGGGCGACACCCTGTGAATCTTTCAGCAGATCAAAGACGATCTTTCAGGAGTGGTGTTCACCGTGTACACGATCGAGATGGCCTACGCACGCATGCGCGAGCTGCAGGACCTGGCCAACCGCTCGCGTGCCCACCAGCCGTCCGCCGCCTCGAAGCGCGCCGCGAAGAAGCGCGCCAAGAAGCGCTAATCAGAACGGGAACCTCCACCGAGGTCTCCCTCCCAACGGCGGTACAGCTCGTGCGGCACCCCTGCCGCGTCGAGCACCCGCCCGGCGACGAAGTCCACCAGATCCTGGATGTGCGTCGCCCCCGCGTAGAACGCCGGAGAGGCGGGCAGCACCACGGCGCCCGCCTCGTCCAGCGTCACCATGTGCTTGAGCGTCTGTCCGTTCAGCGGGGTCTCCCGCACGGCGACCACCAACGGACGCCGCTCCTTCAGCGTCACGCTCGCGACCCGCTGCAGCAGGTCCTTCGAGAGTCCGAGCGCCACTCCCGCCACCGCGGCGGTCGAGGCCGGCACCACCAGCATCCCCTTCGCCGGGTACGAACCCGAGGACGGCCCCGCGGCCAGGTCACCGGCCGCCCAGTACCGCACGTCGTCCAGGGAGCCCGCGACGTCGAAGGTGTCCGGCTTCCCGTCGGCACCCCGCGCCAGCCAGGCCGCCAGGTCCTCGCGCCAGTGGGCGTCGCGGAAGGAGATCCCCGTCTCGTCGAGCAGCGTGAGCCGCGAGGCCCGCGACACGACGAGGTCGACGCTCTCCCCCGCGGCGAGCAGACCCCTCAGGACGGAGGCGGCGTACGGCGTGCCCGACGCCCCGGAAACCCCCACCACCCAGGGCCGACGACTCTTCTTCTCCTGCGACTCCACGACGCTGAGCCTATCCGGCCGGGAAAAAACAGGCCGTGGCAAGGCGGCCGACGGAGATCACCGGGCGCCTCCGCACCCGGGGCGGCGACCGGGGTCCCCGCCCGTCCACGCCCTCAGGCGCGGACCAGGGCCGCCTTCCCGCGAGCCGCTTCCCGGACGCCGGCCGTCCTGGCGCGCACGTCACGGCCGAGGCGGCGGGTGACCGTGCCGAGGAAGCGGACCGTCTCCGCCGCGGCCGGCAGCGGGTCCTCCCCGCTGAGCCACGCGCGCTCGGTCCCCCCCACCGGCAGCAGGCCCGGCGGCAGCCGGTGCTCCTCCCTCAGCCACGCGGCCACCGACGGCAGGTCGAGATGGCCGGCGACGAAGACCCGCCCGTCGACCTGCGGACGCCGCGGCACGTCACGGCCCGTCAGGTCGAGGTGCAGGGCCCGTACGACGTCCACGCCGTCGGTGTTCTCGAAGAGGCGGAACTGGGCGCCGGTCCGCGGGTTGAAGTCCACCAGCTTGTACCGCCCGTCGCGGCCGTCGTAGCGCCAGTCGAGGTCCGCGACCCCGCAGTAGCCGATCCGGCGGCACAGGTCGGCCGCCAGCTCCGCGAGGACGGGGTTGCCGAGGGCCACCGCCCTGGTCGTCACCCCGGCGTGCGGGGGCCAGGAGCGCAGCTTCAGGCCGGTGAACACGGCCAGGGGCGCGCCGCCCGCGCCGCAGTAGAGGTGGGCGATCCAGTCCTCGGCGCCCTCCCGCGGGATGTACTCCTGCACCAGGACCGGGGGAAGCGCGCCGGGCGGGAACCGGTCGAGGAGGCCGCGTTCGTCGCGGATCGCGGTGGTGCTGCCGACCGCCGGGGTGCGCAGCCGGGTCCACGCGTCGCGGTTCTTGAGGACGACGGGGAAGCCCAGTTCCCTTCCCGCGTCGACGAGTTCGTCGCGGTCGGCGGGCGCCCTGCTGCGGGGCGAACCGACGCCCAGGTCCTCGCAGAGGTCGTGCAGGCTCGCCTTTCCGGCCAGCAGCCGGGGCAGTCCGGCGGGGACGGGGGGCAGCAGGAAGTGCTCGGCGAGGGCGTCGGCGTGCTCGGCGATCAGGATCGCCGCCTCGTCGTCGGTGGGCACCGGGACGCACGGCGTGCCGATGGAGCGGCCGATGGCGAGGAAGGCGGCGAGGAGCGCGTCCGGGTCCTCCAGGCCGGTCGTCGGCCGGACGAACGCGCGGGACAGGTGCCGGGACAGCGCGACCGGGGTCAGCCGGTCCTCGACGACGGCGTGCACGGTGACGCGCGCCCGGCCGAGGGTGCGCACCACGCCGAGCCCGCCGTGGTGCTGCGGGTACCTGCCGACCTTGGCGAGCAGAGCGGGCACCGCCGGGTCGAGGGACGGTTCGTCCGGCACGCGCCTCACGGTTCTCCCTTCGCCCGCGCCCCGGTGGGAGGTGCGGGCCGACGCCCCCGGCCGTCTCCCCCATTGTCCCATAAGGCAGGAAAACAGGGGGTGTTCTATCGTTGGTAACGATATGTCCGCCTTGGGGAACGCTCTCCCACTCAGCACGCCACGGCCCCTGGGAGCACTGGCCGACCGGACCGCGGCGCACGGCATGGTGCGCCACGCGGGATCCTGCGAAGTCACCGTGATGCCGCGGCGCACCGTGTCCCACGCGAACCTGCTGGTCTTCACGGTGGACTGGGCCGGCACCGGCGTCGTGGTCAAGTACCCCAGGACCGACGGGGCTTCCGAGGCCCTCGCCCTGGAGTGGGACCACCTGCGCGACCTCGCGGCCGACCGACGCCTCGCCCCGTGGCGACCGCTCCTGCCCGAAGCCGTCGGCAGCCGGCCCGACGCCGGGCCGCCCCGCCGTCCCCTCGTGCAGACCCGGCTCCCCGGCGTCCCCGCCGGGCCGCTCCTCCCCGACCACCCCCGCGACCTGCGCCGTACCGTCACCGCCGCCCTCCGCCTGCTCGCCGCCCTGCGGGGCGCGACGGGCCGCCGGGAGGCCGCGACGGACCGCACCGCCGACTGGGCGCACGAGCAGCTGGCCGTCCTGACCGCCGAGATCGGCCGGGGCCGTCCGGGCGCCGGAGCCGCGGCCCTCGACCCGCTGCGGCGGCGGCTCGACGACGCCCTCGCCACCGCCACCCTGACGCGCGGCTGGACACACGGTGACTTCCACATCGGCAACGTCCTGCTCGACGAGGACCGCACCCGGATCACCGGCGTCTTCGACTGGGGCAACGCCCGCGCCGACGGCCCCGCCGAGATCGACGCGTGCACCTTCGTCCTCGCGACCCGCGAAGCCCTCGGCGGCCCCCCGATGGGACGGCAGGTCGCCGACGCCCTGCGCCGCGGCCGGCTCCCCGGGGCCGACCGCGCGCTGCTGTCCGCCCACGGCGTCGACCCGGACAGCGGCGGCGACCCGGCGGCGCTGCCGCTGCTGACCTGGCTCTGGCACGTGTCGGGAAACCTCCGCAAGACCCGGCAGTTCGGTCACAGCCGCCGCTGGCTGGGCGTCTCGGTCGCCCCCGTCCTGCGGGAGGCGGACCGCGGCGCAGGAACGCCATGACGGGCGCGCGGGACGGCCCGTACGAGGACACCGCCGCGCCACCCGCCCCGCGGGACGGGTGGACGCACGGGACGGCACCCCCGGCTTCCGCGTCCACCCGCGCCGCCACCGTGCGCCACTGGTCGATACGCGCGGTGCTCCCCCTCTCCCTCGGCCTCTGGCTGTTCTCGCTCCGCTCCGTCCCGCTCGACCGGATGCGCGACCTCGGACTCCTCCAGGTCCTGCCCGCCCTGTTCTGGCTCGCCGCCGCCCTGCTCACCCTCGGCTTCTGCCTCGCCCTGAGCGACCGCCGCACCCACGGCGCCTGGCTGACCGGCTACGTACTCGGGCTGATCGCCCTGCTGCACGCCACGCCCACGCTGCTGTACCCGACCCTGCGCTACTCCTGGGCGTGGAAACACCTCGCGGTCGTCGACGCGATGCTGCGCCACGGCGGCGAGGTGCCGAACGCCGACAAGTTCGCCGTCTACAACGACTGGCCCGGCTTCTTCCAGCTCAACGCCCTGTTCCTGCGGGCCACCGGGCTTGACTCCGCCGTCGGCTACGCCGCCTGGACCCCCGCGTTCGCCAACGCCCTGCTGCTCGCCCCGCTCCTGCTGCTGTACCGGTCCGTGACCCGCGACCGGCGGCTCGTCTGGGGCGGGGTCTGGATCTTCTACAGCTGCTCCTGGGTCGGGCAGGACTACTTCGCGCCGCAGACCTTCGCCTTCCTGCTCTTCATGACCGTGACGGCCCTGCTGTTCCGGCAGCTGCCGACCTCCGCGCTGCCGCGCCCCGATCCGCGCCGACGGGACGGCTGGCCGCCGGCGCTCCTCGCAGGCGTCGTGGTGCTCGTCGCCGCGATCGTCGTCTCCCATCCGCTCACCCCGCTGATGCTGATCAGCGCGCTCGTCGCGCTGTCGCTGCCGCGCCGCAACCGGCGGGTGGTCCTGCCGGTCCTCGCCGCCGCCGTCGTCCTGACCGCCCTCTGGGACGCCACCGTGGCCCGGTCGTACATCTCCGTCCACATCCAGAACCTCGTGCAGTCCCTCGTCCAGCCCGACGAGAACGTGGCCTCGGGGCTCGCCGCGACGGGCAACGCCGCTCCGGGGCAGATCCTGCTGTCCGCGGTCGACCGCGGGCTGTCCGCCGTGGTCGTCGTGCTCGCCGTGGCCGCGTTCGTCGTCCGCCGCTGGACCCGGCGCACGGGACTGCCCCTGCTCGCCGTGGCGCCGCTCCCGCTGCTCGCCGTCAACGCCTACGGCGGCGAGATGCTCTTCCGGGCCTACCTGTTCGCGCTGCCCGCCGCCGCGTTCCTGGTGGCGGCCCTGCTGCTGCCGCCGACGACCCGGCACCACCCCGTGCGCACCCTCGCCGTCTACCCCCTGTTCCTGGCCCTGCTCGGCGGCCTGGTCTTCGGCTACTACGGCAAGGAGGCCGTGAACCGGTTCACCCCCGGCGAGGTCGCCGCCGCCCGCTACGTGACCGACCACGCCCCACCGGGCTCGCGGATCGTCACGCTCACCTCCGACGTACCCGGACTCGACCGGTACTACGAACAGCACCGCAGGATCCAGCTGGCCCACCAGAGCCCCAAGGACACCGAGCGGCTGGTGCGGCACCCGCTGGCCGGCGTGAGCGCGTTCCTCTACGGCTCCACCGAGGAGCAACCCTCGTACATCGTGCTCAGCCGCGCCCAGGACATGAACGGCTACCTCACCGGCGCGCTGCCGGCCGACACCTCCCGGCACCTGCGGTCCGCGATGGCGAACGCCCCGGGCTTCACACTCGTCTACGCCGACGAGAACGCCACCGTCTACCGCTACGTGACCCCACGACCCGTCGGGGGCACCCCGTGACCCCGCACCGGACGCTCCCCCGCCTGGCGCTCGCCGCCTCGGGATGGGTCGCGCTGCTCGCCACCACGCTGCCGGAGGCCGCCCCGCTGCGGGTGGCGGTCGTGACGCCGTTCCTGCTCGTCTGCCCCGGCCTCGCGGCCGTGCTCGCGATGCGGGCCGCCGCACCGGCGCACGGCATGCCCCGGTACGCGGTCCTGGAGGCCGCACTGCTCAGTCTGATGCTCGGTCTCGCCCTGGCGACCCTGGTGGCCGTGGGGCTCTTCCTCGGCGGTGCCTTCACCGCCACGCGGGGCCTGGTCGTGCTCGCCGCACTGACCTCCGTCCTCGCGCTGCTGCCCCGCCGCCACCGCGCGCGGGAACGGGACGGCGAGGTGCAACCTGGTGGAGGGGGAGGCGGGGGGAGAGGAGGTCCGTGATGGTCCCGGAGCTTGGAGGCACCGGCCGCGGCCGGCTGCCGGTCGTGGTGGTCGGAGCAGGCCCGTACGGGCTGGCCACCGCCGCCTGGCTGGGAGCCGCAGGCGTGACGACACGCGTCTTCGGCGAACCGATGGACAGCTGGCGGGCCCACATGCCCGACGGCATGTTCCTCAAGTCCGTCCCGACGGCTTCGTCGATCTCCGCCCCCGACGGGCGTCACCGGTTCGCGGACTTCCGCGCCACACGGGGCGGCCCACCGGTGGGCGACACCTACCCGATCCCCGTCGACGAGTTCATCGCGTACGGCCACTGGTTCCAGAAGGAGCGGGTGCCCGAGGTGGAACGGGCCGCGGTGCGCGAGGTGCGGGCCGCGGACGGCGGGTTCGGCGTGACCCTGGACTCCGGCGAGAAGATCACCGCGGGCTCCGTCGTGGTGGCCAGCGGCCTCGTGCCGTACGCCTACCGGCCTCCCGGCCTCGCCCCGCTGTTCCCCGCGGGACTCGCCTCCCACCCGTGCGACCACGCGGACCTCTCCGCGTTCGCCGGCCGGCGGGTCGCGGTCGTCGGCGCCGGACAGTCGGCGCTGGAGAGCGCCGCCCTGCTGTACGAGACGGGCGCCCGGCCCACGGTGATCGCCCGCACCTCCTCCCTGCTGTTCGGCACACCCCCCACGACGAACCTGCCGGAGGAACGCCCCCGGGCGGTCCGGCTGCTCAAGCCGGCCTCCACGCTGGGCCCCGGCTGGTCCCACGTCGCCGTCAGCCGCGGCGCGGGCGCCTACCGCCGGCTGCCGCTCCCGGTGCGCAACCACTTCCTGCGGACGGTGCTCGGCCCCTCGGGCGCCTGGTGGCTGCGGGACCGGGTGGACGGGCGCTTCCCGGTGCTGTGCGGACGGCGGGTGGCGTCGGCACAGAGGCGGGACGACGAGGGGACGGTACGCCTGGAACTGGCGGACACGACGGGCCGTGCGGCGGAGTCCCTCGACGTCGACCACGTCCTCACCGCCACCGGCTACCGCGTGGACGTGGACCGGCTCGACCTCCTGGAGCCGACCCTGCGGCAGGCGGTGCGCACCCTCCCCGGCGGCCCTCCGGTCCTGTCGGCGGGGTTCGAGTCGTCCGTGCCCGGCCTGTACTTCACGAGCCTCGCCGCGGCCCCCACCTTCGGGCCCGTCCTGCGCTTCGTCTGCGGTACGGACTTCGCCGCCCGCCGGGTCGCGGGCGCGGTCGCGGCCGGGCCGCGGTGACCCCGGGCCCGGTGTGACCCGGGACGCGGGCCCCGGCGGCCCGCCCCGCCGCCGGCGGCGGACGGCCGCGCTGGCACTGGCCTCCGCCCTGCTGGCCCTCACCGCCTGCGGCGGCCCGGCCGGGTCCGCCGCGCCCTCGCCGACGGTCCCGGCCGCCGTCACCTCCTCCGGTCCGCCGGACCCGGGCCCGTGGCGACTCGTCCTGGACGACGGCTTCGACGGCACCGAACTCGACTCCGCGCTGTGGGCGACCTGCTACGACTGGAACAAGGACGGCTGCACGATCAGCAGCAACGACGAGTCCCAGTGGTACCTGCCCGGCCAGGTCTCCGTGCGGGACGGCGAGCTCACCCTCACCGCCGAGCGCCGCCGGACCCGCGGCAGCGACGGCGAGACCTACCCGTGGCGGTCCGGGATGATCTCCACCGGGCGCGACCAGTGGTACGGCGAGCCCCGCCGGACCTTCACCTACGGCTACTTCGAGGCCTCGATCCGCATCCCGGCCGAGGCGGGCATGTTCCCGGCGTTCTGGATGATGCCGGAGTCCCGGTTCACCCCGCCTGAGGTCGACATCATGGAGTTCCTCGACTCCACGACCCGCGTCAACATGTACGTCCACTGGCGCGAGCCCGACGGCGAACGGGCCCGGGAGCGCGGCGAGTACGGGCCTTCCGACTTCTCGGAGCGCTTCCACGTGTTCGGACTGCTGTGGGAGCGCGACGCCCTGGTCTGGTACGTCGACGGCGTCGAAAGGTTCCGCGTGACGGAACCCGAGCGGATCCCCGACGTCCCCATGGAGGTGATGGTCAACCTGGCCGTGGGCGTGCCCAAGGAACCGCCCGCCGACGTCGACCGGGCCCGGATGCGGGTCGACTGGGTGCGGGTCTGGCAGCGGTGAGGCGGCGGCGCGCGGAGGCGACAGCGGTGAGGCGGCGATGCGAAGGGCCTCAGGCGATCGCCTCGTACGGCACGTGCAGCCTCGCCCTCGTACGCCGATAGGCCCGCCACCCCTTGGTCCTGACCCCCTCGGGGAACGGCGCGACAGGCGCCCCCGCGCCCCTCGTCCACTCCCGGAACCGATCCCGGTCCGTGTCGGCCCGCACCATCAGCCGCGCGATGCGCCACGGATCGTCGGCCGCCGAACTGAACGCCTCCCGCACCGCCGCCGCCGACGTCCACCCCGCCTCGCGCACCCGGGCGCGCACCGCGCGACTCGAGTACCCGTGCGGATACGCGAACGCCGTCACCTCGTGCCCGAGCACGTCCGCCAACTCCCGCCCGCACTCCATCACTTCCTCCCGCACCCGGCCGCCCGGCAGGACGTCGAGCTGCGGATGCGTCCGGGTGTGGCCGCCGATCTCCACCCCGGCCGCGTCGAGTTCACCGAGCTGTCCCCGGCTCAGCATCCGCGAACCCGGCGGGAACGGCCCGCCCTCCGGGCCCCCGCCCAGTCCGCCCGTGGTGACGTACAGGGTCGCCGGCAGCCTCCACCGCACGAGCAACGGCAGCACCGTCGCCCGGAAGTCGGCGAAACCGTCGTCGAACGTCAGCACCGCCGCCCGCTCCGGAAGCACCTCGCCACCGCGCTGCGCCGCCACCAGACTGCGCAGCGGCACCACCCTCAGCCCACTTTCGACGATCATGCCCAGCTGCTCCGCGAACGTCCGCGGACTCACCGTGAACGGCGCGATCCACGACGGCGGATCGACCGCCACCGAGTGGTACAGGAACACGGGCACGGCCCCGGCCACGGGCCCCTCCCGGCCGCCCGGCACGGCGGCCACCCGTCCCTCCCGGCCTCCCGTCCCGGCGGTCCGCCCCGTCCGGCCCCCCGCACCGCCGGCCACGGGCCCGTTCCGTCCGCCCGGCGCCGCCGTGCTCACGGCCGTCCCCCGCCCGCAGTGGCGGGCAGGCGTACGGCCACCGCCTCCGCACCGGCGCCCCGGCGCCCGGCGGGGCCGGAAGCGGGGTGGCGGACCCGGCCGACGGCGTAGCCGGCGACGGTCGCGCCGACGCCTCCGGCGAGCGCGCCGGCCGTGCGCAGACCGGCGGGGCGGCCGGGGCGCAGGGCCCGGGCGAACGCGCGGGGGATGGTCGAGCGGAGGTAGGCGCGCTCACTGGCCAGGGCGGCGTGAGTGCCGCCGAGGCGGGCGACCTGGGCCTTGGAGAGGCCCTCCGCGTAGCAGCGGGAGACGAAGTAACCCCAGGTGGCGCGGGCCGCGGGCACCCGGTGGCGGACCGCCGCGGCGGGCTCGTGGAGCAGGACGGCGCCCGGACGGCGGGCCGCGATGCGCAGGCACAGCTCGGTCTCCTCGCAGCCCAGCGGCCGGGTTCCGACCCGGCCCAGGTCGGCGCGGAAGCCTCCGGCGGCGACGACCTCGGCGCGCCGGAAGGACATGTTGGCGCCGATGAAGTTCCGTACGGGCGCGAGGTGTCGGGGCAGTCCCCGGTACGAGCAGCCGACCACCCAGTCGAACTCGGGCGGGAACCACACGGGCCGCCGGGTGACCCACCAGGCCCTGACCAGGCCGCCGACTCCGGCGACGTCGGGGTCCGCGTACCGGGCGAGGAGGCCCCCGGCCCAGTCGGGGTCGGCGGCCGCGTCGTCGTCGAGGAAGGCCACCACCTCGCAACGGGCTTCCCCGACCCCGGTGTTGCGGGCGTCCGACAGGCCCTGGCGCCCGGCGTTCTCGACCACCCGCACCCCGGGGAACGCGGCGGACGCCCGCTCGTACAGCTCGGGGCAGTGGTCGATGACGAGGACGATCTCGTCCACGGGATGCCGTTGGGCGCGCAGGGACCCGATCGCCGCCCGGACGTCGTCCCAGCGGTCGAGGGTGTAGGCGCAGACGACGACGGTCACGCTCGGCACGGTGTTCACGAGGACCTCCCGGGTACGGCCGTGAGCCAGCGCGTACGCCAGATCAGCAGGGGGGTGGCCAGCAGGCACATGGTCGCCAGCCAGGCGACGCCGGCGCCGGTGATCCCCATGACGGGCAGCAGCAGCCTGGTCAGCCCGAGCACCAGCACGCACATCGCGACCTGCAGTCCGACCGCCCAGCGCAGCCTCCGGCGGGCCCGCGACGAGTCGATGGCGATGCTGACGATGATGTTCGGCAGCGACGACAGGGCCAGGAGCCGCAGCAGCGTGGTGCCGTGCTCGGCGTACTCGGCCCCGAAGAGGGACAGGATCTGCGGGGCGAGCGCCACGACGAGGAGAACCGCCGACCCGAGGAGCAGCGTCGTGTGCCGCAGCACCCTCAGCGCGTGCTCGACCAGCCGCCCGGGGCTCCGCACGGCCTCCACCAGCAGCGAGCTGCCCAGGTTGCGGGCCACCAGGTACAGCACGTACCCGACGATCCAGGCCAGCGAGAAGTACGCGCTCTGCTCGGCGCCCAGCTGGTCCAGGACGATCAGCGGGACCAGCGTGTACGCCGCCATCCGGAACAGCGAGCCGAAGTAGTCGGCGGACGCGTACCGCAGCACGCCCTTCGGCCGCTCCGCCACCGTCGACACCCGCACGTGCTGCGGCACGGCCCGCCTCAGCAGGACGAAGTTGGTGACGAGGAGCGACACTGCGAGGGCCCCGGCCCAGGAGGCCAGGATGCCGGAGTGCAGCGCCAGCACCGCGCCCAGTCCGAGCAGTCCGATCTTCACGCACGCGAAGACCAGGTTCTCGGCGACCACCCAGCCGGGCCGGCGCACCGCCGTCAGCGCCCCGTCCTGCATCACGAACACGGCGTATCCGGCGGTGGTCGCGACGAAGCACGCGCCGGTCACCGGCGTCAGCAGGAAGTCCAGTTCGGGCGCGATCATCGGCACGAGCAGCAGGAACCCGAGGGCCGCCATCGCGCTGACCCCGGCGCTCACGGCGTAGCAGGTCAGGATCAGCCTGCGGGTGTGATGCCCCGCCGAGGGCACGAACCGGACCAGGAAGTCGTTCAGGTTGAGCTGCCCCACACCCGCGAGCAGCAGCGTCATGGACAGCGCGGAGTAGCTGACGCCCACGATCTCGTCGTCGTACCAGTGCGTGGCGAGCGCCCAGAACACGGCCCCAAGACCGGCGCTGGCGAGAGAACTCACCGCGAGCAGGTGCCCGTTGCGCAGCAGCGGGTCCTTGGACAGCAGCACGCTCCGACCGGCCTTCAACACCGCGCCCAACGACCGCCGCCCACCGTCCGCCGCCTTCGCTCCGTCCACCGCAGACGCAGGCACGTGCGCGGGCGGCGGCGTCGGCGTGGCCCGGGTGGCCCGAGGGGCCGGCGTGGCCCGGGTGGCCCGAGGGGCCGACGCGGCCCGGGTCGGCCGGGTCGCCCGTCCCCGGAAGGCGCTCACGACGGGTCCGTGGCGCGTGGGCTGCCCGGTCATCGCCCCTCACCCCGCTTCCGGCGTGCGACGGGGGGCGCGGGGACCCCGTGGGCGGGGACTCCACGGCCGTCGTGCGCGGCCCATCGCCGCAGGCGCCGCTCGGCCCGTCGGCTGCGCAGGTAGCCGAACGGCCCGTACAGCAGCCCGCGCAGCTCCAGGCTCGCGACGCGAGACGAGGCGACGCCGGGCCCGGAGCCCGGCCCGGCGTCACGTCCTGTGTCGGGTCGGACGTCGGGCCGGACACGTGGTCCGACGTCAGGCCCCTCACCGAGTGCGGCCCGTGCGCGGCTCCTGGCCAGCGCGTACCGCAGCCCGGCCGGCAGCCGCCGCAGCAGCGCGGGCAGCATGCGTGGTTCGTGGGCGAGGGCCCCGGCCAGGTAGGCGCCGAAACCCGCGCCGTAGCCGAAGGCCTGCGCTTCGAGCGCCTCGGGGGTCCGCCGGTGCCGGTGCCAGACGATCGCGCCCGGCTCGTAGGCGAGGGAACGGCCCCGGGCCAGCACCCGGAAGAACGACAGCAGGTCGTCGCCGCCGCGCGCCGGGGTCCCCACCCCGGTGGCGGGGTCGAACCCGCCGAGCTCGCGCAGCAGTTCCGTCCGGAAGGCCATGTTCGCGCCGGACCCGAACCGTCCCGCCGTGAACGGGAACAGCGGGTCGGCCGGCGGGGCGCCCAACGACCAGGTGCGCGGCGCGTACCCCTTCGCGAACGCCCCGTGCCGCTCCAGCGCGACCTGCGCCTCGGTGTCCAGCTCGGCGGGCACGATCAGACCGGTGACGCAGCCGGTCCCCGGGTCGGCCAGGAAGGGCGCGGCGAGCGCGGTCAGCCACCCCGGGTCGACGAGCGTGTCGTCGTCGGTGAAGGCGGCGATGCGCCCCCGGGCCGCGGCCAGCCCCCGGTTGTGCGCGCGGGCGAGCCCGGGCACGGGCTCGCACAGGTACCGCACAGCCCCGTACTCGCGCCGGATCATCTCCTTCGTGGACGAGTCCGCCGGAGCGTTGTCCACCACGATGACCTCGAACCGCGGGTACTCCACCGCCCGCAGCGAATCCAGGCAGTCGCGCAGCATTCCGGCGCGGTTCCTCGTCGCGACGATGACGCTGACGGGCGGGGCGTCTCTCCCGGCGGGAGCGGGGCCGGCACCTGCTGCCCCCGCCCTCGGGGAATCCCTGAGCACCGCGTCCGCGAGGGCCTGCCACAGTTCCCCGGGCTCGCGGCCGGTCGCCTCGGCCATCCCGAGCGGTCGGCCGTGGAGCCGTACGAGGCCGAGCGCACGGCCGGCCGGTCCGGCGCGGGACCGGCCTCCGGGGCGCCGGAAGGCTCCCGGTTCGGCGAGGTCGATGTCCACGACGGGCATCGGCGCGGCCGGCCCGGTCGGGACCGGGGTCACGGCGCGCTCCCCTCCCGCGGGGCGGGCGACGCCATCGCGCCCGGACGCTCGGACAGGAGGGTGCGGAGCACCCGGCGCCCGTCGGAGATCGCGTGGAGGTTGGAGCGTCCGTTGCGCCGGGGCAGTTCGAGGCTCGGGACCTCGGCGATGCGGAGGCCGGAGCGCAGGGCGTGCACGATCATCTCGGTCTCGATCTCGAAGCCGGTGGCGTGCAGGTCCAGCTGGTCGAGGAAGGTGCGGCGGAAGGCGCAGAAGCCGTAGCAGAGGTCGGTGAGCGTGGCGTCGTACAGCCGGTTCACGAGGGCCAGGAGGGCGTGGTTGCCGAGCCGGCGGAAACGGGTGATGTCGAGCGAGCCGCCGCCCTCGACGAAGCGGGAGCCCTTGACGAAGTCGTACCCGTTCTCGAGGAAGTGCACGAAGTGCGGGATCTCGGCGGGGCTCATGCTGCCGTCGGCGTCCATCATGACGATGTAGTCGCCGCGGGCGGCGAGGAAGCCGGTGCGCAGGGCGTTCCCCTTGCCCTTCCCGCTCTGCGGGATGCTGCGGACCGTGGGCAGGATCTGGGTCGCCACGCGGACCGTGGCGTCGTACGAGTCCCCGTCGATCAGGAGGACCTCGCCGACGCAGTCGGGGATCTGTTCGAACACCCAGGGGATGTTGCGCGCCTCGTTGAGGGCCGGGACCACCAGGCTCACCGCGAGTCGGGTCGGCGCCCTGTCCTCGGCGCGCCGCATCGGGTGCGGCGGCGGGTCGGTGGAGCGGGGGTCGGGGTGGTCGGCCGGCCGCGGGCCGGGGCTCTGCGGCAGGGTCTGGTGAGTGGTCATGATGGCTCCGGATCGCAGGGGTGCACGGTCGTGCCGTGGCGCGGAGGCCGTCCGCCGGAACACGGCACGCGGCGGGTTCTCCCTGCCGATTCACCGTACGTTTACGACGTATATGTACACTTTATCCCTAGATGTTCAGCGGTCAAGGCGAAGCGTCCACCGGCCGGAGGACGGGGCCGGGAGCGCACGGCGGAGGCGGGCACATGCCGATCGAGAAGGACTCCCCGCAGGGGCGCCGGGCACCGGCCCGCCGCGCGGGCGACCACGGCCGCTACGGCCGCCTGAGCAGGGAGCGGGTGCTGGCCACTGCCCTGCGACTGGTCGACCGCGAGGGGCTGTCCGCACTGAGCATGCGCCGCACCGGCGCCGAGCTCGGGGTGGAGGCCATGGCGCTGTACCGGTACGCGGCGGGAAAGGACGCCCTGCTCGACGGCCTGGTCGAAGCCCTCTACGCCGAACTGGAGGAACGGCTGGCCGCCTCCCCCGAGTCACCCGGATGGCGGGACGAGCTCCACCGGATCGCCGCCGAGACCTACGCGGTCGCCCTGGCCCACCCCAATGTGGCCCCGCTCCTGGCCACCCGCATGCTGGCGGTCCCGCTGGCCCGCCGCCCGCTCGCCGTCCTCCGGGACCACGAACGCGTCCTGACCGTCCTCGGCCGGGCGGGCCTCGACGAGGAGACCACCGTCATGGCATTCCGGGCCGTCACGGGCTGGCTCCTGGGCTACGTCCTCGGCGACCTGCGGGCCATGGTCGACAACCCCGACGAGCCCGATCCGGCCTTCCGCCTCGGCCTCCACCGCATGCCGGCCCGCGAACTCCCCCGCCTCCGCGACGCCGCCCCGACCCTCGCCCGCCACGGCGGCCCCGCCGGCCTGGCCGCGGGCCTCGACGCCCTGCTGGACGGATTCACCCGCGGGGCCGCGTGACCACCGGCGTGGGTCAGAGGGAAAGCCCGCGCACGAGCAGGTCGAGCAGCGCGCACACGAACAGGCTGATCCCGATGAACCCGTTCGTCGTGAAGAACGCCCTGTTCAGACGCGACAGGTCGTGCGGCTTCACGATCGAGTGCTCGTAGCAGAAGGCGGCCACGACGATCACCAGGCCGACCCAGAAGAACAGCCCCGCGTCCGTCGCGAGGGCGTACCAGACGAGCAGGCCCGTGGTGACGACCGCGGAGGCACGGGCGCCCCACAGCGCGGCCGGGACGCCGAAGCGCGCCGGTACGGACATGACGCCGTGCGCCCGGTCCGCCTGGACGTCCTGGCAGGCGAAGATCAGGTCGAACCCGCCGATCCACACGCCGACGGCGAGGCCCAGGATGACCGCGTCCCACGACCACTCGCCGGTCACCGCGAGCCAGGCCCCGATCGGCCCTATCGCCTGTGCGAGCCCGAGGATGGCGTGCGGGAAGTTCGTGAACCGCTTGCCGTACGGGTACACGACCATCGGGATCACCGCGAGCGGCGCCAGCGCCAGACACAGCGGGTTGAGCAGCGCCGCCGCCCCCAGGAACACCACCACGGCGATCCCGGCCCCGACCCATGCCGACCTCACCGACACCGCGCCGGTCACCAGCTCCCGGTTCGCCGTCCGCGGGTTCCGCGCGTCGATCTCCCGGTCGATGATCCGGTTGCACGCCATCGCGAACGTCCGCAGCCCCACCATGCACACCGTCACCAGGAACAGCGTCCACCAGTGGATTCTCCGGTCCAGCTGGAACATCGCCGTCAGCGACGCGATGTACGCGAACGGCAGCGCGAACACCGAGTGCTCGATCATCACGAGCCGCAGGAAGGCCTTGGTGCGCCCCGGCTGGGCGCCCGACACGGCGGCGGTGGTCACAGCCCGTACTCCTTCCAGCGGCGGTCCACCAGGGCCGCCGTCGCCGGGTCGGACTCGACCATGTCGGGCCAGCCGCCGTCGCGGGTGTAGCCCTCCTCGGGGAGCTTCTTGGTGGCGTCGATGCCGGCCTTGCCGCCCCAGAACTGCTGGTAGGAGGCGTGGTCGAGGTGGTCGACGGGGCCTTCGACGACCGTGAGGTCCCGGGCGTAGTCGGTGTTGCCGAGGGCCCGCCAGGAGACCTCGTGCAGGTCGTGGACGTCGCAGTCCTTGTCGACCACGATGATCAGCTTGGTCAGCGACATCATGTGGGCGCCCCAGATGGCGTGCATGACCTTCTGGGCGTGCTTCGGGTACTTCTTGTCGATCGAGACGATCGCGCAGTTGTGGAAGCCGCCCGACTCCGGCAGGTGGTAGTCGACGATGTCCGGCACGATGATCTTGAGGAGCGGGAGGAAGAACCGCTCCGTGGCCCGGCCCAGCGGCCCGTCCTCGGTCGGCGGCCGGCCGACGACGATCGACTGGAGCAGCGGACGCTTCCGCATCGTGATGCAGTCGATCTTCAGTGCGGGGAACGGCTCCTGCGGCGTGTAGAAGCCGGTGTGGTCGCCGAAGGGACCCTCCGGCAGCGTCTCGCCCGGCTCCAGCCAGCCCTCGACGACGACCTCGGCGTGGGCCGGGACCTGGAGCGGGACCGTCTTGCAGTCGACCATCTCGATCCGCTTGCCCTGCACGAACCCGGCGAAGAGGTACTCGTCGATGTCGCCCGGGAGCGGCGCCGTCGAGGCGTACGTGACGGCCGGCGGGCAGCCGAAGGCGATCGCGACCGGCAGCCGCTCGCCCCGCGCCGCCGCGACGGCGTAGTGGTTGCGGCTGTCCTTGTGGATCTGCCAGTGCATGCCGATGGTGCGCTTGTCGTGCCGCTGGAGCCGGTAGAGCCCCAGGTTCCGCACGCCGGTCTCGGGGTGCTTGGTGTGGGTGAGCCCCAGGTTGAAGAAGGACCCGCCGTCCTTGGGCCACGTGAAGAGCGCGGGGAGGAGGTCGAGATCGACGTCGTCCCCGGTGAGGACGACCTCCTGCACGGGGGCGGCGTCCGACTTCACCTTCTTCGGCGGCACGTGGACCATCGAGCCGAGCTTCCCGAAGGCCTCGCGGACGCCGACGAAGCCTTGCGGGAGCTCGGGCTTGAGCAGCCCGCCGATCTTCTCGCTGATCTCGCCGTACGACTTCAGGCCGAGGGCCTTGAGCAGCCGCCGGTCCGTCCCGAAGACGTTCATGGCGAGCGGCATGGCGGAGCCCTTGACGTTCTCGAAGAGGAGCGCCGGGCCTCCCGCCTTGTTCACCCGGTCCACGATCTCCCCGACCTCCAGGTACGGGTCGACTTCGGCCTTGATGCGCTTGAGGTCGCCTTCGCGCTCCAGGGCCCTGAGCAGCGAGCGGAGATCGTCGTAAGCCATAGGGGCCAGTATCCGCCACGAGCTACGCTTGGCTCGTCACCGGGGGCGCCGCAACACGCCCCGCCGCTGCTTCCAGGGGGCTGTCCCACATGCTCAGGGCACTGATGTACATCCTGCCGCTGGCGCTGACGATCTACGCCTTCATCGACTGCCTGAACACCCCCGAGGACGAGGCCAAGCACCTGCCCAAGGTCGTCTGGGTCATCATCATCCTGCTCTTCTGGATCGTCGGCCCCATCGTCTGGTTCGCCGCCGGCAAGATGCGCCGCGCCCCCGCCGGCGGCCGTACGCCCTCCGAGTGGCACCGCAACCACCGCCACGAGTGGGTCGCCCCCGACGACAACCCCGAGTTCCTCAAGTCCCTCCGCGAGGAGAACAAGAAGGACGAGTCCCTCCTCAAGGACTGGGAGGCGGACCTCCGCCGCCGCGAGGAGGAACTGAAGAAGCGCGAACGCGACGAGGACACGGACAGCGGCCGGAAGAGCGAGCGCGGCGAGGACACCGAGGCCTGATGGAGCTCCGGCTCCTGGCGACCTTCGAGAAGGTCGCCGACGTCCTCTCCTTCACCCGCGCCGCCGCCGAGCTCGGCTACGCGCAGTCCAGCGTCACCGGCCAGATCCGCTCCCTGGAGTCCTCCCTCGGCGTGGAGCTCTTCGAGCGGCTCGGCAGCCGCATCCGCCTCACCGAGGCCGGCGAGCGGCTCCTCCCGTACGCCCGCCGCATGGCGGACCTCGCGGAGGAGGCCAGGGCCGCCGTCGCGGTCACCGAGGAGCCCTCCGGCCCGATCGCCGTCGGCACGATGGAGTCCCTCACCTCGTACCGGCTGCCGCCGCTCCTGGAGTACTTCCACCACCGCTACCCCGAGGTCCGGCTGACGCTCCGCCCCACCCTCGGCGACGAGACCCGCCAGGCCCTCCGCCAGGGCACCTACGACGTCGGCTTCCTCATGGAGCCCGACACGGAGCACGAGGGCCTGGAGACCGAGGTCCTCGCCCCCGAGCCCCTCGTCCTCGTCGCCGCCCCCGGCCACCCCCTGGCCGACCGTACGACCCTGACCAGCGCGGACCTCGCCGAAGCCCGGCTGGTCGGCACCGAACCCGGCTGCCCCTACCGCGACCTGTTCGAGCGGGAGCTCCGCGACTGGGCACCGCCCTTCATGGAGTTCGGCACCATCGAGGCGACCAAACGCGGAGTCGCCACCGGCCTCGGCATCGCCCTCCTCCCCCGGGTGACCGTCGCCGGGGAACTCGCCTCCGGCGCCCTCGTCCCGCTCGCCTGGGAGGCCTCCTTCACCCTCTTCACGCAGCTCGCGTGGCGACGGGGGAAGCGGCTTCCCCCTCACGTCCGCCTGTTCGTCGAGCAGGCGCGCCGCCTCGTGTCCGAGCAGAACCCGCCAGCGTGACCTTCAGGCTCGCCAGCACGATCAGCGGAACCCCGAGCGCCTGCACGAGCCCGATGTGGTGCCCGTACACCGCCCAGTCCACGCCCATCGCGACCGCCGGATAGGTGAAGGCGAGCACCGCGATCTTCGCGGTGGGCAGCTTCGCGTACGCCGCGTACATCAGCACGTACATCAGACCCGTGTGGATCAGCCCGAGACCCACCAGCCAGACCCACCCCGACCCGAGCCCCGCCACCGCGCCGAAGTCCGTGAACGGCAGCAGCAGCGGCAGCCCCACGAGCACCTGCACCAGCGCGATCAGGTGCGGCCGCACCCCGGTGATCCGCTTCGTCACGAACGTCGACAGCGCGTACAGCACGGCCGCCGCGAGCGCGAACCCGATGCCCTTGAGCGACGCCGTGTCCCCCGGCCTCACCCCGGACACCAGCACCAGCCCCACGAAGGCGACGACCAGCCACCCCAGCTTCCCGCCCGGGATCCGCTCCCTCGCGAACACCGCGCCCAGCAGCACCAGGAAGAACGGCTGCGTGTGGTAGACGACCGTCGCGAGCGAGATCGAGCTGGCCTCGTACGCCTCGAACAGGAACACCCAGTTGAAGACGATGAACGCCCCGCCGAGCGCCGCCATCCCCAGCTTCCGCGCCGTGAACCCGTGCCCGGTGAAGAACCCCCGCACCAGGCTGTACGCGCCCAGCGCCAGCGCCCCGAAGAGGCACCGGAAGAACACCACCTCGAAGGGCGACGCCCCCGACTCGACGACGAAGACGCCGAGCGTGCCCGACAGCACCATGGCGAGGGTGAGTTCGACGGTTCCCCTGGTCTCGTTTCTCATGCCACCGACGCTACGAGCGGGCCCCGCACCCGGTCCACGAGCCACTGGGGCGTCCTTCCGATGGGCCCGATCGCCAGAGCCGATGGGAGCCACCGGGTCCCCGATCGGCGCGGCCGACGGGGGCCGTCACACCTCCGATCGGCGCGGCCGAAGGGCCCCGGAATACCCCCGGGAAGGCGGGAGTTGGCACCGGATACCCGACGACACCGGAGCAACAGACATGACCCTGGACACCCCGCACGGCCCGGACCGCTCCTTCCTCTTCGTCCTCGGCAGCTCCCGCGCCGACGGCAACACGGAGATCCTCGCCCGCGCCGCCGCCGCGCAACTCCCCGCCGACGTCTCCCAGCGCTGGGTGGACCTGAACGAGCTGGTTCTCCCCGACTTCCAGGACGGCCGCCACGAGTCCCCCGACCGCCGCCCCGACGAGACCGAGGAACTCCTCCGTCAGGCCACTCTCGCCGCGACGGACATCGTCATCGCCTCCCCCCTCTACTGGTACTCCCTCTCCGCCCAGACCAAGCGCTACCTCGACTACTGGTCCGGCTGGCTGAACGTCCCCGACTCGGACTTCAAGGACCGCATGGCAGGCCGCACCCTCTGGGGCGTGACGGCGCTCGCCCACGCCGAACACGAGGTCGCGGACGGGCTCGTCACCGCCCTCCACCACTCGGCCGCCTACCTCCGCATGCGCTTCGGCGGCGTCCTCACGGGAACGGGCTCCCGCCCCGGCCGGGTCCGCGCCGACACCCAGGCCATGGCCCGCGCGAAGACCTTCTTCCAGGGCGAGACCCCCCTGGCCCTCTTCCCCTACGAGGAGGAGGCCGACGCGGCGGCGTGACCCGGCTGATGGCAGCGGCACCCGCAGACCAGGTGCCGGACGCCCGGTACGCCGCTGTCGCGGGGCGCGTGGTCGCGGCAGCGGTCGTGGCGGCCGACGATGCAGCGGGGAGAGCGGAACTCCGGGTCGGGGGTGGGGGCCAGGGCGCGGGTCAGCAGGGAGACGGTGACCGCGTCGGCGATCTCCGGCGTCACCCACCATCCGTCGCCCGCCCTGTCGCGGTGCGGCCCGTCGTGGCCCACGGCGAGTACGCAGACCGATCCGCCCCACACCGGGCGCACGACCTCGCCGACGGCGTACACGGAGCGGCGCGCCCCGCAGCGGCTCATCGGGCGCTCCCGGCGGCGGCGCGGAGGGCGTGGATGTCGCGCTGGTCGACGTCCAGGCCGACCGTGGCGAGCCAGAGCGTCCTGCGGCGCCGCCGCTGTTCCGCCGCCAGGTAGGGGCGGGCCAGCGGCGACCGGGAGCCGTCCAGGGGCGTCGCCTGTTCCCGGGCGTACGGGGACCGCCGGGTGGGAGCGCGGTGGCGGGGCGCGGGGGCCGGGGGTGCCGGGCGGGGGTGGACGGCCGGTCGGGGGCGGTGCCTACCGGTTGGCGGCAGCGTCAACATGAGAAGCCAGAGAAGGAGCGGGATCCAGGCCCGTCCCAGCACGCGCGCGATAGGGTTCCGCACGTCATCAACTCCGTTGGTAGTTGGTGGCCATGCCCCGGGGCCGGTACCAGCGGTCGCCGGGGTCTTTGCGTCACACGACCCTACAGGCATGTATAGCTCTGCATAGCTCACTAGGCATCCGTACAGGTCTTCGATGCTTACGTTGGTCGTGTGACCGACCACAGCCAGATCCCCGAGTTCGATCCGCAGGGCCCGCAGCTGGTGTACGTCGCGGTGGCCGACCACGTCGCCGCTCGCATCGCGGCCGGAGAGCTGCTTCCCGGCGCACGCCTGCCCGCCGAGCGGGACCTCGCGAAGGAGTACGGGGTCGCGTACCTGACGGTGCGCCGCGCGGCGCAGGTCCTGCGGGAGCGCGGGTTGATCGTGACCGTCCACGGCAAGGGCACGTTCGTGGCCGACCCCCTCCCGACGGGCGAGAGTCAGCAGCAGGTGTGACGCTCCGGGTCCTGCGGGGAAGGCTCCCCGCATGGATCAGGAACTGGCTCGGCGATGGCTCGTCACCGCGCTCGACGAGGCCCGCGCCGGGCTCGCGGAGGGCGGGATCCCGATCGGGGCCGCGCTCTACGGGGCGGACGGCGGGCTGCTCGGGCGGGGGCACAACCGCCGGGTGCAGGACGGGGACCCCTCCATGCACGCGGAGACGGCCGCGTTCCGTGCGGCGGGCCGGCAGCGCTCGTACCGGGGGACGACGATGGTGACGACGCTCTCGCCGTGCTGGTACTGCTCGGGACTGGTGCGGCAGTTCGGGATCTCGCGGGTGGTGGTCGGGGAGGCGGAGACCTTCCACGGCGGGCACGGCTGGCTGGCGGAGCACGGGGTGGAGGTCGTGGTGCTGGACGATCCCGAATGTGCGGCGATGATGCGGGAGTTCATCGACGGGAACCCCGCTCTCTGGAACGAGGACATCGGCGATGAGTGAAGCGAGCCTGCCCACGATCGACCTCGGACGCGACCCGGCCGGGCAGCTGCCCGCCGTGGACCGCGCGCTGCGCGAGGCGGGGTTCCTGCTGGTCGCCGGGCACGGGGTGGACCCGCGTCTCCGGGCGGAGATCAGGGCCGTCGCGCGTCGGTTCTTCCATCTGCCGCCCGCGGTGAAGGAGCGGTACGCGGTGCGGGTCGGCGGGCGGGGGTGGCTGGGGCCGGACGCGGAGGCGAACGGGTACGCGGAGGGGACGGCGACTCCGCCGGACCTGAAGGAGTCGCTGTCGTTCGCGGCGGAGGAGCCGACGGGGGACGCGGCCGTGGACGCCGAGTGGTTCCTGCCGAACAGGTGGCCGGACGAGGTGCCGGAGCTGAGGCCCTTGGTGGAGGCGTACCTGACGGAGATGAAGAAACTTTCGGACCGGGTGCTCGACCTGCTCGGCGTGGCGCTCGGCGAGGAGCGGGACTTCTTCACGCGTCACACGGGGCACCCGACGTTCGGTTTCAACGTCAACTGGTACCCGGGGCGGGAGCGGACGGGCGAGCCTGAGCCGGGTCAGTTCCGGATCGGGCCGCACACGGACTTCGGGACGGTGACCGTGCTGGACCGGGAGGCGGGGAAGGGCGGGCTCCAGGTGTTCACGGACGCCGGAGGGTGGCAGGACGCTCCGTTCGACCCGGCCGCGTTCACGGTCAACATCGGTGACCTGATGGCGGGTTGGACCGGTGGACGGTGGCGGTCGGGGCGCCATCGGGTGCTGCCGCCGCCGGCCGACGCGCCTGCCGAGGAGCTGATGTCGCTGGTGTACTTCTACGAGTGCACGCCGGGGACGACGATCCACGGGATCGAGTCGCACGGGTACCTGCGGGCCCAGCTCGACGCCATCGCCACGGACTGACCGCGCCCTCGCGGGCGGCTCACTGCCAGCCGAAGTCGTCCTCGCCGGTGCCGGTGTTCGTGCCGAGGTCCGCGTCGGCCACGACGGTGACCGCGCCCCGGAGCCCGGCGGGCTCGGCGAGCTCGGCGGCGCTCGCGGAGGTCGTCGTGGCGAGCAGGAGGGCGGTGGTGACGGTGGCGAGAGCCGCGGCGGCCTTGAGGGTGCGGAGGCTGGTCATGTCGGTGGGCCTTTCGGGTACGGGACGGCGAAGTCCGTTGCAGGAGTGAGGAGTTCGGTACCGGTGGGGCGCCCCGCGGTGGCGTCCTTCCGGCGATCTCCACTCTGGCCGTCAGCGGAGGCCGGTTGAAGGGCTGCCGCCTGGCCCCAAGAGGCCGTGTCCCAATGGGGCCAGGAGAGGGGCCTCCGCGGTGCGCAGGCGCCATCCGGCGAAGGCCGGGTGGCACTCGAGCAGGCGCAGGCAGAGCGCCGCCGTCCCGGACTCGGCCTCCGCCAGCGAGCCGGCCAGCAGGAAGACGCCGAGCACGGGCAGGGGCAGGGCGTCCGGGTGGGCGCTGACGTGCTCGACGCGTTCCTCGGGGAGGGCGAGGGCGAGCGCCCGGACCGCGGCGTCCTCGGGCAGCAACTGGGCGCCGGGAGGCTGGAGTCGGGCGTGAATCAGGTACATAAAGTCCAGCCTGTCCGGTGTGGGGCCGGAAACCCAGCGACCCGCCCTGGACCCTTCGAGCCGTGGCCGGAAGAGGCCTCATCCGCCGACTCCCCCTCCCGATCCGCACGGACGTGCGAGTATGCGAAGGCAAGATCATCGAGAGGGGGGGCCTCTACGTTGTTCACGCTGCTGGGACTCGACCAGGATTCGGAATCGGTCTACCGGGGCATGCTCGCGCACCCCGCGGACGGCGTCGCCGCGATCGGCGCGCGGTTGCGGCTGCCGGAGGAGAGGGTGCGCGGCGCCCTCGACCGGCTGAGCGAACTGGGCCTCGCACGGCCCTCGTACGACAGCCCGGGGACGATCCGGGCGGTGAGCCCGGACGTCGGCATGGAGCTGCTGCTCGCCCGCCAGCAGGCCGAGCTGCTGGCCCAGCAGCAGCGGGTGGAGGCCAGCCGGGCCGCCGCCGCCCAGCTGATCTCGGAGTACGCGGACCTGCGCCCCGGCTCGCCGGAGCCCGGAGTGGAGCACCTGACGGGTCTCGACGCGATCCGCGACCGGCTGTCCCTGCTCCACCGGGAGGTCCAGGAGGAGGTGATGATCTTCGCCCCGGACGGCGAGCAGACCCCGGACAACCTGGAGGCGTCCCGCCCCCTCGACCAGGCCCTGCTCGAACGGGGTGTCCGGATGCGCACCGTGTACCTGGACAGCGTGCGCAACAGCCCGCACACCATGGAGTACGCGGAGTGGCTGGCGGGGCTGGGGCGGCAGGCCCGTACGGTGCCGACCCTGCCGGTGCGGATGATCATCACCGACCGGTCGACGGCCGTCATGCCGGTCAGCGACGACTCCGCCGCGGGCGCCGTGGTCCTCACCGGTCAGGGGACGCTCGCCGCGCTCTGCGCCCTCTTCGAGTCCGTCTGGGAGAAGGCCAGGCCGCTGGGCTCGGAGGCCAGGCGGGACGAGCGGGGCCTGACGGACACCGAGGAGACGACGCTGAAGCTGCTCGCCCTCGGCTACACGGACGAGGCCATCGCGAAGCGGCTGGGCGTCTCCCACCGCACCGCCCGCCGGCACGCGACGACGCTGATGGAGCGGCTGGGGGCGCGGAGCCGTTTCGAGGCGGGTGTGCGCGCGGTGCAGCGGGGCTGGCTGACCTGATCGGGGGGCCGACGGGAGCGGGGCGGGAGTCGCCTCCCGCCCCGCTCCCGTCGTGGGTCAGCGCGCCTCGCCCCAGTAGAGCTTCGTGAGGCTGCCGTCGTCGAAGCGGAGGTGGAACTCACCCGTCGAGGGGCGCCAGATGCCCACGTTGTCGGGGGCGCCGCCGTCCCAGTTGGCCGAGACCGGAAGGTCGCCCTGCTCGCCCCAGTACACCTTCTTCAGGCTGCCGTCGTCCATGCGCAGGTGGAACTCGCCGGTGGACGGGCGGTAGATGCCGACGTTGTCCGCGCCGCTGCCGTCCCAGTTGCCGGCGACCGGGATGTCGCCCTGCGTGCCCCAGGCGATCTTGTGCAGGCTGCCGTCGTCGAAGCGGAGGTGGAACTCGCCGGTGGACGGACGCCAGATGCCGACGTTGTCCGCCGCGCCGCCGTCCCAGTTGGCCGACACGGGCATGTCGCCCTGCTCGCCCCAGTACACCTTGGTCAGGCTGCCGTCGTCCATGCGCAGGTGGAACTCGCCGGTGGACGGACGCCAGATGCCGACGTTGTCCGTCCCGCTGCCGTCCCAGTTGGCCGACACGGGGACGTCGCCCTCCTCGCCCCAGTACACCTTGTGCAGGCTGCCGTCGTCGAAGCGGAGGTGGAACTCGCCCGTGGAGGGGCGCCAGATGCCGACGTTGTCCGCCGCGCCGCCGTCCCAGTTGGCCGCGACCGGGACGTCGCCGGCGCTGTCGACGGCCTTCTCGTAACGGAGGGCCTTGTAGTCGCCGTTGGGGTGGCCGTCGATGGTGGAGGCGTTGATGGACATGCCGGTGATGTGCTTCACCGGGGTCGAACCGAAGCTGTAGTACGAGAACTTGGTGTGCGCGGCGTCGTCCCACTTCTCGAAGAGGATGACGTGGTCGTAGTAGCTGTTGAGGACGTCACCGGCCTTCAGCTGGCTGCGGGAGATCTCGTAGGTGTCGGCGCTGTTCGCGATGCCGACGGTGTTGAGGCTGGAGGACAGGTGCCAGGCCATCGACACGTACCCGGAGCAGTCCGTGCGGTAGTACTTGCCGCCCGAGTCGGGGTACGAGCCGCCCTGGTTGTACGTGATGCCCTTGCCGAGCCAGTACTTGGCGCGCTGGATGATCTCGTCGCGGGAGATGGTGCCGCCGATCGCGGAGGACGATTCCGCGGTGACGGCCAGGGCGGCGGCGGGCGCGACGGCCTGGGCGGGGGTCACGACGGCGGCGGTGGCGGCGAGACCGGCGACGGCGAGGGACGCGGCGGCGCGGACGACGGAACGCTTCATGGGCACGGATGTCTCCTGTGGGATGAGGAAGGAAAAGGGGGCCGATCCGCTCGGGATCACTTCGCGAGCAGTGCGCCGAGGGTCCGCAGGACCGCGGTGTCCCCCCGGAAGTCGTAGGACGGGGCGGCGGACGCGGAGGCCGGCTCGTCGTAGTGGAGGAGCGCGAGGACGTTGCCCCGCTGGACGGCGTAGACGTGGTTCGCCTGGTCGCCGGGGGACGAGATGCCCTGGACGCCGGTCCAACGGCGCTGCCAGGAGGTGCCGTCGGCGGTGTTCGCGGTCTGCCGGACGGCGGCGTCCTGGGGCAGGGCGGCCTTCCGCTGGAGCTCCCGGCTGGTCGCCTGGCAGTCCTTCATGGCCCCGACGGCGGTGCGGTACGCGGCGGCGGCCGTCGCCTCGTCGGGGAAGGTGAGCGTGTCCTGGACGGCGACGGTGTCGCGCGTCGAGCCGCGGAAGCCCTGCTGGTGCCAGGCGGTGGCCTTCGCGACGCTCACGCACTCGTTGAGCTGGAAGTCCCCGCTGAGCGGGAGGGACGTGACCTCGCCCATGGGTTTCCACTCCTGGCGGCCGCCGTCCGGGAGTTCGGCGGGCTTGAGCGGCGCGGGCGCGGTGGTGCCGGGCGCGGGCTTCGCCGTCGCCCCGCCGGTGGGCGCGGCGGCCGGGGCGGGTGCGGTGGTGCGGGCCGGGGCGGGGGCGCCGGTGCGGGCCGGGGCGGGGGCCGTACGGGACGGGGCCGGGGTCTCCGTCTGCGACGCGGCGGTGGGGGCGGTGGTCGGTGCCGGAGCCTGGGCGTCGGTGTCGGTCGCGGAGGCGGTGGCCTGCTGGCCCACGCCGTAGACGGCGAGGGCCGCGAGGAGGCCCGCGCCGGCGAGGACGGCGTGGCGAGAACGCCGATTCCTTGACATAGGCATGACATAACTCCGGTCGGACGGGTGCGGGGTTCGGGCAGAGCAGGGAGATCAGGCGGATCCGCGTGGATCGCGTGGAACGCGTGGATCAGGACGGCCGGCCGGCCCGGGCGGACCAGACGGATCAGATGGATCAGACGGATCAGACGGACAAGGCGGATAAGGCAGATCAGGCGGCCACCCTGAGCGGCCCCGGCGGCGATCACCATCCTGCCGAGCCCCCGCACCCCCCGGAAGGCGTCCCCCCTGGCCCCAACGGGCCATGCCCCCTTCCGTCCCCGACCGCCCGGCCCTCCCGCGCAAACCAGTGACCGAATGGTTGAGCGACCACAACAACCGGTAAATACTCTCCACTTGACGATGTGACGGGGCACATCTTCTGGGGATGCAGGGGGAGTGACGGGGCGTGGACAGGGAGCTGTACGGCCGCGAGGCGGTCCTGCACGAGGGCGGACTCGCCGCACGGCTCGTCGGGCTCACCCGGCAGGGGGCCGCGCGCGTCGCGTACGAGCACGGGGACGACCCGCCGGTGACGGTCTTCACCGGCGGGCGCGGGATGGGGAAGACGGCCCTGCTCAAGGAGGTCCGCAACCGGTACAAGGGGTTCACGCCGCTGGCACTGCTCGACTGCGCCCGCGTCGAGCCGCCGGCCGATCACGGACCCGGCTGGACGCCGGTGACGGGCGCGCTCGCCGAGCTCGCGGTGCAGCTGGCGCCGCGGGGCACCGTCGTGCGGGCCGTGCAGTTCCCCCGGCTCTCCCTCGGTCTCGTGGCCGTCGCCTCGCTCGCGTGGTCCCAGGAGGACGACGAGCGGGCGCGGCGCGACCTCCAGCGGCTGGGGCCGCTGCTCGCGACGGTCGACGCGACCCGGGGCGCCGCGACGAACTGGGTGGGCAAGGTCCTCGCCAAGCTCGCCGCCACCTTCGCCGAAGCCACGGCCCCGCTGGCCGGACTGCTAGCCGAAGCCACCGTGGAGACCGTCCTGGAAGAGGTGTTCAGCCGCTTCCAGCGCACCTCCGAGAGCTGGTACGGCGGCTATCGCAACGCGGGCGGGCGCGGCAAAGCGGGGCTCCAGCAGCTGGCGATCGACTTCGAGCAGGGCGGCGAACGGCGGCGCGAGGCCGAGGCGTTCCTCGTCGGCGCGCTCACCGAGGACCTGTTCCGCGCCTACACCGGCATCCGGCAGCGCGGCACCCGGATCGGCCGCCCGCTGCTGCTCCTCGACAACGCCCACGAGCCGGTCGGCAGACAGCTGGTCGAACCGATCCTGCGGGCCCGCGCCGACGGCCGCCGCGACCGGATCGTCGTACTCGCCACGTCACGGGACCGCGACCACCAGGGAATGCGGCACGCCACCCGCACCCGGCTCCCGGAGACGGCCCACCGGGCGCCCTGTCCGCGCGGGACGAACATCGGATCCGGCCTCCTCGCCGTCGAGCTGACCCCGCTGTCCGCCGCCCAGACCCGGTCCGTCTTCGACCTGCACGACCCGGCCGGCCGGACGCCGGCCGAACTGTCCCGCGCGGTCCACCGGCTGACCGGCGGCCGCCCGCTGGGCGTGGCGCTCCTCGGCCGGGCCGCCGGCGAGGCCCCGGCGGCGCTGCGCGCGACGCTCACCCCCGGCGCGCTGCTCGACCTCACGGTGGAGCTCCGCGAGGACAGCCCCCCGGTGCCGGTCGCCCCCGCCCTCCTCGGCGAACTCCTGCCCGTGCCCCGGCCGGGGCCGTACGCGGTGCTCGCCGCCACCCATGACGAGGAGTCGGCGCGGATGCTCGCCCACGCCCGCCTCCAGGGCGAGTCCCTGGACGGGGACGTGGCCCTGCGCGTCCGCGACCGGCTGCGCGCCGAGAACTGGCCCGAAGGACCGGGGCACTTCGTCGCCGACCCCCTGCTGCGCGCCCTGCTCCTGCACCGGCTGCGCTTCGAGGACGACGACCACCCGCGCTACGCGGCCTGGCGCGCCGTCCACGAGACCCTGCACCGGCACTACGGGCCCGACCCCGGCCCGTACCGGCTCCACCACGACCTGGCGCTCGGCCGCACCGAGCTCGCCGTCGTCCACCTGCGGCTGTCCTTCACCGGTCCCGACATCCTCGGCTGGCTGGGGCAGCTGCGGTTCGTCGCCGCCGCCCCGTATCCGCGCGAGCGGCACGCGACGGGGCCCGACCCGCGCCGGGCGGTCGCCCTCGGGCAGGGCCCGGCGACCGCGCTGCCGGACGGGCTCGACGCCGACAGCACCGAACTCCACCTGTCCGTACGGCGCCTGCTGCACGCCGTATGGCTGCTCACCGATCCGCTGGCGCTGCCCGACGACGAGGTGGCCGACCGGCTGGGGCACGAGCTGCGCCGGCTGTCCGGCCGTCATCTGACGGGCAGCGGTCCGCTGTGGGACGCGGCCACCCACTGGCCGCGCGACATCCGCTCCTGGCGGGGGCTCTCGCTTCCGCCGGGCAGCGAGGACGGAGTCTGACGCCATGCTCGAATGGCTGCGCCGCCACCTCTACTGGACACCCCGCCAGAAGCTCTTCACCTGGATCGTCGTCTCCGCCGTCGTCCTCGGCCTGGGCGGTTTCGCGATCTCGCAGTGGAACGACCCGGAGGACCGTTCCTGCGCGACCGGCGTCGAGCGCCCCGCCGGCAGCGACGAATGCGTCGGCGTCAACGGCGACGGGCACGACTTCCGCGTCCCCGACCTCACCGAGATCGCCGACGCCATCGGCCGCGAGAACGCCACGCTCAAGGACGGCGAGTACGCCACCGTCGCCGTCCTGCTGCCGCTGACCTCCGCCGACGCCGGCATGCGGACCAAGGTGCTGCACGAGATCCAGGGCGCGTACGCCTACCAGTACCGCGCCAACCACGCGTCCAACAGCGAGACCCCGAAGATCCGGCTCGTCCTCGCCAACACCGGCAAGGGCAACGCCCACTGGCGCTCCACCGTCGACCGGCTCGCCGCCATGACCGGCGCCCCCCACCGGCTGCGGGCCGTCTCCGGCGTCGCCACCTCCTCCACCGAGATGCGGGAGGCGGTGACCGCCCTCACCGGCGGCGGGATCGCCGTCGTCGGCACCACCATCACCGCCGACGACATCGCCAACGGCCCCGGCGCCCCGAACCGCTACCCCGGCCTGGCCCGCGTCTCCCCCACCAACAGCGACGAGGCCAAGGCCCTCGCCCACTTCGGCCGGGTCGACGCCGCCAAGGCCCTCCTCGTCCAGGACACCCGCAGCGGCGACCACTACACCGACACCCTGAAGGCCGCCTTCACCGCCTCCCTCAAGGGCGCGCCCTACGAGCCGCAGCTCTTCACCTCGCCCGCCGACCCCACCGAGGAAGGCACCACCGCCAACACCTTCCGCCAGATCACCCACCTGATCTGCGACACCCGCGCCGAGACCGTCTTCTTCGCCGGCCGCCACACCCAGCTGCGCCAGTTCATCAACGCCCTCGGCTCCCGCGGCTGCACCGACCGCGCCTTCACGATCCTCACCGGCGACGAGGGCTCCTACCTGGGCACCGACAAGCTGCTCGACCGCAACGCGCTCAAGGCCAGGCTCACCGTGCGGTACGCGGCGCTCGCCCACCCGGACGCCTGGCAGCCCGCACCGGGCCGGCCGGTCCCCGCGACGGGCGGCTCCACCGTCGCGTACTCGACCTTCGTCACGGACGTCGCCCGCGCCTCGAAGAAGCCCGTCGCGCTCGCCGACGGCCAGGCGATCGTCGCCTACGACGCCATGGCCACCGCCGTCCACGCCATCCGCCAGGCCACCCCCCAGGGCTCCCGGTACCCCGAGCTCGCCGACGTCGTCACCCAGTGGCCCCAGGTCAAGGGCTCCCTCCGCGTCCAGGGCGCCGGCGGCTGGATCTGCCTCGACAACTACGGCAACCCCTACAACAAGGCCGTCCCCATCGTCGAGCTCGCCCTCGACGGCACCCAGCGCTTCGTCCAGATCGCCTGGCCCGAAGGCAAACCCCCCACCACCGCCTGCCTCCCCCCGAAGAAGCAGTGACCCCGTCGTGGGCAATCGTTCCGCCGGGGCGATGGGGGTGCCCCCCTGCTCGAGCGAAGCCGAGAGCCTGGGGGAGGGCGGGCACGACGGAACGGCCCCCGAGCCGGGCCCGGGCGACCGCCCCTACGGCACCCACTTGGGCCAGGGCTCGTCATCCCGCTCGTACAGCCCCCGCAGGTGCCGCCACCGCTCGTCCGACCAGTCCCGCCAGTCCGTCGGCCGCCCGTCCAGCGCCGCGACGAGCCGCTCGAAATGCTCGTGCCACCCGGCGAGACAGTCCAGCCGGTACTCCCGCGACCCCTGGAACTCGTTGGTGAAACGCAGCACGGCCGACCCGTCACGACCGGCCCCGGACCCCGGCTCCAGATGGAACCGCATCCGTCCGTGCGTCGTCGGATCCACCGTGTACTCGGCCACGTAGTCGGGGTCCCACGCGGTCACCCGCCCCGAGACCTCGGTGTCGCTGTTGAGCCAGCGGAGCCTGACCCGCCCCCCGAGCCGGGGTTCCAGCGGGTCCGCCTCGCAGAGCCAGCCCGGCAGGCCCTCGGGCGAGGCGACGGCCGCCCAGACGACCGGCACCGGGTGCGGGAGATCCACCACGAACCGCAGCAGGTGGGTGTCTCCGTCGTGGGTCTCGCTCCTGCCCCGGGGTATCTCGCTCATACCTCAAGCGTGGCCCCGGGGCCGGTCACCCGCTAGCGCAGGGCTCAGACGCCCGCGTAGGAGTGCTTGCTGCTGACGAAGATGTTGACGCCGTAGTAGTTGAAGAGGAAGCAGGCGAAGGCGATGAGCGCGATGTACGCGGCCTTCCGCCCCTTCCAGCCGGCCGTCGCGCGCGCGTGCAGGTACGCGGCGTAACCGACCCAGGTGATGAAGGACCAGACCTCCTTGGCGTCCCAGCCCCAGTAGCGGCCCCACGCGTCGCCGGCCCAGATCGCGCCCGCGATGATCGTGAAGGTCCAGAGCGGGAAGACCGCCGCGTTGACCCGGTACGAGAACTTGTCGAGCGAGGCCGCCGACGGCAGCCGCTCCATGACCGAGCGGGCGAAGGCGCCCGGGTTGCCGCCGGTCGCGAGCTTGTTCTCGTACGAGTCGCGGAAGAGGTACAGCAGGGTGCCGACCGCACCGATGTAGAAGACCGCGCCGCAGAAGATGGCGGTGGAGACGTGGATCCACAGCCAGTACGAGTCGAGCGCCGGCACCAGCTGGTCACTGGGCGTCTTCAGCCAGGTGGTGGCCATGCCCAGGTCCAGCAGGACGGTGGTCACCAGGGGCAGACCCATCCAGCGGACGTTCTTCTTGGCGAGGAGGAAGCCGAGGTACGCGCCGACCGCCACCGTGGAGAAGGTGGTGGAGAACTCGTACATGTTGCCCCAGGGGGCACGCTGCACGGACAGCGCGCGGGCGACCACGCCCGAGGCCTCGACCAGGAAGGCGAGGACGGTCAGGGAGACGGCGATCCGGCCGTACAGGTCGCCCTTGACCGTACCGCCGGCCGCGCCGGGGCCGTCCGGCACGTCCCGCGTGCCGGCCGCGGAGCGGGTGACGACCTGCGGCTTGTCGAGTACGGCGGTGCCACCGGCCTTCGTGACCTGGACGGTCACGGCCGGGGCCGCGGCGCCGGCGGCCTGCTGCGTGAGGGCGGCGGCGGTACGGCCGACCTTGCTGCGGCTGCCGAACACCCACTCGGCGATGTGGGCGAAGAAGGCCAGGGTGTAGACGGCCATCGAGGAGTAGATGAGCAGGTCGCTCATCCGCGCCAGGCTCTCGTTGGTCGTGGCGGCGAGGATCACTTGTCGGCCTCTCCAGAAGGGGCAGGGTCTTCTGCGGGTTCGTCCGCGGGTTCCGGTACGGCGGTGGGCGGTGCCTGGGCGGTCAGCGCGACCGCGAGGTCGCCCAGCTCCTCCGGCAGCTTGGCGGACTCGCTCCGGCCGAGGCCGGCCATCTCGACGACGGTGACGCCGTCCGCGCCGCGTACGGCCCGGACCCAGATCCGGCGCCGCTGGATGAAGAGCGAACCGGTCAGTCCGGCGATCGCGGCGATCGCGCCCGCGAGGGCGAGGCCGTTACCCGGCTGCTGCGAGATCTGGAAGCTCGCCCACTCCTTGATCTCCTTCTCGAAGGTGATCGAGCCGGCGCCGTCGGGGAGCGTCATGGTCTCGCCGGGCAGCATGCGCTGCGCGACCCCGGTCCCCTTGTCGATCTTGAACTGCTTCATCTTGGTCGTGTTGAGCTGGTACACGTTCTGCGGCAGACCGGAGTTCACGCGCAGGTCGCCGTGGTAGCCGGTGAGCGCCATGACGGGGAAGTCGAGCGCCGGGAACTGCGAGAACATCGTGCCGCTGCCGGCGCCCGCGAAGGTCGGCACGAACAGCGCGGTGAAGCCGAGCTGCTCCTTCTTGCCGTTCTTGTCGCGGTAGCCGTCCATGACCTTGATGGCGCCGGTCGACGTGATGTTGTTGTCGATGGGCAGCATCGGCACGGCGCCGTGGAAGACGGTCTTGCCGCGGCCGTCCTTGACGGTGACGACGGGCGCGTAGCCGTGGGCGATCAGATAGACCTTGGAGTCGCCGACCTTCAGCGGCTCGTTGACCCGGATGACGGCCTTCTTGTCCGCCCCGCCCTCGGAGTAGGTCACGTCCGCCTCGAAGGTGCGGGGGGTGCCGCGCTGCGGTCCGCCCTTCTCGTACGTGCCGTTGAAGGAGTTCAGGGTGAAGCTGAACGGCTGCAGCTCGTCGGTGCCGAACTGGGAGCCGGACTTGAAGTCGTCGTACTGGGTGAGCGTGTTGGAGAAGCCGTCGCCCTCGACGATCAGCTTGCCGCCCTCGGACTTGAAGAGCTGGCCCCAGGCGAAGGCGACGAGCATCACGATCAGGGCGACGTGGAAGGCCAGGTTCCCGGCCTCGCGCAGGTAGCCCTTCTCGGCGGCGACGGCGTCTCCGGCGGTGTGGGCGCGGAAGCGGCGCTCCTTCAGGACGGCGAGCGCGGCCTCGCGCACCTGCTCGGGCTCGGCCTCGGTGCGCCAGGTGGTGTACGCGGGCAGCCGGGTGAGGCGCCGGGGGGCGCCCGGCGGGCGGCTGCGGAGCTGGCCGACGAACTGCCAGGTGCGGGGCACGATGCAGCCGATGAGGGAGACGAACAGCAGGATGTAGATCGCGGAGAACCACACCGAGCTGTAGACGTCGAAGAACTGGAGCTTCTCGTACAGCGGCGTCAGGGTGGGGTGGGCCGCCTTGAAGGCCGCCACCTTGAGCTCGTCCGCGCTGGTCTGCGGGACGAGGGAGCCGGGGACGGCGCCCAGGGAGAGCATGAAGAGGAGGATCAGCGCGACCCGCATGGAGGTCAGCTGCCGCCAGAACCAGCGGACCCAGCCGACGACCCCGAGGGTGGGGCCGCCGAGGGCGGTCTCCTCCTGGGGGGCGGTCGACAGCTGGGCGCCGGCGGCTTCGTCGCCGGTCCGCTCGGTCTCCGTCGTATCGGTCTTGCTCATGGAACTCAGATCCCCACCGTGAAACCGCTGGACCAGCCCTGCATCGTGGCGACCATGCTGTCCCACGCGCCCGTGAGGAGCAGGACGCCGGTCACGATCATCATGCCGCCGCCGATCCGCATGACCCACGCGTAGTGCTTCTTGACCCATCCGAACGCGCCGAGGGCCTTGCGGAACGCGATGGCGGCGAGCACGAACGGTACGCCGAGGCCGACGCAGTACGCGAAGGCGAGGACCGCGCCGCGGCCCGCGCTGGCCTGTTCGAGGGCGAGGGCGTTCACGGAGGCGAGGGTCGGGCCGATGCACGGGGTCCAGCCGATGCCGAACAGCGCGCCGAGCAGCGGGGCGCCGATCAGGCCGGCGACGGGCTTCTTGTGGAAGCGGAACTCGCGCTGGGTGAACCAGGGCATCAGGCCCATGAAGAACACGCCCATGAGGATCATGAGCACGCCGAGGACCGTGGTGAGCGTGTCGCGGTACCCCTGGAGGGTCGCGCCGAAGTAGCCGAAGAGCGCGCCGCCGGAGACGAAGACGACGGTGAAGCCGAGGACGAAGAGGACGGCGCCGGCGGTCATCCGGCCGCGGCGGCTCTCCGCGAGGTCGGTGCCGGTGACCCCGGTGACGTACGAGAGGTAGCCCGGGACGAGCGGGAGCACGCACGGCGAGAAGAAGGAGACCAGGCCGCCGAGGACCGCGATGGGGAGGGCGAGCAGCAGGGCTCCGCTGGTGACCGTCTCGTTCACCGGCTCACTTCTCCTTGAGGAGGGGCTCGATCATCGACCGGAGCTTCTTCTCGTCGAGTGCCATGAGCGAGCGGGCGGCGATCCTGCCCTCCTTGTCGAGGACGACGGTGGAGGGGATGGCCTGCGGGTTGAGGGTGCCCTTGGGGAAGCCGAAGAGGATGAGCTTGCCCTGCGGGTCGTAGAGGCTGGGGTAGGGGACCCCGTAGTCCTCTTCGAAGGCGAGGGCGGGCTGCTTGTTGGGGTCGCGGGTGTTGAGGCCGACGAACTCGACGCCCTGGCCCTCGAGGTCCGCGGCGACCTTCGCGAAGTGGGGTGCCTCGGCGCGGCAGGGGCCGCACCAGGAGCCCCAGACGTTGAGGACGACGACCTTGCCCTTGAGGCCGGCGACATCGAGCTGCTTGCCGTCGAGGGTCTCGCCGGCGAGCTTTCCGGTCGCCGCGCGCTCGCCCTTGGCGACGGTGGAGATGCCGCCCGTGTTGGTCACGAAGTTGGTGTTGCCACCGCCGCCGGACTTGCCGTTGCTGTCGCCGCCGCAGGCCGAGAGCGTGAGGGCGGCGGACAGCATTCCGACGGCGACCAGGGTGCGCCGGGTGCGTCGAGGGGCACGGCTAAGGCTCATGTGAAAAGTTTCGCATGGGCGTTTGGGGGATCTTGGGCGCCCCCCTACGTGCCCGTAAAGACCCTTGTCAAGGCTGCCTAAGGCGTCTGGGACGTCTGATCGGGCTTGAGGAACGCGTTCCAGCCGCCCGCGGGCTTCTGCCCCACTTCCAGGCCGCGCAGTTTGTCGAGGATCAGCGGGTCCTGGACGTCGAGCCAGTCGACGAACTGCTTGAAGGAGACGAGCCGGACGTCCTTCTTTCCGGCCATTCCCTTGAGCGCGTCCTCGACGGCGTCCATGTAGATGCCGCCGTTCCACTGCTCGAAGTGGTTGCCGATGTAGAAGGGCGCGCGGTTCGACTCGTACGCGCGCGTGAAGCCGCCCAGGAGTGCGTCGGTGGCCTGCTTGCGCCAGCCCGGGTAGCGGGAGGGCATGCCCTTCGTCGTGTTCTTCGACTGGTTGGCGAGCATGTTGTAGTCCATGGAGAGGACTTCGAAGGAGTGCCCGGGGAAGGGCACGGCCTGGAGCGGCAGGTCCCAGATGCCCTGGCGCTTGACGGGCCACATCTGCCGGCCGCCGGGCGAGCTGGCGTCGTAGCGCCAGCCGAGCCGCTTGGCGGTGGGGAGCAGGTTGTCCTGGCCGAGGAGGCAGGGGGTGCGGCCGCCGACGAGCTCCTTCGAGTAGTCGAAGGGCAGCGGGTCGAGGTCGGTCCAGCCGCTGTTCGTCTTCCATTCGGTGACGAACTTCATGGCCTGGTCGATCTCGCTCTGCCACTGGGCCGGGGTCCAGTTCCCGACGGAGCCGGAGCCGCCGCAGAAGTGCCCGTTGAAGTGGGTGCCGATCTCGTGGCCTTCGAGCCAGGCCTGCCGGACGTACTTCAGGGTGTCCTTGATGTGGGCGTCGGTGAGGTAGCCGATGTCGGAGGCGCCGACGCGGTTGTTCGGCGGGCGGTAGAGGTCCTTCTTCGATTCGGGCAGGAGGTAGATCCCGGAGAGGAAGAACGTCATCGCCGCGTCGTGGTTCTTGGCGAGTTCGAGGAAGCGGGGGAAGAGGCCGTTGCCGACCTCGCCGGCGCCGTCCCAGGAGAAGATCACGAACTGGGGCGGGGTCTGACCGGGTTCGAGCGGGACGGGGGCGTCGGGCTGGTGCGGCTGCTTGCCGGTGTCGGCGGTGGAACCGTCGCCGATGAGCCGGATGTCCTTGGTCGGGGTGGGCGTGGCCGGCCGGGTGGTGGCGTCACCCCCCTTGCCGGGTCCGGAACGTCCCGGCTTGTCCGTTCCGTTGGTGCTGCATCCGGCGATGCCGATCGCCGCCGCGGCGCCAACGCCCGCCCCGAGCAGCCCCCTTCGACTGATCCCACTGATCCCGCGCATGACTACCCCATTCGCGCTGACGTATGACCTGAACGTCATCCAAACCGACAATGAGTGAGATGCAGGGAGGAACACGGAGGTTCCGGTAAATAGCACAAAAATTTCAGGGCGGCCGGATGACATGAACATCACCGACCGCCCTGAACTGTGGACCTTCACCCGCGCGCTGTCCAGTGGAGCCGCGCCCGCACGCGAAAGGCGCCCCGGAGAACCGGGGCGCCTCCTTCCGGGACCTGGGGCTGTCCGGCGGATCAGGGCCGGACAGGCCCTACGCCCCGAACGCCTTCGACTTCCCCTTGACCGGCTTCGCGCCCGCGAGCAGGTGCGCCGGGACCAGGTCCCGGGCCGGCTCGCTGTAACCGACCGAGACGATCTTGTCGCCCTGGTACGTGAACGAGGTCAGCGAGGCCAGCGTGCACTGCCGCCGCCGCGGGTCGTGCCAGAGCCGCCGCTTCTCCACGAAGCTGCGGACGATCCAGATCGGCAGCTGGTGGCTGACGCAGACCGCCTCGTGCCCCCGGGCCGCGTCCTTCGCCGCGTCCAGCGCGCCCATCATCCGGACGACCTGCTCGACGTACGGCTCGCCCCAGGACGGCTGGAACGGGTTGGTGAGGTGCTTCCAGTTCCCCGGCTTGCGCAGGGCCCCGTCACCGACGCCGAAGGTCTTGCCCTCGAAGACGTTCGCCGCCTCGATCAGCCGCTCGTCGCAGGCCAGGTCCAGGCCGTGCGCCTTGGCCACCGGCGTCGCCGTCTCCTGCGCCCGCTCCAGCGGGGAGGCGACGACGTACGTGACGTCCCGGTCGGCCAGGTGCTCCGCGACCCGGTCCGCCATCTGACGGCCCAGCTCGGAGAGGTGGTAGCCGGCCCGGCGCCCGTAGAGGACACCGTCCGGGTTGTGCACCTCGCCGTGCCGCATCAGGTGGACGACGGTGATGTCCCGGTCGCTCTTCGGGGAGCTCGTCGCGTCGCTCATGCCGTCGCCTCCGCGGCGGCGCGGGCGGCGGCCGGCAGCGCGGCGGCGATCCGCTCGATCGCCCGCTCGTCGTGCGCGGTCGACACGAACCACGACTCGAACGCGGACGGCGGCAGGTACACGCCGTCGGCCAGCATCGAGTGGAAGAACGCGTTGAAGCGGAACGCCTCCTGCTTCTTCGCGTCGTCGTAGTTCCGCACCTCGTCGGCGGTGAAGAACACCGAGAACATGTTGGACGCGGTCTGCAGCCGGTGCGCCACGCCCTCCTTCGCCAGCGCGCCCGTGACCAGGCCCTGGATCTCCGCCGACACCGCGTCCACCTTCGCGTACGCGGCCTCGTCGAGCAGCCGCAGCTGCGCGAGCCCGGCGGCGGTCGCGACCGGGTTGCCCGAGAGGGTGCCCGCCTGGTAGACCGGCCCGGCCGGGGCCAGGTGCCCCATGACGTCGGCGCGGCCACCGAACGCGGCGGCCGGGAAGCCACCGCCCATGACCTTGCCGAAGGTCATCAGGTCGGGCTTCACCCCGTCGACGCCGTACCAGCCGGCCCGGCTCGTACGGAAACCGGTCATCACCTCGTCGGAGATGTACAGCGCGCCGTTCTCCCGGCACAGGTCCGCCAGGCCCTGGTTGAAGCCCTCCACCGGCGGCACGACGCCCATGTTGCCGGGCGAGGCCTCCGTGATGACACAGGCGATCTCCCCCGGGTGCGCGGCGAAGGCCGCCCGCACCGCGTCCAGGTCGTTGTAGGGCAGCACGATGGTGTCGCCGGCCTGCGCGCCGGTCACACCGGGCGTGTCCGGGAGACCGAAGGTGGCGAGACCGGAACCGGCGGCGGCCAGCAGAGCGTCCACGTGGCCGTGGTAGCAGCCCGCGAACTTCACGACCTTGGCGCGCCCGGTGAACCCGCGGGCCAGCCGGATCGCGGACATCGTCGCCTCCGTGCCCGAGGAGACCAGCCGCACCTGCTCGACCGGCTCGATCCGTGCGACGATCTCCTCGCCGAGCGCGACCTCGCCCTCGCCGGGCGTGCCGAACGAGGTGCCGCGGGCCACGGCCGCCTGCACCGCGGCGGTGACCTCCGGGTGCGCGTGGCCGAGAATCATCGGCCCCCACGAGCAGACCAGGTCGACGTACTCACGACCGTCCGCGTCGGTGAGGTACGGACCGGAACCGGACACCATGAACCGGGGCGTTCCGCCCACGGCCCGGAAGGCACGCACCGGTGAGTTCACGCCGCCGGGCGTCACGAGGGAAGCGCGGTCGAAAAGCGTCTGTGAGACTGGGGCTTCGTATGAATACGGCACTGTGATCCTGACCTGCGAGAACGACTTCGGGCACGACATCGGGAACGGAGGGACGGCGGTGAGCATCCTGTCTGTTACGCCGGGGCGCCCCCCCCTCCGCGTCTGCGAAACTGGGGCGTCATAGGGATGGCTCACGGAATCCATGGTGTCAGAGGCCACGACGTTCTTGCGGACAGGTGTTTCACCGTACGAACGCGGGGGAGGTCACTGACACGATGATCGGGTTGCGCGGCGGGGTCGTGTTGCCGAGAAAAAGCAGTCGGGTGGAGATATGCATCGCGGTGGCGGACCGGGCGAGGGGACGGACGATCTGGGTCCGGAGTCTGCCCGGCGGGGGAGACACCGGCGGCGGCGGACCGACGACCGGACCGCACCGGAGGGCCGGCCGAACCCGGACCCCGCGGCGGATTCACCCCCCACGACCGGAGGCCGGAGCTTGGGGGTGACGTACAAGTACTTCGGCGCGCCCGACGGCGCCACCGCGGCCCGCGTCCCGATCTCCATGCGGCCGGAGGAACTCGGCGGGGACGAGCTCGGCATGGGCGGCATGTTCACCAAGATCAAGCCGGAGACCATAGCGGCCATGGTCCTCACCGGCATCCAGGGCATGCCCCTGCACAAGGTGCCCCCGCTGGAACTGGTCGTCCTCCACCCCGACTACGCCGTCGTCAAGCTGCCGATGACCGTCGTCGACCCGCTGCGCGGGATCGGCGAGGAGTCCGTCGGCGCCGCCGCCTTCATCTGGTCCACCGTCCCCGACCGCGGCGGCCCCCGCGACGCCTTCGACGTCTACCAGCTCCTCCACGAGTGGCAGGACTTCTCCGTCCGCCTCCACGAAGCGGGGCACCAGCCGTACTGCCTGGTCTGGCCGTAGGGGCCCGTCGACTGCGCCTCCCGAGCCGTTCGCCGTCCCACGGACGACCCACGAGCAGGCGTTTCGCCGCACTTCCGGCTCTCATAAGTGCTGAAGTTAGGACGAATGGTATGTAATGCGCGGAAGTCGCGCCCTTCGGGGAGCCCGTACGCCCCGTGGGAGCCCCGGACGAGGAAGGACCACGCGTGAGCGGAGCACGAGGAGCGCGGATGGCCGGCGAACCCATGCAGATCGGCGAGGTCGCGGCACGGACCGAGCTGCCCCTGCGGACCATCCGCCAGTACGAGGACAACGGCCTGGTCGTACCGTCCGCGGCCTCACCGGGCGGCTTCCCCCTCTACACGGACGCGGACGTGTCCCGGCTGATGGTCGTCCGCCGCATGAAGCCCCTCGGCTTCACCCTCGACGAGACCCGCGAACTCCTCACCGCGGTCGACCGGCTCGCCGCCGACCGCCCGGGCACGGACACCGAACTCGACCCGGACGAGCGGGCCGCGCTCACGGCCCGCGTCCGCCGCTACGAACAGGCCGCCGCGGAGCGGGTCGCCGAACTGCGGGCCCAGCTCGCCCGCGCCGAGGAGTTCGCCGACTCCCTCCGCACCCGCCTCACCGCCACCCCGGCCTGACCGGCGGGCGGGCGGCGCTCACCCGGCATGGGCGTGCGCTGCCGGCGGGCGGGACCCACCGGCACCTCGTACGGCGGCGTCGCGTGCTCCCGGCTGTCGAACAGCACCAGACCGGGGCCGAGCTCCACGACCCGGCCCCAGTCCGCGGTGAGCCAGTTGGCCCCGGGCCCGGGGCCGGGATCGAGCAGCCTGACCCCGAGCTCCGCCAGCCGCGCCAGCTCCGGCCACGCCTGCGGCCGGGCCAGATGCACCTGGTCGCGCCCCGCCCCGGAGAGCGCCAGGACCGTGAGCTCCCTCCTGCCCACCGCCTCCCGCAGGACGATCTCGGCGGCCCCCAGGTCGGCCCCGAAGCCGATCGGCGGCGCGGCGCCCAGGGTCGCCGCCAGCGCGCCGAAGCGGTCCAGGATCGCCGCGAGCGACAGCTCGTTGCCGACGGAGAGCGCGACGAGGGGCACCCCGAGCCGCTCGGCGACCGCCTCGTCCAGCGCGTACGGGCTCTTCCCGTCGTAGGTCACGTCCACGATCACGTCCGGCCGCAGCTCCCGCAGCCGCTCCTCGTCCAGGGCCCGGCCCGGACCGACGTACGGGACCCCGGCGGCGGCGAGCCCGCCCCCCTTCGCCGGATCGAGCACCCCGCCGTCGTGTCCCGAGCCGTAGACGGCGACCGGTGTCACCCCCAGGTCGCGGAGCGCCGCTCCCGCCCGCACGTACGCGACCACCCGCCGCGGCACGCGGTCCGCGCCCCGTTCCGCACCTCTGTCGTCCGTGAATCCCCATGCCTGTGCTCCGGACATGCGGCAGCTCCCTCCCCGGCCGGAATCTCCCTCTTCTGTCACCTTGAAGCGGTTCCCCGGCCCGCACAAGAGGGCCTGCGCGCGGGCGCCGCGCGCCGGGCGGCCACCGGCGCCCGCCCGGGACTTCGGTCCCGGGCCCCCTGCCGAAAGTCCCCCAGGGTGGTGTTAACTGAACGGGTCGGGAGGAAGTAGCAGGAATCGCCAGCGCCGACGTGCACGCGCGCCACCTGCCGGGACGCGCCGGGTACGGACGGCCCTCACGCCCTGGAGTGAGCCATGTCCTTGCCCGGCCAGTTGTCCGACCCCCGCGTCCTCACTCTCTTCGGCCTGCTCGCCGTCTCCACGGTGGTCTGGCTGACCCTCGGCCTGCGCGCCCGCCGCCGCGACCGGGCGGCCACCCCGCTGGAGCGCGTCTGGCACCCCCAGGAGTCCGTGGCCCTGACCCCCGCCGAAGAGCACGCCTTCGGCCAGGTCGTCTCCCGCCTCGCCCCCGGCTCCCCCGGCCGCCTGCGCTGACCACGACCTCTCGCCGAGGCCGGCTGCGACGCCTCTCCGAAGCCGGCCGCCTGCGCTGCCCGCGACGCCTGACCGAAGCCGGCCGGGCCGGCCTGTCAGTGCCCCCGCCTACCGTGGGGACATGGACACTCCCGCGCGCACGACCCAGGAGACCGCCCCCTCACCCGTACGCCTTGAGCCCTGGTCCGAGGAGGACGCGGGCCTGCTGCGCGCCCTGAACGCACCGGAGCTGACGGAACATCTCGGCGGGCCCGAGACCGAGGAGCAGCTCGTCCGGCGCCACCGCCGGTACGTGGACCTGAGCGCCGACGACACGGGCGCGGGGCGGATGTTCCGGATCGTGCTGCTGCCCGAGGAGACCGTGGTGGGCAGCATCGGCTACTGGGCGCGGACCTGGGATGACAGACCGGTGTACGAGACCGGGTGGGCGGTGCTGCCGGGCTTCCAGGGGCGCGGCGTGGCGACGTCCGCCACGCGCGCGGTCGCGGAGCGGGCCCGGGAGGCGGGGCGCCACCGCCACCTGCACGCGTTCCCGTCGGCGGACAACGCCGCGTCGAACGCGGTGTGCCGCAAGGCGGGGTTCGAGCTGCTCGGTGAGCGCGGCTTCGAGTATCCGCCGGGACGCCCGATGCGCTGCCACGACTGGCGGCTCGACCTGGGGGAGCAGCGCTAGGAGGCGTGCTCGGATGGCGTGCTCAGGAGACGTGCGCAGGGAGCGTGCTCCGATGGCGTGCTCAGGAGACGTGCGCAGGAAGCGTGCTCAGGAGGCGTCTTCCGGTCCGGCCAGCAGCCGGGTGAAGTGGAAGGCCACGATGTCGAAGCGCTCGCGCAGGTAGAAGCGGTGGGCTCCGGTGCGGTGGGTTCCGGAGTCCAGGTTGAGCTCGTGGCAGCCGGCCGCGCGGGCGTGGGTCTCCAGGTGGGCGACGAGCGCGTGGCCGACACCGGTCGAGCGTTCGACGGCGGCGGTCACCAGGTCGTCGACGTAGAGCTTGCGCAGGGAACTGGTGTTGTGGATGATCCGCCAGCCCGCCGCGCCGACACAGCGGCCGCCGTCCGTGTAGGCGGCGGTGAACCGCAGGCCCTGAGGGTGTCCGGCCTCGTACACCTCGCGGAAGAGCTCCGGGGTGAGGTGGGGGCGGAGCTCGCGGAGGACCGGCAGGAGGTCGCTCTCCAGCCGGGGGTCGCCGGGCTCAAGGTCGATGATCTTCATGCCGGGACGGTACCCCAGGTTTTCTCGGGGTTGACGGACGAGGCTCCCTCACGGATATTCATCTGCGTAACGCAGATTATTCGCTACGCAGGAATGTCGGATGCTGCGCGGGTCCGCCGCGCCCTGCGGCGGCACCGCAATCCACGCCCGCCCGAAAGGACCCCTCCCATGACCGTTCTCGTCACCGGAAGCCGCGGCCGCGTCGCCACCACTCTGCTCGGCCTCCTCGACTCCGCGGGCATCAAGACCAGGGCCGCCTCCAAACACCCCGCGGACCTCTCCCCACCCGGCGGCGTCGAGACCGTGCGCTGCGACCTCGCCGATCCCGCCACCTTCGACGCCGCCCTCGCCGGGGTCGACTCCGTCTTCCTCTACGCCGACGCCACCCACGCCGAGGCCTTCGCCGGCCGGGCCCGCGCCGCCGGCGTCGAGCACATCGCCCTCCTGTCCTCCAGCTCCGTCCTCGCCCCGGACGCCGCCGACAACCCCATCGCCGCCTCCCACCTCGCGGCCGAGCGCGCCCTCTCCGCCGCCGCGGCCGCCGGGGCGTTCGAGGCCACCCACCTCCAGCCGGGCGCCTTCGCCACCAACGCCCTGCAGTGGACCGGGGCACTCCGGAGCGGGCAGGGGCCGGCCCTGCCCCACCCCCGGACACACGTCGATCCGATCCACGAACGCGATGTCGCCGAAGCCGCCTTCGCGGTGCTCACCGATCCCCGGCTGCGCGGCTCCTCGTACCTGCTGACCGGACCCGAGTCACTGACCTTCACCGAGCAGCTGGCGATCATCGCCGAGGTGACGGGCCTCCCCGCGCCCCACACCGTCGTCACCCCCGAGGAGTGGAAGGAGTCCGTCGCCGGCTACGTACCCGGCGCCTTCGCGGACGCCCTCCTCTCCTACTGGGCCGCGCACGACGGCCGGCCCGTACCCCTGACCCGTACCGTCGAGGAGCTCACCGGCCACCCGGCCCGCCCCTTCGCGACCTGGGTCGCCGACCACGCCGACTCCTTCCGCCCCTGACCCGGCTTGAGGCGCCGACCACGCCAGGCGCCTTGGCCCCCGACCCCGCTTGAGGCGCCGACCACGCCAGGCACCCTCGCCCCTGACCCGACCCGGGCCACCGACCACGCCAGCCCCTTCCGCGGGCGAGCGGGCGGGCCGGCGACGGGCGGGCGGGGCCGGCGACGGGCGGGCGGGCCGACTGGCGGGCGGCCGGAATTCCCTGGCCGCCCGGCTCGCCCCGGTGACATCCTGTCCCCGTGAACGGACCGGAGATCCAGATCAGTTTCGCCCCCGGCCTGCGGCTCTTCGTCGCCTCGGAGCGGCGCTCGGGCCGCACCCCGGTGACCACCGACGGCAGCTCCTCGCTCGGCCATGTCGTGGAGTCCCTCGGGGTGCCGCTCACCGAGGCCGGACGGCTCCTGGTCGACGGCCGCCCCGTCGACGTGTCACACGTCCCGGCCGACGGCGAGACGGTCGAGGTGGAGGACATCGCCCGGCCGCAGCCGGTGCCCGGCGCACCGCTCCGGTTCCTGCTCGACGTGCACCTCGGCACGCTGGCCCGGCGACTGCGCCTGCTCGGCGTGGACGCGGCGTACGAGAGCGAGGACATCGGCGACCCCGCGCTCGCCACCCTCTCCGCGCGCGAGCGGCGCGTCATGCTCTCGCGGGACCGCGGCCTGCTGCGCCGCCGCGAGCTGTGGGCGGGCGCCTACGTCTACAGCGACCGGCCGGACGACCAGCTCCGCGACGTGCTGGAGCGGTTCGCGCCGCCGCTCGCGCCCTGGACCCGCTGCACCGCGTGCAACGGGGAGTTGACCGACACCGACAAGGACGCCGTCCGCGAGCGCCTCGAACAGGGCACCGAGAAGACGTACGACGTGTTCGCCCAGTGCGGGGCCTGCGGCCGGGTCTACTGGCGCGGCGCCCACCACGCCCGCCTGGAGGCGATCGTCTCCGACGCGGTACGGGAGTTCGGCGGCGCGAAGACCGCCTGACGGCACGAGCACGAGCACGAGCCCCGGCACCGGCACCGGCACCGGCACCGGTCAGCCGAGGTCGCCGCCGCGCAGCCGCTCGATCTGTGCGGCACTCACCTCGACGGTCCGCCGCATGTGGGCGATGAGCAGGGCGACTTCGGCGTCGCTGTAGGCGTCGAACATCGTGCCCCAGGTCCCGTTCAGCTTCCGCCACAGGTCGCCGAGCTCCGCCATCCGCGCGGGCACGAGCGCCACGAGGACCCGCCGCCGGTCCTCGGTGTCGCGCTCCCGGGTCACGTACCCGGACCGTTCGAGACGGTCGACGAGCCGGGTCGCCGAGCCGGTGGTGAGCCCGGTCAGCTCGGCGACCCGCCCGGTGGTCACCGGGCCCTCCTCCAGGCTGAGCAGGTTCAGGCACTGCACATCGGTCGGGTGGAGCCGCAGGTGGTCGGCGACGGCCTGGTTGAACAGGGCGTACGCCGCCATGTAGCGGCGGGCCTCCCCGTACAGCTCGGTCATCAGGGCCTCGCGCCGGACGGAACTCTTCTGCGTCATGCAGAGATTGTACGGCCCAGGAACCGTCGCGTCAGGGGGCTTCCGCCGTCAGATAGCGCTGCACGGTCGGACCCAGCCAGGCCACGATCTCGTCGGTGGACATCTCGACGGCCGGCGGCAGTCGCAGCACGTAGCGCGCGAGCGCCATCCCGAGGATCTGGGACGCGACCAGCGCGGCCCGGCGCGGGGCCTGGTCCGGGTCGGGGCAGACCCCTCGGGTGACGGGACCCAGCTGCCGGGCGAAGACCGCCTGCATGCGCTCGGCCCCGGCCTCGTTGGTGACCCCCACCCGCAGCATCCCGGTCAGGACGTCGTCCCGCTCCCAGCGCTCCAGGAAGTGGGTGACGAGGACGGCCCCGATGTGCCGCGCCGGCAGGAGCCCCAGCTCGGGAAGGTCGAGCTCGATCTCCGAGGCGGCCGCGAACAGCCCCTCCTTGTTGCCGTAGTAGCGCATGACCATCGACGGATCGATCCCGGCGTCACGGGCGATGGCCCGGATGGTGGCGCGCTCGTACCCGTCGGAGGCGAAGCGCTCGCGCGCGGCCTCGAGGATGGCGGCCCGGGTGGCGTCGGAACGGCGGACGGTCGTCATATCAACGACTGTAGGCCAACAGGTGTTGACACGCCATCGAAGCCACCCCTACCGTAGCCAACGAGCGTTGGCAAACAACCGTTGGCCAACGGACGTGGGCACCCCTGGAGGCAGCCATGAGCACCACCACGGACACGGACGTACTCGTCATCGGCGCCGGCCCCACCGGCCTGCTCCTCGCCGGTGACCTGGCCGCCGCCGGCATCGGCGTCACCCTCGTCGAGCGCCGCCCGCACGGCCTCGGCAACCTCACCCGGGCCTTCGGCGTCCACGCCCGCACCCTGGAGCAGCTCGACGCCCGCGGCCTCGCCGACGACCTCCTCGCGACCGGCACGACCCTCGCCCACGCCCGCCTCTTCGGCAGCCTCGACCTCGACCTGACCCGCCTCGCCACCCGCTTCAACCACCTGCTCGTCACCCCGCAGTACGAGGTCGAGCGCCTCCTGGAGCGCCGCGCGACGGCCGCCGGCGTCACCTTCCGGTACGAGACCGAACTCCGCGGACTGCACCAGGACGCCGACACGGTCACCGCCGACCTCACCGGCCCCGACGGCCCCCTCACCCTCCGCGCCCGTCACCTCGTCGGCACCGACGGCGTCCGCAGCGCCGTCCGCTCCGCCCTCGGCCTGCCCTTCCCCGGCCGCTCCGTGATCCGCTCCATCGTCCTCGCCGACGTACGCCTCGCGGAGGAGCCCGCCGAGTCCTTCACCGTCAGCGGCTCGGGAAACACCTTCGCCTTCCTCGCCCCCTTCGGCGACGGCTGGTACCGGGTCATGGGCTGGGACCGCACCCGCCAGGTCCCCGACGGCGAGCCCGTCGACCTCGACGAGGTCCGCGACATCGCCCGGCGCGCCCTCGGGACCGACCTCGGCATGCACGACGCCCGCTGGATCTCCCGCTTCCACAGCGACGAGCGCCAGGCCCCCGCCTACCGCGTCGGCCGGGTCTTCCTCGCGGGGGACGCCGCCCACGTCCACTCCCCCGCCGGCGGCCAGGGCATGAACACCGGCCTCCAGGACGCCGCCAACCTCTCCTGGAAGCTCGTCGCCGTCCTCCGCGGCGAGGCACCCGACGCCGAGGCCCTCCTCGACAGCTACCAGTCCGAGCGCCACCCCGTCGGCGCCGCCGTACTCCGCAGCAGCGGCGCCATCGTGCGCCTCGCGATGGCCCACACCCCGCTCACCCGCGCCGCCCGCGCCCTCGCCACCCGCCTCCTGAACGCGATACGGCCCGCCACCTCCCGGGCCATGGGCATGATCAGCGGAATCGGCATCGCGTACCCGCCCGCGCCCGGCACCGGCCGCCCCTCCGGCCGCCGCGCGCCCGACGTCCCCCTGCGCGAAGGGCGCCTCTACGAACTCCTCCGCCACGGCGACTTCGTCCTGATCACCCCGGAAGGCGCACCCGCCACCCTGCCCCCGACCGCCCCCGTCACCCTCGAACACCTCACCCGAGCGACCTGGGCCGACCCGGCGAAGCGCGCCACCGTCCTCGTCCGCCCCGACGGCTACGTCTACTCGGCCGGCCGCTGAGCGACCGCGGACACGCACCCCCGGAGGACGTCAGAACACGTACGGATCACCGGTCGCGAGCACCAGGACCCGGTGCCGGTCGTTCCGCGGATTCCGGTCGGCCACCCCGTCCCGCCAGGCCGTGGTGATGTCCACCGTCAGCTCGTCCGGCAGGCCGGCCGTCCGCAGGTCCAGCGCCAGCTCCCCGGCACCCCCCACGGCCCGCAGCTCACCGGTCCGGCAGGACACCACCCGGTCACTGCTCCACAGACAGGCCGGCGGCAGCTCCCGGCCACCCGCCATCGGCTCGGAGAAGGCGAGCCGGACCGTCGCCTGGGCCAGATCGGACGGCCCGTGGTTCTCACTGACCAGCCAGACGCCCAGCCTCCCGTCCCACAGGGAGGCATGACCGTGATGGGACAGATCCGCCTCGGGCCCGGTCTTCGCCCCCACGGCGCCGGCACTCCCACCCGCACCCGTCACCACCGCGGCCGCGAGAGCGACCCCGAGCACACTCTTCCGCAATCCACGCATAGGCCCAAAATACCCACCTACCATCACATCTTATGACAACCCATCAGCCCGCGTGTCCCGCACACCCGACCCCCACCCCCACGCCCCGCGAGGCCACCGGACACCGCCCCCACCTATCCTGACCGGGCGATCGACGTAATCGACCACCTGCGCGAGGAGCACGTCATGACCGGCCCCGGTACCCCCATCGCCGTCATCACCGGAGCAAGCAGCGGCATCGGCGCCGCCACCGCCCGCCGACTGGCCGCCGCCGGCTACCGCGTGGTCCTCACCGCCCGCCGCAAGGACCGCATCGAAGCCCTCGCCGCCGAGATCAACGAGGCCGGCCACCAGGCCACCGCCTACGCCCTCGACGTCACCGACCGCGCCGCCGTCGACGAGTTCGCCACCGCCTTCCGCACCCTCGCCGTCCTCGTCAACAACGCCGGCGGCGCCCTCGGCGCCGACCCCGTCGCCACCGGCGACCCCGCCGACTGGCGTCAGATGTACGAGGTCAACGTCATCGGCACCCTGAACCTCACCCAGGCCCTGCTCCCCGCCCTCATCGCCGGCGGCGACGGCACGGTCGTCGTCCTCTCCTCCACCGCCGGCCACTCCACCTACGAGGGCGGCGCCGGCTACGTCGCCGCCAAGAACGGCGCCCGCGTCCTCGCCGAGACCCTCCGCCTCGAGATCGTCGGCACCCCCGTCCGCGTCATCGAGATCGCCCCCGGCATGGTCAAGACCGACGAGTTCGCCACCACCCGCTTCCGCGGCGACACCGACAAGGCCGCCAAGGTCTACGCCGGCGTCGCCGAACCCCTCACCGCCGACGACGTCGCCGACACCATCACCTGGGCCTGCACCCGCCCCCCGCACGTCAACATCGACCTCCTCATCGTCCGCCCCCGCGCCCAGGCCTCCAACACCAAGATCCACCGCGAGCTCTGAGCCGGGAACGAGAACGGGACGGGGTGCCGCCTCACGCGGCACCCCGTCCCGTCTTCCTGCGGTCAGCCCTTCACACAGATGACCTGCTTCAGCTTCGCGACGACCTCCACCAGGTCCCGCTGCTGGTCGATGACCTTCTCGATCGGCTTGTAGGCGCCCGGGATCTCGTCGACGACACCGGAGTCCTTACGGCACTCCACGCCCCGCGTCTGCTCCTCCAGGTCTCGCACCGTGAAGCGCCGCTTCGCCGCGCTCCGGCTCATCTTCCGGCCCGCGCCGTGCGAGGCCGAGTTGAAGGACGCCGCGTTCCCCAGGCCCTTCACGATGTATGAGCCCGTGCCCATCGAGCCCGGGATGATCCCGAACTCCCCGGAACCGGCCCGGATCGCGCCCTTGCGCGTGACCAGCATGTCCATGCCCTCGTACCGCTCCTCCGCCACGTAGTTGTGGTGGCAGGAGATCACCGGATCGAAGGTCACCCGCGCCTTGCGGAACTCCCGGCGGACGACCTCCTGGAAGAGCGCCATCATGATCGCGCGGTTGTGCTTCGCGTACTCCTGCGCCCAGAAGAGGTCATGCCGGTAGGCCGCCATCTGCGGAGTGTCCGCGACGAACACCGCCAGGTCGCGGTCGACGAGACCCTGGTTGTGCGGAAGCTTCTGCGCCTCGCCGATGTGGAACTCCGCCAGCTCCTTGCCGATGTTCCGCGACCCCGAATGCAGCATCAGCCAGACGGCGCCCGAGGTGTCCAGGCAGAACTCCACGAAGTGGTTGCCCGACCCGAGCGTTCCCATCTGCTGCCCCGCCCGCTCCCGGCGGAACTTCACCGCGTCCGCCACCCCGTCGAACCGCGACCAGAAGTCGTCCCAGCCCGCCGTCGGGAACTGGTACAGCCGCTTCGGGTCCACCGCCTCGCGGTGCAGGCCGCGGCCGACCGGGATGGCCTGCTCGATCTTCGAGCGGAGGCGGGAGAGGTCACCCGGGAGGTCGTTCGCGGTGAGGGAGGTCTTGACGGCGGACATGCCGCAGCCGATGTCGACGCCGACCGCGGCCGGGCAGACCGCGCCCTGCATCGCGATGACCGAGCCGACCGTCGCGCCCTTGCCGTAGTGGACGTCCGGCATGACGGCGAGGCCCTTGATCCACGGAAGGGTGGCCACGTTGCGGAGCTGCTGCATGGCGCCGCCCTCGACCGTGGCGGGGTCGGCCCACATGCGGATCGGTACGTTCGCGCCCGGTACCTCTACGTACGACATACTTCCTCGATTCCCCCGAAAAGTCAGATAACGCAAAAACCGGAGCCAAAGCCCGTACAGGTGACAGCGGACCGGCATCAACGGCTGCGTGTGCGATAGACATTGTGTCCATCGGCCGGGTTCGCGCGGCAAACCGTTTTCGGGAAAGACTTCGGGAGAAGGGAGCCTGGGACCGTGCAGCGAAAGAGGTACGCCCCCGGCCACGCCGGGCCCACGGCTCGGACCGCCGTCGTCCTCACCAGCGTCCTGGGCCTCGGCCTGGGGCTCGGCCTCACCGGCTGCTCCGCCGGTGCCCCCGCCGACGACGTCACCGTCGACGCGAAGGCGGGCCCCGCCGCCCCCGTCGTGCCTCCCGGCCGCTACCGCACCCTCTTCGAGCCCTGCGGCTCCGTCCCGCAGGCCACCCTCAAGGACCTGCTGCCGGGCGCCGCCTCGCTGCCGGACGCCGAGCGGGACAAGGCGTACCGCGGTACGGCCTCCGTCACGTACGACACGGACCGGCGCGTCGGCTGCACCTGGCGGGCCGACAGTCCCGACACCTCGCACCGGCTCACGCTCGACGTCGAGCGGGTCGTCTCGTACGACGCCACCATCAGCGACGCGGACCGCGCGCAGTCGGTGTTCACCGCCAAGCAGCTCGAGGCGGGCATCCCGCTGCCCACCACCGCTCCGCCGTCGCCCACGGCGACGACGCCGCCCGCCACGACGCCCCCGGCGTCGACGACGGGCACGATGGCGGTCACGGCGGGGGTTCCGCTCACACCTCCGGGCCGGCTTCCGACGACCAAGGCCCCGACGACCGGCGCCACTCCGCCCGGTTCGGCCGACCCCACGTCCGCTCCCACTCCCACCGCGACGCCCACCGGGCTCGAACCGCGCCTCCTCGACGACCTCGGCGAGATCGCGTACCTGGACGACGCCCTCAGCAGGGTCGGCGCGAACGGCCATCAGAGGTCCGTCAGCGTGGTGTTCCGCACATCCAACGTGATCGTGACGGTCTCCTACCGGGAGCAGACGACGGGGTCCGCCGAGGCCCCCGACAGCAAGGAACTGCAGGAAAAGGCCCGGAATCTGGCCCGGCTGCTGGCCGAGCGCCTGGAGGAGTAGCCGTTCCGCTCCGATCCGTGAGCGGATGGGGACCACGTAACGTGTCGGCGTATCCGTGACCGTTCCCGTGGCCACGGCCATGGCCGATCACCACCGGACCGCCGGCCGGACCGTACGACAAGCGACTGAAGGAACCATGCAGCGATCAGCTACGCGCCTCTCCCGCATACTCGCCTGCGCCGCCGTCCCGGTGATGCTCGTCGCCGCCGGCTGCTCCTCCGACTCCGGTGATTCCGGGAAGCCGCAGGGCGGGGCCAAGACGTCGGCGGCCCCGGTGCCGACGCCGACGAAGACGGTGGAGGCCGCGAGGTTCGCGAAGCTGCCCGACGTCTGCAAGTCGGTCTCCGCCAAGACGACGGCCGTGCTGGTTCCGAAGGCGAAGACGAAGAACGGCACGCCGGCCGCTTCCAGCGACCTGGCCAGCCGTGGCGGCTGCTCGTGGAACGGCCTGGAGGACAAGGGCGTCCACGGCTCGCACTACCGCTGGCTCGACGTGTCCTTCTACCGGTACGACTCGGACGTCTCGCTCGGCAGCGGCCAGGACCGCGCCCAGGAGAACCTGGCGAAGGAGCTCGCCAAGGTCCAGGAGACGCCGGGGGCCAAGAAGCTCCGCACCACGACGGCCGCGGGCGTCGGCGACGAGGCGCAGGCCGTCTCGTACCAGCTGCGCAAGACGGACGAGGACTTCGTCTACACCTCGGTCGTGGCGCGGACGGGCAACGTGCTGGTCCTCCTGTCGTTCAACGGCGCCGGATACGCGGGGGCCATCGGACCGACGGACAAGCAGATCATGGACGGCGCCGTGAAGGCGGCCAAGGAGGCCGTGGCGGCGGTCGCGGCGGCGAACAAGTAGGCACGGACCCGTACAGATCGGCATATTCAAGCGGAGCCCGTCCCTCCCCCGGGGGCCGGGTTTCGCGCGCATGTGCCACTCTGTGCGCGCCGGATGTCGTTTGACGGGAGGGGATCGCGGGTGGCCGCGATGCAGCTGACACGCACACACCGAATACTCATCGGCCTCGTCATCGCCGGTGCGCTGATCATCGCGGGGATCGGTTTCGCGGGCTCGTACGCCGCCGTGCGTGAGCTTGCCCTGCAAAAGGGCTTCGGCACCTTCTCGTACTTCTTCCCCATCGGCATCGACGCGGGCATCTGTGTACTGCTCGCGCTGGACCTGCTGCTGACGTGGCTGCGGATCCCGTTCCCGCTGCTGCGTCAGACGGCCTGGGTGCTGACGGCCGCGACGATCGCGTTCAACGGCGCGGCGGCGTGGCCCGACCCGCTGGGCGTCGGCATGCACGCGGTGATTCCGGTGCTGTTCGTGGTGGCGGTCGAGGCGGCTCGGCACGCGGTGGGCCGGATCGCGGACATCACGGCCGACAAGCACATGGAGGGTGTGCGCATCACCCGCTGGCTGCTGTCGCCGGTTCCGACGTTCCGGCTGTGGCGCCGCATGAAGCTGTGGGAGCTCCGCTCGTACGAGCAGGTGATCAAGCTGGAGCAGGAGCGGCTGATCTACCAGGCTCGGCTGCAGGCCCGTTACGGCCGTGGCTGGCGGCGCAAGGCGCCGGTCGAGGCTTTGATGCCGCTGCGTCTGGCCCGTTACGGCGTTCCGCTGGCGGAGACCGCTGCGGCGGGTCTCGCGGCGGCGGGCATCGAGCCGGCGGTGCTGCCGGCGCAGTCTCCGCAGCTTCAGCAGCCCCAGCAGCCCCAGCTTCCGCAGCAGCCGCAGCAGCCGCAGTTGCTTCAGCAGCCGGAGGGGCTCCAGCCGGTGGCGGCGGTGCCGCAGCAGCTCCCGCACCCCGGGCTCGCGCCCGCCGAGGCGCAGCCGGTGCCCGTGAACCACGACAGTCCGTGGTTCGACACGCAGCAGGTCACCCCGGAGACGTACGGGGGCACGTACAACCCGCAGATCGTCGAGGGTCTGGAGCCCATGCCCGTGCCGGTGCCGCAGGGGCCGGAGGACGTGCCGCCGCCGGGGCCGGAGCAGTTCGTCGAGTACCCGGAGTACGTCGAGGAGCAGCCGCAGGAGCCGCGGGACGACGAGTTCGAGGACGTCGTCTACAAGGTCCTGGAGACGTACGTGATCGAGTACGGGCAGGCGCCGAGCGAGGCCGAGCTCGCGCAGCTGGTGGCCGAGCAGTACGGCATGCAGGAGTTCCCGGCGTCCGACATCGATCTGCTGCGGCAGGCGGTCCCGAAGGCGGAGCAGCGGGTGCAGCAGGCGAGGGCCGACGTCGACATCCCGTAGGCGGTGTCCGTAGGACCGTGAGGCACATGTGGAAGAGGGCCGCTCCCGGAGTCCGGGGCGGCCCTCTTCACGTGCTCACACGCTCGTCCGGTTACGCGGCGAGCAGCTTCCGCACCCGGTCCGCCCCGACGGCGAGGAGCAGCGTGGGCAGGCGCGGGCCGGTCTCGCGGCTCACGAGGAGCTTGTAGAGCAGGGCGAAGAAGGCGCGCTGGGCGAGCTTCAGCTCGGGCGTCGGCTTGGCCTCGGCGTCGAGTCCGGCCATGACCTTCGGGACGCCGTAGACGAGCGTGGTGAGCCCGTCGAGCGACCAGTGGGTGTCCAGGCCTTCCAGGAGCAGCCGGAGCGACTCGCGGCCCTCGTCGTCCAGGGAGCCGAGGAGCTCGGTGTCGGGCTCCTCGCGGACGATGGTGCGCTGGTCGGCCGGGACCTGGTTGGTGATCCAGTTCTCGGCGCGGTCGAGGCGCGGGCGGACCTCGTCGAGCGTGGTGACCGGGTTCTCCGGGTCGAGCTCGGTCAGGATGCGCAGGGTCTGCTCGTCGTGGCCGGCGGTGATGTCCATGACCGAGGCCAGCGTCCGGTACGGCAGCGGGCGGGGCGTGCGGGGCAGCTCGCCGGCGGCCGTGCGGGCGGCGCGGGAGTGCGCGGCGGCGTCGGCGGGCAGCACGCTGCCGTCGGCGACCTTGGCCTCCAGCTTGTCCCACTCGTCGTAGAGCCGCTGGATCTCCTGGTCGAAGGCGATCTTGAAGGACTGGTTGGGCTTGCGGCGGGCGTACAGCCAGCGCAGCAGCTGCGGCTCCATGATCTTCAGGGCGTCGGCCGCGGTGGGCACGCCGCCCTTGGAGGAGGACATCTTGGCCATGCCGCTGATGCCCACGAAGGCGTACATGGGGCCGATGGGCTGGACGCCGTCGAAGACGTCGCGGACGATCTGGCCGCCGACGACGAAGGACGAGCCGGGCGAGGAGTGGTCGACGCCGGAGGGCTCGAAGATGACGCCCTCGTAGGCCCAGCGCATCGGCCAGTCGACCTTCCAGACCAGCTTGCCGCGGTTGAACTCGCTGAGCTTCACGGTCTCGGCGAAGCCGCAGTTCGTGCAGGTGTAGGCCAGTTCGGTCGTCTCGTCGTCGTACGACGTGACGGTCGTCAGGTCCTTCTCGCACTGGCCGCAGTAGGGCTTGTACGGGAAGTAGCCGGAGGCGCCGCCGGAGCCGTCGTCCTCACTCGCCGCGCCGGAGCCCTCCTCGGCCTCCAGCTCGGCCTCGTCGAGGGGCTTCTGCGACTGCTTCTTCGGGGCCTTCTTCGTCCGGTACTGGTCGAGGATGGCGTCGATGTCGCCGCGGTGCTTCATGGCGTGCAGGATCTGCTCGCGGTAGGCGCCCGCCGTGTACTGCTCGGTCTGGCTGATGGGGTCGTATGCGACGCCCAGCTCGGCCAGGGACTCGACCATGGCGGCCTTGAAGTGCTCGGCCCAGTTCGGGTGGGGCGAGCCGGCGGGGGCCGGGACGGAGGTCAGCGGCTTGCCGATGTGCTCGGCCCAGGACGCGTCGATGCCCTCGATGCCGTTCGGCACCTTGCGGTAGCGGTCGTAGTCGTCCCAGGAGATGAGGTGCCTGACCTCGTGTCCGCGGCGGCGGATCTCGTCGGCGACCAGGTGCGGGGTCATGACCTCGCGGAGGTTGCCGAGGTGGATCGGGCCGGACGGGGAGAGGCCGGAGGCGACGACGACCGGTTTGCCAGGCGCACGTCGCTCCGACTCGGCGATGACCTCGTCCGCGAAACGGGAGACCCAGTCGGTCTCGGTGCTGCTCTGAGCCACGGTCGGTACGTCCTTCTTCCTGAGGGGTTCTGTCTGACAGCCCTACGTGAAGCCATTCTCCCAGACGGAAGAGCGGTCTCCGAGGTTGTCCACAGGAGTGCCTGTCGGGTCGTCCACAGGCGGGGAAATCACGTTGCGCTCCCATGGGACACTTGACAAGCGAATTAGACCTGACGGACTCAACAGGAACGGAAGCTCATGGCCTCGGTCCCTTCCCTCGCTTCGACCGTGCAGCAGCGCCTCGCGGACGGCCTCTCGGCAGCCCTGCCGGACGCCGGCTCCGCCGACCCGCTGCTGCGACGAAGCGACCGGGCCGACTTCCAGGCCAACGGCATCCTGGCGCTGGCCAAGCAGCTGAAGGGCAACCCGCGGGAGCTGGCGACGAAGGTCGTCGAGGCGATCCCGGCGAACGACGTGCTGAAGGAGATCGAGGTCTCCGGCCCCGGGTTCCTGAACATCACGGTCACCGACAGGGCGATCGTCGAGACCCTCGCGGCCCGGGCGGCCGACGCGCGTCTCGGTGTTCCGTTCAGCGAGTCGGCCGGCACGACGGTGATCGACTACGCCCAGCCGAACGTGGCGAAGGAGATGCACGTCGGTCACCTGCGGTCGGCCGTGATCGGTGCCGCGATGGTCGAGATCCTGGAGTTCACGGGCGAGACGGTGGTCCGCCGCCACCACATCGGCGACTGGGGCACCCAGTTCGGCATGCTCATCCAGTACCTGATCGAGCACCCGCACGAGCTGGACCACAAGGCCGAGGACGGGGCGGAGGTCTCCGGCGAGGAGGCCATGTCGAACCTGAACAGGCTCTACAAGGCCTCGCGTGCCCTGTTCGACTCCGACGAGGAGTTCAAGACGCGGGCGCGTGGCCGGGTCGTGGACCTCCAGGCGGGCGACGAGGAGACCCTGGCCCTCTGGCAGCGGTTCGTCGACGAGTCGAAGATCTACTTCTACTCGGTGTTCGACAAGCTCGACATGGACATCCGGGACGGCGACGTCGTCGGCGAGTCCGGCTACAACGACATGCTGACGGAGACGTGCCGCATCCTGGAGGAGTCGGGCGTCGCCGTCCGTTCCGAGGGTGCGCTGTGCGTGTTCTTCGACGACGTGAAGGGCCCGGACGGCAACCCGACGCCGCTGATCGTCCAGAAGTCCGACGGCGGCTTCGGTTACGCGGCGACGGACCTGTCCGCGATCCGCGACCGGGTGCAGAACCTGAAGGCGACGTCCCTGCTGTACGTGGTGGACGCCCGGCAGTCGCTGCACTTCAAGATGGTCTTCGAGACGGCCCGCCGGGCCGGTTGGCTGAACGACGAGGTCAAGGCCGTCCAGCTGGCCTTCGGCACGGTCCTCGGCAAGGACGGCAAGCCGTTCAAGACCCGTGAGGGCGAGACGGTCCGGCTGGTGGACCTGCTCGACGAGGCCGTCGACCGGGCGACGGCCGTCGTCCGCGAGAAGGCCGAGAAGGTGGGCCTGAGCGAGACGGAGATCGTCGAGAACGGCCAGTACGTCGGCATCGGCGCGGTGAAGTACGCCGACCTGTCGACGTCGGCCGCGCGGGACTACAAGTTCGACCTGGACCAGATGGTGTCGCTGAACGGCGACACGTCGGTGTACCTCCAGTACGCGTACGCGCGGATCAAGTCGATCTTCGGCAAGGCCGGCGACCGCACCCCCGCCGCCCACCCGGAGCTGGAGCTGGCGCCGGCGGAGCGTGCGCTCGGCCTGCACCTGGACCGGTTCGCGGAGACGGTGTCCGAGGCGGCGACCGAGTACGCGCCGCACAAGCTCACGGCGTACCTGTACCAGCTCGCCTCGCTCTACACGACGTTCTACGACCAGTGCCCGGTCATCAAGCCGGAGCCGGCGCAGGAAGTCGCGGAGAACCGCCTCTTCCTGTGCGACCTGACGGCCCGCACCCTCCACCAGGGCATGGCCCTGCTGGGCATCCGGACGCCCGAGCGGCTCTGACGCAGTGAGGTGAAGCCCCCGGCACGGATCACCGTGCCGGGGGCTTCGTCGTGTCAGCGGATGGTGTGCGAGGTCCGGCCGGACACCTCGTCGATCTCCTTGTGGGCCTTCTGCAGCAGTTGCGAAGCGAGGTCCATCAGGGCGCGCGCACCCGCGATCTCCTCGCCCACCCGCAGCTGGTCCGGATCTGAGGGGTGCCGGTTCGCGGTCCCGTGGGCCCGGAACTCGGTGCCGTCGGAGAGCCGGACCATGGCCGCGGCCCGCGTCCGGTCACCCTCCTCCTTGAACTCCATCTCCACATGCCATCCGACGAGCGTCTGCATCATGAGGATCACCTCCACCGAGGGCCTGTCGGCTACCCCTCCAGAGTGCGCCGCCCGCTGCCGCCCCACCACCCCCGGGCCGTTGTCAGTGGCGCCCCGTACGTTCTGATCATGGCGATGATCCCGAACCAGCTGCCCCGGCTCATGTCCGATCCGACCGGCCGTTCCCTCGGCCTCGACCTGCCGCCCGGCGCCCTCACGGGCCCCGCGGAAACCCCGTACCTCTGGTCGGGGCACGCCCCGGCGGGTCCCGCCGCGTGGGCGGCCCTGCGCCCGGCGGCCCGTACGGCGGGGCTCCTCCCGGTCCTGCTGGGCGTGGAGCGGAACCTGGACGAATGGCAGCTTCAGCCGGAGCGGATGAGCGACCCCGCGGACCACGACGCGGACGAGGTGCTCGCCGGCTTCTGGGGCCACGCGGCCTCGGAGACGCCCGAGGAGGAGCAGGACCCTCGGATGACCACGGTCGTGGACGACCCGTTCGGCGAGCAGCCGGAGCGCGGGGAGATCGTCGCCCCCTTCACCGCCGGCTGGCCGGGCCTGGCCGCGGCTCAGCCGCTCGACACGGACCCCGACCGGGCGGCGGCCACCGTCGCCGAGATGCTCACGGAGCCCGGCTTCTGGCTGGACGAAGCCCGTCCGGCCCTGGTCCCGGCCCGCCGGAGCGCCGACATACCCGCGGTCATCGGCTGGGGCGGCCCGCTGAACCACGAGAACGACGTGGCCCGCCTGTGCACGGTGCTGCGGTCCTGGGAAGACCGCTTCGGCGCCCGTGTCATCGCCCTGACCTTCGACCAGCTGGTGGTCTCCGTGGCGGCACCGCCCAAGACCCTGGAAGAGGCCGAGGCGGTGGCGGCGGAACACTTCGCGTTCTGCCCGGACAACATCGCCCAGGGCAGCCACGGCACCCTGCGCGAGTACGCCGAGAAGGCCCTCCTCGACGCCCCGGTCTGGAGCTTCTGGTGGGACTAGGAGCTAGCGGTCGGCGGACAGGTTCCGGGCGACCTCGGTCGCCCAGTACGTGAGGATCATCTGCGCCCCGGCCCGCCGGATGCCGGTGAGGGTCTCCAGGATCGCCTTGTCCCGATCGATCCAGCCCTTCTCGGCGGCGGCCTCGACCATCGAGTACTCCCCGCTGATCTGGTACGCGGCGACGGGCACGTCGACCGACTCGGCGACCTTCGCGAGCACATCGAGGTAGGGCCCGGCGGGCTTCACCATCACCATGTCGGCCCCCTCCTCCAGGTCCAGCGCGAGCTCGCGGAGGGACTCGCGGACATTGGCGGGGTCCTGCTGGTAGGTCTTGCGGTCGCCCTTGAGGGAGGAGCCGACGGCCTCACGGAAGGGGCCGTAGAAGGCGGAGGAGTACTTCGCGGTGTACGCGAGGATCGACACGTCCTCCTTGCCGATGGTGTCCAGGGCGTCCCGGATCACGCCGACCTGGCCGTCCATCATCCCGGAGGGCCCCACGACGTGGACGCCGGCGTCGGCCTGGACCTGCGCCATCTCGGCGTAACGTTCCAGCGTGGCGTCGTTGTCGACCCGCCCGTCGGCGTCCAGGACACCGCAGTGCCCGTGATCGGTGTACTCGTCGAGGCACACGTCCGACATGATGACCAGCTCGTCCCCGACCTCGGCCTTCACGTCCCGGATCGCGACCTGCAGGATCCCGTCCGGGTCCGTCCCCACCGTGCCCGCGGCGTCCTTCTTCGCGTCCTCCGGCACACCGAAGAGCATGATCCCGGAGACCCCGGCCTCCACCGCCTCCACCGCGGCCTTCCGCAGCGTGTCCCGCGTGTGCTGCACGACCCCCGGCATCGCCTGGATCGGCACCGGCTGCGTGATCCCCTCCCGCACGAACGCCGGAAGAATCAGATCAGCGGGCCGCAGCCGCGTCTCGGCCACCATCCGTCGCATGGCAGGCGTCGTCCGCAGCCGCCGCGGCCGCGCTCCGGGAAACGATCCGTACGAGTTCATGCCCCCGAGGCTACGCCCGCCCACCCCCTCCCCTTACCAACACCTTGTGGGCATACCTCCCCCTCCCCACCCGCCCTCCGCCCCACAGGCCACACCGCCCCTCGCCCACCCCGCGTGCGCCTCCGCCCTCCGCCCACCTCCGTGTGGGGGCCTGCGCGGGCCCTGGGCTCTCGCCCGCCGCACCCCCCGTGTGGGCCTTCGCCCACCGCCGTGTGGGCAATCGTCCCGCTGGGGCGGGACGGGTGGGCACACGGGACGGCGCCCTCGGCTGCCCACCCGTTCCGCCCCAGCGGAACGAATGCCCACAACGGGCGGGACGAAGGCCCACAACGCGGGAGCGCGGGCCCACGACAGGGCGGGCCCGGGCGCAGCCCACAACGCCCAGGCACAGCCCACATCGCACGGCCCCCGCGAAACGCAAAGGGTGCGGGCCCGAAAGGACCCGCACCCCGCACGTACACAAAGGACTACGTCGTCCGCCGACGCCTCGCCCCCGGCCGCCTCTCACTAGGCCGCGTCACCGGATCCCCCGCCTCCCGCGCCGCCTCGCGCCGACGCAGACCGAAGTCCGCGAGCGCCTCGGCGAGCTTGTGGACGGAGGGCTCGGGCGACAGCACGTCGACCCGCAGTCCGTGTTCCTCGGCCGTCTTCGCGGTCGCCGGCCCGATGCAGGCGATGACGGTGACGTTGTGCGGCTTGCCGGCGATGCCGACGAGGTTCCGCACGGTCGACGACGAGGTGAAGAGCACCGCGTCGAACCCGCCGCCCTTGATCGCCTCCCGCGTGTCCGCCGGCGGCGGCGACGCGCGTACGGTCCGGTAGGCGGTGACGTCGTCGACCTCCCACCCGAGTTCGATGAGCCCCGCGACCAGCGTCTCGGTCGCGATGTCGGCCCGCGGCAGGAAGACGCGGTCGATCGGGTCGAAGACGGGGTCGTAGGGCGGCCAGTCCTCCAGCAGCCCCGCTGCGGACTGCTCACCACTCGGCACGAGGTCCGGCTTCACACCGAAGTCCACGAGCGCGGCGGCGGTCTGTTCGCCGACGGCCGCGACCTTGATGCCGGCGAAGGCGCGGGCGTCGAGCCCGTACTCCTCGAACTTCTCGCGTACGGCCTTGACCGCGTTCACCGAGGTGAAGGCGATCCACTCGTACCGTCCGGTGACGAGCCCCTTGACCGCGCGCTCCATCTGCTGCGGGGTCCGCGGCGGCTCGACGGCGATGGTCGGCACCTCGTGCGGCACCGCGCCGTAGGAGCGCAGCTGGTCGGAGAGCGAGGCGGCCTGCTCCTTGGTGCGCGGCACGAGCACCCGCCACCCGAAGAGCGGCTTCGACTCGAACCACGACAGCTGGTCCCGCTGCGCCGCGGCGCTGCGCTCGCCGACCACGGCTATGACCGGCCGGTGGCCTTCGGGCGAGGGGAGGACCTTGCCCTGCTTGAAGACCTGGGCGATGGTGCCGAGCGTCGCGTTCCAGGTGCGCTGCCGGGTGGTGGTGCCGGCGATGGTGACGGTGAGCGGGGTGTCCGGCTTACGGCCTGCGGACACCAGCTCACCGGCGGCCGCCGCCACCGAGTCGAGCGAGGTGGAGACGACGACGGTGCCGTCGGAGGCGCCGACCTCGGCCCAGCAGCGTTCGTCGGCGGTGCGGGCGTCGACGAAGCGGACGTCCGTTCCCTGCGCGTCGCGCAGCGGCACACCCGCGTACGCGGGCACGCCGACGGCGGTGGCGACGCCGGGGACGACCTCGAAGGGGATGCCCTCGGCGGCGCAGGCGAGCATCTCGGCTCCCGCGTTCCCGTCGAGGCCGGGGTCGCCGGTCACCGCTCGGACGACCCGCCTGCCGCCCCTCGCGGCCTCCATGACAAGATTGGCCGCATCCCTCAACACGGGGACACCGGCGGCTGTTGACGCCTCGTCAACAACCGTCAGCTCAGGCGTGCTCACCCCCGCACGCGCATGGCCGCGAACGACCTCGAGCACCTCCGGCTCGGCGATCAGGACGTCCGCTCCCGCCAGGGCCTCGACGGCCCTGAGGGTCAGTAGTCCGGGGTCGCCCGGGCCTGCGCCGAGGAACGTCACGTGTCCGTGGCCGGCGAAGGCCGGGGACAGGGGGCTGGTGGTCGGGCTGGTGGGGTTCAAAGTGCTCGCTCCCCCATAAGACCGGCCGCGCCCTTGGCGAGCATCTCGTCCGCGAGTTCGCGTCCGAGCGCCATGGCCTCGTCGTGCGAGGTGGGTACGGGTCCGGTGGTGGACAGCTGCACCAGCGTCGAGCCGTCGGTGGTGCCGACGACGCCGCGCAGGCGCATTTCGGTGACAACCTGCCCGTGACCGGGGTCGTCGGCCTGGAGGTCGGCCAGCGCACCCACGGGTGCGGAGCAGCCTGCCTCGAGGGCGGCGAGCAGGGATCGCTCGGCGGTCACGGCGGCCCGGGTGTGCGGGTCGTCGAGCGCGGCGAGCGTGGCGACGAGGTCGGCGTCGGACGCCGGACATTCGATCGCCAGTGCCCCCTGGCCGGGGGCGGGCAGGACGGAGTCGACCGACAGGTGGTCGAGCGACAGGGAGCCGGTGAGCTCCGACGTCCCGCCGATGCGGTTGAGACCGGCCGCGGCGAGAACCACCGCGTCCAGCTCACCGCTGTGTACATAGCCGACCCGGGTGTCGATGTTGCCCCGGATCGGGACGCAGGTCAGCTCCAGGCCGTGGTTGCGCGCGTAGGCGTGGAGCTGTGCCATGCGCCGCGGCGAACCGGTGCCGACCCGGGCACCCTTGGGCAGGGTGTCGAGCGTGACGCCCTCCCGTGCGATCAGCACGTCGCGAGGGTCCTCGCGCCGCGGGATGGCGGCCAGGACGAGCTCGGGGTGCTGTGCGGTCGGCAGGTCCTTCAGGGAGTGGACGGCGAAGTCCACGTCGCCCGCGAGCAGCGCGTCGCGCAGGGCGGCGACGAAGACGCCGGTGCCGCCGATCTGCGCGAGGTGCTCCCGGGAGGTGTCCCCGTACGTCGTGATCTCCACGAGCTCCACGGGCCGGCCGGTCAGCTGCCGGACGGCATCGGCCACGTGCCCGGACTGGGCCATGGCGAGCTTGCTGCGCCTGGTCCCGAGCCTCAGTGCCCTCTCGGTCATACTCGCCCTCGGTTCTTGACGTCGGCGTCATTCAGGTCGGCCCGGCTGACAGAAGCCACCGTCTCCGGGTCGAGGTCGAAGAGTGTCCGCAGCGCGTCCGCGTACCCGGCGCCGCCGGGCTCGCTGGCCAGCTGCTTGACCCGCACGGTCGGCGCGTGCAGGAGCTTGTCGACCACCCGGCGCACGGTCTGGGTGATCTCGGCGCGCTGCTTGTCGTCGAGGCCGGGGAGCCGGCCTTCGAGACGGGCGACCTCGTTGGCCACCACGTCGGCGGCCATGGTGCGCAGGGCGACGACGGTGGGGGTGATGTGGGCGGCGCGCTGGGCGGCGCCGAAGGCGGCCACCTCGTCGGAGACGATGCCCCGCACCTGGTCGACGTCGGCGGCCATGGGCGCGTCGGCGGAGGCCTCGGCGAGCGACTCGATGTCGACGAGGCGGACACCGGGGGTGCGGTGCGCGGCGGCGTCGATGTCGCGGGGCATGGCGAGGTCGAGCAGGGCGAGCGGGGTGCGGCGGTGCCGTACGGCGGCCTCGATGTTCTCGCCGGTGAGGACGAGTCCGGTGGCGCCGGTGCAGGAGATGACGATGTCGGCACGTGTCAGTTCGTCGCCGACGGCAACCATCTCGACCGCGCGTGCGGCCACTCCCGAACCTCCGGGCTCGCCGAGGATCTGGGCGAGCCGCTCGGCGCGGGCCAGGGTGCGGTTGGCGACGACGATCTCGGAGACGCCGGAGCGCGCGAGGGTCGCGGCGGCCAGCGAGGACATGGAGCCGGCTCCGATGACGAGGGCCTTCTTGCCCTTGGCCCAGGCCTCGACGTCCGTACCGCCCGTGCCGTCGCCACCGGCGAGCTGCTCGAGTCCGAAGGTGACGAGCGACTGCCCGGCCCGGTCGATCCCGGTCTCGCTGTGGGCGCGCTTGCCGACCCTCAGGGCCTGCTGGAACAGGTCGTTGAGGAGGCGGCCGGCGGTGTGCAGGTCCTGCCCGAGGGCGAGGGCGTCCTTGATCTGGCCGAGGATCTGGCCTTCGCCGACGACCATGGAGTCGAGCCCGCAGGCCACCGAGAAGAGGTGGTGGACGGCCCGGTCCTCGTAGTGCACATAGAGATAAGGAGTGAGCTCGTCCAGGCCGACGCCGCTGTGCTGCGCGAGCAGCGTGGACAGCTCGGCGACACCGGCGTGGAACTTGTCCACGTCGGCGTAGAGCTCGATGCGGTTGCAGGTGGCGAGGACGGTGCCCTCGGCGGCCGGTTCGGCGGCGAGGGTGTCCTGGAGGAGCTTGGCCTGGGTGTCCGCCGACAGCGAGGCGCGCTCCAGGATGGAGACGGGGGCGCTGCGGTGGCTCAGGCCGACGACGAGGAGGCTCATGCCGGCATCACCGCGGGGACGTCCCCGTCGGGTCCCTTGCGGCCGCTGCCCGTGCTGCGCGGGGCGGGCGGCATGGCGGCGGCGGGGGTCTCGGCGCCGGTCTCGGGTGCGTTCTCGCCGCCCGCTTCCTCGCCGGCCTTGCGCTGCTCGTGGAAGGCGAGGATCTGCAGCTCGATGGAGAGGTCGACCTTGCGCACGTCCACGCCGTCGGGCACGGAGAGCACGGTCGGGGCGAAGTTCAGGATGGAGGTGACTCCGGCGGCGACGAGCCGGTCGCAGACCTGCTGGGCGACGCCGGCCGGGGTCGCGATGACGCCGATGGAGACGCCGTCATCGTGGATGATCTTCTCCAGGTCGTCGCTGTGCTGGACGGGGATCCCGGCGACCGGCTTGCCGGCCATCGCGGGGTCGGCGTCGATCAGCGCGGCGACCCGGAAGCCGCGGGAGGCGAAGCCGCCGTAGCCGGCGAGCGCGGCGCCGAGGTTGCCGATGCCGACGATGACGACCGGCCAGTCCTGGGTGAGGCCCAGTTCGCGGGAGATCTGGTAGACGAGGTACTCGACGTCGTAGCCGACCCCGCGGGTGCCGTACGAGCCGAGGTAGCTGAAGTCCTTGCGCAGCTTCGCGGAGTTGACGCCCGCCGCGGCCGCGAGCTCCTCGGAGGAGACCGTGGGTACGGAGCGCTCCGAGAGCGCGGTGAGTGCGCGCAGATACAGCGGAAGCCGGGCGACGGTGGCCTCGGGAATTCCTCGGCTACGGGTCGCCGGTCGGTGAGTTCGGCCAGTTGCCACGGTGCTCCTGCGGGATGAGCGGGGCTGCAGGCGGCCATACGTCCCAAGACCGCCCCGTCGAATGCAGGCTATGTCTTTGTGAACGCGTGCACAAAGATGGTGTCCGTTTTGTCCGGCCAAAGTGACCGGGGTCACGCGGCTGGTTCCTGTCGTCACGGAACCGCGGGGTGCGTCAGCGCGTTGAGAACCCGAAGGGGGCAAAACCGCACACACCTCTCACGACGTCACCCCCGAAACCCAACAAAACGTCCACGATGGTAACCGCCTTTCGGTCACGCACCCAGTTCGCGCCGGAGCCGCTCCGCGTCAACGCGCCAGAACGTGTGCTGCTCGCCGTCGACCAGGACCACCGGAATCTGCTCCCAGTACGCCCGGTGGAGCTCCTCGTCCCGGGAGATGTCCTTCTCCTCCCAGCGTGCACCCGTCTCCGCGCACACGGCCTCGACGACCGCGCGGGCGTCGTCGCAGAGATGACACCCCGGCTTCCCGATCAGCGTCACGGTGCGCGACCCGGGGTCGGCCTTCTTCTTCGTCCGTCCGAACATGCCGTCCATTCTGTCCCCTCGGCCGCGCGGAACCCCGCCACGGCCGAGCGGTACCCGATTAACAGGGGAGCCCCACACTGTTCACGCCCTGGCATCGTCACAAGTCGGGAAGTACCGAACAGACTGGCTATGCTCACGACATGGCCGCTCTGGGATGGCTCACCCCCCGTAGGCGCTCCGCCACCGCGCGCAGCGTCCTCGCAGGCGAGGCCGCTGCCGAGGCAGCGCGCAAGTCCTCACTCCAGCTGGAGCGGGAGCGGGAGGAGGCGGCCGCCGCGACCGGCGCCGCCGAGGCCGAAGCCCCGGCGGAGCCCGAGTTCCCGGTCGTCGGGGACGTACGGGCGGCCGCCTTCTTCGATCTCGACAACACCGTGATGCAGGGCGCCGCGATCTTCCACTTCGGCCGCGGCCTCTACAAGCGGAAGTTCTTCCAGCGCCGCGAACTCGCGCGCTTCGCCTGGCAGCAGGCCTGGTTCCGGCTCGCCGGCGTCGAGGACCCCGAGCACATGCAGGACGCCCGCGACAGCGCGCTGTCCATCGTCCAGGGCCACCGCGTCTCCGAACTGATGTCGATCGGCGAGGAGATCTACGACGAGTACATGGCGGACCGCATCTGGCCCGGCACCCGCGGTCTCGCCCAGGCCCACCTCGACGCGGGCCAGAAGGTCTGGCTGGTCACGGCCGCCCCGGTCGAGACGGCCACGATCATCGCCCGGCGGCTCGGCCTGACCGGCGCGCTGGGCACGGTCGCCGAGTCCGTCGACGGCGTCTACACCGGGAAGCTGGTCGGCGAACCCCTGCACGGGCCGGCCAAGGCCGAGGCGGTACGGGCCCTCGCCGCGGCCGAGGGCCTCGACCTGAGCCGCTGCGCCGCCTACAGCGACTCGCACAACGACATCCCGATGCTCTCGCTGGTCGGCCACCCGTACGCGATCAACCCGGACACCAAGCTCCGCAAGCACGCGAAGGACCGGGAGTGGCGGCTGCGCGACTACCGGACCGGCCGCAAGGCCGCCAAGGTCGGCATCCCCGCGGCCGCGGGCCTGGGCGCGCTCGCCGGCGGTACGGCCGCCGCGGTCGCCCTGCACCGCCGCCGCCACTGACGCCGACCCGGCGAAAGCCGCCCTCCCGGGCGCGCGACCCCTCTGCCGATACGTTTCGGCTGCGATCATCTGCGACAACCCCGGACCAGCGGCCCTCACCCGTCCGTGGTCGAACACCACCGCACAGGTCGACCCCCAGGCATTCCGGACTCCTTACCCAGCAGCGGCCACAATCAGTCACCCGTCCCGCACTTGAGCACAACGCAACGCCCGCGCAGTCACAGTCGGAAGCAAAGCGATCAACAACTAGTCACGAACTAGGCCCTTACTCGACTGCAAGCAGTAACCGAAACGACGGAACCGGTGATTTGAGCAACTGGGTGTAGTGCTGCCTGTACGAAGCGTTATTCTCCTCAGACGCACAAAGGACCCCTCACGTCGCCACGACGGGTGAACGGTCCCGCACTGCACGTGATGGAAGCTCTGCCTCTGGGAGTCCCGTGTACCCACACGTCGGGGTTGACACCTCGGGCCTGGCTACGCTGCGCGCAACGGTCCTCGACCACTTGCGCGGCTTCGTCCCCACCGCGTACGCCGGCCCTGTCCCCGCCTTCGCCTTCGCCGCACCGGCACCCGCCGGCCCTTGCTACGCCCTGGCCGACGGCGGGGCCGCCGTGGGCAGACGGGGTGCGCGCTCCACGGCCTCGACCACCCACCGCCGCCCCACCGCCGACAGCGACAGCGCCCGCATGATGGACCTGGTCGAGCGGGCCCAGGCCGGCGAGGCCGAAGCGTTCGGCCGGCTGTACGACCAGTACAGCGACACGGTCTACCGCTACATCTACTACCGCGTCGGCGGGAAGGCGACGGCGGAGGACCTCACCAGCGAGACGTTCCTGCGCGCCCTGCGCCGGATCTCCACCTTCACCTGGCAGGGCCGCGACTTCGGCGCCTGGCTCGTCACCATCGCCCGGAACCTGGTCGCCGACCACTTCAAGTCCAGCCGCTTCCGCCTCGAAGTCACCACCGGCGAGATGCTCGACGCCAACGAGGTCGAGCGCAGCCCCGAGGACTCCGTCCTCGAGTCGCTGTCCAACGCCGCCCTGCTCGACGCGGTCCGCCGCCTCAACCCCCAGCAGCAGGAGTGCGTGACCCTGCGCTTCCTCCAGGGCCTCTCGGTCGCCGAGACCGCCCGGGTCATGGGAAAGAACGAAGGCGCCATCAAGACGCTTCAGTACCGGGCCGTCCGCACGCTGGCCCGCCTCCTCCCGGACGACGCCCGCTGACCGCTCCGCACCCCCCACACGCGGCCCCCTGCCCCGGCCGGCGGCCCCACCCACGCACGTCCCCACAAGCCCCCACGACCCCCGCACGACTCACAGTCGGTAACACCTCTATGACGCACTGGTCCGATCATCTTTCGCGCGTAACCCAAGTGCCGCGCCGCTCGTTGTGCGGGATGCAGGCTCCCTGTGGACACGCCATGTCCGCAGCCACTCACTCTTTCGTGTGGATGCGCTCAAGGTGTGCAACCTTCCGGACACCCCGGGGAGTCGACCGTCATGACGAGAGGAGGTGCCGCCAGTGATCGCGAACGTATCGGCGCACCGGCGGGCGAACGCCTTCGCCCAGGCCCTGGAGGACCGGGCGTCCGAGGGCGCGGCGGCCGAGCAGCCCGAAGCCCCGGCCGAACCGGCCGAGCAAGGGCGGCTTTTGGCTTTGGCGAACGGTCTCGGCGAATTGCCGAAACCACAGCTGGATCCCGAGGTCAAGGTGGTGCAGCGAGCCCAGCTCGTCGCCGCCATGGAAGCGATGCTCATGGAGGGGAGCGCGGCCGCGGGCCCTACGGTGCCGGTGCAGCGGACGGCCGGCGGCAAGGGGACCCACCGGGCCTCCCCACTCCGCAAGCTCCGCCCCCGCTCCCGCTGGAGCAAGGGCCTCGCCGCCGGCGGCCTCACCGTCGGTGTGGCGGCGGGGGCCTTCGGCGGAGTGGCCGCTGCCAGTTCCGACGCCCTGCCGGGTGACTCGCTCTACGGGCTCAAGCGGGGCATGGAGGACATCAAGCTGGGCATGGCAGACGACGACGCGGACCGCGGCGGCATCTACCTCGACCAGGCCTCCACCCGCCTCAGCGAAGCCCGCAGGCTCATGGAACGCGGCCGCGCGGGCGACCTCGACCACGAGTCGCTCACCGAGATCCGCCGGGTCCTGGGCGGTATGAAACACGACGCCAGCGAAGGCCACCGCCTGCTCCGCCAGGCGTACCAGCGGGACGGCGAGATCGCCCCGATGGCCCGGCTCAACTCCTTCGCCCAGGCGCACCGGGACACCTGGAACGGCCTCCGCGACCGGCTCCCCGTCCAACTGGCGGACGTCGGCAGCGAGGTGACGCACGTCTTCGACGCCATAGACGAAGACGTCGAGCCGCTCCAGTCGGTGCTTCCCCGCACCCCCGAGAAGGGCGCGATCGGCTCCGAGGGACCGAGCAGCAGGCCCGGCACCCCGAGCGGCAGTCAGGGCACGGACACCCAACGTCCGCCGTCCACCGACACCTCTCCGTCGGGCAGCCACTCGGCACCGCCCCGCCCGTCCGGCCCCAGCACGGGCACCAGCCCGAGCACGGACACCGGGACCGGCTCACCGGAGGACGACGGTCTCCTCGGCGGCAGCGCCGGCGGAATCCTCAAGCCCTCCCCGAGCGGCATCCCGACCGCCCCCACCGGCGAGTCGACGCCCGACGTCCCCGACGTCACCCTTCCCCCACTCCTGCCGGGCCTCCTACCAGGCCTCGGCATCGACAGCGAGGACGCTCGCTAGCAAGAAGGAGGGGCGCCCCCACGGACGGGGGGCGCCCCTCCTTCCTCGCGCCGGAGGAACACCGACCGCCTCAGAAGAACACCGACCGCCGCTGCACCAGCAGCTTGTACAGCGTGTGCTGGATCTGCTCCCGGACCTGATCCGTCAGGTTGAACATCAGCATCGGGTCCTCCGCCGCCTCCGGCGCGTACGAGTCCGTCGGGATCGGCTCGCCGAACTGGATGGTCCACTTCGTCGGCAACGGCAGCGCCCCCAGCGGCCCCAGCCACGGGAAGGTCGGCGTCAGCGGGAAGTACGGGAGGCCCAGCACCCGCGCCAGCGTCTTCGCGTTCCCGACCATCGGGTATATCTCCTCGGCCCCCACGATCGAGCAGGGCACGATCGGCACCCCGGCCCGCAGCGCCGTCGACACGAAGCCGCCCCGGCCGAACCGCTGGAGCTTGTACCGCTCCCCGAACGGCTTCCCGATCCCCTTGAAGCCCTCCGGCATCACCCCGACGATCTCGCCGGCCCGCAGCAGCCGCTCCGCGTCCTCCGCGCACGCCAGCGTGTGCCCCGCCTTGCGGGCCAGCTCGTTGACGACCGGCAGCATGAACACCAGGTCCGCGGCGAGCAGCCGCAGGTGCCGCCCGGCCGGATGGTGGTCGTGCACGGCGACCTGCATCATCAGCCCGTCCAGCGGCAGGGTCCCCGAGTGGTTGGAGACGATCAGCGCCCCGCCGTCGGCCGGGATGTTCTCGACGCCCTTCACCTCCACCCGGAAGTACTTCTCGTACAGCGGGCGCAGCAGCGACATCAGGACCTGGTCGGTGAGCTCCTCGTCGTAGCCGAACTCGTCGACCTCGTACTCGCCGGTGATCCGCCGCCGCAGGAACGCGAGCCCTCCCGCCAGCCGCCGCTCCCAGCCACCGCTCCCGGCACCGGCGCCCACCTCCGCGTCGGGCCCGCTGTCGCCGCTGTACGGGCCCGGCGCGGCCGCCGCCTCCTCCGCCCCCCGGGCGCCCTGCTGCGGCCCCGGGAGGGCCCGTACTGCCGCCGCCTCGCCGTCGGGCCGGTCGGGCCGCCGCCGGGCCCGCGAGCGGTCGTCGTCGAACGGAATGACCTTGGCGTCCGCCATCGCTTGTCCGGTCTCCTCAGGCGCCGTCGTGAACAGGGGGAACAGCAGTCGCGGGGGAAGCGGGGGCCGACGTCCCGAGCAGGCGCCCGGCGAGCCGGTCCACCACACCCGCCAGCGCCTCGGGCGGCAGCAGCCCCGCCCCGCGGGCGCGCGCGAAGTCGGCGAAGGCCTCCGCCGTCGTGCGGCGCGGCGAGAAGCCGAGGACCTCGCGCGTCTGGACCGTCGAGACGACCCGGCCGTGCGTGAGCAGCCGGATCTGCTCGGGAGCGAAGTCGGTGATCCCGACCGTGCGCAGCGCCGTCCCCACCCAGGTGACCGCCGGCAGCAGCACCGGCACGGTGGGCCGTCCGAGCCGCCGCGCACACTGGGACAGCAGCAGCACCCCGTCGCCGGCCACGTTGAACGTGCCGCTGTTCAGGGTCGCCCTGCGGGGCTCGTGCGCCGCCAGGCGCAGCACGTCGATCACGTCGTCCTCGTGGACGAACTGCAGCCGGGGGTCGTAGCCCAGGACGGTCGGCAGCACCGGCAGCGCCAGGTACTCGGCCAGCGGGGAGTCGATCCGGGGCCCGAGGATGTTCGCGAACCGCAGCACGCACACGGCCACGTCGGGCCGGCGCCGGGCGAAGCCCCGGACGTACCCCTCGACCTCGACGGCGTCCTTGGCGAAGCCCCCGCTCGGCAGCGACTTCGCGGCGGTCGTCTCGACGAAGACGGCCGGGTCGCGGGGCGCGGAGCCGTAGACACTCGTACTGGACTTGATCACGAGCCGTCTGATCCGCGGCGACTTCTGGCAGGCCCCGAGCAGCTGCATGGTGCCGATGACGTTGGTCTCCTTGACCGACGTCCGGCCTCCGCCGCCGAGCGCCGTACCGGTGACGTCCAGATGGACCACCGTGTCGACGTCGTGCTCGGCGAGGACCTTCGCGATCTCCGGCCGGCGGATGTCGGCCCGTACGAACTCGGCCGCGCCGAGCTGGTGCGCCGGCTGGACCGCGTCCACCGCGATCACCCGCTCCACCTCGGGGTCCCGCTGGATCCGCCGCACGAAGCGACCGCCGAGATGCCGGGCGGCACCGGTGACGAGCACGACCTTGCCCAAGATCAGCGCCTTCCGTCCGTCTTCCGTTGGTCGCCACCGTAGCGCCTCGGCATTTCCACGCGATAAAAAACGTGGCCCTCCACCGCGAACGGTGAAGGGCCACGCTACGCACGAAATGCTGCGGTGCAGCTGTCGCTTACTTCTTGTTGCGACGCTGAACGCGCGTGCGCTTCAGCAGCTTGCGGTGCTTCTTCTTCGCCATCCGCTTGCGCCGCTTCTTGATAACAGAGCCCACGACTACCCTCGCTCACTTCTCGGAACATCCCCGCCTCCCGGCGGGGATCGGTGCGGGGCGTCTGGGCCCACACGACCTACGTCGGCCTAGCCTACCGCCCCGAGCACCGCGCTTGTAATCAGAGGGCCGTGCAGAGCTCTCCCGGTGTTGTTCCGCGCGCTCGCTACGCGGTCCCCACCCCCACGAAGGACTCCCTCAGGTACTCGTGAACCGCCTGTTCCGGCACCCGGAAGGACCTGCCCACCCGGATCGCCGGCAGATGACCGCTGTGCACCAAGCGGTACACGGTCATCTTCGAGACGCGCATCACCGCGGCGACTTCCGCCACGGTCAGAAACTTGACCTCGTTGAGAGGTCGATCGCCAGCAGCCATGACCCACCTGTACCTTCCGCCGCGACGCCCACCGGCTTCCCCTCCGGTGACTCTTCGTCGCCGAGCGCTCACTCTCCAGACTAGGGGCGGGTGGTACGAGTGGGGAAGAGGAGCTGCCATCGGCCGTTTACCGTGACAGACACGCTCGATTGAGTACATAGCGCGTGAGAGGCCGGTAGTAGTCGGAGCGCACGCCGTCATCAAGCGGAACGGCCACCGACACCTGCCCCTCCGCCTCACCGACGAACAGCGCCGGATCATCCGTATCGGCCAGCCCGATGGCCTCGATACCCAGCTGACCAGCACCGCAGACCCAACCGTGATCCCCCACCACCAGCTCCGGCAGCGGACCGCCGCACTCGGCAGCGGTTTCGAGGGCGGCCCTAACCGGCAGCGGCGAGTGGGAGTGCGCCCCCGGCTCACGCCCTCCCCCCGACGGCCCCGGCTCTCGCACCAGCGCGACCCCCCGTACGTAGTCGAGAAGGTACGTGCGTACGCCGAACCGGGTCGTTATGTCGACACATCGCCCCTGCGCCGGTGTGAGGACAAGACATCCCGCCGCCGACAACGCGTCTGCGAGAGCGACGTAGAAACCGAGCAGACGATGCGGATGCCCCGTCCCGAACAGCACCGGAACCCGCCGCGCGGCCGCCGCCCCCAACCGCGCCGCGAAGGCGTCGAGCCCCCTCAACGTACGCTCCGGATCGATGACGTCCGGCCCCGAACGGTGCGCCGGATCCCCCGACACCCCGCACTTGTCGGCCATCAACCGCAACAGCTCGGCCTCACCCCACCCCCACGCGGGATCGAGCCCCAGCAACACCCGCGGATCCCGCGCCGCGAACAGCCGATAGCTCCGCAGGCTCTCCTCCCGCGACGTCGCCACCGTCCCCGCCAACCCCGCCGCCAACAGATGCGCCCGCAGCGCCCCGGTACTCAACACCCTCCCGATGCTGCCGGAACACCACAGCCCGGGTACCCAAACCTCCCGGACACCCCACAGTCGGCGTAACACCCACCCGCGCGCTCCGGCACCACACCCCCCACGCCGGCACGCACGCTCAGGCGAGCAGCCCCCGCAGCGGAAAAGCCGCCTTCCGGGTCGCCAGCACCGCCTGGTCCAACCGGTCCGCCGGGTCGTAGCCCTCGGCCCAGTCACGGAAGCCCACCGGCCACCGCCCGTCCGTCATCCGCGCCGGCCCCAACTGCCGGGTCCGCGCGTACACCTCGTCCCGCCACGACGACGGCACCACCGCCTCCGGATCCACCGGAGCGTGCGCCGCGATCCCCACCAGATGCGTCCACGACCGCGGTACGACGTCCACCACCGCATACCCGCCACCGCCCAGCGCCACCCAGCGCCCGTCGGCGTACTCGTGCGCCAGCTCGTGACAGGCCTCCTGCACCGCCCGCTGCGCGTCCAGCGACACCGCCAGGTGCGCCAGCGGATCCTCGAAGTGCGTGTCCGCCCCGTGCTGCGTCACCAGGACCTGCGGCCGGAAGTCCGCGATCAGCTCCGGCACCACCGCGTGGAAGGCCCGCAGCCACCCCGCGTCCCCCGTACCGGCCGGCAGCGCCACGTTCACCGCCCCGCCCTCACCGGCCCCCGCCGCACCCGTCTCCTCCGGCCAGCCCGTCTGCGGGAACAACGTCCGCGGATGCTCGTGCAGCGACACCGTCAGAACCCGCGGGTCCTCCCAGAACGCCGCCTGCACCCCGTCACCGTGGTGCACGTCCACGTCCACGTACGCGACCCGCTCCGCGCCCAGCTCGAGCAGCCGCGCGATCGCCAGCGACGCGTCGTTGTAGATGCAGAACCCCGACGCCGACCCCGGCATCGCGTGGTGCAGACCCCCCGCGAAGTTCACCGCGTGCGCGGCCTCCCCGCGCCACACCGCCTCCGCCGCCCCCACCGACTGCCCGGCGATCAACGCCGACACCTCGTGCATCCCCGCGAACGCCGGATCGTCGACGGTGCCGATCCCGTACGCCTGGTCCGCGAGACGCGGATCCGCGGACGCCGCCCGCACCGCCGCCACGTAGTCCTCACGGTGCACCAACCGCAGCGTGGAGTCCCCGGCCGACTTCGCCGACACCACGTCCACCGCCCGGTCGAGCCCGAAGGCCCGCACCAGCGACATCGTCAGCGCGAGCCGTACCGGATCCATCGGATGCTCGGACCCGAAGTCGTACCGTGTGACAGCTTCATCCCACATCAACAGTGCGCGGCCGCTCATGCCCGCCACCGTATCGGGCCTCCCGCGAACCGAACGACGTGGCGTACACCACCGTCACCAGGACCAGCGCCATCGGCACCACCATCGCCCCCCGGTAACTCCACGCGTCCCCCAGGGCCCCCACCAACGGCGACCCGACCAGGAACCCCACGTAGTTGAAGACGTTGAGCCGCGCCACCGCCGCGTCACTGTTCCCCGGGAACAGCCGGCCCGCCGCCGCGAACGTCTGCGGCACGATCACACTCAGCCCCAACCCCAGCACCGTGAACCCGGCGATCCCCGCCCACGCCCCCGGCGCCACCGCCACCAGCGCGAACCCCAGCCCCCCGAGCACCGCACCGCCCCGCACGACCACCGCCGCCCCGAGCCTCCGCACCCCGAAGTCCCCCACGGCCCGCCCGAGCAGCGTCGTCACCATGTACGCGTTGTACGGCACGGTCGCCAGCTCCTCCGAGCTACCCAGCACGTCCTGGAGGTACTTGGCACTCCAGTTGGAGACCGTCGAATCCCCGATGTACGCGAACGTCATCACCAGGCACAGCGGCAGCAGCAACTTGAACGCGATCCCGCTCCCCTTGCTCTCCCCCGCCTCCTCCACCGGCCCGGCCCCGCCGGCCACGTACCACCGGCTCCCGACGAAGGCGACCGGCAACAGCACCGCCACGACCGGCAGGTACGACGCGAACAGCGACAGGTGCCAGTGCGCCCCCACCCAGGCCAGCGATGCCCCCGCGATCCCCCCGAGGCTGTACGAGGCGTGGAAGCCGAGCATGATGCTCCGCCCGTACGCCCGCTGGAGGCTCACCCCCAACATGTTCATGGAGGCGTCCAGGGCACCCACCGCCAGCCCGAACAGCCCCAGCGCGACCGCCACCGCCCACAGCTCCGAACCGACCCCCACCGCCAGGAGCGCGAGCAGCACGAACGGCTGCGCCCACCGCAGCACCACCGCCGGCCCCACCCGCGCGACGACCTTCTCGGTCGCCACGCTCGCCACCCCGGCCAGGATCGGTACGGCGGCCAGGAACACGGGCAGCAGCCCGTCCGAGATCCCGTACCGGTCCTGAATGGCCGGTATTCGTGTCACGAGCAGGGCGAAGGTGACCCCCTGCACGAAGAAACTGACCGCCAGGGATCCCCGACCACGCCGCAACCGCGCATCCGTCATGGCGGCACAGCGTACGGCCGGAAACTACCGCTGGGTAGATGGATCACATCCCCAAAATCGCGGGGAGCTCGTCCATCCGCCGGAACCAGCCCCTGGCCCCGGCCAGCTTCTCCTCCGGCGTCATCGCGGTGAACCCGTACACGTCCATCCCCGCCGCCAGCGCCGCCTGCACCCCGAGCCCGCTGTCCTCCACGACCACACACCGCTCGGGCGCCACACCCATCCTCTCGGCCGCGTGCAGGAACAGGTCGGGCGCCGGCTTCCCCCGGCCGACGTCCTCGGCACTGAAGACGATCCCGTCCCGGAACCACGCGTCGAGCCCGGTCTTCCGGTGCCCCACCCGGATCCGCTCATGACTCCCCGACGAGGCCACGCAGTACGGCACCCCGGCCGCGGCCAGCCCCTTCAGTACGGCCCCGGCGCCGGCCACCGCCTCCAGCTCCCTTTCGAACGCCGCGAAGACCCGCGCGTGGAACGTCTCGTCGAAGTCCTCGGGCAGCCGCTGCCCGCTCCGCTCCTCGACCAGCTCATGGATCCGGTGCATGGCCGACCCCATGTAGTCCCGCACCGACTCCTCGTACGTCGTCGGGTGCCCCAACTCCGTCAAATAGCCGGCCAGCAACGTGTTGGAGATCGGCTCACTGTCCACCAGCACACCATCGTTGTCGAAAATGACCAAGTCGTATCGCATGGCCACAGCCTAGAACGCAAAAATGCCTCAACCCCCGGACAATGTCCGGGGGTTGAGGCTAAAAATTGTTCGGCGGCGTCCTACTCTCCCACAGGGTCCCCCCTGCAGTACC
>NZ_JNWK01000032.1 GCF_000716445.1 Streptomyces wedmorensis
CCGCCAGCCCCCTGGCCCCCGCCGCCACCCCGGCGCCCGCTTCCGGCTTGGCGCCCGCTTCCGGCCTGGCACCTGCCTCCGGCCCGGCGCCCGCCTCCGGCCCGGCGCCCGCCTCCGGCCCGGCGCCCGCCTCCGGCACGGCCCCGGCCCCGGCCTCGCGCCCGGCTTCGCCGCCCGCCCCCGCTCCGCGGGCCGGCTCCGCCCAGGCGCCCGTCCCGGCTGCGCCCGTCTCGGCTGCCCCGCCGATGTCACCCGCTCCGGCTGCGCCCGTCCCGGCTGCGCCCGTCCCGGCTGCGCCCGTCCCGGCTGCGCCGCCGGCGCCTCCCGTCCCGGCCCCCTCCGGGGCCGCCCCCGCCGTGGAGACGACCGCCCGCCTCCGCCCGATCCGTCCCACGGACCCCGACCCGCGCCGGCTGCCCGGCACCGGCCGGACGGCCGAGGCGCACCCGGCGCCCGCTTCCACCGCGAAGCCCCCCTCAGACCCGGGCGCCCAGCCGTCGGCCCGGCCCGCAACCCCGCCGCGCTCCGGCTTCGGCACCCCGGCACCTTCAGACCCGGCTGCCCAGCCGTCGGCACGGTCCACCACCCCGCCGCGTCCCGCGTCCGCGCCCGTCGGGTCGCCCCGCCCCGCTTCCGCGTACGTCGGTTCGGCCCCCGCCGCGCCGCCGCGGCCGGTGGCGGCGCCGCTCGGTCGGGCCGCGGCGGGGCCGGGCGGGGCGTACGGACTTGGTGTGCCCGGCGCGCTGCCGCCCGAGACGCCGGTGGAGACGACCACGCGGCTGCGACCGGTGCGGGAGCGGAGGACCGGGCGGACGCTGGCGGCGGCCGCGTGTGCCGTGCTGGGGATGGGGCTGATCGGCGGGGCGCTGGCGGGGGTGTGGCTGGCGGCGGCCGAGCCGGGGGCACCCGTCGAGCCCCTGGGGTACGCGGAGGGGAAGGAGCTCTGGCACAACGCGCCGGTGGACACCCTCTTCCCGAGGACCGTCGCGGGACCGGGCGCGGGGCCGGGGGCGGCCAAGCGCACCTGGACGCGGATCGTCGTCGCCCCGGACGCCGCGTGTTCGCCCGCGGTCCTGGCGAAGGGCCTGCTCGCCACGCTCAAGCCGCTGGGCTGCGAGCGCGTGCTGCGCGCCACGTACACCGACGCCACCGCGACCGGCGTGATCACCGTGAGCCTCGTGTTCACCCGTGCCGAGGCGACCGCGCAGCGCGACCTCGGCCGTGACCTGACCGCCCGGCTCGGGCAGGACGTGCCGCCGGCCCTCGCCGGGCCCGGCACCGTGGCGGCCCGCTTCGGCGCCGGGCAGCGCGCGAGCTGGTGGCTGACCGCACCCGCTGAGCTGCCCGTCGTCGTCACCGCCGTCTCCGGCTTCGCGGACGGGCGGACCGTCGACCGTCCGATCCCCGCCGACCAGGCGATGGGCAAGGACCGAACGGACGCCGTCGCCCAGTCCGGCCTCGGCCACGAGGCCAAGGGCATGGCGAAGCGCATGGAGTTCCTGCTGCGCAACAGCGCCATGGCGGCGGTGGAGGAGAACGACCGGTGACCCGACCCTCCCGGCGCCGGGCGCGCGCCGCCGCGGCCGTCCTGTTCGCAGCCGGCTTCGCCGTCCTGCCCGCGACCACCGCACCGGCCTACGCCGACACCATCAGGGCCCGGCAGTGGGGGCCGGAGGCCCTGCACACGGCCGAGGCCTGGCGGACCACCAAGGGCGAGGGGATCACCGTCGCCGTCCTCGACACGGGCGTCGACGCCCAGCACCCCGACCTCGAGGGCTCCGTGCTGCCCGGCCACGACCTCATCGGCTTCGGGGCGACCCGGGGCGACCGCGCGTGGGCCCGGCACGGCACCGCCATGGCCGGCATCATCGCCGGGCACGGCCACGGTCCCGGTGACGGGGACGGCGTCCTCGGCATCGCCCCGGACGCCGAGATCCTGCCGGTGCGCGTCATCCTCGAAGGCACCGACAAGGCCCGCGACAAGGCGCGCAAGACCCGCGGCACCGCCCTCGCCGAGGGCATCCGCTGGGCTGCCGACCACGGCGCGGACGTCATCAACCTCTCGCTCGGCGACGACTCCAAGTCCGCCCACCCCGACGCCGGCGAGGACGCGGCCGTCCAGTACGCCCTCGCCAAGGGGGTCTCCGTCGTGGCCTCCGCCGGCAACGGCGGCGAGAAGGGCGACCACATCTCGTACCCCGCCGCCTATCCCGGCGTCATCGCGGTCACCGCCGTCGACCGCTTCGGCACCCGTGCCTCCTTCTCCACCCGCCGCTGGTACGCCACGGTCAGTGCCCCCGGCGTCGACATCGTCATCGCCGACCCCGACCGCCGCTACTACGAGGGCTGGGGCACCAGCGCCGCCGCCGCGTTCGTCTCCGGCGCCGTCGCCCTGGTCAGGGCCGCGCACCCCGACCTCACGCCGGCCCAGATCAAGCAGCTGCTCATCGACACCGCCCGCAGCCGCCCGGAGGGCGGCCGCAGCGACGCCAAGGGGTACGGCACCGTCGACCCGGCCGCCGCCATCAAGGCCGGCACACGGCTGAAGGGCGCCGACCCCAAGAACGCCACCGCCGGCTACCGGGGCACCCACTTCGGCCCCGGGCCCGTCGCCGCCCCCGAGGAAAGCCGCTCGTTCGGCCTGCTCGCCCCGGTCGCCGGCGGTCTCGGCGCCCTCCTGCTCCTGACGGCCGTCGCCCTCCGGCGCACCCGGCGCACCCCGTAGGGCTCCAGGCTCCCCGACGCGCACGACGACCCGGGACCCAAGACCCGGCCCGACGACCCGGGGTTCCGAGAACGGGGTCCTCGCGACCCGGGGTTCCGAGAACGGGGCCCCGCGACCCGGGGTTCCGAGAACCGGGTCCTCGCGACCCGGCGGGTCGTGGCGCCCGGCGTGGCGGTTAGGCTCGGTGCGTGGCGCTCAAGAACATTCCGGACCCCGGTTTCTCCGACGACGACGGCACCGCCGACCCGCGGCTCGCCGCGGCCCTCGCGGCCTGGGCGGAGGACAGAACCGCCCACGGCCCGGTCCTGGAGGCACTCAAGGGGGCCCGACTGCTCGTCCCCGTGGTCGCCGTCCTCGGCGAGGTCGAGACCGACGAGAACGGCCTGCGCCGCGAGAAGACCAGCGACATGGCGGTCCCCACGCTCACGGCCGGCGACCGGCGGGCGCTGCCCGCGTTCACCTCGATCGCCTCGCTCGCCCTGTGGGACCCGGAGGCCAGGCCCGTCGCCGTCCCGCTCCACCAGGCGCTCCAGGCGGCCGCGCACGAGAAGGCGGACACGGTCGTCCTGGACCTCGCGGGACCCGTGCCGTACCAGCTGACGGGCCCGCTGCTGCTCGCCCTCGCCGAGGGCCGTTCCAGCGCGGACCCGCTCGACGACCCCGCCGTACGGGAAGCGGTGCGGGCCGCCGTGGCCGCCGAACCGGCGGTGCTGCGGGCCCACCTGGGCCCGGGTGCCGCCGACGGGACCCTCGCCCTGGTCCTCGCCGAGGACGCCTCTCCGGCGGAGTCCGCCCAGCGTGTGGCCCGTGCGCTGGCCGCCGACGAGACGCTGAGGGCCCGCCTGGTGCGGGGCCTCGACCTGGCACTCCTGCCGGCCTCGGCCACCCCTCCGGGCGAGCCCTTCTACGTCAAGAAGTAGGCGGTACGGGCTCAGCCGTACACGGGTCCCGTGTACTTCTCGCCCGGTCCCTGGCCCGGCTCGTCCGGGATCAGGGAGGCCTCGCGGAAGGCGAGCTGGAGGGACTTCAGGCCGTCCCGCAGGGGAGCGGCGTGGAACGAGGAGATCTCGGTCGCTCCGGCGTCCAGGAGGCCGGCGAGGGCGTGCACCAGCTTGCGCGCCTCGTCGAGGTCCTTGTGCTTGTCGCCCTCCTCGGTGAGCCCGAGCTTCACCGCGGCGGCGCTCATCAGGTTGACGGCGACGGTCACGATCACCTCGACCGCCGGTACCTCCGCGATGTCGCGGGTCATGGATTCGAAGTCGGGGGTTTCGGGGGAGTCCGCGGACTCGTTCTGGGGCGTCTCGCTCATGCCTCACACGATAAGCCGCCCGGAGTGCCTCCTCGCCGCCCCGCCCGCGTTCGCGTATGGGCACGGCTCCTGCTAACCTTGTGTAACGACCGGCCGGACACCTGTGTGCCCGGCCCACAAGTGGAGGCTCCGTACTCCCACCTGACCGCCCTCACGGGTGGCGGGTCACCGGTCAGGTGGCGCCCATCGTTCCGTACGGACGATGGAGCCACCCGATGTGCGCCCCGCGGTTGACCGCGGCGGTGCTCCGGTATTTCCGTGGAGCCCCGCCTGTGTCCCGTCCGGGGCGTTTTCCATGTTCCGGCGCGGTTGGTCAGAAACAGACAGTGCGCGTCCGTCCGCCAGGCGGTCGCGTGGTGCTACCGAGGAGGATCCATCAGCGCCGAGCCCCGCATCAACGACAGGATTCGCGTTCCCGAGGTGCGACTTGTCGGACCCAGCGGCGAGCAGGTCGGGATTGTTCCGCTTGCCAAGGCCCTGGAGCTCGCACAGGAGTACGACCTTGACCTGGTCGAGGTCGCGGCGAACGCCCGTCCGCCCGTGTGCAAGCTCATGGACTACGGGAAGTTCAAGTACGAGTCGGCCATGAAGGCCCGTGAGGCGCGCAAGAACCAGGCGCACACGGTCATCAAGGAGATGAAGCTCCGGCCGAAGATCGACCCGCACGACTATGACACCAAGAAGGGTCACGTCGTCCGGTTCCTCAAGCAGGGCGACAAGGTCAAGATCACGATCATGTTCCGTGGTCGTGAGCAGTCCCGCCCCGAGCTCGGTTTCCGGCTGCTTCAGCGGCTGGCGTCGGACGTCGAGGAGCTTGGCTTCATCGAGTCCAACCCGAAGCAGGACGGCCGGAACATGATCATGGTTCTCGGCCCGCACAAGAAGAAGACCGAGGCCATGGCCGAGGCGCGTGAGGCCCAGGCCGCACGCAAGGCCGAGCGCCAGGGCGTCGCCTCCGACGAGGCTCCGGTCGCCGAGGCCCCGGCCGCCGAGGCTCCGGTCGTCGAGGCCGAAGCTCCGGCCGAGACCCCCGAGGCGTGACCCGACGGGCTGCCAACCAGGCAGCCCCGGGCCCCGCCCGGAACCACCAAACGAAGAACTGACGCTCCCGGATGTCCGGTGTCCGCACCGGACGGGAGCGCCACTGACGAGGAGATACGGCGCGATGCCGAAGAACAAGACGCACTCCGGTGCCAAGAAGCGCTTCAAGGTCACCGGCTCCGGCAAGATCCTGCGCGAGCGCGCCGGCAAGCGCCACCTGCTCGAGCACAAGTCGTCCAAGCTGACGCGTCGCCTCACCGGCAACGCCGAGATGGCCCCGGGCGACGCGGCCAAGATCAAGAAGATGCTGGGCATCTGATCTGATCACCCGCCCTCGGCGACGAGGGCTTCCGGCCAGGTCCGGGACCCATTCGTTTTTCGGGTCGTGTGAGTCCAACCACGACCCCGCTACAAGGAGTTAAAAGTGGCACGCGTCAAGCGGGCAGTCAACGCCCACAAGAAGCGCCGGGCGATCCTCGAGGCGGCCTCCGGCTACCGCGGTCAGCGTTCGCGCCTGTACCGCAAGGCCAAGGAGCAGGTCACCCACTCGCTGGTCTACAACTACAACGACCGCAAGAAGCGCAAGGGCGACTTCCGTCAGCTGTGGATCCAGCGCATCAACGCCGCTGCCCGCCAGAACGGCATGACGTACAACCGCCTCATCCAGGGTCTGAAGGCCGCCAACATCGAGGTGGACCGCAAGATCCTCGCCGAGCTGGCCGTCAACGACATCAACGCGTTCGCCGCGCTGGTCGAGGTCGCACAGAAGGCCCTCCCGGCCGACGTCAACGCCCCGAAGGCCGCCGCCTGATCTTCCAGGCCGCAGTACTTCTGCCCGGACCCGCAGGCGCGCACGCGCCTGCGGGTCCGGGTGCTTCACCCCCCTGAGGGACCCGCCGCATCCGGTCCCCGCCGTTCCCGGACCCCGACGCCCGCCCGGCCACGAAGAGAGAACCGCCGCACCTCATGGTCACCCCCGAGCTGATCTCCCCGCGTTCCCCGCGTGTCGTCGCCGCCCGGCGGCTCGCCAAGCGCAACTTCCGGGGCAAGGACCGCCTCTTCATCGCCGAGGGCCCGCAGGCCGTCCGCGAGGCCGTCGAGCACCGCGGCTCCACCGGCGAGCCCACCCTCGTCGAGCTCTTCACCACCGTCGAGGCCGCCGAGCGCTACGCCCCGATCATCGAGGCCGCGCTCGCCTCCGGCGCCCGCGTCCACCACGCCTCCGACGCCGTCCTCGCCGAGGTCTCCCAGACCGTCACGCCACAGGGCCTCGTCGGCGTCTGCCGGTTCCTCGACTCGCCGTTCGAGGACATCATCGCGGCCCGTCCCAAGCTCGTCGCCGTCCTCGCCCACGTACGCGACCCCGGGAACGCCGGCACGGTGCTGCGCTGCGCCGACGCGGCCGGCGCCGACGCCGTCGTCCTCACCGACGCCTCCGTCGACCTCTACAACCCCAAGTCCGTACGTGCCTCCGTCGGCTCCCTCTTCCACCTGCCGGTGGCCGTGGGCGTCCCCGTCGAGCAGGCCGTCGCCGGGCTGAAGAGCGCGGGCGTGCGGATCCTCGCCGCCGACGGAGCGGGCCAGGACGACCTGGACGACGAACTCGACGCCGGCACCATGGGCGGCCCCACCGCCTGGATCTTCGGCAACGAGGCCTGGGGACTGCCCGAGGAGACCCGGGCGCTCGCCGACGCCGTCGTACGCGTCCCGATCCACGGCAAGGCCGAGAGCCTGAACCTCGCCACCGCCGCCGCGGTCTGCCTGTACGCCTCCGCCCGCGCCCAGCGCCCCCGAACCTCCGCCTGAAGGGTCCATTCCGCCCCTCTCGCCCAGTAGAGTGACGCACTCGGGGGCCCACTGCGCTACACGAAGGGGTGGGGAACGGGGATGACGGTCGGCACGGACAGTCCCGCACAGGCACGGAGCGCCGCGCCGCACGCCCCGGAGCCGCCGGGACCAGGACCGGACGCGGACGCGCCCGACCCCCCGGTGTCCGCCGCCTTCGCCGGCCTCGACCCCGACGACCTGCCCGACGGGCTCGTCATCGCCGACGAGACCGGCCGGGTCGTCGGCTTCAACGCCGCGGCCAGCCGGATCACCGCCGTCCCCGCCGACCGGGCCCTCGGCCTCCCGCTCGACCAGGCCCTGCCCCTCGAAGACCTCAAGGGGCGCCGCTGGTGGGCGCTGACCGACCCGTACGGCGGGCTCGCCATCCGCCGCGGCCAGCCCGAGCGCAACCTGCTGCTCCCCGGCGGCCGCGAGGTCCTCGTCTCCGCCCGGTACGTCCGCGAGCACCCCACCGGACCCGTCCGCCGGGTCGTGGTCTCGCTCCGCGGCACCGACGCCCGGCGCCGCACCGAGCGCAGCCACGCCGAGCTCATCGCCACCGTCGCCCACGAGCTGCGCTCCCCGCTCACCTCGGTGAAGGGCTTCACCGCCACCCTCCTCGACAAGTGGGAGAGGTTCACCGACGAGCAGAAGCGGCTGATGCTGGAGACGGTCGACGCCGACGCCGGCCGCATCAAGAGGCTCATCGCCGAACTCCTCGACATCTCCCGGATCGACTCCGGCCGCCTCGAAGTGCGCCGCCAGCCCGTCGACCTCGCCGCCGCGATCGGCCGCCACATCCAGGTCCACACCACCGGCGGCCAGCCCCCCGGCCGCTTCTTCGTCCGGATCAGGCCCCAGCTGCCCGCGCTCTGGGCCGACCCCGACAAGATCGACCAGATCCTCGGCAACCTCCTCGAAAATGCCGTGCGCCACGGCGACGGAACCGTCACCATCGAGGTGGCACCCGCCACGGCGGGAGAGGACGGAGAAGAGGGGACGGAGGTCACCGTGAGCGACGAGGGACCCGGCATCCCCGAGGCGTCGATGAACCGCGTCTTCACCCGCTTCTGGCGGGGCAGCAAACGCGGCGGCACCGGACTCGGCCTCTACATCGTCAAGGGCGTCGTCGAGGCCCACGGCGGCACCATCACCGTCGGACGGGGCCCCCGCGGCGGGGCCGAATTCCGATTTATCCTGCCCGTCGGCACCCCGGCCCATCTCCTCTGACGTCTCAGCAGACGAGACCGCACGAGATCAGAGGCCGCCCGGGTCGCCCACGGGCTCATTCGCGTCCCCGCGCCCCGTTAGACTCGTCCTTTGGCACGTTTGCGCCCTTGACGTCGAGCGGGGCCGCCCAGCCAGCCAACGGAAGCACGGGAAGAGATGTCCGCACCCAATAAGTCGTACGACCCGGTTGAGGTCGAGGCACTGAAACCGGAAGAGATCGAGCGCATGCGGGACGAGGCGCTCGCCGCCTTCGCCGCCGCGGGCGACCTCGACGCGCTCGCGCATGCGAAGACCGCGCACACCGGTGGCACCTCGCCGCTGGCGCTCGCCAACCGGGAGATCGGCGCCCTGCCGCCGCAGGCCAAGGCCGCCGCCGGAAAGCTCGTGGGCCAGGCCCGCGGCGTCGTCTCCAAGGCGCTCGCCGCCCGCCAGACCGAGCTGGAGGCCGAGCGTGACGCCCGCGTCCTCGTCGAGGAGGCCGTCGACGTCACCCTGCCGTACGACCGCGTCCCGGCCGGTGCCCGCCACCCGCTGACCACGCTCATGGAGCGCGTCTCCGACGTGTTCGTCTCCATGGGGTACGAGGTCGCCGAGGGCCCCGAGGTCGAGGCGGAGTGGTTCAACTTCGACGCCCTCAACTTCGTGCCGGACCACCCGGCGCGCCAGATGCAGGACACCTTCTTCGTCCAGGGAACCACCCCGGAGGGAACGGGTGTCACCACGGGCGACGAGTCCGGCGTCGTGCTGCGGACCCACACCTCGCCGGTCCAGGCCCGCACGCTCATCGACCGGGAGCCCCCGGTCTACGTCGTGTGCCCCGGCCGCGTCTACCGCACCGACGAGCTCGACGCCACGCACACTCCGGTCTTCCACCAGATCGAGCTGCTCGCCGTCGACGAGGGCCTCACCATGGCCGACCTCAAGGGCACCCTCGACCACATGGTCCAGGCGCTCTTCGGCCCGGACATGAAGACCCGGCTCCGCCCGAACTTCTTCCCCTTCACCGAGCCGTCCGCCGAGATGGACATGCTCTGCTACGTCTGCCGCGGCGAGTCCGTCGGCAACCCGGAGCGTCCCTGCCGCACCTGCGGCAGCGAGGGCTGGATCGAGCTCGGCGGCTGCGGCATGGTCAACCCGAAGGTGCTCATCGCCTGCGGCGTCGACCCCGAGAAGTACAGCGGATTCGCCTTCGGGTTCGGCATCGAGCGGATGCTGATGTTCCGCCACAACGTGGAAGACATGCGAGACATGGTCGAGGGTGACGTCCGGTTCACCCGGCCGTTCGGGATGGAGATCTGATGCGGGTCCCGCTTTCTTGGCTGCGGGAGTACGTCGACCTGCCGGCGACGGAGACCGGCCGCGACGTCCAGGCCAAGCTCATTTCGGCAGGCCTCGAGGTCGAGGCCGTCGAGCGGCTCGGCGCCGGCCTCTCCGGCCCGCTGGTGGTCGGCAAGGTCCTCACCATCGAGGAGCTGACGGAGTTCAAGAAGCCCATCCGCTTCTGCACCGTCGACGTCGGCCAGGCCAACGGCACCGGCGAGCCCCAGGAGATCATCTGCGGCGCGCGGAACTTCGCCGTCGGCGACAAGGTCGTCGTGGCCCTGCCCGGCGCCGTGCTTCCCGGTGACTTCCGGATCGCCGAGCGCAAGACGTACGGCCGGGTCTCCCGGGGCATGATCTGCTCCGGCGACGAGCTCGGCATGGGCAGCGACGGCACGCACGGCATCATCGTGCTGCCGCCGGAGCACGAGGTCGGCATCGATGCCACGGTCCTCCTGGAGCTGTTCGACGAGGTCCTCGACATCGCCGTCACCCCGGACCGCGGCTACTGCCTCTCGATGCGCGGCGTCGCCCGTGAGGCCGCCACCGCCTACGGCCTGCCGCTGCGCGACCCGGCGCTCCTCGACGTGCCCGCGCCGAACTCGTACGGCTACCCGGTCCAGGTCTCCGACCCGGTCGGCTGCGACCGCTTCACCGCGCGCACGGTCGTCGGCCTGGCGCCCGAGGCCCGCTCCCCGATCTGGCTGCAGCGCCGCCTCCAGAAGGCCGGCATGCGCCCGATCTCGCTGGCCGTCGACGTCACCAACTACGTGATGCTGGAGCTCGGCCAGCCGCTGCACGCCTACGACCGCAACCGGCTCGACGGCCCCATCGGGGTCCGCCGCGCCGAGGCCGGCGAGAAGATCACCACCCTCGACGGCACCGTGCGCGTCCTGGACGCCGCGGACCTGGTCATCACCGACAACCGCGGCCCGATCGGCATCGCCGGTGTCATGGGCGGCGCCCACACGGAGATCGCCGACCCGGAGACCGACGCGGAGACCGGCTTCGTCACCGGCACCTCCGAGGTCGTCATCGAGTCCGCGCACTTCGACCCGATCTCGATCGCGCGCACGGCCCGCCGGCACAAGCTGTCCTCCGAGGCGTCCAAGCGCTTCGAGCGCGGTGTCGACCCGCAGGCCGCCGCCGCTGCCGCGCAGCGCACCGTCGACCTCCTCGTGCTGCTCGCGGGCGGCACGGCCGAGGCCGGGGTCACCGAGGTCGCGGCCCCGTCCGCGCCCCGGACCATCGCCATGCCGGCGAACCACCCGGACAAGGTCGCGGGCGTCGACTACGGTCGCGAGACCGTCGTCCGCCGCCTCCAGGAAGTCGGCTGCGACGTCTACGGCCAGGACGAGCTCGTCGTCACCGTGCCCTCGTGGCGCCCCGACCTCAGCGAGCCGAACGACCTCGCCGAGGAGGTCATCCGGCTGGAGGGCTACGAGAACCTGCCCTCCACGCTGCCGAAGCCCCCGGCCGGCCGCGGCCTCACCGAGCGCCAGCGCACCCACCGCCGTGTGGGCCGCGCCCTGGCCGGCGCCGGCTACGTCGAGGCGCTGAACTACCCGTTCATCGGCGAGCAGGCGCTCGACCAGCTCGGCCTGGACGCGGACGACGCCCGCCGTCGGGTCGTGACCCTGGTCAACCCGCTCTCCGACGAGGAGCCCGCGCTCCGTACGACGCTGCTCCCGGGCCTGCTCGGCGCGCTGCGTCGCAACGACAGCCGCGGCAGCCACGACCTGGCGCTCTTCGAGACCGGTCTGGTCTTCCGGCCCGAGGGGGAGCAGGGCGTCGCCGTCCGGCTGCCCGTCGACCGCCGTCCCACCGACGAGGAGATCGCCGGCGTCAACGCCGTGCTGCCCCGGCAGCCGCGTCGCGCCGCCGTCGTCCTCGCCGGCGCGCGCGAGCAGGCCGGCTGGTGGGGCAAGGGCCGCCCGTCCGACTGGGCGGACGCCGTCGAGGCCGGCCGGACCGTGGCCGCCGAGGCCGGTGTGGAGCTGATCATCAGCGCCGACCAGCACGCCCCGTGGCACCCGGGCCGCTGCGCGGCCTTCCACGTCGAGGTGAACGGCGAGAAGGTCCTCGTCGGCCACGCCGGCGAGCTCCACCCGCGCGTGGTGAAGGCGTACGGCCTGCCGGCCCGCAGCTGCGCGATGGAGATCGACCTGGACCTGCTCGAGCAGGCGAACGAAGGCCCGCTGCGGGCTCCCCGCATCTCCGCCTTCCCGGTCGCCACCCAGGACGTCGCCCTGGTCGTCGCCACCGAGGTCCCGGCCGCCGAGGTCGAGGCCGCGCTGCGCGAGGGGGCGGGTGAACTCCTGGAGTCCATCCGGCTCTTCGACGTGTACACCGGCGACCAGCTGGGCGAGGGCACCAAGTCCCTCGCGTACGCGCTGAAGTTCCGCGCCACGGACCGCACCCTCACGGTCGACGAGGCCAGCGCGGCCCGCGACGCGGCCGTCGCCCTGGCGTCCGAGCGCACGGGAGCCGTCCTGCGCGGCGCCTGACGCGCGAGCACGACACCAGGAGGGCCGCCCCGGGAACGCACCCGGGGCGGCCCTCCGCCGTTTCCCCGACGGTCCCCGGTCCGGAACCGGCGCACACCGGAGCGGGTCTCGTCCTGCTGTGCGCGTGGCGGAGCCCTGGCGAAGGGCGGCGCGCGGGGGGTGCTCACTCCTTCGGGTGAGATCGGCGGCGGGTGTTCCCCGGTGACCCGTACGGTCGGCAGAATCGACGCGGCCACAGGGGCGGACCTGTGGGCCGCAGGGCCTGAGGGCGCTGTCGGGGCTCGGGAAGGGCCGTGCATGATCCGTACCAGGTCGTTGCTCGCCGATGGCTCCCGGCTCCGCCGGCTGGCCCCGCTCGCTCTGCCGTCCGCATGGGGTGCGGTGGCTGTGGCATGGAAGTTCGGGTGTCCGCTGGCCCGGCAGCCGGGGCTGCCGATGAGGATCGCCACGAGCGTCGTCTTCCTGACCGTGGGTACCGGCCTGGTTCTGGGAATCCAGCGGGGGCTCGCCCGTGAACTGGCCCGGGCGCGGGCCGTCGCGGCCGCCACCCAGCGCGTGCTGCTGCGGCCGCCGCCGGACCGGCTGGACGGACTGGCGCTGGCCGCGGGGCAGTTGTCGGCCACCCGGGGCGCGTCCGTCGGCGGCGATCTGTACGAGGCGGTGGCCACGCCCCACGGGATGCGGATCGTCATCGGAGACGTCAGGGGCCACGGCCTCGCGGCGCTCGGCGCGGTGGTGGCGGTGCTCGGCAGCTTCCGCGAGGCCGCCCATGACGAGCCCGAACTGGGCGGAGTGCTACGGCGGTTGGAGCGTGCCCTCGAACGGCACCTGAGGGAACGGGCGCGGGACGAGCATCCGGCGCGGGCCGGTTCGGAGCCGCGCCATCCGGCGGCGGAGGAGTTCGTGACGCTGCTGCTCCTGGAGGTCCGGTCCGACGGGCGGCTGTCCGTGTTCAACTGCGGTCACCCCGGCCCGTACCGCCTCGGCCGGAGGGTCGAGCGGCTCCCGGTCGGGGACCCGCTCCCGCCGCTCGGGGTGCTTCCGCTGCCCGCCGTCCTCGTGCCGTACACGGCGGCCCGGCTGCTGCCCGGCGAGACGCTGGTCCTGCACACCGACGGTGCCGAGGAGGCCCGTGACCGGCGGGGGCGGTTCTTCGCGCTCGACGCCGCCCTGGCCGGGGCGGCCGCCGAGTCACCCGCGGCCCTGGTCCGCCGGGTCCACGCGGCGCTGCTGCACCACACGGGCGGCCGGCTCGCGGACGACGTGGCGCTGCTCGTCGTGCGCAACGACCGTGTCCGGGTGCCGGCGCAGCCCGCCGAACCCGGGCTGCGCCGCTCCCGGCCCACGCCCTCCTCCCACTGTTGAGCGGAGGCCGTGGGGCCGGCGCCGCCCGCCCCGCCACGGAGTGTCGGGCAGATCAGCGGGGCGGGCGACGCGGACCGGGCGGCCGCACTGTTCGAGGGGGAGCCGGCGGCCCGGTCTTCGCCTTGCGGCGAGAAGCACAGTCAACCGGGGGCGGGGCGGGCGCGGCAGAGTACGCGGACCGGTGGAACGGGTACTTCGTTCACACCCCGTGCGAAACCGGGCCGTTCGACGTCGACCCGGCCTAAGTCGGCTCATACGAAAACAGCCCGTACGGCGTGGACCCGTATGAATTCGGCCACCTGCGGGACCCGCCCGGCCCTAGGGTGTCTGCACCGAGTCACCGGAGGGGCCATGCAGCCCAACACCCTGCTCGACGCCCTGCTGGACGAGGCGGGCGTCTCCCATGCCGGCCTCGCCGCCCGGGTGAACCGGGCCGGCCGGGCCAGGGGTCTCGCCCTGCGCTACGAACACACCGCCGTGGCCCGCTGGTTGAAGGGCCAGCGGCCGCGAGGTCAGGTGCCCGACCTGCTCTGCGAGGTGCTCGCCGCCCGGCTGCACCGGCAGGTGACCCTGGACGACATCGGCCTGGGGGTGCCGGGCGGACCGCCCCCGGCGCTCGGCGCGCCGCTCTCCGGCTTCGTGGAGCGGGCGCCCGCCCTGTGGCGCTCCGACGAGCAGCGGCGGCCGCACACGCTCGGAGCGCAGGCCGTCACCGGCACGCCCGCGGTGATGCCGGTGTGGGAGTGGGAGAACCCTCCGGAGGACGCCGACGTGTCCCGCGTGGGGCGGGGGACGAGCGTGTCGGCGGCCGACATCTCGGTGCTGAGCGCGGCCCGTTCGCACTACGAGCAGATGTACCGCAGGGCCGGTGGCATCGCGACCCGGGCCCGGATCGTCGGCTTCCTCACCACCGAGACCGCCCCGCTGCTCAGGGGCGCGTACAGCGATGCCCTCGGCCGGCAGCTGCACCGGGCCACCGGGGGCCTGGTCGCGGTGGCCGGAATCTGTGCGTACGACGCCGACGCGCACGGTCTCGCCCAGCGCTACTTCCACCAGGCCCTGCGGCTCGCGAAGGCCAGCGGGGACCGGGGCCTCGGCGCCTATGTGATCGCGCTGCTCGTCAACCAGGCGCTGTTCATGGCGGAGTACCGGCAGGCGGTGGCGTTCGCCGAGGCGGCGCTGCGGGCCGCGGGCCGGCAGATCACCCCCGCGCTCGCCGCCGATCTGACGGCGATGCAGGCGAAGGCGTACGCCCACCTCGGCGACGGGACGGCCGCGCTCGCCTGCATCCGGCGGGCCGAGGCGGCGGCGGACCGGATCAGCCCGGGGGAGGAGCCGGCGGAGACGGGCTACGTCCAGCCGGGGTTCGTCAACGTCCAGGTCGCCGAGGCCCTGCTCCGTCTGGGGGATCTCCCGGCGGCGCACGAGCACGCCTCGGCGGCGGTCGGCACTCCTTCGCACGACCGGGGCCGGGTGCACCGGCTCGCCATGCTGTGTCAGATCGAGCTGCGGCAAGGGGAGGCGGACGGGGCCGCGCGCATCGCGGTCGAGATGACGGAGCGGGCGCGGGGGATGGAGTCGCGGCGGCTCCGGGACCGGCTGCGCGAGGTGCGGGAGCACCTCCTGGCGAGCGGCGGGCATGACGCCCGGGAGGCGGCGGCGTTGATCGAGGGGGCTCTGCGCGTTCCCCTGTGAGCCTGCAACTGCTGCGATATTGCCACCAAACGAGCACCGACCAGTCGGAAGGTGGCAAGAACGTGCAGTGGACGAAACTGAGCGAACGCTCGGTGTATGAGAATCGCTGGTTCCAGGTGAACCTCGCGGACGTCGAACTCCCGGACGGCCGCCACCTCGACCACTATCTGATCCGGCTCCGTCCGGTCGCCGTCGCGACCGCGGTCAACGACGCGGACGAAGTCCTGATGCTCTGGCGCCACCGCTTCATCACCGACAGCTGGGGCTGGGAGCTGGCCGCCGGCGTCGTCGAGGACGGCGAGGACATCGAGGCCGCCGCCGCCCGCGAGATGGAGGAGGAGACCGGCTGGCGGCCGGGGCCGCTGCGCCACCTCCTCACCGTCGAGCCCTCCAACGGCCTCAGCGACGCCCGCCACCACCTCTACTGGGCGGAGCGGGCCACCTACACCGGACCGCCCGAGGACGCGTTCGAGTCCTCGCGGCGGGCCTGGGTCCCGCTGAAGCAGATACCCGACATGATCACGCGGGGCGAGATACCGGCCGCCAACATGGCCGCCGGGCTGCTGATGCTCCACCACCTGCGCCTCGGCTGAGCCTTTCCGAGGGGCCGGACAAAAGGCCGGACGGCCCGTACCTGTGCGGGTGTACGGGCCGTCCGGTGTTCGGGGGAGCGGTCAGGCGGAGTACGGGTAGAAGCCCGAGCCCGTCTTCCGGCCGAGCCGGCCCGCGTCCACCATGCGCTGGAGCAGCGGGGGAGCGGCGTACAGCGGCTCCTTGAACTCGGAGTACATGGAGTCGGCGATCGACGCGATCGTGTCCAGGCCGATCAGGTCGGACAGCTTCAGCGGGCCCATCGGGTGGGCGCAGCCGAACTCCATGCCGTTGTCGATGTCCTCGCGGCTCGCGATGCCCGACTCGAACATGCGGATCGCGGAGAGCAGGTACGGAACGAGGAGCGCGTTGACCACGAAGCCCGATCGGTCCTGCGCGCGGATCGCGTGCTTGCCGAGCGCCTTCTCCGCGAAGGCCTGGGCGCGGCTGATCGTGCCCTCGGAGGTGGTGAGGGCCGGGATCAGCTCGACGAGCTTCTGCACCGGGGCCGGGTTGAAGAAGTGGATGCCGATGACCTGGTCGGGGCGGGAGGTCGCCACGGCCAGCTTCACCAGCGGGATGGAGGAGGTGTTCGAGGCCAGGATGGCGTCCGGCCGGGTCATCACCTGGTCGAGAACCTGGAAGATCTCGGTCTTGACCTGCTCGTTCTCGACGACCGCCTCGATGACGAGGTCGCGGTCGGCGAACTCGCCCAGGTCGGTGGTGAAGCTGAGACGGGCGAGCGTCGCGTCCCGCTCCTCCTCGCTGATCTTGCCGCGTTCGGCGGCCTTGTTCAGCGAGTTGTAGAGCCGGGTGCGGCCGATCTCCAGCGCCTCGCCGGTGGTCTCGGCGACCTTCACCTCGAGCCCGCTCCGGGCACACACCTCTGCGATGCCTGCGCCCATCTGGCCGCAGCCCACCACTCCGACGCGCTCAATGTCGGCCATGGAGTCCGTCACCTCGTGCCTTTCGCTCTTCTCCGGCGGCGGGGGCCCGTGTGATTCCGGGTGCGTCCGCCTCTACCCCCACGACGTTACCGCTCATTAACCGATGATCGATCGTCCGGGGCGGGCATGCTGTCCGGGTGCGTGTGACGTATCCGACAGAGGAGGGGTACAAGTGCCGCCTATCGGCAGAAGAGGGTTCGTGGCCGGCGCCACCGGGACCGCGCTCGCCGTGACGGGAACGACAGGGGCGACGCCGACCGCGGCGTCCTCGGCGGCCGCCGAGCACGAGACGGCCGGCTCCGCGTCGCCGGAGCGGCGGAGACCGCACCGCCGCCGGGAGTTCCGCGGCATGTGGGTGGCGACGGTCGCCAACCGCGACTGGCCCTCGCGTGCCGGGCTGACCGCCGAGGCGCAGCGCGCGGAACTCCTCGCGCACCTCGACACGGCCGTCGCGCGCCGCCTCAACACCGTCGTGCTCCAGGTCAGACCGACCGCCGACGCGCTGTGGCCCTCGCCGTACGAGCCGTGGGCGCAGTGCCTCACCGGTACGCAGGGTCGCGATCCCGGCTGGGACCCGCTGGGCACGGCCGTCGCCGGGGCCCACGCGCGGGGCCTCGAACTGCACGCCTGGTTCAACCCGTACCGGGTGGCGAACCACACCGACCCCGCCCGGCTCGTCGCGGACCACCCGGCCCGGCTCCACCCGGAGTGGGTGCTGCCGTACGGCGGGAAGCTGTACTACAACCCGGGCCTGCCCGAAGTGAGGGACTTCGTCCAGGACGCGATGCTGGACGCGGTCCGCCGGTACGACATCGACGCCGTGCACTGGGACGACTACTTCTACCCGTACCCGGTGGCCGGGCAGGTCTTCGCCGACGACGACGCGTACGCGCGCCATGGCGGCGACTTCCCCGACAAGGCCTCCTGGCGGCGGAACAACATCGACCTGCTGGTCTCCGGGATGTCCGCCCGGATCAAGGACCTCAAGAGGCACGTGGCCTTCGGGATCAGTCCCTTCGGGGTCTGGCGGAACGCCGCCACGGACCCGGAGGGCTCGGACACCCGGGCCGGCGTCCAGACGTACGACGACCTGTACGCCGACACCCGCAAATGGGTCCGGGAGGGCTGGCTCGACCACGTGGTGCCGCAGCTCTACTGGAACATCGGCCTGCCCGCCGCCGACTACGCCAAGCTGCTGCCCTGGTGGGACGCGGTGGTACGCGGGACCGGCGTCGGTCTGTACATCGGCGAGGCGCTGTACAAGGCGGGCGACCCGGCCCAGCCCGCCGCGTGGCAGGACCCGGAGGAGCTGTCACGTCACCTCGCGCTCGCCGCCACCTACCCGCAGGTCGGCGGGCACTGCTTCTTCGCGGCGAAGGAGGTCACGACGGACCGGATCGGGGCGATGGCCGCCGTGGTGGCCGATCACTACCCGACCAGGGTCCGTCCGCCGAAGGCGTGAGGGCTCAGCGGGCCCCTTCCTCCGGGTGATGACGTACGACGGTGTCGGGGCCCGGCGACATCAGGGCCTCGTGCCCGTCGTCGTCGAACTTCACTCGGTACGGGGGAGTGCCGTTCTCCCCCAGTACCTGAAGGACCTCGGCCGTACGGTCGTGGTGACCGACGGTCCGACCGTGCACCAGCAGTTTGTCGCCCACACTCGCCTGCATCGGGGTGACCTCCTCGCGACCGGGCTTGACCTGGTTGGGCCGTATATCTGACATTGTGGCCCGCTTCACCCTGATGCGTCATGTGGGCTCCTCGCGGTCCGCCGTCCTTCGTGCCGTGCCGGCCCCTCGTGACGCGCCACGCGAGCCCCGCCCGACGCTTCGGGTCAGCTCTTCGCCCGCTGGGTCACCGCGATGCAGACGAGGACGGCCACCGCGGCGAGCGGGGCGGCCAGCGGCAGCGTCTCGCCGAGCAGGAAGACCGACCAGAACAGGGTGAGGAGCGGCTGCGCGAGCTGGAGCTGGCTGGCCTTCGGGATGCCGATCGACGCCATGCCCCGGTACCAGACGTAGAGACCGAAGAACGTGGAGCCGGCGGCCACCCACACGAGGCCGATGACGCCGTGGGCGGTCAGGCGGACCGGCTCGACGGCCAGCGCGACGGCGGCGGCCGGCACCATCAGCGGCAGGCAGAGGACCAGGGCCCAGCCGATGACCTGCCAGCCCGGCATCAGCCGCGCGAGCCGCCCGCCCTCGGTGTAGCCGGCCGCGCACACGAGGAGCGCGCCGAACAGGTACAGGTCGCCGCGGGACACGGCCCCGCCGCTCTGCTGGAGCGTGAACGCGATCACCACCACCGCGCCGGAGACGGCCGCGAACCAGAAGGTGCGGGACGGGCGCCGGCCCGTCCGCAGCGCGGCGAAGGTCGCCGTGGTGAGCGGCAGCAGGCCCACCACGACGGCGGCGTGCGAGGTGGTCGAGGTCTGCAGGGCCAGGGTCGTCAGGAGCGGGAAGCCGACGACGACACCGCCGGCGACCACCGCGAGACCCGCCCAGTGGCGCCGCTCCGGCACCGGGACCCGGCCGCCGAGGAGGAACGCGCCCGCGATGAGGGCGGCGAGCGTGGAGCGCACGGCCACCAGGGACCAGGGGCCGAAGCTCTCCAGGCCCCACACGGTCGACGGGAAGGTGAGCGAGAACGACACCACGCCGAGGGCGGCGAGCAGGGTGCCGCGGCCGACCGGATCGGTGGCGAGGGCAGGGGCTGAGGCCGTCGGGCCGGGCGCCGCCGGGCCCGTCGGGGTGTTCGGTCCGGCGGGTCCCTGACCGGTCGCGGCCGGCGGTCCGGTGACGGTCTGCTCGGTGGCGGAGACCGCTATCGTCGAGGTGGCAGTAGCGCTATCCTGTGTTCTCATGCATGAGCGTAGCAGTGTGGCGGAACTGGCGGCATCCCTGCGGGCGGAGCTGAACCGCTACTCACCAGGTGGAAAACTGCCATCGAGTCGTGCCCTCGTCGAGCGCTACCGGGTCTCGCCGGTGACCGTCACCCGCGCCCTCGCCCAGCTCGCCTCCGAAGGCCTCGTGGTCACCCGCCCCGGCGCCGGAGCCTTCCGCGCCGAACCCCGTACCCCCACGCCCGTCACCGGCGACACCTCCTGGCAGGAGGTCACCCTCAGCGCGGACACCGCCACCGAACTCGTGCCCCGGGCCGTGGACGCCTCCGGAGTCCTCGTCACGCTCTCCGCTCCGCCGCCCGGCGTGATCGAGTTCAACGGCGGCTACCTCCATCCCTCCCTCCAACCGCAGCAGGCCCTCGCCGCCGCCCTCGCCCGCGCCGGACGACGCCCCGGCGCCTGGGGCCGACCGCCCACCGACGGCCTGCCCGAACTGCGTGAGTGGTTCGCCCGCGAGATCGGCGGCAGCGTCACGGCCGCCGAGATCCTCATCACCGCCGGCGGCCAGTCCGCCATCACCACCGCCCTGCGCGCCCTCGCCCCGCCCGGCACCCCCGTCCTCGTCGAGTCGCCCACCTACCCCGGGATGCTCGCCGTCGCCCGCGCCGCCGGGCTCCGCCCCGTCCCCGTGCCCGCCGACGCCGACGGCGTCCGCCCCGAACTCCTCGAAGCCGCCTTCCGCGCCACCGGCGCCCGGGTGTTCGTCTGTCAGCCGCTCTTCCAGAACCCGACCGGCGCCGTCCTGGGGCCCGAACGCCGCCGGGAGGTCGTCCGGATCGCCCGCGCCGCCGGAGCCTTCGTCGTCGAGGACGACTTCGCCCGCCGGCTCGTCCACGAGGACGCGCCGCCCCTGCCCGCCCCGCTCGCCGCCGACGACCCCGACGGCGTCGTCGTCCACGTCTGCTCGCTCACCAAGGCCACCTCGCCCAGCCTGCGCGTCGGCGCCCTGGCCGCCCGCGGACCCGTCCTGGAGCGCCTGCGCGCCATCCAGGTCGTCGACAGCTTCTTCGTGCCACGGCCCCTCCAGGAGGCCGCCCTCGAACTCGTCGGGGCACCCGCCTGGCACCGCCATCTGCGCGCCGTCTCCCAGGAGCTCAGGAACCGCCGCACGGTGATGACCGGCGCGGTCGCCCAGGACCTGCCCGGCCTGGCCCTGCCCCACGTCCCCTACGGCGGCTACCACCTCTGGCTCCGCCTCCCCGACACCCTCCCCGAGGCCTCCCTCCTCGCCGCCGCGCTACGGGCCGGCGTCGCCGCCGCCCCCGGCCGCCCGTACTTCTGCGCCGAACCCCCCGCCGGGCACATCCGGCTGAGTTTCGCGGGTGTCGCGGGCCCCACCGAGATCGCGGAAGGGGTGCGCCGCCTGCGGACGGCCGTCGACGAGCTCACCGCGTGAGCACCAGGGGCCCGGCCGGGGCGGGTGACCCGGCCGGACCCCGAACGGCGCCGGCCCCGGGCAAATTCGCCTGACAATCCCCGTCCCTGCTGGAAGCCTTCGGCCATGAACGACAGCGCGCTCCCCGCCGCCCCCTCCGAGTCCGTCATGCACGGGGCGTACGAGATCTCAGCCGACCCCGCGCGGATCGACGCCGCCCTCGTCCACCAATGGCTCTCCACGGACTCCTACTGGGCCATGGGCCGACCTCGGCAGAAGCAGGACAGCGCCATCGCGGGCTCGCTCAACCTCGGGGCCTACCACCGCGAGACCGGCGAGATGAGCGCCTACGCGCGCGTCGTCACCGACTACGCCACCTTCGCCTGGCTCTGCGACGTCTACGTCGACCGCCCGGCCCGCGGCACCGGACTCGGCACCGCGCTCGTCACCGCCGTCCGCGACCACCTCGCGCCCTTCGGGCTGCGTCGCATCCTGCTCGCCACCGCCGACGCGCACGGCGTGTACGAGAAGGTCGGTTTCACGCCACTGCAGAACCCGGACAAGTGGATGGCTCTCGGGCAGCAGTGAGCCGCACCCCCGTGGGCCCCGGGAATCAACCCCTTGACCTGCGGGGCCACCGGCCTCACGATCGCGGCCATGAGTCTTCGGGTGACGCTCGTCACGGCGGCACGCAGCTCCTCCCTGCTCGCCGAACGCTTCGACGACGACCGGCCGCTCGACGAGGCCGGCTGGTACGAGGTGCAGCAGGCCGCGCCCGCACTCATCCCGCTCGGCGCGGCCGAGCTGCGCTACTGCTCCCCGACCCCGCGCAGCCGCGCCACCGGCACCGCCCTCGGCTACGCGCCCCTCGCCCAGCCCGCGCTGCGCGACTGCGACATGGGCCGCTGGCGCGGCCTGACCCTCGCCGAGGTCGCCGCCCTCGAACCGGCCGCCGTCGACGCCTGGCTCACCGACGCCCGCACCGCCCCGCACGGCGGTGAACCCCTCCTGGCCTTCATCACCCGGATAGGGAACTGGCTCGACACCCGCCCCGCCGACGACGGCGCCATCGTGGCCGTCGCCGAGCCCTCCGTCGTACGGGCCGCCCTCGTGTACGCCCTGAAGGCGCCGCCCGCCACGTACTGGAACGTCGATGTCCGGCCCCTCTCCACCGTCACCCTCACCGGCCGCCCCGGCCTCTGGCACCTCCACCTCGACACCGCCCTGCGCTGAACACCCGACAGGCCTTTCGCCGAAGGTCCGACACGGCCCGTCTCCGGAACCCGACGCGGCCTTGCGCCGATCAGACGAGCATCCGGCGAGCCGAAAGCCCGCGACCGGCTAGCCTGAGGGCACGATGAACCGTTTGACCACGTCATGGGGCGCCTTCACGCTGACCCGCTTCCCCGAGGACCCGCGCGACCAGCTGCGCGCCTGGGACGCGTCCGACGAGTACCTCCTCGGCCACCTGGCCGAGGCCGGTGTCGACCTGTCCGGCACCGTCGCCGTCCTCGGCGACCGCTGGGGAGCCCTCGTCACCGCCTTGCAGGCCGCCGGTCCCGGCGAGCTCGTCCAGATCTCCGACTCGTACCTCGGGCGGCGGGCCACCCAGGCCAACCTCGCCCGCGCCGGGGCCGCGCCGGACGCGGTCCGGCTGCTCACCACGCAGGACCCGCCGCCCGAGCGGGTCGACGTCCTCCTCGTCCGCGTCCCCAAGAGCCTCGCGCTCCTGGAGGACCAGCTGCACCGGCTCCGGCCGGCCGTGCACGAGGGCACCGTCGTCGTCGGCACCGGCATGGTCAAGGACATCCACACGTCCACCCTCCGGCTCTTCGAGCGGATCCTCGGCCCCACCCGCACCTCGCTCGCGGTGAAGAAGGCCCGACTGATCCACACCACCCCCGACCCGGCCCTCGCGCCGAGCCGGAACCCCTGGCCGTACCGGTACGACCTTCCGGCCGACACCCCCGCGCCCGGCCTGCCCGGACTCACCGTCACCAACCACGCGGGCGTGTTCTGCGCCGACCGCCTCGACATCGGCACCCGCTTCCTCCTCGCGAACCTCCCCGGTGGTTTCGGCCCGGCCCGCGTCGCCGACCTCGGCTGCGGCAACGGGGTCGTCGGCCTCGCCGTCGCCCTCCACGAACCCCAGGCGGACCTGGTCTTCGCCGACGAGTCGTACCAGGCGGTCGCCTCGGCCGAGGAGAACTTCCGCACCCACGTGGGCGGTGGGCGCACCGCCGAGTTCCTCGTCGGCGACGGCCTCTCGGACCTGCCCGCCGGCTCCGTCGACCTGGTCCTCAACAACCCCCCGTTCCACAGCCACCAGGCCACCACCGACCGCACCGCCCGCCGCATGTTCACCGACGCGCGACGCGCCCTGCGACCCGGCGGCGAACTCTGGGTCGTCGGCAACCGCCACCTCGGCTACCACGTCACCCTCCGGCGCATCTTCGGCAACAGCGACCTCGTCGCCAGCGACCGCAAGTTCGTGGTCCTGCGCGCCGTCCGGGAGCGCACCCCCTAGGGGTGCGCCGAAGTCCCGAACGGCCGGAAGGAGTTGTCGGACCCACCCGCTACGTTGAGCGCATGAACCATGCGGAGAGCAAGGCGCGTCGGATGAGGCCGCAGCAGTTCCACGAGACCGTGGGGCTGGGGGACTGGCGTGTCGTGGGCGAGGGGGCGTGCGCGTACTTCCGTACCGGGTCGTTCGCGGTCGGCGCCCGGTTCGTGCAGGCGATCAGTGAGCTGCCGGGAGTCGGGGGCGACCACCCGGACGTCGACCTGAGACAGGACGGCGTGACCGTACGGCTGATCACGGTGACGGACGACTACTACGGGCTGACCGAACGACACGTCGAGCTGGCCCGGCAGATCTCGGCCGCGGCCCGCGCGCTGGGCGTACCGGCCGACCCGTCCGCCGTGCAGACCGTGCAGGTCACCGTGGACGCCCTCGCGGGTCCCCGCGTGGTGGCGTTCTGGCGTGCCCTGCTCGGCTACCAGGACCGCGCGAACAGTGGCGAGGACTTGATCGACCCTCGCCGCCGTGGGGCGCCGTTCTACTTCCAGCACATGGACGCACCGCGCCCGCAGCGCAACCGCGTCCACGTCGACGTGTGGGTGCCGTACGACCAGGCCGAAGCCCGGATCGCCGCGGCACTCGCGGCCGGCGGACGTCTCGTGAGCGACGCCGACGCGCCGTCGAACTGGGTGCTGGCCGACCCCGAGGGGAACGAGGCGTGCGTCGGCGTGGCCGGTCCGCCCGGGCCGGCCGACGCGGTATAGCCGGGCCCCGCTATCTGCCCCAGTCGCGGGAGCAGAGGACGAGCCGGTAGCCGTCCGGATCGACGACGGTGACGCCCCACTCGTCCCAGTACGGATTGTGCGCGGACACCCGGGTGCCACCGGCGGCGAGCAGCCGCTCCACCTGCGCGTCCTCGACGGGCGCGCCGAGGTAGACGACGAACAGGTCGTCGACCGTCGGGGCGGGCTCCAGCGGATTCCGGGGGTCACGGGTCAGCTCGAAGTGCCAGTTTCCGTCGGTGGGCCCCACCATCAGCAACTCGTGCTTCCCCGGCTCCGGTTCGGTGCTGCGCCACAGCACGTCGAGCCCGAGCCCGTCGACGTAGAACCGCTCGGCGGCGGCGAGGTCCCGCGAGGGGCGGGCGACCCGCACCCGGGTCTGTGCGTTGATCATCATGCGTCCAGGCTAGGGCCTGTCCGGCGGCGCCTCCCTTCCTCCGGGATCCCCCTGTACCGCCTCGGACTTGACCCTGACGCCGCGGTCGGGGTCCACGGCCCGGCCGACCTGCGCGAGCCGGACCCCGGCCCCTCCACCGGGCTCCCGGCGACCGCTCACCAGTCCGGGAAGGCCAGATCCAGCGCCCGGACCCGGTCCTCCCCGGCGGTCACGGCGAGGGTGGCGATCCGCTCCTGACGGAAGGTGAACATCAGCGCCGCGACCGGGCGGCCGTCGACGAAGGCGACCGCGCCGACCGCTCCGTCGACCAGCGCGGGCCGCGACACGTCGGCGAACCGCGCGAACGCCGCCGCCCCCTCGGCCACGGCCGGGGCGCCGTGCACCGGACCGCGATCCGAGTACGCCACGACGTCCGGATCGAGGACGGCCGCCAGCGCGCGGGGATCACGCGCGCGTGCCGCCGCCAGGAAGCGCTCCACCACCACCCGCTGCCGTCCCGGATCCTCCCCGCCCCGGACCGCTCCGACCCCCCGGACCCGCTCCCGCGCCCGCCGCGCCAGGCGCGTCACCTCCACCGTCGACCCCCCGGTGATCCGCGCCGTCTCCGACGCCGGCAGCCCGAACACGTCGTGCAGGACGTACGCGAGGCGCTCCTCGGCCCCCAACGACTCCAGTACGACGAGCAGCGCCGGCCAGACGGCCTCGACACCGGCCTCCGCCACGCCGTCACCGGCCTCCGCTGTGCCCCCGTCGGCCCCCGTCACGCCCCTGTCGGCCCGCACCCCGGCCCCGTCCTCGTCCACCTCTCCGGAGGGGCTCTCCGTTCCGGCCGCCCCGGCTGCCCGGTCGCGCCGTCGCCCGGCCGCCCGCTCCTGGAGGCCACGTACGCAGGTCCGGCCCACGAGCGCCGTAAGCCAGGCCCGTACCGTGGCCCCCTCGTCGCGGCCGAGTCCCGCCCGCGCGGCCGCGAGCATCTCCTCCGCCTCCACCGGGGAGCCCATCATGCGAAGGGCCACGCCCCGCAGCCGGCCCTCGTGGGCGTCGAAGCGGTCGGTCAGGGCCGTCAGAAACGTGTCCTCGTGCATGGCGCCTCACTCCTCCTCGGTTCCGTACCCCGTTGACGCGAGCGCCCGCCAGGATGTGACAGCGGCCGCCCACGGGTTCCGGCATGCGGAAGGGGCCGGCCCGACGCCACTGGCGTCGGGCCGGCCCCTTCGTGTGTCGGGAGTGCCGGTGGGTCAGTCCGTGCCGAACTCCATCGCGGCGCGGTCCAGCATCTCGTCGTCGTCGGAGACGTCGCCGCGGGAGGCGATGGCCTCGGCGCCGCCCTCGGGCATGGTCCCGATGAGGCCGGTGGCGGCCGCCTGGGCGGCGCCGATGGAGGGGCTGCCGGCGCCGATGAGGCCGAGGCCGGCGTACTGCTCCAGCTTGGCGCGGGAGTCGGCGATGTCGAGGTTGCGCATGGTGAGCTGGCCGATCCGGTCCACCGGGCCGAACGCCGAGTCCTCGGTGCGCTCCATGGAGAGCTTGTCCGGGTGGTAGCTGAACGCCGGGCCCGTGGTGTCGAGGATCGAGTAGTCCTCGCCGCGCCGCAGCCGCAGGGTCACCTCGCCGGTGACGGCCGCGCCGACCCAGCGCTGGAGCGACTCGCGGACCATGAGGGCCTGCGGGTCCAGCCAGCGGCCCTCGTACATGAGGCGGCCGAGACGCCGGCCCTCGTTGTGGTACTGGGCGAGGGTGTCCTCGTTGTGGATGGCGTTGACCAGGCGCTCGTAGGCGGCGTGCAGCAGCGCCATGCCGGGGGCCTCGTAGATGCCGCGGCTCTTGGCCTCGATGATCCGGTTCTCGATCTGGTCCGACATGCCCATGCCGTGGCGGCCGCCGATGGCGTTCGCCTCCATGACCAGGTCGACGGGGGAGGCGAACTCCTTGCCGTTGATGGTCACCGGGCGGCCCTGTTCGAAGCCGATGGTGACGTCCTCGGTCGCGATCTCGACCGACGGGTCCCAGAACTTCACGCCCATGATCGGGTCGACGGTCTCGACGCCCGTGTCCAGGTGCTCCAGGGTCTTGGCCTCGTGGGTGGCGCCCCAGATGTTGGCGTCGGTGGAGTACGCCTTCTCCGTGCTGTCGCGGTACGGCAGCTCGTGGGCGAGCAGCCACTCCGACATCTCCTTGCGGCCGCCGAGCTCGGTCACGAAGTCGGCGTCCAGCCAGGGCTTGTAGATCCGCAGGTGAGGGTTGGCGAGCAGACCGTAGCGGTAGAACCGCTCGATGTCGTTGCCCTTGAAGGTCGAGCCGTCGCCCCAGATCTGGACGTCGTCCTCGAGCATCGCCCGCACCAGGAGGGTGCCGGTGACGGCACGGCCGAGCGGCGTGGTGTTGAAGTAGGCGCGGCCGCCCGAACGGATGTGGAACGCCCCGCAGGTGAGTGCGGCAAGGCCCTCCTCGACCAGCGCCGCGCGGCAGTCGACCAGGCGCGCGATCTCGGCGCCGTAGGTCTTGGCGCGGCCGGGCACCGACGCGATGTCGGGCTCGTCGTACTGGCCGATGTCGGCGGTGTAGGTGCACGGGATGGCGCCCTTGTCGCGCATCCAAGCGACCGCGACCGAGGTGTCGAGGCCGCCGGAGAAGGCGATGCCGACGCGCTCGCCGGCGGGCAGGGAGGTGAGGACCTTGGACATAGGAAGAGTATGCATCATTCCGCATGGTCATGCAACGCCGGGTGCGTGACACCCCGGGGCGAGGGCCCCACCCGGACCTCGCCGACAAAACAGGAAAGGCAAGGAGTTCCACACCCCTTGCCACTCTCAAGGTATAGCGCAGGGGGGGGCTTGCGGCAAGGCCCCTGTGGTGCTTCAGAATGGGCGACCAAGCCCAGGACCTGCGGAAACGTACGGCCGCGCCGGATGCGTCGCGCGGCTGTCCCGGTGCCTGGACGATCTTCTCTTCGAACGGGGTTTCCGAATGATCGACGTGATCGTGGTGGGCGGCGGACCGACCGGCCTCATGCTGGCCTCCGAGCTGCGGCTCGCGGGAGTCGGCGTGGTCGTCCTCGAGAAGCTGACCGAGCCGACCTCGCAGTCCCGCGGGCAGGGGCTGCACGCGCGCAGCGTCGAGCTGATGGATCTGCGCGGCCTGCTCGACCGGTTCCTCGCGGTCAGCGAGAAGTTCCGGGTCGGCGGTCTCTTCGGAGGCATCGCCAAGCCGTGGCCCGACCACCCGGACCTGGTCCGCTCCTATGGCCTCGCCACCCCGCAGCCGGTCACCGAGCGGCTGCTCAACGAGCACGCCCTGGAGGTCGGTGTCGAGATCCTGCGCGGCCGGGAGGTGGTCGGGCTGAACCAGGACGGGGACGGGGTGACCGTCGAGCTCGCGGACGGCACGTCACTGCGCTCGCGCTACCTCGTCGGTTGCGACGGGGGCCGCAGCACGGTGCGCAAGCTGATCGGCGTCGCCTTCCCCGGAGAGCCCGCCAAGGTCGAGACGCTCCTCGGCGAGATGGAGCTGACGGCGGACGCGGAGACGGTCGCCGCCGTCGTCGAGGAGGTCCGCAAGACCCAGCTCCGGTTCGGCGTCGTCCCCATCGGGGACGGGGTGCACCGTGTGGTCGCGCCAGCCGACGGCGTGTCCGAGGACCGCACGACCGCGCCGACCCTCGAGGAGTTCAAGGAGCAGCTGCGGGCCGTCGCCGGCACCGACTTCGGCGCCCACTCGCCGCGCTGGCTCTCCCGGTTCGGCGACGCCACCCGGCAGGCCGAGCGCTACCGGGTCGGCCGGGTGCTCCTCGCCGGCGACGCCGCGCACATCCACCCCCCGACCGGCGGCCAGGGCCTCAACCTCGGCGTCCAGGACGCGTTCAACCTCGGCTGGAAGCTCGCCGCGACCGTCAACGGCTGGGCGCCCGAGGGCCTCCTCGACACGTACCACGCCGAACGTCACCCGGTGGGCGCCGCCGTCCTGGCCAACACCCGGGCCCAGATCACCCTCCTCGGGACCGACCCCGGCGCCACCGCGCTGCGCGAGCTCTTCTCCAGGCTGATGGACTTCGAGGAGGTGAACCGCTACGTCACCGGCCTCATCACCGCCGTCGACGTCCGCTACGACCTCGGCGAAGGCCCCGACCTCCTCGGCCGCCGCCTCCGTGACCTGCAACTGAAGGACGGCCGCCTCTTCGAGCTGCTGCGCACCGGCCGCGGCCTCCTGCTCGACCGCACCGGCCTGCTCTCCGTGGCAGGCTGGAGGGACCGCGTCGACCACGTCGTCGGCGCCGTCGAGGAGATCGGCGCCGGGGCGGACGCGGGCGGCACCGCGGAGGCCGCCGCCGGCCACGGGTTCGGCCCCGGCGACGAGCTCGACGCCCCCGCCCTGCTCCTGCGTCCCGACGGCCACGTGGCCTGGATCGGCGAGGACCAGCAGGACCTCACCCGCCATCTGAACCGATGGTTCGGCCCTGCCGAGGACTGAGCCCCGCCCCTTCCCGGTGCGCCCGTCGGCGGTCACGTGTGGCCGGCAGGTTGGCTGGATAGTCGTTGCATAAAACTGCGGGCGCACGTATAGTCATGCCATCCATGAGGAGGGTTTCCATGACGGTACGAGTAGCAGTGGCGGGCGCGAGCGGGTACGCGGGCGGAGAGCTGCTGCGTCTGCTCCTGGGGCACCCGCACGTCGAGATCGGGAACCTGACCGGCCACTCGAACGCGGGGCAGCGGCTCGGCGGCCTCCAGCCCCACCTGCTGCCGCTCGCGGACCGCGTGCTCGTGCCGACCACGGCCGAAGAGCTCGCCGGGCACGACGTCGTCTTCCTCGCGCTGCCGCACGGGCAGTCCGCCGCGGTCGCCGAGCAGCTCGGGCCTGACGTCCTCGTCATCGACATGGGGGCCGACTTCCGGCTCGTGGACCCGGCCGACTGGGAGACGTACTACGGCTCCCCGCACGCCGGGACCTGGCCCTACGGCCTCCCCGAGCTGCCGGGCGCCCGCGCCGCGCTGGAGGGGTCCAAGCGCGTCGCGGTGCCCGGCTGCTACCCCACCGCCGTCTCGCTCGCGCTCTTCCCGGCGTACGCGAACGACCTCGCCGAGCCGGAGGCCGTGATCGTCGCCGCCTCCGGCACCTCCGGAGCGGGCAAGGCCGTCAAGCCGCACCTGCTCGGCAGCGAGGTCATGGGCAGCATGTCCCCGTACGGGGTGGGCGGCGGCCACCGCCACACCCCCGAGATGATCCAGAACCTGAGCGGACCGGCGGGGGAGCGCGTCACCGTCTCCTTCACGCCGACGCTGGCCCCGATGCCCCGCGGCATCCTCGCCACCTGCACCGCCGCCGCGAAGCCGGGCGTGACCGCCGAGGCCGTGCGGGCCGCCTACGAGAAGGCCTTCGCGGACGAGCCCTTCGTCCACCTGCTCCCCGAGGGACAGTGGCCGGCCACGGCGTCCGTCTACGGTTCCAACGCCGTTCAGGTACAGGTCGCGTACGACGCGGCCGCAAACCGGATCATCGCCATCAGTGCCATCGACAATCTCACCAAGGGCACCGCAGGCGGTGCGGTGCAGAGCATGAACATCGCCCTCGGGCTGCCCGAGGCCACCGGACTTTCCACGATTGGAGTCGCTCCGTGAGCGTCACCGCAGCGAAGGGATTCACGGCGGCGGGCATCGCCGCCGGGATCAAGTCGAACGGCAACCCGGACCTGGCCCTCGTGGTCAACACCGGGCCCCGCCGCGCCGCCGCGGGTGTCTTCACCTCCAACCGCGTCAAGGCAGCCCCCGTCGTCTGGTCCCAGCAGGTCCTCGCCGACGGCGAGCTGACCGCGGTGGTCCTCAACTCCGGCGGCGCCAACGCCTGCACCGGCCCCCAGGGCTTCCAGGACACCCACGCCACCGCCGAGAAGGTGGCCGAGGTCCTGAGCAAGCAGGGCACGGACGTCGGCGCCGGAGAGGTCGCCGTGGCCTCCACCGGCCTCATCGGCGTCCTGCTCCCCATGGACAAGCTCCTCCCCGGCGTGGAGCAGGCCGCGGCCGAACTCTCCGTGCACGGCGGCGAGAAGGCCGCCATCGCCATCAAGACCACCGACACCGTCCACAAGACCTCCGTGGTCACGAAGGACGGCTGGACGGTCGGCGGCATGGCCAAGGGCGCGGGCATGCTCGCCCCGGGCCTCGCGACCATGCTCGTCGTCCTCACCACGGACGCCGACGTCGACGCGGCCGGCCTGGACGGCGCCCTGCGGGGCGCCACCCGCGTCACCTTCGACCGGGTCGACTCCGACGGCTGCATGTCCACCAACGACACCGTCCTGCTCCTGGCCTCCGGCGCCTCCGGCACCACCCCCGCGCCGGACGAGTTCACCGAGGCCGTACGGGACGTCTGCGACGACCTCGCCCGCCAGCTCATCGGCGACGCCGAGGGCGCGAGCAAGGACATCCGCATCGAGGTGATCAACGCCGCGACCGAGGACGACGCCGTCGAGGTGGGCCGGTCCATCGCCCGGAACAACCTCCTCAAGTGCGCCATCCACGGCGAGGACCCCAACTGGGGCCGGGTGCTCTCCGCCATCGGCACGACGGCGGCCGCCTTCGAACCCGACCGGCTCAACGTCGCCATCAACGGCGTCTGGGTCTGCAGGAACGGCTCCGTCGGCGAGGACCGGGAGCTCGTCGACATGCGCTTCCGGGAGGTCACCATCACCGCCGACCTGGCCGCCGGCTCCGAGTCCGCCGTCATCTGGGCGAACGACCTGACCGCCGACTACGTCCACGAGAACAGCGCGTACTCGTCATGAGCAACACCGCGCGGAAGCACACCGCCCTCCCCAAGGCCCAGATCCTCATCGAGGCCCTGCCGTGGCTGACCCGCCACCACGGCAAGACCGTCGTCATCAAGTTCGGCGGCAACGCCATGATCGACGACGACCTCAAGGCCGCCTTCGCCCAGGACGTCGTGTTCCTGCGCCACGCCGGCCTCAAGCCGGTCGTGGTGCACGGCGGCGGCCCCCAGATCAGCGCGGCCCTCGACCGGCACGGCATCGTCAGCGAGTTCAAGGCGGGCCTGCGGGTCACCACCGAGGACGCCATGGACGTCGTACGGATGGTGCTGGCCGGCCAGGTCCAGCGCGAGCTCGTCGGGCTGCTCAACCAGCACGGCCCGCTCGCCGTCGGCCTCACCGGCGAGGACGCCCACACGATCACCGCCACCAAGCACCAGCCGCTCATCGAAGGCGAACGGATCGACATCGGCCGGGTCGGCGAGATCACCGCCATCGACACCGGCGCCATCGAGGCGCTCCTGGAGGACGGCCGGATCCCGGTCATCTCCTCCATCGCCCGCTCCGAGGACGACGGACATGTCTACAACGTCAATGCTGATACGGCGGCTGCGGCACTCGCTGCGGCGCTGGGCGCCGAGACCCTGATGGTCCTGACCGACGTCGAGGGCCTCTACGAGGACTGGCCGAACAGCGACGAGGTCATCAGCCGGCTCACCGCGAGCCAGCTGGAGAAGCTGCTGCCCGACCTCTCCAGCGGCATGGTCCCCAAGATGGAGGGCTGCCTGCACGCCGTACGGAACGGGGTCACCACGGCACGCGTCATCGACGGGCGCGTGCAGCACTCGATCCTGCTGGAGATCTTCACCGACGAGGGCATCGGCACGATGGTCGTGCCGGACGATCAGGGGGCGAAATGAGCGGCAACACGGAGCTGACCCAGCGGTGGCAGGGCGCTCTCATGAACAACTACGGCACGCCCCGGCTGCCGCTGGTCCGCGGCGAGGGCGCCAAGGTCTGGGACGCCGACGGCGCCGAGTACCTGGACTTCGTCGGCGGCATCGCCGTCAACGCGCTCGGCCACGGCCACCCGGCGGTCGTCGAGGCCGTCACCCGGCAGATCCAGAGCCTCGGCCACGTCTCCAACCTGTTCGTCGCCGCGCCGCCCGTCGAACTCGCCGAGCGGCTCCTGACGCTCTTCGGCAGGCCCGGCAAGGTCTTCTTCTGCAACTCGGGCGCCGAGGCCGTCGAAGGCGCGTTCAAGCTCGGCCGGCTCACCGGCCGCTCCCACATGGTCGCCACCCAGGGCGGTTTCCACGGCCGGACCATGGGAGCGCTCGCGCTCACCGGCCAGCCCGCCAAGCAGACGCCGTTCCTGCCGCTGCCCGGTGACGTCACCCACGTCCCGTACGGGGACGTCGAGGCGCTGCGGGCCGCGGTCACCGAGGACACCGCCCTCGTGATCATCGAGCCGATCCAGGGTGAGAACGGCGTCGTCGTCCCGCCGGCCGGATACCTCAAGGCCGCCCGGGAGATCACCCGCGCCACCGGCACCCTCCTCGTCCTCGACGAGGTCCAGACCGGCATCGGCCGGTGCGGCCACTGGTTCGAGTACCAGGCCCACGAGGGCGTCGAGCCGGATGTCGTGACCCTCGCCAAGGGCCTCGGCGGCGGCCTGCCGCTCGGCGCGACCGTCGCCTTCGGCGAGGCCGCGGAGCTCTTCGGGCCCGGCCACCACGGCACCACCTTCGGCGGGAACCCGGTCGCCTGCGCCGCCGGCCTCGCCGTCCTGGACACCCTCGGCGCGGACGCGGCACTCGACCACGTGAAGGCGGTCGGGGAGCGGTTGCGCCAGGGAATCGAGGGTCTGGGGCACCCGCTGGTCTCCCACGTCCGTGGTGCGGGCCTCCTGCTGGGTATCGTGCTCACCGAGCCCCTCGCACCGCAGGTGCAGCAGGCGGCTCAGGACGCCGGCCTCCTGGTGAACGCGCCCGCCCCCGATGTCGTACGGATCATGCCTTCGCTGCTCCTCACCGACGCCGAGGCGGATGCCTTCCTCCAGGCCCTGCCCGGAGTCCTCGACGTGGCGAACGGGCAAGGACGAAGCGGAGAATGAGACGACGATGACCGACGCGCAGGAGAACGAGCACGGAGGGCCGTCCGTTCCGCAGACGCGCACCGCACGCCACCGCAGGATCGTCGACATCCTCAACCGGCAGCCGGTGCGCTCGCAGAGCCAGCTCGCCAAGCTCCTCGCGGACGACGGGCTGAGCGTCACGCAGGCGACGCTCTCCCGGGACCTCGACGAGCTGGGCGCGGTGAAGATCCGCAACACCGGCGGCGAGTTGATCTACGCGGTACCCAGCGAGGGCGGTTTCCGCACCCCGCAGGCCCCGCTCGGCGAGTCCGCCAAGGAAGAGCGCATGCGGCGGCTCTCCGGCGAACTGCTGATCTCCGCCGAGGCCTCGGCGAACCTGGTGGTCCTGCGGACCCCGCCGGGGGCGGCCCAGTTCCTCGCGTCGGCCATCGACCAGGCCGAACTGCACGCCATCCTCGGCACGATCGCGGGTGACGACACCCTCCTGCTCATCAGCCGCGACCCGACGGGCGGTCAGGCGCTCGCCGACCACCTGCTGAAGCTGGCACAGAAGTAACCCGCGCGGCCCCGGGGCCCGGTACCGCGTGATCGCCGCCGGACGCCTCGCGTTCCGGCGGCGACGCGCGTCCGGACGCGGGCACGGCGCTGCCCGGTCACCCCTCACCTGTCGGCGCGGTGCCGGTCGCGCCCGAAGAGGGAGCGGATGCCCCGGAGGGTCAGACGCCCCCGCGTGCGGTGCTCCCGGTCCGGAGCCGCCTCAGGGTGCGGCTCCGTCCCGGGCTCCTGCGCCGCCTCCTCGTACGTGCCCTTCGGCGGAGGGAGGAGGGCGCCGGTGGGGAAGTGGTCCGCCCACGGGGCCAACGCCCTCGCGGCCTCGCGTACGACCCGCGGGGAGTCGTCGGCGAGCAGCGGCGCGAGCCGCTGGAACCGGACGGCGTCGAGCACGCGCAGCCCCGCCACGGCGCCGGCCCGCACTCGCGGCCGCGGGTGCCCGGTGAGGGCCCAGAGCGTCTCCGCGTCCGTGGCGCGGTGGCCGCACTCGGCGAGGCCGAGCGGGGCGTCGGAGGGCACCGCGTCACCGGCCGCGCAGGCGGCGCGGTAGAGGGGCGCGGGGTCGGTGCCCGCCTGCCGCAGGGCCCAGCGCGCGCAGGCGCGGACGAGCGCGGAGCGGTCGTACAGGAACGGCTCCGCCTCACCGGCCCGCCCGGCCCGGCGCAGCGCCGTGACGCCCGCCGCGCGCACGCGGCCGAGCCGGGAGGCCAGCAGGGGGCCGAGGACGGTCTCGTCGACGTGGTCGCCGGCCGCGGCGAGCGCCGCGCTCGCGCACAGGTCCTGGACGACCACGTCGTGATCGGCGGCGGCGATCGCCGCGAGCCGGGCGGGAGGGAGCAGGCCGCGCTCGGCGGCGATCCGGTGCGCGAGCCGCCGTACGGCGCGGTCCCCGCTGCCGAGCAGGACGTCCGTGTCGGCCGCGGACGCCTGCCGCACGCGCGCGGTCAGCAGCTCCCGGGCGTCGTCCCCGCGCAGCCGGTCGCCGGTGCGGAGCGCCACCGCCGTGAGGCGCCCGAGGGCCTCGGGCGGGAGCCCCGGGAGCTCCGCGCGCAGCACGGCGCGGGCCCGGACGCGTACCGGACCGGCCCAGTCGGCGCAGCGGATGACGACCAGGGGGAGCAGCTCGGGGGAGTGGCGCACGTGGGGGAGGGCGGCCTCCCTGGTCCGGCCGTCGGGGCCGCAGAGGGCGACGGCGAGTTCCGGGGCGGTGGGCCCCCGGTCCGCGGCGGCGGGGAACCAGGTGTGGACGGCCGGTATGCGGCGGCCCCATCGGAGGTCGGCCCGGATGCGCCGGTCGAGGTCCATCCATGCGTCCGGGTCGGAGCTGCGCAGGACCTGGGAGAGGCGGTCGGTGACGTCGTCGAGGGCGGTGGTCGGCATGGGGTGGAGCGTAGGTCCGGCGCGGCGGCGGCCGCCGCTGTTTATCGGATGTACGAGCTCCGGGACCGCGTTGACAAAACATACGGTGCATTGCATAGTTATGCCTACCGGAGGGGCGCGCGATCGCCGTCCGGCGCGACCCGGCGTGACCCGCACGCGTTGAACAGACAGTCTCCCCGTCCCAGGCCCGGGCGGGAGGCGGTCCACCCACTCTCCTGAGGAGCAGCAGCTGTGAGCAGCAACAACGGTGACGTCCGGCTCTGGGGCGGCCGGTTCGCCGACGGTCCCGCCGAGGCCCTCGCGAAGCTGTCCGCGTCGGTCCACTTCGACTGGCGTCTCGCGCCGTACGACATCGCCGGCTCCCGTGCCCACGCGCGCGTGCTGCACAAGGCCGGGCTGCTCACCGAGGACGAGCTGACCCGCATGCTCGCCGGTCTCGACCGGCTGGAGGCGGACGTCGCCGACGGCTCCTTCGTCGGCACCATCGCCGACGAGGACGTCCACACCGCCCTGGAACGGGGCCTCCTGGAGCGCCTCGGCCCGGACCTCGGCGGCAAGCTGCGCGCCGGCCGGTCCCGGAACGACCAGGTCGCCACCCTCTTCCGGATGTACCTGCGGGACCACGCCCGGATCATCGGCGGCCTCGTCGCCGAACTCCAGGACGCCCTGGTCGGCCTCGCCGAGGCGCACCCGGACGTCGCGATGCCCGGCCGTACGCACCTCCAGCACGCCCAGCCTGTGCTGTTCGCGCACCACGTCCTGGCCCACGTGCAGTCCCTGTCCCGGGACGCGGAGCGGCTGCGGCAGTGGGACACCCGGACCGCGGTCTCCCCGTACGGCTCCGGCGCCCTCGCGGGCTCCTCGCTCGGGCTCGACCCGGAGGCGGTCGCGAAGGACCTCGGCTTCGAGCGCGGTTCGGCCGGCAACTCGATCGACGGCACGGCCTCGCGGGACTTCGTCGCGGAGTTCGCCTTCATCACCGCGATGATCGGCATCAACCTCTCGCGGATCGCGGAGGAGATCATCATCTGGAACACGAAGGAGTTCTCCTTCGTGACCCTGCACGACGCCTTCTCCACCGGCTCGTCGATCATGCCGCAGAAGAAGAACCCGGACATCGCCGAGCTGGCCCGGGGCAAGTCCGGCCGCCTCATCGGCAACCTGTCGGGCCTCCTCGCCACCCTCAAGGCCCTGCCCCTCGCGTACAACCGCGACCTCCAGGAGGACAAGGAGCCGGTCTTCGACTCCTGCGACCAGCTGGAGGTCCTGCTCCCCGCCTTCACCGGCATGATGGCCACCCTCACGGTCAACCGCGAGCGCATGGAGGAGCTGGCCCCCGCCGGCTTCTCGCTCGCGACGGACATCGCGGAGTGGCTGGTCAAGCAGGGCGTCCCGTTCCGGGTGGCGCACGAGGTCGCCGGCGAGTGCGTCAAGGTCGCCGAGTCCGAGGGCAAGGAGCTCGACGAGCTCACGGACGACCAGTTCGTCAAGATCTCGGAGCACCTCACGCCCGAGGTCCGCACCGTCCTGAACGTCCCCGGCGCCCTCGCCTCCCGCGACGGTCGCGGCGGCACCGCCCCCTCCGCCGTCGCCGTCCAGCTCGTCGAGGTGAAGGCCGACCTGGTCATCCAGCACGCCTGGGCCACCGCCAAGCAGAAGTAGTCCCGTACGGAGGTTCCGCACGTCACCGAGCCGCCGCCCCTTCCGGGCGGCGGCTCGGTGCGTTCCGTTCCGGTCTGCGTGGCCGCAGGTGTCGAGGCGTTCGGACGTCGAGGTGCCCAGGTGTCCAGGTGTCCAGGTGTCCAGGTGTCCAGGTGCCCGTGCGTCCGGACGCACGGGCGTCCTCAGTCGCCCGTGCGCCGGACGTGCAGGTGGCCGTCTCGGGGGAAGGCCGGCGGCGTCGCCGGCAGCACGCGGTCGAAGGCGTAACCGCTCTTCGACGCGACCCGGCACGACGCCGGGTTGTCGACCTGGTGCAGCAGGTCGAGCCGCTCCAGGCCGTCGGGCCCGAAAGGCCCGAAGGCCCACTCCGTGAGCACCTCGAGCGCACGCGGGGCGACGCCCTTCCCACGCGCGTGCGCGGCGGTCCAGTAGCCCACCTCGGCCGCCGGGCCGCCGGGGGTGACCCCCTTGAGGACCGTGTTGCCCACCAGGGGTCCCTCCTCCCCGCCGGGTCCTTCCTCCAGGACCGCGAAGGCGAAGCGCTCCCCGCCGGCCCAGCCCGCCTGTTGGGTCTCCAGCCACCGTGCCCCGCCGGCCTCGTCGTCCACCCGGTGGCTCGTCCAGTGGCGCAGTACGGGATCCCGGCACGCCTCGATGAGCGAGGGGATGTCCCGCGCGGACCAAGGGCGGAGGACGAGGGCGGGGAGGGCCGGTGTCGCGGCGGCTCGCAGGGTGACGGAGGAGTTCATCGGCCGAGCATAGGACGTCACTCTCCAGGGTGAGACATTCATGTCTCACTTGGTGTATGATCGTCTCATGGTAGTCGATCGCAACCAGGTGCTCCGCAGCGCCGCCGCCCTTCTCTCCCGTAAAGCGACCGCGACGATGGACGAGGTCGCCCGCGCGGCAGGGATCGGCCGGGCCACGCTGCACCGCCAGTTCGCCGGGCGGGACGCGCTGGTCAGGGCGCTCGAAGCGCTCGGACTCGAGGAGCTGGAGCAGGCGCACGACCGGGCCCGGCTCGACGAGGGGCCCGAAGACGAGGCCGTCCGGCGACTCATCGCCGAGGTGGAGCCCGTCGCCCCGCTGCTCTCCTTCCTGGTCACCGAGAACCAGCTGTTCGAGGGCGACGAGCGGAACGAGGGATGGGAACGCATCGACGCCCGGATCGTGGCCCTCTTCCGGCGGGGCCAGGAGAACGGCGTGTTCCGGATCGACCTGACCCCCGCCTGGCTGTCCGAGGCCTTCTACGGGCTGATCGGATCCGGCGCCTGGGCCGTACACGACGGCAGGGTCGCCGCCAAGGACTTCCAATACATGATCGCCGAGCTGCTGCTCGGCGGAGCGCGCAGGAGCGTGGAGAAGTGAGCACCAGCACCATCGGCACCAAGAGCCATATCGAGGGCGTGCACCGCCCCGGTCGGTGGCTCGCCCTTTCCGTGCTCGTCCTGGCCGTCCTGCTCGTGGCGGTCGACGCCACGGTGCTCGGGCTCGCCACCCCGTTCCTCTCCGAGGAACTGCAGCCGACCGGCACGCAGCTCCTGTGGATCGGTGACGTCTACTCGTTCGTCATCGCCGGACTCCTCGTCTCCATGGGCAGCCTCGGCGACCGCATCGGCCGCAAGAAGCTGCTGCTGATCGGCGCCACCGCCTTCGGCGCCGTCTCGGTCCTGAACGCCTACGCGACCAGCCCCGAGATGATGATCGTGGCCCGCGCGCTCCTCGGCGTCGCCGGCGCGACCCTGATGCCGTCGACCCTCGCGCTCATCCGGAACCTCTTCCACGACCCGCGCGAGCGCAGCCTCGCCATCGGCATCTGGGGTGCCATGGCCTCGGCCGGCGCCGCCGTCGGACCGGTCGTCGGCGGGTTCCTCCTGGAGCACTTCTGGTGGGGCTCGGTCTTCCTCATCAACCTGCCCGTCATGGCGGTCCTCGTCCTCGTCGGCATCAAGCTGATCCCCGAGTCGAAGAACCCGAACCCGGGCCCCTGGGACCTGCCCAGCGTCGCGCTCTCCCTCGTCGGCATGATCGGCCTGGTCTACGCGGTCAAGGAGCTTGCCTCGCACGGCCCGTCCCTGGACGCCGGCGCCGCCGCCGTCATCGGGCTCGGCGCCCTGACCTGGTTCGTCCGCAGGCAGCTCACCCTGCCGGCGCCGCTCCTGGACATGCGCCTCTTCCGCCACCGCGGCTTCTCCGGCGCCGTCCTCGCCGACCTGCTGACCATCCTCGGCCTCTCCGGCCTGGTCTTCTTCCTGTCCCAGTTCTTCCAGCTGGTCCAGGGCCGCCAGCCCCTGGAGGCCGGTCTCGCCGAACTCCCGGCGGCGATCGGCGCGGTGACGGCCGGTCTGATCGCGGGCCTCGTCGCCCGGCGCTTCTCCGTGCGGTCCGTGGTGGCCGGCGGTCTCGCGGCGGTCGGTCTGTCCCTGGCCGTCCTGACGACGCTCGACCAGCACACCGGGTACCCGCTGCTCGGCGCCGCCCTGCTCGTCGTCGGCGTGGGCGCCGGCTTCTCGTTCACCGTCACCGCCGACGTGATCCTCTCCAGCGTCCCGAAGGAGCAGGCCGGATCCGCCTCCGCCGTCTCCGAGACGGCGTACGAGCTCGGCGCCGCCCTCGGCATCGCGGTCCTCGGCTCCATCGTGACCGGGATCTACCAGGGATTCGCCACCCCGGCCGGCGTCCCCTCCGACGTCGCGGCGGCCGCCCACGAGTCGCTCGGCGGCGCGGTCGAGGCCTCCGGCGCCCTCGCCCCGGACACCGCGACGGCCCTGGTCTCCGCCGCCCAGGAGGCGTTCGTCGACGGCCTGCGGATCGCGGCCGGCGCCGGCGCCGCGGTCCTCCTCGCGACGGCGGTCGCGGCCTGGTTCCTGCTGAGGGGCCAGAAGCTGGAGGACGGCGTCGAGCACTGACGCACCCGGCGCACGCGAAGGTGCCCCGCACGACCATCGGCCGTGCGGGGCACCTTCCTCCGTATGCGGGGGCTACGCGGCCTTCGCCTTCGTGGCGTACATGTCCACGTACTCCTGCCCGGAGAGGCGCATCACCTCGGCCATCACGGAGTCCGTCACGGCCCGCAGCACATAGCGGTCGCGGTCCATCCCGTCGTACCGGGAGAACTCCATCGGCTCACCGAAGCGGACCGTCACGCGGCCCGGCCGGGGGAGCCCCGCACCGCCCGGCTGGATCTTGTCGGTGCCGATCATCGCGAACGGGATCACCGGAGCGCCGGTCATCAGGGTGAGCCGCGCGATGCCCGTACGGCCCCGGTACAGCCGGCCGTCGGGGGAGCGGGTGCCCTCCGGGTAGATCGAGAAGATCTTGCCCTCCTCGAGGACCCGGCGGCCGGTCATCAGGGCCGCCACACCGCCGCGGCCGCCGTCCCGGTCCACCGGGATCATGCCGACGCTGGTGAAGAACCAGGCCATCGCCCGGCCCTTGACGCCCTTGCCCGTCACGTACTCGTCCTTGCCGATGAAGTAGACCGGGCGGTCCAGGCAGATCGGCATGATCATCGAGTCGATGAAGGTCAGGTGGTTGCCCGCGAGGATGACGGGACCGGTGCCCGGGATGTTCTCGGCGCCCTCGACGCGGGGGCGGAACATCAGGCGCATGACCGGCCCCAGCACTGCCTTGATGATCGCGAGACGGGACAACGGTTCCTCCGGTGAGACGCGGGTCAGTCGAGCGAGTCAGCGTGCGAGTCAGTCGGGCTGACGGTGCAGCTGGCGACGATACTCGCGGGTCACCGTCGCCCGCACATCGGGTTCACGAAGTGGATACGCGGTGTTGACGTGTGTTTCCGCCATGTTCGGCCGAGGTCTGCCGCCCGTAGGTGGTTCTTGCCTAGCGTCTGAACCCCCGATGACAGGTACGGGACACCACACAGGAGGAGTCTTCATGACACAGGGTGCGCAGCCGAGCCCGGCACGCCGGACCGTTCTCGGAGCGGCCGGAGCGGCGGCGGTACTGGGGGCCGCGACGGTCCTCCCCGCCGGCACCGCCCACGCCGACGAGGCCCGGGGCGGCGAGAACCGAGGCGGCGGCCACGGCCGCGGCTACCGCTCCCTCCCCGCCCCCACCGTCATCGCCCACCGCGGCGCCAGCGGCTACCGGCCCGAGCACACCCTCGGCTCCTACCGGCACGCGCTCGACCTCGGCGCCCACGTCATCGAGCAGGACCTCGTCCCCACCAGGGACGGCCACCTCGTCTGCCGCCACGAGAACGACATCACCGGCACCACCGACGTCGCCGACCACCCCGAGTTCGCCTCCCGGAAGACCACCAAGAGCGTCGACGGCACCTCCCTCACCGGATGGTTCACCGAGGACTTCACGCTCGCCGAGCTCAAGACCCTGCGGGCCAAGGAGCGCATCCCCGGCACCCGCCAGGAGAACACCCTCTACGACGGCCGCTGGACGATCCCCACCTTCGAGGAGGTGCTGCGCTGGGCCGAGGAGGAGGGCCGCCGCCGGGGTCGCGAGATCTGGCTGCACGTCGAGACCAAGCACCCCACCTACTTCCGCGGCCTCGGCCTCGGCCTCGAGGAGCGGCTCGCCAGGCTCCTGCGCCGGTACGGACGCCACCGCGCGCACTCCCCGGTCTTCCTCCAGTCCTTCGAGCCGAGCAGCATCCAGCGCCTCGCGAAGCTGGTGGACTCCCCGCGCGTGGTCCTGCTCTCCGGCGCGGGCAGCCGCCCGTGGGACTTCGTCCAGGCCGGAGACCCGCGCACCGTCGCCGACCTGGTCACTCCGGCGGGCCTGCGCTGGATCGCCTCGTACGCGCAGGGCATCGGCCCCACCCTCGACCTGGTCATCCCCAAGGACGCGAGCGGCCGGCTCGGCACCCCGACCGCCCTGGTCCGGGACGCGCACGCGGAGGGGCTGATCCTCCACCCGTACACGCACCGCAACGAGAACGCCTTCCTGCCCGCCGACTTCCGCCGCGGCACGGACCCGAACGCCTACGGCGACTCCTTCGGAGCCCTGAAGCGGTACCTGGAGACGGGCATCGACGGCATCTTCTCCGACAACACGGACACCGCCCTGCTCGCCGCCGCGGACTTCACCGCCCGCGACTGAGCCGCCAGGGGGCCGTACGGGTGGTCACCGCGCCCGCACGACCCCCTCCCGGGTGGTTTACGCCCCGCCCCGCAACCGCCGCCGCGCCACTCGGCATCGTGCCGGGCATGACCATCACCCCCACCGCGCCCGCGCTCCCCACCACCCCGGCGCCCGTGCCCGCGCCGGCACCCCGCACCGCGGCCGCGGCCGCGTACGTGGCCGGCTTCGGGACCGCGTCCGATGCCGCGCCCGCGTCCGATGCCGCGCCCGGACTCCTCGCCGCGCTCGCCCCGTTGCTCGCCGCCGAGTCGGACGCCGAGGCGCCGGCCGCCGGAGTCGAGCCGGGGGACCTGGAGCAGGCCGTCTGGCTGCGGCTCCTGGAGCGGCTCCAGGAGACCGGCACCGCCCCCGAGCGGCCCGCCGAATGGCTCCGCAGGGCCGTCCGCGCGGAGGCCCGCCGCGCCCGCAGGACCACCGACCGGGAGCGCCCCTACCGGGAGGAGCCCGTACACGAGCCGGGCGGCGCCGAGCCCCACGGATCCCCGGAGCACTCCCTGATGGCCGCCGAAGGCCGCCGCACCCTCCGGGCCGCCGTCACCCGCACCCCAGGACGCTGCCCCCGGGTGCTCACGGCGATGCTCGACCCGGAGGACCACACCTACCGGGAAATCGCAGGAGAGTTGGGTATCTCACAGGGGAGTCTGGGGCCGATGCGTTCCCGTTGCCTGGGATGCCTGCGCAGAATGCTGGCTGCAGAGGTTCCCGCCCCCGGTCGACGGGGAAGGGTGCGGTAAACCGATGATCGACAGATGAGCGGGAGGCGTGCACACATGGGCCTGAGTGTGACCATCTCAGCAGCGGACGAGCAGGACGCGGAGCACATCCTGAAGCTGCAGTACCTCTGCTACCAGAGCGAGGCGGAGCTCTACGGGGACTGGTCCATCGAACCGCTCACCCAGTCGCTCGACGCCCTGCGCTCCGAACTCCGGGAGGGACACGGTCTCGTGGCCCGGCTCGGCGACGAGATCGTCGCATCGGTACGGGCCCGCATCGACGAGGACGGCACGGTACGGATCGCCAAGCTCATCGTGCACCCCCGCATGCGGCGGCACGGTCTCGGCGGCCGGCTCCTCGACGGCATCGAGCGCCACTTCGCGTCCGGCGCCGAGCAGCTCCCCGTACCGCCCGCAAAGCGCTTCCAGCTCTTCACCGGCCACCGCAGCGAGGGCAACCTCAGGCTCTACCGCAGCAAGGGGTACGCGCAGGTCGCCACCCGCGAGCTCGGCCCCAAGCTCACCCTGGTGACCCTGGAGAAGGCCGCCTGACTCAGGCGTCCGCCGCCGCGCGGGTCCTGCGCAGCCACCAGATGCCGGTCAGCGGCAGCAGCACCGGGATGAAGAGGTAGCCGTACCCGAAGTCGGACCAGACCGTCGCGTCCGGGAAGGCGGACGGGTCGACGAGCGTCCAGGTCCCGACGATCACGACGCCCGCGAGCTCGGCGGCGCAGCACACCAGCGCCGCCCTGCGGGCCTTCTCCCCGCCCCGCACCAGCGTGTACGTGATGAACACGTAGACGACGGCCGCCACGGCCGACAGGCCGTACGCGAGCGGCGCCCGGTCGAACTCGGTGGCGATCTGGTAGATCGAGCGGGAGACCGCGCCGACCGACATCACGCCGTACAGCCAGACGAGCAGGATGCCCGGGCCCGAGACGAGTCGGTTCCTCGGGCTCCGCGCCGCCTTCTCCTGTGTCGCGGTCATGGTCAGCCCACCGTCCAGATGTCGTAGAGACGCACTTCGAGCACGGCCAGGACGACCGCGCCGGCCGCCACCGTCGCCGAACCCCACCGGCTGCGCTCCGCGAGGGACATGAACCCGGCGATCGGCACCGCGCACAGCGCGCCGAGGAGATAGGCGACGAAGATGGTCGTCCCCTCCTCGGCCTTCTCGCCGCGCACCGACTGCACGATGCCGACGACCAGCTGGACCAGGACCAGGAACGTCACCACGGCCATGCCGATGAAGTGCCAGTCCTTGGTCGACTGGTCACGGAAGGCGGCGAAGCCGCACCAGGCGGCGAGGGCGAGCGCGGCCGCGGAGACCGCGACCGTCAGGGCGTCAAGCATGCGCCCGAGGGTATTACGGTCCGAATGGCCCGACGCGCTCGCCCCTCCCCGCCGTACCCGCCCGTGCGTGGCCTTGGCCACAACCGGCGCCCCGGACGCGCCGCGCGCCGCGGTCTCCGGTGCCCGGCCGCAGGGCCGTCCGCGCAGGCCACGCAAGGAAACCGCGAACGGAAGGCGCCGCCCCGGTGTCCGCATGGCATCTCAACCATGTCCGCTATTCGGACAAGCCCCTGGTGTTCGCAGCTGCGCATGTTTTACTTGCAGACATGACCACGACGAGCAGCCGCACCCTTGCGACCGAGGCGACCACGACGCCCGGTGCTCGTTGTATGTGTCGAATGTGCGCCTTCTGAGGGCCCCCGCCTGAGTCTCACGCCCCGAAGCGAGACCCGACGGCCGTGCCGATCCTCCCGCCTTCCGGCGGTGGACCGTGCCCGCCCCAGCGCACCCCCGCCGCCTCCCGGCCACCCGCCGGGCCGGCCTCCGTGCGCCTGACTGTCCGAACCATGAATGCCCCGTGCCCGGCGGACCCCGCGCCGCGCACTCGACAGTGACGGAAACCCCTGTGATCACCACTTCGGGCCTGACCAAGGTCTACGAGTCGCGCGGCCGACAGGTCACCGCTCTGGACGGCGTCGACCTCCACGTCCGCGAGGGCGAGGTGTTCGGCGTGATCGGCCAGAGCGGCGCCGGAAAGTCCTCGCTCATCCGCTGCGTCAACCTCCTGGAGCGCCCCACCTCCGGCACCGTGACCGTCGACGGCCTCGACCTCACCGCGCTCGCCGGCAAGGGCCGCCGCGCGGGCAAGGACCTGCGCCGGGCGCGCAGCAGCATCGGCATGGTCTTCCAGCACTTCAACCTGCTGTCCTCCCGCACCGTCAAGGACAACATCGAGCTCCCCCTGGAGATCCTCGGCGTCTCAGGCGCCGAGCGCTCCCGCCGCGCCCTCGAACTCCTCGACCTCGTCGGCCTCGCCGACAAGGCCAAGGCCTACCCGGGCCAGCTCTCCGGCGGCCAGAAGCAGCGCGTCGGCATCGCCCGCGCCCTCGCCGGCGAACCGAAGGTCCTCCTCTCCGACGAGGCCACCAGCGCCCTCGACCCGGAGACCACCCGCTCCATCCTCCAGCTCCTGCGCGACCTCAACCGGCAGCTCGGCCTCACCGTCCTGCTCATCACGCACGAGATGGACGTCGTCAAGACGATCTGCGACTCCGCCGCGCTCATGCAGCACGGCCGCATCGTCGAGTCCGGCACCGTCGGCGAACTGCTCGCCACCCCCGGCTCCCAGCTGGCCGCCGAGCTCTTCCCGGTCGGCGGTGCCGCCACCGGCCCCGACCGCACCGTCGTCGACGTCACCTTCCACGGCGAGGCCGCGACCCAGCCGGTCATCTCCCAGCTCTCCCGCACGTACAACATCGACATCTCGATCCTCGGGGCGGCGATGGACACCGTCGGCGGCAAGCAGATCGGCCGGATGCGGATCGAGCTCCCCGGACGGTACGAGGACAACGTCGTCCCGGTCGGCTTCCTGCGCGAGCAGGGCCTCCAGGTCGAGCTCGTCGAAGAGGACGCACAGCAGCCGGGCACCGTGCCCGTACTGGTCAAGGAAGGTGCCAAGTGACCTGGTCGGAGATGCAGCCCCTCCTCGAACAGGGCACCGTCGACACGCTCTACATGGTCCTGTGGGCCACCGTCGTCACCGTGCTCGGCGGCCTGCCGCTCGGCATCCTCCTCGTCCTCACGGACAAGGGCGGACTGCTGCAGAACCGGCCGGTGAACAAGGTCGTCGGTGCGATCGTGAACATCGGGCGTTCGCTGCCCTTCATCATCCTGCTGATCGCCCTGATCCCCTTCACCACCTTCGTCGTCGGCACCTTCATCGGCCCGACCGCGATGATCGTGCCGCTCGCCATCGGCGCCATCCCCTTCTTCGCCCGCCTCGTCGAGACCTCCATCCGCGAGGTCGACCACGGGCTCGTCGAGGCAGTCCAGGCCATGGGCGGCGGCATCCCCACCATCGTCCGCAAGGTGCTGCTCCCGCAGGCCCTGCCCTCGCTGATCTCGGGCGTCACCACCACCGTGATCGTCCTCATCGGCTACTCGGCGATGGCCGGCGCCGTCGGCGGCGAAGGCCTCGGCTCCAAGGCGGTCACCTACGGGTACCAGCGCTTCGACACCACTTTCATGCTGGTCACCGTCGTCGTCCTGGTCCTGATCGTGACCGTCGTCCAGCTCATCGGCGACGGAGTCGTCCGACTCCTCGCCCGCCGGGGCCGCACCGCGTAACGGCTCCCCGGCCACCCAGACTTCGTCCTTCGAAGAAACAAGCCCGGACTTGTTGTCCAGGCGTCCACCGCACCACCGGAAAGAGGCACTCTTCGTGCGTAAGAACATCAAGCTCACCGCCGGTATCGCCGCCACCGCCGCCCTCGCCCTCGGCCTCACCGCCTGCGGCACCTCCTCGGACCCGTCCTCCGCCAAGGACTCGGCCGGCGCCGCCGACAAGCCGCTCGTCGTCGCGGCGTCCCCGACGCCGCACGCCGACATCCTCGACTACGTCAAGGACAACCTGGCCGCGAAGGCCGGCCTGAAGCTGGAGGTGAAGGAGTTCACGGACTACGTCCTGCCGAACACCGCCACCGAGTCCGGCCAGGTCGACGCCAACTTCTTCCAGCACAAGCCGTACCTCGACGACTTCAACAAGAAGAACAACACCCACATCGTCCCGGTGGTCAACGTCCACCTGGAGCCGCTGGGCCTCTACTCCAAGAGCCTCAAGTCGGTGAAGGACATCAAGCCCGGCCAGACCATCGCCGTGCCGAACGACACCACCAACGGCGGCCGCGCGCTCCAGCTGCTCGCCGAGAACGGCCTGATCACCGTCAAGCCGGGCGTCGGCACCAACGCCAAGCTCTCCGACATCACCGACAAGAAGGGCCTGGAGTTCAAGGAACTGGAGGCCGCCACCGTGCCCCGCGCCCTGAACGACGTGGACGCCGCCGTCATCAACGGCAACTACGCCATCGAGGCCAAGCTCCAGCCGGCGAAGGACGCCCTCGTCCTGGAGAAGGCCGACGGCAACCCGTACGCCAACTTCCTCGCCGTCAAGGAGGGCAACGAGAAGGACGCCCGCGTGCAGAAGCTCGCCGAGCTCCTCAACTCGCCCGAGGTGAAGAAGTACATCGAGGACACCTACAAGGGCTCGGTCATCCCGGCCTTCGGCGCCGTCAAGTAAGGTCCGCGCCCGGGCCCGCCGTCCGAGGGGCCGTCAGGCCCGGTCCCCCGTACAGTCCTTGTGCAGAAGGCCCCCGCATCCCGTCCGGTGCGCGGGGCCTTCGCCATGCCCCCTCCCGACACCCCACCCGGCCATGCGCACCGACGGTCGCATGCTGCATGCTGTGCGTTCACGGTCGATTCGGACGGTCCACGGCATGGAGCTGCGCATGACTACCACCTTTCCGGACATCTCCATCAACACGGACCGGTTGGTGCTGCGCGCGCTCGAGGAGGCGGACGCCCCCGCCCTCGCCGAGATGATGAACGACGAGATGGTCGCCGCCTGGACGGCCGTGCCCCAGCCCTTCACCGAGGCCGCCGCGCGCCACTGGATCGCCGAGTACGCCCCCGCCGAACGCGCCGCCGGCCGGGGCCTCGACCTCGCCGTCACCGAGTTCCTGACCCAGCGTCTGGTGGGAGTCGTCCAGCTGGGCAGCACGAACTGGCGGGTCCGCTCCACCGAGATGTCCTACATCATCGGCCCCTGGGCCCGCGGCGAGGGATACGCCTCCGAAGCCGCGCTCGCCACCGCCCAGTGGCTCTTCGGCGACCAGGGGTTCGAACGGATCGAGCTGCGCACCGCGGCCGACAACACCGCCTCCCAGCAGGTCGCCCAGAAGATCGGCTGCATCAGCGAGGGCGTCCTGCGCAACGCCTGCATAGCCCGCACCCGCACCGAGGACGGCAGCTGGACCGACCTGCGCACCGACTTCATCGTCTGGGGCCTCCTCCCCGAGGACCTCGACGGCGTCGCCGACCAGATGGCCGAGGCCGGGTACTCCTCGTACACCGACTGGAACTGAGCCCCCGGGGCGATCCCGGGGTACGCTCGGCACGCCCCCGACCTGCGACGACACCACAGGAGAGCGACGACGATGGCGGACCGCGTCACGGTGATCGGCTGGGACGGGTCGCCCCTCACCGCGGCGGCCCGGTCCGCTCTCTCCGCCGCCACCCTCGTGGCCGGCGCCGCCCACCACCTGGCGCTGCCCGAGGTCCCGCCCGACGCCGAACGCATCCGCCTCGGCAGCGTCGACCTCGCCGCCCGCCGCATCGCGGGACACCGCGGCACCGCCGTCGTCCTCGCCGACGGCGACCCCGGCTTCTTCGGCGTGGTCCGCACCCTGCGCGCCCCCGAGTACGGCCTGGAGATCGAGGTCGTCCCCGCCGTCTCCGCCGTCGCCGCCGCCTTCGCGCGGGCCGGCATGCCCTGGGAGGACGCCCGCGTCGTCGTCGCCCACCAGCGCACCCTGCGGCGCGCCGTGAACGTCTGCCGCGCCCACCCCAAGGTCGCCGTCCTCACCTCGCCCGGCGCGGGACCGGCCGAACTCGCCCTCCTCCTCGACGGCGTCCACCGCACCTTCGTCGTCTGCGAGGAGCTCGGCACCGACCGCGAACAGGTTTCCGTCCTCACCTCCGACAAGGCCGCCGACCACGTGTGGCGCGACCCCAACGTCGTCCTCGTCATCGGCGGCGGCACCGGCGCCGTCCCTCCCGGCGGCGCCTGGCTGACGGGCCAGGACCCGGCCGCCCGGCCCGTACGAGGCTGGGGGCTGCCCATCGAGGAGTACGCCCCCCAGGGGTACGGGCCCGCGAGCCCCGCGGCCGGCCCGGCCCCCGACGCCGCCGCACCCGGCGGGGCGCGCACCACGGCGGGCGAGGACCCCGCCCTGCGCGCCGCGCAACTGGCCCGGCTCGGCCCCCGCGTCGGCGACCTCGTCTGGGACATCGGCTGCGCGGGCGGCGCCTTCGCCGTCGAGGCGGCCCGCTTCGGCGCCGCCGTCATCGCCGTGGACACCGACCCGGACGCCTGCGCCCGCACCGAGGCGGCCGCCCGCCGCCACGGCGTCCTCCTCCAGGCCGTCCGCGGCCGTGCCCCGCACGTCCTCGAGAGCCTGCCCGAACCCGATGTCGTACGGGTCGCCGGAGGCGGTGTCCCCGTCGTCACGGCCTGCGCCGACCGGCGCCCGGAACGGATCGTCGCCCACGCCTCCACCCGCGACGAGGCCGAGGCCGTCGGCGCCGCCCTCGCCGACGGCGGCTACGCCGTCGAGAGCCTCCTCCTCCAGACCGTCGGCCTCGACCCCTCCGACTGGTCGGAACGCGAGCGTTCGGTCGTGTTCCTCCTGTCCGGCCGCAGACCCGGCTCGCCCTAGCCACGTCGGGCGATCCCACCCGTGACCCGGCCGCCCGCCCGGGGCAGGGTAGGCTGGCCGATTGTTGTACCGCGCCTGGACGTTCGACACTCTGTGCGTCAATGTCCTGAATTGGTGGCTGCTTTGTGCCACTGATGTGCTGCGGGGCAAGGGGGGACCGCGCGACGTGGCGCAGTCCACAGCGCACCGTGGCGGATCTTCCTGCCACGATGGCAGAGGACCGCGACAATGAGTGGGTGTCCGCGTGTCCTTCGTGCCGCGCGGCGCGCGCGCTCGTTGTTCTCGACGGGCGCAGGTCTGAAGGAGCACAACCGATGGGCGAGGGGTACGCATGACGGACACCGGCCAGGTCCCGGGCGAGGGACTGCCGGAGAACGCAGGCATGGTCGAGCAGCCGGGCATCCCCGCACCGGGCGCGTACACCTTCCTGGACCCCTCCGAGCACACCACCGAGGACGACGACGTACTGCTGATGCCGGGCGCCCAGGGCGCCTGGAGCGAGCACCCGCCGGGCTTCGTGCCCGCGCCGCCGGTCGCCGTGCCGGCCCCGGCGCAGGCGGTCCCCGTGGTCCCGAACCAGGCGGCGCCGCACCAGGGCGTGCCGCAGCCGGCCGCCCCGCTGGGCGACCCGCTCACCGGCCCCCTGCCGGACCCGCTCACGGGCCCGCTCCCCGACTCGGTCGCCCTCGCCGACGTGCTGACCGCCCCGCAGGGCCAGACCCCGCCGCAGGGCGTGCCGCTCGGCCACGCCGCGGGCACCCCGGCGCACGGCGTCCCCGCCGCGCCGTACGAGCAGGTCGTCACCGACCACGGCTACGAGCCCGGCATCCTCGACACCGGCGCGCACGAGGCCGCGGGCCGCGACACCGGCTCCGTCGACCTCGGCGGCGTCCGCATGCCGCCGCCCGGCACCGCCCCGGCCCCGCCGCCCGCCCGCCGCCCGCTGCACATGGGCCCGCCCGTGCCCGACGCGACCGGCGGCGTGGTGCTCTCGCTGGCCGACCGCGGCCCGGCCGCCGCGCCCGCCCCGGCCCCGCAGGCCGTCCCGGTCGTGGCCACCGAGCCCGCGCCCGTCCCCGTACGGAACCCGGGACCGCCCACCACCGGCCCCGAGTACTTCGACATCCCGCAGGACCAGCAGCTGGCCCCGCAGGGCGCCGAGCCGTGGGCCGCGCAGCCGCAGGAGGCCGCGGCGCCCCCGGCCGCCTTCCCCGCAGAAACGGTCGTCCCGCCGACGGGCCAGTTCGTGCAGGTCGAGGGCACCGTTCCGACGGCCCCGCACCTGGCCCCGGTCCCGGCACCCGAGGCGGTCGTGGAGACGGTCGCGGAGGCGGTCGTCGAGGCGGTCGCGGAGGCGCAGGAGCCGTCCCCGGCGGCCGAGCAGGCCGAGGTCCCCGCGCCCGTCGTCGTGGAGCCCGCTCCCGAGGCCGTCGTGGAACCCGCCCCCGAGGCCGTCGCGGAGACCCCGGACGAGGCCCCCGTGGCCGTCGTCGACGCCCAGGCCACCGTGCCCGCGCCGCGCGAGGGCGAGCCCGTCGCCGAGGCTCCCGCCCCCGCGCCGGTGGACGCCGTCGAGCCCGAGGCAGGCACCCCCGCGCCGGAGGCCGAGCAGGCGCCGGAGGCGCAGCCCGAGCCCGTCGCCGTCCCGGAGCAGCCGACCGAGGCCGTCGCCGAGTCCGTCACGGAGCCCACCGCCGAAGCCGTCGCCGCGGCGGAGGCCCCGGCGGAGCAGGCTCCGGAGGAGGCCGCCGCCGAAGCGGTCGCCGACGAGACCCCCGCCGTCGCCGAGACCGCGCCGGAGATCCTTCCCGAGCAGGCCCCGGAGCCGGAGGCCGCCCCCGAGACGGCCGCGGTCGCCGAGCAGCCCGCCGCGCCCGTCGACGAGGCGGCGCCGGCCGAGGTCACCGAGCTTCCGGAGGCCGAGGTCGCCGAGCCGGCCGAGGTCGAGGCCGTGGCTGTGGCCGCGGAAGCGGACCAGACCGTCGCAGCCCCGGCGGAAGCCCCTGAGGCCCCTGAGGCCCTCGACGCCCCCGTGAACCCCGAAGCGGTCGCGGTCGCCGACCCCGAGGCCGTCGCCGTCGCCGTCGCCGACGAGGACGCGGACCCCGCCGCCGAGGAGGCGCCGGGCGCCCCCGCCCCCGGCTACGCCGACGCCGAGCGCGAGGCCGTCCTGCGCGTCATGCGTGAGCGCCGCGACATCCGCAACGGCTTCCGTTCCGACCCGATCCCGCACGAGGTGCTGCTCCGCGTCCTGGAGGCCGCCCACACGGCGCCCAGCGTCGGCCACTCGCAGCCCTGGGACTTCGTCGTCATCCGCTCCGCGGAGACCCGGCAGACGATGCACGAACTGGCCCAGCGTCAGCGCGAGGCCTACGCCAAGTCGCTGCCGAAGGCCCGGGCGAAGCAGTTCAAGGAACTGAAGATCGAGGCCATCCTCGACACCCCGGTCAACATCGTCGTGACCGCCGACCCCACCCGGGGCGGCCGCCACACCCTCGGCCGCTACACGCAGCCGCAGATGGCCCCGTACTCCTCGGCGCTCGCCGTCGAGAACCTCTGGCTCGCCGCCCGCGCCGAAGGCCTCGGCGTCGGCTGGGTCAGCTTCTTCGACGAGCGCGAGATGGTCCGTGCCCTCGGCCTCCCCGAGCACCTCGAAGTCGTCGCGTACCTCTGCGTGGGATACGTCGACGAGTTCCCGGACGAGCCCGAGCTGGCCCAGGCGGGCTGGTCCAAGCGCCGCCCGCTGGCCTGGGTCGTCCACGAGGAGACGTACGGCCGCCGCGCCCTGCCCGGCGAGGAGCCGCACGACCTGCTCCAGGAGACCGTCGCCAACATCCGCCCGCTGGACGCCAAGGCGCTCGGCGAGGCCTGGGAGCGGCAGAAGCGGATGACCAAGCCGGCCGGCGCGCTCGGCATGCTGGAGATCATCTCCGCCCAGCTCTCCGGACTCTCCCGGGTCTGCCCGCCGCCGATCCCGGAGCCCGCCGCCGTCGCGATCTTCGCCGGCGACCACGGCGTCCACGCCCAGGGAGTCACCCCCTGGCCGCAGGAGGTGACCGGCCAGATGGTCGCCAACTTCCTCGGTGGGGGAGCGGTCTGCAACGCCTTCGCGAACCAGGTCGGCGCCGAGGTCTGCGTCATCGACGTCGGCGTGGCCTCCGAACTCCCGGCGACCCCCGGACTGCTGCCCCGCAAGGTCCGCCCGGGCACCGGCGACTTCACCACCGGTCTCGCGATGACCCGCGAGGAGGTGCTGGCCGCGATCGAGGTCGGCATCGAGACCGCCCGCGACCTGGTCGCGGCGGGCAACAAGGCGATCCTCACCGGCGAGATGGGCATCGCGAACACCACCGCGTCCGCCGCGCTCATCTCGGTCTACACCGGCGTCGACGCCGCCGAGGTCACCGGCCGCGGCACCGGCATCAACGACGAGACGCACGCCCGCAAGGTCGACGTGGTGCGCCGCGCCCTCGACCTGCACAAGCCGGACCCGGCGGACCCCATCGGCGTCCTCTCGGCGATCGGCGGCCTGGAGCACGCGGCCCTCGTCGGCCTGATCCTGGGCGCCGCCTCGCTGCGCACCCCGGTCATCCTGGACGGCGTCTCCACCGGCGCGGCCGCGCTCGTGGCCCGGGCCATCGCGCCCGAGTCGCTCGCGGCCTGCATCGCCGGCCACCGCAGCGCCGAGCCCGGCCACGTGGCAGCCCTCAACAAGCTGGGCCTCCGCCCCCTGGTCGACCTCGACCTCCGCCTCGGCGAGGGCACCGGAGCGCTCCTGGCCCTCCCCCTGGTGCAGAGCGCGGCCCGCGCGATGCACGAGGTCGCCACGTTCGACTCGGCGGGCGTCACCGAGAAGTAGCACGGTCCGGCGCGTCTCCCACCCACTCAGGCGAGTGGGAGGCGCGCGGGGACCGCGTTCGGGACGCAAAGCGTGATCTGTGGCGCGCATGCCGCGCCTCTGCGTTCCGAGAGCCGACAGGCGCCGTAGATCACGCGGTCCCGGACGTGGTCCCGGAGCGGCGCCCACGTCCGGGACCGCCGGCGGGACATCCGTCACACCTTGCAAACCCCAGGTCACAGATATCGTGACTGTGCACGAGCCGCTTCATCGCCGCAGCGGCCCCCTCGCCCGCACCGCCACGCTCTCCGAGGAGCCGCTCACCCATGGCCGAAACCGCCGAGCACCCCGCCTACCCCGTCGGACTGCGCCTCGCAGGCCGCCGCGTCGTCGTCCTCGGTGGCGGCCAGGTCGCCCAGCGCCGCCTCCCCGCGCTGATCGCGGCGGGCGCCGACATCACGCTCATCTCCCCGTCGGCGACCCCGTCCGTGGACGTGATGGCGGAAACCGGCGAGATCACTTGGATCAAGCGACGCTACGAGGACGGCGACCTCGCCGACACCTGGTACGTGCTGGTGGCCACCACCGACGCGACCGCCAACGCCGCGGCCTCGGCCGAGGCCGAGCGGACCCGCACCTGGTGCGTGCGCGCCGACGACGCCGAGGCGGCCACCGCCTGGACCCCGGCCACCGGCCGCGACGCGGGCGTCACCGTCGCCGTGCTCACCGGCCACGACCCCCGGCGTTCCGCCTCCGTGCGCGACGCGATCGTCGAGGGCCTCCGGGACGGTTCGATCGCCGCACCCGTGCACCGCACCCGGGCCCCGTTCGTCGCGCTCGTCGGCGGCGGCCCCGGCGACCCGGACCTCATCACGGTGCGCGGCCGCCGGCTGCTCGCCGAGGCCGACGTGGTCATCGCCGACCGGCTCGGCCCCCGCGACCTCCTCGACGAACTGCCCCCGCACGTCGAGGTGATCGACGCGGCGAAGATCCCGTACGGCCGGTTCATGGCCCAGGAGGCCATCAACAACGCGCTCATCGAGCACGCGAAGGCCGGCAAGTCCGTCGTCCGCCTCAAGGGCGGCGACCCGTTCGTCTTCGGCCGGGGCATGGAGGAGGCGCAGGCCCTCGCCGTCGAGGGCATCTCCTGCACGGTCGTCCCGGGCATCTCCAGCTCCATCTCGGTCCCCGGCGCGGCCGGCATCCCGGTCACCCACCGGGGCGTGGCGCACGAGTTCACGGTGGTCAGCGGCCACGTCGCTCCCGACGACCCGCGCTCGCTCGTCGACTGGGCCTCGCTCGCGAAGCTCACCGGCACCCTCGTCATCCTCATGGGCGTCGACAAGATCGGGAAGATCGCCGAGGCGCTGATCGCGCACGGCAAGAGCCCCGACACCCCGCTGGCCCTGGTCCAGGAGGGCACCACGGCGACCCAGCGCCGGGTGGACGCCACGCTCGCGACGGTCGCCGAGACCGTCAAGGCGGAGGAGGTCCGTCCGCCGGCCGTCATCGTCATCGGCGAGGTCGTCACCGAGGGTCCCGACAAGCTGGTGAAGTGACCGCGGGAGCGCCCGCACGGCGTAACCAGGGGTAACCGAGCCCCTCGACACATTGGCACCACACCCCGGACAAGGCAGTATCACCTCGTGGCCGAACTCATCACGATCGACGACCCCGACGACCCGCGCCTGCGCGACTACACCGGCCTGACCGACGTCGAGCTCCGGCGCAGACGCGAGCCGGCCGAGGGCCTGTTCATCGCGGAGGGCGAGAAGGTCATCCGCCGCGCCAGGCAGGCGGGGTACGAGATGCGGTCGATGCTGCTCTCCGCCAAGTGGGTCGACGTCATGCGGGACGTCATCGACGAGGTCCCGGCGCCGGTGTACGCGATCCAGCCGGACCTCGCGGAACGCGTCACCGGCTACCACGTGCACCGCGGCGCGCTCGCCTCCATGCAGCGCAAGCCGCTCCCGGACGCCGCCGAACTGCTCGTCGGCGCCCGGCGCGTGGTCGTCATGGAGTCGGTCAACGACCACACCAACATCGGCGCCATCTTCCGCAGCGCCGCCGCCCTCGGCATGGACGCCGTCCTGCTCTCCCCGGACTGCGCGGACCCGCTCTACCGGCGCTCGGTGAAGGTCTCCATGGGTGCGGTCTTCTCCGTCCCGTACGCCCGCCTCGACACCTGGCCCCGCGGTCTGGAGGCCGTACGGGAGGCCGGGTTCAAGCTCCTCGCCCTCACCCCGGCCGAGAAGGCGACCTCCATCGACGAGGCCGCCCCGCACAAGCTGGACCGGGTGGCCCTGATGCTCGGCGCGGAGGGCGACGGCCTCTCCACGCAGGCGCTGCGCGCCGCCGACGAATGGGTCCGCATCCCCATGGCCCACGGCGTCGACTCCCTGAACGTGGGAGCCGCCGCCGCGGTCGCCTTCTACGCGGTGGCCACCGGCCGCCCGGAGTCCTGAGCAGCCGGGTCTCTCGTCAGCCCTGCAGGGCCTGGGCCGCGGCGATCCCCAGGGCCACGACCAGGGTCACGACCACGAAGACGAACAGCCGCTGGCGCAGCAGCCGAGGGTTGGCCGGCCGGCGGCCGGTGGACGTCGAGCGGGCGCCGGGCCTGGTGCCGGTCCGCGACTGGGGGCGCGAGCCACCGGTCCGCGAGCCCCCGGACGGCCGAGACGACGGTCCCGGGCCACGCCCGGCCGTCCGGTCACGGTCCGCACCCCGGTCGCGGTCCGTGCCGCGCTCGGCGTCGCGACCGCGCGTGTCCCGCTCGGTGTACCGCTCCGTCGGCCGGGCGGGGCTCCGCTCCTCGATGCGCTCCCGCTGCGCGGGCGGCCGTGAGACAGGCAGCCCCTGCGCCTCGCGCGCCGCGATCTCCTTGAGCCGCATCGACAGCTGGAGCGTGCTGGGCCGGTCCTCGGGGTCCTTCGCCAGACAGGCCCGGATCAGCGGCGCCAGCGCGTCCGGCACCCCGTGCAGCTGGGGCTCCTCGTGCACCACCCGGTACAGCATGACCTCGGAACTGCCGTGTCCGAAGGGCGAGTCCGCCATCGCCGCGTACGCGAGGGTGGCACCGAGCGAGAACACGTCGGTCGCCGGGGTGACCGCCGCGCCGCGCACCTGCTCGGGGGCGAGGAAGCCGGGCGATCCGACCGCCGTGCCCACGTGGGTCAGGGTGCTCGCCCCGGTGGCCCACGCGATGCCGAAGTCGATGATGCGGGGGCCCTTGGGGGAGAGCAGGATGTTCGACGGCTTCAGGTCGCGGTGCACCACCCCGGCCTCGTGGACGGCGACCAGGCCCTCCGAGAGCGCGGCCCCGATCGAGGCGACGTCGGCGGCGCGGAGCCCGCCCTCCTCGGCGACCCGGTCGTGCAGCGAGGGACCGGGCACGTACTGGGTCGCGAACCAGGGGCGCTCGGCCTCCAGGTCGGCGGCCACGAGCCGGGCCGTACAACCGCCGCGGATCCGCCGGGCGGCCGACACCTCACGGGCGAACCGCGACCGGAACTCCTGGTCCTCGGCCAGATCCGGCCGGATCACCTTCAGCGCCACCCGCTGGCCGCGCCGGTCGGACCCCAGGTACACGACGCCCATCCCGCCGGCCCCCAGCCTGCGGTGGAGCCGGAACGACCCGACGATCCGCGGATCCTCGCGCCGGAGCCGCATCATCGCCATGTCCGTCCCCTCGTCCGTTCGACGTGGCACAGCTTACGTAGTGGCGCCCGCACGCGCTCATAGGCCGCGCCCTCCGCCGGGATCGATTGTCAGTGCTGACGGGAACCCCGCGGGTCCGCACGGGACGGCGGCACTTTCCAACCACCTTTGCCCGGAACCCACTTGACGCAGCGTCGCGAAGACGGGGCGACGGCCCCGCGGCCCGCCCGGCGCCCCGGCCCGCCGCGGTCCGCACCCCGCACCCCGCGAAGTGAGCGAAGTCACGCCGCCACCCCGACCCCTCCGGGAAGACCCCGTGATCGGAGCCCCCGTCTCCACCCAGGGGAGTACGCCGCACGGGCGGGCGTCATCCTCCGGGAGGCCCGCAAGTCGGTACGCGGGCATGACGTCCCGGCGCTCCCCGCTCCCTAGTCTTGAACTCAAGCGGCGGGTGCAGCACTCGTCCCCCGAGGTCACGCACCCGCCGCGCCAGACATGACAGGAGAGGACCCATGGCTTTCACGGCACCGCGGACGAGCACCCGGCCTTCGAGCCAGCGCCACCCCCTGGTGGCCACCGCCATGGTCCTCCCTCTCGCGGCCCTGCTCGTAGTCGTCTTCGGCGGCTGGGACGCGGTGGTCACACAGGCGTCGTCCGTGGGCGTGATGCTGGGGCGCTGAGCGGCGCCCCGGACCCGGGAGAGCGGCCCGGGTCGGGACATCCGGCCATCAGCCCCGTGGGGACGGGGGTGCGGCGGACGGCAGCGTGGGGCCGGTCAGCTGGGGAGCTGACCGGCCCTCGCGCTTTTCCCCTCCGGTCCTCCTCGCCTGGGGAGCCGACCGGCCCTCGCGCTTTCCCCTCCGGTCCTCCTCGCCTTCGGGGGCGGCCGGGGGAGTGGGACCGGGCCCCCACGACGTACGCTCCCCGCGTGGACTCCACCGCCCCGACCCCACCCGCGCAGACCCCACCCGCGCCCACCCTGCCTTCGCCGAGGTCGCCCGCCCCGCCCGCCCCGCACGACCCGCTCGACCGGCTCGCCGCCGTCGCGCGGGACGCCGCCCATGGGGCCGGTGCGGCCTGCCGCTGCGCGAGCGGAGTCGTGGGGGTGCTCGCCGACCGGGACGACGGGACCGTCGTGCGGCACGGGGCGCTCGTCGTCAAGGCGCATGCTCCCGACACCGATCCGGAGGCGCACCGGGCGCGGCTCGCGCTCGCCGGGCACGGGGACGTCGCCGGCGTCTTCCTGCCGCCGCTCCCGTTCGCGGACGCGGGCCTCGACGCGCAGGACGGGTTCGACGGCCGCCCCGTCACGGTCTGGCCGTACGGGTCTCCCGTCGACCCGGAGGACCCGGACGCCGCCCCCTGGGAGGAGGCGGCCCGACTGCTCGCCGCGCTCCACCGGACCCCGCCGCCGGGCGGGTCGGCGGCGGGCCTCCCGGAGATGCGGGCCCGCGTGAAGGTGCGGCTGGCCGTGGACCGGATGGTCCGCGCGGCGCCGGGCCACCCGGCGACCGCCACCGTGCTCGGCGCCTGGCGCACCCTCCCCGACCGCGACGGCGGTCCCGATACCGGTCAGGGCGGTACGGCGGAGGCCGTCCGCACCCTCTGCCACGGCGATTTCCACCTCGGTCAGCTGGTCCGCGACGGCGGCACCGCGGCGGACCGGGCGCCGGGGCGGTGGCGGCTGATCGACATCGACGACGTCGGTCTCGGCGACCCGGCGTGGGATCTGGCCCGGCCCGCCGCGTGGTTCGCGGCGGGCATCCTGCCCCCGGAGGTGTGGTCGCGGTTCCTCGGCGCGTACCAGGAGGCGGCAGGTCCCGCGGTGGGGGCCGACCCGTGGGTGCGACTCGACGTGCCGGCGCGGGCCCTGACGGTCCAGACGGCCGCGCTGGCCGTGGCCAAGGCGACGGCGGGCCGACGGGAGCTGGACGAGGTGGAAGTCGTGATGATCGACACTTGTGCGCGTATCGCCGGACATCGAACCGACTCGGCCGGTTCGGCGTCCACGTAAGGTAAGGCCACCATTCGAACGGCGATGTCAGGGAGTTGAGCCGAGCATGCAGTGTCCCAAGTGCCATGCGGCCATGCACACGTACAACCGCAACGGCGTCCAGATCGAGCAGTGCAGCGGCTGCCGCGGCATATTCCTGGACTTCGGCGAGCTGGAGGCCCTGACCCGCCTGGAGTCCCAGTGGGCCCAGCAGGCCCCGCCCGCTCCGCCGGCCTACCCGGCGCAGCCCGCCGCCCCGGCCTGGGGTGCCCCGCACCACGGCGGTCACCACGGCGGCGGTCACTACCGCCAGCGCGGCTTCGGGCGGATGCTCTTCTCCTCCTGATCCCCTCCGGACGGAACGGGTCGGCGCCCACGGGCGCCGACCGCCGTTCACCTGCCGATCGATACGAAGAAGCCCCCGCCGCGATGCGGCCGGGGGCTTCGTATGGTGCGCGATACTGGGATTGAACCAGTGACCTCTTCCGTGTCAGGGAAGCGCTCTCCCGCTGAGCTAATCGCGCGGGCACACCCGAAGGTGTCGGTACTGCGTGCGCGATACTGGGATTGAACCAGTGACCTCTTCCGTGTCAGGGAAGCGCTCTCCCGCTGAGCTAATCGCGCGGGGGATCCGAAGATCCGGGATCCGAAGATCCAGTGGACGATACTGGGATTGAACCAGTGACCTCTTCCGTGTCAGGGAAGCGCTCTCCCGCTGAGCTAATCGTCCTTGGAGGTGGAGACGGGATTTGAACCCGTGTAGACGGCTTTGCAGGCCGTTGCCTCGCCTCTCGGCCACTCCACCAGGAGTGAATACGGGGGTTCGGGAAGATCCCCCACATCGAGCGGACGACGAGATTCGAACTCGCGACCCTCACCTTGGCAAGGTGATGCTCTACCAACTGAGCCACGTCCGCTTGTCGTTTCCGTTCCGCTTGCGCGTCCCGGCGACGTGTTGAACTCTAGCGGATTCCTGGGCCAGTACAAAAACGCGTTTCCGCAGCGTGCTGACCTGCGGGGCGACCGGCCCGGCCGGCCGGGCACCCCGGAGGGTTCCCGTGGCGTTCACTCGCCGTGTTCCCGGAGTGGCGCGGAGCCCCCGCGGAGCGCGACCCGGTGCCGGGCCGTCGGCGGACCTAGACTCGATGCGTGCACGACCTTGCTCCTCTGGCCCGCTTCGGCGGCCTCGTCGCGACCGATCTCCGGGACGTCACCCACGACCCCGAGGCCCTGGACTCCGCCGGCTTCTGGGCCGTCTGCGCGGACTTCGAAGGGCGCCTCACCTGCGCCCGCTTCGGAGACGTGCGGCGCGAACAGGTGCCCGCGCCGGTCCCGGGCGCCTGGCGCGGTCCCGCAGCCGGTGACTGGAAGTCCTCGCTCGACCGCGCCGCGTACATCGCGGGCGTCCGCCGGGTGCGCGAGCACATCGCGCGCGGCGAGGTCTACCAGGCGAACCTCTGCCGCGTCCTGACCGCTCCGCTGCCGGACCCGGCCGCCGCGGACGTGGACGCCCTCACGGCGCTGCTCGCCCGGGGCAACCCCGCGCCCTACGCCGGAACGATCCGGCTGCCCGCCCACGGCGTGGAGATCGCGACCGCGTCCCCCGAGCTCTACCTCCGCCAGGAGGGGGCCCTGATCTCCTCCGGACCCATCAAGGGAACCGGACGGACCGCCGCCGACCTGCTCCCCAAGGACCACGCCGAGAACGTCATGATCGTCGACCTGGTCCGCAACGACCTGGGGCGCGTCAGCGAGACCGGCTCCGTCGCCGTCCCCGCGCTCTGCGCGCTGGAGGAGCACCCCGGCCTCGTCCACCTCGTCTCCACCGTCACCGGCATCCTGCGCGAGGACGCCGGCTGGCCCGAACTGCTCGACGCGACCTTCCCGCCCGGCTCCGTCACCGGGGCGCCCAAGTCCAGCGCCCTGCGGATCATCGAGGCGCTGGAGACCGCGCCCCGGGGCCCGTACTGCGGAGGCCTCGGCTGGGTCGACGCCGACGCGGGCACCGCGCAGCTGGCCGTCGGCATACGCACCTTCTGGATCGACCGCCCCGAGGGCGTGCTCCGCTTCGGCACCGGCGCCGGGATCACCTGGGGGTCCGACCCGGAGCGCGAGTGGGAGGAGACCGAGCTGAAGGCGGCCCGGCTGGTCGCGATAGCGTCGGGCGCCTACGAGGCGGACGCCCGTGAGGCGAGTGGAAAGGTCGTTTCTCGATGAAACTGTGGGTCAACGGCGGGCTGCACGACGAGGAGGACGCCCGGGTCTCCGTACTGGACCACGGGCTGACCGTCGGCGACGGCATCTTCGAGACGGTCAAGACCGAGCGTGGCGAAACGTTTGCTCTCACCCTCCACCTGGAGCGCCTCGGCCGCTCCGCCCGTGGTCTCGGCCTGCCCGACCCGGACCTCGACGAGGTCCGCCACGCCGTCGCGGCCGTCATCGACGCCAACCCGATGGAACTCGGCCGGCTCCGCATCACGTACACCGGCGGGGTCTCCCCGCTCGGTTCGGAGCGCGGCGACTCCGGCGCCGGCCTCGTCGTGGCCCTCGGGGAGACGAGCCGCCGCGCCGACTCCACCGCGGTGATCACGGTGCCGTGGACGCGCAACGAGCGCGGCGCCCTGACCGGGCTCAAGACCACCTCGTACGCCGAGAACGTCGTCGCCCTCGCCAGGGCGCGCGAGCAGGACGCCACCGAGGCGCTCTTCGCCAACACCGTGGGGCGGCTGTGCGAGGGCACCGGCTCCAACGTCTTCGTCGTGGTCGACGGCCGGATCCTCACCCCGCCCGTCTCCTCCGGCTGCCTCGCGGGCATCACCCGCGCCCTCGCCGTGGAGTGGACCGGCGCGGAGGAGGCCGATCTGCCGCTGGACGTCCTGGAGAGCGCCGAGGAGATCTTCCTGACCTCGACCCTGCGCGACGTCCAGGGCGTGCACCGGGTCGACGGGCGGGAACTGACGCCCGCGCCCGGTCCGGTCACCGCCAAGGCGATGCGGATCTTCGACGAGCGCGCCGCACGGGACCGGGACCCGCGCCTCGCGTAGGCCCGGCGGCGCGGGCGTCGCCGAACGCCCGCGCAAAACCGGATGACGGACGGCTCCGGGGTGGGTAGAACTCCTCTGATGACCACCACCCTGCGGCCGGCCGAGCCGCTTCAGCAGACGCCCGACGGCGGCCGTTCCCGGGTCTACGACGTGTGCGTGAACAGCCGCCGCGTCGGCGCCGTCCGGCTTTCGACCGACCCCCGCTTCGGGGCCGCGTCGGGCGTGATCGACGAGCTCCGGGTCGACGAACCGGACCGGCGGCGCGGGCGGGGCACGGTCGCCGCGCTCGCCTCCGAGGAGGTGCTGCGGGGCTGGGGCTGCGTCGAGGTGCAGATATCGGTGCCCGCCGACGCCGAGGCGGCGCTGCGGATGGCCCGCTCGCTCGGCTACACCGAGCGCAGCCGCAACATGGTCAAGGAACTGGCCGCCGAGCCGCCGGCGCTGCCGGAGGGCGTCGAGGTCCGGCCGATGACCGAAGCCGAGTACGGGGAGTGGGAGGCGCGGGCCAAGGCGGGCTTCGCGCAGAACTGGATCGACCGGGGCGTCCCCGAGGAGCAGGCCCGCACCAAGGCCGAGGACAGCCACCGCCGCTACCTCCCCGAAGGCCTGGCCACCCCCGGCGTCGCGATCCACGTCGTCGTCCGGGACGGTCTGCCCGCCGGCTTCCTGTGGACCGGCCGGATCGAGCTCGAACCGGGTTCGTGGGCGGCCTTCGTGTACGACATCGAGGTCGACGAGGCCCAGCGCGGCCGTGGTTACGGCCGGGCGCTGATGCTGCTCGCCGAGCGGATCGCACGGGAGACCGGCGACACCCGGCTCGGGCTGCACGTCTTCGCCGGCAACACCCCGGCGATCCGGCTCTACGAGTCCCTGGGCTTCCGCACGACCCTCGTCAACAGCGCCAAGGAGCTGCGCTAGGGCCCGTCCGGCCCCGGGTGCCAGGTCGTGTCCGTAAAGCAGCGCCGTCTGCTCGGAGAGCCAGGGGGCTTTCCGGACAGGGCCCAGGGGCCCCGCCCGGCCCCGGGTGCTCAGCCGTTCAGGAGGCGGTCGGCGATCTCCGCGATCCGCTGTCGCAGGCCCTCCTGGCTCTTGCCGCCGTCCAGGCGCTCGCCGCCGATGACGTAGGTCGGCGTGCCCGTGACCTTGATCGCCTTGCCTTCGGCCTCGTCCGCGTCCACCGTCAGCAGGTGCCGGCCGTCGATCAGCGCGGTGTCGAACTCCTCGGAGTCCAGACCGAGTTCGGCGGCGACCTCCAGGAGGACCGGCTCGCCCCGGTCGCCCAGCTCGGCGGTCCTGGCGAGCAGCGCCTCCGCGTACGGCCAGCCCTTGCCCTGCTCGAAGGCCTCCTCAGCGGCCTGCGCGGCGGCGTACGCGTGCTTGTGCTTCTCCAGCGGGAAGTGGCGCAGCTGTACGTCGAGCCGGTCGCCGTACTGCTCGCGCAGCGCGCGGACGTCGTCGAGGGCGGTGAAGCAGTCGGGGCACTGGAGGTCGAACCACGCCTCGAGGACGAGGGGGGAGGCGGATGCGGTGGTGGAGTCGCTCATGACAGCAGTCTCCCTCACCGGGCCCCGGGGCCGTCCCGCCGGTCGGCCCCGCCTGACCCGGCGGAGCACTCCCTGAGGAGGAGATCCGGCCGGGGTGACCCGGAGATCTCCCTGAGACAGGGCCCGGGACATGGCCGCGGACGGTTCCGCCGGTGCAGGATGGAAGGGACGTATCACCCGGACCTGGAGGACCGCATGCTCGCCGAGACCATTTGCTCCGCGGTGTCCGTGGCGGGCCTGGGCATCGCCGCGATCGCGGCCTACCGGAAGCGCTTCCTGTCCGCGACGCGGATCGCGGCCTACGCCCTGGTGCCGCTCGGCCTGGTGATGACGGGCGCCGTCCAGTGGATCGTGGACACGGCCTTCAGCCCGGTGGCCTGGGCGGGATTCGGCGTGCTCGGCCTCGCCCTCCTGCTCTTCATGTCGACCCGGGCCGTGGAGCGCCGCCGCGGCGGCCGCCGGCAGACCGGCGGGGGAGTGGAGCCGAAGGCCGTCGCCCCGGCCGCGTCGGCACCCTCGCGCGGGGTGACCGCGGCGCAGCCGCGGGCCGGACAGACGCCCGGCGACGACTTCAGCGACATCGAGGCGATTCTGAAGAAGCACGGAATCTGATCACTTCTGGCGCTTCCCGTTCCCGTGATCCACGGGATGGGATGAACGGCCCCTGCCGTGGGGCGTGTTGCGGGATTTCACGGGCGCGCTGTGCGCCATCATCCCCCCGAGATGCTGGATACCTCGCGGGAACCCCTCCCCGCCTCCCCCGAAGCCCCCGCTGACGAGCCGCGCGGCTGCCTGTTCGCGCTCTCCCAGCCGCCCTTGATGATCTTCCTCGGGGTGATCGGCTGTCTGCTGCTGATGGCGGCCCTGCACGATCTCTTCGTGCTGTGATCCTCCGCGCCGGCCGGGGCGGTCAGCCCGCGGCTTCCTTGCGGCGAGCCCGGTACGCGGCCACGTGCAGCCGGTTCCCGCAGGTACGGCTGTCGCAGTAGCGGCGCGACCGGTTGCGGGAGAGGTCGACGAAGGCCCGGCCGCAGTCCGGCGCCTCGCAGCGCCGCAGCCGTTCCTGCTCGCCGCCCACGACGATGAACGCGAGCGCCATGCCGCAGTCGGCCGCCAGGTGGTCCGCGACGGAGGCACCCGGCGCGAAGTAGTGGACGTGCCAGTCGTAGCCGTCGTGGTCGGTGAGCTGGGGGGTGGTGCCCGCCGCCGCCACCAGCTGGTTGATCAGCGGGGCCGCGATCCGGGCCTCGGGGGCGGAGAAGACCGCCGCGAACTTCTCGCGCACCTCCCGCACGGCCCGCAGGTCGTCGGCGCCGAGGTCGCCCACGTCGCTGATCTTGTGCGCCCGCACGAAGGCGTGCAGTCCCGGGAGGTCCGCGAGTTCGTCGGCGCGGTCGCCCTGGGCGGCGGTGTTCATCAGATCGACGACGGTGTCGAGGGCGATCCGGGTGTCGTGGGGGATCAGCACGATTCGCTCCCTGGCCGGCCGCGGGCGGGCGCCCGCGGAATGGCGCTGACTTTAGCGCGCCCCGGAAAAGGACAACGGCGCCCGCCACCGTGCCGGCTGCACGGTGGGAGCGCCGGATGTCGTGCCTGTGTGACTGTCCGCGCGGCGCCGTCGCCCCGAGTCGGACGGCGCCGTGCGGCTGTCGGCCTGGCTCAGCTGTCGGCCAGGATGTGGGAGAGCTCGGTATCGAGGTCGAAGTGTCGGTGCTCGGTGCCCGGTGGCACGGCGGCGTCGGTCCGCTTGAGGAACGACTCCAGGGCCCGCGCCGGGGCCTCGAGCAGGGCTTCTCCCTCGGGTGAGCTCAGCGCGATGCAGACGACTCCCTGGCCGTGACTACGGGATGGCCAGACGCGGACGTCGCCTGTGCCGGTGGGCCGGTGCAGCCCCTCGGCGAGAAGGTCGCGGGCGAAGACCCACTCGACCGTCTCCTCGGCTCCGGTGTGGAAGGTGGCGTGCACGGCATAGGGATCGGCCGTGTCATACCGCAGGCCCGCGGGTACAGGCAGTGAGGACTCGCTCGACACAACGAGGCGCAGGTGCAGCTCGCAGCTGACCGTGGTGTTCATAAGCGCCAGGGCCTTTCGCTCAGTGTGCGCTCGGGGATTCGCACGTCGGCGAAATCGACATGCCACCTCCGGTGCCGTTGTAAACCCCTCTGTCGGTTTTGTGGTCGTTCAGGTAGCTCGTACGGGCGCATGTAACTTTGGGTAATACCGCCATTCCGGTGGGGGCCGCCGGTCCGGTAGGTTGGAGTGCATGAATGCGGAGAGTGACGAGCGCGCCGGGGAGTCCGCAGACGGCCAGGAAGCCGAACTGGGATCCCGCGCACCGGAGTTCATCAAGTCGCGCCGAGGCCTGCATCTGAGCTGGCAGGTCGGCGTCTTCATCGTGGGACTCGCCGTGGTCGGCGCCGGAGTGGTGATGCTGCCGCTTCCCGGGCCCGGCTGGCTGGTCATCTTCGGCGGCATGGCGATCTGGGCGACCGAGTTCGTGTGGGCCCAGCTCGTGCTCCGCTGGACCAAGCGCAAGGTCACCGAGGCCGCCCAGCGCGCCCTCGACCCCAAGGTCCGCCGCAGGAACATCATCCTCACCACCGTCGGACTGGTGATCATCGCCGCCCTGCTCGGTGTCTACCTCTGGAAGTTCGGCTTCGTCATGCCGTGGAAGATCGACGAGTGACCTCGGAAATGGTTCGGGAGCCCCGCTGACATGGGGTAATGTTTGGGGTGTGCCCGGGCGATTAGCTCAGCGGGAGAGCACTTCGTTCACACCGAAGGGGTCACTGGTTCGATCCCAGTATCGCCCACCACCCGGCACGAAGGCCCGGAGACGGAACACCGTCTCCGGGCCTTCGTCGTTCCTCACCGCATCCGCGCCAGCCGCTCCCGCAGCCGCCGGGCGTCGCGCAGCCGCTGCTCGTACGTGGCCCCCACTCCGAGCAGCAGGAGCCCGGCGAGGGCCGGCGGCAGCCAGCGCGGCAGCGCGCCCACCGCCTGCACCACATACGGCGCCAGCTCGTGCAGCCCGACCAGGGCCAGCACCGCGCCGCCGAGCACGAGCAGGGCCTGGAGCCGGAACCGCGCGCCGAGCAGCGTCACCGCGAGCGCCGCGAGCCCCAGGGCCAGCGGGCGCGTCCACTCCGGGTCCGTCCACACCGCCACGAGGCTCGGCAGCAGCGTCGCCGCGAGACCCGGGCCGTACGCCGTCCACGACGAGGCCTCCGCGTCCCTGCGCCGCCGCAGGAACCCGACCACGAGTGCCGGGACGGTCACCGGCAGGGTGTACGCCTCCGGGGTCGTCACGTCCGAGACGGCCAGGCGCACCCAGGTGGCCAGCAGGAACAGCACCGCCGCCGTCCACGAGGCGAACCGCCGCCGCTCCGGCCGTACCGCCGTCGCCGCCGCGATCACTCCGCCGAGCGCAAGGGCGAGCGCCAGGAAAGCCGGCCGGGACGCGGCGATCCCCAGGGCGAGCAGCCCCACGGAGCCGCCCGTGATCTCCACCGCCAGGGCCACCGGACGCGGCGCCCGGGAGCCCACCGCGGCCGTCGCGGCCGGGACGAGCAGCAGCGTGAGCGCCGTCCAGTGGTCCTCGAACCCGCCCGCGGCCGCGACCGCGATCACCAGCCCCGTCGCGGCGAGCACCGCCGCGACGGCGGAGACCACCCGGCGCGCGCCCGCACCGAGCACCGCGACGCCCGTGAAGAGCCCGAGCAGCACCCCCAGGGCCGCGAACGTCGCCCCGCGCACGTCCAGCGCCAGTCCGACCGCGCTCACCGCGGACGCGAGCCCGCCGACGTACGCGGACCAGCCGATCGCGGCACGGGCGTCGACACCGGCCGTCGCCGGCCGGAGCGGGGACGGCGCCCAGGGCGCCCAAGGGGTCCCCGGCCCGGCAACCGGCGCCGCCGGGCCGCCGGTGGCGCTCGCCGACTCCGAACCGGTCGGCCCGGCCGCCTGGGCCGCGGGTGCGGCATGACCGGCCGCCTCCGCGGGGCGCAGGCCGCGCGTCAGGAGTCCGGGGCGGACGGCCGCCACCAGCGCGGCCGACGTGGTGAGGAGCTGCAGGGAGAGCGTCACCGGGTAGGACAGGTCCAGAGAGACCGGCAGCGCGGTGAGGAGTGCCCAGGCGAGGGCGACGGCCCCGCAGCGGGCCCACAGCCGGGGGACGGCCGCGAGGACGGCGACGGCCACCAGGAGGACCAGGGCGGCGGTCGCCGGGTAGGACGTCAGCACCCGCTCGGCGTGCTCGCCCGACCAGACACCCGTCGTACGGCCCACCGGCCCGAGCAGTCCGGTCACCACCGGCGGCAGCGCCCACACGACCCCGAGCGCCGCGACCCCGGCACCCGCACCCGCGAGGCCGAGCCGGACGCCGTGCGGCAGACGGCCGCCGGCTCGCACCGCGGAGCCCGACTCCGCGCCGTGCGGCCGCCCGCTCCCGGGCACGTCCACCGGCGCCGCCGTGCCCGCCGCGCCGCCGGACGTCGCGGTGGCCGTCGCACCCGTGCCCGGCGCAGCCCCCGTCTCCTCGCCCGCCGAGGTGCCGAGGCGCCAGACCGAGGCCAGGGCCAGCGCGCACAGCACGTAACCCGGCACCGCCCAGTCGGCGGGAAGCGCCGATCGCAGCAGGCCGCCGACGGCCGCCAGGGCGGAGAGGCCCGCGACCGCCGAGGCCGCAGCCGCGAAGGCGGGCACACGCCAGGCCACGAACAGGGTGACCACCGCGCCCGCCAGGAGGAGAGCGGCGCCGCTCCACGGGGAGACGAGGGAGAGCCAGCCGCCCGTCAGCAGCGCCCAGCCGCCGAGGGCCGTCGCCGCCGCGCCCGCCGTGATCCGGACCGCCGCCGGCCGGGTCCACAGCGCCGCCGCCGCGTCCGCGGAGGCCGTGACGAGGGCCGCCCAGGCGACGGCCGTCGGGCCGCCGCCGGCCGCGAGCGCGCCCAGCGGCAGCGGCAGCTGGGCCGCGACCACCGCCACCGGCAGCGGGATCCGCAGCCGGGAGAGCGCCGAGCCGTACGCCGCCCACGCGCCCGCGAGGACACCGGCGGCCACCGCCGTGTACCCCAGGCCGTCCGTCCCCGGCAGAGCCACCCGGTGCAGCGCGTACGCGTCGAGCACCATCAGGACCAGCCCCAGCGCCGCCACCGACTCGGCCGTCGACACCAGCCCCCGGCGCAGCAGCGCCACCGGAGCCGCGAGCGTCGCCGACGTCACGACGAACAGCACCGCGGAACGGGCGCCGATCCCCATCGAGCCCCAGCTGACCAGGGTGAAGGCGACCGCCGCGATCGTCAGCAGCGTCCCGCCCAGCGTCAGCAGCACGTTCTGCGCGCTCCGCGGCGTCGAGTCCGCCACCGGCGGGCGCGGGTACGGCTGTGGTGCCGCGGCGGAGACCGGCCGGTACAGCGCCTGGATCAGCCAGGCGCGCCTGGCCAGCAGCTGGGACCGGCGAGCGTCGAGTCGGGCCAGCTCGCGGTCGACGAGCACCAGCTCGTCCGCGGGCGGCAGGGAAGTGTCCATACCGGGAGTGTGGCCCCGGCCACAGGCGGCGGGAATGCGTCCACGTACTCAGATCCGTTCCTGAGTACCCCCACACTGGGGGCATGGACTGGTGCCGTTACCGCTTCCGCAGCGTCTGGCGGCTGCCCGCCCCGCCCGACGCCGTCTACGCCGTCCTCGCCCGCGCCGAGGACTACCCCCGCTGGTGGCCCCAGGTCCGCGAGGTCGTCTCCCTCGACGACACCACCGGCACCGCCCGCTTCCGCTCCCTCCTCCCGTACGACCTCGTCGTCACCGCCCGTGCCCTGCGCCGCGACCCGGCCGCCCGGGTCCTGGAGGTCGGTCTCGGCGGCGACCTGGAGGGGTGGGCGCGCTGGACGCTCACGGCGGAGGGCGCCGGCACCCGCGCCCTGTACGAGCAGGAGGTCGAGGTCCGCGCCCGGCTCCTGCGTGCCCTCGCCGTCCCCGGACGTCCCGTCTTCCGGGCCAACCACGCCCTGATGATGCGCGGCGGACGGCGTGGACTGGCGGCCGAACTGGAGGAGGAGGCCCGGCGGGAACCGACGGCGGACGACGGCCGGCGCGGGCCGGTTTGAACCCAGGGCGCCAAGGCCTGTATGGTTCAACCCGTTCCCGGGCGATTAGCTCAGCGGGAGAGCACTTCGTTCACACCGAAGGGGTCACTGGTTCGATCCCAGTATCGCCCACCACCGGGAGAGGCCGGTCCGTCGAAAGACGGACCGGCCTCTGTCATGTGTCAGGCCGCCGTGCGCAGTTCCGGCCGCAGCGGCCAGGCAGGGTCCACCGTCTCCGGCGTCCCCTGCCGGGTGAACCACGCCTGCAGCCCCCGGGCCTGCGCCGCGTGCCACACCGCCTGGAGCGTGTGGAGCTCCGCCGGCGTCAACCGCTCCAGCCGGGACGAGAACCGGCGCGCCACCGCCCGTACGACGTCCAGCGCCGCCGTCGCGTCCGCCGCCGCGTCGTGCGCCCCCGACAGCTCCACCTCGTAGTGCGCGCACAGGTCCGTCAGCGTCCGGCGGCCCTTCCGGTAGCGGTCCAGGTGCTTGTCCAGGACCCGCGGGTCGAGCACGCACAGCGGGGCGCTCTCCAGGTACGTGCCGAGCGAGGACGCCCGGTGCCGCCGCAGCTCGCGGTCCAGGATCGTCAGATCGAACGGCGCGTTCATCACCACCAGCGGACGTCCCGCCGCGGTCTGTTCGGCCAGCGCGCGCGCCAGCTCCTCCATCACCGGAGCCGGCCACCGGCCGTTCCGCTGGAGGTGATCGTCCGTCAGGCCGTGCACCGCCGTGGCCTCCGCGGGCACGGGTATGCCCGGATTGACCAGCCAGCGCGTCACCCGCGGCCGCGCCCCGGCCGCGTCCTGCACGACCAGGGCGGCCGAGACGATCCGGTCCCCCTCGACGTCAACTCCTGTGGTCTCCGTGTCGAAAGCGGCCAGGGGCCCCTCGTACCAGTGCGTCGTCATCCCCGAACTCCTCGCACACGTGCGGCAGATGGCCAACCCCCTGCCCCGAAACGGTGATACCCGCACTGTTTGCGCCGTACGCGGACCGGTCACAACAGAGGGGACGGGGAAGGAAAAAAGACATGGCGCTCGCCCAGCCCGAGTCGGGAGGGCTGCCGCCCCAGCGGCTGGCACCGACGCGCGGCTCACTCGCCACCACCGCATGCATGGAGACCCTCCAGGTGGGATACCTGCACGCCGTCGCCGCCGCGGCCGGCTGCTCGCTGTCCCAGCCCTTTCCGGACAACGGCATCGACTGGCACGTGAGCCACGGTTCTCCCGGACACACCGTCGACGACGAAGTCACCATCAAGGTGCAGCTCAAGTGCACCTACCAGACACCTCCCCGCCCGCCGGGGAGCGCGTTCTCCTTCACCCTCGACAACGACCACCTGGTGAAGCTCGCCCGGACCCCCGTGTCCGTGCACAAGATCCTGGTCGTGATGCTCGTCCCGAGGTCGCAGGAGGACTGGCTGAGGGCGAGTCACGACCGGCTCGACCTGCGGCACTGCTGCTACTGGACCAACCTGGCCGGACACCCGGTCACGGGACGGCGCCGGACCACCGTGCGCATCCCGACGGCGCGGATCTTCGACGACCGGGCGCTCTGCGAGATCATGACCCGGGTCGGCGTGGGAGGGAGACCTTGATGCACCGGCCTATCGACGAACCGGGGTTCGGGGAGGACGGGGACGGGCGCGGCCCCGTCCCCGTTCCTCCGCCCTACCGCCCCCACCCGGCGCCCGGCGAGCCACCCGGCGCCTGGACCGGCATGCCCGGCCCGCCCGCCGGACCCTGGGCCGACGTCCACGGCGCACCCGACCCCGGCCGGGTCGACCCGCGCGTCCTCGGCGCCCTGCTCGCCCGCCACGGCTGGCGACGGCGCGGCGGGGCCGCCGGCCGGTACAGCCGCTGGACCCCGCCCGGCAGCGCGACCCACGGCGGCACGAGCCTCCTCGTCCCGGAGAGCCGTGCCTTCCCCGACTGCGAGGACCTGCTCGGCGAGGCCCTCACGGCCCTCGCCCGCAGCGCCACCCCCTCGGCCCGCGAGGTCCTCACCGGCCTCTCCGTACCCAGCGACGAGATCCGCTGGTGGCGCGACGTGCCCCCGGGCCCGGCCGGAACCGCTCCCTGGCCCGTGCAGGAACAGCTCAGGTCCGCCGCCCGCCAGCTCCTCATCGCCGGCGCCCTCGCCGTGCGCGGAAGGGCCGGCTACTACGGCGCCCGGCACCGGCGCGCCGCCCAGGCGTCCCTGGAGACCGTCGCCGTCGGCGCGGCACCCGGCGGGCGCGGCCTCACCGCCTTCCTGCCGGTCGAACCGGGCCGCCCGATCGCCGTCCGGCTCTACCACGCGCTCCACGCGGCCCGCGAGGCCACGGACTACCAGCGGGCGACCGGCGGGATGGAGGCCTTCGACGCGGCCGTCGCGGCCGGGGTGAGCCGCGAGCTCACCGAGGCGCTCGTCGCCCTCGTCCGCGGTACCGAGGGAGCCCGGGTCGCCCTGGCGTGGGCGCCGGCCGCCGGGGCGCCCGAGGGGTGCGCGGCCCGGCCGGAACCCGTCGAGTTCTCGCCCGGCGACCTGCCCGCCCTGCGCGAGGCGAGCGCCCGCTACCTGACCGACGAACCGTCCGTCCCCGTCCGCATCACCGGCGCCGTCGTCCGCATGCGCCGCTCAGGGCCGCGCGGCGAGGGCACCGTACGCCTCCGGGTGCTGGCCGGCGCGGAGGTCCCGCACGTCCGCGTCGCCCTCGACGAGGAGGCGTACCGGACCGCAGGCCACGCCCACCTCGTCGGCCTGCCCATCCGGGTCGTCGGACGCCTGGAGAGCCGCGGTGGCTTCCGCCGCCTCACCGACGCCTCCGGGGTCGTCCCGGTCCAGGTCGACGAGACGGAACGCGACCGGCTGATGAAGTCCCTCCACGAGAACCTGGACTTCTTCGAGGAGGCGTGCGGGCCGGACGAGGCGTAGGGGAAACCGTTTCGCGGAGGGTGCGGACGGCTCGGTAACATCAGCGGTGCGCGGCACCTCGTCTCTGTTGCGCACCGCCGGCGCCGGCACCTCGTGTCTGCCTGCGCCCCAAAGGAAGAAGAACACCAGTGTCTGAAGTCCGTGTGACCGTCCAGTCCGCCTCGGAGGCAGAGGAGAGGGCGGTGAGCGCGGGCACCACCGCCGGTGCCCTCTTCGCCGACGACCGCACCGTCATCGCCGCCCGCGTGGGCGGCGAGCTGAAGGACCTGTCGTACGAGCTCGCCGACGGCGACGTCGTCGAGGGCGTCGAGATCTCCTCCCCGGACGGTCTCGACATCCTGCGCCACTCGACCGCGCACGTCATGGCCCAGGCCGTGCAGGAGCTCTTCCCCGAGGCCAAGCTGGGCATCGGCCCGCCGGTCCGGGACGGCTTCTACTACGACTTCGACGTCGAGAAGCCCTTCACTCCCGAGGACCTCAAGGTCATCGAGAAGAAGATGCAGGAGATCCAGAAGCGCGGCCAGCGCTTCGCCCGCCGCGTGGTGACCGACGAGGCCGCCCGCGAGGAGCTCGCGGACGAGCCGTACAAGCTGGAGCTCATCGGCATCAAGGGCTCCGCGTCGACCGACGACGGTGCGAACGTCGAGGTGGGCGGCGGCGAGCTGACCATCTACGACAACCTCGACGCCAAGACCGGCGAGCTGTGCTGGAAGGACCTCTGCCGCGGTCCCCACCTGCCCACCACCCGGAACATCCCGGCGTTCAAGCTGATGCGCAACGCGGCCGCCTACTGGCGCGGCAGCGAGAAGAACCCCATGCTCCAGCGCATCTACGGCACCGCCTGGCCGTCGAAGGACGAGCTGAAGGCGCACCTCGACTTCCTGGCCGAGGCCGAGAAGCGCGACCACCGCAAGCTCGGCAACGAGCTCGACCTCTTCTCCATCCCGGACGAGATCGGCTCCGGCCTCGCGGTCTTCCACCCCAAGGGCGGCATCATCCGCCGGGTCATGGAGGACTACTCGCGCAAGCGGCACGAGGAGGAGGGCTACGAGTTCGTCTACTCGCCGCACGCCACCAAGGGCGCCCTCTTCGAGAAGAGCGGCCACCTGGACTGGTACGCGGAGGGCATGTACCCCCCCATGCAGCTCGACGGTGGTACCGACTACTACCTCAAGCCCATGAACTGCCCGATGCACAACCTGATCTTCGACGCCCGCGGGCGCTCCTACCGTGAGCTGCCCCTGAGGTTCTTCGAGTTCGGCACCGTGTACCGGTACGAGAAGTCCGGCGTGGTCCACGGCCTGACCCGGGCCCGCGGCTTCACCCAGGACGACGCGCACATCTACTGCACCCGCGAGCAGATGGCGGAGGAGCTGGACAAGACCCTCACCTTCGTCCTCAACCTGCTCCGCGACTACGGTCTGACCGACTTCTACCTGGAGTTGTCGACCAAGGACCCGGAGAAGTTCGTCGGCTCGGACGAGGTCTGGGAGGAGGCCACCGCCGTCCTCCAGCAGGTCGCCGAGAAGCAGGGCCTCCCGCTGACCCCCGACCCGGGCGGCGCCGCGTTCTACGGCCCGAAGATCTCCGTGCAGGCCCGCGACGCCATCGGCCGCACCTGGCAGATGTCGACCGTCCAGCTCGACTTCAACCTGCCGGAGCGCTTCAACCTGGAGTACACCGCGCCGGACGGCACCAAGCAGCGCCCGGTCATGATCCACCGTGCGCTCTTCGGCTCCATCGAGCGCTTCTTCGCGGTGCTCCTGGAGCACTACGCGGGCGCGATGCCGCCGTGGCTGGCCCCGGTGCAGGCCGTCGGCATCCCGATCGGCGACTCGCACGTCGACTACCTCCTGGACTTCGCCGCCGAGGCGAAGAAGCGGGGCCTGCGGGTCGAGGTCGACGCCTCGTCGGACCGGATGCAGAAGAAGATCCGCAACCAGCAGCGCCAGAAGGTGCCGTTCATGATCATCGTCGGCGACGACGACATGGCGGCCGGCACCGTCTCCTTCCGCTACCGCGACGGTTCGCAGGAGAACGGCATTCCGCGTGACGAGGCGATCGCCAAGCTCGTCGACGTGGTGGAGCGTCGCGTCCAGGTGTGACGCGTTCCCCGCGTGAGCGGGGACGGCCCGACGGGCCGGCGCTTGCGCCTCCCGCCCGTGCGGGGATCAGGCCCCCGGGGAACCCCCCGGGGGCCTTTCCCCGCCCTCCTCCTCGTCCTCCCGGGTGAACACCTGGATCAACCAGGACGAGAACGAACCCGTCACCGCGCCCAGGAGCGCGAGACCGCAGGCCATCATGCCCACCGCGACCAGCCGGCCCATCGGGGTCACCGGCGTCACGTCCCCGTACCCCACCGTCGCGAGCGTCGCGCAGGTCCACCAGACCGAGTCCCCGAAGGTGAGGATCGAGGCGCCGGGGGCGTCCCGTTCGAACCGGTAGACGGTGAGCGCCCCCGCGAAGCCCAGCAGGGACGCGCTGAGGCCGGCGTAGACCATCACCCGCCCGTACAGGCTGAAACGGGGTGCGTTGCGGCGCCCCTGGAGCCGGTAGTACAGGTTCGCCATGCGCACCGGCCGCAGGAGCGGCAGGACCAGGACCACCGTGTCGAGGAGGTGGGTCCGGACGAAGCGCAGTGCGCCCTGGCCGCTGAGCCGGAGCCGTACCGCGTAGTCCACGCCGAAGACGGCCCAGGCGGCCAGGATGAGGGCGAGGCAGAGGTCGAGCCATCCCTCCGGAAGGTGGGAGTCGGCGAGGACGCGGACCGCGTAGCCCGCCAGGTAGACGAGGGAGGCCACGGCGAGCGGGACCGCCATGCGGCGCTCCCAGCGCTCCTGCAGCGGTGGTTTCGGTGGCCTGGCGCTCATCCGATCAGCATGGCGGCTGCACGGATCTTCTGCCCCGGCGACACGTTCCGAACGGGCGACGCAATATGCTGCACAGCATGACGACTGAGCCGGAGCAGCAGCTCGGAGTGGGGACGCGGGACGCGTTCCAGCGCCTGTGGACGCCTCACCGGATGGCGTACATCCAGGGCGAGAACAAGCCGACCGGGCCGGGCGCCGACGACGGCTGTCCGTTCTGCTCGATCCCGTCGAAGTCCGACGAGGACGGACTGGTCGTCGCCCGAGGCCAGGCCGTCTACGCCGTGCTCAACCTCTACCCGTACAACGGTGGCCACCTGATGGTCGTCCCGTACCGGCACGTCGCCGACTACACCGACCTCGACGAGGCGGAGACCGTAGAGCTGGCCGCCTTCACGAAGCGCGCGATGGTCGCGCTGCGGGCGGCGTCCGGCGCGCACGGCTTCAACATCGGCATGAACCAGGGCGCCGTCGCGGGCGCCGGCATCGCCGCCCATCTGCACCAGCACGTGGTGCCGCGCTGGGGCGGCGACACCAACTTCATGCCGGTCGTCGGCCACACCAAGGTGCTGCCGCAGCTGCTCGCCGACACCCGGAAGATGCTGGCCGACGCCTGGCCGGCCACCATCTGATCCGTGGGCTCCTCCGCGGCAGGCCCGGGTCAGGCGTCGTAGACGTCGGCCTTCTTCGGGCCCGGCTCCTGGATGCCGCCGCTGAGGACCAGCGCCCGGTTGGTGAAGCGCTCCGTGTCGACGTTGTGCTCGTCGAGCACCTTGATGGTCGCGGCGTGGACGGCACGGAGCACCGGCGTCGCCATGCGGATGGCGTCGTCGGCCATGAACCGGTTCTTCCAGAGCGGCCCGGCCCAGACGTGCCGCAGACCGAACGGCTCGGGCAGGGTCATCTTCCCGCCGAGGTAGTCCAGGACCGGCGGGTACCAGGAGAGCGGGGCGCGCACCGCGAGCCGGACGATGTCGTTGGTCCCGAGCAGCGGCTGCTGGATCTCCTTCGTCTCCCAGAAGCGGACCGTCTTGGAGACCTCCGTGGTCTTCGCCTTCGGCTTCGTGGTGAAGAGGCCGTGGACGGGACCGAGCGCGTGGCCGGTGACCTCGATGCGGAGGGTGTCGTGCAGCGAGGTGACGGTGACCATCATGGTGAGGACGAGGTTCCCGCCCCAGAGCGTGAACTGCACGCCGAGGTAGTGCCGGTCGCCCGCGTCGAACTGCTGGTCGTTGCAGATGCGCTGTATCTCGTGCGGCTTGACCTGGAAGTGGACGATGTTGTCGCCCTCGGGCCGGGCGACCTCGTCGGCGCCCTCGCCGACCGGGGAGACGATCCAGTGCTTGACGGTCGGCTTCGGGAAGCCGGTCTTCAGCGCTCCCCGCTCCAGGAGCGCCAGCTCGTCGTGGATCCGGCGCACGACGTCCCACGCGCGGAAGGCGTGGAGCTCCCGGCCGGGCTGGGGGACCAGCCCCTCGGCGAGCGCCCAGCTGCCCCAGCGGGTGCCCAGGCCGAGGATGCCCTTGGTGCCGGCGTAGAACACGATGTTGGACTGCTGCTCGGCGGAGAGCTTCTCCAGGTTGACCCGGAGCGCCTCGGCCGACTTCTCGCCCGGGTCCTGGGGGACGGACTTGGGGACGTGCGGGCCGATGCCGCCGCCGCCGAGCAGGCCGGCCCAGCGCTCGCGCAGGTCGACGGCCGCTTTCAGGCAGATGCGGCTCGCGAGGTACCAGCCGACGACCGGGGCGACGATCATCGCGCGCAGGTAGTTCGGCAGGATCCCGTCGAAGGGCAGCTTGAGCAGGACGAGCACGGCGAAGAGGCCGGCGGCCCACAGGAGGGCGGTGCCGAGGGCGCTGTTGCGCTTGTTGTCGGAGCCGGCGACGAGGCGGCGGAGCTGGATGACGCCGAGCCAGAGCAGCAGGCCGGGCAGGAAGAGGACCCCGCAGAAGAAGGTGACCAGGGTCAGCTTGATGTCGCGCTGCCTGCGGAGGTGGGTCGCGGCCAGGCAGTGCTCGACGACCGGCTGCGGCTCGGCGCCGAAGGACTGGATGAGGGCCTTGCGGGCGCCGCCGAGCATGCGGACCTGGACAGCGCGGGAGAACGCCTCGCCGAGGTCGGGGCTGAAGAGCCCCCACTTCCCTTCCTTGACCGTGGTCTTGTAGAGGTCGTTGTCGGCCTGCTTGATGGTGTCCAGGGGACTGTCCCGGTACGCGGCGGAGGCGAGCGCGTTCGTCGCCGCCGTACCACCGCCGGAGCCCTGGAGGGGAATCTGTGCCCCGGGTCCGAATCCGTCGATCGCCACTGCCGCCCCCATCGCGCGCGAGTACTTGTGCGGGCTGTTCCCAACTGCCGCGCCCCGCACACCTTCTGAGCTGGGCACCACAGCGTAACCGGGTACCGGCGGATGCGTCACGGCCTGTGGATGTCGACGGCCGAAACCGTCCTCGTCGTCGTAACCGAGGCGGTCCATGACGTCCGCCCGGCACGCGCCGGGCGGACGTGCGGCGCTGTCGCCGCGTCGACTAGGAGCCTTTTCCGGCCTGTTCGCGCATCCTCTCCGCCAGGTGCGGCGGCATCGGCTCGTGCCGGGCGTACGTGCGATCGAACCTCCCGGTGCCGTGCGAGACGGACCGCAGGTCGATCGCGTACCGCCCGATCTCGATCTCGGGCACCTCGGCCCGCACCAGTGTCCGTCCGGGGCCGGCCTGTTCGGTTCCGACGACCCGGCCGCGCCGCCCCGACAGGTCGCTCATGACCGGCCCGACGTACTCGTCGGGGACGAGGACCTGGACCTCGGCGACCGGTTCCAGGAGGTGGACGGGCACGTCGGCGGCCGCCTCGCGCAGGGCGAGTGCGCCGGCCGTCTGGAAGGCCGCGTCGGAGGAGTCCACCGAGTGGGCCTTGCCGTCCCGCAGGGTGATCCGGATGTCGACGAGGGGGTGGCCCGCGGCGACGCCCCGGGCCGCCTGGGCCCGCACCCCCTTCTCGACGGAGGGGATGAACTGGCGGGGGACCGCGCCGCCGACCACCTTGTCGACGAACTCGATGCCACTGCCCGGAGGCAGCGGTTCCACGTCGATCTCGCAGATGGCGTACTGGCCGTGGCCGCCGGACTGCTTCACGTGCCGGCCGCGGCCCGCGGACGGCGCCCCGAACGTCTCGCGCAGCGACACCCTGTACGGGACGGCGTCGACCTGCACTCCGTATCGGCCGCGGAGACGTTCGAGGACGACGTCCTGATGGGCCTCGCCGAGACACCACAGCACGACCTGCCGGGTGTCCTGGTTCTGTTCCAGGCGCAGGGTCGGGTCCTCGGCGACCAGCCGGGCCAGGCCCTGGGAGAGCCGGTCCTCGTCGGCCTTGCTGTGCGCCTCGACGGCCAGCGGGAGCAGGGGCTCCGGCATGCTCCAGGGCTCCATGAGGAGCGGGTCGTCCTTGGCCGAGATCGTGTCCCCGGTCTCGGCGCGACCGAGCCGTGCGACGCAGGCGAGGTCTCCGGCGATGCAGTGCGGCTGGGGGCGCTGATGCTTGCCGAAGGGGGAGGTCAGGCCGCCGATCCGCTCGTCGACGTCGTGGTCCTCGTGCCCCCGGTCGGCGAGGCCGTGGCCCGAGACGTGCACGGTCTCGTCGGGGCGCAGGGTGCCGGAGAAGACCCTGACCAGGGAGATCCGGCCCACGTAGGGGTCGGCCGCGGTCTTGACGACCTCGGCGACCAGCGGGCCGTCGGGGTCGCAGGCGATCGGCGGGCGGGGCTGTCCGTCGGGGGTGGTGACGGCGGGCGGCTCGTGCTCCAGGGGCGAGGGGAAGCCGCCCGTGATCAGCTCCAGGAGTTCGAGGGTGCCGAGGCCCTGCGTGCCGCCGTCGGAGGCGGGCGCGGCCGCGAGCACCGGGTGGAAGGTGCCCCGGGCGACGGCCTTCTCCAGGTCGTCGACGAGCGTCCTCAGGTCGATCTCCTCGCCGCCGAGGTACCGGTCCATGAGGGACTCGTCCTCGCTCTCGGAGATGATCCCCTCGATGAGTCGCCCGCGGGCCTCCGCGATCAGCTCCCGCTGGGCCTCGTCGGGCGCCTCCTCCCGGCGCACGCCCGTCGAGTAGTCGAAGATCCGCTCCGAGAGCAGACCGGCCAGCCCGGTGGCGGGCGCGTGGCCGTCGGCGCCCTCGGCGCCGCGCACCGGCAGGTAGAGCGGCAGGACGGCGTCGGGGTCGTCGCGGCCGAAGAGGTCGGCGCAGACGGCGGTGAGCTCGGCGAAGTCGGTGCGGGCCGTGTCGAGGTGGGTGACGACGATGGCGCGGGGCATCCCGACGGCGGCGCACTCCTCCCAGATCATGCGGGTGGAGGCGGCGACGGCGTCGGCCTCCTGGGCGGCCGACACGACGAAGAGGGCCGCGTCCGCCGCGCGCAGACCGGCCCTCAGCTCTCCGACGAAGTCGGCGTACCCGGGGGTGTCCAGCAGATTGATCTTGTGGCCGTCCCAGCCGACCGGGACGAGGGACAGCTGCACCGAGCGGTGCTGGCGGTGCTCGATCTCGTCGTAGTCCGAGACCGTGGCGCCGTCCTCGACGCGCCCGGGCCGGTTGACCGCGCCCGCGGTCTGCGCGAGGGCCTCGACGAGGGTCGTCTTGCCCGATCCGCTGTGGCCGACCAGCACCACGTTCCGCACGGCCTGGGGCCGGTCGGCCGTCGGAGCCCTGCCGGCGGCCCCGGCGGGTGTGTTCGCCTTGTCACCCATGATGTGTTCCTCCCGACTGCTCGCACGGTGCGGCGGGACGCGGGCGCGGGGGAGTGGTGTGTCGCGGTACGGCTCCTGCGGTGCCCGCGGTGGTCCTTCGAGCTTTGCACCACCGCCGGGACGCGTCCATACGTCGTACACGGACGGGCCCGCCGGGGGACGCCGACGCGGCGGGGACGGGTGCCCGCCACGCGGGCGCGACACGCGTGACTACGATGGGCGAGCCGGTGGTCGTAGGGGCCGCGCGGCCCACCGAACCTCGGGAAGGCCATGCTGAACAAGTACGCGCGTGCCTTTTTCACGCGTGTCCTCACACCGTTCGCCGCGTTTCTGCTCCGCCGGGGCGTCAGCCCCGACGCGGTCACGCTCATCGGCACGGCGGGAGTGATGGCCGGCGCGCTGATCTTCTTCCCCCGCGGAGAGTTCTTCTGGGGCACGATCGTCATCACGCTCTTCGTCTTCTCCGACCTAGTCGACGGCAACATGGCCCGGCAGGCGGGGATCTCCAGCCGCTGGGGCGCCTTCCTCGACTCGACGCTCGACCGCGTCGCCGACGGCGCGATCTTCGGCGGCTTCGCCCTCTGGTACGCGGGCAAGGGCGACGACAACGTGCTGTGCGCCGTGGCCATCTTCTGCCTCGCCAGCGGCCAGGTCGTCTCGTACACCAAGGCCCGTGGCGAATCGATTGGTCTGCCGGTCGCCGTCAACGGCCTGATCGAACGCGCCGAACGGCTCGTCATCTCGCTCGTCGCCGCCGGCCTCGCGGGACTGCACGCCTTCGGCGTGCCCGGCATCCAGGTGCTGCTCCCGATCGCCCTGTGGATCGTGGCCGTCGGCAGCGCGGTGACCCTGGGACAGCGCGTCGTGACGGTACGGAGGGAATCGGCCGAGGCGGACGCCGCCGCGGCCGCCCAGGGGGGCGGGGCGACGACATGAGCGCGCTGAAGGACCGACTGAGCGACGGCCTGTACGGCCTCGGCTGGGCGACCGTGAAGAAGCTGCCGGAACCGGTGGCGGCGGGCCTCGGCCGCCGGATCGCCGACCTGGCGTGGAAGCGACGAGGCAAGAGCGTCCTGCGCCTCGAGTCCAACCTCGCGCGCGTGGTGCCCGACGCCACGCCCGAGCGGCTCGCCGAGCTGTCGAAGGCCGGCATGCGCTCGTACATGCGGTACTGGATGGAGTCGTTCCGGCTGCCGACCTGGACCAAGGAACGCGTCGAGCGATCCGTCGACATCAAGGGCCGCCACCACCTCGAAGAAGGCCTCGCCTCCGGGCGCGGCGTCATCCTCGCCCTGCCGCACCTGGCCAACTGGGACCTGGCGGGCGTCTGGGTGACCCGCTCGCTCGGCGTGCCCTTCACCACCGTCGCGGAACGCCTCAAGCCCGAGTCGCTCTACGACCGCTTCGTCGCCTACCGCGAATCCCTCGGCATGGAGGTCCTGCCGCACACCGGCGGCTCCGCCTTCGGCACCCTCGCCCGGCGGCTGCGGGCGGGCGGCCTGGTCTGCCTCGTCGCCGACCGCGACCTCTCCGCCTCCGGCATCGAGGTCACCTTCTTCGGCGACACGGCACGGATGCCCGCCGGACCGGCCATACTCGCCCAGCAGACGGGCGCCCTCCTGCTGCCCGTGACCCTCTGGTACGACGACTCCGCGGTCATGCGCGGCCGCATCCACCCGCCCGTCGACCTCCCCGACACCGGCACCCGCACCGACAAGACCTCCGTCATGACCCAGGACCTGGCCGACGCCTTCGCCGCCGGCATCGCGGACCACCCCGAGGACTGGCACATGCTGCAACGGCTCTGGCTCGCGGACCTGGAGGAACGCGGCGACGCGACCGGGGACGGAGCACCGGGTCCGTCCCGGTCCTCCACCGGCCGTGAGGAGGAGCGGCAGCGGTGAAGATCGGGATCGTCTGCCCCTACTCCTGGGACGTGCCCGGCGGCGTCCAGTTCCACATCCGCGACCTCGCCGAGCACCTCGTCCGGCTCGGCCACGAGGTGTCCGTCCTCGCCCCCGCCGACGACGACACCCCACTGCCGCCGTACGTCGTCTCCGCCGGCCGGGCCGTACCCGTGTCCTACAACGGCTCCGTGGCCCGGCTCAGCTTCGGCTTCCTCTCCGCCGCCCGCGTACGCCGCTGGCTGCACGACGGCACCTTCGACGTCGTCCACATCCACGAGCCGACCTCGCCCTCCCTCGGGCTGCTCACCTGCTGGGCGGCACAGGGACCCATCGTGGCCACCTTCCACACCTCCAACCCGCGCTCCCGGGCCATGATCGCCGCGTACCCGATCCTCCAACCCGCCCTGGAGAAGATCAGCGCCCGCATCGCGGTCAGCGAGTACGCGCGGCGCACGCTCGTCGAGCACCTCGGCGGCGACGCGGTCGTCATCCCCAACGGCGTCGACGTCGACTTCTTCGCCCGCGCCGAACCGAAGAAGGAATGGCAGGGCGAGACCCTCGGCTTCATCGGCCGCATCGACGAACCCCGCAAGGGCCTGCCCGTCCTCATGCGCGCCCTGCCCCGCATCCTCGCCGAACGACCCCGGGCACGGCTCCTCGTCGCCGGCCGCGGTGACGAGGAGGAAGCGGTGGCCTCGTTGCCGGCCGACCTGCGCTCCCGGGTGGAATTCCTCGGCATGGTCAGCGACGAGGACAAGGCGCGGCTGCTGCGCAGCGTCGACGTGTACGTGGCGCCCAACACCGGCGGCGAGAGCTTCGGCATCATCCTCGTCGAGGCGCTGTCGGCCGGCGCGCCCGTCCTCGCCTCCGACCTCGACGCCTTCGCCCAGGTCCTCGACCAGGGCGCGGCGGGCGAGCTCTTCGCCAACGAGGACGCCGACGCGCTCGCCTCCGCCGCCGTCCGCCTCCTCGGCGACGCGGGCCGCCGCGCCGGGCTCAGCGCGCGGGGCTCCGCGCACGTCCGCCGCTTCGACTGGTCCACCGTCGGGGCGGACATCCTCGCGGTGTACGAGACCGTCGCGGACGGTGCCGCCGCCGTCGACACCGACGAACGCCCCGGCCTCCGAGCCCGCCTCGGCCTCTGACCCCCCTCGCGGCCCGCGACCGCGCCCAGCCGGTTGCGGGCCCCGCTGCGGGCCGCGCCCGTTGTGGGCTGCGCCCCGCGTTGTGGGCAATCGTCCCGCTGGGGCAGTGTCCACCCCCGCGCCTTCGCCCCTCCCGTGTGGGCCTTCGCCCCGCCCGTTGTGGCCTGCGCCCCGCCTCGTTGTGGGCAGTCGTTCCGCTGGGGCGGAACGGGTGGGCACAACGGACGGCGCCCCTTGCCGGGCCCAGGCTTCCGCGCCTGAACCCGCACCGGCTGTGCGACGCCGTATCGGTGCGGGTCCGGGCACAAGGGGCGGAGGCGCCGCCAAGCGCGC
>NZ_JNWK01000033.1 GCF_000716445.1 Streptomyces wedmorensis
CTTCAACGACACCGTCGGCAAGGCCTACGTCACCCCCACCAAGCTCACCGACGGCCTCAAGGCCTGGCAGGACGCCAGCGTCAAGTACGGCAACGACCAGGGCTTCACCGTCAACAAGTAGTCTCCGAGCAGCCTCTCGAATCCGGTCGCGGCCCTGGTCCACGGCCGGATTCGGCATGTCCGGCGGGTGGTCCGGCCCGCACGGTGGACATTCGTGGTCGATCAGCACGTCAAGCGGCGGACGGCGCGCCATGGGGAACCACAGAACGCCCACTCGCCCAAATCCTGCTTCCGGCGGACTTCGGGGCAGCCCGGGCCTGGCCCGTCACTCCCCCGAAGGCCTCGCAACGGCGCCCGAGATCCGGACCGTTCCCGGTGCACGAAGTCGCCCGCGAGCCCGCGGCAGGCGTGCGCACTGGCCAGAAGGGCCGGTTCGCATGCGCTGCTTGCAGTCGGAAAAGCCACTGGCCCCCACCTGGCACGCCTGATGACTCGTCGGCAAAGTCGGCAAAAGGTCGGCATTCAGCTGATCAGACCTGCTCGCACGCGAGCCCACCACAGAAGCGCACCGCATCGGCTGCGCCACCAAGAGAGGTTGCGAAACATCCCTCCTGGTGGCACGCCGAAAGCCGGAGGCATGGCCGGGCGAACCTCCTTCGGGCGTCGAGCACGAGAAGAAAACCCCAGTTCAGCGCACTCGACCCCGCGCCTTCAGCTGGGTCGGGGGGACCTCCGGCGCGTCCAGGCGGTCGCCGTCGTAGCCCTTGACCTCGCCGAAGCGGTCAGACGTCATCCAGTCCTCGCGGGCCTTGCGGATCTCGTCGTCGGTGCGGCCGACGAAGTTCCACCACATGACGAGTTCCTCTTCGAAGGGTTCGCCGCCGAGGAGCATGAGGGCGGCGTCGGAGGGGGCGTGGAGGGGGAGTTCGGTGCGGCCGCAGCCGAGGTAGAGCATGGAGCCGGGGAGGAGAGGGACGCCGTCGACGTGGGCTTCGCCGGACATGGAGAGGACGGCGTACTCGAAGTCGGGGTCGAGGGGGAGGCGGGTGTCGGCGCCGGCGGTGAGGGTGAGGTCGGCGCCGACGAGGGGGGTGTACGTGGTGCCGGGCGAGGTGGCGCCGTCGAGGGTGCCGAGGATGACGGTGGCGGTGAGGCCGGGGGCGGTGACGTGGGGCAGTTCGGCGTGGTGCTGGAAGTGGGGCTCCACGTGGCGGTGGGCGTCGGGGAGGGCGACCCAGAGCTGGGCGCCGTGCAGGAAGCGGGCGTGCGGGCGGGGGCTCTCCTCCGAGTGGGAGATCGCCCGGCCGGAGGTCATCAGGCCCAGTTCGCGCGGCCGGATGGTCTGGAGGCTGCCGGTGGAGTCGCGGTGCAGGACCTCGCCCTCGTGGAGCCAGCTGACCGTCTGGAGGCCCATGTGCGGGTGCGGCGGGACCTGCATGCCCGGTTCGTCGGCGATGTCGTCGGGGCCGTAGTGGTCGACGAAGGCCCAGGCGCCGACCATGCGCCGGCCGAGGTTGGGGAGGAGCCGGCGCACCTCGGTCGACTCGCCGAGCTGGACGCGGCGGGGGCTGAGCAGCTCCCGTACCGGCTCGGCGACGACGAAGCCGCGGCCGCCGCAGACGGTGGGCACGGCCTGACGATCAAGATTGCTCATGGCGCTCGACCTCTTCCTGTCCGGGTTCCGGGCGCGGGGCGCTCCCGGGGAGGCAAGGCCGATCATGGTGGAATGTTCAACCATCTTGCCGTGTTGACGTGATCGACCACCCCACAGGGTGACAGATCCGGCACACGGGAGAGGGACGGCAAGTGAGCGACACGTACTACGGGTTCGGAACGGCCGCAGAACGCTGGGACCGCGCCCGGCTGTTCTTCGAGGCCAAGGAGTACGGAACCGCCGTCCGCATCCTGGTCGGCCTCGTCGCCGAGCACCCGGAGCAGACGGCCCAGCGGCTCCTGCTCGCCCGCGCCTACTACCACTCCGCCCAGCTCTCCAAGGCCGAGACCGAGCTGCGGGCCGTCCTCGACCGCGACCCGGTCGAGCACTACGCCCGGCTCATGCTCGGACGCACCCTGGAGCGCCAGGGGCGCTCGGACGAGGCGGCGCCGCACCTGCGCCTGGCCGCCGCTATGACGGGCGAGCTCCCGTCCTGACGCCGCGGCGCCGGGCCGGAGCCGGTCGGCGGGAGCGCGTCCTCACGCGGACCTGATACCCCCGCACGGTATATTCGGCGGCCAGGAGGTCCTGGCTGTGCCTGTACGACGAGCGGTACGCGACAGACGAGCGGGAGGTGCCCCGGGGCACCTGCTGCTCGTCGTCGTGCTCGCGCTCGGCGTGTTCCTGATGCACGCCGTCGGCCACCCGGAGGGCTCCGGCGGCGGTACGGACTCCGCTTCCCGCGACTCGTACGGGGCAGCCTCACACGTGCACGCCCAAAAGGCCGCCGCGTCGCACGGGGCAGCCTCGGATGCCGTGGGGACCGGTGGGGCGCACGGCTCCGCCGGCTCCGGCGGCCTGCACGGTTCCGCCGACCGGGACGGTGCCGACAGCCGGCACGACTCGGGTGCGGGGATGGACATGACCACCCTGTGCGTGGCCGTCCTCGGTGCCTGGCTGCTCGCCGGGCTCGTACGGGCCGCGCTCGGGCGCCGCCCCGACTGGCTCACCCTCCTCCTCGCACGGCTCACGTCCGTGCGGGTGCCGCACGCGCCACCGCGCCGACCCCCCGACCTCGCACGTCTGTCCGTCCTGCGGATCTAGGCCGTCTCGCCGCCGCGGGCGCTTCGCGCTGCCCGTGGACGTCTTCGGCCTGCCCTTTTCCGTCAGTACGAGCAGCACACGAGGTATCACCACATGCGTGCCTTCACGAACCGCACCGCCAGGAAGTTCGCCCTTCTCGGCGCCACCGCCACCGCCGGACTCCTGCTCTCCGCCTGCGGCACCGACGACCCGATGAGCGGAATGGACCACGGCGGCACGTCCGCCACCGCCACCGCCACCGCTTCCGCTTCCGCGTCGGGGACCGCCCAGGCCGGCGCCCCCGGTGCCTTCAACGACGCGGACGTCATGTTCGCGCAGATGATGATCCCCCACCACGAGCAGGCCCTGGAGATGGCGGAGCTCGCCGACGGCCGGGCCGAGGACCCCGAGGTGAAGAGGCTGGTCGCCGCCGTCAAGGGAGCCCAGGACCCGGAGATCGCGAAGATGCGGGCCTGGCTCAAGGGGTGGGGCAAGCCCGAGTCCGCCGGTCACGGCTCCGGCTCCGGTCACGGCATGTCCGGGATGATGTCGGAGCAGGACATGAAGGACCTCGCCGCCGTCAAGGGCAAGGCCTTCGACCGGAAGTTCGCCGAACTGATGATCGCCCATCACGAGGGGGCCGTCGCCATGGCCGAGGACGAGCGGAAGGACGGTGGCAACACCGCCGCCAAGGCCCTCGCCGACGACGTCGTCCGGACCCAGTCGGAGGAGATCGCCGCCCTGCGGAAGATCCTCGACCGGCTCTGATCCCACCGCGAAGGCCGACCTCGTGAGGCTCCACCCCGCGAGGTCCGCCCGCGAAGGCGGTCCACCCCGGAAAGGCGGACCGCTTCCGCGGCGGCGACGGGGGCGGTTCCTGGACCCGGGTCGCCGCCGTGCCGGGTGGCGCTCCGCAGGCGATGACGGTCGTGGACGCCCGTCGGGTGCTCGTCGCCACCCAGGACGGGGGGTACGAGTCCCGGGACGCGGGCGGCCGGTTCGAACGGCGGATGGCGGTGACGTCCGGGAGGGGCGGCCACTGACCGCGAGGGGGAGACGCGGGGGCGGGTTCCGTCAGGCCTCCCGGGGACGCCCGGCGGCCGGCTCTCCTCCCACGACCACCTCACCGCCCACGACGACGGTCTCGGCCGTGGTGCCCGGGATCTCGTCGGGGGCGATGCGGAGGATGTCGCGGGAGAGGACGACGAGGTCGGCGAGTTTGCCCACCGTGAGCGAACCGCGTTCGTGGTCCAGGAAGTTGGCGTACGCGGATCCCATCGTGTAGCCCTCGACGGCGGTGGCGACGTCGATCGTCTCGCCGGCGGTCCACGCCTCTCCCCCGCCGGGCGGGCGCCGGGTGACGGCGGCGTGGATGCCGATCATGGGGTCCATCTCGGCGACGTTCCAGTCGCTGGAGAGGGCGAGGACCGCGCCGGCGGCGTGCAGGCTGCGCAGCGGCCAGGCCTTGTGCCAGCGGTCGGGGCCGACGTTCTCGGCCCAGTCCTGGCCGGGTCCGGCGATGTCGGGGGCCGCGTGGCGGGGCTGCATGCAGGCGACGACGCCGAGTTCGGCGAAGCGCGGGGTGTCGGCCGGGTCCAGGCATTCGACGTGGACGATCTGGTGGCGCGCGTCGCGCGGGCCGTTGGCGGCGCGGGCGCGGTCGACGGCGTCGAGCACCGTGCGGATGCCCCGGTCGCCGGTGGCGTGGACGAAGCACTGGAAGCCGCGGGAGTCGAGGCGGGTGAGCAGCTCGGCGAACTCCTCGGGCGGGTAGAAGGTGTCGCCGCGGTGGTGGGAGCAGCCCGCGTACGGCTCCAGGAGCGCGGCGGTGCGCGGTTCCACGACGTCGTCGATGTACAGCTTGAGCGGGCCGACGCGCAGCCTGTCGTCCGCGAACCGCCGTGCGGCTTGCTCGAATTCGTCCAGGTCCTGGTCGGTCGTGCCGCGCGGGTGGAAGAGCGCTGCGACGATCCTGGAGCGGAGGCGGCCTTCGGCGCGGGCGCGCTGGAAGAGGGAGAGGTCGTCGAGGGAGTTCTGGGGTTCGACGACGGTGGTGATGCCGTAGCGGATGGCGTCGTCCAGGCTCTTGGCGAGCCGGCCGTACTGCCGGTCCGGGGAGGCCCAGGGAAGGCCGAGTTCGCGCAGGGCGCGGTGGCCGTCGCGGGAGAGTCCCTTGACGGCGAAGTCCTTGACGAATCCGGTGGGTTCGCCGGTGGCGGGGTCGGTGACGGCCCGCCCGAAGGGCAGGTCGGTGTGGTCGCGGTCGACGCCGAGGCGCCGCAGGGCGGCGGTGTTGAGCCAGGCGGTGTGGACGTCGTAGCTGAGGACGAGGGCGGGGGTGTCGCCGGTGGCGGGGTCGAGGTCGGCCGCGGTGGGCATGCGGCCGTCGGGGACGGCGGAGTAGTCGAAGGCCTCGGCCTCGATCCACCCGGCGTCGGGGTGGGCGGCGTGCCAGGCCCGGATGCGTTCGTGGACGGCGTCGAGGGTGCGGGCGCCGGCGAGTTGGACGCAGGCGTCGTCGGAGCCGAGGCGGACGTGGTTGTGGGCGTCGACGAAGCCGGGCAGGACGAGCCGTCCGCGGGCGTCGAGGACCTCGGTGCCGGGGCCGGTCCAGGCCGCCGCCTCGGCGTCGGAGCCGATCCACGCGATGCGGCCGTCGCGGACGGCGAGCGCCTGGGCTTCGGGAAGCGCCGGGTCGACGGTGTGGATGCGGGCCCCGGTGAGGACGAGGTCGGAGGGGGTGGGGGTGACGCTGTTCATGCGGGGTGGCTCCGTGGCGTACGTGCGGGAAGGGCGGTGGTGTGCGGGGGGGGTGTCGGGCGGTTCAGGGGCGGACCGGGGTGACGCGCCCGCGGGCGAGGAGCACGTACACCAGGGCGGAGACGGCGGCGCCGAGGACGGTGAGGTCCGCGCCGCCGAGGGGGGCGACGAGGGGGCCGGTCCAGAGCTCGGAGTCGCAGGTGAGGGCGGAGAAGAGCAGGCCCGCGAGGAGCGCGGTCAGGCCGGCCGGGTGCCAGCCCGAGCGGTACCAGTAGGCCCCGCCCGGTCCCGTGTGCAGACCGGCGGAGTCGTAGGTGCAGCGGCGCAGGACCATGTCGGCGAGGAAGACCCCGCCCCAGGGGGCGAAGACGATGATCAGGAGGGAGAGGAAGGAGAGGAGCGAGGTGGTGAAGTCGGTGAGGAAGAGGGCGCCGAGGGAGCCCACTGCGGTGACGGCGGCGCTGATGACGATGGCGCGGGCCCGGTTCCAGGGGATGCCGAGGACCTGGAGGTTCAGGCTCGACGAGTAGAGCGTGATGATCGAGTTGGTGACGGAGCCGCCGAGGACCAGGGCGAGGAAGAGGGGCTGGAACCAGCCGGGCAGGAGGCTTTCGGTGCCCGCGACGGCGTCGGTCATGTCGGCCTGGGTGGCGGCGGCCACACCGGCGACGCCGAGGGCGACGGAGGAGAGGAAGCCGCCCAGGGCACCGCTCCAGGTGACGGCCTTGAGGGAGGTCGTGCGGGGCAGGTAGCGGGTGTAGTCGGCGGGCATGGGGAGGTACGAGAACGGGCCGGCGAGCATGACGACGAAGGCGAGGCTCCAGCCGGAGGCGCCGGGTGCGGAGGCGGGGGCGGAGGTGTCGGCGCCGGGCAGGACGAGGACGAGCAGGGCGGCGAAGCCGACGGCGAGGACGTAGGCCATCCAGCGTTCGGCGAACTGGACGGTGGCGTGGCCCCAGAGGGCGACGGCGAAGGTCAGCGCGAGGGTGACGCCGAGGGCGAGGGCCCGGGAGGCGTGCCCACCGTGCCAGCCGAGGTCGGCGAAGAAGGCTTCGAGGGCGAGCGTGCCGACCACCGTGTTGACGATGGTGTAGCCGATGCTGACGATCCAGTTGAGCAGTCCCGCGGGCCAGTTTCCCCGGATGCCGAAGGCGGCGCGGGAGATGACGAGGGTGGCGGTGCCGGTGCGCACGCCGCTGAGGCCGGCCGCGCCGATGGCGAGGAAGGACAGGCCGCCGATCACGACGACGGCGACGGCCTGCCAGAAGGAGAGCCCGAAGGCGACGGCGAGGGCGCCGTTGATGACGTACGTGAAGGTGAGGTTCGAGCCGAACCACAGCCAGAACACGTCCTTGGCAGCGCCGTGGCGTTCCGCGTCGGGGATGGGGTCGATGCCGTGCTCCTCGACCTGGAAGACCTCGTCGGTCGCCGTCCGGCCCGTGCTCACGGGCTCCGTCTCGTGTCCGAGCACCACGCGCTCCTGTCTTGAATGCCGTTCTAAGTGTTAGAACGGCATTCAAGATGTGCGATGAGTTCCGGCCACGTCAAGACCTTCGGAGGTTGCGGTTAAGGTCGGACTCGCGGACAGCGGACGCACAAGGACACGGAACGGCAGGACGGGGACGGCTGCGGTGGCAGGGTCGGCACGACGACGGGACGGACACGTCACCCAGGAGCGGATGCTCGAGGAGGCCATGACCGCGATCGCGGAGGACGGCCTCGCCTCGCTCACCATGTCCGCGCTCGCGGAGCGGCTCGGCACCAGCGGCGGCCACATCCTGTACTACTTCGGCAGCAAGGACCTGCTGCTGCTCGCCGCGCTCCGCTGGAGCGAGGCCGCGCTCGCCGAGGAGCGGCGAGCGCTCCTCGCCCGCCGGACCACGGCCGAGCGCAAGCTCGACCTCTTCCTGCGGCTCTACCTGCCGCGCGGCACACGCGATCCGCGCTGGACGCTGTGGATCGAGCTGTGGGCCCGCACACCCGGCAACAGCGCGCTCCGCGAGGCCCAGGACGAACTGGACCGGGGCTGGCAGGAGGACCTGGAGGCCCTGCTGACGGCGGGCGTCGAACGCCGTCGCTTCGCCCCCCTGGACGCGGCCGCCCGCGCCTCCGAACTCCTGGCCCTGCTCGACGGGTTGAGCACCCGTGTCGTCCTGGGCCAGGAGTCCCGACGCGACCCGCGCCCCGCCCTCGAAGCGGCCCGCTCGGCGGCGCGGCTCCTGATCCCGCCCTACGCGGCGGAGGACGCCGACACGCCTGCGGCGGAAGCGAAGTGACGGAGAGTGGCGGAACCGAAGTGACGGTGAGTCAGGACCGTCAGCCCCGATAGGCCTCCAGGAGGCGCAGCCAGGCCTCGCTCAGCGTCGGGTAGGACGGTACGGCGTGCCAGAGGCGGGCGATGGGGACCTCGCCTGCGATGGCGACCGTCGCCGAGTGGAGCAGCTCTCCGATGCCCCGGCCGACGAAGGTCGCGCCGAGGAGCACCTCGCGGTCGAGGTCCACGACGATCCGGGCGTGCCCCCGGTAACCCTGCGCGTACAGGCCCGCCCCGGCGACCTGCCGCATGTCGAGGTCGACGGCCCGGACCCGGTACCCCGCGCGCTCGGCCTGCGCGAGGCCGAGACCGACCGCGGCCGCCTCGGGGTCGCTGAACACGACCTGGGGGACGGCCGCGTGGTCGGCGGTGGCCGCGTGCGCGCCCCACCGGCCGGTGTCCAGGGACGCGTCGCCCCGCGCGCGGGCGGCGATCGCGGCCCCGGCGATGCGGGCCTGGTACTTGCCCTGGTGGGTCAGGAGCGCCCGGTGGTTGACGTCCCCCACCGCGTACAGCCAGTCGCTGCCGGTGACCCGCAGACTGTCGTCGACGTCGAGCCAGGAGCCCGGTGTCAGACCGACCTTCTCCAGGCCGATGTCGTCGGTGCGCGGGGCCCGGCCGGTCGCGAACAGCACCTCGTCCCCCTCGACGTGGTCGCCGCCCTCCAGGACCACGGTGACCGGGCCGGTGCCCCCGTCGCGTACCACCGCGGTGACGTCGGTGCCGGTACGGACGTCCACGCCGCGCGTCGCGAGGGCCTCGGCCACGTGCTCGCCGACGAAGGGCTCCATGCGCGGCAGCAGGCCACCGCCCCGCACCAGCATGGTCACCTTCGCGCCGAGAGCCTGCCAGGCGGTGGCCATCTCCACGCCCACCACTCCCCCGCCGACCACGATCAGCCGCTCGGGCACCCGGTCGGAGCTGGTCGCCTCACGGCTGGTCCACGGGTGCGCCCCGGGCAGACCGGGCAGCTCCGGGAGGACGGCGCGGGTGCCGGTGCAGACGGCCACCGCGTGCCGGGCGGTCAGCAGGTGGCGTTCGCCCTCCGGGCCCGCGACCTCCAGCCGGCGCGGCCCGACGAACCGGCCGTGGCCGCGGAAGACCCGGACGTCGATGGAGTCCAGCCAGTCCACCTGGCCGTCGTCCTTCCAGTGACCGACGACCGAGTCCCGGTGGGCGAGGACCTCCATCGCGTCCAGCGGGCCGTAGACCGACTCGCGCAGCCCCGCCACCTTGCGGGCGTCGGAGCGGGCGAGCGCCGGGCGAAGGAGGGCCTTGCTGGGCATGCAGGCCCAGTACGAGCACTCGCCGCCCAGCAGCTCGCTCTCGACGATCGCGGCGCTCAGACCGGCCGCCCGCACCCGGTCGACGACGTTCTCGCCGACCGGACCGGCCCCCAGGACCACCACGTCGTACGCATGCTCGGCTTCCACCGCATCCACCGTTCGTGTCATGGGTCCCAGTCTGCTGGCAGCGGTCCGGAATGGCGCGGCTCGATACGCCGTCGCGCCGGGCGAGTCGCGGCTCAGCCGCACGGGCGGCGCCGGTGGCACCGCCGACGAGGCCCCGGCCCCGCGGAGCCCGCCGGCGTGAGGTACCGTCGGCGGGCCCCGCGTCGGCGGCCGGTCACGGTGACGCCGGAAGCGGACCTTCCCGTGCCTTCAGAAGCGGACCTTCCGGTGCCGTCAGCAGCGGGCCTTCCCCTGCCTTCAGAAACGGGCCTTCCCGCCCGGAAGAAGCCGCGGCGTCGGCAGCGGCAGCCGCGGCGAGTGCCCGGCCCCGGCGGCCGGGGTCCGGCACACCGTGTCCGCGGCCGGCAGCCTGCCCGTGGTCAGGTACGCGGTGGCGGTCGCGTCGGCGCAGGACTTCATCCCGTAGACGCCGTGACCCTGACCGCCCAGGACCGTCACCATCCGCGCCCCCTTCATGGCCCGGCGCAGTCCCTGGCCGCTGACCAGCGGTGTCTGGGAGTCCCATTCGTTCTGCAGGATGAGGGCGCCGACGGAGTTGTTCACCCGGGTGGCGGGCTCGGAGCCGTGACCCCAGAACGCGCAGGGCTTGATGTGCGACGCGAAGTCCCCGTACAGCGGATACCTGGCCTTGTCACGGATCGCGTCGCGGCGGTACCGCTCCGGGTCCCGGGGCCAGGCACGGGTGTCCGCGCACACCACGGACCAGAACGCCGCGTCCATGTTGTCCGCCGGGACTGCCCCGGCGGAGGTTCCGGTCGCGATGCCGGTCGAGGCGCCGGTGCCGGTGCCCGCGCCTCCGCCCGTGCCCGTGCCCGTGCCGACCGGGATGAACGACGGGGGTACGGGGGCGGGTGGCGTGGCGCGCCCGGAGGACGAGGGGGTACGGCCGGCGGCGGCGTCCCTGAGGCGGGCGACCGTCTCCGCCGCGTACGCCACGTCGAAGAACATGGGCCTGCCGGCCCGGATGTCGTCGCCCGTGAGGGCGGTGCCGTCGAGCACGATCGGCTCGCGGTCCGCCCGGGCGACCAGCGCCCAGAACGTCGCGCGCACCTCGGCCGGGGTGCGACCGAGCGCGTACGTCTCGTCGCGGGCGGCGGTCCAGGTCGCCCACCGCGTGAACGCCGGTTCCGCGCCCTCGGCCCACACCTGGATCATGCCGCGCCAGATCCGCTCCGGGTCGACCGCGCTGTCCAGCACGAAACGGTCGGTTCGCCGGGGGAACATCTGCGTGTAGACGGCGCCCAGGTACGTGCCGTAGGAGTACCCGAGGTACGAGATCTTCTTCTCGCCGAGCACGGCGCGGATCACGTCCATGTCCCGTGCGGTGTTGCGGGTCGCGAGATGGGGCAGTACGGCTCCGTTCCCCGCCCGGCACTTGGCCGCCACGGTCTCGGCCCACCGGATGTCCCTGTCGAACGTCGCCGCCTTGTAGGGGCGTTGCCAGTTCAGCTCGTCGCCGTTCAGGCCGCAGCTCACCGGGGCGCTCCGGCCCACGCCCCGCGGGTCGAAGCCGACGAGGTCGTACCGCTTCTTCACCTCGTCCGGCAGTTCCGGCGCCATCCACACCGGCATGTCCAGGCCCGATCCACCCGGCCCGCCGGGATTCAGCAGCAGCACACCGCGCCGGTCCTGGGCGCTGGTCGCCTTCGTCCGGGACACCGCGACGTCGAGCGTCCGGTCGCCGGGGCGGGAGTAGTCGAGCGGCACCTTGACGGTCGCGCACTCGAGATCGGCGGGGGTCTCGGCGCCGCAACGGTTCCAGTGCGGCTTCTGCCGCGTGTACCGCTCCAGCGCGTCGACCGTGGTGGAGACGGTGGTGGCGGTGGAGACAGTGATGGCGGTGGTTCCGGCTCGGGAGCCGGCCGCCGCGGCCGCGGGGGTGAGAGCGGGAAGGAGCGTCGCTAAGGCGCCGATGGCCACGACGGGTGCTGCTCGCATGCTTCGCACAGTCGGTCAGGTCCTCGTGGAAGGGGAAGGATTGGTCTCAACCACCTTTGCTCAGAGGACAGTTCGGCGAATCCTCCCTCAGACGGGCACCGTCTCCGACCCCGGGATGACCAGGCCCCCGGCCTCGCGCGCCGCCCGCCCCTGCACCGCGGGCCCCCACCCCGGCCTCCCGCGTCGCCGTTCGGGACGAACCGGCCGAAACGGCCGCGCGAAGTGGCCGGAATAGCTCGGCTCGATCCGCCGTTGTGTCGGTCGAGTCCCCAGGGGACCGTGAGGACACCGCCAGGAGACCCCGAAAGGTAGGCAGCAACATGAGCACCGTAGAGCTCACCAAGGACAACTTCGACGAGGTCGTGAGCGGCAACGAATTCGTCCTGATCGACTTCTGGGCTTCCTGGTGCGGTCCCTGCCGTCAGTTCGGCCCCATCTTCGAGGCCGCGTCCGAGCGCCACGAGGACCTGGTCTTCGCGAAGGTCGACACCGAGGCCCAGCAGGAGCTGGCCGCCGCGTTCGAGATCCGCTCGATCCCGACGCTGATGATCGTCCGCGACAACGTGGCCGTGTTCGCGCAGCCGGGCGCGCTGCCGGAGGCGGCCCTGGAGGACGTCATCGGCCAGGCCCGGCAGCTGGACATGGACGAGGTGCGCAAGTCCATCGAGAGCGCCCTGGAGAAGTGACCCACCGCGAGGGGGGTACGGGAGCCGATCCCGTACTCCCCTCGTGTCGTACCCGGACGCGTCGTACCCGGGCTCAGCGCTCCAGGACCAGGGCGAGGCCCTGGCCGACGCCGATGCAGAGGGCGGCGAGGCCCGTGCCCGAACCCGCCGCCGCGAGCTGGTGGGCGACCGAACCGGCGAGGCGGGCGCCGGACGCGCCGAGCGGGTGGCCGAGGGCGATGGCGCCGCCGCGCGGGTTCACGATCTCGGGGTCGAGATCCGGCCACTCGGCGAGGCAGCCGAGCGCCTGGGCGGCGAAGGCCTCGTTGAGCTCGAAGGTGCGCAGGTCCGCGAAGGAGCGGCCGGACTTCTCCAGCGCACGCCGGACCGCCGCGACCGGACCGAGGCCGAAGAGCTGGGGCTCGATGCCGGTGACCGCCGACGTGCGGATGCGGGCCAGCGGCTCCCGGCCCGTCTCGCGCAGCCCTTCCTCGTCGACGAGGAGCAGGGCGGCGGCGCCGTCGTTGAGCGGCGAGGAGTTGCCCGGGGTGACGGTGCCGCCCTCGGGACGGAACGCGGGCTTGAGCTTGGCGAGCGCCTCCATGGAGGTGGTGTCGCGGATGCACTCGTCGCGGGCCAGGTCCACCCCCGGGTAGGGGACGACCTCGTCGTCGTACAGGCCCTTGGCCCAGGCCTCGGCGGCCTTGCGGTGGCTCGCCAGGGCGAAGGCGTCCTGCTGCTCGCGGGTCAGGCCGTGCCGGTCCGCGACGAGCTCCGCGCCCTCGCCGAGCGCCACCGTCCACTCGGCGGGCATCCTCGGGTTGGTCATGCGCCACCCGAGGGTCGTCGAGTGGAGCTGCTGGTGACCGGCGGGGAAGGCCCGCTCGGGCTTCTGCATGACCCAGGGCGCGCGGGTCATCGACTCCACTCCGCCGGCGATCGCCACCGAGGCGTCGCCGAGCGCGATCGCGCGGGCCGCCTGGATGACGGCCTCCAGGCCGGAACCGCAGAGGCGGTTGACCGTGACGCCGGGGACCGAGACGGGCAGCCCGGCGAGCAGCACGGCCATCCGCGCCACGTCGCGGTTGTCCTCGCCCGCGCCGTTCGCGTCGCCGAAGTACACGTCGTCGACGCGCGCCGGGTCCAGCGCGGGCGAGCGGTCGACGAGGGCCTTCACCGCATGGGCGGCGAGGTCGTCGGGACGCACCTGGGCGAGGGCGCCGCCGAACTTCCCGATCGGGGTGCGGACGGCGTCGACGATGTAGACGTCGCGGATGCTCATCGGTTCTCTCCCACGTGACCTTCGTGACCTTCGGAACGACTCTGTTCGCCTGGTGAAAAAATCTTCGCCAGCGTGCGCGCGCAGAGTCTGCGTCCGCCGGCCCGCCGTGTCAACGGGCCGGATCCGGACGCCCACGGCGGGAAGACCGCACGTCGGGCGCGGTGGGGCGGGACGGGACGGCCGCACGTCGGGCGCGGTGGGGCGGGACGGGACGGCCGCACGTCGGGGCGCGGTGGGGCGGGACGGGACGGCCGCACGTCGGGGCGCGGTGGGGCGGGCGCGGGGGCCGTGTGTCACGGGCGGTCGGTCAGGCGGACGAGCGCCGTCAGGCCGTAGTCCAGTTCGCGCCCGTCGACGAGGATCGCCTCGACGGTGCGCGTCTCGGGGTCGATGTCCGCCCTGATGCCGTGCCCCTCGTAGATCGGGTATCCGGTCTCCCCGTGCCGTCCGGTGACCTCGACCACGGCCGAGCGGACGGCGCTGTCCGTCACCGAGGCGCCGCCCCGGTCCTCCACGTGCTCGGCCACCAGCAGGATCTCGAAACGCTTCGGAACAGTGCTCATGCACCGACGCTAAGCGCTCGGCGGGACTCCCGCCGGGCGACCGGGGGTCTCGTCCGGATCCAGCCGTACGACCCCGGCCGGCAGGGGGCTCGGCCGGACTCCGGACGCACGGCCCCGGCGGCTCGGCCGGACTCCGGACGTGCGGCTCCGGCCGGTCAGCTGGACTCCCTCCGTACGACGCGGGAGTCGAGGAGGGAACGGGAGAGGGGTGCCGTGTCGGGTTCGCGGACGGCGCGGTCGACGAGTTCGGCGAGCTCGCGGCCGAGCACCATGTCGATGGCGACGGTGCTGAGCCGGGGCCGGAGCAGGCGGCCGAGGAGGAGGTCGTCGGCGCCGATGACGGCGGTCTCCTCGGGTACGGAGATCCCCTCGTCCTGGAGCGCGCGCATCAGGAGCATCGCGTACTCGTCGTTGTAGGCGAAGACTCCGTCGAGGTCCTCGTCGCGCCAGCGTGCGGCGAGCGCTCGCGCCGACTCCTCGTCGTACCGCAGCGGCAGGGGCACGACGGTGGCGCCGGTGCCCTCGGCCGCGCGGCGCGCACCTTCGAGGCGGGGCCCGGAGAACATGTCGAGCCCGGGTTCCTCCGGGATCACGACCCCGATGCGACGGCGGCCGGTCTCCACCAGGTGGGTGGCGGCGACCTCGCCGACCCGCCCCTGTTCCATGACGAGGGCGTGGGTGCCCTCCACGTTCTGGGTGCCGAGGGTGATCACGGCCCGGGCGCCCGACCGCTTGAGGATCTCGACGCCCTGCGCGGTCAGCTCGGCCTCGCCGAGCGAGACCACGGCGACCGGCCGCAGCTCGGCCCAGGCGCGGGCGGCCTCCTCGGCCCGCATGCCGACGCTGCCGTACTGGACCACCGTGTAGTCGAGCCGCCGCAGGGCCCACTGGAAGTCGTTGAAGAACTGGCTGTACAGGGGACCGACCGGGACGTGGGCGGTCGGCAGGAGCACCATCCGGCTGTGGCCGGCGCGCAGGCTGCGGGCGGCGGCGTGGGGGACGTACCCGAGTTCCTCGGCGGCTTCCCGGACCCGGCGGCGGGTGGGTTCGCTGATGCGGACGGCCGAGGTGTTGTTCAGGACGTACGAGACGGTGGCCCGGGAGACGCCCGCGAGGCGCGCGACGTCGGCGCTCGTAGGGACCGCGCGCCCGGCGGGGCGTTCGGGGGACTGATCGGTTGACTGGCTCATCGCTTCGGCATCTTTCCAGAACAATCCGGCACGGGGTCTGGCGGATGGCCGGAATTGAATGCTACACAGTGCTCACACGTGTCACTGACACGTGTAAACGAATCGTTCAATCCGCCCCTCGCCCCCTCATCGGGCGATCTTCCCAGGAGGGCACCGTGGCCCTTTCCTCCTCCGGCACCGGCTCCGGCACCGCTACCCCCGGACCCGCCACCGGTACGGCGAACCCCACTGCCGCCGACCGGCCGACGCGCGGCCTGCTGCCCCTGCTGCTCGCCGGGAACACCGCGATGTACGCCCTGTACATCGGCGTCCCCGGCATGCTCCTCGCGCTCCAGATCGAGGCCATCGATCCGGCGGACAAGGTGGCGAACTTCGGCCTCGTCTCCGGCATATCCGCGATCTTCGCGACCGTCTTCAACCCGGTCGCGGGGGCTCTGTCGGACCGCTCGGGACGGCGCAACCCGTGGATCCTCGCCGGCGGACTCCTGGCCGTCCCGGTGATGCTGCTGCTCGGCGGCGTCCACACGATCCTGCTGGTCACCATCGCCTGGTGCCTGGGGCAGGCCGTCATGAACGTCTACCAGGCGGCCATCACCTCCGTGGTGCCCGACCGGGTGCCCGTCGCCTCGCGCGGCAAGGCGTCGGCCGCCGTCGGCCTCGGACTGCCCATCGGCTCGACGATCGGCGCCCTCGTCGGCGCGGCCTTCTCCGAGGACTACCGCACCGGGTACCTGGTCTTCGGCGCGATCGTCGCGGCCACCGCCGTGCTCTTCACGGCCTGCGCCCGAGAGGAGCGCATGCCCCCGAAGGCGGCGCTGCCCGTCAAGGAGCAGATCGCGGCCTTCGGCAGCGCACTCAAGGACCACGACTTCCGCTGGGCGTTCATCGGACGCGCCCTCCTAGTCCTCGGCTACTTCGCGGTGGCCGGATTCCAGCTCTACATCCTCAAGGACCACACCGACCTGCCGGCCGGGCTCACCCCCGAGGAGGCGGTGGCGATCCTCATGCCGCTCAACTCGGTGGCCATGGTGGTCTCCACGGTGCTCGGCGGCTGGCTGTCGGACCGCTTCGACCGGCGCAAGCTCTTCGTGGGCGCCTCCGCCGCGCTCGCCGCCGTCGCCCTGCTCATCCCGGCCGTCTCCACCGGCTGGACCGCGATGCTCGCCTTCTCCGTCGTCAACGGCCTCGGCTTCGGCTGCTACATGGCGGTCGACACCGCCCTCGTCACCATGGTGCTGCCGAAGGCGGAGGACGCGGCCCGCGACATGGGCGTCCTCAACGTCGCCAACGCCGGACCCCAGATCGTCGCCCCCTTCGTGGCCTCGCTCGTCGTCTCCCTCAGCGGCGGATACACGGCGCTCTTCCTGATCGCGGCCGTCCTGTCGGTACTCGGCGCAATCGCCGTACGCCCCATCCGCAGCGTCCGCTGACCGCCCGGGGCCCCGGACCGCGGCCGGGTCAGGGCACACAGCGCCCCGGACGACTTCGACCGGACGGGTTCATGTCCGCGCTGACCGGCGGGATCTGACGTACCGTTCAGTCATGGACGACGCGTCGATGGACTCCGCGATGGTGGGACTGCTCGGCCGGGTGACCGGCACCGTCGGCCCCGGCCTCGTCGGCGAGGTGATCGTCCGGATCCGGGGCGGCGCCGAGCACTTCCTCGCCCACCCGGCGACTCCGAAGGAGCGGATCGAGATCGGAACGGTCGTGATGGTCATGGAACATCTCCCTCCACGCACCGTCTATGTCACAGCCGCGTACGACAGTTGACCGAACCGTTGAGTGTGCGCCCGTCACGGGCGCACACTCCCTTCACCGGGTCCGCTCGGCCCCGGTGAAGGGGGAACCTGCCCATGGGCATCGGCATTCTGGCAGGCGTCGTCGTCGGCGCCGTCGTCGTTGTCATCACCGTCTTCAAGATGATGTGGCGCGTCGCGGAACCCAACGAGGCGCTGATCATCTCCGGTTCCAACCACAAGAACGAGGGCCTCGGCGCGGGAATGGGATTCCGCATCGTCACCGGTCGCGGCACCCTCGTGCTCCCCGGCGTCCAGGCGGTCCGCAAGCTGTCGCTCGACCTCAACGAGACGCAGCTGTCCGTCGAGTGCGTCACCCACCAGGGCATTCCGCTCAAGGTCCGCGGCGTGGTCATCTTCAAGGTCGGCGACGACTTCGTGTCGATCGCCAACGCCGCCCGCCGCTTCCTCGACCAGCAGAAACTCATGTCGGAGCGGGTGCACATCGTCTTCGCCGGTCATCTCCGCGCCATCGTCGGCGGGTTGACCGTCGAGGACATGATCCGTGACCGGGAGAAGCTGACCGGACAGGCCCGTTCGGCCTGTGGCACGGAGATGGAGAAGCTCGGCCTGATCGTCGACTCGCTGCAGATCCACGAGATCGAGGACCCGACCGGCTACATCAAGAACCTCGCCGCCCCGCACGCCGCCGCCGTCCAGCGGGACGCCCGGATCGCGCAGGCCGAGGCCAACCGGCGGGCCACCGAGGCCGAGCAGCAGGCCGCGGCCCGCATGTCCGAGGCGACCCGCGACAGCGAGATCCTTCAGGCGGGCTACCAGGCCGAGCGGGACCAGGCCTCCGCCCGGGCCCGCCAGGCCGGCCCGCTCGCCGAGGCGGCCTCCCGCCAGGAGGTCGTCGTCCAGGAGACCCGCGTCGCCGAGCTGGAAGGACACCGCAAGGAACAGCAGCTCCAGGCAGAGGTCCGCAAGCCCGCCGACGCCATGGCCTACGAGACCCGGACGCTCGCCGCGGCCGAACGTGACGCCCGGATCTCCGCGGCCGAGGCCGAGGCCAAGGAGACCGAGCTCGCGAGCGCCGCCCAGGCCACGGCGACGCGGCTCACCGGTGAGGCCGAGGCGGCCGCCCAGCACGCCAAGGGCCTCGCAGTCGCCGAGGCCACCCGCGCGAAGGGTCTCGCCGAAGCCGAGGCGATCAAGGCGCGCGCCGCGGCGCTCGCCGAGAACCAGGAGGCCGTCGTCGCCCAGCAACTCGCCGAGAAGTGGCCGGAGATCGTCTCCGCCGGCGCCTCCGCCTTCGGCAACGTCGACCAGATGGTGCTCCTCAACGGCGCCGACGGCATGGCCGACGTCTTCGCCAAGGCCCTCACCATGGGCGGCACCGGCCTCGGCCTCGCCCGCCAACTCCTCGCCACCATGAACCCGGCCGCCCAGGAGCGCCTCGGCGCGACGAACGTGCCGGCACCGTCGGCCGCACGGCCGGAGGAGAGCGTCGAGATCACCATCGGCGACGGCGCGTAGTCAGCGCGGTTCCGGGAGTGACGGACGGGGCCCGGCGCCTTCTCGGCGCCCGGGCCCCGTCCTCGTACCCCCGTCGGCTCCCCTGCCCCGCTCACTGACCCCAGGTCGTCGCGCGGCCCGTCGGCTCCCGCCGGGTGACCGGCCTCAGTTGTGGCCGAACTTCCGTTCCTTCCGGTGCGACGCGTGCTCCACGAGGGGCATCGAGGCCTCTCTCGGGGGTGCCGCCGCCTTCTGTTCCTTCGCGGCCGCCTCAGTACGGTGCTCATGACCGCCGGTACGGGCTCCCCGGTTCGTCCGGGTCTGTTTCTTGCCCACGATCGTGCCTCCCATAAGGGGTATCGGACTGTGGTCCGTATCTCCTCAGCGTGGCACGGGGGTGCGGGCGCCGCATGTCAGGCGGCCTCCCGCCGGCAACGGGTTCAGGCCGTACGGTCCAGCACCCGCGCGAACGCCGCGAGGGTCCTGCCGCCCGCGGAGCGGTCCAGCACGGCGAAGACGACCTCCTCGAAATGACCTGCGAAGCGTCCGTCCCCCGCGAGCAGCCCCCTGAAGGCGCCCGCGACGTCCTCCGGATCGTTCATGAAGACCCCACATCCCCACGCGCCGAGAACGAGCCGCCGATACCCGGCCGCCGCCGCCGTCTCCAGAACCCGTTCCGCACGCGAGGCGAGCACCCCGGGCAGCAGATGGGCCCGCTCGGGGGCGGTTCGCCGGACGACCCCCGCGTTCGGTGCCGGCGAAGTCAGGAAACCGACCGTGAACGGGTCGGTGAGCAGACCTCCCCGGTCGTCCCGGAAGACCGGCACACCCGGCGAGTGAATGACCCGGTCCGTGTAGAACGCGTCCCGCTCCGCCCGGTGATGCGCGTAGTACGCGGGCGCGCGCAGCAGGGTCGCGTGAAGGGCGGACGCGCGGCAGAGCGCCTCCTCCTGGGCCTGCGCCCCGTTCAGATAGCCCCCGCCCGGATTCCGCGCCGACGCGAAGTTCAGCACCGCCACAGGGCGGGAACCGTCGGCCGCCGTCATCCTCCGGGCGGCCGCCAAGCTGCTCTCGCCCGTCACCTCGAGTGTCGTCGCGCGATCCGTGTCCGGCGTGACCACGACCGGGCCGGGGCCGTGAAGGCGGGTTCCGGACAAGGCGGCGGCCAGGTCTTCCGCGAGGGAGACGGTCCGGCCGTCCGGGGCCCTGTACCGGCCCTCGGCCACGATCTCCTCGGTGTGCCGCGCGATCGCGCGCAGTCGTGCGCTCATGGCCCCCAGCGTGATCGTTTCGCCTCCCCCACGGCAACGGAATTTCCCGGACCGCCCCACCCTCCGGCCGGCCGCGCCCGCCCTCGGACGGGCCGCGTCCCTTGGCCCCGCGCCCCGAAGGGCTGCGCCCCTTGCCCCGCACCCGTACGCGCCGCCGTGCGGGCCCGTCGCCCTCTGCCGTACGGCCTTCGCCCGCTGCCGTGTGGGCCTGCGCCCCGCCCCGTGCGGGCCTTCGCCCGCCGCACCCCCGTGTGGGCACACGGGACGGCACCCCGACCCACCCCCGCGTGAGCACGGGACGGCACCCGGCCCCCCACCGTGTGGGCACACGGGACGGCACCCGACCCACCCACCGCGTGAGCCCACGGGACGGCACCCGACCCACCCACCGTGTGGGCACACGGGACGGCATCCCGGCCCACCCGCCGTGTGGGCAATCGTCCCGCTGGGGCGGGACGGGTGGGCACACGGGACGGCGCCCTCGGCGGCGCCTCCGCCCCTGTTGCCTTGGCCCGCACCCATTGCTCGGTGCGCACCGGGTGCGGGTTCGTAACGCGGGGCGAGGCGCGGCGGAGGGGTGGCCCGTGGCGCGGGGGTGGCTGGGGAGGTGGTCTTGCGTGGGGGTCGGGGGTGGCTTTAGGTGGAAGCAGCGACTTCCGGGGGCGTGGCCCCATGACGAGGAGGTGCAGGGATGGCGTCGAGCGGCATACCGCGTGGCGGGCCCCCTCTTGGTGAAGGGGAGGCGGAGGACCTGCTGCGATGTATCTGCTTCAAGACGGGCCCGCCCCGGACGGTGGGGGCGGAGCTGGAGTGGCTGGTGCACGACCTGCGGGACGCGCGGACACCCGTACGGCCGCCGAGGCTGGCGGCGGCCGTCGACACGGTGCGGTCACTGCCGCTGGTGTCGGCGCTGACGTTCGAACCCGGCGGGCAGCTGGAGCTCAGCTCGCACCCGGCCGGTTCTCTCATGGAGTGTCTCGACTCGCTCGCGGCGGACCTGCGGGCGGTGCGGGGCGCGCTGGGGCCGCTGGGGCTCACGCTGAGCGGGTACGGGGTGGATCCCTGGCACGCGCCGCGCGAGAGGGTGCTGCACGAGCCCCGTTACGACGCGATGGAAACGGCGCTCGGCCGCTCCGGCACGGCGGGGCGGGCGATGATGTGCGACTCGGCGTCGGTGCAGATCTGTCTCGACGCGGGTGTCGAGGAGCCGGGGCCGCTGGGTTATCACCGGCGTTGGCGGCTGGCTCATCTCCTGGGCGCGGTGCTCGTGGCGGCGTTCGCCAACTCTGCCGTGCACGGTGGTCGCCGGACCGGCTGGCGTTCGACGCGGCAGGCGCTCTGGGCGGACCTCGACCCCCGGCGGGCGCTGGCGCCCTCGGCCGACGGGGAGCCCCGCGCGGAGTGGGCGGCGCATGTTCTCGACACTCCGGTGTTGTGCGTGCGGACCGACGAGGGTCCGTGGGCGGTACCGGAGGGGCTGACGTTCCGGGAGTGGCTGCGTACGGGTCTGCCGCGTCCGGCCGATGCCGACGATCTCCGCTATCACATGACGACGCTGTTCCCGCCGGTGCGGCCGCGCGGCCATCTGGAGCTGCGGATGGTCGACGCGCAGTCGGGCCACGACGGCTGGATGGTGCCGGTGGCCGTGACGACGGCGGTGTTCGAGGACCCGGAGGCGGCGGAGACCGTGTACCGGTCGCTGAAGCATCTCGGGGAGCGGGCCGGTTCGGATCCCGCTCCGCGCAATCCGCTCTGGGTCGCGGCGGCCCGTGACGGCCTCGCCGATCCCGAGCTGCACGCCGCCGCGCGGACCGTGTTCGCCGTCGCCCTCGACGCGCTGCCCCGGGTCGGGGCGAGCGAGTCGGTCCGGCGCGCGGTCGCCGCCTTCCAGGAACGGTATGTGATTCCCGGGATCTGCCCGGCCGACGAGCTTCAGGCGGTGACGTCATGACCGGTGGGAAGGGAAGCGACAGTCGGGTGGCGGACGGGGGCGCGACCGGGGCCGGTGGCGAGGGCGATCCGGAGGCGTTGCGTACGCGTGCCCTGGAGGCGCTGACCGTCGCGCGGGAGCGGACCGCGCTGCTCACGTCCTGTGTGGAGGACGGCGAACTGACCGCGCAGCACTCTCCTTTGATGTCGCCGCTGGTCTGGGACCTGGCGCACATCGGCAACCAGGAGGAGCAGTGGCTGTGGCGGGCCGTCGCGGGGCGTGAGGCGCTGCGGCCCGAGATCGACTCGCTGTACGACGCGTTCGAGCATCCGCGGGCGACGCGCCCGTCCCTTCCGCTGCTGGCGCCGGGTGAGGCACGGGCCTACGCGGCGGACGTACGCGTCCGGGTGCTCGACGTCCTGGAGCGCACGCCTCTGGAGGGGCGGCCGCTGGTCGACGCGGGATTCGCGTTCGGCATGATCGCGCAGCACGAACAGCAGCACGACGAGACGATGTTGATCACCCATCAGCTGCGGAAGGGCCCGGCCGCGCTGACCGCTCCCCCGCCGCCGGTCCGGCGGTCGGGACCGCTGCCGCCGGAAGTACTGGTTCCCGGGGGTCCGTTCACGATGGGGACCTCGGACGAGCCGTGGGCGCTGGACAACGAGCGGCCGGCGCACGCGCGTCTGGTGCCCGCGTTCCACATCGACACGACGCCGGTGACGAACGGCGCCTATCTGGCGTTCATGGCCGACGGCGGCTACACGGAGCGGCGCTGGTGGCGGCCGGAGGGCTGGGCGCAGATCAGGGAGCACTCCATCGAGGCGCCGTTGTTCTGGCGCCGGGAGGGCGGGCAGTGGCTGCGCCGCAGGTTCGGGGTGACGGAGCCGGTGCCGGAGGAGGAACCGGTGCTGCACGTGAGCTGGTACGAGGCGGACGCCTACGCGCGCTGGGCGGGCCGCCGGCTGCCGTCGGAGGCCGAGTGGGAGAAGGCCGCCCGGTACGACCCGGGGTCGGGGCGTTCACGGCGCTATCCGTGGGGTGACGCGGAGCCGGGTCCCGAGCACGCGAACCTCGGGCAGCGACACCTTCGGCCGGCGCCCGCGGGCAGCTATCCGGAGGGCGCTTCGCCGCTCGGTGTACGGCAGTTGATCGGCGACGTGTGGGAGTGGACGGCGAGCGACTTCCTGCCGTATCCGGGGTTCACGGCCTTCCCGTACAAGGAGTACTCGGAGGTGTTCTTCGGCCCCGACCACAAGGTGCTGCGCGGTGGATCGTTCGCGGTGGACCCGGTCGCCTGCCGGGGCACGTTCCGCAACTGGGACCTGCCGGTGCGGCGCCAGATCTTCTCCGGGTTCCGTACGGCGCGCAGCGCGGAGCTCGACTGATGTGCCGTCACATCGCCTTCGTGGGCGAGCCGGTGGCACTGGGCGAGCTCCTTCTCCGGCCGGGGCACGCGCTGCTGCGGCAGTCCTGGGAGCCCCGTACGCAGGCCAGCGGGGTGGTGAACGCCGACGGCTTCGGCGTGGGCTGGTACGCGGAGGGCGATCCGGTGCCCGCGCGGTACCGGCGGGCCGGGCCGATCTGGGGCGACCTGTCCTTCGCCGACCTCGCCCGGGTGGTGCGCTCGGGGGCGGCCCTCGCCGCCGTACGGAGTGCCACCCTGCCGGGTGCCGACGGGGAGGCGGCGGCGGCGCCGTTCGGCGGCGGGCCGTGGCTGTTCAGCCACAACGGCGCGGTAGCGGGCTGGCCGGGTTCGCTGGCGGCGACGGCCGGGACGCTCCCGGCCGAGGAGTTGCTGTCGCTCGAGGCGCGCACCGACTCGGCGTTGCTGTGGGCGCTCGTGCTGCACCGGTTGCGGGCCGGGGACGCGCCGGGTCCGGCGCTCGCGGACACCGTGCGGGAAGCCGCCGCCGCGGCGCCCGGGTCCCGGCTGAACCTGCTGCTGACCGACGGCGTCACCATCGCCGCGACGACCTGGGGGGACAGCCTCTGGTACCTGACGGGCCCCGACCGGGTGGTCGTGGCCTCCGAACCGTACGACGCCGATCCGCGCTGGCGGGCGGTGCCCGAGCACACGCTCGTGACCGCCGACCGCGCCGACGTCACCCTCACCCCGCTCAAGGAGCCGTCCGCGTGAGCCCGTTCCAGCTGACCCGTACCCTCGCCCCCGACGCCGCCGGCGCCGATCTGCGCGCCGATGTCCGGCACGGTCTGACCCGCTCCCCCAAGGAGCTGCCGCCGAAGTGGTTCTACGACGCGCGGGGCAGTGAGATCTTCGAGGAGATCACCCGGCTGCCCGAGTACTACCCGACGCGGGCGGAGCGGGAGATCCTGGCGGCGAGGGCTCCGGAGATCGCCGCCGCCACCGGGGCGAGGACCCTGGTGGAGCTGGGCTCGGGTTCCTCCGAGAAGACCCGGTTCCTGATCGACGCACTGCTTCCGGGCCTGGACAGCTACGTCCCCGTGGACGTGAGCGAGTCCGCGCTGACCGGGGCGGCCGAGTCGCTGCTCGCCGAGCGGCCGGAGCTGCGGGTGCACGCGCTGGTCGCCGACTTCACCCGGGGTCTCGGCCTTCCGGGGACGCCCGGGCCGCGGCTGGTCGCCTTCCTGGGCGGGACGATCGGGAACCTGCTTCCGGCCGAGCGGCGGACGTTCCTCCGCTCGGTGCGGGCGATGCTCTCGCCGGGGGACGCGCTGCTGCTCGGCACGGACCTGGTGAAGGACGAGGCGACGCTCGTGGCCGCCTACGACGACGCGGCGGGGGTGACGGCCGCGTTCAACAAGAACGTGCTGTCCGTGATCGACCGGGAGCTGGGCGCCGACGCCGATCCGGACGCCTTCGACCACGTGGCGCTGTGGGACGCCGAGCGGGAGTGGATCGAGATGCGGCTGCGCGCCCGCCACGCGCTCACCGTGAAGATTCCCGAGCTGGACCTCGTGGTGCCGTTCGCGGCGGGCGAGGAGGTACGGACGGAGGTGTCGGCGAAGTTCCGTCAGGCGGGTGTCCGGGCGGAGCTGGCGGCGGCGGACCTCGATCTCGACCGCTGGTGGACGGACGCCGAGGGCAGGTTCGCGCTGTCGCTCGCGACCGCGCGCTGAGCGGCGGCGGCGAGGGACTTCCGGTCCGGGTGCCGGGCGGTGGGTATCCGCTCGGCCATCCGGACCTCGGCGGTGAGGCGGCGGGCGGTGACGACCCGCCACAGCGATGCGCCGAGCGGGTCGTCTCCGACGTAGGCGGCCGCTCCGGTGGGCCGGTAGTCGATCCGTACGGGCTGGACGTCGGCCCCGCTGTCGAGCGCGGCCTGGAACGCGGCCGGCCGGAAGCGGCCGGCCGCCCGGCCGCACCAGGTCGACCCTTCGGGGAAGACGACGACCCGACCGCCCCGCGCGAGCGCTCCGGTCATCTCCCGCACCGTCCCGGGCAGGGCGCGGAGCCCGTCCCGGTCGAGGAAGAGGGTGCCGCCGAGCGCGGCGAGCACGCCGAGGACCGGCCAGCCGCGCACTTCGGCCTTGGCGACCATCCGGCCGGGCAGCAGGGCCGCGACGAGGGGGATGTCCAGCCAGGAGACGTGGTTGGCGACGACGAGGAGCGGACCGGCGGCAGGAGCCGTCCCTTCGTACCGAACGCGTACTCCGAAGGCGCGGACCACGGCCCGCACCCAGGTCCGGACGAGGCCGGGCCGGGCGGCGGGCGGGAGCAGTGCGGCGGCGGGTGCGAGGAGGATGCCGAGGAGGACGGTGCCGGTGCCGGCGGCCAGCCGCAGGACGGCGAGGGCGGTGCCGGCGGTGTCGTGGTCGCCGTCGGTGTGCGGGTGGGCGGCGCAGCGGTCCGGGGTGCAGGGTGCCGTGGGGAGCCACGGCGAGGGTGCCGTGGGGCGGTTCACCGCGTCGGGGCGAGCGACAGGAAGTGGTTGAGGTAGCGCGGGTTGGTGCGGCGCAGCGAGAGCAGGACGTAGAGGTCGGCGACGCCGAAGTCGGGGTCGTGTGCGGGGGCGCCGCAGACCCAGGCGCCGAGCCTGAGGTAGCCGCGCAGCAGCGGCGGGAGCTCGGTGCGGCCTTCGGGGCGGGTGACGCCGTCGGGGTTCCACAGCTTGTGCGGGGTGACCCAGTACTCCTCCGGGGCGAGGTGCTTGGCCTTGACGGTGTCCCAGGTGGCGGCGGCGAGGGTGCCGCCGTCGGCGAGCGGGAGGGAGCAGCAGCCGGCGAGCCAGTTGTGCCCGGTGTCGGTCATGTAGCGGGCGAGTCCGGCCCAGATGAGGGCGATGACGGCGCCGTTGCGGTGGGCGGGGTGGACGCAGGAGCGTCCGACCTCGACGAGGTCGTGCCGGACGGGCGCGAGCCGGGTGAGGTCGAACTCGGTCTCGGAGTAGAGGCGGCCGGCGACGGCGGCCCGCTCGGGCGGCAGGATGCGGTAGGTGCCGACGACCTCGCCGGTGTTCTCCTCCCGTACGAGGAGGTGGTCGCAGTACGCGTCGAAGGCGTCGGTGTCGAGGCCGGGCTCGGGCCCGTCGATGCGGGCGCCCATCTCGCCGGCGAAGACCAGGTGGCGCAGCCGCTGGGCTGCCCGTACGTCCTCCTGGTTGCGGGCGAGGCCGACGAGGTACCGGGGGCCGGGCTCGTGGTCCGCCCGGTCCGCGGGCTGTGCGGGGACGGCGGGCGCGGGTGTCGCGGTGGGGGCGGCGAGCGCCTGTGCGGGGACGGTCAGCGTGGGGACGGTCGGCGTGGGGACGGTCGGCGTGGGGACGGTCGGCGTGGGTGCCGGTGCGGGGACGGCGAGCGTGGGCGTCGGTGCGGTCATGGCGGGCTCCTCCGGCGGACGGAAGGGGACGGGGCGGGCCGGGCCGCTTGCGCGGTGGCCCGGCTCCCTACTTCTTCCGTGACCGGCTGGATTCGAGTTGACCGTCCGGGGGATCGCCGGTGTGCGAACGCTGAATGCTATTCGGCGAGCGTGTCCGTGATGGCGGCCGAGGCCTCCTTGGCCGCCTTCAGCGGGTCCTCTCCCATCAGGACGGCCGTCATGTACGGCTTGATGGGGTTGTCCCCCTCGACGCTGGCCCACTGCGGGGAGTTGGGGGTGGCCCGGCCGCGCACGGCGCCCTTGGCCATGACGGCGGTGGCCTCCTGGTTGGCGACGACGGAGGCGAGGCTCTTCTTGTTGGGCACGTAGCCCATCGTGCGGGCGAGCTCGGACTGCCACTTCTCGCCCGCGAGCGCCTTGACGACGTCGATGGCGGCGGTCCGCTCGGGCGCGTTCTCCGGGATGATGAGGTCGGAGCCGCCGGTGAAGACGGCGCAGGGCTGGCCGGCCCTCCCGCCGGGTATCGGGAAGTAGCCGAGCTTGTCCTTGAGCCCCGGGTTGGCCTTGAGGATGGCGGCGACGGCGCTGGGGGTGGCGATGAGCTGGGCCACGTCGCCCTTGGCGAAGACGTCGGCCTGCGGGGGGTTCTGCTCGTCCGCGTTCTTGGGGCCGGAGCCGAGGGACTGGAGCTCCTTGTAGTAGGCCATGCCGCGCCGGGCCGCGGGCGATTCGAGCGCGCCGGTCCACTCCCCGCCCTTGTCGACGGCGAGCTCGCCGCCCTCGTCCCAGATGAAGCCGGCGAGGGTGTACCAGTCCTGTCCGGCGAGGTAGATGCCCTGGTTGCCGTCGCGGTTGAGCTTCTCGGTGTCGGAGAGCCATTCGGCGCGGGTGGCCGGCGGCGCGTCGATGCCGGCGGCGCTGAACAGGTCCTTGTTGTAGATGACGATGCGGTTGGCCGCGTACCAGGGGATGCCGTACTGGGAGCCGCCGATGCTGCCGGGTTCGGCGAGGCCGGGCACCCAGTCCTCGCTGCCGAGGTCGCGCACGGACTCCAGGGTGAGGTCGAAGAGCTTCTCGGTGTCGGCGTACTGGGCGACCTGGGTGTTGCCGACCTCGATGACGTCCGGGCCGCCGGAGCCCTCGATGGCCTCGGTGACCTTCTTCCCGATGCCGGTCCAGTCCTGGATGGTGACCTTGAGCTCGACGTCGTCGTGCTCGTCCTCGTACGCCTCCGTGAAGCGCGTGAGGAAGTCCTCGCTGACGCTGTCCCGCATCAGCCAGATGTTGACGGTCTTCGTCTGGCCGCCGCCACCCGGCAGCATCCCGCAGCCGGCGAGGGCGAGTGCGAGGGCGGCTGCCAAGGGGCAGGCGAGATGGCGGTTCTTCACGTGGGTCACCTTCTGCGGGTTCAGCACAGGGGCGTGCGGCATGGGGGGCTGACCCGACATGGGGGGACCGAACGGGGTGTTCGCGCGGGTATGTGGCCTGGATTCTGGTCTGGACCAACGGGATGGTCAAGTCCTGGACCATCCCGTTCCGACCCGAGGTCGGGCAGCCGGATCCGTTACCTTCGGTAGCCCTCCGGGCACCGCCCGGCCGCCGTCGTGTCGCGCGCCGACGCACCCTGGGGCACCGTGGAGGGAACGCACCGAGAGGAGTTCGGCCCCCATGTCGAATCACACCTACCGCGTCACCGAGATCGTCGGCACCTCCACCGAGGGCGTCGACGCGGCCATCCGCAACGGCATCAAGCGCGCCTCGCAGACGCTGCGGGGCCTCGACTGGTTCGAGGTCACGCAGGTACGCGGCCACATCGTCGACGGCGCCATCGAGCACTACCAGGTCGGCCTCAAGGTCGGTTTCCGCCTGGAGGACGAGGGCTGACGGACCCCGTTCCCGATACCGCCCGACAGCCGGCACGGCCCACCGGGTCAGGCACGGCCCACCCGACAGGCACAGCCCACCCGTCAGGCACGGCCCGCCCGTCAGGCACGGCCCGAAGGTCAGGCACGGCCCGAAGGTCAGGCACGGCCCGAAGGTCAGGTCCGGCCCGAAGGTCAGGTCCGGCCCTCCTTCTCCTGGGCTTCCCGCAGTGCCTCGGAGGGCTCGGCCCACCGGGCGCGCACGACCCGGAAACCGGCCTCCTCCGCCGCGTCGCACACCGCCATGTCGTCGTCGACCAGCATCCTCACCGTGCGGTCGGCGGCGAGACGGCGCAGGACCTCCACCTTGGTCACCCGGGCGGGCCGGAAGTCGCGATGGCGCCGCATGTGGACGGCCCCCTCGGGAAGTCCCTGCTCCGCCAGCCACTCCACCGTCGCCCGCCGGCAGCGCTCCGGCCGCCCCGTCAGGTACACCACCTCGCACTCCTCCGCCGCCTCACGGCACAGCCCGATGCCCTCGTCGAGCGGCGGGTCGTCGGGCGCCGCCGCGAAGAAGGCGTCCCAGTCCTTGGGCTTGCGCTCAAGGTAGTGCTGCCGGTGTGCGGTGGCGGCCAGCGTGTTGTCCAGGTCGAAGACGGCCAGGGGCCTGTTGTCCGATGTCACGGCCCCCAGCGTAGGAGCCGTACGCCGCGGGCACCGGGGGATTCCACGCCGAGTCCCGGCACGGGCCCCGGGCCCGGCGCCCGCTGACCCCGGCGTGGTCCCCCGGGTCAGCGGGGGTAGCCGAAGAGCGGGAGGTCGGTGGTGAGGGCGTCGGCCAGGATGGTCGTGCCGAGTTCGTTGGGATGGAAGGACTGCTGGCTCACCAGCGGGTTGAGACCGGGGAAGCCGCCCTTCGCGCCTTCGCCGCGCGTGGGCTTGGGAATGCCCGCGTTGACCGCCTCGGGGTTTCCGCACACCCCTCGGGAGCCGAACCGCTCGATCGGGTCGGTGAAGTGGACGTCCATCCGGTCGGGCCACTCGCGGAGTTCCTTGACCACCGACGCGAGTGTGTCGCGCAGGTGGAGGGCGATCTTCCCCATCCACTCGACCTCTCCGGCCTCCGGGTTGTAGAAGGCGGTCTGACCGGGCTGGGACGTCGTGTCGCAGGAGGCGGTGAACAGCTTCACGTAGCCCATGAGGACGATCTTGGCGTTGGGGGCGGCCTGGGCGATCTGTTGCAGGGCCGTCTTCACGGAGGGCCCGACCTTGTCCGTGATCCGCTTCCTCGTCGTGGCGTCCAGGTTCAGGACGAAGTTCTCGTGACAGGCGTCCGTGGCGAAGCAGGAGGCGATGATGTCGGCGAAACCGGCGTCGTTGCCTCCGATGGACAGCAGGACCAGCGTCGTGTTCTCGTCGAGGAACCCCTTGTCCAGCTGCGGGGGTTCGAGGTGCTGGCCCTCGGCCGCCAGTCCGAAGGCGTTGCGCACCGGCTCCTGACCGGGCGCGGCCGTCGGCAGGAGCATCTGCGTGCGGGCGCCGCTGCACGCCAGGAGGTGCGCGTCGACCTCGGGATCCCAGACGTCCGTCCGGTAGCCGAGGGTGTGCCGGCTGCCGGGCAGCCGGGTCTTGCGGGACCAGGCGGCGTACGAGCGGTGGCAGGCGTTGGCGTAGGCCGTCAGGCCCATGCGGTCGGACTCCGGGTAGTACTTCGCGCCGTCGACCGGCGACGCGCCCTCGCCGGCCGCGAAGGAGTCGCCGAGGACGACGACCTGGTGCCGGGGTTTGCCGGGCAGCGGCTGGAACGCGACCGCGTCGAAGGCGATGTCCTCCTTGCCGTCCGGCTTGCCGCCGGTGACCGAGGACAGCTCGACCCGCGGCCGCCCCGTGAACCGGAAGGCGCCCAGCGGCACCCAGCGGTTCTCCTCCGTGCGCTGGAGCAGCGTGCGCCGCTTGGGCCCGTCCGCGGTGTGCACGGTGTACGCGGCCTGCTGGGTGTGGGCGCCGTGGTTCGGCATGTGGACCATGACCCGGGCCCAGCCGTCCAACTCGCGGCCGAGTTCCCAGCGTCCGGTCACCTTCAGACGGTCGCCGAGGGCCCCGGCGCGGCTGTGGGTGAACCAGAAGTGCCCGCCGAATCCGCCGCCGATCTGGTGGAGGTCGGCCTTGGAGAGGTAGTCCCCGGTCTGTCCGTCCTTGGCGAAGTCGAAGGCGAAGGTGCCGTCGCTGCGCCGCGGGCAGGCGGTCGGCGTGATCGCGGGCACGTCGGCGGGGACGTCGTCCACGACGAGGACGCCCTGGGGCAGGTCCTCGGCCTGGCAGTTCGGCTGGTGGACCGACACGTCGGGCGGATTGCCGTGCTCTCCCGCGTTGAACCGGATCTTCTCGTTGCCGCACTCGGTGGCGCAGTCGTCCTTCCATTCCACCGACCCGTGCCACCAGCACTTCAGGTCGTACTTTCCGGTGGCCGGGTTGATGTGACCGCAGTGGCTGGGCGGTTCGGGCTTCTCCCCCGGTTTCGAGGGCATCACCGACGGGTCGTCGGGCACGAACGTGCGGCGCTGGTCGCAGTCGTTGGCCTCCACCAGGCAGAACAGGAAGCGCGGCGGCTTGACCTGGGCGCGCTGCTCGGGGGTGTTCCACCAGGCGGGCTGGAACCCGGCCCCTTTGTTCCCGGTGGTCTTGCCGATGGAGTGCGCGGCCCAGCCCAGGACCTTCTCCGGGTAGGGCCAGTCCTGGGGGTGGGAGGCGTCGCTGGGCCGGCCGTCGAGGAACGGGTGCCGGTTCTCGGAGTAGTGGGCGTTGGCCGGGTTGTTCAACCAGCCGAGCCCCCAGGGGACGCCCGCTCCCTCCCTGGCGTAGAAGCCGCTGTTGTACGCCCAGACCGCCATGAACCAGTTCTCGGGGCGGGCGGGGTCCCCGTCGTGGACCTTCATGCCGTACGCGGCCTGCTCGTTCCACTTCTCGGCGAGGATGCGGGCGCCCGCCGCGAGGTTCGCGGCGTAGTCCACGGCGATGGCCCGCTGCCGGTCGGGCGGCAGGGCGACCTCGCCGGGCTTGGTGCGGCCGGCCATCCGCATGCCGTCGGTGACCTGGGTGATGCCGTAGCCGCAGTCCGCGTGCGTCCAGTCGACGTCCCACTTGTTCTCGTCGGCGGCGACCTTGAACGGGATGCCGTAGTAGTTCCCGATCAGCGGGTTGCCGGTCAGCCCTTCGACGGTGTGGCGGGACGCCTGCCACATGTTGGACTCCTGGGCGGTGATGCCGAGCAGGATCTGCGCGGGGATCCGTCCGCCGCCCGCGAGGGGGACGGGAGGGAACATGCGGTTCGGCGCGTAGGCGGGCAGGCCGGAGCCCTTCCAGTTCGCCGGCCGCTCCAGGTCGAGACGTCCTTGGGCGAGCATGTCGGCGGCCCACTCCACCTGGTGGGGGGTCGGCTGGTAGACCTGCGTGCGGACGTCGCTCCGGGCGACGGAGCAGGTGCGGTCGGCGTCGACGGGATCGTGCGGGTCCTCGGCCGCGCGCGGTCCTGCCACGGCGCGCGCCGTGAGGCGCGGGGACGGGGCGTGTCCCTGTTCCGGGCGGGCGGGCGTCCGCCGCTCCACGGGGACGTGGGCCACGCTCTGTCGTCCGGTGCCCACGGTCACCGTCGTGACGCGCGGCCCGTCGGCGGTCCGACGGCCCGGTCCGAGCTCCGTGTCGGTCACGGCGATCGCGCCGGTGGAGGAGGGCGTCGCCGTGGCCGGCACGGCGAGCCGGGACGCGGTCGCCGGCAGTGCCCCTTCCGTCTCCCCTGGTACCGCGGCGGTCTTCGGAGCGCGCGTTTCGCCGGGAAGTCCCGTGAGGAACACCCGGCCGCCGGCCCCCGGGGACAGGCCCACGCGGCCGGTCTCGCCGACCGCGTAGGAGTGGGTGCCGCCCTGGTGGTGCCGGCGGACGCGCACCTGGTCGGCCGTGTGGTCCATGAACCAGACGCCGCCTTCGCGGTCGGGGTGGAGCTCGAACGGTGTGCCCGTCGATCGGGCAAGGGTGCGCAGGGATCCGTCGGGGTCGATCCGCACCACCCGGGGGCCCGACGCCGCCACCAGCCCCTGCGAGGTCGGCACGGCGGACGTGACCTGACCGGCCGCCGTCACGGGATCGCCGAGGGTGCCCGAGGCGGTGTCCAGGCGCATCAGCCGGGTCTGCCCGAGGTCGGTGTCACCCGCCTGGGTGAGCACGGCTTCCTCGCCCGCGCCGCATCCCGGGTTGTAGTACGCGAGGGTCGTCCGCACCGGCAGTTTGCGCACGGCGCCGGTGTCCAGGTCCACGACCGCCGAGAAGCCGCCCCGCAGGAAGAGTTCGGGCCGGTTGGTGAACGTCCGGGGCGCGTAGACGACCACGAGTCTGCGTCCGGAGGCCGTCAGGCAGGCGTTGCCGATCCATCGGTCGGTGTCGATCCCGGGCTCGGAGAGGGAGGTGACGGTTCGCCAGGCATGCCCCTCCGACTTCCGGGCCACGAGGACGTGGAAGCCTTCCTCGTCGCCGACGCCGGTCCACGCGAGGTCGCCGCCGGGTTCCACGGCCGTCGCGGAGGCCGGCCGTGGGCTGACTCCGGGAGCGGGTTCGGGGATCGAGGGCGCGACGAGTCCGATCGCGGCCGCGCACGCGAGGGCAGCGGCGAACAGGCGCATGGGGACCTCCAGGGACGAGCACCGTGATCACCGACAACGTTACGCAGCGTAATCATCCCTGGCCATCCTCCACAGGGGTGGCCGTGTGGCGAGTTCTCGCCGCGCCGGCGGCGGCGCGCCTCCCGACCGGCGGCCCGGTCCCGGCCGCACTGCCGCGGCCGGGACCGGGCCCTGCCGCGGCGGTGCGGCCGGTAACCCCGCACAGCTCCCCGGCGCCACCGGCCCCGGGACGGCCTGTGACTCAGAAGTCCCAGCTCATGTGATTAGGAACGATGTAGGGAACCGACCACTGCTGCGCCCGGGCCCCGTTGGCCCGCGAGCCGTCGGCGATCTCCAGGGCCTTGCCGCTGTTCCAGTTGTAGATCATCGTCCGCCGGTAGCTGGCGTACGGGAAGTCCCAGATCTGGGAGGCGACGTCGGCACACGTCCACTGCTGGGCACGGGCGCCGTCGGCACGCGAGAAGTCCGCGATCTCCAGGCACTTGCCGCTCTCGACGTTGATCAGGCGGTAGTTGTGGCGCTCCTGCTCCCACTGGTCGTACCAGACTCCCCTGAGTTCCCACCGCCAGGACTGGTGCCGGACCCCCACGCAGTCCCACTGCTGTGCGCGGGCGCCGTCCGCGTGCGAACCGTCCGCGATCTCGAGGCACTTGCCCGTCCCGACGTTCACGAGGCGTCCGACGTGTCCGTCGGGCGGGAAGATCGACGGGAGCGCCCTTCCGCTCCCCGCCGATCCGGAGTCGACGGGCTCGGCCGTCGCCGGGGCGACGGAGAAGGCGGCGAGCAGGGCGGCGCAGGCGAGTGCGCGCAGCACCCTGGGCAGCCGGACACGATGCGACACGGTGACTCCTCGGAGCGGGGGAGGCAAGATCGGGAACGGCGAATGTACTGACGCGGGGCGAGAAGGGGCATCGGCCGTCCGTGTGGTCCCGGCGCGCGCCGGGACGTCCGGTACTCCCCCGAACGGGAACCGTGCGCCCCCACGCGGCCACCCGAGGCGAAGCGGGACGACCACCCACGGTGACGGGGAGGCGGCGTCGGCCCGCGCCGACGCACCGGCCGGTCCGGGCGGGAACGTCATCTAAAATTGCCGCGGGCCGCGGCCGACGTCGATCAGAGAATCCCGGGGAATCGCGTGACCACCGTGTGTCACAGGGGCGCGGGAAGCCCGGCTCCCCGCCCACGAACAAGAAGAACTCCCAGGGAGAAGTGAGGTATGCCGGTGATCTGCGTCGGAGGCATGATCGGAATCGGCAAGACGAGTGTGGCCGAGCTGCTCGCCAAGGAGCTGGGCAGCGAGGTCTTCTACGAGAGCGTGGAGGACAACCCGATCCTTCCGCTCTTCTACTCGGCGAGTCCCGAGGAGATAGAGGCGAAGCGCTACCCCTTCCTCCTCCAGCTCTACTTCCTGCAGACGAGGTTCGCCGCCATCAAGGAGGCGTACAAGCAGGGCGACAACGTGCTCGACCGGTCCATCTACGAGGACTGGTACTTCGCCAAGGTCAACCACGAGCTGGGCCGGATCAGCTCCCTCGAGATGCAGGTGTACGAGGGGCTGCTCGAGGAGATGATGCGCGAGATCGACGGCCTGCCGTACCGCAAGGCCCCCGATCTCATGGTCTACCTCAAGGCGGACTTCGAGACGGTCATGCACCGCATCGGGCTGCGGGGACGCGATTTCGAGCAGGACGCGGGGCTCGTCGAGTACTACCGCACGCTGTGGTCCGGCTACGACGACTGGGTGCACGAGCACTACTCGGCCAGCGACGTCCTCGTCGTCGACATGAACCACACGGACGTGGTGAACAACCCGGACGACGCGGCCCGGGTGGCGCGCGAGGTCAAGGAAGCCCTGGCGGAGAGCGGACGCCGCGTGCTCTGACCGGCGCCCGCCCGCGTGCCCTCTCCTATGCCGGGGGGAGGGCCAGGAGGAGCGGTGAGCTCAGCCTGGCGTCCGGATGCATCCGCAGGAGCTGGTGGACGACTCCGGACAGCCCCGGGAGCAGTCCCGGGGCGAAGGCCTCCTTGGCGAGGCCGCCGACGGGGCCGCGCTGCTCGATGCCGGTGAGCAGCTCCGCGTCCGCCTGGGCTGCGGACGGCCCCTCGTAGCCGTTCAGGCCGCGCAGGCGGTGGAGGATCTCCCAGAGTCCGAGGTCGCCGTGGCAGAGGGTGTGGCTCCAGCCGAAGCCCTCGCGCAGGCCGGCCGGGCCCGAGCGGAGCGCGGTGTCCAGGTGGCGCGGGTCGCCGGTGCGCTCGTGGAGGTCGACGGCGGCCAGGCCTATGCCGGTGCTGCCGTGACACCACGCGGTGGGATGGTCGACCTCTCCCCCGCCCCGCGCGTCGGCCCAGGCCCGTTCGCCGGGCGAGTACAGCGACTCCTCGAAGTCGTGGGCCAGGGAGCCGAGTTCGTACCACCGGCGCCGTTCGGTCGGGCTGCCGGCGGTGGAGAGGGCGAGCCTGGTGAGCGCCCAGCCGGCGCCGGTGGAGCCATGGGCGAATCCGCCGATGCCCTCGGGGAACATCACCGTGGACCAGCGTGCTCCGCGGTCGTCGACGACCGCGGTCGCCTCCAGTCGCCGCCCGGCTTCGGCGGCGACGTCCGACCACCTTTCCCTGCCGGTGAGTTCGGCGAGGTCGAGCAGGGGGACGATCACGCCCGCCACGCCGCCGAGCACGTCGAGCACCCGGTCCTCGGCGATGAGCTCCGGGGTCAGCAGCGCGGCCCTGGCGCGGGCGCGGTCGAGCGCTTCGGACGTCCCGAGGACTCGGTGGAGGGCTGCCCAGGTCCACACCTGCGAGGCGATCCCGGTGAACCCGCCGAGCTGGCGGGTCGGTGTGGTGTCCTCGGTGGCTGCCAGCACCTCCAGGGCGCCGGCCAGCACGGTCTCGACGCCGTCCACCGGGTCGGCCCGGCCCGCCCGCTGCTCCCGTACGTACTCGGCGAGGGCGAGGGCGACGCCGCCCTGGCCGGTGTAGAGGTCCGCGCCGAGCGGGCGGACGGCCCAGCCGTACTCCGTGAGCACCGGACTGATCCACGTCGCGGTGGCGTCGGTGCCGCGTACGGCCGCCGCGCGGATCGTCTCCACGGCCGCGGCCGCCAGGGCGCGACGGCGCCGGTCCAGGTCATCGGTGCTCGGTGACCTGGCGGGCGTCCGCACCCGGTCGGGGAGCTGCCGTTCGTTCAGATAGGCACCGACCAGCGCGCTGCGGATGGTGTCGCGCTCGCGGGTGAGGTCCGCCTGCCGCCATCCGGTCAGGAAGGCGGCCGACCGCTGTTCGTCCACCCGCTCGACGAACACGGGGACGTCACCGACGAGCAGGTCCGCGATCTCCCCGTCGATCACCGCGGGTTCGCGGGGCGCGCCCGGAGCGGCGAGGGCGTTGCGGTGGAGGATGTCCCGTGCCCGCGCCAGGCCGGCTTCCGGGTCATGCAGCGAGGCCGGGTGCCAGAGCATCCGGCCGATGTCCGTGTACGCCTGCGTGGGCCGGCGGATCCTGCGGACGGCACATCCGTCGAACACCTTGATCAGCGTGCCGAGTTCACCGCTCGCGTCGAGTTCGGCGAGCGTCCCGGTGAGCGTGTCGAAACCGGTCAGCACCTGGTCCCAGTGGCGGATCAGGACCGGCTCGGGGCTGGGGTGGTTGCCGGCCGGCGGCAGGTCCACCACGCCGACCTCCATGCGGGCGGTGTCCAGCCCCCCGTCCGCGATGACCGGGACACGGATCCTCGGCTGCTGGCCGGGCAGCCCGCCCGCGGCCGACAGGTCCACGCCGGCGAGGGCGTAGCCGTCGGTGCGCAGCGGCAGGATGCCGGTGCGCAGTACGGTGTTGCGGATCGTCCGGGCCGCCTGGTCGACGGCGTCGCCGCGCCCGCTGGGCGGGACCTCGACGTCGGGCGTGAAGAGGGCCTCGGCGTCGACCACGGCGGGCACCGGGCCGTGGGCCACGAGGTTCTCGGCGTGCAGGTCGGTCCCGCCGAGGAGTCGCATCACCGCCAGCCATCCGCCCAGGGCGCGGTAGAAGCGGGCGAGTTCCGCCTCGTCCCGGCAGTAGTGGTGGCCGAGGTGCTCGGCCCATCCGTAGCCGTCCCGGAGCACCACCCTCGGCACGCCCAGGTCCTCGGCGCCGGGGACGGCGGCGACGAAGGAGCGCAGCGCGGCGTCCACTTCCGCCGGCCGCGGCTTGTACATGACGCTGCCCGTCTCGAAGAGCACCCGGGCCACCGCCCGCCCTCCGTGGTGGGTGTCCCCGCGCGCGAGCTCCAGGGCGCGCAGGGGGCCCGGATCGTCGCCGAGCAGGCCGACGACGGCCTCCCTGTCGGCGGCGAGCCGGGTTCCGAGTTCCAGCGCGCCTTCGACGAGGAGGCGCCCGGAGGCGAAGACCCGTTCACGCAGCGCCGGGTACCGGCGGTGCAGGGTCTCGGCGAAGTCCGGGGCGGAGGCGTGCCGGATGAAGGCGCCCCAGCGGGCGGCCGAGTCCGCACCGGGCAGTTCGCCGGCGAGGGCGGCGGCCCGCAGTTCCAGCAGGAGCACCCGGTTGAGCCGGAGTTGCAGCGTACGGCCGAGGGCCTCGCGCGTCGCCTTGCGTAGTACCGCCCGCTCGTCTGCGGACAGCCCGGCGATCTCCGGGATCCGGTCCCCCAGCTCGGCGTACAGGGGGGCGACGAAGGCGTCCACCGGGGCCGCGAACCATCCCTCGGGTGGTGTTCCGTCGGCCGAGCGGGCCGCTGCCACCGGTTCCACCATGCTGGGTCCTCTCCTGACGACGGGTGCACGTGATCCGGCCCGGGCCGGTGGCGCGTCCCCGCGAGCCGCTCCGGCCGGACGCGTCCGGTCGCGGGCGCCCGGATCCCGGCCGCGCGGACCGGGTCGGGTCGGCGTCGGGTCGGCGTCGCGGGCCGGGGGACCCTTCAGGGGTCCCCCGGGTGTTGCGTGTGGTGCCGTACGGCGGTTCGTCAGCAGCAGTAGCTGTGCCACGAGCCGGTACAGCTGCTGCACCCGGTGAGCAGCGCCTCGGTGGCGTCGGTCAGCGCGGCCTCTCCGGCCGCTCCGCCCACGTAGAGCGGGCCGGCCGGGTTGTCGGCGCCGAAGGCCGTCTCGGCCCCCCGGAGCCAGGCGGTGACGATCTCGTCGGTACGGCTGGCGGACATGACGGGCATGCGGTTCCTCCTACGAATCGCAGGGAATGCGCGGAAATACAGAATCCACCGGAGGATGTCCGTCCGAGACCTGCCAGAACCGGTCATTTTTCATTCAGGTGTTCGGTCGCGTCCGGAGATCGCCGACGCGCCGCGGGACCCGTGTCCGCCGATCCGTGCGCCGGGACGCGAGCCGAGGTGAGTGGCGGTGCCCCGCCCCGTACGTCCCGGTCCGACGCATCCGCCCGGACGGAGGCGCCTCGGACGGCGACCGGGCCCGTCAAGTGGCGTCGTGCTCACACATTCGGCCATTCGCCGGCCGCGGCCCGCCGCCTCAGTGAGCGGGGTCGTGATCGTGTTCCGGCCCTTGGGTCCCGGTGCCGAGGTAGGCCTCGCGCACGGCGGGGTTCGCGTGGATCTCGGCAGGCGTGCCTTCGGCGAGGACGTGTCCGAGGTCGAGTACGACGACGCGGGAGCAGAGGTCCATCACGAAGGCCACGTTGTGCTCGACGAGGAGCACGGCGCAGTCGTCGTCGGTGGCCGTGCGGCGGATGAGGGAGGCGAGTCGCCGGCGCTCTTCTGGGGTGGTGCCGGAGGCGGGTTCGTCCAGGAGGAGGACGCGGGGCGGGTCGGCGAGGGCGCGGGCCAGCTCGACCATGCGGGCCTGGCCGACGGGCAGGCCGCCCGCGTACGAGTCGGCGAGCGCGTCGAGTCCGCAGTCGTGGAGCACGGCGGCGGCCCGCTGCCGGTGACGGCCCGCGGAGGGGCGTACGCCGCCGCGCCAGTCCTGTGCGACGACGAGGTTGTCCGTGACGGTCAACTGGCCGAAGAGCTGCTGGCGTTGGAAGGTGCGGCGGATGCCGTGCCGGGCTCGCCAGGACGGCGGGCGGCGGGTGATGTCCGTGCCGTCGTACGCGATGGCGCCGGCGTCCGGTCGCCGCATGCCCGACAGCACGTCGAAGAGTGTCGTCTTGCCCGCGCCGTTCGGGCCTATGAGGCCGCAGACCTCGCCGGGGCGCACGGAGACGGTCACGCCGCGCAGGGCGTGGACGCCGCCGAAGCGGACGTCGATCCCGCTCGCGTGGAGCAGAGGCTGGTTCATCGGCGGACTCCCGTCCCCAGGTACGCCTCGGCGAGCCGGTCCCTGTCCACTTCGGATCGCGGCCCTGACCAGGCGATCTCGCCCTGTGCGAGGTACGCGACGGTGTCGGCGGCGCCGAGCGCGTCGGCGGCCTTCTCCTCGACGAGGAGGAGCGCGGTGCCGTGGTCGCGGAGTTCGGTCAGGAGCTGGAAGACCTCGTCCACGACGCGGGGCGCGAGGCCGAGGGACGGCTCGTCGGCGACGAGGACGGCCGGTGGTCGCTGGAGGAGCGGGGCGAGGGCGAGGAGTTGCTGCTCGCCCCCGGAGAGGGACCCGGCGACGACGGTGCGGCGGGCGGCGAGCCCGGGGAACCGCGCGTACACGGCGTCGCGGTCCTCGGCCTCCGTCAGCTGCAGGGCCAGGTTCGCCTCGATCGAGAGCCCGGGGAAGACACCCCGCCCTTCGGGAGCGAGCCGTACCCCGCGACGCGCCCGGGCGACGGCCGTGTCGCGGGTGGCGTCCTCGCCCCGGACCCGTACGACTCCGTCGGCGGGCCGCAGCAGGCCCGCCGCCACCCGGCAGAGGGTGGACTTCCCGGCCCCGTTGGGTCCGAGCAGTACCAGCACCTCTCCCGGGCGCACCGCGAGGTCCACCCCGTGCAGCACGGGCGCGCCGCCGTACCCGGCGCGTACGCCGCTCAGCCGGAGCGCGCTCGGCGTCTCGCCGGGGCCGCCGTCCGTTCCCGGGGCGGTGTTCCCGGCGCCGGTGGCGTACGCGTCGGCCGTCCGCGCGCGGGGTGGCGCGGACGAGCGGTCACCGGCCCGTGTCGCGGCGCGCCGGGCCGCTCGCCTGGACGGCAGCGCGGCGCAGTACCCGTCCGGGTCGTTCGCCAGCGCGAGCCCCGCCAGGCCGAAGAGGATCACCGGAAGGTGCGCGGACTCCGTCACGTACGTCGTCATCAGGTGCGGGACCACGGCGAAGACGAGCCCCGCCACCACCGCGAACTGCGGCCTGCGCACTCCCGCGGCGACCACGACCGCCAGCCACACCAGGCCGGTCATCGCGGTGAAGTCCGTGGCCGTGATGCGGGTGTTGTACGAGGCGTAGAGCACTCCTCCGAGGCCCGCGAGGCCCGCGGACACGGTGAACAGCAGGAGTTTGGTCCGCACCACCGACACCCCGGACGCCGCGGCGGCCTCCGGGGCCGAGCGGACCGCGAGCATGGCCCGGCCCCAGCGGGAGCCGCGCAACCGGGTCAGCAGCGCGACGAGCACCGCGCTGAGCAGTACGAGGGCGAGCCCCATCGCCCGGTCGTCGGCCAGGTCCACGGGGCCGGCCACCGGCCGGGGTATCTCCCAGCCGGTGTCGCCGTTGCGGAGCCGGCCGAGCTGGAAGAGCACCTGGTCCGCCAGGAAGGCGAGCGCGAGCGTGGCCAGGGCCAGTGATCTGCCGCCGAGCCGCAGGGCGGGCAGTGCGACGACCGCGCCGAGCAGGGCTGCCGCGGCGGTGCCGGCCGCCGCCGCGGCGACGAAGGGCCAGCCGTGACTCATCAGCAGCCCCGCGACCAGAGCGGCGCCGGTCACGAACGTCGCCTGGGCCAGGGACACCATCGCGCCGAGGCCGGTGACGACCGTGAACGACATGAACACGAGCCCGATCGCGAGGCCTTGGGCCAGGATCCCGCTCCAGAAGGGCGTGGTGACGGTGTAGAACGCCGTGCCGAGCAGGGCGCCGGCGACGACCCACCCGCCCCAGCGGCGGCCCCACCCCTTTCCGGCGAGGTAGTCGACCGGTGGCGGGTCCGCGGCCGCCGTGCCCGCCGCACGCTGCCGCCGGACCAGGACGACGAGCCCGGCGAAGAGGACGAGGAACGGCACGGCCGTGCGGAAGCCGGTGATGTCGTCCGTGAAGGACGCGTACCCCGCAACCAGGTTCTGGAGCACGCCGAGCCCGAGGCCGCCCGCGAAGGCGAGGGGCACCGACACGAAGCGCCCGAGGACCGCCGCGGTGGCCGAGACGAACAGGAACAGCGTGTAGTCGTGCGCGGAGAGGCCGAGGAGCGGGGTGGCGAGGACACCGGCGAGGCCCGCGAGACCGGACGACAGCATCCACGCCATGGAGGACAGCCGGTCCGCGCTGATGCCCCGCAGCTCGGTCAGGGTGCGGTCGTCGACCGCCGCCCGCAGTCGCAGTCCGAGGTGGGTGTGCCGCATCAGGGCCCACAGTCCGGCCGCCGCGACGGCCGTGGTGATCCAGGTGATCAGCTGGTCGGAGTCGACGCCCACACCGTCGATCGGCTGCCAGGACACGGCTGGGCTCGGCCCGACGCCGGGCAGCCCGAACTGGTTCTCGGCGGGCAGGACGGGGGCGCCTGCCCGCTCCAGGAGTTCGACCGTCCACCGCCCGGCCGCGGGCAGCGCGACCAGCAGACCGATCGTGGCCACGATCTGCGCCGTCTGGCCGACCCCGGCCAGTTTCCTGAACATCAGCCGGTCCAGGACACCGCCGAGGCCGGGCGCCACCACGCACACCAGGAGCAGCGCGGTGGGGACGGCCGGCCAGCCGAAGCCGGAGTGGAGCTCGTAGTACGCCAGCGCGCACAGGTAGGCGGTGGAGCCGTGCGCGAAGTTGAACACCCCGGAGGCGGAGTACGACAGCACGAGGCCGGTCGCGAGCAGCGCGTACAAAGCGCCGGAGACCAGTCCGCTCAGGACGAAGCCCAGCAGGTCACCCACGTGACGCGCCCCTCAGCCGAACGGGATGGGCGGGTAGCACTTGAAGGGCACCGCCACCTCGTACCGCCCGTTCTTCAGCCGGACGAGCGCCCCGCAGCCGAAGCTCTCCTTCTTCCCCTTGGGTTCGGCGCGGTCGCCCACGAGCGTGCCGCTGTCGGAGAATCCGGCCGCGGCGTTCTGGAAGGACTCCACGGTGAGGTCCTTGCCCGCCTTCCGGGCGATCGAGAGGAAGAGGTCGGCGCTCATGTACCCCGTCATCATGTGCATGTTGAGAGGCACGTCCTTGCCGGCGGCCTTCTTGATGTCGTCCTTGAACTGCCGCATCGCGGGGCTGTCCGACTCGAAGGGCTGGAACTGCAGCAGCACGTGCACTCCGTCCAAAGCCTGCTTCGTCGCGTCCTTCGCGAGCAGCCCCGGGTCGTAGTCCGTCGGGTCGGTGATGAGCCCCTTGTAGCCGGACCGTTTGAGTGCGGTGAACAGGCCGATGTTGTACGGCGTCTGCATCACGGAGACCACGGCGTCGGGCGCGCCGCCGCCGGGGCCGGATCGGAGGATCTCCTTGGTGTACGCGGACCAGTCGCTGGGCATCGAGGTCGCCGGGACCACGGCCTTGGCGTACGCGACCTGGAAGCCGGCCGCCTTGAAGCCCCGGGTGAAGGTACGGATGCCGAACTTGCCGGCGTCGTTGTCGCCGGCGATCAGCGCGACCGACTTTCCGCGCGCGCCGCCGAGGACGGCCGCGAGGCTCTCGGGCCAGGTCTGGTTGAGCGTGCCGCCGGGTGTCGGGACGAGGCAGCCGTTGAAGCCGTAGATGTGCGCCGGTCCGCAGAACGAGGGGAGGGTGCCCCAGCCCACCGTCGGGACCTTCTGACCGTCGAGGAAGTCGGCGCCGGCGAAGGTGACCGAGCTCATGGGCGAGACGGCGAAGACCTCGTCCTGCTGGACGAGCTTGCGGGCCGCGGCCAGGTTCCTGGCCGGGTCCTGGCCGTCGTCCTCGGCCCCCAGGTACTGGATCTTCCGCCCGTTGACGCCGCCCTCGGCGTTGGCCCGGTCGTAGCGGGCCCGGGCGCCCAGGTCGGTGTCCTTCTTGGAGTAGCCGCTGGCGGTCGTCATGGAGACGATGCCGCCGACCTTGATCGCGTCGGCGGTGACTCCGCGTACGGACGAAGGCGTGCTTCCGCCGCTGGAGGCGGAGTTGCAGGCGGTGACAAGGAGCAACGCGAACGCGGCGGCGATGACGCGCAACGGTCGAGGCACGGGCGATCCCTCCGTCGGGTGACCCGCATTCTGCGACCGAACTGATGAGCCGTCAATAACTGATGCAGCATCATTTGATGATGCGTCAGGCACACTGCGCCGCCGACGCGGCCGGCCGCCCACCGGGCCGCGGGGAATCCCTCCCGCCCCCGCTTGTTGAAGCCTGTGTGAGCACCTTCCTCGACGGCATCCGCTTCTCCGTCCTCGACCGCTCCCGGACCCGGGACGGCGAGGACGCCCCTCAGGCGCTGCGCGCGACCGTGGCCCTCGCCCGGGAGGTGGAGGCCCTCGGCTACCACCGCTTCTGGGTGTCGGAGCACCACGGAGTGCCCGGTGTCGCCGGATCGGCGCCCACGGTGCTCGCCGCCGCCGTCGCCGCCGCGACCTCCACCATCCGGGTCGGGACGGGAGGGGTGATGCTCCCGAACCACCGGCCGCTGGTCGTGGCCGAGCAGGTCGGAGTGCTGGAGTCCCTCTTCCCCGGCCGGATCGACATGGGGATCGGCCGCTCGGTGGGGTTCACGGACGGCGTCCGCCGCGCCCTCGGCCGGGAGAAGGACGAGGCCGACAGGTTCGGGGAGCAGCTCACCGAGCTCCTCGGCTGGTTCACCGGCGAGCAGACGGCGCACCCGCGGGTGCACGCCCGGCCCGCCGAGGGACTGCGGGTGCCGCCCTTCGTGCTCGCGACCGGGGAGGGTGCCGGGATCGCCGCGGCGGCCGGGCTGCCCTTGGTCATCGGCGACCTGCGCGGCCGGGACCGGCTGCTGAAGTCCGTCGACGCGTACCGCGCCGCCTTCCGCCCGTCCTCCTGGGCGGAGGAGCCGTACGTGGTCGTCGCCGGGACGGTCGCGGTGGCCGGCACCGAGGCTGAGGCACGGCGGCTGCTGGTTCCGGAGGCCTGGTCGCTCGCGTACTCGCGGACCCACGGCGAGTTCCCGCCACTCGCCCCGCCCGATCGGATCGAGGGCCTGCGGATGACGGAGAAGCAGCGCGGCTTCTACGAGGCGGGGCTCGACGGGCATGTGCACGGCACGGAGGAACAGGTGGCCGGAGCGCTGGAGCGGGCGGTGAAGGAGACCGGGGCGCAGGAGCTGCTGGTCACCACGAGCACGTACGACCGGGCGGCGCTGAGCGAGTCGTACCGTCGGCTCGCCCGGGCCGCCGGCCTGACGCCGCGGCCCGCCTGACGCCACCGGAGCGGGTCCGCCGGCGTCCGCCGAGGTCGTCCGGGCCCTGGGGAGGCACCAGGGCGAAAACGGACCATTCGATAAAGTCACCCCATGCGAGACACCCCCCACGATCCGTACGTCCGCGTCCGTGGCGCCCGCGAGCACAACCTCGACGGGGTCGACGTCGACATCCCGCGCGACGCGCTCGTCGTGTTCACCGGGGTCTCCGGCTCCGGGAAGTCGTCGCTGGCCTTCGGGACGATCTACGCCGAGGCCCAGCGCCGCTACTTCGAGTCGGTGGCGCCCTACGCGCGGCGGCTGATCCACCAGGTGGGGGCGCCGGCGGTCGGCGAGATCACGGGACTGCCGCCGGCGGTCTCCCTGGAGCAGCGCCGGTCCTCGCCGAACGCCCGCTCCTCCGTCGGTACGGTGACCACGCTCTCGAACTCCCTGCGGATGCTGTTCTCGCGGGCCGGGCGCTACCCGGAGGGCGCGGAGCGGCTCGACTCCGACGCGTTCTCCCCCAACACGGCGGCGGGCGCGTGCCCTTCGTGTCACGGCCTCGGCCTGATCCACGACACGACCGAGGAGCTCCTCGTGCCGGATCCGGACCTGTCGATCCGCGAGGGCGCGATCGCCGCCTGGCCCGGTGCGTGGCAGGGGAAGAACCTGCGGGACGTCCTCGACACCCTCGGCCACGACGTCGACCGGCCGTGGCGGGAGCTCGACGCGAAGGACCGGGAGTGGATCCTGTTCACGGACGAGCAACCGGTCGTCACCGTCCATCCGGTGCGGGAGGCGGACCGGATCCAACGCCCCTACCAGGGCACGTACATGAGCGCCCGCCGCTACGTCATGCGGACCTTCTCCGACTCGAAGAGCCCGACCCTGCGCGCGAAGGCCGAGCGTTTCCTCACGAGCGCGCCCTGCCCGGTGTGCGGCGGCGGACGGCTGCGGCCGGAGGCACTGGCGGTCACCTTCGGGGGCCGGACCATCGCCGAGCTCGCCTCACTGCCGCTGACGGCCCTGTCCGAGCTGCTCTCGAGGACGACGGAAGCCTCCGCGGGGACGGCGGCCGCCACGCCGGACAACGGGGAGACCGCGCGGGTGCTCACGGACGACCTGGTGGCCCGGATCGCCACCGTCACCGAACTCGGCCTCGGCTACCTCAGCCTGGACCGCGCCACCCCCACGCTCTCCAGCGGCGAGCTCCAGCGGCTTCGGCTCGCGACCCAGCTCCGCTCCGGCCTCTTCGGCGTGGTGTACGTCCTCGACGAGCCGTCCGCCGGTCTGCACCCCGCCGACACGGAGGCGCTGCTCGTCGTCCTCGACCGGCTCAAGGCCGCCGGCAACTCGGTGTTCGTCGTCGAACACCACCTCGACGTCGTACGGCACGCGGACTGGCTGGTGGACGTCGGCCCGCGCGCCGGAGTGCACGGCGGACGGGTGCTGCACAGCGGTCCGCCGAGCGGCCTCGCGGACGTCGAGGCGTCCGCGACCCGGCGGTTCCTGTTCGACCGGGCACCCGCGCCCGCGCGGGCGGTGCGCTCCCCCGCCGGCTGGCTGCGGACCGGTACGGTCACCCGTCACAACCTCCGGGCGGTGGACGCGGCCTTCCCGGTGGGCGTCCTCACCGCCGTGACCGGCGTCTCGGGCTCGGGGAAGTCGACCCTCGTGGGCGCACTGGCCGAAGGGGTCTCCGGCGCGGGCCGGCTCGTGACGGTGGACCAGCGGCCGATCGGCCGGACACCGCGCTCGAACCTGGCCACGTACACGGGCCTGTTCGACGTCGTGCGGAAGCTGTTCACGGAGACGGAGGAGGCGAAGGCCCACGGCTACAAGGCGGGGCGGTTCTCCTTCAACGTGGCGGGCGGACGCTGCGAGACCTGCCAGGGCGAGGGGTTCGTCTCGGTCGAGCTCCTCTTCCTGCCGAGCACGTACGCGCCCTGCCCGGACTGCCACGGCGCGCGCTACAACCCGGAGACGCTCCGGGTGCGGCTGCGCGGGCTGACGATCGCCGAGGTCCTGGACCTGACCGTCGAGTCCGCCGCCGTGTTCTTCGAGGACACCCCGGCGGCCGCGCGGAGCCTGCGGACGCTCCTCGACGTCGGACTCGGCTACCTGCGGCTCGGTCAGCCAGCCACCGAACTGTCCGGCGGCGAGGCCCAGCGCATCAAGCTCGCCTCCGAGCTCCAGCGGCCGCACCGCTCCCCCACCCTGTACGTCCTCGACGAGCCGACGACCGGGCTGCACCCGGCCGACGTCGAGGTCCTGATGCGCCAGCTGCACGGCCTGGTGGACGCCGGCCATTCGGTGATCGTCGTCGAGCACGACATGGACGTCGTCGCCACCGCCGACTGGGTCGTCGACCTCGGGCCGGGTGGTGGCGACGAGGGCGGCCGGGTGGTGGCGGCGGGTCCCCCGGACCAGGTGGCGCGGGCGGCGGGCAGCCGCACCGCACCGTATCTGGCCCGGGCGCTGGGGTTCGACGGGCGACGCTGAACCCCTGCAGGACGTTCCCTACGGGATCAGGCCGCCGTGTCGAAGGTGTAGTGGCGGGTGTGGTCCAGCATGTCGGCCGGGGTCACGTCGTTCCACGGGCGCATGGTGTCGCCGAGGTCGACGACGTTCGCGGTGCCGGCGGCCGGCAGGTACGTCGACCGGGGGTGGCGGGCCTGCCAGTCGGCCCACAGCTTGTCGACGAACGCGTGGTGCAGCCAGAACACGGGGTCGTTGGGCGAGGCTCCGGTGCCCATCTGCCCGCCGACCCAGACGTGGACGCGGTTGTGGAGGTTCACCCCGCGCCACCCCTCCAGGTGGTTGCGGAAGCCGTCCGAGGCGCTGTTCCAGGGGGCCGTGTCGTAGGTCTCCATGGCGAGGGCGGATTCCACCTCGGCGCGGGTGGGCAGCTGGCGGCCGCCCGCGCCGAGGTCGCGCCGGAGGTAGTCGCGGCCGTCGACCCTGACGTTGATCGTCCAGCGGTTGCCGCCGCGGGCGAACGGCCCGTCCGTCACCTGGCCGTCGCGGGCCCGCCCGGTGCCGCCGAGGAAGTCGGGCGCCCAGAGCGAGGAGCGGGAGGTGCGGTCGGCCGTCCAGTCCCAGTACGGGAGGGTGACGGCCGGATCGACGGACCGCAGGGCCTCCTCGAACTGGATGAGGAAGCGCCGGTGCCAGGGCAGGAACGAGGGAGACCGGTGGCCGACGCGGTCGCCGTTGTCGGTGTCGCTCATGATGAAGGCGTTGTGCGTGGTGACGAAGGTGTCGTACCGCCCGGAGCGCTTGAGCTCCAGGAGGGCGTTGACGAAGCGCCGCTTCTCGTCGGCGCTGAGGGTGGCCTGGTTCTTGCGTACGGTCATGGTGGTGCGGCTCCGGGTTCGGATCAGGCGAGGGTGAGGGGTACGAGCGGGGCGCCCTGGAGTTCCCGGACGGCCGCGCGGGCCAGCGCCCTGGGCGTGGCGACGGGCTCGTAGTGGTTGATCACGCTGATCCAGGTGCCGTCGGCGTTCCGCATGACGTGCAGTTCCCGGCCGTCGATCGTCACGGAGTAGCCGCCTCCGTGGTGTCCCCCGTGGTGGTCGCCGCCGTGCGACGGTCCGCCCTTGATGCGGCGGCCCTGGTAGACCTCGTCGAAGGAGGCCGGGGCCGGTTCGGCCTCGGGCGCGGTGGCCCGGGGAGCGGCGGCGGTGGCGGAGCCGGCCGCGGCGAGGCCGGCGGCGGCGCCTGCCGCGCCGGCGGCGACGCCGAGGGCCCGGCGACGGGTGATGCTGGACATGAAACCCCCAGGTGGCCTGTGCGACCGGGGGGTCTGGTCGTGTACCCCCCGGCGGCCCTCATCAGTACCCGGGGGTGTCGGCGCGGCGGAAATCACCGCCGGCCGGTTGGCCGTGAAGTGGACAACCTGCCACATTGAGTACAGGTTCGAACGAAGTTGATCTTGCTGTCGCACGGGGTGGAGGCACCCCGGAGCGAAGATCTTACGGAGAAGATGATCATTCCGTGAACGATCTTCGGTTCCGGGGTGTGCGGTGTGGTCCGGACCACGCCGTCAGACTGTCCTGATCCGGTCAGCCCCGGGACGCCTTCCGCCGCGCCCGCAGCCACTCCCTGTTCATCGCCGAGATCGACGGCAGCGGGATGCCCTTCGGGCACGCGGTCGCACACTCCCCGGTCAGCGTGCAGCCGCCGAAGCCCTCCGCGTCCATCTGGGCCACCATGTCGAGGACGCGGGTCTCGCGCTCCGGTGAGCCCTGGGGCAGGACGTTGAGGTGGTTGATCTTGGCCGAGGTGAAGAGCATCGCGGAGCCGTTGGGGCAGGCCGCCACGCAGGCGCCGCAGCCGATGCACTCGGCGTGCTCGAAGGCGGAGTCCGCGTCGGCCTTCGGGACCGGGGTGGCGTGCGCCTCGGGCGCCGATCCGGTGGGGGCGGTGATGTAGCCGCCGGCCTGGATGACCCGGTCGAAGGCGCCGCGGTCGACGACGAGGTCCTTGACGACGGGGAAGGCCGACGCGCGCCAGGGTTCGACGTCGATCGTGTCGCCGTCGCGGAAGGAGCGCATGTGGAGCTGGCACGTGGTGGTGCGCTCGGGGCCGTGGGCGTCGCCGTTGATGACGAGGCTGCACGCGCCGCAGATGCCCTCGCGGCAGTCGTGGTCGAAGGCGACGGGGTCCTCGCCGCGCAGGATGAGGTCCTCGTTGAGGGTGTCGAGCATCTCCAGGAAGGACATGTCGGCGGAGATGCCGTCCACCTCGTAGGTGGCCATGGCGCCCTCGGCGGCGCCGTTCTTCTGGCGCCAGACGCGCAGGTTGAGCCTCATGCGTAGCTCCGCTGGGTGGGGTGGACGTACTCGAAGGCGAGGTCTTCCTTGTGGAGGACGGGAGCGCCGGTCCCGCCGAACTCCCAGGCCGCCACGTAGGCGAACTCCTCGTCGTGGCGGGCGGCCTCGCCGTCGGGGGTCTGGGACTCCTCGCGGAAGTGGCCGCCGCAGGACTCGGCCCGGTGGAGCGCGTCGAGGCACATGAGTTCGGCGAGTTCCAGGTAGTCGACGATCCGGTTGGCCTTCTCCAGGGACTGGTTGAACTCCTGTCCCGATCCGGGGACCTTGATGCGGCTCCAGAACTCCTCACGGATCTTCGGGATCCGCTCCAGGGCGGTGCGCAGGCCGCTCTCGTCGCGGGCCATTCCGCAGAACTCCCACATGAGTTCGCCGAGTTCGCGGTGGAAGGAGTCGGGGGTGCGGTCGCCGTCGACGGCCAGGAGGAGGTTCAGCCGGTCCTCTGTCTCGGCGAGCACCTCCCGTACCGCCGGGTGGTCGTCGGTGACGGGCTCGGCGTGGGGGTGGCGGGCGAGGTAGTCGTTGATGGTGGCCGGGAGCACGAAGTAGCCGTCGGCGAGGCCCTGCATGAGGGCGGAGGCGCCGAGCCGGTTGGCCCCGTGGTCGGAGAAGTTGGCCTCGCCGACGGCGAAGAGGCCGGGGACGGTGGTCTGGAGGTCGTAGTCGACCCAGAGTCCGCCCATCGTGTAGTGCACGGCGGGATAGATCCGCATGGGGACCTCGTACGGGTTCTCGGCGGTGATCCGCTCGTACATGTCGAAGAGGTTGCCGTACTTCTCCTCGACCGCCGCCCGGCCCATGCGGCGGATGGCGTCGGCGAAGTCCAGGTAGACGCCCTGGCCGCCGGGGCCGACGCCGCGGCCCTCGTCGCACACGTTCTTCGCGGCGCGGGAGGCGATGTCACGGGGGACGAGGTTGCCGAAGGAGGGGTAGATCCGCTCCAGGTAGTAGTCGCGCTCGTCCTCCGGGATCTCCGCGGCGGGGCGGGTGTCCCCCTTGGCCTTCGGGACCCAGATGCGGCCGTCGTTGCGCAGCGACTCGCTCATCAGGGTCAGCTTGGACTGGTGGTCGCCGGTGCGCGGGATGCAGGTGGGGTGGATCTGGGTGAAGCAGGGGTTGGCGAAGTACGCGCCGCGCCGGTGGGCCCGCCAGACGGCGGTGGCGTTGGAGTTCATCGCGTTCGTCGACAGGTAGAAGACGTTGCCGTAGCCGCCGCTGGCGAGGACGACGGCGTCCGCGTAGTGGGTGGTGATCTCGCCCGTGATCAGGTCCCGGGCGACGATCCCGCGGGCCCGCCCGTCGACGACGACCAGGTCGAGCATCTCCGTGCGCGCGTGCATCTCGACGTTTCCGGCGGCGATCTGCCGGGACAGCGCCTGGTAGGCGCCGAGCAGCAGCTGCTGGCCTGTCTGGCCGCGCGCGTAGAAGGTGCGGGAGACCTGGACGCCGCCGAAGGAACGGGTGTCGAGGAGTCCGCCGTACTCGCGCGCGAAGGGCACGCCCTGGGCGACGCACTGGTCGATGATCTCGACGGAGATCTGGGCGAGGCGGTGGACGTTGGACTCGCGGGCCCTGAAGTCGCCTCCCTTGACGGTGTCGTAGAAGAGCCGGTGGACGGAGTCGCCGTCGTTCCGGTAGTTCTTGGCGGCGTTGATGCCGCCCTGGGCGGCGATGGAGTGGGCGCGGCGCGGGGAGTCCTGGAAGCAGAACTGGACGACCTGGTAGCCCTGTTCGGCGAGGGTGGCGCCGGCGGAGCCGCCCGCGAGGCCGGTGCCGACGACGATGATCCGGTGCTTGCGGCGGTTGGCGGGGTTGACCAGCTTCGCCTGGAAGCGGCGGGTGTCCCAGCGCTCGGCGACGGGTCCTTCGGGTGCCTTGGTGTCGGTGATCGGCTCGCCGGTCACGTAGTCGAGGTAGCTCATGGTCAGCTCACCACTCCGGTCATGACGGCGACGGGGACGGAGACGAAACCCGCGGTCAGGACGAGCGCGAGGGTGTTCGCGAGGGCCCGCAGCAGGCGCTCGCGGCGGGCGTTGCCGACGCCGAGGGTCTGGGCGGCGCTCCAGAAGCCGTGGCGGACGTGCAGGCCGACGGCGAGCATGGCGACGATGTAGACGACGTTGCCGTACCAGGTGGAGAAGGTGTCGACCACGTTCTGGTAGGGCCTGCCCTCCTCGAAGCCGCCGGGGTGGACGGTGCCGGTGGTCAGGTCGAGGACGTGCCAGACGATGAAGAGGGCGAGGACGATCCCGCCCCAGCGCATGGTGCGGGTGGCGTACGAGGCGCGCCTGCGGCGGTGGACGTACGCCGTGGGGCGGGCCTTCAGGTCGCGCCGGCTGAGCTGGTACGCGGAGACGGCGTGCGCCACGACGGCGGCGACCAGCACGATCCGGACGAGCCAGAGGGCCCACTCGTGGTGCAGGACGGGGGCGCCCATGACCCGCAGCCAGTGGCCGTAGGCGTTGAACTCCTCGGGGCCGAAGAAGACCTTCAGGTTGCCGGCGACATGGGCGACGAGATAGCCGAGCATGATCAGCCCGCTGACGGCCATGACCGTCTTCTTGCCGAGGGTCGACGACCGGAATCCGCGTGACGGTGTGGGGGACGGCGGGCGGCCCGCCGTGCGGTCCCTCGTGGGTGCCAGAGCCATGCGTACGACGCTAGGGCCGAAGGACCCGAGAGGTCCAAGACATGGTCCGGCTGATCTCGATAGGTCGTGCCTATCCATATCGCCTACGCTGGGACCATGCAGTTCCAGCAGCTCCTCTACTTCGTCGCCGTCGCCGAGACCCGCCACTTCACCCGGGCCGCCGAGCGCGTCCACGTCTCGCAGCCCTCGCTCTCCCAGCAGATCAAGGCGCTGGAGCAGGAGTTGGGCGCGGAACTCTTCAGCCGGGCCCGGGGGAACATCACGCTCACCGACGCCGGCGAGGCGCTGCTGCCGCTCGCACGCCGCATCCTCGCCGACACCGAGACGGCCCGCCTCGAAGTGCAGGAGCTGGCCCAGCTCAAGCGGGGCCGGGTGAGGCTCGGCGCGACGCCCAGCCTGTGCACGGGCCTGCTGCCGGACGTCCTGCGCACCTTCCACGACCTGCACCCGGGGATCGAGCTGCTCATCGAGGAGGGCGGTTCGCACGACCTCGTACGGGAGCTGGCGCGCGGAGCGCTCGACCTGGCGCTCGTCGTGCTTCCGCTGCCCTCCCCGTCACCGGCGCTGACCACGGTCGAGCTGCTCCGGGAGGACCTCGTGGTGGTCTCCAGCGCCTCGGCCCCGCCGCCGCGCCGGCCGGTGCGCATCACGGACCTGCGCGACCAGCCACTCGTCATGTTCCGCCACGGCTACGACCTGCGGGAACTCACCGTCGGGGCCTGCCGGGCGGCCGGCTTCGAGCCCACCTTCACCGTGGAGGGCGGCGAGCTGGACGCGGTCCTCGGCTTCGTACGGGCCGGCCTCGGGCTGGCGGTGGTGCCGACGATGGTCGCGGCGCGCGCCGGCCGCGACCTGCGGGTGACGGCCCTGGCCCGGCCCGGCCTGCGCCGCACCATCGCCCTGGCCCACCGCAGCGACGTGGCGCCGCCGAGGGCGGCGCGTGAGCTCCAGCGGCTGCTCATGGCCTCCCGCCGGGGCGCCTGACGCCCCCGGCCGTCACCGGCCCGGGGCCTCTCCGGCGGATCCGGGGCGGACGGCGCGGACGAGGGCGACGGCCTCGTCCGTACGGCCCGCGCCGCAGACCCGGAGGATCTCGGCGAGTCCGGGGTGGTCCGCGTCGAGGAGTCGGGCCGCGTCGAGGATGTCGAGGGCGCTCGCGCGACCGGTGAGGAGCTCGCGCAGGCGCAGGGCGAAGCGCAGGTCGGAGTCGGGGTCCGCCGGAGGGGTCTCGCCCGCCTGGTGCGGGGTCACGGCGGCACCGAGGGAGTCCTGGCCCGGCGTCCTGCTGGCACGGATCTCGGCGAGGGCCCGGGGGGCGTCCCCGGCCGGCACCCCTCCGGCGCGGACGCCCTGGGCGAGGTGGAGGACGGCGGAGAGCCGGGCGGCGGCGTCGGGGTTGGCGATCCTCGCGCGCTGCCCGCGCATGACGAGGCTCAGCATGGCGGGGGAGATTCCCAGGGTCTCGGCGAGTCCGGACTGGGTCAGGCCGAACAGGCCGCACACGTCCCGGCAGAGGTCGCCGAGCGGAGCTCCGTACCACTGGCGCTGGAGCTCCTGGTTGCGGGCGACGGTGGTCTCGTCCATGCACAGGACGCTAGGGCGGCAATTGACACTTGTCAAAGGGAGTTTTCATATGTCAATCTCCTCGCCGGAAGGCACGACCTCACCCACCCTCACTGATGGGACGTCACCATGACCTGGAAGCGCACCACTTCGCTCGCCGCCGTCGCCGCCCTCGCCGTCCTCGGACTCACCGCCTGCCAGTCGGAGGGCAGCGACGCCAAGGGCGGCGCCACCGCCACCGCGACCACCCAGGCCCCGGCCGACGGCTCCGGCGGCGCCGGCACCGCGACCCCGGACGCGCCCGCCGACGGCGTGAAGAAGCCGGACGACCTGCCCGCCGACCTGCCGCTGCCGTCCGGGGAGCTGACGTCCGTGACCGGCGGCACCGGCGGCTACGTCATGACGTACGCCGCCACGGACCCGAAGGGCGTCCTCGCCGAGTACCGCAAGGCCCTGGAAGGCGCCCAGTACACGGTGGTGGACATCGCGGGCGTCTTCACCGCCACCTCGGACAAGACCTCCGTCTCGGTCGTCACCACCGCCGACACCGTCGTCCTCACGCTGGCCACCCTCTGACCCGCCGCGCCGCGGAGGTACTCTGCGGCGCATGGAAGCAGGGGGGATGCTCGCCGGGCGGTACCGGCTCGTGGCGCCGGTGGCACGCGGAGCGCAGGGCGCGGTGTGGCGGGCCGTCGACACGCACGGCGGCACGGAAGTGGCCGTGAAGGTGTCCGGGAGCGCGGACCTGGAGTCGTTGCTGCGGCTCGTCTGCGAGCAGTCGGTCCGTCTCGGCCACCCCCATGTCCTCACCCCCGTCGACTGGTTCGTCCGCGAGGGCGAGGCCTGGCTGGTGCTGCCGCTGGTACGCGGCGGCACCCTCGCCGGACTCCTCGCCGACTACGGCGAACTCCCCATCGAGGCGGGGCTTTTGATCGCCCAGCAGCTGATGGAGGCACTGGTCGCCGTGCACGGGGCGGGGCTCGTGCACCGTGACGTGAAGCCCTCCAACCTGCTGCTCGCGGCGAGCGGACCCGGCCGCCCGTGCCTGTACCTGAGCGACTTCGGCCTGGCCCGGGTGCTGCCCCATCTGCGGCTCACCTCGACGAGGTTCGTCGCGGGCACCCCGGACTACCTGGCCCCGGAGGTCCGCGCCGGGTCGGGCGGCGGTCCCGAACAGGACGTCTACGCGGCGGGGCTCGTACTCCGCGAGCTCGGGGCGCCCGCCGCCCTCGTGGCCGCGATGACCGCCGACGCCCCCGGCGACCGCCCGACGGCTCGCGAGGCCCGCGACGAACTGGCCCGCCGCCGGGCCGCCTCGGGACCCGTGCGGTGGCCCGTCCTGTGGGACGGCGAACCCTTCCTGATTCCGGACCAGTTCACGGACGAACCGCTGCCCCGGGTGGAGCCGCCCCGGCCCGCCGCGCCGGCCTCCACCCCGTCCGTGCCCGCCGCGCCCGCGTTCGCGCAGGCGGCAACGCCCCCGGCGGTGCGCCGTCGCCGGGGGCGGGTGGCGCTCGGGGCGGCCGTCCTGGGGGCCGTGGCCCTCACCGCCGCCGCGATGACGGCCTTCGCCGCGCTCACCTCGGAGGCCGGGGCCGGAGGCGCTCCGGCCGGCTCCTCGCCGGCCCCGGTCCGCACGGTGCCGCCCCACGCCGAGGAGGGGCCTCCCGACCCCGCGGGACCCGCCGTGTTCGCCCCGTGCGCCCCGGAGGAGGCGCTCGCCGTCTCCTTCAGCCCCGAGGGGTACCTCCTGGTCTGCGACCACGTGCCGGCCACCGCCCGCTACGAGTGGACCCCGCAGCTCTCCGAGGAGTACTAGGCCCTGTCCGGGTCGGGGGCCGCCGGGTTCAGACCGCGTCCGCCAGGAGGAGGGAGTGGATGCGGTCCGGGGCGCCGGGGCGGGCGTAGTACCAGCCCTGGGCGGTGTCGCAGCCGAGGTCGCGGAGTCGGCGGGCCTGGGCGCCGGTCTCGACGCCCTCGACGGTGACGGCGAGTTCGAGGCTGTGGGCCAGGGAGACGATCCCTTCGACGATCTTCAGGTCGACCGGGTCCACGGGGTGCTGCTGCATGCCCCGGGTGAAGGAGCGGTCGAGCTTGAGGACGCTCACCGGAAGCCGGCGGAGGTTGGCGAGGTTCGAGTAGCCGGTGCCGAAGTCGTCGAGCGCGATGTCGACGCCCATCTCGGCCAGCTGCCGCAGCGGCTTCAGGAGGTCCTCGTCGGCGCCGATCAGGGCGGACTCGGTGACTTCGAGGCAGAGCGCGCCGGGTTCGAGTCCCGAGCGCTCCAGGACGTCGACGGTGTCGGCGACCAGACGCGGATGGTGCAGCTGGGTCGGCGAGAGGTTCACGTTGATCCGCAGCGGGCCGCCGTCGGCGTGCCGGGTCTGCCAGAAGCGGGCCTGGCGCACGGCCTCCTGGAGCACCCAGCGGCCGAGGGGCACGATGAGGCCGGTGTCCTCGGCGAGCGGGATGAAGCGGTCGGGGCCGAGCACCCCGTGCTGCGGGTGGCACCAGCGTACGAGCGCCTCCGCGCCGTGCACGCTGCCGTCGTCGAGGTGGACGAGCGGCTGGTACTCGATGAAGAACTCGCCGCGTTCCAGGGCGGTGGGCAGGGCCGTGGTGAGTCCGTGCCGGGTGATGGCGCGGGCGTCGGCCTCCGGGTCGGCGAGCTCGAAGCGGTTGCCGCCCGCGGACTTGGCCCGGTACATGGTGATGTCGGCGCTGCGGAGGACCTCGGCGGGGGTCCGCTCCCCCGCCGGTCCCTCGACGACGCCGAGGCTGCCGCGGACGGTCAGTTCGCGGCCGTCGATGCGGAGGGGGGTGGCGAGGGCGGCGAGGATGCGGTCGGCGAGTTCGGTGACGTCCCGTTCGCCGCCGGGGGCGGTGGTGAGGGCGACGAACTCGTCGCCGCCGAGTCGGGCCACCATCTCGCCCGCGCCCGTGACGCAGCTCTGCAGCCGGTCGGCGACCTCGACGAGCAGCCGGTCGCCGGCGGAGTGGCCGAGGCTGTCGTTGATGACCTTGAATCCGTCGAGGTCGAGGTAGCAGAGGCCGAAGCGGGCGTTGTCGCCGGGCGCGAGGGCCTTCTCCAGGCGTTCGAAGAACAGGGTCCGGTTGGGCAGCCCGGTGAGCGCGTCGTGGGTCGCCTCGTACCGCAGGCGCAGGTGGAGCAGGCGCCGTTCGGTGGTGTCCTCCAGGAGGGCGAGCTGGTACTGGGGCCGGCCCTCGGCGTCGCGGAGGAGCGAGACCGTGAGGTTGGTCCACAGAACCGTTCCGTCACCCCGGTAGTAGGGCTTCTCGACGCGGTAGTGCTCGCGCTCGCCGCGGACCAGCTCCTCGTACAGCTTCCAGACGTGCGGCCCGTCCTCCGGGTGGGCCCACTCGCTGACGTTCTTGCTGCGGACCTGGCCCTCCATGCCGCCGAACATGCGGGTGAGGGTCTCGTTGATCTCCAGGACGTTGCCGTCGAGGTCGGCGATGCCGATGCCGATCGCCGCGCCGTCGAAGACCGCGCGGAAGCGGCTCTCGGTGGCGTGCAGGGCGATCTCGGCGGCGCTGCGGGCGGTGAGCGCCGAGCGGGCGATGGCCTCCTGCTCGGCGCGGGTCCGCTCGCGCAGGGCCTGCGCGTAGCCGGTGGCCATGGCGTGCTGGAGCCGGGCGCAGCGGGCACGGAGTTCCTCGGCCGGCAGGTCCGACTCCGTGCCGCAGTAGAGCACCAGGTACGAATCGACCACGCCGAGGCTGCGGCCGAGCGCGTCCGGGTCGGTGCAGTGGGCGGCGATCAGGTCCGCGCCGGTGCGCTGGGCCGGGGCCGTGTCGAAGGGCCGGGCGTGCAGCGCGTCGCACAGGGTGCGGGCCAGCGGCAGCAGGTGCACCTCGAATTCGGCGCGGGTCAGCGAGGTGGCCGTCACCGGGAAGATGGCGCGGCTCCAGATGGTGACGAAGCGCCTGAGCCTGTCCTCCGGGCCGTCGGCCTCCGCGATTGCGCCGGTCGGCTGCGACGGGACCTTCACGCTGTGCGCCCCACCCCTGCGAAGCCGGAGAAGGCGTAGGGATCCTCCTCCTCGACCGGGCTCTCCGGTCGCCAGAGGGGCATCGGGACGAGGCCGGGCTCGACCATCTCGGTGCCCTCGAAGAAGCGGGCGATCTCGCCGCTGGACCGCATCACCAGGGGGTTGCGGATGTTCCGGTAGACGCCCACGGTGCCGTCCGCCTCGTCCTCCAGGAGCGGGATGCCCTCGTAGGAGGCGTGGGTGACGACGACGAGGCTGCCGGGGGCGAGGGCGCCGAGCAGTTCGGCGACGGCCTCGTACGGGCGGTCCTCGTCCTCCAGGAAGTGCAGGACGGCGACGAGGAGGAGGGCGACCGGCCGGTTCAGGTCGAGCAGTCGGGAGACCTCGGGGCTGTAGAGGATCTCGGCCGGCTTGCGCAGGTCGGCGGCGACGACCGCGGCGGCCTCGTCGCCCTCCAGGACGGCGCGGCTGTGGGCGACGGCGACCGGGTCGTGGTCGACGTAGACGACGCGCGCGGCGGGGTCGGCCTTCCGGGCGACCTCGTGCACGTTGCCGAAGGTGGGTATGCCGGAGCCGATGTCCAGGAACTGGGTGACGTCGTTGTCAACGGCGTAGCGGACGGCGCGCCGCATGAAGGCACGGTTCGCCTGCATGATCTTCGGCAGGCCCGGCATGAACTCCATGGCCTTGCGCGCCGCTTCCCGGTCCACTTCGAAGTTGTGCGAGCCGCCCAGATAGAAGTCGTACATACGGGACACGCTCGGTACCGAGATGTCGATACCAGGCGGAGCCCAGGCGGGACGCTCCATCAATGTCTCCAACAAGTCGCCATGGGATGCGGCCATGTGTTCGCGGCCGGTGTTCGAGGTGAGGCTACTGATCGCCCGCCGGGAGAGCGAGTAGAAACGGAAATTAGCGGTCCGTTCTTGGTCACACGCCATTGGCACGTGCTCCCGGAACGCAGAGTTCACGCCTTCAGGCTGTGCAAATTCACGTGCATATGATCGTGCGTCGGCTACACCGGCGACGCCGCTCACCATCCGACGGTGGCCCAGGTCCCGCCCGTACCTCGGCCGTTGCCGTTGTCAGGACCCGGTCGCCGGTGCAGGATGCCCCGTTGACGGCCCGATCCGACAGGGCGACAACCGGACAGTTCTCGATCCGGAGGCCGGAACGGACCTTCTCGGCCCCCGTCCGGAATCACGCGGTCGGCGATACCGGGCATTGAGCCGAATCCGAGTCCGACACACGGCGAAACGTCAAGCCCGCACAACCGGAGATCCCCTCCATCCGGCGAATCCGCCGTGATTCCGCCCCGGCGCGCGCCTCATGTGATCAAGCTCGACGGCGTGTCTCTGTACGGATCACTCCTCGCGCGGCCGGTGGCGGCCCTGGGACTGGTGTGGCTGCTCGCCTCGCCCGTGCCCGCCGCCGCCGACGCCTGCGCCTACGCCTCCACCGACCAGGACGGCTCGAACATCGCGGTGGCCGTCGCCGGCGGCGGCCACAGCCACGGCCACGACGGTGACGGCGACGACGGCCGCGGCAAGGGCCACCACCAGCACGGCAAGGGCAAAGGCAAGGGCCACGACCACCACCACCCGAAGCCCTGCCCTCCCAAGCCGCCCCCGCCGTGCCCGTCGCCCACGCCCACGCCCACGCCCACGCCGACGCCCACTCCCTCCCCCACACCGAAGCCCGAACCGCCGAAGCCCTCCCCGTCCCCGACGCCGACGCCGGAGCCGCCCCCGCCGCCACCCACGCCCGAGCCGCCCCCGCCGCGTCCCGTACCGAAGCCGCCGGCCGTCCGCCCCGCGCCGCGTCCGGAGCCGCCGAAGCCCGCGCCGCCGACCACGAGGCCGCCTGAACCCGCGCCCGCGCCGCCGCCTCCGCCGACCGTGCGCCCGCGTCGCCCGGCCCCCACGCCCGTGGCGCTGCCCCACTACCGACCGGCCACGCAGGCCAAGCGGGAGGGCGGCACCTCCGTCGTCACCGCGACGCTGATGATCACGGCCCCGGCCGTGCTCGCGACGGCGATCCTGCGCCCCCGGTCCAAATGACCCGCCGCCGCACCGGTCGCCCTACGCGCCGGACAGCCGTCCCGCTGCCCTCCCGTCCCCTTCACCCGCCGAGTCCCGCCGGAGAGCTTTCATGTCCGAATGGCTTGTTCTGACCCTTGCGATGGCGGCCGCCTGCGCCGTCGTCCTGACCATCGTCGTCATCAACAACCGCCGGATCCCCGAGGACGACGACCCCAGCGAGACCCCCGACGTCATCGAGTACATGACGATGATGATCGGCGTGATCTACGCGATCGTCCTCGGTCTGGCCATCGCCGGCGTCTGGGAGGCCCGCGGGGCCGCCCAGGAGACCGTCCGGCAGGAGGCCCAGGCGATGCACGAGATCTCGGCCCGCGCCGAGGTGTATCCGCAGGCGGTCCGGGAGGGCATCCGCGCCGACGTCGACGCGTACGTCTCGTACGTGGTCCACGACGAGTGGACGTACATGTCCGAGCACGGCGAGCTGAGCGACGAGGGGACCGCGCTCCTGGAGCGGGTCCGGCGCAGCGTCACCGACTACCAGCCCGCCAACGACTTCGAGGGGCAGGCCTACCAGCCGCTGGTCGACCGGGTGGCGGCGGCCGACGACGCCCGGGGGGCCCGCGGGCAGAGCGCGGGGGCGACCATGCCGGGGGTGGTGTGGTTCGGCCTGATCATCGGCGCCCTGGTGACGGTCGGCCTGATCTTCACGCTCCAGATCCGCAGGACCGGGCGGGAGTTGCTGCTCGCCGGGCTCTTCAGCGTCCTGATCGCGTTCCTGCTGTTCCTCATCTGGGACTTCGACGCGCCGTTCGGCCGGGGCATCTCGGCCACCGCCACGCCGTTCACCGATCTGTTCCCGCAGCTCACACGGTGATCCAGGCCGTCCGAATGGGCCGCACGGGGGACAATCGTGCCCCATTCGCACGCCTGGGATCGCGGCTGTGGTAGTGCGCTCCTAGCGTGTCCGGCATCGAGGTGTACGCAAGGCGTTCGGCGGAAACCCCCTTCCGCGGCTGCCCCTCGGGACCCGGAGGATTCACCATGCGCGCGATACGTGCCGCTACCACTGCCCTGCTGGGGGCGGCCGCCCTCGCCCTGGCCGCCCCCACCGCCGTCGCGGCGGACGACACTCCCGCCAACGGCCCGCGGGCACCGAAGGCCAAGGCCCCGGGCGACTTCGTCGTGTCGCCCGGGGTCGTCGCCCCCGGCGGCCGGGTGACGCTCAGCGCGCCCGGCTGCGCCAGTACGGCGACGGCCTCGGCCGGCATCTTCGACACCGTCGTCATCGCACCGGGCTCGGCGGCCACCGCCCTCGTGGACATCGACGCCAAGCGCGGCGCCGTGTACACGGTGTCGTTCAACTGCACCGGCGGAGTCCAGGACACCGTCGACCTCAGCATCAGCGGCACCCCCGCCCCCACCGCCACCCCGACCATCAGCGCCACGATCCTCACCCCCCCGCGCGGGGTACGGGGAGGTCTCGGAGGGTCGGTGGACAGCGGCGTCGAACCCCTGGAGCTGGCGGCCGGCGGCGCGCTGGTCGTGGCCGGGGCCACCGGCGTCGTGTACGTGGTGCGCCGCCGCAACGGCTCGGCCCGGCGCCACTGACCGGGCGTCGCGGCCGGACCGGTGGGCGCCACGGACGCCCGCCGCCCCCGGGTCCCAGCGGGACTCGGGGGCGGCGGGCGCAGCGGGCCGACCGGGAGGTTCGACCGGTCAGACTCCCGCGCCGGTCATACGGCGACGGCGGGCGATGAAGACCCCGCCGCCGAGCGCGGCCGCGGCGACCAGGCTGCCGCCCACGGCCATCTCGGTGGAGCTGGGCGCGAGCGAGCCTCCGAGACCGCCCTGCGCGCCCTGGCCGGCCAGGACCCGGAACGGCTGGGTCAGGGTGCGGCCGTTGCACTGGACGGCCAGGTTGTACTGGCCGGGCGTGGCGTTGTTGAAGATGCGGGGGGTGGCGGTCGACACGCCGTTGACGGCGGCGGGGAGCGTGGTCGTCGGGAAGGCGTTCGACGTGACCGTGCCACCCGCGCAGCCGCGGACGGTGATCGTGAGGATCGCGCCCTGGTGGACCGCGAAGGGGGACACGGTGACGCCGTTGGAACCGTCTCCGCCCCGCTCGGTCTGGAGAGGGACCGTCACGTTGCTGGGCCCGTTGGTTGCGGTGGCGAGGGGGGCCGCGAGTCCGAGCGCCGCGAACGCGGTCGCCGTCACCGCCAGAGTGCGTGCAGCACGCATGGTTGAACCTCCTGTGGAAGACGCCCCAAAGCGGTGCTCCGGGAGATTCGACGAGTACGCCTTCCATGACGAACCATCACCAGTCGGTGCGAGCCGTGCACGTCGGCACTGGGCCACCCCGGTGAGGCGACACGCCGAGGGAAGAGCCCCCTGAGGCAACGGAGCCGCAGGTCAAAGGCGTTCGGGATGCTTATCCGACGATTACTCGGATGGGTCAGCCCCGACGTCACCCGGCTGCACCCCGGCCGCGCTTCGGCACGGGCTGCCGGGCTCGCCCCTCACCCGCCCCGCCGCCGCCTCCACGCATACCCCCCGCGCCGCCTCCGGCCCGCGCCTCGGCCGGGGCCGTCCGCGCCCGTCCCGTAGGCCGCCGACGGCCCTGACACCCGTCCGGCGGCGGGCCCTCACCCGTTCGCGCCGTCCGGCGCGACGGCGCGCGCGACCGGCTTTACCGTTCTGACGACGCCGAGAAGGGAGAACCATGCCCCCGAAGGACTTCCGCGTCTTCGATCGCAGGAGACGCCGACCCTGGGGCGTCCTGGCCCTCGCCATGCTGTCCGGACTCGCGATGATGCGCAACGGGGTGGACATCGCCGACGGGCCGCCTCAACCCGCCGCCGCCGCCCGGCCGGTGGCACATCCGGTCGCCCCGCCACCGCCCGCCGCGACCACCGGTCTGGAGCCGCTGCCCTTCGCACCGGCGTCCCGGATCAAGATCCCGGCGATCCAGGTGGCGGCCCCCATCATGGACGTGGGCCTGGACGCGGACGACTGGGTGGCGGCCCCGCCGCCGGAGGACCCCAACCTCGCCGGCTGGTACCAGAACGGCATCGCCCCCGGCCAGCGCGGCACCTCCGTCATCGTCGGCCACGTCGACAACGCGAAGGGACCGGCGGTCTTCTACGGCCTGGGCTCGCTCCAGAAGGGCCAGCACGTCGAGGTCGAGCGGTACGACGGCCGGGTCGCGGTCTTCGAGATCTACGGCGTCGAGGTGTACGCCAAGGACAACTTCCCCGGCGTGCAGGTCTACGCCGACAACGGGGAGCCGGAACTCCGGGTGATCACCTGCGGCGGCGGCTACACGCGCGCGCGTGGCTACGACGGGAACGTCGTCGTCTACGCGCGCATGGTCGGCTCGCGCTAGCGGCCCCGCACGAAGGGCCCCGGCACCAGATGCCGGGGCCCTTCCGCCGTACCCGGGCGCTCAGCGCCGCGGCACGGTGATCCGGTAGCCGGCGTCGAGGAGTTCGGGCAGGTAGCGGCGGAGCGCGGCGACGCTCTGCGAGCGGTTGCCGCCGGCGTCGTGGGAGAGCACGACGGTGCCGGGCGCGGCGCCGTCGAGGACGCGGCGGACGATGGAGTCGGTGCCCGGTTCCTTCCAGTCGAGGGTGTCGACGGTCCAGGCGAGCGGCTCCATGCCCAGTTCGGCGCCGATCTCGAAGGAGTGCCGGTTCCAGGCGCCGTAGGGGGCCCGGTACCAGAGCGGCGCCGTGCCGAGCGTCCGCTCGACGACCTCGCTGGTGGAGCCGAGCTCGTCGCGGATGCGGGAGGGCCGCAGCTTGGGGATGAGGGGATGGGACCAGGAGTGGTTGCCGACGACGTGTCCGTCCTCGGCCATCTCCCGCAGCAGGTCCTGGTTGTCGACGGCCATCTCGCCGCAGACGAAGAACATGGCCCGGCAGTCGTAGCGGCGGAGGGTCTCCAGGATGGCCGGGGTGTAGCGGGGGTCGGGCCCGTCGTCGAAGGTCAGCACCATCGAGCGGCCGACCCCCGACATGCTCAGGAACGGCCGCTGCCGGACCGGGGGCAGCGCGCGGCGGAACGCCGGCGGCGCGTACGCGGTCATCGGCTGGAGCCGGTAGGCCGTCGGCCGCAGCCGGGTGGACCCGGCGGCCTGGGGTCCGGCGGCCGACCCCACTCCCCCGTGCCCCGCGCCCGGCGCTCCCTGGGGTGCGGAAGCGGTGCCGGCGACGGGTCCGGGGGTGCCGAACCGGTCCGCCGCGAGGACGCCGACGGTGGCGGTGGCGCCGAGGGCGGCGGCGAGGCGCAGCACCGCCCGGCGGCCACTGTTCATCTGATCGTTTTTCATGACCAATGGTTCGTACGGGCGGGGCCCGCCGCAGCCCATCGACACCGGCCACCCGTCCGAAAACACCCGATGAGCCGATCGCCCGAGGCGTTTCGGGAACGGGTGCGGGCGGCCTACTTCCCCATCACCAGGCCGTCCTTGTCGGCGCCGCGGCTGAGCACCACCCGCCGGATCGTGTCGCGGATCTCGGCGTGGCGCGCGTTGCTCCCGTCGGCGGCGCCGAGGTTGACGACCCGGCCGCGTGCGGTGTCGAACCACTGGGGGATGAACTCGGCCTTGGTGACCTCCCACCGCGCGCCGGGGGTGCGGGGCGGCGCGAAGGTGAAGCGGCCGAGGGTGCCCTGGTTGCCGCGCGGGTCGTAGGCGCCCTCGTGGTTGATCATGTCGCCCGCGATCTGGTCGCCCATGCCGTAGACGACCCAGGTGCCGTTGACCTTCTCGTAAGCCTGCGGGATATGGGCATGTGTACCGACCAGCAGGTCGATGTCCGGGCGGCCTCCGGTCTGCGAGGCGGTCAGCGCGCGGCCGAGGGAGAGCTGCCGCTCGTCGGGCTCGGTCTGCCATTCGGTGCCCCAGTGCACGCTGACCACGACGACGTCCGCGCCGGCCGCCCGGGCGGCGCGCGCGTCGGCGACGACCTTCTTCTCGTCGAGCAGTTGGACCGCCCAGGGCCGCCCCTCGGGGAGCGGGTAGCCGTTGGTGTCGTAGGTGTAGGCGAGCTGGGCCACGGTGGCGCCGCCGGCCTTGAGCAGGGCGGGCCGTGCGGCCTCCTCGGCGGTGCGGGCCGAACCGGCGTGCCGGACGCCCGCCTTGTCGAGCGCGTCGAGGGTGCGGCCGAGGCCCGCGGCGCCGTCGTCGAGGGTGTGGTTGGAGGCCGTGGAGCAGGAGTCGTAGCCGGTGGCCTTCAGCGCCGCGGCGACCTCGGGCGGCGACTTGAAGGCGGGGTAGCCGGTGTAGGGCCCGCCCTCCTTCCCGTACACGGTCTCCATGTGGCAGATGGCGAGGTCGGCCTGGGAGACGACGGGCTTCACCCCGGAGAGCATGGGGCCGAAGTCGTATCCCCCGCCGCCGGCGTCCTCGGCGGCGCGGCGGATGATCGAGTCGTGCGGGAGGACGTCGCCCGAGGCCACGAGGGTGAATCCGGTGGGTGCGGAGGCCCCGCCCGGTGCCGCGGACGGGGCAGCGGGGGACCCCGCGGGGCGGCTCGCGCCCGGCGGGCCGGACGAGGTTCCGGGTGTCCCGCCGCCCGGGCCGCCGCCGGCGCCGTCGGTGCAGCCGGTCGCCGCCGCGAGCAGGACGGCGGTGAGGGCCACCGCTCCCGCGGGTCTGGTGCGTGTGGTCATGTACGGCACTCCACCCAACTCATCCGATGAACATCTGTTCTGATCAATTGAGCGCGCGAAAAAGCCTCAGTCAAGGGTCAAGGCCGTAGAACGTCATGAACCCAGCCGAAACGGACGCACCGACTCCGTCTGACCGTTCGCCGTACCATTCGCCGCTCGGTGCGACCGTTCGTCGCAGACCGCTGTCCGTTCCCTGTCCCTCGTCCTCCGGATGCGCTCGTATACGGCCCGACGACGAGCCGCGGGAGAGGTGGGCAGGATGACGACGGCGACGACCGACGAACGGACCCTGGAGGAGTTGCAGCGGGAGCACGGACCCGCGCTGCTCTCCTTCCTGCTCGGGCTGACCTACGGGGACCGGCAGCGGGCCGAGGACCTCGCCCAGGAGACGCTGGTACGGGCCTGGCTGCACCCCGAGGCCTTCGACGGCGCCTACGCCTCGATCCGGCCCTGGCTCTTCACCGTGGCCCGCCGCCTCGCCATCGACGCCCGGCGGTCACGACTCGCCCGGCCGGCCGAGATCGGCGACGGCGTCCTCGCCGTGACCCCCGACCCCGCCGATGCCACCACCTCCGCCGAGGCCGCGCTCGACGTCCGGGCGGCCGTCCGGGAGTTGAGCCCGGAACACCGCGCGGTGCTCGTACGGCTCTACTTCCACGGCCTCACCGTCAACGAGGCCGCCGTGGACCTCGGCATCCCCGCCGGGACCGTCAAGTCCCGCTCGCACTACGCCCTGCGCCAGCTCGGCCGGTCACTGCCCGGGTACCGGCCGCGTCGCGCGGGCGTTGCCCGGCCCCGGGCCGCGGCCCCACAATGACGCCGTGACGCTGACACTCGCCGCCGCCGAAAAGATCCTCGCCGACAACTTCGCCCCCTGGGTGCTCGATCTGGGACTCACCGTCGAGTCGGTCGGTGCCGACGGTGAGGGGGCCGTGCTCCGGCTCCCCTGGTCCGACCGGCTCGCCCGGGAGGGCGGCGGCCTCTCGGGCCAGGCCCTGATGGCCGCCGCCGACACCGCGACCGTCATCGCGGTCGCCGCGGCCCGCGGCGGATTCGTGCCGATGACCACCGTCCAGCAGTCCATCAGCTTCCAGCGGGCGGTCGTCGGCGCCGACGTCCTCGTGCACGCCCGGCTCACCAAGGCGGGCAAGCGGATGGCCTTCGCCGACATCGCGATGACGGCCGAGGGCACGGAGGACACCGCCGCCCACGCCACCGCCGTGTACGCGCTCCTCGGCTGAGGCCTCGTCCCCGCCGTCTCCCACGCCACCCTCGACACGTCCGGCAACAGGAACCTCACCGGCACCGATCCGGCCGGGAAACGTATCCGAAACCACACGGGCGAGTTGAGCAAAGCGGGACCCGCGGGCGCCCTTCTCGGAGGAGGCTCTCCCCCGGGCCCTGACGTCCGGGTCCCCGACGTCCGGGAGAAGGTGGGAGCGTTGCTGCCCGAGAGCACGAACGGCGCCGGCGGCACGAGTGGCGGCGGCCTCGCCGTCCCGATGGCCTGGCTGTGCGCCGAGTACCTGGCCGACGAGGTGCTGCGGGCCGCCGCCCTCGTGGCGCCCGGCTCACTGGAGTACCGGGCCGGCCTCCGGGCCCTGGCCCTCACCGTCCACCTGTCCGAAGGACCTGACGGGCCCTCGGTCGGTTGGGCCGCCGGCGACGTCGACGCCTGGCTGCGCCGCACGGCCTACGACCGGCCCTGGCCGCCCTGGGTCGAGGAGAGGCTCGCCGCGCGGCGGGCGTCCGGCGGCGACGGCCCGGACCTGGCACTCGCGCACACCGCCTGGCGCCTGCTGCGGGACACCTGGGTGCTCGCCGCCGACCTCGACGGCCGCGCGGTCGGGGGCGACGCCTCCCCGGTGGACGAGGACGACCAGGTCTGGCTCCCCGCCTGGAAGCTGGGCCTTCCGCTCGCCCATCTCTCGCTGCACCTGCGCTGACCGCGCGAGCGAGACCGCTAAGCGGCAGAACGGTGCACGCCCGGCCGGTACTTGGGGACGCGTACCGTCACCTTCATCCCGGCGCCGAGCCCCGTCTCGATGACGAGGCCGTACTCCGTCCCGTACACCTGACGCAGCCGCTCGTCCACGTTGGAGAGGCCGATGCCGGAGCCGGCCGGGTGCTCGCCGCGCAGGACGGCGCGCAGCACCTCCGGGTCCATGCCGATGCCGTCGTCCTCGACGGTCACCACCGCCTCGGCGCCCGCGTCCCGGGCGGCGATGGTGACGCGGCAGCCCCGCTCCCGGTCCTGGAGCCCGTGCTTCACCGCGTTCTCCACCAGCGGCTGGAGACAGAGGAAGGGCAGGGTCACCGGCAGCACCTCGGGAGCGATCTGCAGCGTCACCTTGAGGCGATCGCCGAAGCGGGCGCCGGCCAGCGCCAAGTACTGCTCGATGGAGCGCAGTTCGTCGGCCAGCTGGGCGAACTCGCCGTGCCGTCGGAAGGAGTAACGGGTGAAGTCGGCGAACTCCAGGAGGAGTTCCCTGGCGCGCTCGGGGTCGGTGCGCACGAAGGAGGCGATCGTCGCGAGGGAGTTGAAGATGAAGTGCGGCGAGATCTGGGCGCGCAGGGCCCGGATCTCGGCCTCCACGATCCTGGTGCGCGACCGGTCGAGCTCGGCCAGCTCCAGCTGTACGGAGGCCCAGCGGGCCACCTCCGTCGCGGCCCGCACCAGGACGGCCGACTCCCGGGAACCGTAGGCGACGAGCGCGCCGAGCACCCCGTCCTCCCCGGTGAGCGGAGCGATCACCGCCCAGCGCAGCGGGCAGTCGGGGTCGGCGCAGCCGGTGTGCGCGGAGCGGCTGCGCCCGGTCTCCAGGGTCTCGGCCACCTGGTCCGGCACGTGCGCGCGGTGGTGGTCCTCGCCGGGACCGTCCCAGGCCAGGACCGCGCCGCGGTCCGTGAGGCAGAGCGCCTCGGTGCCGAGGAGCGAGCGCAGCGTGCCGGCGGCCTTGCGCGCGGTCTCCTCGGTGAGGCCCGCCCGCAGCGGCGGCGCGGCGAGCGAGGCGGTGTGCAGCGTGTGGAAGGTCGCCCGCTCGACCGGTGTGCCGAGACCAGGGTCGGCGGCGCGGCCGCCGCGCCGGGCGGCGAACCCCCCGAGGACGAAGCCCGCGGCGAGGAGCACGGCCCCCGCGGCGGACGCGGCGGCGAGGGCGATGCCGCTCATCGGCGTGCCTCCTGGGCGGGGACGGTGCCGGTGAACTCCTCCGGGAGGTGGAGCCTGGCGAGGATGGCCGGGGTGCCGGGCGGGACGCGGCGGGGCGTGGCGAGCGAGACCAGCACCATGCTCAGGAAGCCGAGGGGTACCGACCAGACGGCGGGCCAGGCCATCAGGGTGTGCGGCCAGCCGCCGGGGGCGAGTCCGGCCCGCGTCGCCATCACGGCGACGAGGGCGGAACCGCCGCCGAGCAGGAGTCCCGCCATGGCGCCGGGCGGGGTCAGCCGCCGCCACCAGATGCCGAGGACGAGCAGCGGGCAGAAGGAGGAGGCGGAGACGGCGAAGGCGAGGCCGACGGCGTCGGCCACCGGCACCTTGGAGGCGACCACGCCGACGCCCAGCGGCACGGCGGTGGCGAGCAGGGTCGCGAGCCGGAAGTGCCGCACGCCCCGGGAGGGCAGCACGTCCTGGGTGAGGACGCCGGCGACGGACATGGTGAGCCCGGACGCCGTGGAGAGGAACGCCGCGAAGGCCCCGCCCGCGAGGAGCGCACCCAGGAGGTCGCCGAGGAGTCCGCCGAGTATCCGGTCGGGCAGCACGAGGACGGCGGCGTCGGCCGAGCCGGTGAGGGCGAGTTCGGGGGCGTAGATCCGGCCGAGGGCACCGTAGAGCGGCGGCAGCAGGTAGAAGGCGCCGACCAGGCCGAGCACGACGAGGGTGGTGCGGCGGGCGGCGCGGCCGTGCGGGCTGGTGTAGAAGCGGACGGCGACGTGGGGCAGCCCCATGGTGCCGAGGAAGGTCGCCAGGATCAGGCCGTACGTGGCGTACAGCTGGTGTCCGTCGCGGCCTCCGGCGAGCGGCTGCGACCAGCCGAGCGGGTCGGAGCCGGTGACGGCCCTCTCGGGCAGCGGCGCGCCCGGCGCGAACGACAGGGTGGTGCCGCCGAGGACGTGGTGGGTGCCGGAGGTCAGAGTGACGGTCCGGTCGGCGTACGGGACGGAGTCGACGCGGCCGGTGACGGTGACGGTGAGGGGGGCGTCGAGCCCGATCCGCACGGTGTCGGCGACCCGGACGACGGTGTAGCCGCGCAGGACGGCGGGGGCGTCGAAGCGGGCCCTGGGCGCCCCGTCCCCGTACCAGGCGGCGAGCAGGAACAGCGCGGGGACGAGCAGGGCGGTGAGTTTCAGCCAGTACTGGAAGGCCTGGACGAAGGTGATGCTGCGCATGCCGCCCGCCGCGACGGTTCCTGTGACGACCAGGGCGACGAGCAGCCCCCCGACCCAGTCGGGGGCGCCGGTCAGGATCTCCAGGGTGAGTCCGGCGCCCTGGAGCTGGGGCAGCAGGTAGAGCCAGCCGATGCCGACGACGAAGAGGCTGGCGAGCCTGCGGGCCTGCGGGGATTCGAGCCGGGCCTCGGCGAAGTCCGACAGGGTGTACGCCCCGGAGCGGCGCAGCGGGGCTGCCACGAGGACGAGCAGGACGAGGTATCCGGCGGTGTAGCCGACCGGGTACCAGAGCATGGCGGGGCCCTGGACGAGGACGAGGCCGGCGATGCCCAGGAAGGAGGCGGCGGAGAGGTACTCGCCGCTGATGGCGGCGGCGTTGAGGCCGGGCCGTACGGTCCGCGAGGCGACGTAGAAGTCGGAGGTGGTGCGGGAGATCCGCAGGCCGAGGGCGCCGATGAGGACGGTGGCGAGGACGACGGCGGTGACTGCGGCGACCGCGTAGGTCTGGTTCATCCGGGGTGCTCCACCGCTCTCAGTGCTCGACGAGGCCGGTGAAGTCGCGTTCGTTGCGCTCGGCCCGGCGGACGTACCAGTGGGCGATGGCCCAGACGACCGGGTACACGCCGACGCCGAGGGCGGCCCAGACGAGCGCCTCGGGCGCGGGCAGCGCGAGCAGCAGCGGCAGGGAGCCGACGAGCAGGGCGAGCGCGCCGAGGGCGGTGAGCGCGGCGCGGAGCTGGCTGCGCATCAGGGAGCGGACGTAGGTGTGGCCCAGGGTGGTCTGCTCGTCTATCTCGGAGCGGGCCGGCGGGTGGACGGGCCGGCGCCCGGCTGTCCCGGGCGCGGCCGCGCCGCCGTGGGCGGAGGCGTAGGTGACGGTCTCGCGCCGGGGTCTGCGCGGGGGGTGGTGCTCGGACATCGGGGTCCGCTCCCGGCTCTCTCGACGACTTGCGACGGCCCGCGCGGACGGCGGCACCGGCCCGGCGGACGCGTGGAGTCTACGCAGCGCGCTCCGGCCGCGGTAGACGTGCGGGCGGTCAGCCGCCGGCCCGCCGCATCAGGAGGTCCCGCAGGTGACGGGCGTGGCGGCGGCTGACGGCGAGGTCGGTCGCGCCGACCCGGACGGAGGTGGCGCCGCCGTCGAGCCGGAGTTCGTCGATCCGGGCGAGGGCCACGAGGTGGCTGCGGTGGATGCGGACGAAGCCCCGGGCGGCCCACCGCTCCTCCAGGGTGGAGAGCGGGATGCGGACGAGATGGCTGCCGTGGTCCGTGTGGAGGCGGGCGTAGTCGCCGTGGGCCTCCACGTAGGCGATGTCGTCGACGGCGAGGAAGCGCGTGACGCCGCCGAGTTCGACGGGGATCTGCTCGGGTGCCGCCGTCGCGGGGGCCGCCGTCGCGTGCACCAGGTCGTGGACGCGGCGGACGGCCTCGGCGAGTCGCTCGCGGCGGACCGGCTTCAGGACGTAGTCGACGGCCTTCAGGTCGAACGCCTGGAGCGCGAAGCCCTCGTGGGCGGTGACGAACACGACCAGCGGCGGACGCGCGAAGCCGGCGAGCAGCCTGGCCACGTCGAGCCCGGTGAGACCGGGCATGTGGATGTCGAGGAAGACGACGTCGATGCCGTCGTCCCCTTCGGGTCCCGTCTCCAGCGCCCGTCCGATCCGGCGCAGGGCGGCGGTCGCGTCGCCCGCGCCCTCCGCCGTCCGCACCCGCGGGTCGGCGCGCAGCAGGTAGAGCAGCTCCCCGAGGGCGGGTTCCTCGTCGTCGACGGCCAGTACGCGCAGCATGCGGCGGAGTGTAACGGCCGGTCCGGAGGGCTATTTGAGCAGCTTCGACAGGCGCCGGTCGGCGAGCGGCCTGCCGCCGGTCTGGCAGGTGGGGCAGTACTGGAGGGAGGAGTCGCTGAAGGAGACCTCGCGGATGGTGTCGCCGCAGACGGGGCAGGGCTCGCCGGTGCGGCCGTGGACGCGCAGGCCGCTCTTCTTCTCGGCCTTGAGCCGGCCGGCGGCGAGGCCGTGGGAGCGTTCGACGGCCTCGCGGAGGGTGGTGCGCAGCGCCGTGTAGAGGGCGGTGGTCTCCTCCGGGGTGAGGTTCTGGGTGGGTTTGAACGGCGACATCCTCGCGGCGTGGAGGATCTCGTCGCTGTAGGCGTTGCCGACGCCGGCGATGAGGCTCTGGTCGCGCAGGGCGCCCTTGATCTGGCGCCGTTCTCCGGCGAGGAGCGCGGCGAAGGCGTCGGGGCCGAAGTCGTCGGCGAGCGGGTCGGGGCCGAGGCGGGCGACGCCCGGCACGTCCTGCGGGTCGCGGACCAGGTGGACGGCGAGGCGTTGGGTGGTGCCGGCCTCGGTGAGGTCGAAGCCGTCGCCGCCGGTGAGCGCGGCCCGCAGGGCCAGCGGGCCCTTGCCCGGTCTCGGCGGGCCCGACGGGAGCGGGTCCTGCCAGCGCAGCCAGCCCGCGCGGGCCAGGTGGATCAGGAGGTGGAGCTCGCCGGCCGGTCCGGTGGTGGTGAGGTCGAGGAACTTCCCGTGCCGCGCGACGGCGGTGACCTCCGCGCCCTCGACGGCGTCCAGGGGCGGGTCGTACGTCTTGAGGACGCTGATCGCCACGGGCAGGACGCGGGCGATCTCCTTGCCCACCAGGTGCGCGTCGAGGAACTCGCGCAGCGCTTCCACCTCGGGGAGTTCGGGCATGGCTCCACCCTGCCGCACGGCCGGCCGGGTCGCGCGACAGACCCTGTGCCGCTCAGTCGGCCGGGCCGGGCCGCGGCCCCGGCTCCGCGGCTGTCCGAGGGGGGTCGAGCAGGTCGAGTTCGGCGGCGAGCGCGGCGGCGAGGGCGTCGAGGTCGGGGACGGCCTCGCCGTCGGCGACGAGGCCGATGTGGACCCGGCCGCCGTACGGGGACATGGCGACGGCGAGGGACTGGCCGCGGGCGAGCGGGGCCATGGGGAAGAGGGCGCGCAGCGGGGCGCCGCCGAGGGAGAGCGCGGCGCGGGGCAGCGGTACCTGGGTGATCAGCACGTCGAACAGGAGCCGGGCCGCGCCGGAGGCGAGCGGCCCGCCGATGCGGTGGGCGAGCGGGGGCAGCCGGTCGGCGAGGAGGGCGACGGCGCCCGCGCCCTTGAGGGGGCCCGCCGCCTTGTTGCGGTCCATGGCGTGCCGGACGGCGGCGAGTCGGGCGGCCGGTTCGGGTTCGGTGACCGGCAGGTCGAGCAGGTAGCCGGAGAGGCTGTTGCCGGGGCCGGGCGCGGCGCCGGGACGGCGGCGGGAGACGGGGACGAGGGCCCGCGGGTCGACCCCGGGGAGGGGCAGGCCGCGGCCGTCGAACCAGCGGCGGAGCGCTCCGGCGGTGACGGCGAGGAGGACGTCGTTCGCGGTGCCGCCGGTGGCGCGGCGGATCCGCTGGACGCGTTCGAGGTCCAGGGTGACGGTGGCGATCCTGCGGGTGCCGCTGGAGTGGGCGGCGAGCGCCTCGGCGGGGCGGGCGGCGCGGACGACGGAGGCGCCGACGACCGAGGCGCCGACCTCGACGGCGCGGCCGAGGTCGCCGAGGCGTTCCCGGGCGATGTCGAGGAGCCGGCCGGGCGCGGGGAGCCAGGAGCGCGGGGGCACGGGCCGGGGGCGGCCGGCGGGACGGCGGCCGGCGGCGGCGATCTCGTCGAAGATGCCGGCGCCGATGGCGACGGCCCGCATGCCGTCGGCGAGGGCGTGGTGGAGCTTGACGAGGACGGCGAACGAGCCGTCGGGGGCGCCGGTGAGGAGGTACATCTCCCACGGGGGCCGGCCGCGTTCGACGGGTTGCTCCATCAGTTCGGCGGCGATCCGGGCGCTCTCGGCGGGGAAGTCGGCGCCGGGCAGGACGATCTCGCGGACGTGGCGGCGTACGTCGAAGCCGGGGTCGGCGCTCCAGGCGGCGCCGCCGACCGGGAGGAGGACGTCGCGGACGCGCATCCGGAGCCGGGGGACGGCGGCGGCGCGGCGGGCGAGCAGGTCCAGGACGTCCGGCGGTTCGTGGCCCGCGAGGGCGGGCGCGGGGCCGAAGTGGGCGAGGGCGCCGAGGTGCAGGGGGTGGTCGGTGGACTCCAGGTGCCAGAAGGCCAGGTCGAGCGGGGCCAGGAGTTCGGGGGCGGGGTCCTCGGGGTCGGGACCCTTGGGGTCGGGGCGTGCGGGGGCCGGTCGCTCGGGGGCCAGTAGCTCGCTGCTGCTCATGGGGCCTCACGTCCTGCGCGGAGGGGCGGGAGATCGCAGTCAATCGCGTACCGACAGTTACGGTCAAGTACGATCGGTTCACGCTCAGTTAACAACCTCAGCGTTCCAAGGTGAACTCGGACCACACGCACTTGCCACCGCCCCGCGACTCGACGCCCCATATGTCGGAGATCTGGTCGACGAGCAGCAGCCCGCGCCCGGAGACCCCCGCCTCCCCCGCCTCCCGGCGCCGGGGCAGGGCGCTGGAACGATCCTCCACCTCGACCCGCAGCCGCCGCACGGGGCCGGCCAGGATCCGCAGGGTCACGATCGCCCCGCCGTCCGTGTGCATCAGCGCGTTGGTCATCAGCTCGTCGGCGACCAGCTCGATCTCGTCGGCGCGCTCCTCCGCGCCCCAGGCCCGCACGGCGGCCCTGACCATGTGCCGGGCCGAACTCAGGGCCTCCGGGTCGCTCTGGGCCACGTGCTGCCGGAACCGCCCGGCCGGCACGGCGAACCCTCCGTCGCGGCGCAGCAGCAGGATCGCCACGTCGTCCTCGCCGCCGCGGTCGGCGACCACGTCGCAGAGGTGGTCGGCGAGCTGCTGGAGGTCGCCGGGACCGCGCCTGACCAGGGAGGTGAGCCACTGGAAGCCCTCGTCGAGGTCGGCGCCGGGCTTCTCCACGAGGCCGTCGGTGTAGAGCATCAGGGTCTGGCCGGGGTCCAGTTCCAGGGTCGTCACCGGGTAGTCGAGGCGACCGAACTCCGCCGAGAGGCCGAGCGGCAGCCCGCCCTCGACCGGGATCCTGCGGCAGCTGCCGTCGACCTCCCGCACCAACGGGTCGACATGGCCGGCCCGGACCACCTGGACGACCCCGGTGGCGAGGTCGACCTCGGCGTAGGTGCAGGTCGCGAAGCGTTCGGTGTCCAGCTCGTGCAGGAAGACGGAGGCCCGGGCCATCACCGTGGCCGGGGGGTGCCCCTCGGCGGCGTAGGCGCGCAGCACGATCCGCAGCTGGCCCATGACGGCCGCCGCGTGGGTGTCGTGGCCCTGGACGTCGCCGATGACGGCGCCGACCCGCCCGCCCGGCAGCGGGATGATGTCGTACCAGTCGCCTCCGATGTCCCGGCCGAGCCGGGCCGAGCGGTAGCGGACGGCGGTCTGCGCGCCGGGCACCTCGGGGATGCGGCGCGGCAGCATCGCCTGCTGGAGCCCTTCGGCGAGGTCGTGCTCCTGTTCGTAGAGCATGGCCCGCTGGAGGCTCTGGGCGATGCTGCTGCCGAGGGCCACGAGCAGGGTCCGCTCGTCCTCGCTGAAGCCCGTCTTGTCGCTGTAGAGCAGCCCGAGCGCGCCGATCGGCCGGGCCTGGGCGATGAGCGGCAGATAGGCGGCGGCGGTGATGCCGAGCCCGCTGATGTGCGGCCAGAGCACCGGGAAGGAGTCGGCGAAGTCCCGGGCCGAGTCGATGAAGCGCGGCCGAAGGGTGCGGATCACCTCGCTCATCGGGTACGGCTCGTCCACCCGGGTGAACCGGGTGCCCGGCACGAAGGCGCCGTCGGGTCCCTCGGCGACGAGGTGGATGCGGCCGGCCTCCACGAGGCCCATGACCAGGCTCGCGGCGCCGAAGTGCTCCAGGGCGTGCGAGTCGTTGAGCAGGTCGATGACGTCCTGCACGGTCCGGGCGTAGGCGAGGGCCGCCGTGGTCCCCTCGACGACGCCGGCGCGCTGCCGGCGCCCTTCGTCGAGGCCGAGCCGGGCGGCGGACTCGGTGAGTTCGTGGGTGGCGTCGCGCAGGACGCCGACGATCCGTACGGGCCGTCCCGCGTCGTCGCGGTGGACGAGCCCCTGGGTGTGGGTCCACTGGTGGCTGCCGTCGCGGCGGCGGATCCTGAAGTACGCCCCGTACTGGTCGCTGCCCTCCTTGAGGGCCTGCGCCACCATCGTGTCGAGGCGGCGGCCCTCGTCCGGCAGGACCCGCGAGCCGAGGGACTCGGGGCGGTCGTCGTACTCCTCGCGGTCCATGTCGAAGACCTCGAGCGCGGCATCGTCCATGATCATCATGCCGCTGACCAGGTCCCAGTCGAAGCCGCCCATCCGGAAGGCGGAGCCGTACTCGTGCAGGATCCGGGCCCCGCCGGCCGACTCCTCCGGCGCACGGCGGAGCCGCTCGACCGCCTCCCCGCCCCCTCTGCCCGCGTTCATGGGGCCACGCTAGGCGCAGCACCGCCCCTGCGCACCATGAAGATCGGATTCACCCTTGGAAGGTCTCCGGCAGGTCCGGCATCGGCCCGGCCGGGAAGAGCTCCTCAGGGGGCAGCTCCCCGTCCGGCACGGTGGGCGGTTCGCCGGACGGCACGTCCTGCGGGTCGGGGTACGGGTCCGTCGGCGGGTCGGCGAACGGGTCGGGGTACGGCTCCGAGGGCGGGGCGGGCGGCTCGGTTCCGGTGTCCGTGCCGCCGGTCCCGGAGGGGTCGGGGGCGGAGGTGGGCGGGTCGGAAGGTACGGGGCGCGGCGGGACGGGGGCCGGGGAGGCCGGGTCCGGCGAGGGGCGGCGGTCCGGGGAGCTGGGCACGGGGGTGACCGGGCCGGGCGTGGCGGCGTCGGACAGGGCGCACTCGTCCGGGTCGCAGGCCGGTGCGACGTCGGGCTTTCGGTCCGCGTCCCCGTCGCTGCCGGTCCGCCGCTCGATCCAGGTGCTGTCGGCGGCGTTCACGATGACGAGGCTGGTGACGACGGTGGTGGTCGGCCGGACGACGATGACGCGGTCCGGGTCGAAGCCGTCCCACGGGTCACCCTGGTGGACGCCCTCCCGGACCGCGACCGGGGTGCGCAGCGGGTTGCCGCAGGCGCAGCGGACGCGCGGGGAGCCGTACTGGTCGACGAGGACCGCCGTACCGGTCTGCAGCACGGACTGGAAGGCGGTCGCCCGACCCTCGCGGTACCCGTGGTTCGTGACCCGCGCGTCGGCGCGCAGGACGACCGGCGTCAGTCCGCGCAGCCAGTCCCCCACGTTGGTCTCGGGGATGCCGGCCGCTTCGGCGAACGCGCGGGTCTTGCCCTGGTCGGCGGCGAGGAAGGCGGCCTGCTGCTCGACGTCGCAGCTGGCCTCCGCGCGCGTCCCCCCGTACAGGCCGGGGGTGGATCCGGTGATCTCGCGGGCCTGTCCGGACCCGTTCCCCGGCTCGCGGTTCGGTGCGAAGGACTGCCGGGTGATCCGTGCGGTGGACGCGGTGAACGGGTCCGGCCCCTGGGCACCCACCGGCTGGAGGACGATGTCCCGCGTGACGGCGGCCGCGGCCTCCACGGCGCCTCCCCCGGCTCCCTCCTCACCGGCGGAACAGCCCGCCAGCAGCAACACCGACGCCACCGCCGCCGCCGCGGAGCGGGCGGCGACGGGCGGGGCGGGGCGGCCCGGGGTGGAGGGTGCGGGGCCGCCGGAGGCGGACGGGGCCGTTCCGTCGAAGGCGGACGGGAACGGGCGGTCGGCCGCCGCCGACCGGGCCGCCCGGTCGGCGGCGGGGGTGCGCCGTGTCCGGCGCAAGGGGGTGCGCACTGGTTCTCCCGCTTTCTCTTCCCGGGCCCCGCGGCCCGGTTCCGGCCAGTCCTCCATGTGTGTCGCAGCCCGTGACGGGCCGCAAGCGGAGGGCCGCCGACCGGGTCCGTGGACACCCGGTCGGCGGGACGGCCCGCGCCTTCGCGCCTCCTCCACCCCGGCGCGACCGGTACGCCACCCCGCCTCCACTTGAACACGTTCAAGAAACGTCCTACTCTCAACTCGCCAGTTGAACGCGTTCAACCGCCGAGGGGGATTCCGGCATGACCCGACTCACGAGCGACCTCGCACGGCCGGCGCGCCCGCGTCAGACCCTCACCTACCGGGAGGTCGGGGCGACCGGCACTCCGGAGACGCTGCCCGACGGGTACCTGCACCTGCGTCACAGCGTGGTCGTGGGCAGCGGCCGTGCCGCGTTCGAGGCCGCCGGTGCCGCCGTCACCACATGGCGGATGCACCGCGCCTCGGGGGCGACCGTCCGCTGCGAAGCCCCGCGCGCCGAGCCCGGCGTCTGCCTGGAGGTGTCGGTGGGCGTCGGGCGGGCGCGGCTCGGCGCTCCCTGCTCGGTGATCTGGACGGCGTACGAGGAGAACCGCGCGGGCTTCGCCTACGGCACCCTGAGCGGACATCCGGAGTGCGGCGAGGAGTCGTTCGTCGTCTCGCTGGAGCCCGGCGGCGCCGTCCGGTTCACGGTCACCGCGTTCAGCCGACCCGCCACCTGGTACACCCGACTGGGCGGCCCCCTGATCCCGCGGCTCCAGCTGGCGTACGCGCGCCGCCTGGGCCGGACCCTGCGGCGCCTCGTCAGGAGGTGACCGGGGGCCGATACTGGAAGCGATGGAGTGGTTCACCGCACCCGACCACTGGCTGAGCCGGATCGTCTTCCAGCGGGGCCTCGCCGGGCTGTACTGCGTGGCGTTCCTGTCGGCCGCCCTCCAGTTCAGGGCGCTGATCGGCGAGCGCGGCATGCTCCCGGTGCCCGAGTACGTGCGCCGGACCCGCCCGCGCCACACCCCCTCGCTCTTCCACTGGCGCTACTCCGACCGGCTGTTCGCGACGGTGTCCTGGTCCGGTGCCGCGCTGGCGCTCGCGCTGGTGGCCGGCGTCGGCGACGCGGTCCCGCTGGCCGTGTCGATGCTCCTGTGGTTCGTGCTCTGGGCGCTGTACCTGTCGATCGTGAACGTGGGCCAGACCTGGTACTCCTTCGGCTGGGAGTCGCTGCTCCTGGAGACCGGGTTCCTCGCCGTGTTCCTCGGCAACGACGACACCGGCCCGCCCGTCCTCGTCCTCTTCCTGCTGCGCTGGCTGCTCTTCCGGGTCGAGTTCGGCGCCGGGCTCATCAAGATCCGCGGCGACGCCTGCTGGCGGAACCTGACCTGCCTCTACCACCATCACGAGACCCAGCCGATGCCCGGCCCGCTGAGCTGGTTCTTCCACCACCTCCCGCGCCCGCTGCACCGGGTGGAGGCCGCGGCCAACCACGTCGTCCAGTTGCTCGTGCCGTTCCTGCTGTTCACCCCGCAGCCGGTCGCCACGATCGCGGCCGGTCTGATGATCGCGACCCAGCTGTGGCTGGTGCTCTCGGGCAACTTCGCCTGGCTCAACTGGATCACCATCGTGCTCGCGCTGTCCGCCGTGGACGCCTCGCCGCTCACCGGCTCCCACCCCCAGCCGGACCCGCCGCTCTGGTACGTGGTGCTCGTCGTCCTCGTGACCGTCTTCGTCCTGGTACGGAGCTACCGCCCGGTGAGGAACCTGCTCTCCCGGCACCAGGCGATGAACCGCTCGTACGACCCGTTCCACCTGGTCAACACCTACGGCGCGTTCGGCACCGTCGGCCGGATCCGGGACGAGATCGTCGTCGAGGGCACCGACGACCCGGCTCCGCACCCGGGCACGGTCTGGCGGGAGTACGGCTTCAAGGGCAAACCCGGCGACCTCCGCCGGCTGCCCCGCCAGTTCGCCCCCTACCACCTGCGGCTCGACTGGCTGATGTGGTTCGCCGCCCTCTCCCCCGGGTACGCGCGCGAGTGGTTCGGTCCCTTCGTCGAGCGGCTGCTCGACGGCGACCGGGACACCCTTCGGCTGCTCGCCCACAACCCCTTCCCCGACGCCCCGCCCACCCATGTCCGCGCCCGGCTCTACCGGTACCGGTACACGACCTGGCGCGAGCTGCGCTCGACCGGGGCGTGGTGGCACCGGACGCTGGTGCGGGAGTACCTGCCGCCGACCCGGCTGCTGCGCCCGTCCGTGGACGACCGGTGAGGACACGCCTGTGCCCCCGGTCGCCGGAACGTGGGTTCCGGCGACCGGGGGCACAGGGAGATCAGGATGGCGTCAAGCCACCGGCTCAGTCGATGCCGGGCAGGATGTGGGGCTCCGCGAGGTCGTCCTCGTAGCCCGCGAGCCGGATCGGGGCCGAGCGGGCCCACACTTCGAGGCTTCCCAGCTCGCCCTTGCGGCGGGGCCGGTCGACGGGTTCGGCCGGTCGCGGATCCTGCTTCGTCAGTTCGGGTGTCACCGCGCACTCCTTTGTGTCGCGTACCTGTGGGACAAGTGCCGGTCGGTCGCGGTGGCGCCGTTCGTCGGGCGGGACCGCGGCCTTGGTGGCAGGCCAGTCCCCGGGCCGGCCGTGAGGAAGGTGTGGCTCCTCGGTGGCCGACCGTGAGCATCAGACTAACCAAATGAGCGGATCCGCGCTCTACCGGGCTCCAAAGTGTGACGCGATCGGGTGACACAAGTCGAATGAGCGCCCTACCGATGGGTAGAACGCTCATTTCAGTCGACGGGGGCCGGGCGGGCCTACCAGTTGGCGGGGGCGTAGTCCTTCAGGAAGCAGCCGTACAGGTCCTCGCCGGCCTCGCCGCGCACGACCGGGTCGTACACCCGGGCCGCGCCGTCGACCAGGTCGAGCGGGGCGTGGAAGCCGGCCTCGGCCAGCCGCAGCTTGTCGAAGTGCGGGCGCTCGTCGGTGATCCAGCCGGTGTCGACGGAGGTCATGAGGATGCCGTCCGTCTTGAACATCTCCTCACCGCTGGTGCGCGTCACCATGTTCATCGCGGCCTTGGCCGCGTTGGTGTTCGGATGGCCCGCGCCCTTGTAGCCGCGGCTGAAGACACCCTCCATCGCGGAGACGTTCACGACGTAGGAACGGCCGCTCGCGGCCTTCCTCGCGGCCTCGGCCATCACCGGCCGCAGCTTGCTGATCAGGATGAACGGCGCCGTGTAGTTGCACAGCTGGGTCTCCAGCAGCTCCACCGGGGAGATCTGCTCGATGCTCTGCACCCACGTGTTGGTCTCGACGACGTCCGGCACCAGGCCGCCGGCGTCGATGGCGGTGCCGTCGAGGTGCCGGGCGATGGAGGCGTTGCCCGCGACCAGGGCGAGGTCCGCCACCTGCTGCGCGTCGAGGCCGCTCACTCCGGCGGGCAGCGACGAGCCGCCCACCAGCTCGCCGACCGCGCCGGAGTTGAAGGCACCGATGACGTGGTGGGCGGGGAGCTCACCGGCCGGCAGCGGGGCGTTCTCGCCGTCGACCAGGGCGGCGTACGCCGACGGCAGCCGGCGCACGGTCTGCGTCGCGTTGTTGATGAGGATGTCGAGGGGTCCGGCCTCGGTCATCTGGTCGGCGAGGGCCACGACCTGCGCCGGGTCTCGCAGGTCGATGCCCACGACCTCGAGCCGGTGCATCCAGTCCGCGGAGTCCTCCATCGCCTTGAAGCGGCGGATGGCGTCCTTGGGGAAACGGGTGGTGACGGTGGTGTGGGCACCGTCGCGCAGCAGCCGCAGCGCGATGTACATGCCGATCTTCGCCCGGCCGCCGGTGAGCAGCGCGCGCTTGCCGGTGAGGTCGGCGCGGGCGTCCCGCTTGGCCCGGTTCTCCGCGGCGCACTTCTGGCAGAGCTGGTGGTAGAAGTAGTCGACCTCGACGAACCGCGTCTTGCAGACGTAGCAGGAGCGCGGGCGCTGGAGTATCCCGGCGATCCGGCCCTCCTCGGTGACGGAGCTGGGCAGGAGGCCCTCGGTCTCGTCGTCGATGCGCTGCGCGGAGCCGGTGGCCGTGGCCTCGGTGACCGCCTTGTCGTTGGCGGTCTTCGAGGCCCGGCGCTCCTGGCGGCGGCGCTGCTTCACGGTCCGGTAGATCCCGGCCGTGGCGCGCCGGACGCGGATGGCGTCCGGGTGGTCGACGTCCAGCTTGTCGAGCTCGTCGAGGACGCTCAGGCAGACGGCCAGGCGCTCGGGGTCGACGCCCGGCCCGTAGTCCTGGGTTTCTTCGGTCACCGTCATGGCCTTCGGGTTCCTCGTTCGCTCGTGCGTCTCGCCGCTCAGGGGCTCTCAAAGAAGCAACTTTACGGAGCGGGGGGCCGCGCCTCCAAACCCGTACGGGGAGCGTGGTCGAAGACACAGTCGCCGCACAGGCCGCCCCCGGGGCAGCGGTAGTAGAGACAGCAGCTGGACCGGCGCAGCCGGGGCCCGCGCACCGTGCCCGCGAGCTCGGGACGGGCGAGGAGCCCGGAGACGAGTGCTGCGGCCCGCTCGGCCGCGTCCGGCCGCCGGTGGACGGCCGCCCACCGGCTCAGCTCCCGCAGCGCGCCGGCGAGCGCCGAGCCCGCGTTGCCCCACAGCAGCCGGGGCGAGATCCCGCCGTCGCGCCGCAGCGCCGCGTGCAGCGGGACGAGGTGGGCCTCCAGGACCACCGCGGCGAGCTCGTCGACGGTGGCGGGGCGGGTGGCGGAGCCGGACCACCACAGGTCGTCGGGCGAGGTGAGGGCCCCGTCCCAGTGCAGCTCGCCGGGGGCCAGGTCCGGGAAGCGGCCGTACAGCGCGGCCGGTCCGATGGCGGTCGACCAGAGGCGGGCGGCGAGTCCGAGGTGGGCGATCGAGGCCGCGACGCGCCGCTCGGGGGTGCCGAGCCGGGCGGCGACCCGGTCCACGCGCGCGGTGAGGGGGCCGTCCTCCCCCGCGTACAGCCGGGCCAGCGGACGGTGCGCCCCGCCGCCCTCCGGCGGGATGGTCCGCAGGGCGAAGAACCCGCCCACCGATCCGCTCTCCACGAGATCCACGCGCCTGCGCCCCCGGTCCGTCGCCGTCCCTCCCGTCCGGGCCTGGCGGCGCGGACGGAGCCCGTGTCGCGGGCTCGGCGCCCACCGTAGCCGGGGACTTTTCGCACACGGGTTCCGGAGTCGGTCGTGCGGTCGTACCGGGGACCGGAAAAGTCGCTTTCCACCCGGTCCGACCTGCGAAGGCGTACGTCTCAAGGCGTACGCGGGCCCCGCGTACTGCGCCGGTGGTACGTGCGAAGACGTCCCCTGGTACGACGACGCGAACGGCCGGGAAGAGAGATCGTGGAAGGTATGAGTCCTCTCATGCTGTCCGTCCTCCTGGCCCTGGTCTCGGCGGTCGCCTACGCGTCCGCGGCGATCGTGCAGGAGCGGGTCGCGGCCTCCGCCACGGGTCCGCGCTACGCGCCGCTGCACAGCCCGGCCTGGTGGGGTTCCGTCCTGCTCAACGGCGTCGGCGCGGCGCTGCACGTCGCCGCCCTCGCGTACGGGCCGCTCAGCCTGGTCCAGCCGCTGGGCGCGCTCACGATCGTCTTCGCGCTGCCCCTGGCAGCCCTGTTCGTCGGCCGCGCGGCCGGGCGGCGGGCCTGGCGGGGGGCCGTCATGGCCACCGCGGGCCTCGCCGGGCTGCTGAGCCTGACCAGCGGCGCCGAGGCGCGGTCCCTGGCCGACGACGAGCGGTGGCTGCTCGCGGCCGCGACGTTCGCCGCGGTGGCCGTCCTGTTCACGGTGGCGCGCCTGATCGGCAGGTCCGTGCTGCGCAGCATCGTGCTGGCCGCCGCCGCGGGCGTCTCGTTCGGCATCGCGTCGGTCTTCACGAAGGCGGTCGCCGAGGAGTGGACGTCCCGCGCGCCGGTCGCCGAGTGGACGGCGCTGCTGGTCCTGTCGGCCCTCGCCGTGACCGGACTGCTCCTCTCCCAGGCCTCGTACCGGGGTGCCGGGCTCGCCGCCCCGCTCGCCACCGTCACCGTGGTGAATCCGGTGGTCGCCGCGGCCGTGGGCCTGACCCTGTTCGGCGAGAGCTTCCGGTACGGCACGGCCGGTGCCGTCGCCGCCCTGATCTGCGGCGCCGTGGCCGCGGGCGGACTCGTCCAGCTCATGCTGGACCGGATGACCGTGCCCCCGGACGCGCCGTCGGCGCCGGCACCGCCTTCGGCGTCCGGGGCGACCCGGGGGCCGTCCGAGACCCGGGGGCCGTCCGAGACCCGGGGGCCGTCCGAGACCCGGGGGCCGTCCGAGGCCCAGGGGCCGGCGCCGTCGGTCCGCCGGGATCCCGTGGCCCGGCGGTCAGAGGGTGACGCCCCGGGCCCTGAGGTAGGCCAGCGGGTCGATGTCGGATCCGTACCCGGGACCCGTCCGCACCTCGAAGTGGAGATGCGGCCCCGTGCTGTTGCCGGTCGATCCTGAGCGCGCGATGCGCTGACCGGCGCTCACCCGTTGGCCTTCGCGGACGCTGAGCGCGGAGAGGTGCGCGTACTGGCTGTAGCGGCCGTCGTCGTGCCGCAGGACGATCTGGTAGCCGTACGCCCCGCCCCACCCGGCGGAGACGACGCGGCCGCCCGCCACGGCCTTGACCGAGGTCCCGGTGGGCACCGGGAAGTCCACGCCGGTGTGGTAGCCGCTGGACCAGGAGCTGCCCGGCTTGCCGTAGCGGGTGCCGACGTCCGCGGAGACGGGCGCCGAGTAGCGGTCCTCGTCGGGCGCGGCGGCGGGCCTGGGCCGTGGCGTCTGCTTGGGGACCGGTTTCGGCGCCGGTTTGGCCGCGGCGGGCTTCGGGACCGGCTTCTTCCCCACCACGGGCTTCGGCGCGGGCTTCGTCACCGGTTTCGGGGCCGGTCTCGTCGAGGCCGTCGGCGCCGGTCGCGGCGCGGTGGGGCGCGTGGCGGGGGTCTTGGAGGGCTGCGTGCCGGGACGTGTCGCTCCGGTGGGCGGGGCGGTCCTGGCGGGCCGGGCAGTCCGGCCCACGGGCTTCGCCGGGGTGGCGGGCTCGGCCGACGGGGTCCCCTTCGCGGGGGGAGTCGCCGTCGTCGGCTTGGCGGCCTTGGTGGCGTCCGGCTTGCGGGGCGCGGCGATGCGGAGGGTGAGGCGCTGGCCGGGGTGGATGAGGTCGGGATCGTCGCCGACGATCCGTCGGTTGGCCTCGTAGAGGCCCTTCCAGCCGCCCTGGACGTGCTCGTCGCGGGCGATCGCCGACAGCGAGTCGCCGGGCGTCACGGTGTACATCTCGCGGACGGTCGGTACGGAGGTGGGGCCGGCGTTCCTCGCGGGCTCCTCCGGTAACGCGCGCTGCCCGGGCAGGGACGTGGTCCGGGGCGCGTTCCCCGCACGGGACGGCTTCTGCGCCGTGCCGCGCTCGGGAGCGGCGGCCGGTGTCTCCCCGCCCCGGGCGAGACCCGCGCGCGGCCCGCAGGACGGCCAGGCACCGGGCCCCTGTCCCTTGAGGACGCGTTCGGCGACGGCGATCTGCTGGTCCTTGGAGGCGAGGTCGGCGCGCGGCGCGTAGTGCGTTCCGCCGTACCGCTCCCAGGTGGACTGACTGAACTGGAGGCCGCCGAAGTAGCCGTTGCCCGTGTTGATGCGCCAGTTGGAGGAGGACTCGCAGGCCGCGACCTTCTCCCACACGTCGAGCGAGGCCGCCTGAACCGCGCCCGCCCCGATGAGCGGCAGCGCCATTCCGGCGCCTCCCGCGGTGACGGTCAGCGAGGCGCGGTTGATCCGGCTCGGCTGGTGGCGGCGGTGACGTCCGCGTACGGCCATGGGCCCCCCTTGAACACAGCAGCAGCCGTCCAAGTTAGGGGTGGCGCACGCTCCGTGACAAGGGCTTCGCGGAACCTCAAGCCCCCTGTGTCACCTCCGTGTTGACGCCGGTCCCCGGCCCGCGGGACCCGGCTGGGGCTGAGGCTCGGGCTCCGGTACGGGCCCGCCGGGCTGCGGCGGCGGCGTCGGCGCGGGATCCGGCGGCACCGGAACCGGGTTCGGCGGCGGCACCGGCGGCGGTGACGGCGGGATCGGCGAGGGCGGCTGCGGGTCGGGGTACGGCGGTTGCGTCATCACGGACCTCTCGGTCGACGGGTTCGTCCCTTCCCAGGGTGGCCCGGCGGACGCGCCTACGCCCGCCGGACCCCGCCCTTCGGGTCCCGCACCCGGCCGGCGGAGGCCGGAAGGACCGCCCGCACCGCCGGATCCCGCCCGTCTCCGGGCCTGCGTCCGCCCGGTCGTCGGGGATCCTCGGCCCTGCCGTGCGGCGTTTCTCCGCTCAGACCCGCACGGGTGCGCCGACGGGCTCCGCCGGCGCGCCGGGCACGGCGTGCGGGGCCCGCACCGTGTCGCTCCCGGGCACGGGCGCGGACGCGTCGGCACCCAGCTCCACGATGCGGTTCTCCGCGTCGACGTGCACGACGCTCGGCACGAACGTCCGCGCCTCCGCGTCGTCGACCTGGGCGTAACTGATGAGGATGACGAGGTCCCCGGGGTGCACGAGGTGCGCGGCGGCACCGTTGATCCCGATCACGCCGGAACCGCGCTCACCCTCGATGACATAGGTCTCGAGACGGGCCCCGTTGTCGATGTCGACGATGTGCACCAACTCGCCGGGCAGGAGGTCGGCCGCCTCCATCAGCTCCGCGTCGACGGTCACCGAACCGACGTAGTGGAGGTCCGCCTGGGTCACGGTCGCCCGGTGGATCTTGGACTTGAACAGAGTGCGCAGCACTGTGGACTCCTCTGAGACGGCTCCCTGCCTGCTTCGTGCAGGTCAAGGGCGGTCTCGACTGTACACCGGCACGCGCCGAACGATGTTTGTGAGGAACATCGCTCCGATCAGGCGAGACGGGTTCCTACCTGGACCTTTCCCTTCGCTCAGGCGTCTGTTGGGACGATCACACCGGAACGCGCGGGGACTCATACTGACCAGATGCTGACTTACCTGATGAGCCATCAGACATGCGGGAGACCCCTCTGCACACGGACGACGTATGCCCACGCACCACCAAACTGTCGGGCACCGGCATCGCTCCGGTTCACGGAACACGGCCCCTTTGGCCATCAGCCGGTCGACGCTCGACCGCTCCGGAAGTCGGCTCGCTGTCTGTCGCCCGTCCGAGGCCCCTCGGCAGCGTGGAACTCGCGAGCGACGGCTTCCCGCCCGGCGGGCCCGCGAGCCGTAGGCGCGGTAGGAAACCGACCCCGGCCAGCGGCGCACGGCCCCTTCGGCGCTGAGAGCGGAAGCGCCTATGGGCCCGGCTGCCGAGATTTCCGCAAAGTCCGCTGCAGCCCCAACCGCATGATCGGCCGGGCAGGGTTCAGCAGCGAGCGACCCCTTCTCCGCCTCTGTGCCGCGGATCACAGTCTGGCGAAAACCGATCGTCGACTGCCCACGTCTTGCGGGTGTGAGACCACGCAAAGAGCCACTGCACGAGCTTGACGAGGAGCATCTCGTCAAGCTCGTCGCCCGCGGCGACCGCAGCGCGTTCGAAGAACTGTATCGGCGCACCTCTCCCTGGCTGGCGACCCGGCTGCGCAGACGTTGCGGCGACGAACAGATCGTCGCGGAAGTCCTGCAGGAGACGTACCTGGCCGTCTGGCGGGCGGCGAACGGGTTCGCGGGTTCCGCGGTCGGTGGGTCCGCCGTCGGATGGCTGTGGACCATCGCCGCCCGCCGGCTTGTCGACGCCTTCCGGCGCCGGGCCCACCACGCCCAGCCACCACCCGCCGCGGCTCCCGATCCAGCGGCGCCGGGCGCCGAGGAGGAGGTTCTCGCAGCGCGCGTGGACGGGCACCTCGGAGAAGCACTGGCCGAACTGGCACCGGAACTCCGCGACGTCCTGCAGGCCCTGGTCCTCGACGGTCTGTCGGTGCGGGAGACCGCCGTTCTGCTCAAGGTGCCCGAGGGCACCGTGAAAACGCGTGCCCGGCGGGCACGAAGGGTGATGCGAGAGGCCCTGTCATGACATCGGAACACGCGTCGCCCCAATTGATCAGTGCTTATCTGCGCAGCCCGCAAGCTCTGGCGACGGACAAGGTGTGGGCCCTGGAGGGACACCTCGAAGGATGCCCGACGTGCCGCGACCACCTCTCCGCCCTCGCACGTGTCCAGGACCCCGCGGTCATGTCCCTCCTCGACGACGTCTGGGCCGGACTGGAACCGCAGCTGACCGCCACCGCGTCGGCACCGCGCCGTCGGAGCGCAGGACTGTTCAGCTGGGCTGCCCCGACCACAGTGCCGTGGCTGCTGGCGATCATCGTCGTGTCGTTCCTCGCGACACTCCTCGACGTCCTGCAATCGCTGACCGGCGACATCTCCCTGCTCCTGCTGCTCGCTCCCCTCCTGCCCGTCCTCGCCGTGACGGCCGCCTGGTCGCCGGCACTGGACCCCGCCTCCGAGATCACGGCGGCGACGCCACGGGCCGGGATGCCCCTGGTGCTGCGGCGCACGGTGGCCACCCTCGCCGTGGTCGTACCGACGTTGCTCATCGGCGGTTGGGCGACCGGGGCAATGGTGGCCCAATGGCTCCTCCCGTGTCTGGCCACCACCGCGGCCACACTGGCGCTGGGCACCGTGTGGGGAGTCACCCGCGCCGCTCTCGCCCTGTCCGGCCTGTGGGCCGGCGTGATCCTCGTCCCCGCCCTGGCGATGAGCCACATGCCTCTGGCCCTCCGGCCGTCAGCACTGCCTGTCTGGGCCGCGCTGGCCGCCCTCGCGACCATGGCCCTGATCGTCCGCCGGAACACCGGCGCGCTGCTGCATCCGCAGCGATGACCCTGAGAAGAGACGTCAAGTGAAAACCTTCGTGGGCGCGAGCGAACTCGCGCCGAAGACCTACGCCTGGGAGATCGACGCCAAGGGGCTGTCGGTCAGGGCCGGCCGGAGGCGTGCGGTGGACGGCATCGACCTGCGCCTGGGCACGGGAGTCCACGGCCTCCTCGGCCCCAACGGCGCCGGGAAGACCACCCTCATCCGGGCCTTGGCGACCGTGCTCCGTCCGGCCGGCGGGTCCTTGCACATGCTGGGACACGCCGTCGGGGACGCCGGTGACCAACGAGCAGTGCGCCGCGCCATCGGCTACCTCCCCCAGGAGTTCGGCTACTACCGGCGGTTCACCGTGCGCGAGTTCGTCGAGTACATGGCCTGGCTCAAGGAAGTGCCGAAGAAGGAGATCCCCGGGGCGGTGCAACGCGCGGTGGAACGTGTCGGACTGGCGGACCGGGCGGACGACCGCATGAAGTCGCTTTCCGGCGGCATGGTGCGCCGCGTCGGCATCGCGCAGGCCCTGGTCAACGACCCTCGCATCCTCCTTCTCGACGAACCCACCGTCGGCCTCGATCCCGCGCAGCGACTGCGCTTCCGTGAACTCCTCAAGAGCCTCGCGGACGAGACCTGTGTGGTGGTCTCCACCCATCTCGTCGAGGACGTGGCCGCCGCGTGTACGGACGTCATCCTCTTCGCGGACGGCCGGTTGGTCTTTCAGGGGACCCCACGGGAACTCGAGGCGATCGGCGGTCCCGAGGACATCGGCGGCAGCCCGCTTGACCGGGGATACTCCGCACTCCTGGCTTCCACCGACCGCGAGGCGGGTACGTGGTGAGGTCCTTCGGCATCCTGCGCACAGAGCTGCGACGTTCGGTCGCTCCTTCGGCGGGAGGTGTCCTGGTGCTCCTGACGCTGGGGTTCCTGTACCTGATCAGCGGCCCTTGGGAGAAGGGCCCCACCATGTGGACGGCACAGTGGACCTCGATGGCCCTGTGGACCCGCTTCCTGCTCGTGTTCCTGTGGCCGCTCGCAGTGGGGTTCGGGGCGCTGCAAGGCATGCGAGATCACCGCTCCGGAATGACAGAGCTGCTGGCCACCACGTCCCGGCCCCCGTTGTCGCGGGCAGTACGAACCGCGGGCGCGTCGGCGCTCACGCTGACAGCGGCTTTCGCCTGCCCCGTCCTGCTGGGAGCGATCCACGTGCACACCAGTGACGGTCACTGGCACACGGGATGGCTACCGCTGTCCTTGGTGGGCGCTCTTTCGCTCGTCGCCGGTTCCGTCTTCGGCATGGGCATGGGCAAGGTCGCGCCGTCCGCACTGACACCACCGCTCCTGGCGGCAGCGGCGCTCATGGGCACGCTGACCATGCAACAGGCCCAGGACCCCATGGCCGGCGAGCGCATCGTGCCGCTGCGGTTCGCGCTCCTCTCCCCCGCGAACGGCCCCGTGCGCGACGTGCTGACGACGTTCTCCGCCTCGGTGCACGCCGGGCAAGTGATCTGGCTGGCCGGACTGGGCACGACGGGTGTCGCGCTTCTCGTCGCCGCCCGCCGACGAGCGCGTCTCGCGGCGGTCTCATCAGCTCTTGCCGCCGGCGTGATCGCTCTGGCCGTCCTGCCGCCCACTTCGTCTCGGACCTACGTGGTGGACACCGTGATGGCAGCGCCGCAGTGCAACGGACGGGTGTGTGTCACAAGGGCCCACTCCTCACGGCTTCCGGATCTTGTCGGGCCCGCTTACCAGGCGCTGCGCATCATGCGTGAGCGACTGGGCGATCAGGCGCCTCTGACCATGAACGAGTCCACCGTTCAGCAGGCCCCCGGAACAGTGCGGCCGCGTTCGCGCACCACGCTGTTCCTGTACTTCGACGACTGGTCGGTCACTCACGCCCGTGGGACAGATCTCGTCCGCAGCCTCATCGCCAGCGGGCTGGCACCCACATGTCTTTCCCCGGAGGACGGCAGTCGCCGCAAGATCCGTGAGATCGCCGCGCAAAGCGTCGCGGTCGCATGGGCGACAGGTGAGCTGGAGCCGCTGCCGGGAACTCTCTGGTCGCGCGACGAAGCAATGGCTCTGGCTCAGCCGGTCTGGGAGACGCTGCACTCGCGACCCGAACAGGAGCAGCGCTCGAAGATCGACGCGATGCGCCGCGCTGCCTTCTCGTGCCAGGGCGATCCCCTTGGCGCACTAACGAAAGGCGGGCAGCCTTGAGGTGGCTCCGACTCTATGCCCGCTCACGGCAGATCTTCCTCAGCTTGCCGGCCACGGTGATCAGCGGTATCGCGGCCGCTATTCCGTCCTGGTCCGGTGAGCAGCACTCGCCCGACGCCCGGTCGCTGGTACTCGCCCTGAGCGCAGGCATCGCGGTGGCCTCCACCGGGCTGGGCGGACAGGATGTGCGGCTCGACCGAACCGGCTCACTCTCCTGGGCCTGGATCAGGGCCGCGCATGCCCTGGGCATCGGAATGGCGGCCGTGACGGTCTTACTGGCACTCCAGGTCACCACCGAGACCACCACGCTTCTCGTGATCGGCCGCGCCGCCTGCGGCTTGGCCGGTCTCGCGGCGATCGGTGCGGCGGTCTTCGGTGCTGCTTTCGCCTGGGCCGTGCCCTTCGCCTGGTGCGCCGTCGCCTACTTCGTCCCGCCATCAGGAGATCGGACCGTGGAGATCGCAGCGTGGATGTTCCAGCCTGCCGACGCGGCGCCTTCCACATGGATGTCGGCGGCGCTGTTGGTCACCGGGCTGGTCACCTATGCCACAGCGGGTCCCCGGCCTTCCGTCCTTGCTCGCTGACACGGCGTCATCCGGCCGTCCACGAAGAAGTCGCCTCGGCAGACGACGGCCGTCGACAGGGGTCAGCGCGCCGCTGTCGGGGAGGCAGCCGCATCTCGGCGAGGTCGGGCGGTATCGGGGTGTCGGGACGGAAGAACGGCGCGGCCTGTCCGTCGACTACTCTCGCGGGTGCGTCGGTGAGGCGAAAGCGGTCATGTGGGCGGCCGTAGAAGTCGGTCGGGTGCAGCCGGATGAGCCGCACTCGGTGCGGGGCCCGGAAGACGCCGATCCAGTCGCCCGGGTCGAGGATGCCGTGCAGCCGGCCGTCGACGATGACCGCGGCCTGTCCCGAGTTCGGCAGGATCCGCAGGGCGACAGGTTCGTCGGGGGCCGCCACGACGCTGTGGTCGAAGGTCATGTGCGGGGCGATCGGCGTAAAGACGACCGCATCTATGTGGGAGGACAGAACGGGGCCTCCGGCGGCGAAGCCGCAAGCAGTCGAGCCGGTGGGGGTGGCGAGGAGGTCCGGGTCACCGGCGGCCTCCGCCTCTTCTCGGCTGGTGCGGCGCTGCTGGTCCTCGCCCCACACATCGATGTCGGTACAGCGGATGCCGTGCGACCGACACCATGCGTGAACGGCGCCGGTGGCTTCCCTGGCGGCGGGGCGCCCTCGGTGGGTGATGAGCCCTATGCGTTGTACGGACATGCGTACCTCCTCGGATGCGGCGGAGGCCGGCGGGATGCTCAGGTTCGGGTCTTGATCAATGCCGCTGTAGAGGCACGCTCCGTGTCCGGGACGAGGCTGAGGACGATCTTTCCCCGTGTGTGGCGCCGCTGGACCTGACGGTAGGCCTCCTGGACCTCTTCCAGCGGGTAGACGGCGCTGATGGGCACGGTCAGCGAACCCTTCGAGACAAGGGCCGCGAGCTCGGCGACGACCTCACGGGAGAACGAGCCCTCCTGCGCCTCGCTCCGTACGCCGTAGCGGGCTACGGCACGGCCGTCGGCGATGGTGTTGATGCGCTGCGGTCGTACGCCCAGGGCGATGGCGGTGTCGACGTTGCCATGCCCGAAGGTATCGATGTAGGCATCGATCCCCTGCGGCGCGAGGGCGCGCAGACGCTCTGCCAGTCCGGGGCCGTGCTGTACGGGAATGACGTCCAGAGACCGGAGAAAGTCGGCGTTCTGGTCTCCGGCCGTACCGATGACCGTGGCGCCACGCAGACGGGCGAGCTGGGCTGCGAGGGAGCCCACACCCCCGGCGGCCGCGGACACGACGACGGTCTCCCCGGGCTGGGGGTCGACCGCTTGGACAGCTGCCCAGGCGGTCACCCCGACCGCGGACAGGGGCGCTGCCACCTCCCAGGGGATGTCCGCGGGCTTCGGCGTGAGGACGGCGGCCGGGGAGACGACGTAGTCGGCGTGTGCGGCGCGGGGGAGATATCCGATGACCTCGTCCCCGACGGCGAACTCGTTCACCCCCTCGCCCAGGGCGACGATGCATCCGGCGAAGTCGTTGCCCCGGCCTTCGGGAAAGTGCGCCGGCCGCATGTCCGCGAAGCCGCCTTCCCTGATGCCGGCCTCGCCCGGGTTTACGGGTGCCACCACGACGCGGACGAGGGCCTCCGCCGGCCGTCGGATCCGATCCGCCTGTCAAGTGCCCGTCGATCCGCCGATAGCCCTGCGAACCACGTACGTACTAGTCACCGATGCGCGGGAGTTGAGGCTGCTGCGACTCTGCTCGAGGCGGCCGCATCCAGGTCGCCGGTCACGACAATCATCGGAGATGACATGGCAGCCAACGCCATCACGTACACCGGACTCGACGCGCTCCTCACTCCCGAGAAGTCGGTACTGTTGCTGATCGACCACCAGGGTGCCCAGTTCGCCGGCATGCGCAGCATGGACGCCAGCCTGGTCATCAACAACGTGACTGCGCTGGCCAAGGGCGCCAAGCTCTTCAACGTGCCGACCATCCTGACCACGGTCGTCGAGGACCGCGGCGGCCACATCATCCGCCAGCTCCAGGACGTCTTCCCCGAGCAGACGCCGATCGACCGTACGGCGATCAACACCTGGGAGGACCAGCGGGTCGTCGACGCCGTCGAGGCGACCGGTCGCAAGGACCTCGTCATCGCCGGGCTGTGGACGGACATCTGCCTCGCCTGGCCCGCGATCCACGCCCTCGCCGACGGCTACCGCGTCTTCGCCGTCACCGACGCCTCGGGTGCCACCACCACCGAGGCCCACGAGCGCGGCATCGAGCGCATGATCCAGGCCGGTGTCATCCCGACCTGCTCCGGCACCGTCATCTCGGAGTGGCAGCGCGACTGGGCTCGCGAGGAGACCGTTCCCGGCATGACGGAGATCCTCCTGGAGCACGGGAGCAGCTTCGGCACCAGCCTGGCCTGGGAACTGCAGCTCCTGGGGCAGAACAAGGGCTGACTCCGCCCGTCCGGCAGCGGGAGCCCGCGGGCGGCACGGCACCGGTCTCGTTGCCATGCCGCCCGCGGCTCGTGCATGCCGCACCCACGCGGTTCCGCTTGCCCCGGCTCAAGTGCCGCCAGGGCGGCGGCGCACCTGCGCCGCCGCCCACCGGAACGGGCAGGCGAGTGGGGTTTCACGCCCCGCACATGTCGTGCCATGACTCACCGACAGAAACGCAGGAACACATGACCGACACGTCGCGCATCGGACCGCCGCCTCCCTTCGACGCCGAACTCGTGCCCGCCTTGGAGTCGTTGGCGCAGGTCATGCCACCGGCCATTCTTCCGGAGATGCTCCCCGGGCTGCGTGACTTCATGGCGTCCGGTGCCGCGACCGACGACGACATACGCCGAGGCGGCGCCGTCGAGTTCGAGGAACTCCGGGTTCCGGGGCCGACGGGAGCTCCGGACATCTCTCTGCTGATCTGCCGGCGGACCGGCTCCATGGAGTCGCGGCCCGCGGTCTACTTCACGCACGGTGGCGGCATGGTCCTGGGGGACAACCGCAACCTCATCGGCGAGATGCTCGACTGGGTGCAGCAACTGGGAATCGTCCTGGTCTCCGTCGAGTACCGGCTCGCTCCGGAGCACCCTTTTCCCGCAGGCCTGGAGGACGTGTACGCCGGGTTCCGGTGGACCATGACCCGTGCCGAGGACCTGGGGATCGACCCCGGGCGTGTGGTGGTGTCGGGGCCGAGCGCGGGCGGCGGTCTGACGGCGGCCATGACGCTGCTCGCCCGGGATCTGGACGGTCCTGTGGCAGCGGGGCAGTTGCTGGTCTGCCCGATGCTCGACGACCGCAACGACAGCGTGTCAGCCCGCCAGATGGCCGGCGTGGGGGCGTGGGACCGTACATCCAACGACACGGGGTGGACCGCGCTGCTGGGAGAGCGTCGCGGTGGCCCGGACGTCCCGGCCCATGCGGCTCCCGCGCGCGCCGAGGACCTGTCCGGCCTGCCTCCCCTTTTCATCGACGTCGGTTCCGCCGAGACCTTCCGCGACGAGGTCGTCACCTACGCCGCCCGGTTCTGGCAGGCCGGCGGCGTGGCCGAGTTGCACGTGTGGCCGGGCGGCTTTCACGGATTCGACGCGCTCGCGCCCGAGGCCGATCTGTCGAGGCGGGCTCGCGCGATGCGGGTCGACTGGCTGCGTCGGACGCTGCGGCTCTGACCGCCACACCGGAGAGTGCAGTTGTTGACGCGACAACATCCCTCCGTTATTTTGTTGACACATCAACCAAGGAGCTCTGTATGAACATCACCATCATCGGCCGTGGGCGTGTGGGTGGCGGTCTGGCCCGCATGTGGCAGAGGGCAGGCCACCAGGTGACCACCATCGGACGCGAGGGCGGTGACGCCTCCGGCGCCGACGTCGTCGTCGTGTCCGTCCCCGGCAACGTGATCACCGAGGCCCTGTCGACGGTCACCGGCCTTGACGGTCAGGTGACCATCGACACCACCAACCTCTACACCGAGCGGGACGAGACCTTCCCGTCCCTCTCCCACCGCATCAAGGCCGTCGTCGGAGGCCCCACCGCGAAGTCGTTCTCCACCGTCTTCGCCTCCGCCTACGACGACATCGCCACGCAGCGCGTCACCCCCAGCAGCCTCTACGCGGCGGAACCCGGAGCGAAGGACATCACCGAGCAGCTCATCCGGGACGCCGGCCTCGACCCGCTCTACGTCGGCGACCTCGACCCCGGCGCCCGGCTGCTCGAGAACAGCTCCGCGCTGACGCGCGCCCTCGCAGGGCAGATCGGCCCCTTCTTCTACCGCTACGGCCGTCCCGGCGAGCTGTAGCCCCGGACCGGACCCACGTTCCCGGTCGGCATCCGCCCGTTCAGCACTCCCTCCAAGGAGACCCCTCATGACCCGCATCGCGATCGTCCTCGGCAGCACCCGTCCCGGCCGGAACGGCGAAGCCGTGGCCAACTGGGTAGTCGACATCGCCAAGCAGCGCACCGACGCCGAGTACGAGCTCGTCGACATCGCCGAGTTCAAGCTTCCCCACCTCGACGAGGTGGCGCCGCCCTCCCTCGGCCAGTACGCCCAGCCCCACACCAAGGCCTGGGCAGAGAAGATCGCCTCCTTCGACGGTTACGTCTTCGTCACCCCCGAGTACAACCACTCCACGTCCGGAGCCCTGAAGAACGCCATCGACTTCCTCTACAAGGAGTGGAACAACAAGGCCGCCGGCTTCGTCAGCTACGGCAGCGTCGGCGGCACCCGTGCCGTCGAGCACCTGCGCCTGGTCATGGGTGAGCTCCAGGTCGCCGACGTCCGCAACCAGGTCGCCCTCTCCCTGTACACCGACTTCGAGAACTTCAGCGAGTTCCACCCCGCCGCCCACCAGGAGGGTGCGGTCATCGGCGTCCTGGACCAGGTCGTCGCCTGGAGCGGCGCCCTCGCGAAGCTCCGCGCCTCGGCTTGATCGCACAGAACGGTCCCGCGAGCAGCCTCCTCACGGGCAAGGTCGTCGCCGCTGCGGACATCTCCCAGGCGTCACACATCGACCGTCTCATGACTGCCGACGTCGCCGGCGTACTCCACACAGCTCAGGCAGCAGCCCAGCAGACGAGAGGGCTCAGCAGGACGGCAGCGTCGTTCTCAGAGCGGCGTCGTCGGCGCCGACGCCCGTGCCGCCCGTCGCACACTCAACGGCGCCGCCGTCTCGATGGCCGCAGCCCTGGCCGACACGCTCGGCCCTTCCGGCTTCCACGCCGACGCAGTCTCCCCTGACACGATCGGCATCATTCCGCTGCGCCGGTTCGGAGCCCTTCCCAGGTCGCGGACGTGGTCGCCCACCTCGGCCCCGACCTGACCGGCTACGTCACCGGAGCGGTGTCGGTCGTCGACGGCAGCCAGACCGCTGCCATGTGACCCCCGACCCGAGCCCGAGCACGACAAGGACCCCCTATGAGCAACAACACCGTCAGCGAAGCCGCCAAGGCAGTGATCCGCCGCAACACCGAGGAAGTACAGGGCGGCGGAGACTGGGCTCTCTACGACGAACTGTTCTCCGACGACTTCGTCGATCACACCCCGCAGCCCGGCCGCACGCCGGACAAGGCAGGCGCCCTGGAGCTCTACAAGACCCTGCGCGCCGCTTTCCCGGACTTCCATGCAGTAATCCACTGGCAAGCCGCCCAGGACGATCTCGTCACCACCTACAAGACCTATCACGGCACCCACAAGGGAGAGTTCTTCGGCATCGCGCCCACCGGGCGCGAGATCCGGTTCGAGACCGTCGACGCCATGCGGGTCGTCGACGGCCGGATCACCGAGCACTGGGGCGTGGCCAACCTCTTCTCCCTGATGGAGCAGCTCGGCGCCCGCACCGTCACCCCGTGACCGGTGAGACCCCGGCCCTCGACACGCAGTGGCCACTGCGTGTCGAGGCGTTTCTGAGGAACGCCACAGACCCTTTGCACCGCGCCATGCTCAGGATCTATTACCGACGTCTGCTGCTCGAACTGTCCGGCTACCGAGACCGGACAGCCCTTCCGGAACCGCCCAGCCGTTGTGGAACCGCCTGTCGACGAGACGTCCACCAGACCCCCACTGAGCCCAAAGCCGCGCACCCCGCGGAAGGCATTCTGCGCAACATCACGCAGCGGTAGGTGGCGGGGTGCCCTGAGAACCCGCCCTGAGGCGTTCACGCACTCCGTCGGCGAGGGCATCAAGCCTCACGCTTTCAAAGATGCTCAGGGCAAGCTGCCAATGTTCCCGGGCTTCCTCAGGCCGATTCATCGCGGATTTCGCGTCGCCCAACGCGCGCAGCGAGACCGCTTCCAGTTGCTCGTGGCGGATCTGTCGGCTCAGCAGCAGGCCCTCCTCCGCGTGACGCACGGCCAGCGCCAGCCCGCCCGTCTGCGTGTAGGCCTCACAAAGCCGAACGTGGTTGCCTGCGCGGACGAGGTCCTGCTCCCCCACGGCGAGCATGTCCAGACTGCGGAGATGGATCGCGATCGCATCGCTCAACAGGTTCTGCCGGGCCAGGACTTGACCGTGACGGTAGTAGGAGAAAGCCACCCCGAAACGGTCGCCGAGCCGACGGTACAACCGCACTTGGCGCTCGGAGTCGGCCACCGTCCGGTCGTCAATACCCTCAGAGACGAGACGGACCTGCACCGCATTGCCCAGTGTCATGGCCTCCAGATGGGAGTTTCCATTCTTCCGGGCCAGCTCAGCCGCCCGCCTGAGTATCTCCATGCTGTCCTTCGGGGCGAGCTGGGGCAGCAGGCCCTGGACGTTGAGCGCCATGCTGTAGACGTCATCTTCCTGGTTCGACAATTCCAGGGCGCGGGCCACGTTCGCCCTGGCCTGGTCCGGTCGGCCGACCGATGCCAGAGCCCCGCCCAACATGTAGCGGGCCCGCGCTTCGGAGCGCGCGTCGTGGGTGCCGGCGGCCACGTCAGCCACGAGGGCAGCGACCGGAATCACCTGATGCCAGAGGTGGGAGCTCATCAGGACGGCGTCCAGCATCAGCAGGAGGGTCGCGGCTCGCGCGGTGTGGGTGGCCGCCGTCTGGTGCAGCAGCATCAGAATATCGTCGAGGGTGGACGCGCTCCACGCCAGTGCCTCGCCCACGCTGCCGAAGTGCGGCCCTCCAGGGGCGGCCGGGAGCGATGCCTGTACCACCGTATGCCCAGGGCGGATGACACGGTAGGACTCGGTGGCGGAGAGCAGGTGCAGGTCGAGGAGGCGGCCAAGGGCGGCGTGACGGGTTTGCTCGGAGTCGGTTTCGACGGCCAGGCGGCGCGCGAAGAGACGGACCAGATCGTGGAGACGGTAGCGATCCAGGGCCGGTTCATCCAGCAGCCCGGCCGCGACCAGGCGTTCCAAAAGCTGCCGAGTGGTGCCCGTGGGGGTTCCGAGGAGGGTGGACGCGGTCGGCAGGTCGTAGAGGCTGTGAGTGGGCAGAGCCAGCAGTCGCAGGGCGCGTCGTGCCTCATGGTCGAGCTGGTCGTATCCGAGGGCGAAGCTGGACTCCACGCTGACGTCCTCCACGCGCAGTTCTGATAGTCGCTGCTGCTCGTCGGCAAGGCGCTCGGCGAGGTCCTCCAGGGTCCACTCGGGGCGCGCGGCCAAACGGGAGCCGAGGATGCGCACGGCCAGCGGCAGACCTCCGCACGCCGAGAGGACGCGGTGTGCCGTATACGGTTCCGCGTCGATGCGGGCGGAACCTACGAGACGGGTGAACAGGTGCATCGCCTCTTGCTGGGACATGGGGCCGAGGACGACACGGAGGCTGACCGGAAGGGCCGCGAGGGCGTTGCGGCTGGTGATCACCACGGCGCAGGAGGGCGAGTCGGGCAGGAGCGGGGTCACTTGGTCGAAGTCGGCGGCGTTGTCCAGGACGATCAGCATGCGCTGCTGGGCAAGCCGCGAGCGGTAGCCGGCAACACGTCCATCCAGCTCCGCGGGGATGAAGGACTCCCGTTCGCCCAGGGCGCGCAGGAAGGACGCCAGGACGGCTCCGGGGTCGGCGGGGGTGCCGCCGTCTCCGCGCAGGTCGACGTAGAGCTGCCCGTCGGGGTAGGCGTCGAGCACAGGGCGCACGCTGTGTGTGACGAGGGACGTCTTGCCCGCACCGCCCATCCCGGTGAGGAGCACGATCGGCATGCCTTCCGCGGCAGGACGCCGCAGGGCCTGCCGGATGCGTTCGGTCTCCTGGGCCCGGCCGGTGAAGTCGGCCACGGCGTGCGGGATCTGTCGAGGGGCGCGGTCCCCGCCGGAGACGACCTCAGGACGCCCCGCGGACGGGGTGGTGACGGCGAGGATCTCGGCATGCAGTCCCTGAAGACGGGCGTTGGGCTCGATGCCCAGTTCCCGCGCGAGCATGCTGTGCACTCGGCGGTAGACCGCCAGTGCCTCGGCCTGCCGACCGCTACGTGAGAGGGCTCGCATCAGCAGATAGTGCAACCCTTCACGCAACGGGTGCGTCTCGACGAGGCCGGCGAGTTCGGTCGCGGCTTCCGTGCTTTCGCCGAGCTCTGCCATCGCCTCCAGTCGGGCCTCGACCACATCCAGTCGGCGCTCCTCCAGCCGGGAGCGCTCGGTCTGCGCGAACGGGCCGGGTACTTCCGTCAACGCCGGCTCCCGCGACAGCGCCAGCGCGTCGTCGAACAGTTCCCGGGCCGCAACCGTCTCCCCGGCCGCGCTACGCGCCCGCGCCTCGGCGACCCGACGCTCGAACAGCTCCAGATCCACAGAGCCCTCGTCCAGGTGCAGAACGTACCCGCCCGGGACGGATCGCAGGATCTGCCATGCCTCACCCTGAGTACGGCCGGGCTCCAGCAGACGCCGCAGCCGCCACACGTAGGTGCGCACCACGGATTCCGGACGCCGGGGTGGCGCCTCCCACAGGGCGGCCACGAGGTCATCCAGGCTCACGGTACGCCCGTGCCGCAGGATCAGGACCGCGGCCACTGCCCGCTGCTGAGGCGAACCGAGATCCAGCTCAACACCGTCCCGGCATGCCCGAAGCCGACCAAACACCGAGAAGCCGATGCCCGGCGCCCCCACTGTCCACATGAATGACCTCATCAGCCCACGAACCCGATCAGCTCCCGCCGCCCTGGGGGACTAGATGATCATCCTACGCAGACCGCGTAGAAAGGGTTCTTCAGTCGAGAGTGCGGAGCACCACGAGAGAAAGCGCGCAGGGCGCCCAGGGTTGGCCTGCCGAACCTGCGGGCCCGCCGGTCAGCTCGGACGAAGCCACTTCCTCAGCGCCCAGGTCAGCGCGGGCATGACCGCGTAGGACATGAGACCGCTGAACAGGACCGCCACCAGCCCTGTACGCAGGAGAAGGGGCAGGCTGTCGAGATACGGCTGGACCACAGCGCCGGCGAAGAGGGAGATCGGGTAGATCCCGAGCACCGCTGCCACCGTCATCTTCCAGCGGGGCGGCGGGGCGACATGAGCGCTGCCCGGTGGGACGAACCAGCTCTCGATGCCGCTGAGGCGGCGCCGGTCGACCTCCCGGTGGTGGCCGTCGGCCCGCCGGAACCAGGCGGCGCGTTCGGCGGAGGCGTCCCAGAGGGCGTGTGCCTCGGCGTCGCGGAACCGGTGGACCACGCACCACGGCTCACCGGGGCTGCTGGGCCGGAACAGGCCGTAGCCCAGGTGTCCCGGGAAGGCGGAGGCCGCGGTGAGCACCCCGTGAGCCCACTTCTCGAAGTCCTCTTCGTGTCCGGGGTCCACTTGGCGGGCGATGAGCAGACCCACCTCTCCGGAGGGGAGCGGGGCCGACCGCCGCTCGGACTCGACGGTTTCCGACATGGCTGTCTCCTTCGGCACGGGGCGGCCGAGTTCAGGCGTTCGACCCTGCCGGGTGTGCTGGCCCAGGGGTCGGCGACCGTGTGGATGGGTTCAGTGAGCGGTCTGGCCGCCGTCGACCACGAACACGCCACCGGTGGTGAAGGAGGCGGCGGAGGAGGCGAGGTAGAGCACCATGCCGACGATCTCCTCGGGTTCGGCGGCGCGGCCGAGTTGCGGACCGGCCATGACGACGTCCCGCTTGACCGGGTCGTCGAGCCACGCCTGCGTCATGGCCGTCTTGGTCAGTCCGGGGGCCAGTGCGTTGACCCTGACTCCGGCCTTCGCGTAGTCGACGGCGGCCGCCTTGGTCAGTCCGATGACGCCGTGCTTGGCCGCCACATAGGGGGCCATGTCCGGATCGCCGATGAGTCCGGCGATCGACGCGGTGTTGATGATGGAGCCGCCGCCGGCGGACGCCATGTGGGCGATCTCGTACTTGAGGGAGAGGAAGACACCCTTGAGGTCGACGGCGATCGCCTTGTCGAAGTCCTCTTCCGTCTGCTGGGCCAGCGGAACCGGCGGGACGAAGACGCCCGCGTTGTTGAAGGCGATGTGGAGGTCGCCGAAGGTGTCGACGGTCGTCGAGACGAGGCGGGAGACCTCCCGTGCGACGGTGACGTCGGTGGGGACGAACAGGCCGCGACCACCCTCCTTCTCGATGAGGTTGACGGTCTCGCTGCTGCGCGCGCCGATGTCGCCGATGACCACGGTGGCACCTTGGCGGGCGAAGGCGAGGGAGACCGCCCGGCCGATTCCGGTGGCGCCGCCGGTGACGAGCACGACTTTGCCGGTGAAGTCGAAATACCGTTCCGTCACTGTGTCCAGCTCCTGACTGGTGATGCGTGGAGGGTGGGGGGTGGGCCGATGGCTTTGGATGCCCCCGGCGGAGGTTCTGAGTACGCCCCGCCGGAGGCGGCTCGGACGTCAGAAGGTGACGGTCACCTTGCCGCGTACGTGCTTGGCGGCGAAGTCGACCAGGGCCTGGTCCGCCTGGCCGAACGCGTAGTCGGAGTCGATCTCGACGCTCAGCCGGCCGTCGGTGGCCTGCGCGGCGAGTTCCTCCAGCCTGCCCTTCGGGGTGCGGGTGCCGGTGTAGACGGCGGTGACGCCGCGTTCGAAGGCGGGGGGGGCCGCCGAGGGGGGACACGAGCTGTCCGCCGGCCTTGGCGGCAGCGGCCGTGGCGGCGAGGGCCGGACCGGCGTTCGCCAGGTCGATCACCGCGTCGACACCACCGTCCGACAGGCGGTGCGCCTCCTGGGCGATGTCGACGTCGCGATAGTCGAGGACGTGGTCGGCGCCGAGGCGACGCAGGAACGACTCGTCGTCCGCGCGGCCGGTGGCCAGGACGGTCAGGCCCGCCTGCTTGGCGAGCTGGACGGCGAACGAGCCGACGCCGCCCGCGGCTCCCACGATCAGGACGCTGCCGCCCTCACCGGCCCGGACGGCGTCGAGCAGCGCTGCCGCGGTGAGCGCGCCGGTGGGCAGCGCGGCGCCCTGCGCGGGGGTGAGTCCGGCGGGTCGGGGGGCCACGGACGGGGCGTCGTCGATGACGATGTACTCGGCGAGCGCACCGGCGGTCACGCTGTTCCAGGCGATGACGGCGTCGCCGGCGGAGAAGCGGGTGACGTTCTCGCCGACGGCTTCGACCACTCCGCTGACGTCCACGCCGGGGACGAAGGGATGCCGTACGGGCAGCACGTCTCGCATGGCGCCGGTGACGAGCACTTTGTCGACGGCGTTGAGCGAGGTGGCCTGAAGCCGGACCAGCAGTTGGCCCGGGCCGGGGGTGGGAGCGGGTACGTCCGCGAACTCGAGGTCCTCCAGCGGTCCGTACGACCGGGCGATGAGCGCCTTCATGACCTTGCTCCTGACTCTTGTGTGATCAGCCGTGGGACCTGGCGCCGCGGCCGGTGGGAGCGGGGCGGATAACCCGACCCCATTTGGTGATGCATCAACAATAACGCATTTTGTTGATGCGTCAACATAAGCGCGAATGCGGGCTCGCTGCCTCAGTCGGCGACGCGACTGAGGGGCCGGTACCGCCACGGTTCGAACTCGGGGTGCCGGTCCGCATAGGCGGCGATGAACGGGCACACCGGCAGGAACTTCACGCCGGCCTTCCGGACCATTTCCAGAGACGCCTTCGCCAGAGCGGACCCGATGCCCTGCCCTTCACGCTCGGGCAGGACCTCCGTGTGCACGAACGCGATCAGCCCCTTGGCGGGGATGTACTCGACCAGGCCCGCGAGCCGTCCGTCCGCGTACGCCTCCAGCCGGTTCTCCTCATCGACCCTGGTCACCGTGACCTCAGGCTTCGCACTGTCCATGGCTTCTCCGTTCCGAGCGGGCACCGCGTCGCGACGGGAAGCGGACGGCGTGCACATGTACGCCACGCTGGCAGGCACATGCCCAGGCGCACATCGGCAATCACCGCCTAGGACTTGTCCGGTCGATCATGTGACTACTCCGTGCCCGAGTCGTTGCTGTGGGCATGGGGCGGGGTGATCTGACGGATGCCGAGTGGGAACGGCTT
>NZ_JNWK01000034.1 GCF_000716445.1 Streptomyces wedmorensis
ACCCCTTCGTCGCCGAGCTCGGCCTGCGCTCGCCGATCGACATGAAGTTCGGCCCGGACGGCGCGATGTACGTCGCCGAATGGGGCATCGGCTACTCGCCCTCCAACACCGACGACGGCATCTACCGGATCGACTACGTCGCCGGCAACCGCACTCCGCTGGTCAAGGCGAGCGCCACCCCCGACACCGGACAGGCCCCGCTGCAGGTCACCTTCTCCTCCGACGGCACCGCCGACCCGGACGCCGGCGACGTGCTCACCTACGCGTGGGACTTCGGTGACGGATCCACCGGAACCGGACCGAACCCCACGCACACCTACACCGCCAACGGCACCTACACCGCCCGCCTGACGGTCACCGACAGCGGCGGCAAGTCGGCCGGCGTGAACGTACCGATCATCGTCGGCAACACCCGCCCCACGGTCACCTTCACCACCCCGGTCAACGGCCGTGTCTTCTCCTTCGGCGACACCATCACCTACCAGATCAGCGTGACCGACCCCGAGGACGGGACCGTCGACTGCTCCAGGGTCGCGGTGACCGTCGCACTCGGCCACGACAGCCACGCCCACGACACCGGCCAGTACACCGGCTGCAGCGGGTCCATCCCCACCGGCAGCTCCGGCCACGACGCCACCGCCAACACCTATCTCGTGCTGTCGGCCGCCTACACCGACGACGACGGTCTGCAGGGCACCACGACCGTGGTCCTCCAGCCGCGCCTCAAGCAGGCCGAGTACTTCACCGCCCAGTCCGGCATCCGGGTCGTCGAGCAGAGCGGTGCCCAGAACGGCAAGCGCGTCGGTGACATCTCGGACGGCGACTGGATCTCCTTCAAGCCGCTGAACCTGACCGGCGTCGAGTCGGCCACCTTCCGGGTATCGGCCCCCTCCGACACCGGCGGCTCGATCGAACTCCGGTCCGGCTCGCCGACCGGCGCGCTGATCGCCACGAGCCCCGTCCCGTCCACCGGCGGCTGGGACAACTACGTCGACCTGACCCCCGTCGCGGTCACCGACACCGCCACAACCCAGACCGTGTACGTGGTCTTCCGGGCACCGTCGGCGGACTCCTTCGACCTGGACGCGATCACCTTCAACGCGCCCGGGACCGGGTGGACCGCCCCGGTGAGCGGCAACACCTACACCGTGACCAGCGAGCACAGCGGCAAGCGGATGGACGTGCGGAGCGGATCGACCGCCGACGGAGCGGCCGTCATCCAGTGGACGGCGAACGGCGGCACCAACCAGCAGTGGCAGCTGACCGACGCGGGCAGCGGCGCCTTCACCCTCACCGCGCAGCACAGCAACAAGTGCCTGGACCTGCTCTCCACGAACGACGCCAACGTCCAGCAGTGGACGTGCGTGGCCGGTGCGTCGGACCAGAAGTGGGAACTCCAGCCGGCCGGGCTCGGCGCCTACCGGATCGTCTCGGTCCTCAGCGGAAAATGCCTGACCATTCCCCAGGCCTCCACCGCTGGCGACATCCAGCTGACCCACGAGACCTGCAGCACCACCGCGGCCCACCAGAAGTGGAGGTTCGGCCAGGTCTAACCCCAACGCCGTTCAGTTGACCTCGCCGTTTCACCTGGCGTGAGACCGGTTGCTGGCCGGGAACGCGAAAGTGCCTTCTGAACTGGGACGATGAACCTTGCTGAGGGGTTCTGTCGGTCCAGGCGGAAGGCACTTTCCGCGTGCGGGGTATGGTTCGCGTCCCAAGCGCCATGTCTCCGCTGACGGCACGGGGAGGGGTCGGTCATGCCGGGGCACGGCTACTGGCCGATCTCGCCGATGCCACCGGGCTGACCAGCCCGTACTCCACCGCGTTGGGACCGCTTCGGCCACGCGGCACTGGCCATGACCCGGGCCGGATCGCCATCGACGGGACTTGACCCTCGTCGGCGAAGGCCTGACTGCGGCACTGGGCCCCGTGATCGCTGTGGAAAACGACGCCGGCGAGGCTGCCGCGGGTCCGTTCGGCCGTATGCAGGGCATCGATGACGAGGCCGGCCCGATCGTCTTCATGACCCGGGCGCCGCGCTTGTGGTTCACCACCTCGCCGTTCTCCCGGAGCTCGACGGTGATCCTGGGAACGCCGTAGGTGCCGTCCGAGGCCCGGTGAACCGTGCGTATCCGGGCAGCGAGCTGCGCGTCGGCGACCTGGCGGGCCGCCCTCACGGCCGCTGTTCCACGCCAGTAGGAGAAGCTGGAGCGGGCGATGCCGAGGGTGGTGCACAGCCGCTTCACGCCGTAGCGGCGCTGGTGACCGGCGACGAACTGGAAGCGGTTCACCAGCGCGTCTCCCCGGCGAAATACTTCGCCGCCTTGCGCAGGATCTCGCGTTCCTCCCGCCCGAGCTCGTCAGCCTGTGGCGAGAGAGCATCGACACCTTCGGCACCGCGGACGGTGGCCGCCTGTTCTTCAACGAGAAGGGCGGCATCGTGGGCTCCAGCAGGTACGACCGCGCCTGGCACGAGGCTCGCGAACTCGCCCTCCCGCCGGACCTGGTGGCGTCACCTTTTGCCGCCCGCCGCTACGACCTGCGGCACTCGGCTCTGTCCACCTGGCTGAACGCCGGTGTCGATCCCGCCGAGGTCGCCGAACGGGCGGGCAACAGCGTCGAGGTCCTCATGACCCGGTACGCGAAGTGTCTCCATGGGCGTCAGGCCCTCGCGAACAGGCGCATCGACGCACTTCCGGACGAATACGGCTGAGGGGCCGTCACGCTCTCAGTGAGCGTCCCGCAGATGTCCCGCCCGGGCCGGTTTCGAGGTGTCTGAAACGTCTCACCTGGTAGGCGGGTTGAGGTAAAAGTGCAGGTCACAGGCGTTTGGGCAAACGGAAGCCGGGAAGTGCAACGGCCACATGGGCCGTGTGCGTTCCGGCATCGACAAAGAAGCCCCTGACCTGCATAAATGCAGTTCAGGGGCTTCTTTGGCACTTCTCGCGAAGTGCCCCCGGCAGGATTCGAACCTGCGCACACGGCTCCGGAGGGCGCGTGTGATCCAGGCATCGCCGCTGCTCAGGGTGCTGTAAGGGCATCGGTATGGGCCCGCAGTCCACGGATAGGCCGCGTCTGGGTACCTATACCAGCAGGACCCCCGGGCCAGATCCATCCCGCTGGTGAATGTGATTGCGTAGTGATTTCCTATCATTTCAGCCTTCGTGGCACGACGTGGCTCATGGTTTTACGCGTGCATCGATCTACGCATGTCGAACCCTGGCGACAGGGCGAGAGATTTGGCCGGGAAAGTCAATTAGCCCATTTGCTCCCGAATGGAGCCCCTTCCTGCATCTCCTTGAGGGCGCTTAGCACCTCATTCTCGAAGATTATCGGAGCGCCAGGGCTATCGACCCTTCTGATCATGACGTAAAGAACATCAGCGAAAGGCTGGACCAGCAAGGACTCAAGAACCTCGCGGGCGTCATCCGTATGTCCATTCTTTATCTGTGCGGACCAGTCTCTGAGCATAGACTTACACCTTACGTATGCCTTGGCTCGCCCGCGCTCAAGAGTGGGCCGCCAGAGCCCAAATACGCGGATAGTCTCCCCGCCCTTTGGCGTTAGGCCGGTGTACTCACCCGTGGGTAGGGTCAGCGATATGTGATCGTATGGATCCTCTTTGGTGGGGTTCACAAGGAGGCACGATCCGTCAGTGCCGCAAGGGTACTGATCTCTTTTTTCATTACTATTGCAGTGCGAGCAGGCGAGGAGGTGATTTTCCCAAAGAAATGCCGAGAGTGGGTCCTTTGCTATTGGTTTGAAGTGATCAATATCCGTTCCCTGATTTTCTCCGCAATACATGCACCGTTCATATCCGGCAGCCATCGAAGAGAGCTGCCCCTTAAGATCCCTGCGAATAGTCTTGGCTGTTTTCCATGCCTTTCTTGTGATTGTCGAGTCGGCCGCACTGTTTGACAGGAGAGTCGACTTAGCGTCGAGTCTCTTCTTCAGTGAGGCCGAGATTTCTGGACGCTCAAGTGGAATCAAATTCTCCTCCCGAGGCGCCCGGCAACCTCATCCACGCGTGCTTCCAATGAGCTCGTGAGGGTTCCGCTTAGTTCCTTATATTGCCGGATCTCTGACTGGCTGGCGGTGCCGGAGAAGACTTTTCCTTCAAGGTCAACTAGCCGGATTCGCATATTTTCCGCCTCGCTCGAATAGGGAGTGTCGAGGCCGAAAAGCTCCGAAAGGATGGCATCGTCACCGCTTCCGTAAACGATCCGCTTATAGAGTCCCTCGCTGACGACTTCTGGAGCGGACTCCTCTCGCAACCCTGGCAGGCGGATCAAGCCGCCCGGATCAGCGGATTGGCAGATATAAGGGCTGTGTGTCGTGACGATGAATTGGATCTTGGGGAAATGGGACTTGAGCCATTCGCCGATTCTTTGCTGCCAGCTCACGTGTAGATGGGCATCGATCTCATCGATCAAAATTACGCCCGGAACATGCATTGCAAGACCGTTCTTGGAACGCCTTGGCCTTAGAGTCCCGTAGAATCCGTGCAACTGCCGCACGATGTCTAGGACTAGTGCGGTCACTGTCCTATAGCCATCGCTCATTTCGCGTAGCGGGAAAGCTCTTCCTGAACTCTTAACCCAAAGCCCAGAGGATCGCACTCGTGCGATGCTGTAATCGTCTGGAAGGAGTCCATCGGAAAGGAGGTCTAGGACCGTCTTGAGTAGTCGATCGACACCTTTTTCATTTTCCAGACTTCTCAGATAAAGGCCGACGAGCCATGAGACGCCTTCCCCTAGGGATGCGTCCTCATGGAAGAGCGTGGAGAATCGATCTGCGACTGAAGCGGGGTCTGTTGGGCTGATTACTCCAGATGCAGTAGTTCTAGGGTCCGGGATCTCGGATGAGAGCCTGCGGAATGGCCCGTACCCCGCCGCAAACCAGTTCTTCGTCGGGAAAACTCCCCTTTCTAGATCCTCTTCTGATTCGTCGGATCGCAACTCTTGGGCCCACTCTGCTGAAAACTTAACCATTCGCTGTCGCCCGGATCCCACGGTAACTTGGGGGGGAGGGATGGAAATGGTGACGTTTCCATGTGTGCCAGGTTTCTCGGGAAGCCCTCTCAGGTTGATATCGTCGAGGTCTCCGCGGTCAAGAAAAAGATCTGCTGAAATCCTTCCGATGGCTTCCTCGTCGAAGGAAGACCTCCACGCCGAATACCTAGGTGTGATTGCATTTGCGGTATTCGGATCTGCGGTCAGGGCCAAGGCGATACAGCGCAGAAGCGATGTCTTTCCCGATCCGTTACGGCCAGCTATTACAGTCCAGCCTGCGTGCCTTCCGCCCGGTCGCATAAAGTCCAGGTCGACGCTTCTGGTGCCTGCGAAGCCTCGAATGTTGTCGACTTTTATCCTTGAGACGTAAATCTTGACCTCCGACTCTGCTGAGTGCCTTAGAGGTGCCTCGGCGACTGTGCACTCAGCCCCATGTTGTTGCAGTGAGCGTACTGCGTAGGCGTCTTCCACGTGCATGACGACTCTCTTGGTCTAGCTAGTGTTGACCTGTGACATAGATGCCCGGTGTCCGCCGGCCAAGGTGATGGAGATGGGTGTCAGGGCAGGAGGTCCGTGGGGATGCTGCCCCGCAGATGCTGCACTTCACCCATCCCCCAACTCCCATCCCGTCTGCCGTCGACCCACACACCGTGGAGCAGGCGCGGTGCCGGGCGTCCAGGTGGAGCGCCCAACTGGACGAACGACCTGGACGCCCGGTGCCGTGTCTGCTCGGCTCTGCCTGGGTCGACGGCAGACGGGATGGGAGCCCCCACCGCCACACCCCACCGGCCGGCACACGCCCACGGACCTCCTCCATCCCGGAGCCTGAGCGCCCCCGCCGGAGGCATCGTCTTGAGCCGCACTCGCATACCGCCTCGGCCGCCCCGGGGTTCGTCACCCATCAACCCAAGCCGTCAGGCGTGCGGACGGCGGCCGGGCTGGAGCGGGGCGTAGACAGGAGCGCAGGCCCGGGCGACGGGCCGCGCGCGCCGCGCCGTGCGCGGCGGGTGCCTTGATGAGGTAGAGAAATCTGTAACAGCTCCCTCTCTGCCCTCGGTTACGCCATGGTGAGTGCGTCTGCGATGGCCTGCATGTCCTCGGTGATCACGTCAGCCTGCGCTTCGGCGAACTGGTCCGCCTTGTGTGGCTTGTTGGCGTAGCCGATCACGGTTGCTCCGGCTGCATGGGCCGCCTGGATGTCGGTGAGCGAATCGCCAATCAGCGTGCAGCTCGTAACGTCGATGTTCATCTGCTCGGCTGCCGTGATGAGCGGGAACGGGTTCGGCTTCATCAGGTGCGGCTGCTCGGAGGGGCGACCCACGATCTTCGTGACGTACTCGTCCAGGCCGTGGAGCTCCAGGAAGACCCGCACGCATTCGGCAGAGTTGTTACTCACCACGGCGACGCCCCGGCCGGCCGAACGCGCCGCCTGAAGTGCTTCCGCTGCTCCTCGCGTCGGCTGACCTGCCACCGCGACGGCCCGGACCTCGGCGGCCGTGAGAGCCTGCTCGATCTTCTGCCCCAGTTCGGTGTCTGCCTCGTGTGCGACGCGCAGGACCTCGATCGGGTCGTCCGTCTCGGCGGCCTTCGCGCCCGCAGCTTCATCCTGCCGGGAGAGAAGAGCGGTCAGCTCCTGTGCAACCTCGGGTGCCGGCAGTCCCGCGAACACGTCGCACACTGGCCCGTCGAAGTCGAAGAGGATGACGCGGGCGTTCGCCAGGGTCTCGGTGAGCAGATCAGCGTGCGTCAAGGTCGAAGTCCCTTCCGATGGTCTCCCAGACACTGTCGAACCACATCCGGGCTTGTTGGACTTGCTGGGCTCCGCCGGAGGACTCGCCGTCGTTGACCGAGTGATGGAACAGGACGGTGTCCTTGCCCACCAAGTCGTAGATCTCGATCGTCTCGCCCTGGGCGACGACCTTGTTGGGGCGGATCGGGTAGTACCCGAAGAACGCGTCCTCGTTGTTGACCACGTAGAGCTTGAAGAACTGCGTGCCGCTGTGGACGCGGACGTTGATGCTGGTCTCGGCGACCAGGCCCAGGTGCCCAAGCTCGGTGATGGCGTCCCGGATGCTGCGGGTGTATCCGACCATGATGTCGTGCATGCGGTCACGGAGCCGTTTGTCGTCAGCCCCGTCTTCCATGCGCACGGGTGCGGCCTGCGGTACGGCCATGTCTGGGACGAGTATCCGCATGGTGATGCTCGACGGTGTCAGCCTGCCGATCCGGATCTTGTCGAGTGGCTCTTGAAGCGCGCCGTGCAGGGTCTCGCTGGAGAACCCGGCGAAGTCGATCGTGACGTGGTCCTTAGCGAATGCCTGCTCGACGTACGGGCGAAGGCCCGCCGGCCGCTCTGTCCGGTTGCGGACGTAGACGCCGCTGCCCTTGCGGGAGACCACGAGCCCTTCGTCTTCGAGGTCGCGCAGCGCGCGCTGGATCGTCGCCCGCGCGAATCCGTAGCGCTCCGTCAGCTCCTTGTGGGACGGGAGCTTCTCGCCCGGCGCCAGGCGCCTGGTCCGGATGGCTGCGCCCAGGCTGCTGGCCACCTGCTCGTACGGGGCTCGGTCGTCGTCTGGGTCGAGGGGCTCGGGGACAAAGGTCATGAGTCGATCGTAGGCGACTGAGCTGGGGCCAGGACAGTCATGGCAGTCATGTCGTTGACATGGCTAGCCATCTCCTTTAACTTCGAGATGTGACCAACCGGGTTAGCCAAGTTGGTCATCTAGTCCCTTCCTGTATCTCGAAGGAGAAACTCATGCCGTCGTTCAAGGTGGACACGTCGACCGCCGTGGTGTTCGTGGCCACGGCTCCCACGCCGAAGCTCGTGAGCAAGCAGACCGGTGAGCGCGCCATGGACCGGGAGACGGGCGCCGGCCTCTCCACGGTCGGGCTGCTGATCTCGGACGAGGGAGAGGGCAACCTCTACCAGGTCACCGTCCCCGAGACCGGCCTCCCCGACGGGCTCGCCCCGGGCATGCCGGTGTCGGTGATCGGGCTGAAGGCGCGGGACTGGGAGAACACGTTCAACGGCCAGACCCGGCACGGCATTTCGTTCCGCGCCGTCGCCGTGACCCCGATGGGGGCCTGACCATGACGGACATCGCGACGTTATGGGAGGTCGGCCTCCCGCTCGCCGGAGCCGCGGGCGGTCTTGGTTACGCGAAGGCTCGTGCGCCGCGTGTGTTCTGGTCGCTGGTGGGTCTGCCGGTGGCGACCACGCGGTTCGCGGTGACGTACCGGTCGACGATGGACGTGTGCGGGCTGACGGTGCAGCCCTCCCGCTTCCGGGCGTTCGTGGTCCGTAACCTGGCCCGCCGCCCCGACGTCCAGCCCGTGCCGCCGAAGGTCCGCCGCTTCCGGGTCACCTCGACCGGCCTGCGGGTCACGCTGCGGCTCCCCGCCGGTCTGGAACCGGCTGACGTGATGGCGGCCTCCGAGCGGCTGCGGCACGCCTGGGGCGTCCACTCCGTCAACCTCATCGAGACCAAGCCCGGGTTCGTCGAGCTGCGCATGACCGGCTACGACGTCCTCCGGAAGGTCCGGATGCCCCGCCGCCGGGTTCCCTCCGGCCCGATGACCGTGCCGGTCGCGCTGCGGGAGAACGGCACCGCGTTCGTCCGGGACTACCTGAAGGTCCCGCACGCGCTGACCCTCGGCGCGAACCAGTCGGGCAAGTCGATGTACCAGCGGAACCTGGTCGCCGGGCTGGCCCGGCTGCCGGTGGCCCTGGTCGGTATCGACTGCAAGCGCGGGGTGGAACAGCGCGGCTACGCGCCGCGCCTCTCTGCCCTCGCGATCACCCCCGAGGAGGCGGACGGCCTGCTGGAGGTGCTGGTCGGGGAGATGGAAGAGCGTTTCGACCTGCTCAGCGAACACGGGGTCGGTGACATCTGGGCCCTGCCCGACGAGATGCGGCCGGCCCCGGTGGTGGTCCTGGTCGACGAGGTCGCCGAGCTGTTCCTCGTCGCGACGAGGAAGGACGAGGAACGCCGGGACCGGATGGTCACCCAGCTGATCCGGCTGGGGCAGATGGCCCGTGCGGCGGGCATGTTCCTGGAGGTGTGCGGGCAGCGGTTCGGCTCCGACCTCGGCAAGGGCGCCACCGCCCTGCGAGCCCAGTTGACCGGCAGGGTCGTGCACCGGGTCAACGACAAGCAGACCGCCGAAATGGGCGTCGGCGACATCGCCCCGGACGCCGTGGTCACCGTGCTGACCATCCCGCCGGACCGGCCCGGCGTCGCGGTCGCCGGGGACACCTCCGGCGGCTGGTCCCGCATCCGCACCCCCGCCCTCACCGCCGCCGAAGCCGCGGCGATCTGCGCCGAGTACGCGCACCTGACCCCGGACCTTCCCGCGCTCGCGGACTACCGCCCGGTCGTCCCGGCCTCCGGCGTCGCTGCGGAGCCGGTACCGCTCGTGAAGCCGAGTCCGGCCACCGCCTAGCGCACCTCCCCCTTTCTCGGTCGGCGTGACCGTCTCACGCCAGGTCCCTACCCGACCCATGCCCGAAAGGAGGTGACCCCTCATGTCCCGCAACCTCCGCCTCGACGCCGTCCTGATCCAGGCCGTGATCGCCGGTGCACTGTCCTTCGCCCACCTGCACGACCTGGCGGCCGCAGCCGGTCAGGACGGCTGGAAGGCGTGGGCCTATCCGGTCTCCGTCGACCTGCTCCTGGTCGCCGCCTGGCGCCGGATGCGCGCCAACAGTGCCAACCGCGATGCCTGGCTGTGGTTCGCCATCGCCCTCATCGCCTCGCTGGGCGCCAACGTGGCCACCGCCGGACTCCTCGACATGAACCATGTCCCCGACTGGCTGCGCATCCTCGTCGCTGGATGGCCCGCCCTCGCCTTCCTCGGCGGCACCCTCCTCGCCCACGCACCCCACCCCACACCCGAACCCGACCCCACCTTCATGCCGGAGCCCGACCCTGCGGTCGACCTCATCGTCGAACGTGCCCCGGAACCGGCACCCGAGCTCCCGCCGGCCGAACCACCCATGGACGTTCAGGCGGAACCTGCCCCGCAGGAAGAGCAGCCCGCGCCTGCTCCCTCGGTACCTGCCGTGGCGGTGCCGCCCGCTCTCCTGGCCCACGCCCAGAAGATCGCGGACGCCCACCGGGCCCAGACCGGTGCCCCGATCGACGCGGAGACCCTCCGCACCCGCCACGGCATGCCCGCCGCCCTGGCGGACTCCATCGCGCTCCAGCTCGCCTGACCCCAAGAGGAGACCGCTCATGCGTCCGTCCATCCGCTCCGCCCTCGAACGCTCTGCGGAGCTGACCCGCAGCAATCAGTTCGTGGAAGCCGTCGCCCTTGCGGAGGCCGCGTTCAACCGGGCCACCGATGACGAACTCTCCGAAATCCGGCAGTGGCTCAACGACCACACGAACGACTTCGTCGGAAAGGTCTGACCGGCCATGCGACCGAACCGCTTCCACCACGTGACCCGGATCGGCCCGATGCAGATCGGCACCCACCGCGACGGCCGGGGCCGGACCAAGCACACCGCCGTGTGCACGGCCCCCGGCTGCGACTTCTCCGCCGACTACCACACCCGCGCCGCCGCCGAACTCGCCGCCCGCACCCACCGCTGCAACCCCCGCTGACCCGAAGGAGAACCGCGTCATGGACGTCCCGCTCTGGCTCGCCCTGATCGTCGTCGGCGGCCTCGGCATCAAACTCATCCGCCCGCCCTGGTGGCTCGTCGCCGTCCTCCTCCTCGGCGGCTACCTCCTCGCCGACAGCCTCCTCGCCCCGCTCATCGACACCACGATCACCAAGTAGGGAGACCCCGTCATGCTCCGACCGCACGTCCCGGTCAACCCGCTCCCGACCGGCCACACCATCCCCCTCCTCAAGCCCACCACGGCCGCCAACATCGAGCCCACCACCCCCACCGTCCCGGCCCCGGCGCCGGTCGCCCCGGCCCGTACCTCGGTCCAGCTCACCCCCGGCAGCGCGCTCGCCCTCGCCGCCGGCGGTGGCGCGGTCGTCCTGGTCGTCGGCGCCGTCCTGGTCTCGATGCTCCTCACCGTCGCCATCACGGGCGTCTCGATCGCGGTCGTGGCGGTCGTGCTGCGGCTGCTCGTCCGCGACATGCAGAAGGGCCGGTGACCGACATGGACACCCAGACCCTCGCCGCCGCCGGGTTACCGGCCCTGGGCTGGGCCCTGCACGGCGGACTGCTCCTGCGCCGTCTGGCCACCGCCCGCCGCGACCCCCTCACCGGCCTCCACACCCGCGCCGGATGGACCACCCGCGCCGAACACCTCATCGCCAAGCACCCGAACGCGCTCGTGGTCCTGGTCGACCTGGACGACTTCAAGGCCGTCAACGACACCCACGGCCACGCCGCCGGCGACACCGTCCTCACCACCACCGCCCAGCGGCTGAACGACTGGTGCGGACGCCACGGGATCGCCGCCCGCCTCGGCGGAGACGAGTTCGCCGCCATCGTCGCCGACCCCGCCCACACCGCCGGCCTCTTCGCGCTGCGGGCCGCACTTGCGGAGCCGGTCACGCACAACCGGCGAACCCTGCGGGTCTCCGCCTCCGTCGGCCACTGCCACCGCGACCAGCTCCCGGTCCCGCTCCTGACCGACGCCCTGTCCGCCGCCGACGCGTCGATGTACGCGGACAAGGGTCACGGCAGGCGCAACAACACACGCTGAGCGGCCCCCGGGACGGCCTCGGTCGCCAAACTTCCGCCGCCCCGGGCGCCTTCAACCCACTCCAGATCCAACGGACCCGAAAGGGAGCACTCATCATGTCCCAGACCACCCTGCCCGCGCGCGTCTGCCGCGACTGCGACGGCTTCGCCACCGTCCACATCACCACCGGCACCCTCACCGCCGACGGGCAGCGCCGCACCCTCCCCGCCACCTGCCTGGCCTGCCAGGGCACCGGCACCCGCACCGCCCCGGCCTCCCTCGCCCGCGCGGGGAAGTGACCGTCTTGACCGACGCCGCCCTCCAGGCGGGCCTGGACCCGGCCACCCTGAGCGACCTGCTCCGGATGGCCGGGTCTCCCGGCTTCGACCGCCTCACCGAACAACTCCGCCGCACCGGCGGCTGCACCGCCCCCATCCGCCTCACCGGCGGCACCAAGACCCTCGACCCGGCCACCAAGACCGTCCTCCATGCCTACAACACCGACGCCGAACCCGGCGGTGTCCTGCGCGTCGCCTGCGGCAACCGGCGGGCCTCCCGCTGCCCCTCCTGCGCCTGGACCTACGCCGGAGACACCTACCACCTCATCCGTGCCGGACTCGTCGGCAACCCCGACAAGGGAACCCCGGAGACCATCCGGGACCACCCCCGGGTCTTCGCCACCCTGACCGCCCCGTCCTTCGGCCCGGTCCACAACCGGCCCGGCGATCGCCCCTGCCGCTGCGGCACCCGCCACCCCGAAGACGCTCCGGAGCTCGGCACCCCGCTCGAACCATCTGCGTACGACTACGCCGGGGCGGTGCTGTGGAACAACCACGCCTCGGAGCTGTGGCGGTACTTCACGATCTACCTCCGCCGCGAGATCGCCGCCCGCGCCGGCCTCACCCAGAAAGCCGCCCGCGAACAGTCCCGCGTCTCCTTCGGCAAGGTCGCCGAGTACCAAAAGCGCGGCGCCGTCCACTTCCACGCCGTCATCCGCTTCGACGGCCCCCAAGGGCCCCACACCCCGCCCCCGGCCTGGGCCACCCTCGACCTCCTCACCAACGCCATCCACGCCGCCGCCACCCGCGCCCAGGTCACCGTCCCCGCCGCCCCCGCGCACGGCGTCGACCAGGACCTCACGCTCACCTGGGGCACCCAGCTCGACGTCCAGCCCATCGGCGCCTTCGGCCACGGCGAAGAACTCACCGAACAGGCCGTCGCCGCCTACGTCGCCAAGTACGCCACCAAAGCCGCCGAAACGACCGGCTCCGTCGACCATCGCGTCGGCAACAAGGAAGCCCTCGTCCTCCTCGACGTCCCCGACCACCCCCGGCGCCTGATGGAAGCCTGCATGGACCTCGACGCCGCCTACCCGGACCGGCGCCTCCGGGCCTGGGCGCACATGCTCGGCTTCCGCGGCCACTTCTCCACCAAATCCCGCGCCTACTCCACCACCCTCGGCGCCTTACGCCAGGTCCGCGCCGACTACCGCGCCCACCAGCAACGCACCGCCCTCGGCCTGCCCGACCCCGACGAACACCCAGAGTCCACCCTCCTCGTCGTCGCCCACTGGTCCTACGCCGGCCACGGCACCACCCCGGGCGAGTCCTGGCTCGCCGCCAACATCCGCCGCGACCTCCAGCACAACCGCGAACACGCCCGAGAACTCCGCGCCGAACTCGAAGTCCAGGGGGATGAACTGCTGTGAAGGATGAGCTGATGACCGTGCCGCAGATCCTCGCTGCTCTGGGTGGGGTCTCGCGACGCACCTTCTACCGCTGGCGGGAGTTGGGGCATGCGCCGGCCGCGTTCAAGCTCCCCAACGGAGAGCTTCGAGTGTGGCGGAGTGACTTCGACACCTGGCTCCGCGGACTGGAGACGGCCGCGTGAAGTCACTCGATGTGAAGGTCTGGAGCGTCCGTAAACGGGACACCAAAACGCCCTCGTACGGGGTCCGCTGGTCTGTGGCGGGCAACGTCTCCTCCGAGTCGTTCCGTACCAAGGCGCTCGCAGATCACTACCGCACGAAGCTCATGCGAGCGATGCGGGACGGCGAAGAGTTCGATACGGAGTCCGGCCTCCCTGCCTCGATGGAGGAGAAGAAGTCCGCCATATCGTGGTACGAATTCGCCCTCAGGTACCTGGCGATGAAGTGGCCTCATGCCGCCCCCAATACGCGAGACGGCATCAACGAATCGCTGACCAGCGTCACTGTGGAACTCCTTGGCGACCGCCCCGGACGGCCGGCTGATGAGTTGATCCGTAGAGCGCTGCGGAACTGGGCTTTCGTGCTTCCGGGGCCTGCCGAGCGGGAAGCGCCGGACGAGGTGAAGAACATCCTGCACTGGGTGTCCAAGGCGTCTCGGCCGCTCGCTGATCTTGCCGAGCCCGCAACGGCTCGTGCGGTGCTGGATGCCTTGAAGATCAAGCTCGACGGGACGGCGGCCGCTGCGGAAACCGTGCGGCGTAAGCGGCGCACCCTCGTGAATGCAGCGAACTACGCGGTGGACCTGGGAGAGCTCCGGGAGAATCCGATCACGGCCGTTCGCTGGCAAAAGCCGAAGGTGTCCAACCAGGTCGACCCCCGCGTCGTCGCCAACCCGGAGCAGGCTCGTAATCTCCTGACGGCTGTTTCCTACATCGGCGGGTACCGGCGGGCTCGCGGTCGTCGTCTCGTCGGCTTCTTCGCCGCAATGTACTTCGGAGGCCTTCGCCCGGCAGAGGCCGTGGGCCTGGCCGAGACGGATCTCGTCCTTCCTGAGCAAGGGTGGGGATCGGCCCTTCTGCATCGCACGCGACCGTCAGCCGGCAAGCAGTGGACTGATTCGGGGGAGACCCATGACGACCGTGGGCTGAAGAACCGGCCGACCGAGGACGTCCGGCGGGTGCCCATTCCGCCGCATCTGGTCGCCGTTCTTCGTGAGCATCTGACCGTCTTCGGCACTGCGGACGACGGTCGGCTGTTCTTCAGCGAGAAGGGCAGGGTGGTCCCCTCCTCGACCTACTACCGCGTCTGGCAGGAGGCCCGGCTCCTCGCGCTTCCGCCGGCGGTCGCTGCCTCGCCTCTCGCGAGTCGGCCTTACGACCTCCGCCACTCGGCGCTGTCGACCTGGCTCAATGCCGGTGTCGACCCGACCGAGGTGGCCGAGCGCGCCGGTAACAGCGTGGAGGTCCTGCTGACCCGTTACGCGAAGTGCCTCGACGGGCGCCAGGACGTCGCCAACCGGCGTATCGAGGACCTCCTGCGCGAATACGAGTGAGCACCCTGCACCCCCCTTGAGGCTCCGGGCATCTTGTCCGGGGCCTCTCTCGTTTTGAGCCCCAGCCGCTGCGATGCTTCGAGCCGGGAGCGGACGAGGGGGACTTGTGGAGCTGAAGGTCACGCGCTGGAAGCGGTACGGACATGATCGCCTGTACGCGAATCTGCCCGATGGCACTGCGGTCGGTTGGGCAGACGTGAGGACGGGGGACATCACCGTCCTGGCCGCTGAGTATCGCGACGACGTGATCGCCGTGCTGACGCACCACTTACAGGACGTCCGCGAGTCGGTGTCATCGCAGGAAGCATCCGCGGCTGACGATCGCCCGACGCTGCCGCCTCTGCTGCCGGCCGACGACCTGTCCACGAACCGTCCCGGAGAGGCCATCCGTGACCTGCTCGGCAGATCCGGCCCGGGGTTCATTGAGCGAGTCGTCTCACAGCTCCTGCGGCGCCCCACCGAGTGGGACTCGTGGCGGAAGGGACTGGCGGGGGAGAAGCGGGTGGGAGCCGAGCTGAACCGCTTGGCGCGTCACGGATGGCGGGTTCTGCATGCCATTCCCTTGGCCAACCGCGTGGACGTCGATCACTTACTGATCGGGCCTGGAGGGGTGTTCAGCATCAATACGAAGCACCACCACAACAAGGCGGTATGGGTCGGCGACGATGCCGTGAAGGTCAATCACGGAAAGCCGGCGCTTTACGTGCGCAAGAGCCGGGCTGAGGCCAAGCGCGTGGTCCGGGTGCTTGAGCACTACTGCGGCTTTCCCGTACCGGTCGAGCCGGTCCTCGTCTTCGTCGGTGTCACGGATCTCAAGGTGGTCGCCACGCAGCTCGACGTCCGGGTGTACCAGGAGCGCCAAGTAGCGGCTCTGGCGCCGCTCTCAGGGGCACTGACGGCTGAGCAGGTCGAGCAGGTGTACAGCGTCGCTCGCCATCGTCAGGCATGGAGTCAGGCGTGAGCCGTGCCCTTCAACGTGCCCGCCGGCGCTGTCCTCTCCCGGACCCCACCTGCGGCGATTCCCCAAGATCCCGTCCACGCCTCGTCCACGGACCTCGACATACGGCGGCTCAGAGCGGCACACGCCTGCACATACAACAAGACCCCGGTCTCAGCGTTTCCGCTGATCACGGGGTCTGTGTGGCACTTCTGCGAAGTGCCCCCGGCAGGATTCGAACCTGCGCACACGGCTCCGGAGGGCATGGCGCGAAGAGAGCCGGTATGACCTCTGACCTGCGCGGGAGCTGCAGGGCCCTAATGCGTCAGGCGATCTCACTCGCCACTCACTCGCAAGCACGGTTGGGGCATCCGCTAGCACGGCGGGCCGTCGAGGCGAAGGGGGTAGCTTCTGGCCGCACTATTTGGACGCATCCACCGGCATACGATGCCGACCCCAGCGCGCCCTGCTTCCGGCTGTCCGATCAACCCTTCACGGACTTTCGTAGGTGTTCGTGCGGTGGTTCCGCGTGGGTGTGTGGATGCAGGCGAACGATTGCGTCCCCCGCGATCAAGAAAGTGCCCACCGCATGGCCGCCCTTCTTCTCGAAACGCGAGCCGGCATTTGAGCGGCCATCTGAGCGAGTATCAGCTCTCCAGGGAGACTACTTCTTAGCGCGCAACAGGGAGCTGAGACCGAAAGGACTCGGTAGCAAATCTTCGCCATGCTGATTGATGCTCTGACCTCATCACGGAGAATCTCTCCTCTGACCTGCCTTCACGGAATGCGAACCAACCCGATATTCCGTATTCGTCTTCTCGGACCTCCCGAACGAGCTTCTGGAGTGAATTACGATCAGCTTTCGCTTCAAGCAAGACGTCGACCGCTTCGTAATAGCGGGTGACTACACGGCGACGCCCCTCAACAACGGCCTCATGGTTTACGCAGGAGAAGACATCGACCGTCGCATCACCTTTCGGGTCGAAATCATCATCCAGGAACCGAGCGGAAAGGTAGCCATTTTTCGTATCCAGGATCAGATGGGCCCATGGATCTTCTCTAGTGGGATCTATGAGTAGCGGGTTTCCCGCGGCGTCGACAGGAAATCTCGCCGACTTCCTTCGATTGCATTCAGGGCAGATCATGATGAAGTTCTTCCAGGTGAGCGCCAGGGTGTAATCGACCGCGATGGGGGTGAAGTGGTCGACATCTGCAGACCTGGAATCACAGCAGTACACACAACGCTGACGCAGTCCGTTCATCGCCTTGAGTGCTTCAATTACGGGGCGGCTCTTTGCCGACCTTCGATATCGATCCCATTCCTTTCGGGCGGACTCCTTGTCGAGCAATCCTTTTCGTCGAACCGCAAGCTCGCAGCGAGCCTGAATATCGATTTGAATGCGGTGAATCCGCCTCATTCTTCGACATCACTCCGATTCGACAAAAAGGGAGAGCTGCTCCAGCTCATCTGACTCTTGAAGGGTGATCTTTCCGGCGATCTGCTTTGCTCTCAGTCGAGAGTGCCTCACATTTGCGGCCACAGCCTTTGGTGACCGCGTATGGCTCATCCCGAAGGCCGGTGTGAGAAGAATCTGGTCGGGCTTGCCTGCGACGATCCTCATGAAATCAGGTTCGTCCAATTGGAACGGCGGCCCACCCCCCGGCTGAGGCATGTGATAGATGCGCCCCCGATCAGCCGCCTGACACACAAGAGGGCTATGGGTTGTAACTATGAACTGCACGTGGGGAAAATGCCTTTTGAGCCAGAATCCGATCTCGCGTTGCCATGCTGGGTGGAGGTGAGAATCCACTTCATCGATGATGACAACACCAGGCCGGTCGATATAGATCGTGCCGTCCTCTGCGCGCTTGGTCAGGTCAGTGGATCCGTACACGTCGACCATGTGGCGGAAGATATCGATTAGCATGGCCAGAGCGGAGCGATATCCTTCGCTCATATCAGATAGTGGCATCCTTCGACCGGCCATATCCTTCAACCAAATGCCTTCTGAATTTACCTCGCTGACCGCCATTCCTTGGCGAAGGAAGTTGTCATTGAGAAGTTCCAGGAGGCTTTCGAGTGCCGCCTTTTCTGACTCCTGCTGTTCAAGCTTTTTGTAGTTGAGCTGCTTGACCCATTGCTCACATTCAGCGAGGGTCGCATCCTCCTTGAAAAGGGTAGCGAAGCGTGGGACTCGACCCGGAATTACCATGAGGCGTTGGGCGTCCGGCGAACTACCGTAGAGGCGCCTGAAGGGCCCATACCCGAGCGCGAACCACCCTTGAGTGCCTGGGGACCAAGGGCCGTTAAACGCACCCTTCTTCTTGTTTCGGTAAACATCCACGGAGGAGATGCCCCAGGCGCCTGCCTCGCGGGAGAACCCAATCTCAGCCCAAAACGTATTCTGGACCGGCGATCCACCTTTGGCAGTTCTGTCATATTCCTTGAATGGCTTCACCTCCACAGAGATGGAGCCTGCGGGATGCCCCTCAGTCACCCATCCCCTGGTGTCCGCCAGCAGCACACGAGAATCGTCAGGCCCGAGAAGCGCCATGCAAATCGACTTCAGCAGCGCGGTCTTGCCCGAGCCGTTATCGCCGGTAATAACTGCCCAACCGCTATGCTCACCATCATGGCCGCTGAAATCAAGATCAGCGTTCTCGAATCCCTTGATGTTATTTAGGACTACTCTCTCGATGTACACGGCCGTCCTTAAAGGGTCAGCCACGCCGCTTCTGGCCACGGACGCGGATCTGCGAGCAGCATAGAGACCTACTGAGGGTCAGGGCAGTAGGTCACCAGGGCCGGAGGTGGCAGAGCATGGAGTCCTCAGGCGCCACGCGTTCACATGGCGAGGTTCGGGCTCGCCATCTACGAAGTACGGCCGCGCTCAGTCTCCTGCGGTGCTGCGAGGCGACGTAGCCGACCCGAGCGGCGGGCCGGCGCCGAACCGACCTTAAGGTGCTGGCGCCTGAGCTGAAGCGGGGCATAGAGGCAGCCGCAGGTCCTGGGCTTCCCACCAGACGCGCCCGACCGCGGGACCGCTCCCGGCAAGGTGGAGGCTCGATCGCCACGGTTGGAGCTTAAGGGCCGGCACCGACATTTTCAGTGGAGCCGCATCATCGCGTCTGTCCGAGCATGCGACCCTCAGTGGAGACTGAGAAGGGAGTCAATGTGACGGAGGCGAGCCCTCGCGGAACGTACCTGGTCATCGCAACGTCGATTCGCACGGAGATCGAAAGGGGAGCGATCGCCGATGTCCTACCGTCCGAGGCCGCTCTAATGCGATCGCGGAACGTCTCGCGCAACACCGTCCGGCGGGCCCTGAAAGTTCTAGAGTCCGAGGGGGTTGTGGAGTCCTCACCCGGTGTTGGTTGGCGAGTCCGGACTGAGGCTGCCCGTCGACCGCTCATTGATCGGATGATGGACGTCATCGCGGAGGACTCTCTAGGTGTGAGCGACGCTTACCCGTCCGAGTCAAAGCTCTGCGAACGCTTCGGAGCGTCTCGCACGGCAGTGCGGCGTGCTCTCGCCCAGATGGAGGGGAACGGCGTGCTCGAAACCGTTCACGGCAAGGGGCGCACCGTTCGCGCCCTCCCGCCCTCGCCCCAGCAGCCGTAGCCTTGGCGCTCATGGGGCTTACTGAGTGGGCGTACTCGCTCTCCGAATCGATGTTGTCCGAGCCGCTGCCGCGTCGTTGGGCGCACTCCCTCGGCGTGGCCAAGCGGGCTCGGTCTCTGAGCCCGATCCTCGGCGCCGACGCCGAGCTGCTGGAGGCCGCGGCCGTTCTGCACGACGTCGGGTACTCGCCGGCCATTGCAACCACAGGCTTCCACCCGCTCGACGGGGCCCGGTTCCTTCGGGACCAGGAGGGCGCCGACGAGCGGGTGGTGCGGCTCGTGGCGCATCACTCCTGTGCGCTCCTGGAAGCCGAGGAGCGTGGGCTCCGACATGAGCTTGAGACTGAGTTCGAGCTTGAGCGGCCCGAGTTGGTGGACGCGCTGATCGTCTCCGACATGACGACGACGCCCGACGGTGCGCACACCACCCCGGTCGCCCGGCTGGACGAGATCGTGCAGCGGTACGGGCCGGACACCATCGTGGGGCGGTTCATTCAGCGCGCGGCGCCCGAGATCTACGCCGCCAACGAGCGGGTGGAGCGCCGGATGGCCAGCGCCACGGCCGGCGCTCAGCCGAGGTAGGGCTCCCGCCGCGACTCGTCCAGGCCGTGCCGGATGCGCAGCCTCATGGACGGGTGGATGTCCAGGTCATCGAGGTCCGCTGGGTTCACCCAGCGGACCTCCTTTGATTCGCTGCTGGTGCGGAGGGATCCGCCGACCGGATGGGCCCGGAAGCAGATGGAGAACTGCTGGCGGACCTCTCCGTCGTCGTACGCCAGGACGTGGTCCGGGTCCGTGTAGAGGCCGACGATGTTGTCCACCTCCACCTCGATCCCCGTCTCCTCCCTGACCTCCCGGACCGCGGTGTCGCCGATTCGTTCGCCGATGTCGTGGCCTCCGCCCGGGAGGGCCCACAGGTCGTTGTCGGTCTTGTGGATGAGGAGGAGTCGCCCCTCGTCGTCGCGTACGACGACCGTCACGGATGGCACCACCGAGTTGGCCTTTGGGGCGGCGGGGTCGCGGAAGTAGTCGATACGGCTCATGCGTCTGAGCCTCCCAAATCAGTGGGTGAGGTGATGGGGCGGGCGCTCTCCCAGACCCGCTCGATGCTCTCGGCGTAGGCGTCGAAGAGCTCGCCGCCGGCCACCCGCTGGATGTGCAGCACCGGCGCCATGTACGCGCCGACACCGTACAGGTGCCCGTTCGCGAGCATCTGGTCATCCGCGCGATAGAGGGAGTTGTAGAGCGTGGTGGAGTGGAGGCGGAACTCCACGCCGGGGAGTCCGAAGAGTGGCGCATAGTTGACCAGGGCATTTCGGATCTTGCCTGCCATGGCCCCGCCGATCCCCTCGTCGGCTCCGCGCACCGCCACCGCAGCTGAGTTGGGGTCGCCGAGCATGAACCGTACCGGGATGCCAGCGGCCGACTTCTCCTTGACGACTTGGTGGAAAGCCGCGTCCTCAGTGAGCCAGAACCCTGAGTAGACCAGGACGTCGAAGGACCGCTGAGCGCCGGCGTAGAGCTGCGTCCAGAGCCGGTTCGGCACGACCGAGCGGTGGGGGTAGAGCTTGATCAGCTCGGCGTTGCCCGCCTCGGTGACCTCTGCGGACGTCCGTTCCTCGGGCCATAAGTAAGACATCTCGCGTTGGAGGAGCGAGGCCGTCGCGTACTTGAATCGACGGTACGGCTGGCGCTTGGGGCCGTTGATCCAGCGCTCCACTGTCTTCGCCGACACCCCGAGCCGCTCGGCGACCTGATCGAGCGTCATGCCGCTCTCGATGATGGCGCCGCGCAGTCGTTCGTTGGCCATGCCGCACTCTCCCACCCGCGGGACGACTTGGGACGACTTCACCGTAGCCAAGTCGTCCCGAAGCCGTACATGTGTGGAGTCCAGCGTCTGCCCTGATCAGGCCAAGCTTGAGACATCGAGCGGGGCGGGTTCACGAACTCCTTGAAAACCAAGGGACTTGACGACCCCAACCCGCCTCTCCATGATGAGGAACAGGTGATACATGTACCTCATCGGGCTTCGGCCCGAAGAGAGGTGCTGTCTGCAAGCACAGGGCGGGGACGCTGCAATCCCGCTAAAGGCCAGGTGGAACAGGGTTTCGGCCCGTACTGGCGAGGTGGCCCGGCGACCGCGAGCAACGGCCGGAGGGTGGGGACACAGGTCCCCCTTGCAGTGCTTCATCCGATCCGACCGACCCGAGGGGGTCTCCATGCATCGACGAAGACTTTGGGCGACGCCCGTGCTCGACCGGCACGGCGGCCACGCCTACCGCGTCCCCTGATCCGCAGCTTCGGCGCACCGGGATGGCCGGTGATTCGCGGACGTCAGGTCACCTGCGCAGTGGTTGCTGCGACCGGTTGCCTCCCTCGCCCGTCCGGGCCCCGCACAGGGTGCCGTACGGGCGAGGCAGGGGGAGCCGGAGAAATTCCGACCCCGCCGCGCTGGGGTGGCTGCCTCTCACCACGGACCGAAGCCACCCAGCGCCCCTTCGACAAGTTCAGGAGCGATCAGCCATGCGTACATTCATCGGCGGCCATCAGGCCATCAGCGCCAACGACTTCGTGGAACTCGCCCTCGGCACCCCGGTGGAGCTGTGGCTCGGGGTGGAGGGCGAGAGCGAGGAGGAGCGCGCGGCCCGTCTGGACGCGGCGCGGGACATCCTCGCGGACAACCCGAACCTGCCGGACGAGGTGAGCCGAGTCGCCGCCGAGGCGATCGAGGCGTTCGCGCCGGAGCTGTTCAACGTCATCCCGCTGGTACGGCCGGCGGCCCGCCGCTCCCGTTCCCGGAAGGGAGCGGCGGCATGAGCGCCCGGATGCACTGGGGCCCGGAGCTGGGTCTCGTCTGGCTCGGCTCGCTGATCGCGCTGGGTAGCGCCGCGGGCGCTGTTGCGGCCCATCAGGCGTGGCTGTTCGCCGCGGCGGTTCTCGGGTTCCTCATTCAGCACATCGGCTGGGCGGTTCGGAACCGGAAGCTCTTCGGCGGTGCGCGATGACGACCGCGATCACCAACGAGCGGTCGGCGGTGCCGCCGCTGACCCGGCCCGAGATGGGCCTCGCCGGTATCGGCGCGCTCGCCGCCGCCGGCGTCGGAGCCCTCGGGCTCATCTCCTCCTTCGACGCCGTGTCGGCCGCCGCGCTGCGGTGGGGCTTCGGCGAGCCGTGGATGCTGCCGGTCGGCATCGACGTGGCCATTCCGGTGTTCACGGTGGCCAACCTCCTGCTGATCCGGATGGACATGGCCCTCGCGTGGGTACGGTTCGTGCCCTGGGTCCTCACCCTGATCACCTGCGGCCTGAACGTGGCCGCCGGGCACGGCATGTGGGCCAAGCTCGCCCACGGCACGATGCCGCTGCTGTGGGTGGTGTTCTCCGAGATCGGCGCCCACATCTACGCCGTACGGATCGGGGCCGCGACCGGCCGCCGGATGGACAAGATCCGGGCCTCGCGATGGCTGCTCGCCTTCCCCTCCACGTTCTCGCTGTGGCGTCGGATGACGCTGTGGGAGATCACCTCCTACGCTGACGCGCTCTCCCGCGAGAAGGAGCGGCAGCTCGCCCGCGCCGACCTTCGCGAAACCTACGGCTGGCGGTGGCGGTCGAGGACCCCGCGCCGCGAACGCGTCCTCCTGAGGCTCGGGGAGCTTGCCCCCGACGGGGCCGTGGAGGAGCCGGAGCAGGAACCCGCCGTGCCGCCCGTGCCACCGCCGGCCGAGGAGTCGGACGAGCGAAAGCCACGCAAGCGCACCACCCGCCAGAAACCCAAGGGGGCGAAGCCGCCGCGTTCGGCGTCGGAGCTGCTGGCCGAGGCCCGCGAGCTGACCGCCGACTGGCCGCTGGCAGGGATCAACGCCGAGGCGATCCGGACCGCCCTGCACTGCTCGGCAGCCAACTCCCGCGTACTGCGAGACGAGTTGCTCGCCGAGCGGGCCAGCCGCCCGGATCTCCACTCCGTCGAGGCGAACGACGGCAGCGACACGGACGAGTCCACCGAGACGGCCGAGGAGGTCGCCGCATGAACACCCTCGCCACGATCCTCGCCGCGACCGGCCCGCTCGCGGCCGGATGGTCCGGCCACGTGCTGTGGCTGCGCCGTCGGCTCCGCACCGCCCGTCGTGACCCGCTCACCGGACTGCGGACCCGCGAGGGCTTCACCCGCCGCGCCACCGCGCTCCTGCGCGATGACAGGGCGGTGGTCGTCCTCGCGGACGTCGACCACTTCAAGCAGATCAACGACCGCCACGGCCACGCGGTCGGCGACGCCCTCTTGAAGGCCACCGCCGACCGGCTCGCCCACTACGTCGGCCCGAACGGTGTCGCCGGACGCCTCGGCGGCGACGAATTCGCGGCCGTCGTCCTGGATACCGATGGCACGGTCGCGGACCTGCTCGCCGTCCTTCACGGGGTACTGGCCCGCCCCGCCGACAAGGCCGACCCGCACGTGGCCACCACGGTGTCCCTCGGCTGGGTCCGCGCCGTCGACTTCCCCGGCGAAGACCTCTCCGCGCTCCTCAGCCGCGCCGATGAGGCCATGTACGCGGCCAAGCAGAGCCGCGCCGGGATCAAGGGGGCCCGGCTGGGTCGGCTGCTCTCGGCGGTCACCGGCCGCCGGTCGGGACGCCGAGGTGCTCCGGCCGGGGCACCGGCTGTGGGGGTGGCGGCGTGATGCCGGGCCCGCTCGTCGCCGCCGACCTCTTCCACACCGTGATGGAGGCCGCACAGCACCGCTGCCAGTGCGCTGGCGCATGCGGACAGCCCCACACGAAGGGCGAGGGGCGCTGCACCCGCGAGCACGGCCGCCACGCGGGCAAGCACAGCGGCCCGATCCGCCTCATGGCCGCCGCGGCCGACCCGCTCACCACCGAGCTCGCCGCCGCGGCCCTGCCCCCGAGCGAGCTGCGCGCCTGGTGCCCGCCCTGCTTCACCGCCGCCCGCCGAGCCGCCCAGCGCGCCACCGCGGCGCCCGGCGACGACCAGGGCGGCCTGTTCGACCTGTGAGCAACGGGGTCCGGTCACGACCGACCAAAGCAGCGGCCGGACCCCGCCATCCCTCTCAAGAGAAGGAAGAGTCTCAGTGAAGCACCCCGATGACGAGAACGACTTCTTCGACCGACTCGAAGCCGACATGGCCGCCACCGGGTCGCCCGACTCCGGGGCCGACGTGGTCGACCTCGACAAGGCCCGATCCGCCCGCACCGAGTCGGCCAACTCCACCGCCGACGCGTCGCCCGACTCCCACACGAACGGGTCGGCCGACGAGTCGGGCGACCCGTCGGCCCGCCGGTTGGTCGACGGCCCGGCACTCGCCGGACCCGGCTACCTCGGCCGACTCGCGGGCGCCAAACGGCGACGGATCGTCCCCGCGTGGCTGCGGTCGACGGCCGAACTCAAGACGGCCGCCCGCTGGGTCGCCAGCCACTACACCCACCTCGCCGGGTACCACGCGCTCCGCTCCCCGGTCTACGCCGGGCGCCTCGCGCTCCAGGCCCCGCGCGGGGCCGCGAAGTTCGTCGGTGGCACGATGCGCTGGGTCGCCGACCGCGAGGGCGAACCCGTCCGGCTCGCCGCCGTCCGGCGCGAGGACGCGGCGGAGTACCTCAAGCTGTCGCGGCAGCGCGACGGCCGGGTCCGGCTGCGGACCCTGGTCGCCACCCTCGCCGCACTGGTCGGCATGGGCGCCGCGCTCGCCCTCTACGTCCTCGCGCCCGGCTGGCTCCAGGTCGTCTCGGTCGGCGCGCTGCTGCTCGCCCTCGGGTCGGCCGGCGGCCAGGCAGACGCCCCGGTCATCAACCGGGCGGTGGAGATCACCAAGGCGCCCAAGCTCACCAGCGACATCGTCCTGCGAGCGCTGGGGGCGCTCGGCATCCCGGCGATCAACCAGGCGCAGGGCAAGGGCCGGGACGGCTTCACCTTCACCGCCCCGATCACCCGCGACGGGCCCGGCTGGCGCGCGGAGGGAGACCTCCCGTACGGCGTCACCGTCACGGACGTGATCGAGCGCCGCGACAAGCTCGCGTCCGGCCTGCGCCGCCCGCTGGGCTGCGTCTGGCCCGAGGCCGTACCGGAGGAGCACACCGGGCACTTGGTCCTCTGGGTCGGCGACCAGGACATGTCGACCGCGCGGAAGCCCGTGTGGCCGCTGCTCAAGAGCGGGGCCACGGACCTGTTCAAGCCGGTCGCCTTCGGCACCGACCAGCGCGGCCGCTGGGTGGAGATGACGCTCATGTACATCGCGGCCGTCATCGGCGCGATCCCCCGCATGGGCAAGACGTTCCTCCTGCGCCTGCTGCTCCTGATCGCCGCCCTCGACCCGCGGGCCGAGCTGCACACCTACGACCTCAAGGGAACCGGCGACCTCGACCCGGTCGGCGAGCGCGTCTCGCACCGCCACCGCGCCGGGGACGACGACGAGGACATCGAGTACGCCCTCGCCGACCTGCGGGAACTGCGGGACGAGCTGCGGCGCCGGGCGAAGATGATCCGCTCCCTGCCCCGGGACATCTGCCCGGAGTCGAAGGTCACCAGCGAACTGGCGAACATGAAGAACCTGGGGCTCCACCCGATCGTCGTCGGCGTGGACGAGTGCCAGGTCTGGTTCGAGCACCCCAAGCACGGCGCGGAGTTCGAGGAGATCTGCACCGACCTGGTCAAGCGCGGACCGGCCACCGGCATCGTGCTGCTGCTCGCCACCCAGCGCCCCGACGCCAAGGCCCTGCCGACCGGCATCAGCGCGAATGCGTCGGCCCGGTTCTGCCTGAAGGTCATGGGCCAGCTGGAGAACGACATGGTCCTCGGCACGTCCAGCTACAAGCGAGGCGTGCGGGCCACGATGTTCTCCTGGAAGGACAAGGGCATCCACTACTTCGTCGGCGAAGGCGCGGACGCCCGGATCGTCTCCTCCGTCTACGTCGACGCCCCCACCGCCGAGACCATCGGCCTGCGGGCGCGCAAGCTCCGCGAACAGGCCGGCACCCTCTCCGGCCACGCACTGGGGGAGTCGTTCGAGACCGGCGAGACCAGCGCGTACGACCTGCTGCGCGACATCCTCGCCGTCGTCCCCGCCGAAGAGCCCAAGGTCTGGTCCGAAGTCGTCGTGGCCCGGCTCGCCGAGCTGCGCCCCGACGTCTACGGAGGCTGGGACCCCGAGGGACTGGCCGCCGCCCTCAAGCCCCACGGCATCTCCACCACCCAGGTGTGGGGCAAGACCGAGAGCGGCAAGGGCGCCAACCGGCGTGGCATCGAGCGCTCCCGTATCTCCGCCGCCATCACGGACCGTGACGGGAATCGGGATGCGAGCTGACGCGGATCGCCGCTAGGCCTAGCAGCAAGCCCCGCTAGGTCTAGCGGCACCGCTAGCACCCCATACCGCATCTGATCAGCACGCTAGTTCCTAGCGGGCTGACCTGCGCATACCCGGAAAACCGCCGGAGAGGCCCCCGATGACCCCCTTCCTCGCCGCTAGCGCACTCTTGCTCACCGTCACACTCGGTTACGCCGCCCTGTGTGCGGCCTCGCCGTTCGGCAACTGCCGTAAGTGCAACGGACTCGGCTTCGCCCTCACGACGGACCGCAAGGGCAAGCCCAAGCGCGGCAAGACCTGCCGCCGCTGCAAGGGCCACGGCATCCGCATCCGCGTCGGCCGACACCTGTTCAACATCGCCGCCCGCGTCCACCGCGACGGCACCCGCTGACCCCGCAACGACAGGAGCCTGACATGAACTTCGAGATCTCCGCCGTCCTGCTCTTCGGCGCAGCGTCCGCCTTCGCCGTCAAGAGCAAGTCCTCCGGGGCCGGCGCCGCCATCGTGCTCTTCCTCTTCGGGTTCTTCGCCGCCGGGACCGGCGCGTACGAGCCGATCGCCAACCTTGTCCAGTCCTCCGCCACGGCCCTCTCCGACCTCGCCAACTAGCCGAAGGAGCCCGCGATGAACGAGCCGATCACCGCCCCGCACTGGCTCACCACGGCCATGCCGAAGGTGGCCCCCGCCCTCGCCACGTCCACGGTCCTGGTCCTCGGCCGGATCTGGAACGCCAACGGCGCCGAACACTCCGTCGGCAACGCCATCCTGATGGTCGTCCTCGCCGCCGGAGCGGCCACGGCCGGCGCCTTCGCCGCGGCTGGCCACCGCGGGGACAGCACCCTCGCCGGAACCGCGTTCGCGACCTCCGGCGGCCTCGCCTTCGCCGGGGTCGCCGGATACGCCGACGGACTGTCCCTGCCGCTGCTGCTGTGGGTGCTCGCCACCGCCGTCGCCTACGGCCTCGCCGCACGCTACTGGCGCACCGCCCGCCGTGAGACCACCGCCTACGAGCGCCGCACCGTCGAGCGGCGCGAGGACCACGCCCACATCGAGCGCGTGGAAGCCCTGCGCGCCGGAGCCCAGATCGAAGTCGCCCGGACCGGCGCCCTCTACGCCGAGCAGCTCGCCACCGCCCTCCTCACGCGTGCGGCCCTGCCCGGCTTCGACCCGCAGGCCCTCACCCGCGCCGGACTGCCCGAACTCCCCGCCACCGAGAACACCAAGGAGCACTGACCCATGTTCGAGATCCGCGTCATCTGCGACCCCGACGACACCGACCGGGTAACTGCCGCGCTCGGCGGTGCCTTCGCCACCGGCGCCGTACGCCAGTACGCCACCCGAGACGGCAAGCGCGAGCGCCTCTACCTCACCGCCGACCTCCGGGCCGAGCGGTGGCCGACGCCCGAGGAGGCCTACGCCCTCGCCCCGAGCATCATCAGCGAGGTCGGCTGGACCGCCGGCGCCGCGGCCGACAAGCCGTTCGGCAAGGGTCTTGGCCGCGAGTTCTGGCTCCGCAAGGCCGCGCTCCTGGACCGCATCGCGCTGGGCGACGAGAGCGAGCGCGTACGCAGTGACGCGGCGGAGATGGCCACCGAGGCGGCCCGTCGGCTCATGGACACCGACGACACCGCGGTCATCTGCGACCCCCGCGCGTACGTCCGTCAGCAGTACGAGCGGTGGCTCAAGCAGAAGTAGCTGTGCCCGGGGCGGTCGCCTCTCACCACAAGACCGCGACCGCCCCGGCTCTCCGTCCCTTCGACAGAAACAGGAGAACCCTCAGCATGACACCTGAGCCCGCCCATGGGCAGTACGCCCCTGTGGTGCCGCTGCACAGTGCGCCCGGTGGTGTGGAGCGGATGGCACCGCACGACCGGGAGGCCGAACAGGCCGTCGTCGGCGCGCTCATGCTCGCGCCCGGCGTCATCGGCGACGTGAACGGCTCGATGGACCCGGCCGACCACTACGTGCCCGCCCACGAGACGATCCACCGCGCGATCCTCGCCCTGCACGCGCAGGGCCAGCCCGTCGACCCGATCACCCTCGGGCACCACCTGGAGCAGACCGGCGAACTCGTCCGCGCGGGCGGCCGGCCTTACCTCCACACCCTGATCCAGGCCGTGCCCTCCACGGCCAACGCCACCTACTACGCCGAGATCGTCCACGACCTTGCCCGGCGCCGCCGGAGCATCGAGGTCGGCACCCGCATCGTCCAGGCCGGCATGTCGGCCGAGGCCACCGAGGACGACCTCCGCGAGGCCCTCGCGCTCGGCGCCGCGACCGTCCCGGCCGCGTGGCCGGAGCCGATCCCGCTGGACCGGCAGCCGAAGCTACCGCCGTTCCCCGTCCATGCCTTCCCCGGCTGGGTCTCGGACTTCGTCGTCGCGCTCGCCGAGGAGACCCAGACCCCGGTGGATCTCGCGGGTGCCCTCGCCCTTTCCGTCCTCGCGACCGCGGCCGGCGGCCGGGCCGTTGTCCAGGTGCGCGGGCGGTGGCGTGAGCCCACGAACCTCTTCGTCGTCGTCGCCCTCGGTCCGGCCAACCGCAAGTCCGCCGTCTTCGCCGCCATGACCGCCCCGCTCTACGAGGCGGAGAACACGCTCGTGGAGGGCTCCAACCTCACGATCGTGGAGGCCGAGGTCACCGCCCGCATGGCCCGCGAAGCCGCCGACAAGGCCGCCGCTCAAGCCGCCAAGGCGGAGGGCCCCGAGCGGGACAACCTGGTGGCCGAAGCCATCGGCCTCGCCCAGACCGCCGAGTCCCTGACCGTGCCGCCGCGCCCGCGGCTCCTCGCCGACGACGCCACCCCCGAGACCGTCACCACCCTCCTCGCCGAACAGGGCGGCCGACTCGCGGTCATGTCCGCCGAGGGCGGCATCTTCGACATCATCGCCGGGAGGTACTCCGGCGTCCCCAACATGGAGGTCTTCCTCAAGGGCCACGCCGGCGACCGGCTGCGCGTCGACCGCCGGACCCGCCAGGAGTTCATCGAGGCCCCCGCGCTCACCATGGGCCTCGCCGTCCAGCCCAGCGTCCTGGAGGACATCGGCAAGAACCGCGGCTTCGACGGCCGCGGTCTGCTCGCTCGCTTCCTCTACTGCCTGCCGGAATCCCTGGTCGGCTACCGGAAGATCGACCCGGACCCCGTCCCGCCCGCCGTTGGTGCGACGTACGAGCGGAACGTCTTCGCCCTCACGCTCAAGCTCGCGGACTGGACCGACCCCCTCGTGGTGCAGGTGAGCCCCGAAGCCGATGTCGCCCTCAAGGCGTACGGCGAGCGCCTGGAGCCGCAGCTCCGCACCAAGGGCGGGCGTCTCGGGCACATCGGGAAGTGGGCCGGGAAGCTCGTGGGTGCTGCGGCCCGCATCGCCGGTCTGCTCCACCTCGCCGTGCACATCGACGGCGGTACCAATGCCCCGATTAGTGCCGCCACGATGGGCGCGGCGATTGAACTGGCCGACTACTTCACCGCCCACGCCCTGACCGTCTTTGACCTCATGGGCGCCGACGCCACCCTGGCTCGCGCCCGGAGCTTGCTGTCCGTCCTGGAGGACAACGGCTGGGAGAGCGTCACCCGCCGGGACCTCTTCGCCAAGCTCTCCCGCTCCGAGTTCCCCACCATCGCCGAACTGGAGCCGGCCGCCGCCGTCTTGGAGGAGCACGGCTACCTCCGCAGCGAGACCCCGCCCCGCACCGGCAAACGGGGTCGCCCGCCAGCGCCCCGGTACCTGATTCATCCGAGCGTCCGCGAGCCCAAGGCGTGAGCCTCCCCACTCGCCTTCGCGTGGGACTCCCGCCGCACAAACCGCAGAATCCGCAGAAACTTCCGGGCGGCCGTGCCCACCTGCGGAAACGGCTCGTCGGCCCGACAGCCGCAAAAATCAGCGAAACCGCCGCACAAATCCCGTCGCCGGTCACGCGACGCCCGGCCCTCGGTACCACCGTCCATTTCTGCGGCGATTCTCGCGATTTTTGCGGCAGCCACCCGAGCACTCCCAACGCCGCAGGTCAGACCCCGGATTCGCAGGTTTCTGCGGATTCTGCGGTTTGTGCGGCGCCCCGCCCTGTCTTAGGTAGCCAGTCGAGGAGGACCCGTGTCCGCGACGCGTGACGAGATGCTCACGATCCCTCAGGTCGTGAAGGAGATCGGAGTGCCCCGAGCCACCTTCTACCGGTGGCGTCAGCTCAAGAAGGGCCCGAAGGCCATCAAGCTCCCGAACGGCGCGGTCCGCATCCGCCGCTCGGACCTGGAGCGCTGGATCGAGACCCTGGAGGAAGCCGCGTGACCTACCGCAAGACCAGCACCACCCCGGGCGCCCGCAACAGCGGGCGCCCGCCCGTCTCCGGGGACATGACCCTCTCCACGGACGTACGGGTCTGGAAGGTCAACCAGGTACGGAGCAAGAAGGCCCCGTATCAGATCCGCTGGACGGTCGCTGGAAAGGTGAAGGCCGCCAGCTTCGCCACTGTGGCGCTCGCGGAGAGCCGCCGGTCCGAGCTGTGGCAGGCGATGCGGAAGGGCGAAGCGTTCGACGTGGCCTCCGGCCTGCCGGAGTCGGAACTCCGGGCGGCTGCTGCGAAGGAGAACGAGAAGCCCGATCCGTCGTGGTGGGACTTCAGCCGCGAGTACATGGCGAGCCGGTGGCGTACGGCGGCGGCGAAGACCCGTGAGGGGCTGGCCGACAGCCTGGCCACGGTGGCGCTCGCGATGGTGGAGGGCGGCAAGAAGGCGCCCACGCCGGAGGAGACGCGGCTTGCGATGCGATGGGCAGTGGTACCGGCGCACCAGGACGAGGAGCCGCCGCCGGAACTCGTGGCGGCGTGCACGTGGCTCCGGACCCGATCGCTGGCGCTCTCGGCTCTCACCGACCCCAAGGTGGTGCGGGACGTCCAGTACCGGCTGTCGTTCAAGCTGGACGACGCCCCGGTAGCGGGGGAGACCTATAAGCGCCGGCGCCGCGGCTTCAACACGGCCATGGAGTACGCCATCGAGTGCGGGTATCTGGAGGAGAACCCGCTCGCGGGAGTGAAGCGCGCGGGGTCTACCAAGGGCGACGTCGTGGACCCCCGGGTCCTGGTCAACGCCGTCCAGGGCGAGCAGCTCCTCACGGCGGTCTCTTACGTGGGCTCCGTCCACCGGAACCGCGGGCGGCGACTCGTCGCCTTCTTTGCCTGCCAGATATACGCGGCGATGCGGCCGGCCGAGGCGGTGGCACTCAGGAAAAAGGACTGCTACCTCCCCGAGAAGGGATGGGGGACGCTCACCCTCAAGGAAACCCGGCCGGTGTCCGGCAAGCGGTGGACGGACTCGGGGCAGCGCCACGACAAGCGCGGGCTCAAGTCCCGGGAGCCCAAGGCGGACCGGCCGGTCCCGATTCCCCCGACGTTGGTCGCCATGCTTCGCGCGCACATAGCGGAGTTCGGCACGGCGAAGGACGGCCGGCTCTTCGCTAACGAGCGCGGCGCCGTACTCGGGACGTCCAGCTACTGGAGGGTCTGGCAAGAAGCCCGACCGATCGCCCTCCCACCAGACAAGGTGGAGTCCCCCCTTGCTCATAGGCCGTACGACCTGCGGCATACCTGCATCACGAACTGGCTGAATGCTGGTGTCCCCGTTGCCGAGGTGGCCCGTCGAGCGGGTAACTCGCCCGAGGTCATCCATCGCCGCTACGAGGGTTGCATCGACGGTCACGAGGAGCTGAACAACAAGAAGATCGAAAACGCGATGGGCTGGGGTCGCAGCATGGAGTGAAGGCTGGCAGCGGGGCGAGGCGCTGTGGAGTTGTCCCTCACGCAGCGCCTTGCCAGCTCGGAAGGGAGAGCGTCAATCCACTCAGACAGTCTGTGGCCGCTGCTGAGGTGTCGCCTCTGGTGGTTGCTCCAACTGCAATTCCTTCTTGCGTTGTTCCTCGCGGATGCGCTCGACTTCCTCCGCGAAGGTTGCTGTTGCCTGGTCGTTGGGAAGGTCTCTGTAGCGCCTAATCTTCAGGGCATATGCCTGCAGTTCGAGGTCGATCGAATCCGCTGTCTGCTGGAGGTTGAGGCTACGTTCGCGGAACTTGAAGTACGCGATGATTCCAGCCGACATGCTCACGAGGGCACTGAGGCCGACGGCGATCCAGCTCCAAATCCCCTGTTCGGCAGCTGCGGTGGTGCTCACCGAAGTGAGAATCGAACCAATGATCACCGTGAGCTGGAAGAGGTTGTGTCTACTCCGATACCTCTCCGCGCTGCGCCGGAACTCATCACGGATCGCTGGGATGGATTCGTAGTACTCCGGGAAAGCCCCAGAGACGTTTGTCGCTCCGGTGTCCCGCGCTTGCAGGTGGCGTCTCTCCGCCTCCAGCTGGCGTATCTCCATCTCCGCCTTGTTGATCTTGACGCGGTTGGAGTTCCACCACTGAGTAGAGAAGAGGATGGACCCTAGGGTCGCGGCGCCCACAAGCACGTTGAAAAAGGTTTGGTTGTTGTGTTTGTCGTTGGTCCAGTCAACTAGCGTGTTGAGCAGTACCAATCCGCTGATCGCGAGTGGGTTTCCGGCGAGCAACCAGAGAAGCGTGAAGCGTCGGGTGAACCGATGCTCAGTGAGGCTGGCCTCGAGCTCGATGATCTTCTGGTCCACTTCCAGAGTGGTGGACGCTGGTGCCACGGATCCCCCCGCCTGTTCGGACGGCGCCGGCGGTGCGACCGTCGACGCTTTGCGTCAGGCTAGCTAGATCGACATGACTGTGAGGGGTGAGCTGAAGATTCGGCTCTGGCCTCGCTCAGCGGGCCGGGCTCGCGCCCTAGTGCTCACTCGCCACTCACTCGCGATCAGTGACACACAACGACAGAGACCCGGACTCAGTGGGACTGAGTCCGGGTCTCTGTGTTTGGCACTCTTGCTGGTCAGCGGGTTGATCACGCTGTCCGAGCTGGAGTGCCCCCGGCAGGATTCGAACCTGCGCACACGGCTCCGGAGGCCGTTGCTCTATCCCCTGAGCTACGGGGGCGTTCACCGTGTTTGGCGGCGACGGGTAGAACCCTACCAGCTTGGGGGGCGTGCCTGTGAACAGGGATTTCCGGGGTGTCATGGAGGGTGGGGTCCCTCGCACGGGTCAGAAGTGGGTAAAACCCGGACGCAGGTGTGGGGGGCGGCCTACTCTCGTTCGTGTGTCAGGCGTGTCCGGTCGGGTGCTCGTTGTCGATGACAACAAGGTGATCCGGCAGTTGATCAGGGTCAATCTCGAACTCGAGGGGTTCGAGGTCGTGACCGCGGCCGATGGTGCCGAGTGTCTGGATGTCGTGCATCGGGTTTGTCCTGATGTCGTCACCCTGGACGTCGTCATGCCCCGCTTGGACGGGATCAAGACCGCGGAGCGGCTGCGGGCGGACCCGCGGACCAGTCATCTGCCGGTGGCGATCATCAGTGCCTGCGGTGAGCACGAGGCCGCCGGTGGGGCCGCGTCCGGTGTCGACGCCTTTCTCGCCAAGCCCTTCGAACCTTCCGAGCTCGTGCGTGTCGTACGCCAGTTGATGCACCGTGAGCGGCGGGAGCAGCGGCGTGAGGCGACCGGGCCGGACGGGGGAGAGGAGCCGGCCGCAGCCGCTGACGTACGGCAGGGCACGGACGAGCGACCCCAGAGACAGGACGCGTCCGTTCGGCTCGACCCGACTGCGCGGTAGGACCCGTCCGTACGGCACGACATGCCCGTACGGCAGGACACGCACATGCGGCATCACGCGCACATGCGGCATCACGCGCACATGCGGCAGGCTGGCAGGGCGGTAGGACGTAGGGCGGTAAGTCGGTACGGGGAGGGTGCGGCGGTACGCGCGCCGCGGGCATCGGGCGTCGTGTTTCCGGTGCCGTGAGGCCTGCGGAGAGTGTGCCGGTATGCCCGCTCGGGCTCCTGCGGGCGGCGTGTCGTGAGGCTGGTCGTGGACGGGGGTGCCCGTATGGCGAAACCGGTTCGCGTGGGGACCCCCCTCCTCCCCTAGGGTGGCGGTGTGACCCCCGCGGAACTCTCTCTGACCGTGCTGCACGCCGTGCGACGTGCGGTCGACGATGGTGTGCTCCGGGTCGAGGTGCCGTCGCGGGTGAAGGTCGAGAGGGCCAGGCCGGGCGGGGCGGGGGAGTACGCCAGCAATGTGGCGTTGACGTTGGCGCGGCCGGCCGGGCGGAGTGCGCTCGAGGTCGCGGGGATCATCGGGGAGAGGCTCCGGGACGTACCGGGGCTGGACGGTGTGGAGATCACCGGCCCGGGGTTCTTGAACTTCACTCTTCAGAGCGATGCCGGGCGTGAGGTCGTACGGGCGGTCGCCGACGCAGGAGTCGCGTACGGGCATGGCACGGCGCTCGCCGGGACCGAGGTGCGCTTCGCGGAGGTCGCCGAGGAGCGGGCGGAGATCGTCGTCGAGACGGTCGTGCGGCTCCTGAGGAGTCAGGGAGCCCGCGCCGCGGTCGACGGATGGGACGAGTCGTCGTACGCGGGGTCCGGGGCGCGCGAGACGTCCTCCCACCCCACCCCCCGCGAGCGCATCCACGTCCGTCCCGCCCCCTGTGACGTGGACCGGCTCGGGGTCGATGCCGCGCGGTGGGGGCTGTTGCGGGCGGCGCCCGGGGATCGGGCGTTGGAGGGGGAGGGGCTGTTGGTGCAGCACGAGCGGAACGGGTTGTTTCGGGTGCGGTACGCGTACTCGAGGGTGCGGAGGCTGGTCGTCAACGGAGAGCAGCTCGGTGTCGCCCCGGTGTACGAGACGCCTGTGGAGGCGGCCGAACTGATCGGCGTGCTGGGGGACCACCCCGTCGTCCTGCTCGCTGCGGCACGTCATCGGGCGCCTGACCGGGTGGCCCGGCATCTGGAGGCGGTGGCGGACGCGCTGCTCGCGTTCCAGCACACCGTGCTGCCGCTCGGTGACGAGAAACCCTCGGCCGCCCATCGTTCCCGGCTCGCGCTCGCCGAAGCCGCCGGGACGGTGCTCGCCGGTGGCCTCTCCGTGCTCGGCATCAGCGCACCCGATCGGATTTGAAAGAGCAGACATGAGCCGTTCCGCCCACCCCGCAGGCCCCCGCCACGCCGACGTCCTCCCCGAGGGCCATTACTCCGCGCCGCCCGCCGACCTCAATGTGCTCGACCCGAAGGTGTGGTCGAGGACCGTCACGAGGGACGAGCGGGGGGTCGCCACCGTCGGCGGCATCGGCGTCGACGCGCTCGCCGAGGAGTTCGGCACGCCTGCCTACTTCCTCGACGAGTCCGACTTCCGGGCCCGCTGCCGTGCTTGGGCGGAGGCGTTCGGCAAGGACGCCGACGTCTTCTACGCCGGAAAGGCGTTCCTCTCCCGGGCCGTCGTGCGGTGGCTCAAGGAGGAGGGGCTGAACCTGGACGTGTGCTCCGGTGGCGAGCTGACCACGGCCCTCTCCGCCGGGATGCCCGCCGAGCGCATCGCCTTCCACGGGAACAACAAGAGCGAGGAGGAGATCCGTACGGCCGTCGAGGTCGGCGTCGGGCGGATCGTCCTCGACTCCTTCCAGGAGATCGTCCGGGTCGCGCACATCGCCCAGTCCCTGGGCAAGCGGCAGCGGGTGCAGATCCGGGTGACCGTCGGCGTCGAGGCGCACACGCACGAGTTCATCGCCACCGCGCACGAGGACCAGAAGTTCGGCATCGCGCTGGCCGGCGGGCAGGCCGCCGAGGCCGTGCGGCGGGCGCTGAAGCTGGACGGTCTGGAGCTCATCGGCATTCACTCGCACATCGGCTCGCAGATCTTCGACATGGCCGGGTTCGAGGTCTCCGCGCGCCGGGTCGTCGGGCTGCTGGCCGAGGTCCGTGACGAGCACGGCGTCGAGCTGCCGGAGATCGACCTCGGTGGCGGCCTCGGCATCGCGTACACGTCCGACGACGACCCGCGCGAGCCGCACGAGATCGCCAAGGCGCTGAACGAGATCGTGGGGAGGGAGTGCGAGGCCGCGGGGCTCGCGACGCCCCGGATCTCCGTGGAGCCCGGGCGCGCGATCGTGGGGCCGACGGCGTTCACGCTCTACCGGGTCGGCACGATCAAGCCACTCGAGGGCCTGCGGACGTACGTGAGCGTCGACGGCGGCATGTCGGACAACATCCGCACCGCGCTGTACGACGCCGAGTACAGCGTCAGTCTCGTCTCGCGGACCAGTGAGGCCGAGCCGATGCTCGCCCGTGTGGTCGGCAAGCACTGCGAGAGCGGCGACATCGTCGTACGGGACGCCTTCCTGCCCTCCGACGTGGCGCCCGGCGACCTGATCGCCGTGCCGGCCACCGGCGCGTACTGCCGCTCCATGGCCAGCAACTACAACCACGCGCTCCGGCCGCCCGTCGTCGCCGTCCGCGACGGCGAGGCGCGGGTGATCGTCCGGCGTGAGACGGAGGAAGATCTCCTGCGCCTCGACGTGGGCTGACGAAATAGTCGCGTGGTGAAATAGTCGAGTGATGAAATCGATGTCTCAGGATCCGGACGAGGGGCGGAAACCCCCGTCCGGTGAGTGAGACTGGTTCCCACCGTAGAGATACGCAACAGAAGTACGAGAAACGAGGTCGGATGATGCGTACGCGTCCGCTGAAGGTGGCGCTGCTGGGCTGTGGAGTGGTCGGCTCAGAGGTGGCGCGCATCATGACGACGCACGCCGACGACCTCGCCGCGCGCATCGGCGCCCCGGTCGAGCTCGCCGGCGTGGCGGTCCGCCGCCCGGACAAGGTCCGCGAGGGCATCCCCGCGGAACTGATCACCACCGACGCCACCGCCCTGGTCAAACGCGGCGACATCGACGTCATCATCGAGGTCATCGGCGGAGTCGAGCCGGCCCGCACCCTGATCACCACCGCCTTCGAGCACGGCGCGTCCGTCGTCTCGGCCAACAAGGCGCTGCTGGCCCAGGACGGCGCGACCCTCTACGCGGCCGCCGAGCAGCACGGGCAGGACCTCTACTACGAGGCCGCCGTCGCCGGCGCGATCCCGCTGATCCGGCCGCTGCGCGAGTCCCTCGCCGGCGACAAGATCAACCGGGTGATGGGCATCGTCAACGGCACCACGAACTTCATCCTCGACAAGATGGACACCTCGGGTGCCGGCTACTCCGAGGCGCTCGACGAGGCCACCGCCCTCGGGTACGCGGAGGCCGACCCGACCGCCGACGTCGAGGGCTTCGACGCCGCCGCCAAGGCCGCCATCCTCGCCGGCATCGCGTTCCACACGCGCGTGCGCCTCGACGACGTCTACCGCGAGGGCATGACCGAGGTCACCGCCGCCGACTTCGCCTCGGCCAAGCAGATGGGCTGCACCATCAAGCTGCTCGCGATCTGCGAGCGGGCCGCCGACGGCGGGTCTGTCACCGCGCGCGTGCACCCCGCGATGATCCCGCTCAGCCACCCGCTGGCCTCCGTCCGCGAGGCGTACAACGCGGTCTTCGTCGAGGCCGACGCCGCCGGGCAGCTCATGTTCTACGGCCCCGGCGCAGGCGGTGCTCCGACCGCCTCGGCCGTCCTCGGCGACCTCGTCGCCGTGTGCCGCAACAAGCTCAACGGGGCCAACGGCCCCGGCGAGTCCGCGTACACCCAGCTGCCCGTGAGCTCCATGGGCGAGGTCGTCACGCGGTACCACATCAGCCTCGACGTGGCCGACAAGCCGGGCGTCCTCGCCCAGGTCGCGACGGTCTTCGCCGAGCACGGCGTATCCATCGATACGGTGCGCCAGCAGGGCAAGGACGGCGAGGCCTCCCTCGTCGTCGTCACCCACCGCGCGCCCGACGCCGCCCTCTCCGGGACCGTCGAGGCGCTGCGCAAGCTCGACACCGTGCGCGGTGTCGCCAGCATCATGCGTGTTGAAGGGGAGTAAGGACCCATGACCCACAAGGGCACCCACCAGTGGCGCGGCATCATCGAGGAGTACCGGGACCGCCTTCCGGTCACGGACACGACGCCGGTCGTCACGCTCCGTGAGGGCGGCACGCCGCTCGTCCCCGCCCAGGTGCTCTCCGAGCGCACGGGCTGCGAGGTGCACCTCAAGGTCGAGGGCGCCAACCCCACCGGCTCCTTCAAGGACCGGGGCATGACCATGGCCATCTCCAAGGCCAAGGAGGAGGGGGCGCGGGCCGTCATCTGCGCCTCCACCGGCAACACCTCCGCCTCGGCCGCGGCCTACGCGGTGCGCGCCGGCATGGTGTCGGCCGTCCTCGTGCCCCAGGGCAAGATCGCGCTCGGCAAGATGGGCCAGGCCCTCGTGCACGGCGCGAAGATCCTCCAGGTCGACGGCAACTTCGACGACTGTCTGACGCTGGCCCGCAGCCTCTCCGAGAACTACCCGGTGGCGCTGGTCAATTCGGTCAACCCGGTCCGCATCGAGGGCCAGAAGACCGCCGCGTTCGAGATCGTCGACATGCTCGGCGACGCCCCCGACATCCATGTGCTCCCCGTGGGCAACGCCGGCAACATCACGGCGTACTGGAAGGGGTACCGCGAGTACGCCGAGGACGGCCTCGCGACGCACCGGCCGCGCATGTGGGGCTTCCAGGCCTCCGGTTCCGCGCCGCTCGTGCGCGGCGAGGTCGTCAAGGACCCGTCGACGATCGCCACCGCGATCCGCATCGGCAACCCGGCCTCGTGGGACTACGCGATCGCCGCGCGCGACGAGTCGGGCGGCTTCATTGACGAGGTGACGGACCGTGAGATCCTGCAGGCGTACCGCCTGTTGGCCGCTCAGGAGGGCGTCTTTGTCGAGCCCGCCTCGGCCGCGTCGGTCGCCGGTCTGCTGAAGGCCGCCGCGCAGGGCAAGGTCGACCCCGGCCAGCGGATCGTCTGCACCGTCACCGGAAACGGCCTGAAGGACCCCGACTGGGCCGTCGCCGGCGCACCGCAGCCGGTCACCGTCCCGGTCGACGCCGTGGCCGCCGCCGAGCGCCTCGGTCTGGCCTGATCTCACCCCCCTGCGCGGGGAAAGCCCTGATCGATACCCGATCAGGAACGTACATAGGCGCACAGGTTGGCTCGCGACACGCATCGTGCGCCTCCTGTGCGCCCTATGTCGCCACAGAACCTTCCTTCGATAGGCTGTACCGAACCCGCCCCGCCGCATATGCGCGGTGTCGTTGCCGTTGTCGCCTCCGTGGCCGAAACGGCCCCCGGGTCTCCGAGTACTTCGCCTGCCGTACTCGTTGTGCGAAGCCCCTGCTGTTCGAAATGCCTGTTGCCGCAACCAAGGAGAGTCATCGAGCGATGGCCGGTCCAGCGTTCCGCGCCGCCGCCGTACGGGTGCGCGTCCCCGCCACCAGCGCCAACCTCGGCCCGGGCTTCGATGCCTTCGGCCTGTCGCTGGGTCTGTACGACGACGTCGTCGTCCGGGTCGCCGACTCCGGGCTGCACGTCGACATCGCCGGCGAGGGCGCCGACACGCTCCCGCGCGACGAGAGCCACCTGCTCGTACGCTCCCTGCGCACGGCCTTCGACCTGCTCGGCGGACAGCCGCGCGGCCTCGAGGTCGTCTGCGCCAACCGCATCCCGCACGGCCGCGGCCTCGGCTCCTCCTCCGCGGCGATCTGCGCCGGCATCGTCGCCGCCCGCGCCGTGACCATAGGCGGGGACGCCAGGCTCGACGAGGCCGCCCTCCTGGAGCTGGCCACCGAGATCGAGGGGCACCCCGACAACGTCGCCGCCTGTCTGCTCGGCGGATTCACGCTCGCCTGGACCGAGTCCGGTGCCGCGCGGGCGATCAGGATGGATCCCTCGGATTCCATCGTTCCGGTGGTTTTCGTCCCCGGAAAGCCCGTACTCACCGAGACCGCCCGCGGACTCCTGCCGCGCACCGTCCCGCACGTGGACGCCGCGGCCAACGCCGGGCGCGCCGCCCTCCTCGTCGAGGCCCTGACCCGCCGCCCCGAGCTGCTGCTCTCGGCCACCGAGGACCGGCTGCACCAGGAGTACCGGGCTCCCGCGATGCCGGAGAGCATCGCCCTGGTGAACCGGCTGCGGGCGGACGGCGTCCCCGCGGTCATCTCCGGCGCGGGCCCCACGGTCCTCGCGCTGGCCGAGCACGGGACAGCCGACAAGGTCGCCCGACTGGCGGGCGAGGGCTGGGCCGCGAACCGGCTCGACCTCGACGCGTCCGGAGCGGTCGTACTGCCGCTGGCGCCCTAGGCGCGGCGGGGGGCGCCGGGCAGCGCCCCCCCGCAGTGCTCCGGACACGAGATTGCCGGTGAGGGAGAGGGGGAATGTTTGTCGGAGCCGGTAGTGTTAACCTCAAGTCAGCACCCGGCGCCTTTGTGGCGCGGTGCTGAGTGTCCCCATCAGGGACCACCGATTCTTCCGGGAGCCTCCCCAACTGCCTGAGCAGTTTCGAGCACGCTCCGGAACCGGCACGACACCCCTCGCTCTTCCGCAGTGAGGGCCGAGCAGGGGGCGCTCGGGCCGGACCCCAGCACGTTTTCTCTCCGCCGTACCCGGCGGGACCACCGCCCCGGACACGGTCCACCCAACACGGGACCGCTGCCGGACAGCACAACCGGTCGCCGAGCCAGATGGCCGACGTCCGCTCCAGGGAAGGACCCTTCGTGAGCGACACCACCGATCTGATGGGCGTGACTGCCGACAACAGTGTCGACACCGCCGCGCCCGCCGCAGGTGCTGCCACCGGCGGCACCGCACGGCGCCGCCGCTCCGGCACCGGCCTCGACGGCATGGTCCTGGCCGAGCTGCAGCAGGTCGCGTCCGGCCTCGGCATCAGGGGCACCGCGCGGATGCGCAAGAGCCAGCTGATCGAGGTCATCAAGGAGGCGCAGGCAGGCGGAGGCTCCGCCGCCCCCGCCAAGGCCGCGGACGCCGCCGAGACCAAGCCGAAGCGCCGTGCCACCTCCAAGGCCCGCACGGTCGAGGCCGCCGCCGAGGCCGTCGAGCCCAAGGCGGAGAAGGCCGAGAAGGCCGTCGCCCAGCAGCAGATCGACATTCCGGGGCAGCCGGCCTCCGAGGACCAGCCGGCCGGTGAGCGCCGCCGTCGCCGTGCCACCGCCCCCGCCGGTTCGCCGGAGGGCGAGGCCAAGGCCGAGGCAGCCCAGGTCGTCAAGACCGAGGTCCGCACCGAGACCAAGACCGACACGCAGTCCGAGGCCGCCGTGGACGGCGCCGAGGGCCGCGGTCGTCGTGACCGCGGGGAGCGCGGCGACCGCCGCGACCGCCGCGACCGTCAGCGCGACCGCGCCAAGGGCGACGACCAGCAGGGCGGTGGCCAGGGCGGCCAGCGCCAGCGTCAGGGCGGCCAGGGCCAGGGCCAGGGCCAGGGTCAGGGCCAGCAGGTCCAGGGCCAGGGCCAGCAGGGCGGCCAGCAGGCCGGTCCGCAGGACGACTACGACGACGAGGCCGGCGGTCGCCGCGGGCGTCGGGGCCGCTACCGCGACCGTCGTGGCCGTCGTGGCCGTGACGACTTCCAGGCCGGCGAGCCGCAGGTCGCGGACGACGACGTCCTGATCCCCGTCGCGGGCATCCTCGACATCCTCGACAACTACGCGTTCATCCGGACCTCCGGCTACCTGCCCGGCCCGAACGACGTGTACGTCTCCCTCGCCCAGGTCCGCAAGAACGGCCTGCGCAAGGGCGACCACGTCACCGGCGCCGTGCGGCAGCCGAAGGAGGGCGAGCGCCGCGAGAAGTTCAACGCGCTGGTCCGCCTGGACTCCGCGAACGGCATGGCCGCCGACTCCGGCCGCGGCCGCCCGGAGTTCAACAAGCTGACCCCGCTCTACCCGCAGGACCGGCTCCGTCTGGAGACCGACCCGGGCGTGCTGACCACGCGGATCATCGACCTCGTGTCGCCGATCGGCAAGGGCCAGCGCGGTCTGATCGTGGCCCCGCCGAAGACCGGCAAGACCATGATCATGCAGGCGATCGCGAACGCGATCACGCACAACAACCCCGAGTGCCACCTGATGGTCGTCCTGGTCGACGAGCGTCCGGAAGAGGTCACCGACATGCAGCGGTCGGTCAAGGGCGAGGTCATCTCCTCGACCTTCGACCGTCCGGCCGAGGACCACACCACCGTCGCCGAGCTGGCCATCGAGCGCGCCAAGCGTCTCGTGGAGCTGGGTCACGACGTGGTCGTCCTGCTCGACTCGATCACCCGCCTGGGCCGCGCGTACAACCTCGCGGCGCCTGCCTCCGGCCGCATCCTGTCCGGTGGTGTCGACTCGACCGCGCTCTACCCGCCGAAGCGCTTCTTCGGTGCGGCGCGCAACATCGAGGACGGCGGCTCGCTGACCATCCTGGCCACCGCGCTGGTCGACACCGGCTCGCGGATGGACGAGGTGATCTTCGAGGAGTTCAAGGGCACCGGCAACATGGAGCTCAAGCTCGACCGGAAGCTCGCCGACAAGCGCATCTTCCCGGCGGTGGACGTCGACGCGTCCGGCACCCGCAAGGAGGAGATCCTGCTGGGCGCCGACGAGCTCGCCGTCACCTGGAAGCTGCGTCGTGTGCTGCACGCGCTCGACCAGCAGCAGGCGATCGAGCTGCTGCTCGACAAGATGAAGCAGACGAAGTCGAACGGGGAGTTCCTGCTCCAGATCCAGAAGACGACCCCCGGAGCGAGCAACAACGACTGACGCGAGAGCTGCGTCACACGACGACACCCGGGCCCCGCGTCCGTAACCCCGTCGTGACCTGCGTAAACCACCGCGCCCACCGTGCCCCGCACGGTGGGCGCGGTGCGTCGCTCATCGAAACCTCACAGGGAGCCGTGCAACCCTTTCGGGTGCTGCGCCGTCACAGAAGGTGAAGCGAGGGCCCGAGGGGAGACGATGACCGAGACGAACGACAGCGGCCGCGTACGCGGCGGCGGCGGCCGACGCCGCAAGCCGGCCGCCAAGCGCCGCAAGGCGCCGATCCTGATAGCCGGGGCCGCCGTGGTCCTCGTGCTCGGCGGCGCCGGTCTCGGTTACGCGTACCTCAAGCTCGACGGCAACATCCAGGGCGTCGACATCAGCGCCCAGCTGGGCGCCGAACGCCCCGAGAACGTCGACAACGGCTCCATGGACATCCTCGTCCTCGGCTCCGACTCCCGCTCCGGCGACAACGCCGCCTACGGCAAGGACGAGGGCGGCGCCCGCTCCGACACCGCGATGGTCGTCCACGTCTACGAGGGCCACAAGAAGGCGAGCGTCGTCTCCATACCCCGCGACACCCTCGTCGACCGCCCGGCGTGCACCGACGGCCAGGGCGGCACCGCCGCCGGCGAGCGGCGGGCCATGTTCAACACCGCGTACGAGGTCGGCGGCCCCGCCTGCGCCGTCAAGACCGTCGAGGCGATGTCCGGCATCCGCATGGACCACTACATCGAGGTCGACTTCACCGGCTTCAGGAAGCTCATCGACGAACTCGGCGGCGTGGAGATCACCACCACGCAGGCCATCAAGGACGACAAGAGCCACCTCGACCTCGCCCCCGGCACCCACACCCTCGACGGCGAGCAGTCCCTCGGCCTCGTCCGCACCCGCAAGAGCGTCGGCGACGGCAGCGACCTCGGCCGCATCCAGCTCCAGCAGGCCTTCATGAAGGCCTTCATCGACCAGGTCAAGGACGTCGGGGTGTTCACCAACCCGGCGAAGCTCCTCGACCTCGCCGACGCCGCCACCAAGGCCATCACCCCGGACTCCGAACTCGATTCCGTGCAGGAGCTGATGGGCTTCGCCAAGGGCCTCTCCGGCATCGGCGCCCAGAACGTCCACATGATCACCCTGCCCGTCGAGTACGACCCCCGGGACCCCAACCGCGTGGTCCCGCTGGAGGCCGAGTCCCGGCAGGTCTGGACGGCGCTCAAGGGCGACCTGCCGATCCCCGCGTCGGCGACGAAGGACGCCGCCACCGGCAAGGCCGACGGGGTCGTGAAGTAACCCGGGAATACCTCCGGACCGACCCCCGTTTTGGGAGATACGGCCGGTCCTGGCAGACTGGTACGTCGGCCCCGGTTCACGCTTGCCGCAACCCGCGACGGCGACCCGGAGCCCTCCCGAAACTAGGAGACACCTTGAAGCGCGAGATCCACCCCGAGTACGTCGAGACCCAGGTCAGCTGCACCTGTGGCGCGTCGTTCACCACCCGTAGCACCCTGACCGAGGGCACCATCCGTGCCGAGGTCTGCTCCGAGTGCCACCCGTTCTACACGGGCAAGCAGAAGATCCTCGACACCGGCGGCCGCGTCGCCCGCTTCGAGGCCCGCTTCGGCAAGGCCGCCGGCTCCGCCAAGTAGCGAGCCCCTGCGCCGGTCCACGGTCGCCCCGCGCGGGTGGCCGGGACCGGCGCTTTGCCGTCCCGTAGAACTGACGAAAACCAGGAGCCCCCGATGTTCGAGGCGGTCGAGGAACTGGTCGGCGAGCACGCCGACCTGGAGACGAAGCTCGCGGACCCCTCGGTCCACGCCGACCAGGCGAACGCGCGCAAGCTGAACAAGCGCTACGCCGAGCTGACCCCGATCGTCGCCACCTACCGGGCCTGGAAGCAGACCGGTGACGACATCGAGACGGCCCGCGAGTTCGCCCACGACGACCCGGACTTCGCCGCCGAGGTCAAGCAGCTGGAGAAGGACCGCGAGGAGCTCACCGACAAGCTCCGCCTGCTCCTCGTCCCGCGCGACCCGAGCGACGACAAGGACGTCATCCTGGAGATCAAGGCCGGCGCCGGTGGCGACGAGTCCGCGCTCTTCGCCGGCGACCTGCTCCGCATGTACCTCCGGTACGCCGAGCGCGTCGGCTGGAAGACCGAGATCATCGACGCCACCGAGTCCGAGCTCGGCGGCTACAAGGACGTCCAGGTCGCCGTGAAGACCAAGGGCGGCAACGGCGCCACCGAGCCCGGCCAGGGCGTGTGGGCCCGCCTCAAGTACGAGGGCGGGGTGCACCGCGTGCAGCGCGTGCCCGCCACCGAGTCCGCCGGCCGCATCCACACCTCCGCCGCCGGCGTGCTCGTCACGCCCGAGGCCGAGGAGGTCGAGGTCGAGGTGCACGCCAACGACCTGCGCATCGACGTCTACCGTTCGTCGGGCCCCGGCGGCCAGTCCGTCAACACCACCGACTCCGCCGTCCGCATCACCCACCTGCCGACCGGCATCGTCGCCTCCTGCCAGAACGAGAAGAGCCAGCTCCAGAACAAGGAGCAGGCCATGCGCATCCTGCGCTCGCGGCTGCTCGCCGCCGCCCAGGAGGAGGCCGAGTCGAAGGCCGCCGACGCCCGCCGCAGCCAGGTCCGCACGGTCGACCGGTCCGAGAAGATCCGCACGTACAACTTCCCGGAGAACCGGATCTCGGACCACCGCGTCGGTTTCAAGGCGTACAACCTGGACCAGGTCCTCGACGGCGACCTGGACTCCATGATCCAGGCCTGCGTCGACGCCGACTCCGCCGCCAAGCTCGCCGCGGCGTAAGTTCCGTAAGCCCCACCCCCGCACCACGGAGGACCAGCGTGAACCTGCTGCTTGCCGAGGTGGCCCAGGCCACCCAGCGGCTGGCCGACGCCGGCGTTCCCTCACCGCGTTTCGACGCCGAGGAGCTCGCCGCGTTCGTGCACGGCGTCAAGCGGGGGGAGCTGCACAACGTCAAGGACGCGGACTTCGACGCCCGCTACTGGGAGGCGGTCGCCCGCCGCGAGGCCCGCGAACCGCTCCAGCACATCACCGGCCGGGCGTTCTTCCGCTACCTGGAGCTCCAGGTGGGCCCCGGCGTCTTCGTGCCCCGCCCCGAGACCGAGTCGGTCGTCGGCTGGGCCATAGACGCCGTACGCGCCATGGACGTCGTCGAACCGCTCATCGTCGACCTGTGCACCGGCTCCGGCGCGATCGCCCTCGCCATGGCCCAGGAGGTGCCGCGCTCGCGGGTGCACGCCGTCGAGCTCTCCGACGACGCCCTCGTCTGGACCCGCAAGAACGCCGAGGGCTCCCGCGTCACCGTCCACCAGGGCGACGCGCTCGGCGCCCTCCCGGACCTGGACGGCCAGGTCGACCTGGTCATCTCCAACCCGCCGTACATCCCGCTCACCGAGTGGGAGTACGTGGCACCCGAGGCCCGCGACCACGACCCGGAGATGGCCCTCTTCTCCGGCGAGGACGGCCTCGACACCATCCGCGGCATCGAGCGCACCGCCCACCGGCTGCTGCGCCCCGGTGGCCTCGTCGTCATCGAGCACGCGGACACCCAGGGCGGGCAGGTGCCGTGGATCTTCAACGAAGAGGCCGGCTGGGCCGACGCCGCCGACCACCCGGACCTGAACAACCGGCCGCGCTTCGCGACCGCCCGCAAGGCAATGCCATGACCAAGCAGCACGCGAACGAGGAGGCCGGGAACTGATGGCACGGCGATACGACTGCAACGAGGCGACCGACCGCGTGACCGGTCTGCGCGAAGCCGCGTCCGCCGTCCGCCGGGGCGAGCTGGTCGTGCTGCCCACCGACACCGTGTACGGGATCGGGGCGGACGCCTTCAGCAGCGAGGCCGTCGCGGACCTGCTCGCCGCCAAGGGCCGGGGCCGCAACATGCCCACGCCCGTGCTCATCGGCTCCCCGAACACCCTCCACGGCCTGGTCACCGACTTCTCCGAGCAGGCCTGGGAACTCGTCGACGCCTTCTGGCCGGGCGCGCTCACCCTCGTCGCCAAGCACCAGCCGTCCCTCCAGTGGGACCTCGGCGACACCCGCGGGACCGTCGCCATCCGCATGCCGCTGCACCCGGTCGCCATCGAGCTGCTCACCGAGGTCGGCCCCATGGCCGTCTCCTCGGCCAACCTCACCGGCCACCCGTCCCCCGAGGACTGCGACGCGGCCCAGCAGATGCTCGGCGACTCCGTCTCCGTCTACCTCGACGGCGGCAAGACGCCCGGCATCGTCCCCTCGTCCATCGTCGACGTCACGGGCAAGGTGCCGGTGCTGCTGCGCGAGGGCGCACTGTCCCCGGAGGAGCTCCGGAAGGTCGTACCCGACCTCGAGGTGGCCAGTTGACCGCCCCTGAGGGGCGTGGCATAGCGGGGTTCGACGACAGCAGCACCTTCCGCATCCTCCACGTCAGCACCGGCAACGTCTGCCGCTCGCCGATCACCGAGCGGCTGACCCGCCACGCCCTGAGCGACCGCCTCGGCGATCCCCTCGGCGGCGGCCTGATAGTGGAGAGCGCCGGCACCTGGGGCCACGAGGGCGCCCCCATGGAGGCCAACGCCGAGCTGGTCCTCGCCGACTTCGGCGCCGACTACAGCGGCTTCGTGGGACGCGAGCTCCTCGACGAGCACGTCATCCGCGCCGACCTCGTCCTCACGGCGACCCGCGACCACCGGGCCCAGGTCATCTCCATGGGCCACTCGGCCGGACTGCGCACCTTCACCCTGAAGGAGTTCACCCGCCTGGTCCGCGCCATCGACCCGGCCACCCTGCCGGACGCCCACGACGAGGGCATGGTCGAACGCGCCAGGGCCCTGGTCCGCGCCGCCGCGGCTCTACGCGGGTGGCTCCTGGCCCCCTCCGTCGACGCCGACGAGGTCAACGACCCCTACGGCGCCCCCATCACCTTCTTCCGCTCCATCGGCGACGAGATCAACCAGGCCCTCGACCCGGTCGTCACGGCCCTCACCGGAGTCTCGGCGAAGCGCTGAGGGCGCGGGCTTCGACGGGCGGGGCGGGGTGGGGGTGCCTACATTGGTGCTGACACCCCTGCACCGTCCGGAGTCAGCCATGTCCGTCACCGCGCCCCCCGATGAGGATCTCGACGTCCTGCGCCGGCAGGACCCGGAGATCGCCGACGTGCTGCTGGGGGAGGTGCGGCGGCAGGCGGACAGTCTGCAGCTGATCGCGGCGGAGAACTTCACGTCGCCGGCGGTGCTGGCGGCGCTGGGGTCGCCGCTCGCCAACAAGTACGCCGAGGGGTATCCGGGGGCCCGTCACCACGGCGGCTGCGAGTACGTCGACGCGGCGGAGCGGATCGCCGTGGAACGGGCCACCGCGCTCTTCGGAGCCGACCACGCGAACGTCCAGGCCCACTCGGGCTCCTCGGCCGTCCTGGCGGCGTACGCGGCCCTCCTGAGGCCCGGTGACACGGTCCTGGCGATGGGGCTCGACCACGGCGGGCACCTCACGCACGGTTCGCCCGCCAACTTCTCCGGCCGCTGGTTCGACTTCGTGCCGTACGGCGTCGACGCCGAGACCGGGCTCGTCGACTACGAGCAGGTCGCCGCGCTCGCCCGCCACCACCGCCCCAAGGCGATCGTCTGCGGCTCGATCTCGTACCCCCGCCACCTCGACTACGAGGTCTTCCGCGAGATCGCCGACGAGGTCGGCGCCTACCTCATCGCCGACGCGGCGCACCCGATCGGCCTGGTCGCCGGGGGAGCGGCCCCCAGCCCCGTCCCGTACGCCGACGTCGTCTGCGCGACCACCCACAAGGTGCTGCGCGGCCCGCGCGGCGGCCTGATCCTGTGCGGGGAGGAGCTGGCGGGGCGGATCGACCGCGCGGTGTTCCCGTTCACCCAGGGCGGCGCCCAGATGCACACGATCGCGGCGAAGGCGGTGGCCTTCGGCGAGGCGTCCACCCCGGCGTTCACCGCGTACGCCCATCAGGTGGTGGAACACGCGAAGGTGCTCGCCGCCGCGCTCGCCGCCGAGGGCTTCGCGCTGACGACCGGCGGCACGGACACCCACCTGATCACCGCCGACCCCTCCCCGCTCGGCATCGACGGACGCACGGCCCGGGCCCGGCTCGCCGCCGCCGGCATGGTGCTCGACACCTGTGCCCTGCCCTACGGCGAGGGCCGCGGGATCCGGCTCGGCACGGCCGCCGTCACCACGCAGGGGATGGGCGCCCCGGAGATGGCCAGGATCGCCGCGCTGTTCACCGTGGCCCTGCGGGATGACGCCGCGGAGACGGCCAGGGTACGGGCGGAAGTACGTGAGCTGACCGGCCGATTTCCCCCGTATGGACGCTGACCGGGGGCCGTCCGCAACCGTTCGGGTGGCCCCGATGTCTCAGACCACATGGACGGCACGGCTAGGGTGTGGGGCTGAGATGGCCAGCGATTCCTGTGGGGCAGCCCGTGCGTGATTACCTGCTGACGCTCTGTGTCACGGCCGCGGTGACCTATCTGCTCACCGGTCCGGTGCGGAAGTTCGCCATCGCGACCGGGGCGATGCCGGAGATCCGCGCCCGCGACGTACACCGAGAACCGACTCCGCGGCTCGGTGGCATCGCCATGTTCTTCGGGCTGTGCGCGGGACTCCTCGTCGCCGCGCACCTGCAGAACCTCGGCAGCGTCTTCGAGCTGTCCAACGAGCCCCGCGCGCTGCTGTCCGGCGCCGCGCTGATCTGGCTGATCGGCGTCCTCGACGACAAGTTCGAGCTGGACGCGCTGATCAAGCTGGGCGCGCAGATGATCTCCGCCGGCGTGATGGTCGCGCAGGGTCTGACGATCCTGTGGCTGCCGATCCCGGGCATCGGCACGGTCGCCCTCACCCCCTGGCAGGGCACGCTCCTCACGGTGGCCCTGGTCGTCCTCACCATCAACGCGGTGAACTTCGTCGACGGCCTCGACGGTCTCGCCGCCGGCATGGTCTGCATCGCCGCCGCGGCCTTCTTCCTGTACGCGTACCGCCTCTGGTACGGCTACACGATCGAGGCGGCCGCCCCCGCGACGCTCTTCGCCGCCATCCTCATGGGCATGTGCCTGGGCTTCCTGCCGCACAACATGCACCCGGCGCGGATCTTCATGGGCGACTCGGGTTCGATGCTGATCGGCCTGATCCTGGCGGCCTCGGCGATCTCGATCACCGGGCAGGTCGACCCCGACGTGCTGAAGCTGTTCGAGGGCTCGACCCGCGAGGCCACGCACGCCGCCCTGCCCGTCTTCATCCCGCTCGTGCTGCCGCTGACGATCATCGCGATCCCGATGGCGGACCTGATCCTCGCGATCGTGCGCCGTACGTGGAAGGGCCAGTCGCCGTTCGCCGCCGACCGCGGCCACCTGCACCACCGGCTCCTGGAGATCGGGCACTCGCACAGCCGGGCGGTGCTGATCATGTACTTCTGGTCGGCCCTGATCGCCTTCGGGACGCTGGCCTACTCGGTGCACTCGACCTCGATGTGGATCGTCCTCGGCGTCGTCGCGCTGAGCGCCATCGGCCTCGTGCTGCTCCTGCTGCCGCGGTTCTCCCCGCGCGCGCCCCGCTGGGCGGAATCCGTCGTGCCGCCCCGCTACCGCCGGCGCAAGCGGATTTCCGTGCCCGAGCCCGTCGTGGAGGTCCCGGAGGTCGAGGAGGAGCGGATTCCGGTGCCCGCGGGGATCAACGGCGCCACCGCCATCGGCAACCGCGCGCGCTTCCCCGACCGGCGGAAGGCCGGAACGCCGAGTTGACGAAAGCCGCATTCGCGGCCATTACCAGACGGAATGCCCCCGTGTCGCGCACACACGCGCGCCATCACACTCATGTGTGACGGTTGGCACACCTTATGGGTAAAGACCTATTCAAATAGTTTGTGATACCGTTCACGAGACCCGGCGACAGTGCCGAAAGACCGTAGTGCGACGGTCTGTTGGCCCCGAGACCCACCTCGGACCGGGCTTACGCTCGTCCATGACGACACCATCGCCCCCTCCATCAAAAGCGGAGACACCGCCATGCCGTCCAACGACGCACGCACCCTGCTGCACACCGCCGTACCCACCGCTGCCGTCGGCGTCATCGCCACGGTCGTCAGTGGGGTGGTCGCCGGTGGCAAGGGTGCGCTCGGCGCCGTCGCCGGCACCCTGGTCGTGATCCTCTTCATGGGTGTGGGACTCGTGGTGCTCCAGCGGACGGCTAAGTCGCTGCCGCAGCTTTTCCAGGCCATGGGGCTCATGCTCTACACAGCCCAACTGCTGCTGCTCTTCATCTTCCTGGCCTTGTTCAAGGACACGACGCTGTTCGACTTCAAGGCCTTCGCCTTCACCCTTCTGGCGACGACCGTGGTGTGGGTCGCCGCGCAGGCACGCGCCTACATGAAGGCCAAGATCATGTATGTCGAGCCCGAGAAGTCGGGGTCGAAGCAGTGAAGGGTAGGGCCGGGATAAAGCCGCGTTCGGCTTCCTGCTATCGTCCGGTGCCAACTGCGGCACTGCGGGCGCGGGCATCCGAGACGCCTGTCCCAGCGCGAGGCTCGATGCCGAACCGCCGCCCCCTTATCCGTAAGACCAGTCCAGTGCCGACCCGCGGCTGCGTGCCGCGCCGACACAACGAGGTTGCCGTACCTATGCGCCACGCTGAAGGAGCCCGCGGTGAGTGCTGACCAGACGCTTGCCTTCGACCCGGATTGCCACATCTTCACCGGATGTGGCTTCCCGGCGCCGGGCCTGCACACGTTCATGTACGAGCCCATCTTCTCCGTGGGTGGCTTCGACTTCACCAAGCCGATGCTGCTCGCCATCCTGGGTTCGCTCGTGGTCGTCGGGTTCTTCTGGGCCGCCTTCAACAAGCCCAAGCTGATCCCCGGCAAGATGCAGATGGTCGGCGAGGCCGGTTACGACTTCGTGCGCCGCGGCATCGTCTACGAGATCATCGGCAAGAAGGACGGCGAGAAGTACGTCCCGCTGATGGTGTCGTTGTTCTTCTTCGTGTGGATGCTCAACCTCTGGTCGATCATCCCGCTGGCCCAGTTCCCGGTCACCTCGCTGATCGCCTTCCCGGCCGCACTCGCGCTGATCGTCTACGTGCTCTGGGTCTCGCTGACCTTCAAGAAGCACGGCTTCGTCGGCGGCTGGAAGAACATCGTCGGTTACGACAAGTCGCTCGGCCCGATCCTGCCGCTCGTCGTCGTCCTCGAGTTCTTCTCGAACCTGCTCATCCGGCCCTTCACGCACGCGGTCCGACTGTTCGCGAACATGTTCGCCGGTCACCTGCTCATCGTGATGTTCTCGCTTGCCACCTGGTACCTCATGAACGGCCTGGGCTTCGTCTACGCCGGCGCCTCGTTCGTGATGGTCCTCGTGATGACCGCCTTCGAGCTCTTCATCCAGGCCGTCCAGGCGTACGTCTTCGTCCTCCTGGCCTGCAGCTACGTCCAGGGCGCGCTCTCCGAGCACCACTGAGTCCGGCCCTGACCGGCAGCACCACCCCCCAAACCAACAGTCGTCCGGTGGCCAACCCCCACCGGGTCCTTGAAAGAGAAGGAAGAACCGGCATGTCCGCTCTCGAGACTCTCGCCGCCGTCAACGGAAACGTCGCCTCCATCGGCTACGGCCTCGCGGCCATCGGCCCCGGCGTCGGCGTCGGCATCATCTTCGGTAACGGCACCCAGGCCCTCGCCCGTCAGCCCGAGGCGGCCGGCCTGATCCGTACCAACCAGATCATGGGTTTCGCGTTCTGTGAGGCGCTCGCCCTCATCGGCATCGTCATGGGCTTCGTCTACAAGTAAGCCGGACCGACAGCCCAACTTTTACGGAAGGCACTGATGTGAACGCTCTGCTTCTTGCGGCAGCGGCGGAGGAGCAGCCTCCGCTCATCCCGCATCTCGACGAGCTCGTCATCGGCCTGATCGCCTTCGTCATCGTCTTCGGTTTCCTCGCCAAGAAGCTCCTCCCGAACATCAACAAGGTTCTGGAAGAGCGCCGCGAGGCCATCGAGGGTGGCATCGAGAAGGCCGAGTCGGCCCAGATCGAGGCTCAGAGTGTGCTGGAGCAGTACAAGGCCCAGCTCGCCGAGGCCCGCCACGAGGCCGCGCGTCTTCGCCAGGAGGCGACGGAGCAGGGCACCGCGATCATCCAGGAGATGAAGGCGGAGGGCCAGCGCCAGCGCGAGGAGATCATCGCGGCCGGCCACACGCAGATCGAGGCCGACCGCAAGGCCGCGTCCGCGTCGCTGCGTCAGGACGTGGGCAAGCTCGCCACCGACCTGGCCGGCAAGCTGGTCGGCGAGTCCCTCGAGGACGTCGCCCGCCAGAGCCGCACGATCGACCGCTTCCTCGAAGAGCTCGAGGAGAAGGCCGAGGCCGTCCGATGAACGGAGCGAGCCGCGAGGCACTGGCCGCCGCCCGTGAGTCCCTCGACGCGCTGACCGACAACACGTCGGCCGACGCGACGAAGCTCGCGGACGAGCTGGCCGCCGTCACCACGCTGCTCGACCGCGAGGTGTCGCTGCGCCGGGTCCTGACCGACCCCGCACAGTCGGGTGAGGCCAAGGCCGAGCTCGCGCAGCGACTCCTGAGCGGTCAGGTGGGCGGCGCGACCGTCGACCTGGTCTCGGGCATGGTGCGTTCCCGCTGGTCGCGTTCGCGTGACCTGGTCGACGCGACCGAGGAACTGGCGAACATCGCCGACCTCACCGCGGCGCAGAAGGCGGGCGCGCTCGACAGCGTCGAGGACGAGCTGTTCCGCTTCGGCCGGATCGTGTCCTCCAGCAACGAGCTCCGCTCCGCGCTGACGGACAAGGCCGCCACGGCCACCGCCAAGGGCGAGCTGCTCCGCAGCCTGCTCGGCGGCAAGGCCCACGCGTCGACCGAGCGCCTGGTCGTCCGTCTGGTGACCCAGCCCCGGGGACGTAGCCTGGAAGCGGGACTCGAGTCCCTGTCCAAGCTCGCCGCGGCGCGCCGGGACCGGATGGTCGCCGTCGTCACCTCGGCGGTGCCGCTGTCCGACCAGCAGAAGCAGCGCCTCGGTGCCGTCCTGGCCAAGCTGTACGGCCGCCAGATGCACCTGAACCTGGACGTGGACCCCGCGGTCCTCGGCGGGATCACCGTGCAGGTCGGCGACGAGGTCATCAACGGCTCCATCGCCGAGCGCCTCGACGAGGCGACCCGCCGACTGGCCGGCTGACGGCAGCCACCGCAGCACACAGCTACACAGCATCACCAGCGGCCCGGTTGGGCCGTGCAGAGATTGCAGAAGATTCCTGGGGGTCGGCCCCCAGACCCCTTAAGAAACTTCGGGCCCAACAAGGAGAGCAGGGAACCCAGATGGCGGAGCTCACGATCCGGCCGGAGGAGATCCGGGACGCACTGGAGAACTTCGTCCAGTCGTACCAGCCGGACGCGGCCTCGCGCGAGGAGGTCGGCACGGTCAGCCTGGCCGGTGACGGTATCGCGAAGGTCGAGGGTCTTCCCTCGGCCATGGCGAACGAGCTGCTGAAGTTCGAGGACGGGACCCTCGGTCTCGCCCTGAACCTCGAAGAGCGCGAGATCGGCGCGATCGTCCTCGGCGAGTTCAGCGGCATCGAGGAGGGTCAGTCGGTGCAGCGCACCGGCGAGGTCCTCTCCGTCGGTGTCGGTGAGGGCTACCTGGGTCGCGTCGTCGACCCGCTCGGTAACCCGATCGACGGTCTCGGCGAGATCGCGACCGAGGGCCGCCGCGCCCTCGAGCTGCAGGCCCCGGGCGTTATGGCCCGTAAGTCGGTGCACGAGCCGATGGAGACCGGCTACAAGGCCGTCGACGCCATGACGCCGGTCGGCCGCGGCCAGCGTCAGCTGATCATCGGCGACCGCCAGACCGGCAAGACCGCGCTGTGCATCGACACGATCATCAACCAGCGCGACAACTGGCGCTCGGGCGACGTGAACAAGCAGGTCCGCTGCATCTACGTCGCCGTCGGCCAGAAGGGCTCGACCATCGCGTCCGTTCGCGGCGCCCTGGAAGAGGCCGGTGCGCTCGAGTACACGACGATCGTCGCCGCCCCGGCGTCCGACCCGGCCGGCTTCAAGTACCTGGCGCCGTACACCGGTTCCGCCATCGGTCAGCACTGGATGTACCAGGGCAAGCACGTCCTGATCGTCTTCGACGACCTGTCGAAGCAGGCCGACGCCTACCGCGCCGTGTCGCTGCTGCTGCGCCGCCCGCCGGGCCGTGAGGCCTACCCGGGTGACGTCTTCTACCTGCACTCGCGTCTCCTCGAGCGCTGCGCGAAGCTCTCGGACGAGCTCGGTGCCGGTTCGATGACCGGTCTGCCGATCGTCGAGACCAAGGCGAACGACGTGTCGGCGTTCATCCCGACCAACGTCATCTCCATCACCGACGGCCAGTGCTTCCTGGAGTCCGACCTGTTCAACGCCGGCCAGCGTCCGGCCCTGAACGTCGGTATCTCGGTCTCCCGTGTCGGTGGCTCCGCCCAGCACAAGGCGATGAAGCAGATCTCCGGTCGCCTCCGTGTCGACCTGGCCCAGTTCCGTGAGCTCGAGGCGTTCGCCGCCTTCGGTTCCGACCTGGACGCCGCGTCGAAGGCGCAGCTGGAGCGCGGTCAGCGCATGGTCGAGCTGCTCAAGCAGGCTCAGTACCAGCCCATGCCGACCGAGAACCAGGTCGTCTCCGTCTGGGCCGGCACCACCGGCAAGATGGACGACGTCCCGGTCGCCGACATCCGCCGCTTCGAGGCCGAGCTCCTGGCGTACCTGCGCCAGAACCACTCGGGTCTCATGACCTCCATCCGTGAGGGCGGCAAGATGTCCGACGACACCCTGCAGTCCGTCGGTGACGCCATCGCGGAGTTCAAGAAGCAGTTCGAGACCTCTGACGGCAAGCTGCTGGGCGAGGACGCTCCTGCCGCCGTCAACGTCTCGAAGTGACGACGGAAGGGACCTGACTCATGGGAGCGCAGCTCCGGGTCTACAAGCGTCGCATCAAATCCGTCACCGCGACGAAGAAGATCACCAAGGCGATGGAGATGATCGCCGCCTCGCGTGTCGTCAAGGCGCAGCGCAAGGTGCAGGCGTCGACTCCGTACGCGACCGAGCTGACGCGCGCGGTCACGGCGGTGGCCACGGGTGCGAACGACAAGCACCCGCTGACCACCGAGGCGGAGAACCCGGTCCGCGCCGCGGTCCTGCTCCTCTCGAGCGACCGCGGTCTGGCCGGTGCCTTCAACTCCAACGCCATCAAGGCGGCGGAGAAGCTGACGGCGAAGCTCGAGGCGGAAGGTCGCGAGGTCACGATCTACGTCGTCGGCCGTCGTGGCATCGCGCACTACAACTTCCGTGAGCGGAAGCTGGCCGGCACGTGGACCGGGTTCACGGACCAGCCGTCGTACGGCGACGCCAAGACGATCGCGACTCCGCTGATCGAGGCGATCGAGAAGGACACGGCGGAGGGCGGCGTGGACGAGCTCCACATCGTCTACACCGAGTTCGTCTCGATGATGACGCAGACGGCGGTCGAGGCCCGGCTGCTGCCCCTCAGCCTCGACGAGGTGGCGAAGGAGGCCGGCGACACGGACACGCTCCGTCCGCTGTACGACTTCGAGCCGTCGGCGGAGGACGTCCTCGACGCCCTGCTGCCTCGGTACGTCGAGAGCCGGATCTACAACGCGCTGCTCCAGTCGGCTGCCTCCAAGCACGCCGCCACGCGGCGCGCGATGAAGTCGGCGACCGACAACGCGGGAGACTTGATCAACAACCTCTCCCGACTTGCCAACGCGGCCCGCCAGGCCGAAATCACCCAGGAAATCAGCGAGATCGTCGGTGGCACCGCAGCCCTGGCCGACGCGACCGCGGGGAGTGACAAGTAATGACGACCACTGTTGAGACGGCCGCCGCCACGGGCCGCGTCGCCCGGGTCATCGGCCCGGTCGTCGACGTGGAGTTCCCCGTCGACGCGATGCCGGAGATCTACAACGCGCTGAACGTCGAGGTTCCGGACCCGGCCGAGGAGGGCGCGACCAAGACGCTGACCCTCGAGGTCGCCCAGCACCTCGGTGACGGCGTCGTCCGCACCATCTCGATGCAGCCCACCGACGGTCTGGTCCGCCAGGCCCCGGTGACCGACACGGGCACGGGCATCACCGTCCCCGTCGGTGACTCCACCAAGGGTCGCGTGTTCAACACGCTGGGCCAGGTGCTGAACGCCGACGAGTCGACCGTGGCCGACGCGCCGCGCTGGACGATCCACCGCAAGGCCCCGGCCTTCGACCAGCTCGAGTCCAAGACCGAGATGTTCGAGACCGGCCTGAAGGTCGTCGACCTCCTCACCCCGTACGTCAAGGGTGGAAAGATCGGTCTGTTCGGTGGTGCCGGTGTCGGCAAGACCGTTCTGATCCAGGAGATGATCGTCCGTGTGGCCAAGCTGCACGACGGTGTCTCCGTCTTCGCGGGCGTCGGCGAGCGCACCCGTGAGGGCAACGACCTCATGGTCGAGATGGAGGAGGCCGGCGTTCTCGACAAGACCGCGCTGGTCTTCGGCCAGATGGACGAGCCCCCGGGCACCCGTCTGCGCGTGGCCCTCGCCGGTCTGACCATGGCGGAGTACTTCCGCGATGTGCAGAAGCAGGACGTGCTGTTCTTCATCGACAACATCTTCCGCTTCACCCAGGCCGGTTCCGAGGTCTCCACGCTGCTCGGCCGCATGCCCTCCGCGGTGGGTTACCAGCCGAACCTGGCCGACGAGATGGGTCTCCTCCAGGAGCGCATCACGTCGACCCGTGGTCACTCGATCACCTCGATGCAGGCGATCTACGTCCCCGCGGACGACCTGACCGACCCGGCTCCGGCCACCACCTTCGCCCACCTCGACGCGACGACGGTTCTCTCCCGTCCGATCTCCGAGAAGGGCATCTACCCGGCCGTGGACCCGCTGGACTCCACGTCCCGGATCCTGGACCCGCGCTACATCGCGCAGGACCACTACGACGCCGCCACGCGCGTCAAGGGAATCCTGCAGAAGTACAAGGACCTCCAGGACATCATCGCGATCCTCGGTATCGACGAGCTGAGCGAGGAGGACAAGCTCGTTGTCCACCGCGCCCGCCGTGTCGAGCGCTTCCTGTCCCAGAACACCCACGCGGCGAAGCAGTTCACCGGTGTGGACGGTTCGGACGTTCCGCTCGACGAGTCGATCGCCGCGTTCAACGCGATCTGCGACGGTGAGTACGACCACTTCCCCGAGCAGGCGTTCTTCATGTGCGGTGGCCTTGAGGACCTCAAGAACAACGCCAAGGAGCTCGGCGTCTCCTGAGCCCCGTGCTCGCCCGAGGGGGGTGGGATCCGTCCCGCCCCCCTCACCACGCCCACTAGAATTGACCCCAACACCCGGCACGACCGCCGGGTGGTGACCCGAGGAGCCACCCTTGGCTGCTGAGCTGCACGTCGAGCTGGTCGCCGCGGACCGGAGTGTCTGGTCCGGCGAGGCCACCCTGGTCATCGCGCGTACCACCTCCGGCGACATCGGCGTCATGCCCGGCCACCAGCCGCTGCTCGGTGTGCTGGAGTCGGGCCCGGTGACCATCCGTACGAGCGAGGGCGGGACTGTCGTCGCCGCCGTCCACGGCGGATTCATCTCGTTCGCCGACGACAAGCTGTCTCTGCTCGCGGAGATCTGCGAGCTGGCGGACGAGATCGACGCCCAGCGCGCCGAGCGCGCGCTGGAGCGTGCGAAGTCGGACTCCGACGCCGCCGCCGAGCGGCGCGCCGATGTCCGGCTGCGCGCGGTGTCGGTCCGCTGACGGTCCGCACCGACTGGTAGTGCCCTCAGCCGCGGCACGGTCCGGAACCTTCCGGAACGTGCCGCGGCTGAGGCGATGCATATGCAGGTTGTATTCGGTTCGGCCGGTCGCGCCGGCTACGGGACGCAGCGAGGAGGTCGGTGAAGATGTTCCTCGCTCTGCTCGTGTGCGGCCTGGTCGTCGCACTGGTGGTGATCGGGCTCTTCGTCTTCGGCTTGCGCCGGAGACTGATCCAGCGTGCCGGCGGCACCTTCGACTGTTCCCTGCGCTGGGACGTCCCCGACGAACCGGACCCGACCGGCAAGGGCTGGGTGTACGGCGTCGCCCGCTACAGCGGTGACGAGATCGCCTGGTTCCGAGTCTTCTCGTACGCGCCCCGCCCGCGCCGGATCCTGGAGCGTTCGTCCATCGTGGCGCTTGAGCGCCGGATGCCGGAGGGCGAGGAGGAGCTCGCGCTGCTCTCCGACGCGGTGATCCAGCCCTGCATGTACGAGGGGGTGCGTCTGGAGCTCGCGATGAGCGAGGACGCCCGCACCGGTTTCATGGCTTGGCTGGAGGCGGCGCCTCCCGGCCAGCGAGTGAACGTGGCCTAGTACGTGAGAAGCGGGGGATGGTGTGCTGCACCGTCCCCCGCTTCGGCGTCTCCCCGTGGTGGCTAGTTCAGGCCGGTGTTGATGGCGCCGACGAGCTCGCCGTTGCCGGTGTCACCGCTGAACTCCCAGAAGAAGGCTCCGCCGAGGCCCTGGTTCTTGGCCCAGCTCATCTTGGAGGTCACGGTGGCGGGGGTGTCGTAGCTCCACCAGTTCGTGCCGCAGTGGGCGTACGCGGTGCCCGCGACGGTGCCGTTGGCCGGGCAGGAGTTCTTGAGGACCTTGTAGTCCTCGATGCCCTGCTCGTACGTGCCCGCCGCCGGGCCCGTCGCCGTGCCGCCGGGGGCGGACTGGGTGACGCCGGTCCAGCCGCGGCCGTAGAAGCCGATGCCGAGCAGCAGCTTGTTGGCCGGGACGCCCTTCGCCTTGAACTTGGCGATCGCCTCGGCGGAGTTGAAGCCCGCCTGCGGGATGCCGGCGTAGGAGGTGAGCGGGGAGTGCGGGGCCGTCGGGCCCTGCGCCGCCCAGGCGCCGAAGAAGTCGTACGTCATGACGTTGAACCAGTTCATGTACTGCGCTGCGCCCGCGTAGTCGGCGGCGTCGATCTTGCCGCCGGCGGAGGCGTCGGCCGTGACGGCCGCGGTGACGAGGTTGTTCGCACCGAACTTGGCGCGCATGGCCTGCATCATGTTCTTGAAGGAGGCGGCGCCGCTGGTGTCGCAGGAGAGGCCGCAGGCGTTCGGGTACTCCCAGTCCAGGTCGATGCCGTCGAAGACGTCGGCCCAGCGCGGGTCCTCGACCAGGTCGTAGCAGGACTGGGCGAAGGCGGTCGGGTTCTGCACGGCCTGGCCGAAGCCGCCGGACCAGGTCCAGCCGCCGAAGGACCACAGGACCTTGATGTTCGGGTACGCCTTCTTCAGCTTGCGGAGCTGGTTGAAGTTGCCGCGCAGCGGCTGGTCCCAGGTGTCGGCGACGCCGTCGACGGACTGGTCGGCGGTGTAGGCCTTGTCGTAGTCGGCGTAGGCGTCGCCGATGGTGCACTTGCCGCCCGTGACGTTACCGAAGGCATAGTTGATGTGGGTGATCTTGGACGCGGAGCCCGAGGTCACGATGTTCTTCACGTGGTAGTTGCGGCCGTAGACGCCCCAGTTGGTGAAGTAGCCCATCTTCACGGCGTTGGGGAGGGGGTTGCCCCCGCCGCCGCCGGTGGTGTGGACGGCGACCGGGCCGGCGGCGGGGCCGGTCTGGTCGATGGTGTCGCGGGCGACGACCGTGTAGCTGTAGTCGGTGCCGGCGGTCAGGCCCTGGTCGGTGTGGGTGAGGCCGGTGACCGTGGCGACCTTCGTGCCGTCGCGCAGGACGTCGTAGTTCTTGATGCCCTTGTCGTCGGTCGCGGCGGTCCAGGTCAGCTTCGCCGAGGTGTCGGTGATGTTGGAGGCGACCGGGGTGCCGGGGGCCGAGGGCGGGTTGTCGCCCGGCTGGGAGGTGCCGTCGCAGGCGGCGCCGTTGATCTTACAGCCGCTGGGCGCGCCGGGGCCGGCGCCGTTGTAGCCGAAGGAGACGGAGGCGCCGGGGGCGAGGGTGCCGTTCCAGCCGACGTTCTTGGCGGTCCAGTGGGTGCCGGAGCTGGTGACGGTGGCGTCCCAGGCGGAGGTGACCGAGGTGCCGGCGGGGTAGTCCCACTCGACGGTCCAGGAGCTGATGGTGGTGGTGCCGGTGTTCTTGATGGTCCAGTTGGCGCCGAAGCCGGTGCCCCAGTCGGACGTCTTCGTGTAGGTCGCCGTGGCCGAGGTGGCGGCTTCGGCGGGGGTGGCGAGGCCGACCATGGCGGCCAGCGGCAGGATCAGGGCGGTCAGGCCGGCGGCGGCCCGGTGTCTGAACCCTGATCTGCGCGTCGGTGCTTGAGTGCTCAACGGTGCTCCTCAAGTTGCGGACGGACAAGGTGGGGGTGGTCCGTGAAGATGCGCGCGCCCCGCGAGCGTAGGAAGGTCTGGACCAATCGTCAAGAGGTCCAGACCAACGTCGCCGTTCTTCGGTCAGACCCCCAACTCCTGCGCCAGCACGGCCGCTTGGACCCTGCTCCGCAGTCGCAGCTTGCCCAGCACCTTGCTGACGTGCGTCTTCACCGTCGCCTCCGCCATGTCGAGCCGTACCGCGATCTCCGCGTTCGACAGCCCGCCGCCCAGCGCCGACAACACCTCCCGCTCCCGGGGCGTCAGGACGTCCAGCACGGCCGGGTCCTTGCCCCGCTCCGTACGCGGCGGGCGGCCGGTCGCGGCGAACTCCGCGATGAGCCGCCGCGTCACCGCCGGGGCGATCAGGCCCTCGCCGCGCGCCACCGTCCGCACCGCCTCGATCAGCTCGCGCGCGTCCGCGTTCTTGAGCAGGAAGCCGGCCGCGCCCGCGCGCAGCGCCCCGAACACGTACTCGTCCAGATCGAAGGTGGTCAGCACCAGGACGTCCGCCAGGCCCTCGGCGACCACGATCCCCGTCGCCGTCACGCCGTCCATCCGGGGCATCTGCACGTCCATCAGGACCAGGTCGGGCCGCAGTTCGCGCGCCAGCTCGACCGCCCGCTCGCCGTCCGCCGCCTCCCCGACCACCTCGATGTCCGGGGCGCTGCCCAGGATGAGCACCAGCCCCGCCCGTACCGCCGACTGGTCCTCGGCGACCACCACCCGCACCGTCACACCCGCTCCTCGTCGCTCGCGCCCACGGGCAGTTCCGCCCGGACCCGCCACGTCTTCCGGCCCCCGTCGTCCGTGACCGGACCCGCCTCGAATTCTCCGTCGAGCAGCGCCACCCGTTCCCGCATCCCCACCAGGCCGGCCCCCGAACCGGGCGCGGTCGGGCCGGGGCGCTCCCCGTACGGGCTCGTCACCCGGATCCACAGCGCGCCCGGGTCCTGGCCGAGGGCCACCCGCACCTCGCCGGGCGCCGCGTGCTTGAGCGCGTTCGTCAGGGACTCCTGCACGATGCGGTACGCGGCCAGCTCCACCGGCGCCGGGAGCGCGGCCGGGCTCTGCCGCGTGTCGTCGAGGACGAGGACGAGGCCGCTCGGCCCGGCGTTGGCCGCGGACTGGGCCACCAGCGCGTCCAGACCGGCGAGCGTCGGCGCCGCGGCCGGTTCCGTGTCCGCGCCGCTGTCGCGCAGCAGCCCGATGAGCCGACGCATCTCGGCGAGGCCCTCGACGCTGTTCTCCCGGATCACGGTCAGCGCCTGCCGGGTGGTGGCCGGCTCGTCGAGCGAGAGCGCGGCCGTGGAGTGGATCGCGATGGCGGACAGGTGGTTCGCCACCATGTCGTGCAGCTCGCGCGCCATCCGGGACCGCTCGGCCACCACGGCCTGCGTCCGGTCCATCTCGGCGAGGAGCGCGGTCTGCTCCGCGCGCAGCCGGGCCGCCTCCGCGGCCTCCCGGTGGTTGCGCACGATGGAGCCGGTCACCGCGGGCATGAAGGAGATCATGCCCGTGATCACTCCGATGAGCAGGGCGATCGCGTTCTGCCACCAGACGAGGAAGCCGACCGTCACGGCGACCGTGATCAGTCCGGTGCTGTACGGGACACGGCGGGCGAGGGAGGGCGAGCCGTACACGACGGCCGCGTAGACGATGTCCGTGAACATCAGGACCGTCAGCAGGTTCCCGTTGGTGAACTGGTCCGCGACCAGCGCGAGCGTCCCGACGATCAGCGCCGTATGCGGCAGGGTCCGCCGCAGCGCCTCCATCGAGGCCATCACCGCGAGCGGCACCAGCGCCGCCCACCGCTGGTCGAGGACGCGGTCGCCCGTCGTGTACAGCCCGAAGGACCAGAGGAGCACGCCGCAGGCGAGTCCAGAGAGGGCGATGAACAGGTCGAGGCGGTGCGGTCGGGGGAGTGTCACGTACTCATCCAACACGCCCGTACCTGCCCCGACCTCCTCGTCCGGGCCGATCCGTCCCTCCGTCGAAGGATGTAGGCGTACTTCGTCACCGGCGACGACGAACGCGGCCGGATCCCACGGGACGCTGAGGGGGAACGGAAAGGGGAACCGTCGTGATCGTCACGCTGATCGTCGTCTGCGAGGTCGGCTTCTGGGTCCTGCTCGCCGCCGGACTCGGTGCCCGCTACCTGCTACGGATGCCCGGACTGGGCATGGCTCTGCTGCTCTGCGAGCCGCTCCTGGAGATCCTGCTTCTCGTCGTCACCGCGATGGACCTCAAGAACGGCGCGGAACCGGCCTGGCGGCACAGCCTCGCCGCCCTCTACATCGGCTATACCGTGGGCCACGGCCACCGCACGGTGAAGTGGCTCGACGGCCACGCCGCCCACCGGTTCGGCGGCGGCCCGCCGCCCGTGAAGGCGCCGAAGTACGGCATGGCGCGCGCCCGCCACGAGGGACGGATCTGGCTCGGCTCGGTGGTGATGGCCTCCGTGGCAACCGCCCTCCTGCTCGCCGCGATCCGGTACGTCGGCAGCGACGGCGACACCTCGAAGCTGGAGGCCTCGGTCGGAGGCGTCTGGCGGCTGGTCGGCATCCACGGCCTGATCGCGCTCACGTACGCGATCTGGCCGAAGAAGGCCCCGGAGGGCGAGGCTCCCGCCGAGGACGGCGAACCGGTCCGGAAGGACGGATCAGCGGTCGCCGCCCGGGACCCAGAGCACGTCCCCGACCTCCTTGTTCGCCGTCCGGGCAAGGATGAAGAGCAGGTCGGATAGCCGGTTGAGGTACGTGGCGGTCAGGGTGTTCATCGTCTCGCCGTGGACCTCCAGGGCCGCCCAGGTGGAGCGCTCCGCCCGCCGGACCACCGTGCACGCCTGGTGCAGCAGCGCCGCGCCGGGCGTGCCGCCGGGCAGGATGAAGGAGCGGAGCTTCTCCAGGTCCTCCAGGAAGCGGTCGCAGTCGGCCTCCAGCTTGTCGACGTACCCCTGCTCGACGCGGAGCGGCGGGTACTTCGGGTCCTCCACCACCGGGGTGCAGAGGTCCGCGCCGACGTCGAACAGGTCGTTCTGCACGCGGACGAGGACCTTCACGACCTCTTCGTCGAGCTGCCCGAGGGCGATCGCCGTGCCGATGGCGGCGTTGGCCTCGTTGGCGTCGGCGTACGCCGAGATCCGCAGGTCCGTCTTGGCGGTCCTGCTCATGTCGCCGAGGGCCGTGGTGCCCTGGTCGCCGGTACGGGTGTAGATGCGCGTCAGATTGACCATGGGACCAGCCTAGTTACGCACCGGCGCTCCGGAACGTCCGTGTGCCGACCGTCACGGCGATCGCCGTCACCGCGAGGGCGACGAGGAGCCCGTACAGCATGGCCGGGGTCGTGTAGTGGCCGATGTACGCCTCCCGGACCGCGTCCACCAGATAGCGGAACGGCATCAGGCGGGACAGGACGTCCAGCCAGCCGGGGGCGAGGGTCATCGGCAGCATCAGGCCCGACAGCAGCATCGCCGGCATCGCGAGCGTGTTGATCGCGGGTCCGAACTCCTGCGGGGTGCGCAGTTTCAGGGCGAGCGCGTACGAGAGCGAGGCGAGCGCGGCGGAGAGCAGGGCGACGAAGCCGAAGCCGATCAGGATCCCGGCGAGCGGCGCCCTGAGGCCCATGGGAACGGCCACCAGGACGAGCAGCACCGCCTGGAAGACGAAGAGCGCGGCGTCCCGCAGGACCCGGCCGAGCAGCAGCGCGAGGCGGCTCACGGGCGTGACCCGCATCCGGTCGAACACGCCCCAGTTCTTCTCCAGGATGATCGAGAATCCGGCGAACGAGGCGCCGAAGAGCCCGAGTTGGAGCAGCAGGCCGGGGACGAGGATCTGCCAGGAGTCGCCCTCGCGGCCCAGCGGGAGATCGGTGAGCAGCGGCCCGAAGAGGAACAGGTACAGCAGCGGCATCAGGGCGCCGAAGAAGATCTGGAACGGGGAGCGCAGGGTCTGGCGGGCGTAGCGCCCGAAGAGCAGCGCGCTGTCGTGGAGAAGCATCAGGGGTCCTAGACGGCTACGGGAGTGGTGTCGACGGGGGCCGGGCCGCGCCCGGTGATGGCGAGGAAGGCGTCCTGGAGGGTGGCCGCGCCGTGCTCGGCCTTGAGGGCGGCGGGGCTGCCCTCGGCGACGACCGTGCCCTTGTCCACGATCACGAGCCGGTCGGCGAGCGCGTCGGCCTCGTCCAGGTAGTGCGTGGTGAGGACGACGGTCGTGCCGAATTCGTCGCGCAGCCGCCGCACCAGGGCCCACAGGTCGGCGCGGCTGCCGGGGTCGAGGCCGGTCGTCGGCTCGTCGAGGAAGAGGATCTCCGGCCGGTGGGTGAGCCCCATCGCGAGGTCGAGGCGGCGGCGCTGGCCGCCGGAGAGGGCCGGGGTCGGCCGGTCGAGCAGTTCCGTGAGGTGCAGCTCCGCCGCGAGTTCCTCGGCGCGGGCGGTCGCGCGGGTGCGGTCGAGGCCGTGGAGCCTGCCCTGGAGGACGAGCTCGGAGCGGACCGTCTCCTGGGGGTCGAGCCCGCCGGACTGGGCGACGTACCCGATGCGGCGGCGGACGGCCGCGGGGTCCTTGAGGAGGTCGTGGCCGGCGACGGTGGCGGCGCCGGCGGTGGGCGGGAGCAGGGTCGTGAGCATGCGGAGGGTGGTCGTCTTGCCGGCGCCGTTGGGGCCGAGGAGTCCGAGGATCTCGCCTGGCCGGACGGTCAGGTCGATCCCGCGGACGGCCTCCACGGGGCCGTTCCTGCCGGGGAAGGTCCGGGCGAGCCCGGTCGTACTGATGATGGGCATAGCGACTACAAAAACAGAGTCACTGCAATTTTGCAATGCCACCAAATTTTTGGAGGGCTCAAAATTTCAGGGAGTCTAGGATGTGGGCATGGCCGAGGGACTCAGGGAACGCAAGAAGCGCGAGACGAAGCAGCGGATCTCGGACATCGCGACCGGGCTCTTCCTGGAGCGCGGCTTCGTGGCCGTGACCGTCGCCGACGTCGCCGAGGCGGCGGACGTCTCCGTCAACACCGTCTACAACTACTTCCCGGCCAAGGAGGACCTCTTCCTGGACCGGATGGACGGCGTCACCCAGCGCCTCGCCCGGATGATCCGCGGCCGCGACCGCGGCGAGTCCGCCGCCCAGGCCGTCCTGCGCGAGCTCCGCCAGGACATCGGGGCCGTGTCGCCCGCGTACGGGCTCATGGACGGCTTCGACGCCTTCATGAACGTCATCGAGCACGCGCCCACCCTCAAGGCCCGCCTCTTCCACCTCCGGGAACAGGTCCACGAGGCCGTCGTGACCACCCTGCGGGAGGAGACCGGCGCTGCCCCCGACGACCCGCTGCCGCTGCTCGTCGGCGGCCAGCTCGCCTGGATCGAGAGCGCCGTCGTCGGCTACATCACCGGTGAGATGACCGCCGGGCGCAAGGCGACCACCGTCTCCCGCGAGGCCCTCGTCCTCCTCGACGAGATCGAGGAGCTGCTGAGCGAGAAGGTCCTGACGTACGCCGTGCGCGAAGGCTGAGGGGTGTCGTGAGTGTGACGTCCGTCAAAGAGGGCGTGACGCGCATTACTTAGCGGTCACATGGCGCCCCGCGACCGCTAATCTCCGCCGGAGAGTCAGAAGTGAACAGGCGTTAAGGGGTGGAACATCGTGGCCAGGAAGCTCGCCGTCATCGGGGCCGGACTCATGGGATCCGGCATCGCACAGGTCTCGGCACAGGCGGGCTGGGACGTCGTCCTGCGTGACGTCACCGACGCCGCCCTGACCCGCGGCACCGACGGCATCAAGGCGTCGTACGACCGGTTCGTCGCCAAGGGCAAGCTCGCCGCGGCCGACGCCGAGGCCGCCCTCGGCCGGATCACCGCCACCACCGAGCTCGAAGCCGTCGCCGACGCCGACATCGTCGTCGAGGCCGTCTTCGAGAACCTCGACGTCAAGCACGAGATCTTCCGCTCGCTCGACAAGGTCGTCAAGGACGGCGCGGTCCTCGCCTCCAACACCTCCGCGATCCCGATCACCAAGATCGCCGCGGTGACCGAGCGCCCCGAGGCCGTCGTCGGCGTCCACTTCTTCTCGCCGGTCCCGATGATGCAGCTCGTCGAGCTCGTCCGCGGCTACAAGACGAGCGACGAGACCCTCGCCGCCGCCCGGGAGTTCGCCGAGTCCGTCGGCAAGACCTGCATCGTCGTCAACCGCGACGTCGCCGGCTTCGTCACCACCCGCCTCATCTCGGCCCTCGTCGTCGAGGCCGCCAAGCTCCACGAGTCCGGCGTCGCCACCGCCGAGGACATCGACATCGCCTGCAAGCTCGGCTTCGGCCACGCCATGGGCCCGCTCGCCACCGCCGACCTCACCGGCATCGACATCCTGGTGAACGCGGCCAACAACATCTACACCGAGTCCCAGGACGAGAAGTTCGCGGTGCCCGAAGCGATGCGCCGGATGGTGGACGCGGGTGACATCGGCCGCAAGAGCGGGCAGGGCTTCTACAAGTACTGAGCCGTACCCACCATCCCGCCTCACCCCGTGGGGTGAATTTCGGTATCGGTTCGCTGACAAGGCGCAACGTATCTGCCGGTGCGGCAGTCAGTTGTTGCGAAGACGGAGCACTCTCGGGGAGCGCATATGCACATCAGGGGCGACCATGTCGAGCTGGTCGTCGGGGGCCGCCTCGACGTCCGGAGCGCGGCGGACGCCCGTACGGTCCTGCACTCGGCCGTCGACGACGGCGTCGGCGACCTGGTGCTCGACCTGACCGGCCTCGACTCCTGGGACGCGACCGGGCTCGGCGTCATCATGGGCGCCCACCGACGCGCGGGCCGCTGCGGCCGGCGGCTCGTCCTGCGCGGCGTGCCGCCCCAGATGCAGCGGCTGCTCGTCGCCACCAAGCTGCACCGCATCCTCGCCATCGAGGGCGGCCTCGCCCTGGAGTCCCTGCCCCGGGTGTGACCCGCCGTGCCCGTCACCGTCTGTGAAGCAGCTGTGTGAACCAGGCGTCACGCTCAATCCTCACAAGACCGTGACGTCTTGGTCTCCGGGGCACCCCGCCTGTTCCCGAGCGCCTGACCACGGTCTAGGGTTCGGTCGCCTGCACATTGACGGACCCATCCGGCGGGCACCGGACACCGCTTCTTGGGGGCTTGCACCATGGACCCGATCAACCGTGGGTCGGAGGAGTACGGGCACGACACCGAGGGTGACGAGGCCCGCCAGGGCCGCGGCGTGCCCGCGCCCGCCCCCGCGCGCGCCCGTGTCGTCCAGCTCGTCACCGGCGGACTCCTCCTCACCGTCAACCCCGTCGACGGCAGCGAGATCGAGCCCTGCCCCCCGGGACGGGAACCCGAGGCCCCCCGCCCCCGCACCGCCGAGGAGCGCGCCGAGGTCACCCGCGCGGCCGCCCCGCCCGTACCGGCCGGGCCCGCCGCGCCCGTACTGCCCCTCCTCGAACGGAGCGAGGAACGCGAACGGCTCGCCGGGATCATCACCCGCGGCCGCTCCGCCCGGCTGACCGGCCCCGCAGGATCCGGCCGCACCGCCCTCCTCGACGCGGTCGCCGCCGACTGCGCCGACCTCGCCCCCGACGGCGTCGTCCGGCTCTCCGGCCACCACCGCACTCCCACCGAGCTCCTCCACGAGCTCTTCTCCGCCGTCCGCCACGCCCCGGAGCAGCGGCCCGACCGGACCGCCCTCCTCGGCCTGGTGCGCGACATCGGCGCCGTGGTCGTCGTCGACGACCTGGAGTTCGGCGGCGCCGCCCTCGACGAGCTGCTCGACGCCGCACCCGAGTGCGCCTTCCTGTTCGCCGCGGCGCCCGACGCCCCCGCCCCCTCCGCCGACACCCCCATCGAGGAACTCCGCCTCGAAGGCCTCGGCCGCGGCGGCGCCCTCAAGCTCCTGGAGAGCGCCGCCGGCCGCACCCTCACCGACGACGAGGCCAACTGGGCCGGCGACCTGTGGTTCGAGTCCGAGGGCCTGCCGCTGCGGTTCGTCCAGGCCGGAGCCCTGCTCCGCCAGCGCGACCGGCTGCGCGTCACCCCCGCGGAGTTCGACGCCTTCGGCGCCCTCGAAGAGGCCTTCGGACCCACCGACCCCGAAGCGGCCGCGGCCGTCGCCGCCGCCGCCTTCGACGGCATCGACGACCCCGACGTCGAGCTGCGCGAGATACCGCTGCCGAGCCTCGGCGAAGGCGCCGCACCGGCCGCCCTGCTCGCCTCCCGCCTCAGCCGCTCCGCCCAGGCCACCCTGCGCTTCGCCGTCGCCCTCGGCGGCGAGCTCCCGCACCAGGCCCACCTGCCGGCCCTCGTCGGGGACACCCACGCCGACGCCGCCCTCGGCGAACTCGTGGCCTGCGGCCTGCTCTCCCCGGTCGGCCCCCGCTACCGGCTCGCCTCCGGGGTCCTCACCCAGCTCGTCGCCCACGGGTACGAGCACGGTGCCGCCGAGCGCGCCCACACCGTCGCCCAGCACTACGCCTGGTGGACCGCCCACCCCTCCGTCACCCCCGACCGGGCGGCCGCCGAGTCCGACGCGCTGCTCGCCGCCCTGTCCGCCCTCGTCTCCGGCTCCGCCACCGCGGACGACGCCGAGCACCGTGCCACCGCCGTCCTCCTCGCCCGCGCCGCCGCCCCCGCCTTCGCCGCCGGGCTGCACTGGGGCGCCTGGGAACGCGCGCTGCGGGCCGGGCAGGAGTCCGCCCGGCTGACCGGCGACGTGGCGGAGGAGGCGTACTTCCACCACGAACTCGGCGTCCTCGCGATCTGCGCGGGCAACCTGGAGCGGGCCCGCGCCGAGCTGGAGGCCTCCATCGGCATGCGCGGGGTCCTCGCCGACAAGCGCGGCACCGTCGCCGGCCGACGGGCCCTCGCGCTCGTCGCCGACCTCTCCGGGGAGCACGGCACCCCGGCCGCGCCCCGCGCCGAGGAGCCCGTCTCCCCGCCGCGTGGGACCCCGGCCCTGCGCGGCCCGGCCACCCGGCCCGCCCTCGGCCCGTCGGCCGCCACGGCTCCACTGCCGAGCGGACCGGCCAGGCGGCCCGCGGCCCCGATGCCCGCGTTCCCCGACTTCGCCGACGAGGGCCCGACCCTCATCACGCGCCCCGACACCGCCGAGGACGGCGGCCGCCCCGGCCTCAAGGGCGGCATCCTCGCCGGCGCCCGCCGCAACCTCGTCGCGGTCGGCGCGGGCGCGCTCCTCGTCGCCGTCCTCGGCACCGTCGTCACCCTCGGAGCCACCTCCGGAAACGGCGACGAACCGGTCACCAACAGCGTCACCTCCGACAGCAGCGCGCCCGACGGCGGCGGCGACGGCGCCGGCAGCGACGACGAGCCGCCGACCGACGGCGAGCCCGGCGAGACGGGCACCCCCACGGCCTCCGGCTCCCCGAGCCCCTCCGCCTCCGGCAGCGCGTCCGCGTCGGGCTCGGCGAGCCCGGGCGCCTCCGACTCCGCGTCCCCCTCGGACAGTCCGTCGGCGACCACCGGACCCCCGTCGTCGAACACGACACCGCCGACCGGACGGCCCACGCCGACCCGGCCGCCCAACGCGTCGTCCTCGTCGCCCCGGCCGTCCAATTCGTCGCCGTCGCCGTCCTCGTCGTCGCCCTCGCCGTCGTCCAGTTCGCCGTCGACCTCGCCCTCGTCCTCGGCATCCACCAGCGGGGCCCCCGTCAACACCGCCTCGTCCACCCTCGGCAGCGACCCCTCCACCTCCGACACCCCCGCCTGACCCCCGTAACGCCGTACGGAGACGACGAACGGCCCCGGGCGCGTCCATCGCACCCGGGGCCGTCCCCGTACTCCGTACCGCCGCTCCGTACCGCCGCCAGGGCCTGTCCGGCGGATCAGGGCCTTAGAACAGCCGCAGCTTGTCGTCCTCGATGCCGCGCAGGGCGTCGTAGTCGAGGACGACGCAGCCGATGCCGCGGTCCGTGGCGAGGACCTTCGCCTGCGGCTTGATCTCCTGCGCCGCGAAGACGCCCTTGACCGGCGCGAGGTGCGGGTCGCGGTTGAGCAGCTCCAGGTAGCGGGTCAGCTGCTCGACGCCGTCGATCTCGCCGCGGCGCTTGATCTCCACCGCGACCGTGCCGCCGTCGGCGTCGCGGCAGAGGATGTCCACCGGGCCGATCGCGGTCGGGTACTCGCGGCGGATCAGGGTGTAGCCCTCACCGAGGGTCTCGATGCGGTCGGCGAGCAGCTCCTGGAGGTGCGCCTCCACGCCGTCCTTGATCAGGCCAGGGTCGACACCCAGTTCGTGTGAGGAATCGTGGAGGATCTCCTCCATCGTGATGATCAGTTTCTCGCCCGCTTTGTTGATCACGGTCCAGACGCCTTCATCGCCGTCCGCACCCTCCTTGAGGGTGCACGGCGGGGACATCCAGTTGAGCGGTTTGTACGCCCGGTCGTCCGCGTGGATGGAGACGCTGCCGTCTGCCTTGACCAGGATCAGACGGGGGGCGGAGGGCAGGTGGGCCGTGAGCCGGCCCGCGTAGTCCACGGAGCAACGGGCAATGACGAGACGCATGGTCGGCAACGCTACAAGACGGGCGCTCTTCCGCGCGATTCGGGCATCCGCCGGGTACGCCCCGAAGGGCCCCGGGGATGCGCCGGAGTGCGGTCATGAGCCGAACACCCGTCGGTTATCAGCCGGTTGTGTTCCCAATCTCCTGGTGCGGTCAGACCTGCGCGCTTACCGTGGAAGCTGGAGGTCGTCGTCCGTGCACGCTGCGTGTCGGGCGGGCAGGCCTTCGTCCCTGCCCGCAAGACCCCGCCCGCGGGGTCGCGAGAGGAGAACCCATGTCGCTCGACGTCTCACCGGCACTGTTGGAACAGGCCGAGCGAGGCGAGGTCGACGAAGCCGACTTCGTCGACTGCGTCCGGACCTCCCTGCCCTACGCATGGGAGATGATCAGTTCTCTGGTGGCCCAGCTGAAGGTCGACGGCGGAGAGTTCGCCGACAACCAGACGCCGCCGCCGAATGAGCAGGCACGTGGTCAGCTGCTGCGCGCGCTCGCCAGCGACGCCATCCGTGGCGCGCTCCAGCGGCACTTCGGGGTGCGTCTCGCATTCCAGAACTGCCACCGGGTGGCGGTGTTCCCGCTCGACCCGGCGGTGGACGAGCGGCTCGCCCGCTTCACATCCGTACGGGGGCAGCTTCTCAACCAGTCGCCCGAACTCCGCGACTGCTGAGGCACGGTGCTGCCGCTCCGCGTCGCGGGAGGTCGCGATCGATGCGCGCCGACGCGCATCGTCACCCGGAGACGCCGGAGCGGCGGCACGGTCCCGGCCGTGGCGCACCTCACGGCGGACCCCCGCGCCGGAACCCACACCGCGGGAGCGAGGGCCCCCGGGCCGGAACTCACCGGGAGCGAGGGCCCTCGGGCCGGAGCTCACACGGGGGAGCGACCGGACGCGGCAGGATCTCCGTGCCGGAGCTCACACCAGGAGGGGCAGGACCTCCGCGCCGAGCCTGCGGACGTTCTCCTCGGTGGCCGCGAGGTCGCCCGACCCTTCGGCGAGCAGGGCGAAGCGGGTGATGCCCGTACGCTCCGAGGTCGCCGCCAGCCGGTCCGCCGCGAGCCGCGGCGTGCCCACCGGGTGCATCCCGCACAACAGTTCCGTGTACGCCACGGGGTCCCGCATCGCCCGGTGTCGGCCGTCCACCGTCACATGGGCGTCGAGCCCCTGCTTCAGCCAGCCCGGCATCGCCTTCACGAGCGCCTCGGCGGCGTCCGGCCCGCGGTCCGCGAGCTGCGCCACCCCCGCCGAGACGTGGCCGGCGCCGATCCGCGCGATCTCGTCGGGGTCCCGCCCGGCCTCCCGCGCGCAGCGCGCCCAGGCCGCGACCATCTCCGCCTTGTCCTCGTCCCCGCAGTGCATGCCGAGCAGCATCGGAAGCCCCCGCTCCGCGGCGAGCCGCACGCTCTTCGGCGAGGTGCAGGCCACCACCACCTCCGGGCGGGCCGGCCCGTCGATCAGCTCGTCGGGACGCGGCACCACCGGCACGTCACGGAAAGCGAATCGTTCCCCCTGGGCGCCCACGGTGGGCTCGGTGAGCCAGCGCAGCAGCAGGTCGAGCGACTCGGGGAAGCCCTGCTCGTACGCGGCGAGGCCGGAGCCGAACACCTCCAGGTCGACCCAGGGGCCGCCACGGCCCACCCCGAGTGTGAACCGGCCGCCCGAGGTCAGGTGCAGCAGCGCCGCCTGCTCGCCCAGGGCGACCGGGTGGACGCTCGGCAGCACGCTCACCGCCGTGCCGACCCGCAGCCGCCGGGTGCGGCCGAGGAGCAGCGCGGCCAGGGTCACGGCCGAGGGGCACACCCCGTACGGCACGAAATGGTGCTCGGCCAGCCAGACGGAGTCGAGCCCGGCCTCCTCGGCGACCTCGGCGGTGCGCACCGCACGGTGCAGCGCCTCTCCTTGCCCCTGGCCCGGGAACTGGGCGGCCAGAACGAACGTACCCACGCGCATCGCCTTCTGCCTCCTTGCGGCCGACGCGTATCTCCCCTCGCAATGGCAACAACGTCTGACACGTGCCAAAGGCAACGGCCGTTCATGAAGTTCTTGCGATTTTCCGCTAAGCCGTCCCGGACGGGGCCCGGGGCACCGCGTCGCGGCCCGTAGGCTGGAGGGAACGGTCCGTGTTCCCAGACCCCGTGAGGTGTGCCCGTGTCCCCGCGTCACAACCGCTCCCGAGGCGGCGAGAAGCCCGAGCAGCCGCAGGGCGATCACGGCGACCGGTACGGCGGTGTGCAGCGTACGGAGACCTGGCAGGGCGAGGAGTGGTACGTCCGGCTCGTCGCCGGTGCGAGCTCTCCCGGCAAGCGCTACCGCTGCCCCGGCTGCGACCAGGAGATCCCGCCCGGCGCCCCGCACGTGGTCGCGTGGCCGGAGTACGGGGGAGTGGACGACCGGCGCCACTGGCACAAGGCCTGCTGGAACGCGAAGGACCGCCGCACCAGCAGGGTGCAGCGGTCCCGTAACGCGCCGAAGTACTGAGGGCTCAGACGTCCCGGCTGTTCAGCAGGGCGAAGGCGCCGCCGAGGACGACCGCCGTGACGCCCGCCAGGATGAACAGCGGCTCCCAGCCCGCGGGGCCGTCGCCGAACGGCGGCTGGTCGCTGTACAGCGCGATCATCTGCGACGGGATGGCGTAGGTGAACAGCCACTCCCGCACCGACTCGAGCGCCTCCGACAGCATGAAGAGGCCCACCACCAGCGGCAGCAGCAGCAGGCCGATCATCACCGTGATCGCGCCGGCCGAGTGCCGGATCAGCGTCCCCAGCGCCAGCGACAGCAGCCCGAGCAGGGCCAGGTAGGCGCCCGCCCCGGCCGTCGCCCGCAGCCACTCGCTCGCCGTCGGCTCCGCCGCGATGTCGCCGACGATGGCGACCTGCGCCACCGCCACCAGCGCCGCGGTCACCGTGGTGACCGTGAAGACCAGCAGGAAGAAGACGATCGCCTTCGCCGCCAGGACCCGGCCCCGGCTGGGGCAGGCCGTCAGCGTCGTACGGATCATGCCCGTGCCGTACTCGGAGGCGATGGTGAGCACGCCGAGCGTGATCACGCAGATCGCCGCGGGCAGCATCCCGAAGAAGCCGAACCCGAGGGCCGACTCCTCGACCATCGCGGCCTGGCCGTCCTCGGACATCGCGCGCTGGGACGCCGCCGCGATCGCCGCCACCCCCAGGCCGAGGGCCAGCATCAGCAGGATCATGACGCCGAGCGTCCACATCGTCGACCGCACCGAGCGGATCTTCGTCCACTCGGAGGCGAGCGCGTCACCGAGGTGCGCCCGGCGGACCGGGATGGGGGAGACGTACGCGTACGGAGCCTGAGTGGGCTGGTGTGCGGGGGCGGTCATCGGGCGTCCTTGGTGGTGTCGCTCGGCTGCGGGGTGGTCGACGGGGGGACCGCCGCGGCCGGCGGAGCCGCCGGCGGCGGGGCGTAAGGACCCGGCGCGGGAGCCTGCGGGGCACCGGCGTACGGGTTCTGTCCGGGCGGCGGCGGGGCGTACCAGCCCTGCTGCGGCACGTCCTGCACCACCTGCTGCGGCGGCATCCCGTAACCCGGCTGCCCGGGGTGCGGCGCCGGCTGGAGGTGCGCGAGCCGGTCGTCGGTCGAGCGGTAGTCCACGGCGCCCTGCGTCAGCCGCATGTACGCCTCCTCCAGGGACGCCTGGTGCGGCGAGAGCTCCCAGAGCCGTACGTCCGCGTCGTGCGCCAGGTCGCTGATCCTCGGCAGGGGCAGGCCCGTCACCCGCAGCGCCCCGTCCGGCTCGGACAGCACCTGGCCGCCGGCCTCCGTCAGGACCGCCGTCAGCTTCTCCCGCTGCGCCGGCTCGGTCTGCGGGGTCCGCACCCGGGCGAAGTCGGCGGAGTTCGCCGAGATGAAGTCCGTGACGCTCATGTCCGCGAGCAGCTGCCCCCGGCCGATCACGATCAGGTGGTCCGCCGTCAGCGCCATCTCGCTCATGAGGTGGCTGGAGACGAACACGGTCCGGCCCTCGGAGGCCAGCTTCTTCATCAGGTTCCGGACCCAGAGGATGCCCTCCGGGTCCAGGCCGTTGACCGGCTCGTCGAAGAGCAGCACCTGAGGGTCGCCGAGGAGCGCCGCCGCGATGCCGAGGCGCTGGCCCATGCCGAGCGAGAAGCCCTTGGAGCGGCGCTTGGCCACGTCCTGGAGGCCGACGACGCCGAGGACCTCGTCGACCCGCTGCGCCGGGATGCCGGCGAGCTGCGCGAGCGAGAGGAGGTGACTGCGCGCGCTCCGCCCGCCGTGCACGGCCTTGGCGTCGAGCAGCGCGCCGACCTGCCGGGGCGCGTTCGGCAGCTGCCGGAACGGGTGGCCGCCGATCGTCACGTGCCCGGCGGTGGGCCGGTCGAGCCCGAGGATCATGCGCATCGTCGTCGACTTGCCCGACCCGTTGGGTCCCAGGAAGCCGGTGACCACACCCGGCCTCACCTGGAAGGAAAGGTTGTACACGGCCGTCTTGGCGCCGTAGCGCTTCGTCAGGCCGACTGCCTCGATCATTCTCCAGCCCCATCGACAGGTCGGTCGCATCCATGTCGGGGCGTGGCGGCCTTCGGCCGGAGCCCCCCGTATGAGCTAGGAGCTTATCCAGCCGTTGACGGTTCCGGCGACGCGGAATCGAACCGCCGGGGAACCTCGGGGAGATTCCCTGGCGGTCCCCTACGGGATCAGGCGTCCCGCTTCTTCAGCACCAGGTAGCCGCCGAGCAGGGAGGCCGCCACCCAGATCAGCATGATCCCGAGTCCGCCCCAGGGCCCGTACGGGGCCTTCTCCTGCCCCATCGCGTCCGGCACCACCTGCATGATCTTGGAGCCGGCCTGGTCGGGGAAGTACTTGGCGACCTCCTTCGCCTTCGGCACCGCCGAGAGGATCTGCGAGATCAGGAAGAAGAACGGCACCAGGATGCCCAGCGACAGCATCGAGGAGCGCAGCATCGTCGCCACGCCCATCGAGAAGATCGCGATCAGGCCCATGTAGAGACCACCGCCGACCACCGCGCGCAGCACGTTGTCCGCGCCGAGGGTGGTGCGGTGCTCGCCGAGCAGCGCCTGCCCGAGGAAGAAGGAGAGGAAGCTGGTCGCCAGGCCCACGACCAGAGCGAGCACGCCGGCCACCGCGATCTTCGAGAAGAGGAAGGTGGCGCGCTGCGGGACCGCCGCGAGCGAGGTGCGGATCATGCCCGAGGAGTACTCGGTGCCGACCACCAGGACACCGAAGACCACCATCGCCAGCTGGCCGAGGATCATCCCGGAGAAGCTGGCGAACGTCGGGTCGAAGGTGGCCTGCTCCACTTCGCTGAGATCGTCGAAGGTCGACTTGAACAGGGCGCACAGCGCCGCGCTCATCGCCACGGTGACGAGGAGGGCGCTCGCCAGCGTCCAGACGGTCGACGACACCGTCCGGATCTTGGTCCACTCGGACTGGAGGACCGCGGATGCCGCTGCCATCGTTCAGGCTCCCTCGGAGGTCGGGGCGTGGGGGTCGGAGTCCGACCCGGGGGGCGGGCCCCACCGGGGGCCGGGCGCCTGCGCGCCGTGTACGTCGGTGCCGTGCGCGTGGTACTCCACCGCACCGGCCGTCATCTGCATGAACGCCTCTTCGAGGGAGGCGCGCTGGGCGCTCAGCTCGTGCAGGACGACGCCGTTCTCCGCCGCCAGCTCGCCCAGCTTCTCGGTCGTCGCCCCGTCCACCTCGAGGGTCCCGTTGCCCGCCTCGACCACGATGAATCCGTTGCCGTGGAGGACGTCCCGCAGGCGTTCCTGCTGCGGCGAACGCAACCGCACGAAACTCCTGGAATTCTGCTGGATGAAATCCGCCATCGACGTGTCGGCCAGCAGTTTTCCCTGCCCGATCACGATGAGATGATCGGCCGTCAGTGCCATTTCACTCATCAGGTGACTGGAAACGAAGATCGTCCGGCCTTCGGCGGCCAGCGCCTTCATCAGATTGCGGATCCAGTGAATTCCCTCGGGGTCCAGACCATTGACGGGTTCGTCGAACATCAGGATCTCGGGATCGCCGAGCAGCGCCGAGGCGATGCCGAGCCGCTGGCCCATGCCGAGGGAGAAACCCTTGGACTTCTTCTTCGCGACCGGCGTCAGACCCACCAGGTCGAGCACCTCGCCCACCCGCGCCTCGGGGATCCGGTTGGACTGCGCGAGGCACAGCAGGTTGTTGTAGGCGGAGCGGCCGCCGTGCATCGCCTTGGCGTCGAGGAGCGCACCGATGTACTTCAGTGGCTCGGCCAGGTCCCGGTAGTGCTTGCCGTCGATCCGGACCGTCCCGCTCGTCGGGTTGTCCAGGTCGAGCATCATCCGCATCGTCGTCGACTTGCCCGCCCCGTTGGGCCCCAGGAACCCGGTGACCACGCCCGGTCGCACCCGGAAGGAGAGATGGTCGACCGCCGTCTTCGTCCCGAACCGCTTGGTCAGGCCCTCAAGCTCGATCATGCGTACAACCTACGGGCGCGCAAAACCCCCCGCCACCGGAATGACAGGGGGTTTCGGATGTGCTGTCGACTCGTTACCGCGACTGCTGGGCCGGAACGCCGGCCGCACGCTCGTCGTCGATCGGGGAGCCCGCCGCCGCCACCGCGGCACCGGTCAGCGTCGCCAGCATCTCGCGGACGTTGGTCAGCTGGGCGTTGATCGAGTCGCGGCGGTTCGTCAGGGCCGCGAGCTCGCGCTCCGACTCCGAACGGATCCGGTCGGCCTTGGCGTTCGCGTCGGCCACGATGTCCTCGGCCTGGCGCTGCGCGGTCTCCACCGTCTGACGGGCCCGGCGCTCCGCGTCCGTCCGCAGCTTCTCGGCCTCCAGGCGCAGCTGCTCGGCGCGGTGCTCGATCTCCGCGAGACGCTTCTCCGCCTTCGCCTGACGGGAGGCCAGGTCCCGCTCCGACTGCTCGCGGCGCTTCGCCAGGTTGGTCTCGAAGTCGGCGGCGGCCTGGGCGGCCTTGGCGCGGGTCTCCTCGAAGAGGGCGTCCGCCTCCTCACGCTTCGACTGCGCGTCCTTCTGCGCCTCGGCGCGCAGCGAGTTGGCCTCGCCCTGCGCCTTCTCGACGATCCGGACGCCCTCGTCCTCGGCCTTCGCCTTCCGGTCGGCCGCGAACGACTCCGCGTCGTTGCGCACCTGCTGGGCGGAGGACTCGGCCAGCTCACGGTGCTGCTCGGCGGCGCGGCGGGCCTCCTCACGCAGGTCCTTCGCCTCCTCCTCGGCGAGCCGGAGGATCTTCTCGACCCGGGCGCCGAGTCCCGCGTACGACGGCTCGGCGTCGGTGACCTGCGCCTGGGCGTTCTGCGTCTCGAGGTGGAGCTCCTCGATGCGCTTCTCGAGCGAGGTGATTCGGGACAGGGCGCTGTCGCGGTCGGACACGAGCTTGGTAATGCGGTCGTCCACCTGACCGCGGTCGTAACCGCGCCGCACGAGCTCGAAGCCGAAGGGGGAGGATGTGTCGCTCATGGGTTTCCTGTCGAATGAGACCGGTGAGGTGTTAGAGGGAATCCTAGGGGCCGAAGCGGCGTGTCATCGAGCGTATGCCCGTTTGATCTGGAGAATGTCCAGCCTTTTGAGTGGCTAGCCGTCCTGGGACTTGCCACTCGAACGAGTGATCCCCGACGAAGCGCCCGCCTTGACCCCCTCCTTCGAACCCGCTGACGGGGTCTCGAAAGACTCCAACGCCTCCAGCACGTCCTGGACACGGGAGATCTCGGCATTGATGTCCTTGCGCCGGCGCACCAGCACCTCCAGCTCGCGCTGACCCTCCGCGACCGTCGCCTCGGCCTCGGCCTCGGCCTCCGCCCGGATCCGCTCCGCCTCCGCCTTGATGCCCTCGGCCTCCGCGACGAGCGAGGCCTTCTTCTGCTCGGCCTCCTTGAGGAGCGCCTCGGCCTTGCGGACCGCGGCGATCCGGACCTTGCTGGCCTCCGAACTCGCCTCGGAGACGAGCTCCTTGGCCTTCTCGTCCGCCTCGGCGCGCTGCTCCGTCGCGGCCGTCACCAGCTTGTCGACCCGCTCGCCGGCCGTCCGCATCTGCTCGGCCGTCTCGCGCCGCGCCCGCTCGTGCAGCTCCTCGATCTCGCCCTCGACGCGGCCGCGCAGCTCCTCGGCCCGCTCCCTTATGGCCGTCGCGTCGCCGCGCGCCCCGACGAGCAGTTCGTCCGCGTCCGTACGGGCCTTCTCCACCAGGGAGTTGCCCTCGACGGTCGCCTCGGCGACGATCCGCTCGGCCTCCTTGCGGGCCGCGCCGACCATCGTGTCCGCCTGCGACTCGGCCTCCGTGGTGGCGCGCAGCGCCTCCTCCTGGGCCTTGGCGATCAGCTGGTCCGCCTGCTCGGCCGCGTCCGAACGCTTCCGGGCACCGGCCTCCCGCGCCTCGTCGAGGGTCCGGTCCGCCTCCTCGCGGGCCTCCGAGCGCATCTGCTCGGACGCCGCCTCGGCGTCCGCCCTGACCCGCTCCGACTCGGTACGGATCCGCTCGGCTTCCTGCTGCGCCGCGGCCAGCGCCGCGGCGCCCGCGGCCTCCGCCTCGGCCTTGGCCCGCTCGCCCTCGGCGAGGGTCCGCATGGCCTGCTCGGCCGCCTCCGCCGCGACCCGCTCCGCCTCGGCCCGCGCGTCCGCCGTGACCGCGTCGGACAGCTCGCCCGCCTCGCGGGTGATCCGATCGGCCTCGCTCGTCGCCTCGCCGATGAGGGCGTCGGCCTGTTCGGCGGCGTCGGCGCGGCGCTTGTCGGCGGCCTTGCGGGCGTCGTCGAGGACCTTCTCGCCGTCGGCCAGGGCGGCGTTCCGCAGCGCCTGGGCGTGCGCCTCTCCGTCGATCTTGACCTGTTCGGCCTCGGCGCGGAGGCGCTGGGCTTCCTGTTCGGTCGTCTCCATGAGCTCGACCGCTTCGGCGGTGAGCCGTTCGGCTTCGGCGGT
>NZ_JNWK01000035.1 GCF_000716445.1 Streptomyces wedmorensis
CCGACGGCCGCATCGAGGTCTTCGGCACCAGCCACGCCGGCGTCCACCACCGCTGGCAGACCGGCTTCTCCACCTGGTCGGCATGGGGCTGGCTGAACGACGCCGGCCCGGCGATCGACTAGCCGGGGCCCGTCCCCCGGTCCGCGAGGCCCCCGGTGACCGGCATGCCGGTCACCGGGGGCCGTCAGCGCGCGGACGCGGGGCGCGGGCATCCCGGCAGCGCGGGCCGGTCCTTCGTGCGCACGGCGGGGAGCCAGGCGGCGGGGTACGCCGAACCGTGCGGGAGACGGACGCGGAACCAGAGGGTGGACTGGAGGTCCTCCTCGTCGATGACGGGCTGGCCGTCGAACAGCCGGCAGTCGGTGGTGAGGTCGTCGCCGTGCCACACGCGGGTCGGTACGACGTTGCCCGCCGCGTACGGTCGCAGCGGATCGATCGCCAGGCCCAGACTGCACTGCGGGTCCCGGTCGGCCCGGTCCTGGCAGCCCCGCTCCGCGTTGAACACCCGGACCGTGCCGACGGTCGCGCCCGCACGGTCCGGGTCCGCGAACCCGTCCTCCCGTACCGCGTCCGACCACAGGGTCGCGCCGACGCCCGCGCAGAGCACACCGGCGAGCACGGCGTTCCGGGCCCGGCTCCGCGCCCCTCGTACCCGGGCGCCGCGCGTCCCCTCGTGCGCGGCGATGCGGGCGAGCAGGCTCTCGGCCGTGTGCGGGGCGCGCGCCGCGTGCGTCGGGGCCAGGCAGTCGGCGGCCAGGGCACGCCAGAACGGCGGCACCGCGAGGTCCATGCGCAGCGGCGCGCGCCCCTCGCCGTACTCCTGCACCGCGGCGCCCCGCGCCAGTGGCGTGGCACCGGGGAACGGCGAGGCACCGGAGGCGAACACCTCGTGGATGACGACACCCAGGGCCCAGATGTCGGCACTCGGGCGGACCTGCACGCCGAGCTCCCCGAGCGGCGCCCGCCAGCGCTCGGGCGGCAGGTAGTCCAGGGTGCCGAGCGGAGGCACGTACCCGTGCGTCCCGGTCAGCTCCGTGGCGAGGCCGAAGTCCGAGAGACGCACGGAACCGTCCCGGCCGAGCAGCACGTTCTCCGGCTTCAGATCGGCGTGCACCCAGCCCGACCGGTGGAGGTGGGCGAGGCCCTCGCAGATCCCCGCGATCAGACCGCCGCGCTCGCCCTCGGACACCCCCGCGTCGAGGAGTTCGCGCAGGGAGCCCGCAGCCCGCTCCATGACCAGCACGATCGCGCCGTCCACCGCGGGCCGGTCCGGCGCGGACAGGACGAAGGACTCCCGCAGGCCGATCAGCCGGGGATGCCCGGCCCTGCGCGCTAGTTCGACCTCGCGCCGGGCGGACTCCACGATCCTGCGCGCCTGGCGCGGCGCGAGCCCTGCGGTCGGCATGACCTTGAGCGCCACGTCGTCGCCCCGGTCCCGGGCAGGACGGCTCCGAGCGGCCTCGACCGGCCGTGCCGCGTACACCGTGGACCAGCCCCCGGCGCCGATCAGCTCCGTGACCGCCCAGTCGCCCACCCGGTGGCCGGGTGGGAGCAGGTCCGCGCGGTCGTGCTCCGTGGTGTCGCCGGCGTCGCGCGGCGGCGTCATCGCGGTCCGTCCCCCTCTTCGTCCCGTCGCGGTTGTCGGACGAGGAACGATACTGACCGGTCAGGGGAGTTCACCGGCGTGCTTCGGCCACTTCGGGCGGGCGCCGCCGCGGGTCGCCGACGGGCCGCCGCCGAGGGGCGCGGAACGCCTCCGCGGGGCCCGCGGCGGCGCCCGCCGACGGGTGGCACCGGGCTGTGACCCAGGCCACCCGGGCACCGGGCGGGGGCGGCGCTTTGATGTCGATTTCCGCCCTCTGCGGCGGCCCGCGTCCCCGCCCCCGGGCGAGTGGCTCGGGGAGGAGGCCCCAACGAGTCCGCGGCCGTGACCCGGTGCCGCGCACCCTCGGGCCGCGGCCGCGGACGGACGGCCGCCCTCACGCAAGGTGGGCAAGGTCACCATGCCCGGAGGTCGGTAAGGGGCGATCCGGGGAGGTTCGTGAGGGCGGCGGGACCCGCCCCACGCTCCCCGCAGGTGGCGGGATCCGTACGGAGGGCCGCGTCGCGGGCACTCAGAGTGCGGGACTGCCCGACACCACGGGGACGACCGCGCGGTCGCCGAAGGCCGTCCACGGCCGCCAGCCGCCGCTGGGCCACGCCTGCACCCGCGTCCGTACCAGGCCGCCGGGAGCGACGGCGAAGACGTGGATCCGCCCGGTGGAGTCGAGCGCGGCCGACGGCGTGGCCGTGAGCCGCACGCCGGGTTCGCCGAACTCGGTGACGGGATCCCAGGCGCCGCCCGGCGAGTTCTGCCAGCGGTGCACGAGCCGGGCGCCGCCGGGGCTGAGGGAGAACGCCTCCAGGCGGCCGTCCGCGTTGGCGGCGAACGCCGGTGCGGCGGCGCTCCAGTCGAACAGCGGCTGCCAGCCGTCCCAGCCGCCGCTCGGCACGCTCTGCCGCCGGGCGAACGTCCCCACGCCGGACGGGCCGATCGCGGCGACGGTGAGCCGGCCGCTGCCGTCCCGGGCCGCCCGGGGCGCGGCGCCGGCCGCCGTGCCGAAGGCGTGCCACGCGCCGGTCCAGGCGCCGCCGGGGGACTCCTGCCAGCGGTGGCGGAGCCCGGCGCCGCCGGCCGCCAGGACGAACACCTCCAGCCGGCCGTCCGCGTTGGCCGCGACCACCGGCGGAGCCCCCGCGGCCCCGCCGAAGCCGGGCTCCCACGCGTCCCAGGCCGTCGAGCCGGGCGACCGCTGGCGCCGCCGGGCGAAGGAGGAGGCGCCGGGGCTCGACGCGAAGACCTCCAGCCGGCCTTCGGCGTCGCGGGCCACGGCGGGGGCCGCGCCGGCCGGACCGCCGAACTCCTCCCAGCCGTACCAGCCGCCGTCCGGCCGCTGGACGCGGTGGTGCAGGTTGACGCCGCCCGGCGCGAGCGAGAACACCTCCAGGCGGCCGTCGGCGTTCCGCCCCAGCACGGGGACCGCGCCGGCCGGCCCGCCGAAGGTCTCCCACTCCGACCAGGTGTCCGTGTCCGGAGCCAGTTGGACGCGCCGCAGCATCGAGCGGTCGCCGGCGTCGAGCGCGAGCACCGTGAGCCGGCCCGCCACGTCGAGGCCCGCCACCGGATTGTCCGGGCTCTGCCAGGGCGGTGGCGTGTCCCGCCACTGGAGGGGGGCGAGGTGCAGGCCCTGCTCGAACCAGCCCGCGGCGCCGGCGTACCAGGTCTCCCCGTCGGCGAACACCTCCACCGCGTGACCGGGGACGTGGCCCGCGGCGCCGGTGAGGTCGAAGCGGAACGGGTCGCGCGAGGCCAGGACGTCGGTGCCCTCGTAGCCGTTGCGCGGCCCGATGAACAGGTAGTACCAGCCGTCCCGTTCGACGACGTACGGGGACTCGGTGACCGAGACGGTCGCGTCCGTGCTCGCGTCGGTGAACGCGACGCCCGGCTCGCTCCAGTGCACCAGGTCGGCGGACCTGCGGTAGGCCACGACGTGGTGGCCGCCCGCGCCCGACAGCTCGGTGTAGTACATGACCCACTCGCCGCCGACCCGCAGGACCATGGGGTCACGGGCCGCGAGCCCCCGGAACAGCGGCCCCGACGGCTCGCGGGTCCAGGTGAACAGGTCGGTCGACGTGGCCAGGTTGATCGCGGCGCCGCTCGCGCCGCCCGCGGCGTAGAACATCAGGAACCTGCCGTCCGCCTCGACGACGTGCGGCGCCCAGAGGTGCTCCTCGCCGAAGTAGGAGGGATCGACGGTCAGCGCGTCGGCGTGGGTGGTCCAGGGGCCGTGCGGGGCCGGGGCCGAGGCGTGGGCGAAGGAGATCTCCGCCGTGCTGTCCGGGGACTCGCCGGGCGGCGCGGCGTCCCCGACGATCGCGAACAGGTGCCAGCGGCCCTGGGCCCTGATCAGCGTGTGGTCGTTGAGGTAGCGCGGTCCCGCGGCGGTGGACGGGTCGTACACGCGGGCGAAGGGGCCCGCGCCGACCCATCGGGGCGGCGGGACGGCGCCGGCGGTCGCGGTCGCGGCGCGGGCGGCTCCGGTGATCGAGAGCGCGCCCGCGCCGGCGGCGCCCCGGAGCAGGTTCCTTCTGCTGATCGGAAGCATGAATCACTCCAGGGGCCGAGGGGCCGAGGGGCCGAGGGGCCGAGAGGCCGGCGGCGGGTGGCGGGCGAGGGCGCAGGTGGCCGGGGCCGAGGACAGGGGGCCCGGGGAACCGTCAGTCGAGGCCGGGGCCCGCGGTGCCGTTGACCCAGCCCCAGGGGGACCAGGCCGCGAAACCGGTCTGCCAGATGTGGTACGTACCGGTGGGGTTGGTGCCGAAGACCTCGATCCTGCCGTCGGCGTTGGAGGTGGCGGTGACCTCGGTGCCGCCCCCGCCGAAGGGTTCCCACGCGCCGTAGGGCGCGTTCACCCCGGTCTGCCAGGTGTGCACGGCCGTCCGGCCGTTCATGGCGAAGACCTCGACGCGGCCGTCGGCCGTGCGCTCGCTGCTGAGCTGTGCGTCCGCGGGGCCGCCGGTCCCCTCCCATCCGGACCAACTCGTCGGGCCGGTCTGGTACTTGTGGAAGACCCCGATCGGTCCCGAGGCGAACACCTCGATCCTGCCGTCGGCGTTGTGGTCGACGGTGAGGTCGTGACCGCCGACGCCGAAGTCGCCCCAGGCGGACCAGCCCCCGTTCGGTGCGGTCTGGTACAGGTGCTGGAAGGAGCTGCCGTTGAGCGCGAACACCTCGAGACGGCCGTCGGGCGACTTCTCCATCTCGATGCGGCCGGCGGCGGGCCCGCCGCCCGTCGCCTCCCACGCGGACCAGCCGCCGTTCGGGGCCAGTTGGTACCGGTGGAACACGCCGGCCGGTCCCGAGGCGAAGACCTCGATGCGGCCGTCCGCGTTCACACCGGCCGCGATGTCGTGACCGCCGCCGCCGAAGTCCTCCCAGCCGGACCAGCCGCCCGACGGGGAGAGCTGGTAGCGGTGCCGGAAGGTGTTCCCGTCGATCGCGAACAGCTCCAGGCGGCCGTCCGCGTCGGGCGCGATCGCCAGCTGGGCGTCACCGGGCCCGCCGAGCGCCTCCCACTCCGACCAGTCGCGGTTCGCCTCCCGCTGCCAGGCGTGGTGGACGCCGTCGGCGCCGGCGGAGAACACCTCCAGGCGTCCGTCCGCGGACCGCGCCGACACCACCCGCCCCGACTCCGCCGGGTACACCAGGGGCGCGGGCCGCGGACCGCTGCCCGGGACGCAGGGCAGGATCACGCCGCCCTCCGCCAGGTAGACCTCGGGGTCGATGCCGTACGAGTACGACAGGTCCCCCCAGATCCGCAGGTGCAGGTGAGGACCGTCCGAGTTGCCCTCGGCGCCCATCAGGGCGATCTGCTGACCGGCCGTCACGCGGTCGCCGACCGAGACGTCCCGCCGGGACATGTGCCCGTACTCGGACGTCCTCCCGTCCGGGTGGCGGACGCGGATCCACTGGCCGTAGTCGCCGGTGTACCCGGAGATGGTCACCTCGCCGTCGGCCACCGCGTGGATCGGCGTCCCGACGTCGTTGGCGATGTCGACGCCGTTGTGGCCCGCGTGGAACGGCTGGCTCACGAAACCCGCGGTGGGGCATGCCAGGACGGGGCCGGTGGCCCCGGCGGGCCCGGCGGTGGCCGGGGTCGCGGCCACCGGTACCGGCAGGAGTGCGGCCGCAGCCGCGAGGACGCGGCTCAGCACGCGGCGGGAGAGTCCGGGAAGCACGGAACGCTCCTCCCCTCGATCGTCTCGGGACGGACGGGACGGACGGGCGTACGGCTCACGCCTTGCGGAGCCGGCCGATGATGCCGTCGATGTCGCGCCGCATCATGTCGTGGCGGATGAAGTGGCCGCCGGGCAGCTCGTACCACTCGTGCGGGATGCCCGCGTTGCCCAGGAGCGAGCGGAACTCGCGCTGACCCGCGAGGACCTGGGTCTCGTTGGCGGTGTCGAACCAGTTGATCGGGTCCGGGCTGGTGCCGGCCACCAGGAACACGCGCTTGTGGCGGTAGCTCTCGATCCGCTGCACCGGGTTGTCGGCGCTGACCCGGGCCTCGTCCCAGAACGGAGCCCCGTAGATCGTGCCGCCGTTCAGGTCCAGGGCCGCCGAACTGGCGTTGGCCCAGTGGCCGACGAGGCCGTTGTCCCGGCGCAGGCTGGCGGGGCCGGAGTGGGCGCTCACCGAGGCGAAGTGGCCGTAGTACTTGGCGGCGTACTTCAGCGCGCCGAAGCCGCCCATCGAGAAGCCGGCCACGGCACGGCCGTCGTACTCGGCGTACGTGCGGAAGTTCGCCTCGACCCAGGGGAGCAGCTGCGCGATGTGGAAGTGCTCCCAGTTCCGCGGGCCGACGTTGGAGCTCACGGGGTTGGAGTACCAGCCCGCGTGCCCGCCGTCGGGCATGACGACGATGATCGGCTTGCCCGCGGTCCAGTCGCGGACGCCCTCGCGGTCGAAGGTGATGAAGTCCTGGTCGGTCCCGCCGCCGTGGAACAGGTAGAGCACCGGGTACCTGCGTCCGCTCCAGTGGTAGTCGTCGGGCAGGAGCACGTTGACGCCGGGGTTCCAGCCGATCGCGTCCGTCTGGAACCGGTAGTACCACATGCGGTGGTCGGCCTCGTTGCGGTCGACGATCCGCAGGCCGAAGCCGTCGCCGGCGGCGGACGCGGGGGCCGCCGTCCCGAGGACGCCTCCGGCGCCCAGGGCCATGGCGGCCGACAGGCCTCCGGCGGTCTTGAGGATGCTCCTGCGGGTGGGGTGCTGCGCGCTCAACGAGACCTCCAGGTCGCGTGCGTGACGGTGCGTCCGGCAGGCCTGGACGGTAGCAACGCGACGGGGTCCGGGAGACCCCGGAAGATTGCGGACTGACACGCGGGGGAGCGTCGGCTAGGGAGGCGTCGGGCCTGCTCGGCACGGCAACCCCCGGGGGCGGCCGGCGGTGCGGCCGGAGGCCGGGGCCGACGGATGAGGACCCCCTGCCGGTGCGCGTCAGGGCTGGGTCGGGCGGCCCTCGGCGTCCACGACGATCGTGCCCCAGTGGCGGTCCCACTTGTCGCCGACGTGCTGGGGAACCATGCCGGCGGGGTAGCGGACGTAGCCCTCCGGGGGCTCCTGGCCGTCGGCGACACAGTCCTGGCCGTCGGTGTTGCCGACCGCCTTGACCGGGTAGCGGCCGGAGCCGCAGACGCGCTCCTGGCCCGTGCAGCCCGTCAGGAGGAGGGCGGCCGCCAGGGACCCGGCGATGAGCGCGGGGAGGGCGGTGGGGCGGGTGGACGTCTCGCCGGCCGAGGGACGGAACGGTCGGGGGCGTCGGGTCTGCTGCATGGTTCGCTGGCCTCTCTCGCTGGTGGACACAGTCTCGCCGCGGGGGAGGCGCTCGTGATGAGTACGCGTACTCACCATGAGGTGGGTCGTACCGGGGGATCGGGTGGGTGGCCGCCCCGCCGGCCGCCGCGCTCGGGCGGCGGGGCGGCGGGGCGGTGGTGTCACGGCTTGGGCAGCAGGCAGCCGGCGCGGTTGAGGTCGATCACGTTGCCGGGGCCGATGCAGGGGACGAGCGTGTAGGTCTGCTGGGCGTAGTTGATGCCCTGACGGACCGTCACGGTGCCGTTCTGGTCGACCTCGCACGGGTTGTTCACGGTGCAGCTCTCACCGCTCTCGTTGCCCGTGTTGTTGACGGCGACGACCTTTCCGGTGGCCGTGTCGATCACCGGCGAGCCGGAGGTGCCGCCGATGGTGTTGCAGGAGGAGGTGTAGCGGACCGAGTCCTTCCAGGTCCACGAGCCCTCCTTCAGGCGGTAGGCGAAGCCGTCTATGTCGCAGCTGTAGATCCGCTTCCAGTAGCCCGAGACCACCTTGATCGACGTCCCCTGGACCGGGTGCGCGTCGTTGAGGGTCAGCGGGCTGATGCCGTACTGGCTCTGGATCTGCGCGTAGGTCTTGGTCACCTGGTAGACCGACATGTCCGTGTCGGTCATGGTGGCGTACGCGATCTTGCTCGCCCGCAGCGTCGCGACCTTGGTGCCGGCCGAGTTGAGCAGGGAGAACGAGCGGCTGGACCGCTGGTCCTTGATGACCTCGCCGGCCGCGGGGAAGCCGGTCTCCAGGCAGTGGCCGTTGGAGAGGACGAGCGCGGGGTCGCTCGGCAGGGAGCCGGGGGCGCGGACGAGCGAGCCGGAGCAGTTGCTGAGCGCGACCGTGCCCGCGAAGTCGACGGCGGCCGCGGCCTGCGCCGCGGGGGCCTGGGTCTGTGCCGTGGGGGCAGTGGCCTGCGCGACCGTCTCCTGGGGTGTGGAGGCCGCGGCGGGGGCCGCCGTCGCGCCTGCCAGGAGCAGGGCGAGCAGGGCGCCGGCGAGAGGCTTGTTCATGTGGGGGTTCCCCTCTGAGGACCGTGCAACCGAAAATCCTTCGGTTGTCATGAGCATTCTTAGAAGGAAGGTTCCAACGGGCAAGAGGGTCTTCCGAATTGGTCGCGCCGAACGAGCCCGGCGCGTGCCGCCGCTCGTACACGCCGACGAGTCGATCACTCGTTGGTGAGTTCCGTCGCACCCGCCGCCGATCCGCCGCGACGCTGGAGGGCAGTGGTGTCGACACCGCGGCCGGACCGCGGGCGGGGGGAGTGGGCGTGACGCGAGAAACGGGATCCCGCGAGGGCCTGGACGAGCGCGTGGTGCTGGTGGCGGCGGGTCTCGCCGACCTGGCGGCGGAGGCGGTGGGCTCGGGGCTCGGGATCGTACGGGGACTGCTGAGACGGTCGGACGCCGCCGAGGTCGCGGCCGACGCCGAGCGGGACTTGGAGGCGCGCGGGCGGCTCGTGCTCGACCGGTACGCGTCGCCGCCGCCGGCGCACCTGGAGGTCCTCGCCCGGCACGCGATCGCCCGACGGGCCGGCGACGGTGGCTGAGCGGTGGGACGCGGCGGCCTTCAAGGCACGCGTCGACGAGGTGCTGCGACGGTACGCGGCCGAGGAGGCCGACCGACTGGTGGAGGTCGACCCCGCGCTGGGTCCGGTGGCCGGGCAGCTGGAGACCGCCGTCGCGGACGGCAAGCGGCTGCGGGCGGCGTTCTGCCACTGGGGCTGGCGAGCGGTCGGGCAGCCGGACAGCGAGGCGCTGCTGCGAGCGGCGGCGTCCATGGAACTCGTGCACGCCGCTGCGGTCGTCCACGACGACCTGATCGACGACAGCCCACTGCGCCACGGCCGGCCCACCGCGCACGTGGCGCTGCGCGACGCCGTCGCGCACCACCCGCGGGTGTCCGCGGGCGCGCGGTCCCTCGCGATGCTCGTCGGTGACCTGCTGATGTCGCTCGCCGGGCAGCTGTTCGTCACCAGCGGCCTGCCCGCCGCCTACCTGGGCCGCGCCCGCCCGCTCTGGGCCGCGCTCGCCCGCGACCTGATCGCGGGCGAGTGCCTGGAGATCCTGCACACCGGAGCCGCCCCCGACACGGCGGCCTCGCTGAAGGTGATCCGCTACAAGACCGCCAAGTACACCGTCGAACAACCGCTGTTGATCGGCGGCGCCCTGGCCGGTGCGGGCGGGCGACTGCGCGAGGGGTACTCCGCGTACGGCCTCCCGCTGGGCGAGGCCTTCCAGCTGAGGGACGACCTGTTGGGCCTGTTCGGGGACGAGGGGACCACCGGGAAGGCGGACGCCGACGACGTGCGCGGCCGCCGGCCGACGGCCCTGCTCGCGGAGACCTGGCGGCTCGCCGGAGAGGAGGACCGCGACCGGCTGCGCGAGCTGCTCGGCGGGAGCGATCCGGACGGGGACGCGCCGGAGGCCGTACGCGAGGTGATGCGGCGCCTGAAGGCGCCCGAACGCGTCGAGGCCATGATCACCGCGCGGGTCGACGAGGCCCTGCGCGCGCTCGACGAGCTGAACCTGCCGCCCGCCCCCACCGCCGCGCTCACCGCCCTGGCGCACTCGGCCGCGGTCCGCCGCCACTGACGGAGAGCGGCCGAGAGCGGCGGAGGACGGCGGAGAACGACGGAGACCAAGGAGCCCACCATGATCCACACCGAGGCGTCGATGGACGCCCTGCGGCAGACCGGCGACGAACTCGCCGACGCCACCGTCGCCACGCTCTTCGAACGCGGCGAGGTCGGTACGTTCAACACCCTGATGCGGTACGTCTCCACCGCTGGCTCCCCGCTGCCGGACGGCCTGCCCGACGTCGCCCGCGACTACCTGGAGGCCACCGCCACCCCGCCGGCCTGGGTGGACTGGGGCGAGATGGAGAAGGCCCGCCTGTTCTTCATCGACAACAACGTGCACATCTCCACCGCCCTCTCCTTCGCCTCCATGCCCGCCTGCTACGTCGTCCCGCACGTGGCGAAGCTGCTGTCGGCGACGCACGGCCTCGAGTACCCGTCCAAACGCATGGCGGAGACGGGCCAGTTCACCGTCCACCTGATGCAGCCCGACGCCTTCGAGGCCGGCAGCCGCTTCATCCCCGCCGCGCAGAAGGTCCGCCTGCTGCACGCCTCCATCCGCCACCACCTCAAGCGCGAGAACCGCTGGGACACCGCCTCGCTGGGGGTGCCGATCTGTCAGGAGGACATGATCGGCGGGCAGATGTTCTTCTCGATGCTCGTCCTCGACAGCCTGCACCGCCTCGGCATCCACATGTCGACGGAGGGGGCGGAGGCGTACTACTACGCCTGGCGCGTCGTCGGCGCGATGCTCGGAGTCGACCAGGAGGCCGTGCCCGAGTCCCTCGACGAGGCACGCCGGTTCCTCGACCTTTACATGGTCCGCCACATGGGGCCGTCGCCGGAGGGAGCCCACCTGACCCGGCAGCTGATCGACCTGTACGAGGAGGTCGTGCCCGGCACCCTCTTCGACCCGGTCGTCTCGGCCCTCATCCGCTACCTCGTCGGGGACACCTGCGCCGACTGGCTGGAGGTGCCCCGCACCCGCTGGGACACCGTGGTCAAGGCCGTCCCCCACCTCCTCGGCGTCCTGGAGAGCATCGAGGACCGCTCTCCGCTCGGCGCCTGGGCCCTGGACCGCCTCGGCCACCTCACCACCGTCCTCGAACTGTCCTCCCTCACCCGCGGCCGCGTCATGCACTACGCCATCCCCGAACACCTCAGGAAGGACTACGGCGTTCCGTCCGGCCCGCCCCGCACCCGCCGCTGGACACCGCCGGCCGCCACGGTCCCCTCCTGAGACGGGAGGGAGCGGGCGTCAGCCGGCGGAGACGTCCGCCGTGACGTCCGCCCCGGCGAGCCCGCGCGCTCCGCGAGCGCCCCGCCCTGGAAACGGCTCTCCGCCCCCAGCTCCTCCAGGAGTTCGGCGATGTGACGGCGGCAGGTGCGCAGGGACATCCCCAGGCGCCGGGCGATCACCTCGTCCTTCGCGCCCTGCGCCAGGAGCCCCACCAGCGCGCGCCGCAGACCGGGCCCGACCTCCTTGTACGCGGCCTCGCCGGCGCCCCGGAACAGGGCACGCCACCTGGCCGACTCGCCGGAACTCGCGCGGCACTGGCGCAGCGGCTCGTCCGCTGCCGGGACCTTCCTGGTCAGGCTCTGGGCGGCCACCGGCGGGACCGGCAAGGCACTGCGCGACCTCGTGGACGGCGCCGCCCTCGCGGTACGGGCGGGCAGGGCGACCGATTCGCCCGCCACCTGCCACGGGCTCGCGGGCAACGCCGAGTTCCTGCTCGACGCCGCCGCGCGGACGGGCGACGCGAGCCACCGCGCCGCCGCCGAACCGCTCGTGGAGCACCTCGCGGCCCAGGCCGTACTGCGCGACGGACGCCTGCTGGTGCCGGACGAGAACCGCGGGACCGTCCTCGCCGAATACGCCACCGGCCTCGCCGGCGGCCTCTCCCCGCTGCTGCGCCTGCGCGCCGACGGCTCCCGCGCCTGGCTGCCCGAGGGCGGGCCGGCGCACCCCTGAGCGTCCGGGGGAGGGGACCGTCGACACCGGCCGGTCCCTCCCGTCGTGGTGGCGGTCTCCGCCGGGAAGGCGGGTGGTCCTCTCCCGTCGTGGTGGCCGGTCTCCGCCGGGAAGGCGGGTGGTCCTCTCCCGTCGTGGTGCCCGGTCTCCGCCGCGAGAGGGCGGGGGTGCCGTACGCGTCGGTAGGTACGGCGTCGCCACGGCCGGGGTGTCCGAAGGCCGGACACCGGCGGTAAAGCACGGGAAAAGTCCAGGCGGGCGGGGTGCGGTTCCCGCACGGAGCGATTTCGCCGTCTTGACGCGTTCTTGGCGCCCCGAGGCTCCCCCCGGGCGTGGAGGAGCAACGAATTCCGCAGCCGGCAGGCCATTGACCTGCGGTTCTGCCCACGCTTCCATTCAGCCCGGGAGCCACGGACCCACTCTTTCACCGGCCGCCTCGGAGGCGATACCGCTCCCGCTCGCACACACCTAGCCCATCGATCGGAACCGTCTGATGACCGACACCCTCAGCGCGCCGCACGCGTTGGCCCCGCAGACCGGCCCCGTGCCGCAGAAGCTCAAGCGCTCCATCGGTGTCGTGGGCGGCACCCTGCTCACGCTGTCGTGCGTGACACCCGCCTCCACCCTGTTCGTCGTCGTACCGGACCTGTTCGGCGGGGTCGGCACCTTCGCCGCGCTGACCATCGCCATCGGCTCGCTGCTCTGTATCGGCGTGGCGTTCTGCTACTCCGAGCTGGGCACCCTGATCCCGAGCGCGGGCGGCGAGTACGCCATCGTCTCCACCCTCGCGGGCCGCCTGGCCGGCTGGCTCGTCTTCGTTCTGTCGCTGCTCGTCGTGATGATCGTGCCACCGGTGATCGCCATGGGAACCGCCGACTACCTGGCGCCCCTGGTCCACGTCCCGGCCCCGCTCGCCGGCGCCGGCGTGATGCTCCTCGCCACCCTCGCGGGCCTGCTGGACCTGCGTGCCAACGCCTGGATCACCGGCATCTTCCTCGTCCTCGAAGTCGTCGCGGCCGGCATCGTCGCCGTCCTAGGCTTCGCCCACTCGGAGCGCGGCGTCGGCGCGCTCGTCCACGGCCAGGTCGCAGGCGAGGGCGGCACGCACTCGCTCGTCACCGGCGCCATGGTGGTCTCCGGCCTCGCCATCGCCCTCTTCATCACCCAGGGCTTCTCGACGGCCGTCTACCTCTCCGAGGAACTGGAGAACCCGCGCAAGAGTGTGGCCCGCACCGTGCTCGCGACCCTGGCCATCTCCACCGTCGTGATCCTGGTTCCCGTCGTGGCCATCACCCTCGGCGCCGGCGACCTGGAGACCCTGACCGGCGGCGACATCAGCGGCATGATCGCCGCCTGGTCCAGCTCCGCCGTCGGCACCTTCATCAGCCTCTGCGTCGCCCTGGCCATCGTGAACGCCGGCATCGTCATGGTCATCCAGAACTCCCGCGTCCTGTTCGCGTCCGCCCGCGACAAGGCCTGGCCCGAGCCCGTCAACCACGCCCTGTCGCGGCTGGGCCGGTTCGGCTCGCCGTGGGTCGCCACCCTGCTCGTCGGCGTCCCCGGCGCCGCCCTGTGCTTCGTCGACCTCGACACCCTCTACGGCGTCACCGGCGTCTCCGTCACCGGCATGTACCTGCTCGTCGCGGTGGCGGCACTGTTCAGCCGCCGGGGCGCGCACCGCGAGGTCGCCGCGTGGCGCATGCCGCTGTGGCCGGCCGTCCCGGTGCTGCTCATCGGCGTCCTGGCGTACGTCCTCTCCATGCAGGACACCGAGTACCTGCTGTGGACCGGCGGCATCACGACGGTCGCCACGCTCTACTGGGCCCTCTACCTGCGCCCGCGCAAGGACACCCGCTGGCTGGTCAGCGTTCCCGAGGACGACCACCACGCCTGACCGTCCCCGACGACACGGCACCCGGGGCCGGGGCGGTACGGCACCGCCCCGGCCGCCGGGCTTCGCCGTTCGCGCGGCCTTGTCCGCGCGCGCCCGCCGCTGCAAGATCGTTCCGTGAACGACGAGGGTGGGAACACGAGGGGAAGGACCGGTACGTCATGGGGGAGATGACCAAGGGCGGCAACGGCTACGTGCCGACCGTGCCGCTGCGGATCGCCGTACACGGCGGCCTGGACGCGATGGCGTTGCTGCTCACCGAGGGCGGCGTGGTCCGGGGGGACGGAGACGTCGTCTTCCACGGCGCGCCCGCGCACCCGTCGGGCGCCGTACGGCTCACGGCGGCGGGCGGCGGGACGGCCTGGCTGGACGTCGGCCTCCCGGCCGTCGAGGAGCGGATCACCCGCGTCCTGGTGATCGGCTCGACCGAGACCGGTGTCCTCGGCGACGTCGCCGGTCTCGCGGTCGAGGCCTTCGCACCCGACGGCACGTCCGTCGTGCGCTACGACGTGACGGACGCCGCCGGAGAGACGGCGATGGTGATCGCCGAGCTGTACCGGCGCGCGGGCGGCTGGAAGTTCCGGGCCGTGGGCCAGGGCTACGCGAACGGCCTCGCCGGCCTCGCCACCGACCACGGCGTGGACGTGGCGGACCCGGCCCCCGGCCGTACGGCGCCCGACACGGGCGCGTCGCCGTCGCCGACGCCCGGTGCGTCCTCGGGCCCGGTCCCGGCGGTGTCGCCCCCGACGGGACCGGGGCCCACGCCGGTGCCGGCTCCCGTGCCGGCTCCCGTGCCCGCCCCGCCGCCCACGTCGGGCTTCACGCCGCCGCCCGCTCCGGCTCCCGCGCCTGGTTTCGCGCCGCCGCCCGCTCCGGCTCCGGCGCCTGGTTTCGCGCCTCCGCCTGCTCCGGCTCCCGCGCCCGCCCAGGGCTTCACGCCCCCGGCCGCTCCGGCCCCCGAGCCCGGTTTCACACCCCCGCCGCCTCCGCCCGCCCCCGCGCCCGCGCCGGGATTCGCGCCCCCGCCGGTCTTCGGGCCGCCGCCCACGCACGGCTTCGGTGCGCCGCAGGACCCGGCCTTCGCGGCCTCGAAGACGCCGGGCTTCGTCCCGCCGGCGGCCCCGGCCGCGCAGGGCTTCGCGCCTCCGGCGGTGCCCGCGGCGGGCATGCCCGGGGCGCAGGTTCCGCCCGCGGGGCCCGCCGTCCCGGGCGGGCCGGGCTGGTGGTCGTACGGGCCCGTCTTCGAGCCGTACACGCAGACCGGCCGGGACAACGACGTGATCACGGTCGACGGGCTCCCGCCGGGTCCGGTCGTCGTCCAGCTCGACGTCGAGGGCGACGGGTACACGGGTCTCTCGATCCTCAACTGGCGCAACAAGGAGACGGACAACCTCGTCAACAGCACCGAGGACGACTTCCGGGGACGGGTGCTCGCCACGGTGCCCAAGAACGGGACCCTGCGGATGAGGCTGGAGGCGGAGGGGCCGTGGCGGGTGGAGGTGTCGCCGCTGGCGGCGGCCCGCCGCCTCACCGAGGAGGAGGTGGACTTCCGCGGCCCCGACGTGCTGTTGCACACGGGGGGCGTGGCGGACCTCGCCATCCACTACCGGGGTGTCGAGAACCTCATCGTGAACGTCTTCGAGCTCTACGGGCACGACGACCACACCGCCCTGCCCGAGGACGACAACGTGGTCAACGAGATCGGCAAGCGCCGTGAGACCGTTCCGCTGCCCGAGGGGCCGCTCGTGGTGCAGTTCGAGATGGCGGACGGCCCGTGGCGGGCCCATCTCAAGCGGGTGCAGCCGCCGACCCGGCAGGGGCGCTTCAGGTGAGCGTCGGGTAGTCGGTGTAGCCGGTCTCGCCGCCCACGTACATCAGATGGGCGTCGCGGATCGGGTTGAGGGCCGCGCCGGCCCGCATCCGGGCTACCAGGTCGGGATTGGCGAGGAAGGAGCGGCCGAGGGAGACCAGGTCCGCGCCGGCCGCCAGGAGGCGCTCGCCGGCGCCGCGTCCGCCGTCGGCGGGCAGGGGGCCGGGCCAGGGCAGGGCCGGGTTCGCGATGAGCGTGCCCGGCCAGGCCGCGCGGAGCGTGCGGAACAGCGGCTGCTCGGGGTCGGCGAACACGAGGTGCAGATAGGCGAGGCCCAGATCGCGCAGCGCCTCCAGGAGCGCCGGGTAGACCGCCTCGACGTCGTCCTCCTCCATGCCGTTGGCGGTGACGCCGGGGGCGATGCGCACGCCGACCCGCTCGGGGCCGATCGCCTCGGCGACCGCGCGGACGACCTCCACGGTGAAGCGGATGCGGTGCGCGACGGAACCGCCGTAGCCGTCGGTGCGCCGGTTGGTGGCGTTGGACAGGAACTGGTGCAGCAGATAGCCGTTGGCGGAGTGCACCTCGACCCCGGCGAATCCGGCCTCCACCGCCCGGCGCGCGGCCTCGGCGAAGTCGGCGACCGTCGCGGTGATCTGAGCCTCCGTCATCTCCCGTGGCACCACGGCCTCCTGGTGCCCGGAGGGGGTGAAGACCGTGCCCGGCAGCGGGACCGGTGACGGGGCCAGCGGGTGGAGGCCGCTGGTCTCGGGGTGGCCGACCCTCCCGCCGTGCTGCAACTGGAGGAACATCTGCCCGCCGGCCTCCCGCACCGCCTCCGTCACCCGCCGCCACCCGGCCACGTGGGTGTCGTCGTAGATCGCGGGAATGTCGGGGTACGTCGCACCCACCGCGTTGGGCGTCGTGGCCTCCGCGATGATCAGCCCGGCCGAGGCGCGCTGTGCGTAGTACGTGGCCATGATCGGTTCCGGAACACCGGTCGCCCCCGCCCGGTTCCGCGTCATCGGAGCCATGACCAGCCGGTTCTTCAGCCGCAGCGCGCCGAGGCGGGTCGGCTGGAACAGCGGGGAGGCCTCGTGGCCCACGGGGGTGGTGCCTGTCGTGTCAGTGGTCGGGATCATTGCCGTGCTCATAGCCGTGCTCATTGACGTGCTCCCTCGTCCTTGCTCCTGTTCGGGGCGGCGAGCCCCGCTGAACCGAATGTCGCGCAGGCCGCTTCGGGAACGCTGACGGTCCGCTGACGGTCCACCGGGGGCGGGATGATCATGGGTGTGTAGGGTTCCTGCCATGAGGTTCGGGGTGCTCGGTCCGGTGGCGGTGTGGGACGCCGACGGCGCACCGCTGCGGGTGCCGGAGACCAAGGTGCGGGCGCTCCTCGCCGACCTCCTCGCGCACGAGGGACGCCCGGTGTCGACGGACCGCCTCGTGCACGACATCTGGGGGGACGCGGCCCCGGGCAACCCGGCCAACGCGCTCCAGGCCAAGGTCTCCCAGCTGCGCCGCGTCATCGGACGGGACCGCGTCTCCCACCAGCCGGCCGGATACCGGCTGCGCATCGACGACGGCGAGGCCGAGGTCGACGCGGAGCACTTCCGCGCCCTCGCGGCCCGGGCCCGCCTCCTCACCGCACCGCGCGCCAGGGCGTCCCTGTTCGCGGAGGCCCTGGAGCTGTGGCGCGGGCCCGCCTACGCGGACTTCGCCGACGAGGAGTTCGTACGCCCGGCGGCCCGGCGCCTGGCCGAGGAGCGGCTCACCGTCGTCGAGGAACAGGCCGAGGCACGGCTGGAGTTCGGCGACCCCGCCCTGCTCGGCGAGACGGCCGGGCTCGTCGCCCGCCACCCGCTGCGCGAGCGGCTGCGCGCCCTGCGGATGCGGGCCCTGTACGCCGCCGGACGGCAGAGCGAGGCGGTCGCCGCGTACACCGAACTCCGCACCCTGCTCGCCGACGAACTGGGCCTCGACCCGAGCCCCGCACTCGCGGCCCTGTACGAGGCCATCCTGCGGCAGGACCCGGGGCTGCACCCGCTCGCCGAGCCCCCTGGGGCCGTCCCCGTCGGAGGCTCCTCGGCCGTTACCGCGGACCGGAGTCCGGACACGGACGCGGACGCGGGCCGTACGAGCCCGGAGCGGCCCCGCCCGACGCCGGAAGCCGCGCCGGCCCCGGAGGCGTACGCCCGGGACGCGTACGCCTCCGCTCCGTCCGGCATCGGCTCTCGGCGCCGGAATCTGCCCGTTCCGGCGACGGCGCTGGTCGGGCGGGAGGAGGACGTGGAACGGGCCGGCCGGCTCCTCGCTGTCGAGCGGCTGGTGACGCTGACCGGGCCGGGCGGGGTGGGCAAGACCCGGCTCGCCCTGGCCGTCGCCGAACGGGTCGCGGACGACCCGGACGACCGGACGCCCGACGGCGTGTGGTTCGTCGAGTTCGGCGGGCTGCCCGCCGGGACGGCGGTGACCGACGGTCTCGTCCGGACGGTGGCCGAAGCGCTCGGCGTTCGCGACGCCGCGTCCCCGGGACGCGGCGCGGCCGGCCCGTCGGAGACCCTGCTCGCGGCGCTGAGGGAGCGCGAGGGCCTGCTCGTCCTCGACAACTGCGAGCACGTGATCGAACCGGCCGCCGAGCTGGTCGCGTCGCTCCTGCACACCGCGCCGGGGCTGCGCGTGCTCGCCACGAGCCGGGAGTCCCTGCGGCTGCCCGGCGAGGCGGTGTACGCGGTCGATCCCCTCGGACCCGATGCCGCCGCCCGGCTCTTCACCGAACGGGCCGCGGCGGCGGCGCCCGGCTTCGCACCCGAGGCCGAGGACGGGGAACGGGACAGGGGCGGGCAAGAGGACGGGCGCGGGACGGCCCGGGACGCCATAGCGGAGATATGCCGCCGACTCGACGGGCTTCCCCTCGCTCTGGAACTCGCCGCGACACGGGTACGAGCCGTAGGAGTACGGGAGTTGGCCGCGCGCCTCGGCGACCGGTTCCGGATCCTCGCGTCGGGGCAGCGGGGGCTGCCGGCCCGGCAGCAGACCCTGCGGGCGGTCATCGACTGGAGCTGGGACCTGCTCGACCCGTCGGAACGGGCGGTGCTGCGCCGACTGGCCGTCCCCGCCGGAAGCTGCGCGCTGGAGGCGGCGGAGACGGTGTGCGCGGGCGACGGCATCGCCCGCGAGGAGGTCCTCGACCTGGTCGGCCGCCTGGTCGACCGCTCCCTCGTCATGACGGTCGAGGCCCCCGGCGGACCGCGCTACCGGCTTCTCGAATCGGTCGCCGTCTACGCCCGCGACCGGCTCCACGAGGCGGGGGAGTGGGAGGGCACGGCGGCCCGCCACGTCCACCACCACCGCGACCTCGTCGAGCGCGCCGAAGCCCACCTGCGCGGTCCCGGACAGCACCTCGCGCTCGCCCGGCTGGACGCCGAGTCCGCCAACACGCGCGCGGCCCTCGACCACGCCCTGCGCACCGGCGACCCCACGAGCGTCGAGCGGCTGGCCACGGCACTGTGCCCGTGGTGGCTGATGCGGGGCCGCCTGCACGAGGCCCGACGTACGCTCGACGCCGTCCTGGAGGTCGCCTCCGACGATCGCTCCGCCGAACTCCGTCTACTGCACGGGGCGTTCGTCATGATGACCGGTGGGCGCGCGCCGGACACGGACTGCCCCGAAGCGGAGACCGCCGACCCCGTACGCCGTGGCCGCGCGCTCTGGCTGTTCGCGTACGGCCTGTACCACGCGGGCGACCCGGCCGCGGCGGAGCGCGTCAACGCCCGCGCCCTCGAACGGTTCACCGCAGCCGCCGACCCGTGGGGAGTCGCCGCCGCGCGGGCGCTGCGGGCACACACCGCGTTCGCCGAGGGCGACCTGCGCACCGCGCGCGACGAAGGCGTCGGCGGAGCGCAGGCGTTCCGTGAACTCGGCGACCGATGGGGCGAGTTGCAGACGGTTCCCGTCCTCGCCGCGCTCGCCGAGATCGAGGGCGACTACGCCGCCGCCACCGCCCGGCAGACCGAAGGACTGCGACTCGCCGAAGACCTGGGTCTCGCCGCGGAGGCCTCCGCCCGCCTCGGCGGCCTCGGCCGGCTCGCGCTGCTCGCCGGCGAGTGGGAGGAGGCCCGCGTCCTGCACGAGCGGGCCCGGCGCGCGGCCGCCGAGCAGGGCCACCTGTTCGGCGAGGTGTTCGCGCTCATGGGCCTCGCCCTCGGCGCGCGCCGATCGGGCGACCTCGACGCCGCCGAGCACCATCTGCGGACGATGCGCGACCGCTACCCGTCGTCCACCGCCGGAAAGCACCTGATCCATGTGGAGCTCGGCTTCACCGCCGAACTCCGGGGCCAGGCCGAACGGGCCGCCGCATACCAGGCACACGGCCTCGCCCTCGCCAGGGAACTCGCCGAGCCGCGCGCCCTCGCGCTCTCCTTCGAAGGGACCGCGGGCGCCGCCGCTGCCACGGGCGCCACCCCCGGCCTCACCCGGGCCGCGCTCCTCCTCGGCGCGGCCGACGCCGCTCGCCGGAGCGCCGGCGCACCCCTCCCCGAGGCCGAACGGGCCGACGTGGACCGCATCGCCTCCGCCGCCCGGGCGGGCCTCGGCGACTCCGCGTACACGGTCGCGTTCCGCGAGGGCGCCGCCCTGCCGCTCACGGAAGCGGTCCGCACGGCGGCATCGGAGGACGTGCGTACGGCTGAGTCGGTGGACGTGCGTACGGCTGAGTCGGTGGACGTGCGTACGGCGGCATCGGAGGACGTGCGCACGGCCGTGTCGGAGGACGTCCGCACGGTGGTACCGGAGGACGTCCGCACGGCGGCGTCGGCGGACGTCGGCAGCGCGGCCTCCGGGAGCGGCGACACGATCGGCCGGGCCCGGTGAGCGGCGCGGTCAGGTTCGAGGCGGAGGCCGAGGACGGGGTGGAGGCCGAGGACGGGGTGGAGGCCGAGGACGGGGTGGAGGCCGAGGACGGGGTGGGCCGGGTCGGCGTCGCCACGGCCCCGGTGCATCACGGCGAGATCCTCCAGGGAGTCTTTCCGCACCAGGGGCGGCCGACCCGGGGCCTGGTCACCCTGCCCTGCACCGTCCACACCACCCGCGCCTCCTTCGTCCCGGCCCGTGGCGGCGAGCTGACCGTCTCCCCGGCCCGGAAGACCAAGGCGCTGCGCGCCGCGCGGCTCGCCGTCGAGGCCTGTGTACCGCCCGGGCGGGCGCCCGTCGGCGGGCACCTCGAACTGTCCGGCGACGTCCCGCTCCGGCGCGGCTTCGGCTCGTCCACGAGCGACGTGCTCGCCGCGGTCCTGGCCGTACGGGACGCCCTGGCGGGCCCGTTGTCCCGCGAGGAGATCGCGCGGATCGCGGTACGGGCCGAGACGGCGTCCGACTCCCTGATGTTCGACGGGAGCACGGTGCTGTTCGCCCAGCGCGAGGGCGAGGTCATCGAGGACTTCGGCCGCCGCATGCCGGCGGTGCGGGTGCTCGGCTTCGGTTCGCGGCCCGAGGACGGGGGCGGGGGCGTCGACACGCTGGCGCTGCCGCCCGCCGCGTACGACGGGACGGAGCGGGCACGCTTCGCCGAACTCCACGCGATGCTGCGCGAGGCCGTCCGCACCGGCGACGCCGCCCTCCTCGGCGCGGTCGCCTCCGCCAGCACCGACATCAACCAGCGCCACCTGCCCATCCCGCGCCTCGACGGCCTGCGCGCCGTCGCGCGGGAGACCGGCGCCCTCGGCATCCAGGCAGCGCACAGCGGGGACATCGCGGGACTCCTCTACGACCCCGCCGACCCCGACGCCGAGGCCCGCACCGCGCGCGCCGGGCGACTGCTGCACCACATCGGCATCCACGAACAGTGGACCTTCACGACGGGTGACTGACATGACGACGACCAGGATCACGGGCGCCGACGACACGCGCGACGGCGCGGGCCCCGGCACGGACGCACCCCTGCTGCTGCTCGTCGAGTCCAACACCACCGGCACCGGACGCCAGTTCGCCCAGCGGGCCCGCGCGTGCGGAGCCGAACCCGTGCTGCTGTCCACGGACCCCGCCCGCTATCCGTACGCCGCCGAGGACGGGCTGAGGACCGTCGTCGTCGACACCGCGGACGGCGACGCCCTGTGGGCCGCGGTGACCGCTCTCGCGGCCGACGCGCGGATCGCCGGGGTCCTCTCCAGCTCCGAGTACTACGTGGCCACGGCCGCCGACCTCGCCCGGCGCCTCGGGCTGGACGGGCCGTCCGCCGACGCCGTCCGGGCCTGCCGCGACAAGTCCGCGCAGCGCCGCACCCTGGCCGGGGCCGGCGTGCCCGTGCCCCGCTTCCACGTGGCCGGCGACGTGGCCGAGGCGCTCGCGGCCGCCCGGTCGCTCGACGGCCCCGCCGTCGTCAAGCCGGTGCAGGGCTCGGGAAGCCTGGGAGTACGCCTCTGCCGGGACGGGGACGAGGTCGCCGAGCACGTCCGGGGGCTGCTGGCCGCCACCGTCAACGAGCGCGGCCTGAGCACCCCCGGCGTCGTGCTCGTCGAGGAGTACCTGACCGGGCGCGAGTTCTCGGTGGAGGTCTTCGGCGACGAGGCCGTCGTCACCGTCGCCAAGCACGTCGGCGCGCCCCCGGTGTTCGTCGAGACCGGCCACGACGTGCCCGCCCTGCTGCCCGCCGTCCAGGCCGCCGCGCTCGTCGACAGCGCCGTCCGCGCCGTCACGGCCCTCGGCCTCGGCTGGGGCGCCGCCCACGTCGAGCTCCGGCTCGACGGCGACGTCGCCCGCGTCATCGAGGTCAACCCCCGGCTGGCCGGCGGAATGATCCCGGAGCTCGTGCGCCGTGCCCTCGGCGTCGACCTCGTCGGCGCCCAGGTACGGGCCGCGCTGGGTGAGCCCGTCGACCTCGCCGGCACGGCGGACGCCGCCGGAGCGGCCTCCATCAGGTTCCTCACCGCGGCCACCGAGAGCGTCCTCACCGACGTCACCGCCGCCGAGGAGGCGGCCCGCGCCGTCGCCGGCGTCGTCGACACCGCCGTCTACCGCCCGGCCGGCACCGTCGTCGCACCCGCCGAGGACTTCCGGGGCCGCGTCGGCCACGTGATCACGGCCGGCGCGACCCCGGACCGGACGGCCGAGGCCGCCGACACCGCCCTGGCGCACGGTCTCGCCACCGCCCTCTCGGCCGCGGTGCCGACGGGGGCGGCCACGTGACCGTCGAGAGGCCTACCAGCCGAAGCGGCGGTCCACCAGGGCGGCGAACTCCTCGAAGCTGAGGACGCGGTCGCCGTTGCGGTCGGCCTCGTCGAACAGCGCCGAGGCGGCGTCGTCGTCCCCGACGCCCCAGACCGGGATCACGCCCCGTGCGGCGAGGGTCGGGCCCTTGGCCCGGAGCGCGCTGATGACCTCGGCCCGCGTCAGGGTGCCGTCCTGATCGAGGTCGAGCGCGTCGAAGAGGATCCGGGCCTTGTCGCTCATCACATGTCCTGTCCGCTGCCGGATGGTCGCGTTCCCCGGGCCGTACGTGGTCCGTGGGCGTCGGATCGGCCGACGCGTGCCGCACGGAAGGACGCCGGGACGGCCCGTGAGGTTGCCTGCGGAACCCCGGTCTCCGCGGGCCGACGGGGCGCGCCGACGGCCGTGGGCGAGGTTGTCCACAGGTTACGCCGGACGGGACCGGAGTGTCGGCGGGGGCGGATAGGCTGCGTGAATGGTCCTTTCCGACGAATCCACCGAGATCTCCGACGCCGCGCGGGTCCTTCAGCGCGTCTTCGGATACAGCTCCTTCCGGGGCGAGCAGCAGGAGATCATCGAGCAGGTCGTCGGCGGCGGCGACGCGCTCGTCCTGATGCCGACCGGCGGCGGCAAGTCCCTCTGCTACCAGATCCCGGCCCTGGTCAGAGACGGCACGGGCGTGGTGATCTCGCCGCTCATCGCGCTGATGCAGGACCAGGTGGACGCGCTCAGGGCGCTCGGTGTGCGGGCCGGCTTCCTCAACTCGACGCAGGACCCGTACGAGCGGCAGGCCGTCGAGCAGGCCTTCCTCGCCGACGAGCTGGACCTGCTCTACCTCGCTCCCGAGCGGCTGCGGACCGAGGGGACCCAGCGGCTGCTCGACCGGGGCAAGGTGTCGCTCTTCGCGATCGACGAGGCGCACTGCGTCGCCCAGTGGGGCCACGACTTCCGGCCCGACTACCTGGCCCTGTCCATGCTGCACGAGCGGTGGCCGAAGGTGCCGCGGATCGCGCTGACCGCGACGGCGACGGAGGCCACCCACACCGAGATCGCGGCGCGGCTCGGCCTCGAGGACGCCCGGCACTTCGTGGCGGGCTTCGACCGGCCGAACATCCAGTACCGCATCGTCCCGAAGAACAACCCGTTCAAGCAGCTGCTCGACCTGCTCAGGACCGAGCACACCGGGGACGCCGGCGTCGTCTACTGCCTGTCGCGGTCTTCGGTGGAGAAGACCGCGGCCGCCCTCGTGGAGCACGGCATCGACGCCGTGCCGTACCACGCCGGCATGGACGCCCGTACGAGGGCGGCCAACCAGGCCCGCTTCCTGCGGGAGGACGGCGTCGTGGTGGTCGCCACGATCGCCTTCGGCATGGGCATCGACAAGCCGGACGTGCGTTTCGTGGCCCACCTCGACCTGCCGAAGTCCGTCGAGGGCTACTACCAGGAGACCGGCCGCGCCGGCCGCGACGGCGAGCCGGCCACGGCCTGGCTGGCGTACGGCCTCCAGGACGTGGTCCAGCAGCGCAAGCTCATCGAGGGCTCCGAGGGCGACGAGCAGCACCGCCGGGCGCTCGGCATGCACCTGGACGCCATGCTCGCGCTCTGCGAGACGGTCGACTGCCGCCGGGTACGGCTCCTCGCCTACTTCGGGCAGGCCGGAAAGCCGTGCGGCAACTGCGACACCTGTCTGACGCCCGCCGAGTCCTGGGACGGGACCGTCGCCGCGCAGAAACTGCTCTCCACCGTGTGGCGGCTGGCCAAGGAAAGGCGCCAGAAGTTCGGCGCCGGCCAGATCATCGACATCCTCCAGGGCAAGAAGACCGCCAAGGTCATCCAGTTCGACCACGACGCGCTGTCGGTGTTCGGCGTCGGGTCCGACCTCGGCACCGCCGAGTGGCGCGGCGTCGTCCGCCAGCTCCTCGCACAGGGGCTGCTCGCGGTGGAGGGCGACTACGGGACGCTCGTCCTCACGGACCGGAGCGGCGAGGTGCTGGGCGGCCGCCTCCCCGTGCCCCTGCGCAAGGAGAAGGCCCCCGCCGCACCGTCCCGCAAGGAGCCCGGGGCCCGCTCGGGCAAGGGCGCCCGCGTGCCGGTCGACCTGCCGGCCGCCGCCGTCCCGGTCTTCGAGGCCCTGCGCGCCTGGCGGGCCGCCACCGCACGCGAGCAGGGCGTGCCGGCGTACGTCGTCTTCCACGACGCGACCCTCCGCGAGATCGCCACCCTCTTCCCCGGCACGGTCGAGGAGCTCGGCACCGTCGGCGGCGTCGGCGAGGCCAAGCTCACCAAGTACGCCGACGGCGTCCTCGCCGCCCTGGCGGAGTGCGAGGCCCCGGGCACCGCCCCGGCCACCGCGTCCGAACCGGCCTCGACCTCGGCCCCGGCCCCCAGAGGTCCTGTCGCCGCGTCTCCGTCTCCGTCCCCGTCCGCCTCCCCGGTCCCGGCGCCGCGGGCCGCGGCGCCGTACGACGAGGAGCCGCCCTGGGACGAGACGGAGGCCGAGCCGCCGTGGGACGAGTGGGAGTAGACGAGTGGGAGTAGGGGTCACCAAGGGGTGTCTCGCCGATCACGCCGCGGCCCCGGCGTGATCGGCGAGACACCCCCTACGGCTGCGGGGTGAGGCGGCGCAGGCCCCGGCGGTCGTAGTAGCGGGTCATGGCGAAGCCGAACGCCAGGGCGAGGACCGTGCCGATCGCGATCATGATCCAGCCGCGGGCGAGGCCCGCGTCGGCGCGGGCGTCGAAGTAGAGGATGGAGCGGACGCCGGCACTCAGCTGGTGCATCGGCTCGAAGACGCCCAGGAAGCGGTAGAAGCCCGGGGTGGCCTCCAGGGGGACGGTCGCGCCGGAGGAGGGGAGGGCCAGGGCGATGAAGACGAACATGGACACGAGCTGTCCGATCCCTCCGAAGGCGGCGTTGATGGCCTGGACGCCGAGGCCGACGGCGACCGTCGAGCAGTAGGAGAAGAGCCACAGCATCGGCAGGTGCGAGGCGTCCATGTCCAGGATCCCGATCGTCGCCACCATCACGAGGGTCGTGGTCAGGACCGAGATGCCCGCCGTCATGACCATCTTCACGACGAGGGTCCGGGTGCGGTCGATGGGCACGGTCGGCCGGCGGGTGTGCCAGGGGCCGAGCTCGCTGTCCGCGTATCCGAGGGCGGTGTCGACGCCGGTGTTGACGAGGTTCCCGCCGATGAAGCCGCCGAGGACGAGCAGCAGCGTGAAGTAGAAGGCGGTCAGGCCCAGGCCGCTGTGCCGGCCGATCGGATGGCCGACGCGGGTGGTGACCTCCACCGGATCGGCCAGCAGCAGGCGCGTCGTGGGCACGGTGGTGGTGGCCGTGAGCTGCTTCCCGATGGTCAGGGAGGCCTGGTGGGCGGCGTTCTGGTTGATCGTGGCGGTGAGGGAGGAGCCCAGGCTGCCGACGCCCGGGTTCGTGAGCACGGTGAGCGTCGGCCGTGCCGTCGCCCGGTTCGTGGTCAGTGCCGCGACGGACGCGGTGAAGTCCTCGGGGACGACCAGCGCGCCGAAGACCTTCCCGGAGGCGAGCGCGTCCTGCGCCTCCGCGCGGCCGAGCAGGCGCCAGTCCACGCTGTCCTTCCCCTGCGAGGCCGAGAGGATCGCGTCGGTGATCTGCTTCCCCAGGTTCTCCCGCTGCCCCGGCAGCGGGCGTCCCTGGTCCTCGTCGACGAGGGCGACGGGCAGCCGGTGCAGGTTGTCGGCCGGGTTGAGGATGCCACCCATGTAGAGGAGCGAGAGCAGCAGCGCGACCAGCGCGCTCAGCAGTGTCGGCACGAGCCAGAGCGCGGGACGCCGGAGAACCGCCCCGGCCCGGACGCCGGGGCCGCGGTCGTCCGGGCCGGGACGGCCATCCGGGCCGTCTGGGCTGCCCGGATCGTTCGGGCCGCCCGGATCGTCCGGGCCCTCCGGGGTCTGCGGGCCGTCCGGGGTCTGCGGGGGGATCGCGGAGGTCATGGGGCCATCGTCGACGGGAGCGGTGCCCCGGGCCGGGAACGCGGACCATCCGGGCGGGACGGGCGTGTCGGGCCCCGCCCGCGGGTCGCCCCGCAGACGACCCCGCAGATCGCCCCGCAGACGACGCCGCTGACGACCCCGCAGGTCACTCCCGTCGATCGACCCAGCCGCTCGCCCCGCCGGTCGTCACGCTCCGTTCCGTTCCGTTTGCGGAGCGGTGGACATGGCGTTTCAGTGGGATCGACTCCCCCCACGCGTCTCTGGAGCAGACATGTCGATGGCGTTCGGTTCCCCCTTTGGCTCGTCCGATCCGTTCGGCGACATGCTGAACAGGTTCTTCGGCATGTCACCGGCGTCGTCGCCTCCGGCGGTGCAACGCGTCCCCATCGGGCGGCTGCTGACGGAGTCGTCGTACGAACTCCTCAACATGGCCACGCAGAAGGCGGTGAAGGACGGCACGGCCGACCTCGACACGGAGCACCTGCTGTGGGCGGCCACCCAGGTCGACCCCACCCGCAGGCTGCTGTCCCAGGTCGGCGTGGACCCCGACGCGCTCGCCTCCCAGCTCGACCGGGTGCTGCCCCGCGAGTCCGGCGGGCCGTCCGCGGAACCGGGACTCACCCCGGCGGCGAAGCGCACGCTCGCCGCCGCCTACGGGCACTCGCAGGCCGCGGGCGTGTCGTACATCGGCCCCGAGCACATCCTCGGCGCGCTCCTGGAGGACGCCGGCTCCGGCGCCACCCGGCTGCTGCGCGCGGACGACGTGGACGTACAGAAGCTGCGCGGGCTGACGGACAAGTCCGGCCGCGCGGAAGGCGGCGCTCCCCCCGCGGCGAAGCAGCAGCCCGCCACGACCCTCGACGAGTACGGCCGGGACCTGACGGAGGAGGCCAGGGCGGGCAAGCTCGACCCCGTCGTCGGACGGGCCGAGGAGATCGAGCAGACCGTCGAGATCCTCTCCCGCCGCTCCAAGAACAACCCGGTGCTCATCGGCGAGCCCGGCGTCGGCAAGACCGCCATCGTGGAGGGTCTCGCCCAGCGCATCGTCGCGGACGAGGTCCCCGAGACCCTGAAGGGCAAGCGGGTCGTCTCCCTCGACCTGTCGGGGATGGTGGCCGGCGCGCAGTACCGCGGACAGTTCGAGGAGCGTCTGAAGAAGGTCATCGAGGACGTCCAGCAGGCGAGCGGCGAGATCATCGTCTTCATCGACGAGCTGCACACGGTCGTCGGCGCGGGCGCGACGGGCGAGGGCGCGATGGACGCGGGCAACATGCTCAAGCCCGCCCTCGCGCGCGGCGAGCTCCAGCTGGTGGGGGCGACCACCATCGACGAGTACCGGAAGCACATCGAGAAGGACGCCGCCCTCGAACGCCGCTTCCAGCCCGTGCTGATCCCCGAGCCGACGGTCGAGGAGACCGTGCAGATCCTCGAAGGGCTGCGGGACGCGTACGAGGCCCACCACCAGGTCCGCTTCGCCGACGGAGCCCTGGCGGCGGCCGCGGAGCTCTCCGACCGCTACATCAGCGACCGGTTCCTGCCCGACAAGGCCATCGACCTGATGGACCAGGCGGGCGCCCGCGTACGGCTCCGCGGCACCGGGCGCTCCACCGAGGTGATCAGTCGCGAGGACCGGCTCGCCAAGCTGCGGCGCGAGAAGGACCAGGCCGTCTCCGGCGAGGAGTTCGAGAAGGCCTCGGACCTGAAGCGGCAGATCGCCGAGGCGGAGGGCGAGCTCGCGGGCATCGAGGAGCGCCGCGAGGGCGTCGTCTCGGTGACGGCCGCCGACATCGCCGACATCGTGTCCCGGCGTACGGGCATCCCGGTCTCCCAGCTCACCGCCAGCGAGAAGGAGAAGCTCCTCAAACTGGAGGAGGAGATGCACGCCAGGATCGTCGGCCAGGACGAGGCGGTCACCGCCGTCTCCGAGGCGGTGCGCCGCAACCGCGCCGGCATGGGCGACCCGAACCGCCCGGTCGGCTCCTTCCTCTTCCTCGGGCCCACCGGCGTCGGCAAGACGGAGCTCGCCAAGACCCTCGCCGCCCTGCTGTTCGGCGACGAGGACCGGATGATCCGGTTCGACATGAGCGAGTTCCAGGAGAAGCACACGGTCGCCCGGCTCGTCGGAGCTCCCCCCGGATACGTCGGTTACGAGGAGGCCGGCCAGCTCACCGAGAAGGTGCGGCGCCAGCCGTACAGCGTGGTGCTCTTCGACGAGGTGGAGAAGGGGCACCCGGACGTCTTCAACACGCTGCTCCAGATCCTCGACGACGGCCGCCTCACCGACGGCCAGGGCCGCACGGTCGACTTCCGCCACTGCGTCGTCATCATGACGTCCAACATCGGCGCCCACCGCATCCTCGCCCACGAGGGCGACGCGGCCGAGCTCAAGGACGAGCTGATGGAGGACCTGCGGGGACGCTTCCTGCCCGAGTTCCTCAACCGCATCGACGACATCATCGTCTTCCACAGCCTCACCGAGGACGACCTGTCGGAGATCGTCGACCACCTTCTCGACCGCAGCAAGCAACGCGTCCACGCGCAGGGCATGACCCTGGAGGTCACCGAGGCCGCGAAGAAGCTGCTCGTCGCGCACGGCTACCAGCCGGCGTTCGGCGCCCGCCCGCTGCGCCGCACCATCCAGACCGAGCTCGACAACCGCGTCGCCTCCCTCCTCCTCGGCGGCGAGGCCGACCCCGGCGACACGATCGTCGCCGACGTCGTCGACGACTCGCTCCACTGCACCGTCCGCAAGCCGGCGGCCGCGGACACGGCGGCCGGCGGCGAAGTCTGAGCCGCCGGAAACGCTCCTACGAGGCCCCGGGCGACGGCCCGGGGCCTTCGGGCAGGTGCTCCAGCGCCGCGGCGACGTCCGTGCGCCCCGCGATCTCCGCGAGGGCGCGGGCCAGCACCGATCCCGGCTCCCTCGCACTGGTCACCAGCCCCATCGACACCGTCCGGGACGGCTCGACCAGCGGGAGCGTCCGCATCCCGTGCGGCACGCCGAAGACGTGCAGCCAGGTGTGCGGCACGACGCTCGCCCAACGGCCCGTCCGCACATGCGCGAAGAGCGCCGCCACGGAGTCCGTCTCGACCCGGGGCGACGGCAGCACTCCCGCCTCGGCGAACAACTCGTCGAGCACCTGACGCCCCTGCATCGCCCCGGTCAGCAGACAGAGCGGCAGCCGCGACGCCTCCGCCCAGGTCACCGCGGTCCGGTGCGCCGGGGCGTCGGCCTCGCCGGTGAGGAGCACGTACCGCTCCTCGTACAGCGGCACCGCCCGGAACCGGTCCCCGAGCCCGCGGCGCAGATACGTGACCCCGGCGTCGAGCTCGAAATCCCGCAACTGCCGCAGCACGTCGTCCGACCGCAGGTCCGCCGTCACCTCCACCGTCACGAGCGGGTGGGCCAGGCAGAACGGCGCGGTCAGCAGGGCGACGGAACCCGACGCGGTCGGGACCGAGCCGATCCGCAGCCGGCCGCTCAGCCCCGTACGCAGCGCACCGGCCTCGCTCTTGAGCGCGTCGCGGTCCGCCAGGATCCGCTGCGCCCACACCACGATCCGTTCGCCCTCGGGGGTGAGGCCCTCGTAGGTGCGGCCGCGCAGCACCAGCGGGACGTCGAGCTCCTCCTCGAACTTGCGGATCGCCTCCGAGAGCGCGGGCTGGGAGACGTGGCAGGCCTGGGCGGCGCGGGCGAAATGACGCTCCCGGGAAAGGGCCACCAGGTACTCGAGTTGACGGAACAGCACCCCACGGGTCTACCCGACCACCCGCTCGAACGCCAGTCGACGCCCCCGGTCAGACCATGGCCCCGGCCTCCAGGCGGTCGCCGCCGCAGTAGACGTTCATCGACGTGCCCCGCAGGAAGCCGACCAGGGTCAGCCCGCTCCCGGCGGCGAGGTCCACGGCGAGCGAGGACGGCGCGGAGACGGCCGCGAGCAGCGGGATTCCGGCCATCACCGCCTTCTGCACCAGCTCGAAGGAGGCCCGGCCGCTCACCATCAGGACGGTCCCGCGCAGCGGCAGCATTCCCGACCGCAGGGCGTGGCCGACGACCTTGTCCACGGCGTTGTGCCGGCCGACGTCCTCCCGCAGGCACAGCAGCTCGCCCTCGGCCGAGAACAGCCCGGCCGCGTGCAGCCCGCCGGTGCTGTCGAAGACCTTCTGGGCGGCCCGCAGCCGGTCGGGGAGGGCCGACAGGACCTCGGGGCCGACGCGCAGCGGGTCCTCGGACACGGACCAGGCGGCCGTGGTCCGCACCGCGTCCAGGCTCGCCTTCCCGCACAGCCCGCACGAGGAGGTGGTGTAGAAGTTTCGCTCCAGGGAGGCGTCGGGGGCGGCCACGCCGGGGGCGAGGACCACGTCGACCACGTTGTACGTGTTGCCGCCGTCGGACGTGGCCCCCGCGCAGTAGCGGATCCCGGCCACGTCCCGCGCGGAGTCCACCACTCCCTCGCTCACCAGGAACCCGGCCGCCAGGTCGAAGTCGTCGCCCGGGGTGCGCATCGTCACGGTCAGCGGGCGCCCGCCCACCCGGATCTCCATCGGCTCCTCGGCGGCCAGGGTGTCCGCACGGTAGGAGGGATCCCCCTCCCGCACGCGCAGGACGCGCCGGCGCACGGTCACTCGCCCCATGGTCCGCTCCCCTCTTCGGCCGCGGGATCACGGGCCGGCTCCAGCCGGATCAGGACCCCCTTGGACGTCGGGCAGTTGCTGATGTCGGCGACGCTGTCCAGCGGCACCAGGACGTTGGTCTCCGGGTAGTACGCGGCCGCGGAGCCGCGGCTCGCCGGGTAGGCGACGACCCGGAAGCCCTCCGCGCGCCGCTCCCGCCCGTCGTGCCAGACGCTCACGAGGTCCACCGGGTCGCGATCGGCGAGGCCGAGGTCCGCCAGGTCGGCGGGGTTCACCATCACGACCCGGCGGGCGTCGTGGATGCCCCGGTAGCGGTCGTTCGGGGCGTACCAGACCGTGTTCCACTGGTCGTGCGAGCGCAGGGTCTGCAGCAGCAGGTGTCCCTCGGGGACGTGCGGCATCGTGAACTCGTTGCGGGTGAAGACGGCCTTGCCGCTCGGCGTGGGGAAGACCCCCGAGTTCACCGGGTTGGGCAGGGTGAAGCCGCCGGGCACGGCGACCCGCGCGTTGAAGTCCTCGAAGCCCGGGACGACCCGGGAGATCCGGTCGCGGATGGTGCCGTAGTCGGTCTCGAACTCCTTCCACGGGATGAACGGCCGGTCGCCCAGGGTCGCGTGGGCGAGCCGGCTGACGATCGCGACCTCGCTGAGCAGGTGCGGCGAGGCGGGCGGGAGCTTGCCGCGGGAGGCGTGGACGTCGCTCATGGAGTCCTCGACGGTGACGAACTGCTCGCCGCCGGCCTGCACGTCCCGGTCGCTGCGGCCCAGGGTCGGCAGGATCAGCGCCGTGTCGCCGCACACGGTGTGGGAGCGGTTGAGCTTGGTGGAGACGTGCGCGGTGAGCCGGCACCCGCGCATCGCCTCCTCGGTGACCGCGCTGTCGGGGGTGGCCCGCACGAAGTTGCCGGCGACGCCGAGGAACACCTTGGCGCGTCCCTCGCGCATGGCGCGGATGCCGTTCACCGCGTCCAGGCCGTGGTGGGCGGGCGGGGTGAAGTCGAACTCGCGGCCCAGGGCGTCGAGGAACTCCTGCGGCATCCGCTCCCACACGCCCATGGTGCGGTCGCCCTGGACGTTGCTGTGGCCGCGCACCGGGCAGACGCCCGCGCCGGGCCTGCCGATGTTGCCGCGGGCGAGGAGGAAGTTGACGACCTCGCGGATGGTCGGCACCCCGTGCTTGTGCTGGGTGAGGCCCATGGCCCAGCACACGATGACGCTCCTGCTCGCGAGGACCCGGTCGAACACCTCCTGGATCTCCTCGCGGGTCAGCCCGGTGGCCGCCAGGACGTCCTCCCACGGGACCGTCCGCGCGTACGCGGCGAAGTCGGCGAACCCCGTGGTGTGGGCCGTGATGAAGTCGTGGTCGAGCACCGTGCCGGGCGCGGCGTCCTCGGCTTCGAGGAGCAGCCGGTTCAGGGCCTGGAACAGGGCGAGGTCGCCGCCGGCCCGGATGTGCAGGAACCGGTCGGCGATCGGCGTGCCGCGCCCGATGATCCCGCGGGCCTTCTGCGGGTGCTTGAACCGCATGAGCCCGGCCTCGGGCAGCGTGTTGACCGCCACCACGTGACCGCCGTTGCGCTTGGTCTCCTCCAGGGCCGACAGCATCCGGGGGTGGTTGGTGCCCGGGTTCTGCCCCACGACGAAGACCAGGTCCGCGTGGTGGATGTCGTCGAGGGAGACGCTCCCCTTCCCGATCCCCAGCGTCTCGGACATCGCGGCACCGCTGGACTCGTGACACAGGTTGGAACAGTCCGGCAGGTTGTTCGTGCCGTACGCGCGGGCGAAGAGCTGGAGGAGGAACGCGGCCTCGTTGTTCAGCCGGCCCGAGACGTAGAAGAGGGCCTCGTCGGGAGAGTCCAGCGCTTTGAGTTCCCCGGCGAGCAGGGCGAACGCCTCGTCCCAGTCGATCGGCTCGTAGTGGGTCGCGCCCGGCCGCTTGACCATCGGCTCGGTCAGCCGGCCCTGCTGGTTGAGCCAGTAGTCGGACATCGAGCCGAGCTCCGCGACCGAGTGCTCGCGGAAGAAGTCCCGGGTGACGCGCCGCGACGTGGCCTCGTCGTTGATGTGCTTCGCGCCGTTCTCGCAGTACTCGTTCCTGTGCCGCTCGCCCGGTGCGGGCTCGGGCCAGGCGCAGCCGGGGCAGTCGATGCCCTGGGGCTGGTTGATGTTCAGCAGCGTCAGCGCGGTGCGCCGCGGGGACGTCTGGCTCAGGGAATACTCCAGCGCGTGCGTCACCGCGGGCAGACCCGTCGCCCAGGTCTTCGGCGGGGTGACCCGCAGGTCGTCGCTCGGGTCCTCGATGCTGCTCATGATGTCGGGAGCCTCTATTTCTCACACGAATCCGATTCTCTCCGCAGAGCAGATTCGGCCGATTCCAGAGCAAAGTCAAAGTGGTAATTCCGATGACGTGATCGGTGCCGCCTATCGGTGTGTCAGGCCTTCTGTGAAGGGGTTTGTGCGACCGGATAAGCGACTCCTATCACGTCATCGAAAACATTTCTTTGACTTGTGCGGAAAATTCGCCGAGGGTGATCGGGTCATGAATTCGATGTCACCGCCGCATGGTGAGGAAGAAGGCGGACACGTGCTTCCCGACCCCACCGAGGCCGCCGCGCGGCCCGCCCCCCTGGTGGACCGCTTCGGCCGGGTCCACACGGATCTGCGGGTGTCGCTCACCGACCGCTGCAACCTGCGCTGCACGTACTGCATGCCGGCCGAGGGCCTCGACTGGCTGCCCCGGCCCGAGCTGCTCACCGACGACGAGGTGGTCCGCCTGGTCGGTGTCGCCGCCCGGCGCCTCGGCATCACCTCGGTACGACTGACCGGCGGCGAACCCCTCCTGCGCCGGGGGCTGCCCGGGCTCGTCGCGCGGCTGAGCACCCTGGACACGGCCCCCGAACTCTCCCTCACCACCAACGGCATCGGCCTCGCGCGCAGCGCCGCCGCGCTGCGCGATGCCGGTCTCCACCGGGTCAACATCAGCCTCGACACCCTCCGCCCCGAGCGGTACGCCGAGATCACCCGGCGCGACCGCCTCACCGACGTCCTGGACGGGCTGCGTGCCGCCCGCGCCGCGGGCCTCGCCCCGGTCAAGGTCAACACGGTGCCGGTGCGCGGGGTGAACGACGACGAGATCGCCGACCTGGCCGCCTTCGGCGCCGAACACGGCTACCGCACGCGGTTCATCGAGTCCATGCCCCTCGACGCCCAGGGCGCCTGGGAACGCGACCGGATGGTCACCGCCGACGAGATCCTCGACCGGCTGGGCGAGCGCTTCGACCTGATCCCGGTAGGCCGGCCGGACAACGCCCCCGCCGAGGAATGGCGGATCGCCGGGACCGAGGCGGTCGTGGGCGTCATCGCCAGCGTCACCCGCCCGTTCTGCGGCGGCTGCGACCGGGTACGGCTCACCGCCGACGGCCAACTCCGCAACTGCCTCTTCGCCGCCGAGGAGTCCGACCTCCGCGCCCTGCTCCGCGGCGGCGCCGACGACGCGGCGATCGAGGCCGCCTGGCGCGGCGCCATCGCCGGCAAGGGCCCCGGCCACGCCATCGACACCCCGGCCTTCCGCCGCCCGCAACGCCCGATGTCCGCCATCGGCGGCTGACCGCGGCCACCGGCCGTCGCCGCACCCGCGGCCGTACCCGCGGCCGTACCCGCGGCCGTACCCGCGGCCGGACCCGCGGCCGTACCCGCGGCCGGACCCGCGGCCGGACCCGTCGCCGTACCCGTGGCCGTACCCGTCGCCGTACCCGTGGCCGTACCCGTGGCCGGGACCCGAACCGAGGAGAGCGCATGACCGTGACACCCCTGGGCCGGGAGGCCCCACCGGACGAGGCCCGGCGGTGCCACGGCGGTCACGCCATGGCCTGGCACCGCGCCCGGGCCACCGCGCGCGCCGCCGCCGGGCCGCCGCGGCCCGCGGGATCCCTGCCACTCGCCGAAGCCCTGGGCCACGCCCTGGCCGAACCGCTGACGGCCCTCACCGCGCTGCCCGCGTTCGACACCTCCGCGATGGACGGCTGGGCCGTGGCGGGGCCGGGTCCGTGGAAGCCGTCGGGGGAGGGGGTCCTGGCCGGCGGACAGCCGGGGAGGCTCGCGCCCGGCACCGCCGTGCCCATCGCGACCGGCGCACGACTGCCGAGCGGGGCGCGCGCCGTACTGCGCCGGGAGCACGCGGAGACCGATGCCGCGACCGGGCTGCTGCACGACCGCTCCGAGGGTCCCGGACCGGTGGCTTCCGGACGCGATGTCCGGCCGTGCGGCCAGGAGTGCCGCGCGGGTGAAGCCCTGCTCCCCGCCGGTACGACCGTGACACCGGCCGTCCTCGGCCTGGCCGCGGCCGCCGGGCACGACCGGCTGGCCGTGCACCGGCGCCCGACCGTGGAACTGCTCGTGCTCGGCGACGAGTTGCTGGAGGAGGGGCCGCCCCGGCACGGCCGGGTACGCGACGCGCTCGGTCCGCTCCTGCCCCCGTGGCTGCGGCGCGGCGGCGCGGAGTTCGTCGGCCGCCGCCTGGTGCCGGACGACTTCGGGCGGCTGCGCGCCGCCGTGCGCGACTCCTCCGCCGACGTCGTGGTCACCACCGGCAGCACCGCCGCCGGACCGGTGGACTTCCTGCACGCCGCGCTCGGCGCGGCCGACGCCCGGCTGCTCGTCGACTCCGTCGCCGTGCGGCCCGGCCATCCGATGCTGCTCGCCGCGCTCCCGCCGGGCGCCGACGGCCGGCCGCGACGCCTGGTGGGCCTGCCCGGCAACCCGCTGGCCGCCGTGGCCGGGGCGGTCACCCTCGCCGTACCGCTGCTGCGACGCCTCGGCGGGCACACGGACGCCGAACCGCTCCGTACGACCGCCGCCACGGCCCTGCCCGGGCACCCGCGGGACACCCGGCTCCTCCCGGTGCGCCGTACCGGACACGGCGCGGCGCCGCTGCCGTTCGACGGCCCCGCGATGCTGCGCGGTCTCTGCCTGGCCGACGGCCTCGCGGTGGTCCCGCCCGGCGGAGTGGACGCCGGCGCCTCCGTCGAGATCCTGGAAGTACCCGGGCCGTGAACCGGACCGAGACCCAGCCACCATCCCGGTCCCAGCCCGAGCCCGAGCCCGAGCCCGAGACCGAGAACGTGACCGAGACCGAGACCGAGAACGTGACCGAGACCGAGCCCGAGCCCGAGACCGAGCCCGAGCCCGAGCCCGAGCCCGAGACCGAGAACGTGACCAGGACCGAGACCGAGACCGCGAACGTGACCAGGACCGAGCCCGAGACCGTCCCCGAGACCGACACCGAAACGCGTGGCCGGTCATCCGTACGAGGGCCAGGAAGAGCGGCCGTGCCGGCACCGACGCCACCCGGCGACCCGATCCGGCTCCTCGCCGTCCGGGACACCCCGCTCTCGCTCGACGAGGTGTACGCGGCCGTGGGCGACGACGCCGCCGGCGGCACCGCCCTGTTCGTGGGGACGGTCCGCGACCACGACGGCGGCCGGCCGGTCGCCTCGCTGGAGTACAGCTGTCATCCCGACGCGGCGGCCGAACTGCGGCGGGTGGCGGAGAAGACCGCCGCCGACTTCCCCGTACGCGCCCTCGCGGCCGTCCATCGGACGGGCCGCCTGGCCGTGGGCGAGGTCGCCGTCGTCGCGGCCGTCTCCTGCGCGCACCGCGCGGAGGCCTTCGCCGCGTGCGAACGCCTCGTGGAGGACCTGAAGCACGAGGTGCCGATCTGGAAGCACCAGGTGTTCGCGGACGGTTCCGAGGAGTGGGTCGGCGCGTGCTGAACGCAGGACGGGGGCCGGCCGGCCGGTGGAGGGCGGCGGGGCGTGCTCTGTCGCCCCGGGGCGCCCTGGCGCTGCAGAGCGTGGACGGCGCCCTGTCGTTCGCCGTGCGTGCGGCGGCCGCGATGGCGGTGCCCGCCGTGCCGATGGCGCTCGCGGGGCGTGCCGACCAGGCCGTCTACGCCATGCTGGGCTCGTTCACCACCACGTTCGGCCGCAACCTGCCGTACCGGCGCCGGGCCCGCGTCCTCGCGGTCGTCGCGGTGGCGATGACGGCGTGCGTGGGCCTCGGTACGGCGCTCGCCGCGTGGGCGCGCCCCTGGGACGGGGGAGCGGGCGCGGCGGTGACGATGGCGGCCATGGCGGTGGTGGCGGGGGCCGCGAAGCTCGCCTGTGACGCGGCGCGCCTGCGGGGCCTCGGCGCCGTCCTGCTGCTGTTCTCCTTCGCGGTGGCGGCCAACGCCGTCTCCGCCCCCGCCGACGTCCTGCCGCGGACCGCCCTGGCAGCGGCCGGTGCCGCCGTCGCCTGGGTCCTGGCGATGGCCGGCCGGTTCGTGCACCCGGACCGGCCGCAGCGGCTCGCGGTGGCCGCCGCGCTCCGGGAGCTGGCCGACCTGTGGGCGGCGGGCGGCGGCAGCGGGCTCGTACGGCACCGGGCGACCGCCGCCGTCCTCCAGGCGTACCGGACCCTCGGCCGGCTCCCTCCGGCCTCCGCCGAACGGGACGGCCGGGGCGGCACCCTCCTGCGGCTCACCGACCTCTGCTGGTCGCTCCTCATCGGATCGCCCAGCCGCCCGCCGGACGACCCCTCGGGCCTGGCGGGAAGCCTGCGCCGACAGGCCCGGCTGCTCGCGAGCCGCCGACGCCGGTTCCCGTACGCGCTGCCCGAGCTGACGGCGCCGCCCCCGACGGACCGGCCGGGCCGCCGGGGCCGCGGCCGGAAGCGGGCGGGGCCGGCCGGCCGGGAAGCCGCCGAACTGCGGGCCGCGGAGCTGGTGACGGGACCGCGCCACGGCCGCGCGGCGGTCCTGCTCGTGCCCGCCCTGCGGATGACGCTCGGCACCGGGATCGCGGGCGGCGCCGCCCTCCTCCTCGGGCTCGGCCACGGCTACTGGGCGGCGATCTCCGCCGCGGCGGTCCTGCACTCGGTCAACGTGCGCACGGCGACGCAGCGGGCCGTGCAGCGCACCCTCGGCACCGTCGCGGGCCTGCTGCTCGCCCTCGGCGTGCTCGCCGCGAACCCCGGACCCGTGCTCCTGGTCCTCGTGATCGTGCTGCTCGAATTCCTCCTCGAATACGTGGTGGCCCGCAACTACGGCCTCGGCGTCGTCTTCCTCACCCCGCTGGCCCTGCTGCTCTCCGATCTGGCCGCGCCCTCGCCCGCCGGGGCGCTCGTCGTGGACCGGGCGCTGGGCAGCGTCCTGGGGGTCGGCGTCGCGCTGGGCTGCGCGCTGCTCGTGGTGCACGACCGCGCCGCCGTACGGGCGGAACGCGCGCTCGCCGCCTGCACGGCGGCCTCCGACGAGGCCGAGCGCGTGCTGGCGGAGCGTGCGGCGCGGTCGTTCCCGGCCGTCCAGACGCGGCTGGCGGCCGCCGTGGTGGAGCTGCGCGAGGCCGACGACGCCGCGGCGGGCGAGTTGTGGCAGGCGGAGATCGACCCCACCGAACTCGCCGCCGCGGAACGGCGCGCCTATCTCCTCCTGGAGCGCTTCCTCCGGTGGCGCTGACGCTGACCGCGACAGACCGTGGACGACCGATCGTGGACGACCGACCGCGGACGACCGACCGCGGACGGCCGACCGCGCACGACCGACCGCGGGCGGCCGACCGCGACGCGTGGGCGACGACGGAAGCGGTCCGGCAGGGCCGTCGCTCAGCCGGAGGGGGCGATCGTGACGTTGACGTGCTTCATGATCGGCTGGTCGCTCTGGGTGCTGTAGTCGCCGAGCGCGCACAGCACGTTCATCTCGGGCATGTAGCCGGCGGCGCAGCCGCGCGGGATGTCGTACGGGACGGCGAGGTAGCCGTGCAGGGAGCGTCGGCTGCCGTCCCTGGCGGTGCTCGTGATGTCGACGGGCCCGAGGTCGGCGATCCCGCGTTCCCGCATGTCGGCCCGGTTCATGAAGACGAGCGTGCGCAGGTTCTTGACGCCCCGGTAGCGGTCGTTGTCGGAGTAGATGGTGGTGTTCCACTGGTCGTGGGAGCGCATGGTGCCCAGGGCCAGGGTGCCCGGCGCCGGGACGACGTCGGGGAGCTCGGCGGCGGAGAACTCGGCGCGTCCGGACGGGGTGAGGAAGACGAGTTCCCGGGCCGGCTGCTTGATGCGGAAGCCGAGGGGCAGCCGTACGCGCCGGTTGAAGTCCTCGAAGCCGTCGAGCGCCTTGGCCATGGTGTCGCGGATGCGGTCGTAGTCCTCGATGTACCACTCCCACGGCGTGGCGCTGTCGGGCAGCGCGGCGCGCGCCATGCCGGCGACGATGGCGGGCTCGGAGAGCAGATGCGGCGAGGCGGGGCGCTTCATGCCGATCGACAGGTGGACCATGCTCATCGAGTCCTCGACGGAGGTGCTCTGGATCCCCTTGCGCTGGTGGTCCTTCTCGGTGCGGCCGAGGCAGGGGAGGATGAGGGCTCCGGCGCCGTGGACGACGTGGCTGCGGTTCAGCTTGGTGCTGACCTGGACGGTGAGGTCGCAGGTGCGCAGCGCCGCGTACGTGACCGGGGTGTCGGGCGCGGCGAGGGCGAAGTTGCCGCCCATGCAGACGAACACCTTGATCTCGCCGCGGCCCATCGCCTCGATGGTGCGGACGGTGTCCATGCCGTGGGCGCGCGGCGGCTCGATCGCGCAGACCTCGGCGAGCCGGTCGAGGAACGCGTCGGAGGGCCGGTGGTCGATGCCGCAGGTGCGGTTGCCCTGGACGTTGCTGTGTCCGCGTACGGGGGAGGGGCCGGCCCCCTCCCGGCCGAGGTTGCCGCGGAGCAGCAGCAGGTTGACGATCTCGCGGACGGTGTCCACGCCGTGCTCGTGCTGGGTGACGCCCAGGCACCAGCTGACGATGGAGCGGTCGGCCTCGCCGTACACCCGCGCGGCCTTGAGGATGTCGGCGCGGGTCAGCCCGGACTGCCTCTCGAGCTCCTCCCACGGCGTGGCCTCGCACAGGGCGCGGTACGCGTCGAACCCGTGGGTGTGCCGCTCGATGAACTCCTGGTCCAGGGCCTTGGGGTCGATCGCGGACTGTTCCAGGATCGCCTTGGCCATGCCGCGCACCAGCGCCATGTCGCCGCCGATGCGTGGCTGGAGGTTCAGGGTGCTGGTCCTGGTCGACTTGAACAGCGCCATGTCGGTGAAGTCGTGCGGGACGATGGTGCGGGTGGCGGCCGCCTCGACCAGCGGGTTGACGTGCACGACGGCGGCGCCGCGGTGGTACGCCTCGGCGAGGGCGGTGAGCATGCGGGGCGCGTTGGAGGCGGCGTTGACGCCGAAGATGAACAGGGCGTCGGCCGTCTCCCAGTCCGCGAGGTCGACGGTTCCCTTGCCGGTGCCCAGGGACGCCTGGAGGGCGCGGCCGCTGGCCTCGTGGCACATGTTGGAGCAGTCGGGCAGGTTGTTCGTGCCCAGTTCGCGGGCCATCAGCTGGTAGAGGAACGTGGCCTCGTTGCCGAGCCGGCCGGAGGTGTAGTACGAGGCCTGGTTCGGGTCGTCGAGGCCGCGCAGGGCCCGGCCGACGACCTCGAAGGCGTCCTTCCAGCTGATCGGCACGTAGTGGTCGGATTCGGGGTCGTAGACCATCGGCTCGGTGAGCCGGCCCTGGTTCTCCAGGTCGTAGTCGCTCCATCCGGCCAGTTCGGTGACCGAGTGGGTGGCGAAGAACTCGCGCCCGACCCGCTTGCTCGTCATCTCCCAGGTGACGTGCTTGATCCCGTTCTCGCAGATGTCGAGGTGCAGGCCCTTGGTGTCGTCGGGCCACGCGCAGCCGGGACAGTCGAACCCGGTGTTCTCGTGGTTCATGCGCATGATCGCCCGGGGGCCGTCCACCAGGGCCTTCTCGCGCACGAGGAAGTTCGTCACGCTCTTGGCGGCGCCCCAGCCGGCGGCGGGGTGGTGGTACGGCTCGAAACGCGGTTCGCCCTCGGGGGTGGGGCCCACCCGGGCCTCGGTGGCCTCCGGAGGCTCCTGTCCGTCCTGGGCGGTGTTCCTGTCCTGGTCGGTGGTCAACGCGCTTCACCCCTTCGCCGCGCGGACGCGCGGGCATGGTGGGCAGAGGGACCCCTTCCGCGAGGCTATGCCCGCCGTTTCCCGCCTGCCACTCGACGGCGGGAGGCGCGCGCCGGGCTGCGTACCGGATCATGCGCACCTACGCTGACGCTGTCCCTTTCCTCTGCATTTCCGGTCCTTTCTCTGGGGGCAGCATGGCCGTACCGCAGCCCATCGTGGCGTCGCCCCTGCGGGCCGCCGTCTTCCTGGTGGTCACCGTCAATCCCGGGGGCGAGACCGCGGTCAGGGAAGGGCTCCAGGATCTGGCGGGCCTGACCCGGTCCGTGGCCTTCCGCGCGCCCGACGACCGGCTCAGCTGCGTCGCCGGCATCGCCTCCGGGGCGTGGGACCGGCTCGTCGGCGGCCCGCGCCCCCGTGACCTGCACCCCTTCGTGCCGCTGCGCGGTCCGCGCCACCGGGCGCCCGCCACGCCCGGCGACCTCCTGTTCCATCTGCGCGCCCGCCGCATGGACCTCTGCTTCGAACTGGCCCGGCTGATCGTGGACGGGCTCGGCGCCGCGGTGACCGTCGTCGACGAGGTCCACGGCTTCGCCTACTTCGACCAGCGCGACCTGCTCGGGTTCGTCGACGGCAGCGAGAACCCGGCGGGCACGACCGCCCTCGAGGCGGTCCACATCGGCGACGAGGACCCGGAGTTCCGCGGCGGCAGCTACGTCATCGTGCAGAAGTACGTGCACGACATGGCCGCCTGGGACGCGCTCACCGAGGAGGAGCAGGGGAGGGTCGTCGGACGGGCCAAGGCGTCCAACGTCGAACTCTCCGACGACGTCAAGCCCCCGAACTCGCACGTCGCCCTGAACACGATCGTCGACGAGGACGGCGTCCAGCAGCAGATCCTGCGCGACAACATGCCGTTCGGACGGGTCGGCAGCGGCGAGTTCGGCACCTACTTCATCGGGTACGCGCGGACGCCCGCCGTCACCGAGCGGATGCTGCGGAACATGTTCCTCGGCGATCCTCCGGGCAACACCGACCGCATCCTCGACTTCTCCACGGCCGTGACCGGCGGCCTCTTCTTCGTGCCGAGTGCCGACCTCCTCGACGACCTTCCCGCCGCCGCGCCGCCGGCGGCCGTCGCCGTCCCCGGGGACTCCCTGGGCATCGGCGGCCTGAAAGGAGCTCCCGTCCCATGACGACCCCCGACGTCACGAACAACCTGCACCGCGAACTCGCCCCGATCACCCCCGCGGCCTGGGCCGAGATCGAGGAGGAGGCCCGCCGCACCTTCCGCCGCCATGTCGCGGGCCGCCGCGTGGTCGACGTCCCCGACCCGGCAGGACCCGGGCTGGCCGCCGTCGGCACGGGGCACCTCACGCCCATGGACCCGCCCGCCCCCGGCGTCACCGCGCGGCTGCGCGAGGCGAAGCCCCTCGTCGAGCTCAGGGTCCCCTTCACCGTCGCACGGGCCGCGGTGGACGACGTCGAACGCGGCTCCAAGGACTCCGACTGGCAACCCGTCAAGGACGCGGCCAGGACCATGGCGTTCGTCGAGGACCGGGCCATCTTCGACGGGTACGGGGCCGCCGGCGTCGACGGACTGCGCGCCCGCAGCTCGAACCCGGTGGTCCGGCTGCCCGAGGAGCCGAGCGACTATCCGGACGCGGTCAGCCGGGCCCTCACCTCGCTGCGCCTCGCCGGCGTAGACGGACCGTACGCCCTGCTCCTCGGCGCCGACCAGTACCGGGCCGTCAGCGAGACGTCCGACCACGGCTATCCGATCGCGGCGCACCTCGGCCGGATGCTGGACGGCTCCCCGATCTGGGCACCGGCCCTCAGCGGCGGCTTCGTCCTGTCCACCCGAGGCGGCGACTTCGAACTGCTCCTCGGCCAGGACGTGGCGATCGGCTACTCGGGCCACGACGAGAACGGCATCCACCTGTACTTCCACGAGACGCTGACCTTCCTGACCTACACGGACGAAGCCGTGGTCGTCCTGGAGGCCTGAGCGGTGAACCGCCTCCTCGCCGGCGCGGTCTCCCGGCTCGCCGGATCGGCGCTCGTCGGAGCCGCGGCCGGCGCGGTCGTCGCCTGGCCGACCCACGCCGCGCTCGGCGTGCTCGCCGGCATCGCCGTGGCGGAGACCGTCTTCGTCGTCACGGGCTGGCTCGTCCTGTGGCCCATGGACGCCACCACCACCCACCACAACGTCCGGCGGGAGGAGTTCCGGCCCGTCGTCGAGGAACTCGCCGTCGTCGGGGCCGCGGTCTGCGGTCTCGTCGGCATCGTCGTGATGCTGCTCGTCGGCGACTCGGACCTCAGCCACGCCGCCGCGGCGACGGCCCTCTGCGGCTGCTTCATGGCCTGGGCGGCGCTCCACCTCACGTACGCCACCCGGTACGCGTACCTCTACTACGCCCTGAAACCCGGCGGCGGCATCGACTTCAACTCCCAGATCCCGCCGCGGTACAGCGACTTCCTCTACTTCAGCTACAACCTCGGCATGACCTACCAGGTCTCCGACACGAACGTCTCCAGCACCCGGATCCGCGCGGTCGCCCTCCGGCACTGCCTGCTGTCCTACGTCTTCGGCGCGAGCATCCTGGCCACCACCATCAACCTGGTGACCGGCGCCGTCACGGGCTGACCGGCCCGGCGCGACGGCCCACCGTCAGGTGCGCCACCACGGTTCCCGCACATAGCGGCCCTCGTCGCTCGTACAGCCGAAGCCGTTCGAGATCTGCTCCGTGTCCAGGTTCCAGCCGACCACGCCGTCGCCCTCGCGCCCCAGCTCGATCAGGCGGTCCGTCGTGGTGTCCGTGCCGCTCGTGACCCGGCAGGTGACGATGGTCGTCCAGGACCGCCCGTCCAGGGCCGAGACGAAGGCGGGCAGAGGCCGTGAGGGCCGCCCGGCGGGCCGCGCCGGCGAGACCGCCGCGCAGCGGGATCGCGCCGCGCGCGGCGAACAGCGCGAAGACCAGCCGGGAGACGACGACGCCGAGGACGGAGCCGAGGAGCGGATCGGTGATCACCATGCCGAGCACCACGTCGGGCCAGTTGCCCGGTTCCATGCCGACGAGGACGTCACGGACCGCGTCGCCGCCGACGGTGTACGCGACCTTGGTGGCTGTCAGCCGAGGGAGAGCACGACCGCCGTGGTCCGCCCCGCGGGCGTCGCGTAGGTCACGGTGTCGCCGGTGCGGTGGCCGACGAGCGCGCGGCCGAGCGGGCTGTCCGCCGTCACGAGGCCCGGGTCGTCGGCGTCGGCGAGCTCGCCGATGTGGAAGGCGCTCTCGGTGCCGTCCGAGAAGCGCACCGTCACGGAACTGCCGACGCCGATGGCGTCGGTGGGGGGAGCCCCGGCCGCGGCCCCTTCCGTGAGCCGCCCGTCGATCTCGGCGATCCGGGCGTCGAGCCGGTCGAGTTCGTCGGCGCGCTGCAACTCGTCGGCCTGGTCCGCCCGGTCGCCGACCTCGTCGTCGGGGCCGCCGAGGGTGGCGGCCACGCTGTCGCGCTCGGTGCGCAGATCGGCGAGCTCCCGCCGGAGCGCCTCACGAGCCGCGGCGCTGATGGGTTCGGGTCCACCGGTCATTGCTGCTCCCGTTCTGCTGCGGCACGAGGAAGTGCCGGTGAGGGTGTCGAAAGAGGGCATTGCGAGACATTTCGAGACTAGCAGCGGATCGCCTCACCGGGGCGGGGACGCGGGCAGGGTGATCCCCCGGCGTCCGCTGGCCGTCACCTGCACCGGTGCCCGCGCGCCGCCTTCCCCTACGGTCGGTCACCCCTTCGGGCTCGGCGGCGGAGCCGTCACCGGGATGTCGAACACGTGGTCGGGGGTCACGATGCGGGTGATCGCCTGCCCGAAGAGGGTACTGGGCTCGGTGTCGTCGTGGAGGACGTCCGTGTTGAGGAGGACGACCAGGGTGGCCTGCGACTCCGGCAGATAGAGGGTGAGCGACTCGTAGCCGGGCAGGGAGCCGTTGTGGCCGATCCAGCCCTGGATGTCGAAGATGCCGAGACCGTAGCCCGCGCCGGGGATGCCCGACGGATAGGTCTTGAGGCGCTCGGCCTGGGTCTTCGGCGTCAGCAGCGTCCCGGTGGCGACCGTCCTGGCCCAGGACCGCATGTCCTGGAGGTCGGAGATCATCGCGCCCGCCGCCCAGCCCCAGGACGGGTTCCAGTCGGTGGAGTCCTCCAGCTTCCCCGAGGCGGTCTGCACCGTGTAGCCGTGGGCGTGCGGACTCGGGAAGGCGGCGTCCGTCGGGAAGACCGTGTGCCGCAGCCCCGCCGGCTCGATGACGTTCTTCTGGACGAACTCGTGCAGCGGCATGCCGCCGGCCTTCTCCACGACGAGCCCGAGCAGGATCAGGTTCGTGTTGCAGTAGTCGAACTCGGCGCCCGGCTGGAACGACACCGGGTGCTTGAAGGAGTAGGCGAGCAGCTCCTGCGGGGTGAACGGCCGGTAGGGATCCGAGGTCAGCGCCTTGTAGAAGTCCTCGTCCGCCGAGTAGTTGAAGAGACCGCTGCGCATCGACGCGAGGTTGCGCAGGGTGATCCGGTCGCCGTTCGGCACGCCGTCCACGTACTTCGAGATCGGATCGTCGAGGGCCACCTTGCCCCGGTCGACCAGTTCGAGCACCGCCGTCACGGTGAACGTCTTCGTCTCGCTCCCGATCCGCATGTACAGGCCGGGGTTCATCGCCTGCCCGGTGGCCTTGTCGGCGACGCCGAACGAGCGGATGTACGTGCCCTTCCCGGGCGCGGAGAGGGCGACCGAGACCCCCGGCACGCCCGCCTCCTTCATCACGTCCTGGACCGCCCGGTCCAGCCGCGCGGCCACGGCAGGCGTAAGCTCCGGGAAGTCGGACTCGGCCGCCGGGACGGCGCCGGCCACGACGGGTGCGGGCACCGGGGGTTCGGCGGCGAAGGCGGTGCCGGCGCCGACCGGCGCGGCGAAGACGCCCAGGGCCGCGAGCGCCGCGCAGACGCGGCGGCTCCGTGGTGTGCGCGAGTACCTCACGGCGGGCCTCCTGCCGGCCGGGGACAACGCTCCACCTTCAGGCTAGGTCGGCCGGGACGGCCGCGCGCGCCGACCCGGGAGCGCGTCTGTTACGTTGCGCCTGCCCGGCCTCAGGGCCGGCAGGAGCCCCCGGTCGAGAGGAAGAAGCACACGATGGCCGTCATCCACCACACGACGATGCAGCCCACCAAGCTGGAGCTGCTGACCGCGTGGCTGCCCACGCGGTCCTGGTACACCGAAGGGGACGGCGGGCCGCGGCCGGTCAAGGCGGGCGGGTTCCGGCTCGACGACCCGGAGGGCCAGGTCGGCATCGAGTTCATGGCGGTGGCCGACGGGACCGAGGGCGACGCCGTCGTCCACCTCGTCCCCATGACCTATCGCGGTGCTCCGCTGGAGGGAGCCGAGCACGCCCTCATCGGCACCTCCGAGCACGGCGTGCTCGGCACCCGCTGGATCTACGACGGCACCCACGACCCGGTCCTCGTCGCCCAGTTGTACGCCCTCCTCGCCGGAAACGCCGTCGCGCAGCACCAGTCGCAGGACGACACCCCGGACCCCACCGTCGTCGCCGCCTACACCCCCGACGCCGACGCCGCCGAGCTGGTCCGGGCCGCCGACGGCTCCGGCCACACCGACATCGTCGTACGCACCCTCGGCACGCCCGACGCCACCGAACTGACCCTCCGCGTACGACGCGTCCTGCGCGCCGGAACGGACACCGCCCCGGCCGCCGGCCGGCTCACCGCCGACTGGCTGCTCCCGGACGGCACCACCGCCCGCGGCGCGTGCGTCGATGTCCTGGCGGCCGAAGGTCCGCTGGGCTAGACCCAGTTGACCTCGGCCTCGGCGAGCAGCGGGTCGTCGATCATCTCCCACAGCGGGACGGCGAAGTTGCCGGTGCGGTAGCGGCCGCCGAAGTGGAGGCCGAGGACGCGGTGGTCGGTCAGGTCGAAGACCGGGGAGCCGCTGTTGCCGCCGAGGGTGGAGCAGTCGTGCTTCATCACCAGGCCGCCCGGGGTGAACTCGGTGGCGGCGCCCGGCTGGAGGCGCTTGACGTTGTAGACGTCCATGAAGATCCGGCGCATCGACTCGGGCTCGTTGCGCCGGCCGTCCCAGGCCGGGTACCCCACCACGTACACCGGGCGGCCCGGCACGCTCGCGGGGGCGTCCGCGGCGACCGCGAGGGGGCTGGGCAGGGCGCCGTCGGCGGACGGCTCGACCCGCAGCAGGGCCATGTCGACGTCCGGGTGGATGCCGATGACCTCGACGACCTCGTACGGGGCCGTGGCCGCGTTCGGCACCCCGTCGACGGGCAGCTCCTCGGCCGGGTCGACCCGCGCCGACATGCCGTACTCGATCGTCCAGCGGCCGTGGCCGTCCTCGAGCCGGCTGAACTCCACGGCCACGTGACGGTTGGTCATGACCGTGCGCGGGCCCACGAGGAACGCCGTGCCGATCCAGTCGAGCCGGGGGTGCCCGGAGACCTCGACCCGGCCGACCCGCAGGAAGGACTCACGGATCGCCGTGCGGTGCCCGTCGAGCACCGACCACTCGTCCCGCTGCGGGGCGAAGTCCTGCCGCTGCACCAGGATCGCGGGACGGCCCTCCAGGAGGACGATCGCCTCCACACCGAACGACTCGTCCGGATCCAGCTCGTCCTCGCGGTGCGCGGCCAGCTTCTCCAGGCCGCTCACCCCCGCCTCCAGGACGCGGGCCCGCTCCTCACGGGCGAAGCGGGAGATCTCCGCCGCCGGTGCCACGTCGGGGGGGAGTTCCTGCGCGGACTCGGCGATCTCCGCCTCCAGATTCGCGCGCACGCGCGCCGCGACTTCCTGCAGATCACCGAAGATCTGCTCGGTGGCCGTCGCGACCGGTGACACGTTCCGCGATCCGTTCGGCATGCTCCCTCACCTCGGCTTCCCGTTCGTCTGCCCGGAGGGGACCGGCCGCCCCGACTGGGCCGCCATGACCTCCTCGTACAACTCCGGCCGGAACTCACGCAGATGGGCCAGGATGCTGCTCATCTGCGTGCCGATGTTCACGAACCGGGTCTTCCCGCCCTGGAACTCGACCTCGTCGACCTTCCGCGTCCCGCGGTGCAGTCCCACGACCGTCCAGTCGTCGAGGCAGACCGGGGAACCGGAGGAGCCGCCCCGCGTGTCGGTGAAGTACAGGATGTCGTGCTCGTCCGCCCGGTAGACCAGGTTGTTGCGCAGCGCGACCCGCTTCGGCAGGCCCCCCGGGTGCTGGATGATGTTGACCGGCACGCGCTGCCGCTCCCGGACGAGCAGCGGCCGGGTCGCGACCTTCAGCGTCGGCCGCCGCTCCTGGTCGGGTGCGAGCCGCACGATGGCGTAGTCGAGCGCCGCGTCCCAGGCGGCGAGCTCCCCGGCCGTCGCCTCGGGCGCGGCCGCCGCGTTCTCGACGAAGTCGAAGCGGGAGCGCGACATCAGCGCCTGGAGCCGCAGGTCCTCGTCGCTGACGTAGGGCCGCACGCCCGCCTCCCACGAACGGGCCATCACCACGTGGTGGTTGGTGATCAGCAGTTCCGGTGCGAGCATCCACCCCGTGCCGCCGTGCGGATACGACGGGAGGAGCGGCGCCCCCGACTCGTACGGCGGGATCCGCAGCAGCGCGACGGACGCACCGGCCCGGATGCCGCCGTGCAGGAACTCGTACGGCACGGTGTCGTCCTGGAGGACGACCTCCTCCTTCAGCTCGCCGGGCATGAGGTCGGCCGGAAGGTCGGCCTCGCCCGTGATCTCGCGCGCCACGGCGTCGAGCGCGCCCTGGAGGACGGCCCGCGGACCCGGCTCGCGGACCTGCTCGATCGCGTTGTGCAGCCAGATCTCCAGCGGCACGAGACCGTCGAGCAGCCGCTCGACGTGGTTCATCGCGTTCAGGTCGGCATGGGCCTGTTCCCGCGGGTCGTCGATCGGTTCGAGGGTGGCCGTGAAGTAACCGGGGATGCCCCTGAGCAGCGCGGGCCGCAGGGCGCGGTCGGCCAGACCCGCCTCCATCGCCGCGTTGCGGACCCGGACCAGCTCCGGCTGCGCCAGGAACGGCACCTTGCGCAGCGCCGCGCCCGCCGCGTTCGGCGGCGGCCGCGTCCACAGGCCCGCGCCGCCGTGCCGGGGACGCGGTCCGGCCAGGGGGCCCGGCTCCGCACCGGCCGGTGCGGAGCCCTCGGCGGCGGGGCCGTGCGGCCCCGAGTCCATCGCGGAGGCAACCCCGATCAGCAGGTCCCCGCTGCCGTCCCGCAGGGTCAGCGCCTGCCGGGCCACGCCGTCCAGGGTGCCGCGCCCTCGCGCCTCCCGCAGGTACCGCTCGATCAGGTCGAGGTCGGGACGGTCCGCGTCCGGAGCCGGATCGGGCTCGCCGGCCGCGGACGCCATGATCCGGGCCAGCGGCCCGAGCAGCCCCGGCTCGTCGGTCAGGGTGGTGTCGATCCAGCGGGCGAGCTCCGTGATGACGGCCTCCTCGTCCGCCGGGAGCCCCACCAGACGCAGCGTGTGCTCCAGGAGCCGAGGGTCCGCCCGGCAGGCCGTGGCCGCCGCCGTACGGGCCAGGGACGGCTGCCGTGCCAGGTCCGCGTCCGGCATGCTCCGCAGGGTCCGGGCGAGCCGCTCCTCGGCCGGAGCGGCGTCCACGTCGGCCAGCGCGGCCAGCCGGGACCGGGCGACCAGGACGCCCAGGGACTCGTACCGGAGCCCGAGGCCCGCCGCCAGCTCCTCCGCCTCCTGGAGGTCGCGGTCGGCGTCCGCGAAGTCGCCCGCGTCCTGCGCGAGCCGCGCCGACAGCTGGAGCAGTTCGAGCTGGGTCTCGGCGCAGCCCGCCTCCTCCGCCCGGTCCACGGCCCGCTCGGCGCCCTCACGGGCCTCCGCCGACCGGCCGGAGCGGGCGAGGGTCTCGGCGAGCAGCGCGTGCAGCCTGCTGCACGGCGTCCACGGCCGCCGCTCGGCCAGCCGCTGCGCCGCCACCTCCACGTACCCCTGGGTGAGCAGGTCCTCCACTTCGCGCGCGGCGATCCGCTCCCAGTCCTCCTGGTCGGCCTCGGTCATGATCTGGTCGGGCACGTGGCCGCCGATCCGGCCGAGGAGGAACGCCGCCGAGCGGTGCGACATCTCCCGGTGCGTCGACCCGCCCAGGTGCGGAGCCACTCCAGGCTCCCAACGCGCCTCCACCGCACGGGGGTTCTCGCCGAGCCGGAGCCGGTGGTAGATCTCCTCGGCGCGGGCCCGGGCGCCCTCGCGGGCCGCGTAGTAGGCGACCGCCCTGCGGTCCACGGCGCGCATCAGATCGGTCCGCGCCCGGTCCGAGAGGCGCAGCATGATGGCCCGCAGGTCGGCCCGGTGCCGGATGGCCTCCGGTCCGGCGGACTCCATCAGGTCGACCCGGGAGGTCAGCAGGCCGTAGAGTCGCCGTGCCTCCGCCGCGGTGTCCACCCGGAGGCCCGCGGGCCCCGCCAGCACCTCCCGGACCAGGTCGGGGGTGATGAACCGGAGTGCCAGACCCGCCTGGACGAGCGCCCGGACGTCGTCCTCCGCGATGTGGTTGAGGAGCCGGTCGTACAGCGTGCCCTGGATCAGCATCTGGTCGACCTGCCGGTCGAAGTACCGCCGCCGGGAGGGCAGTCCGCGCAGCAGCTCGCCGAGCGAGGAGGAGTCGGTGCCGAGCGCGACCGCCGTGCGGGCCGCGAGCCGCAGACTCAGCGGATGACCGCCGATCCGGTCGGCGAGGGCCTCGGCGAGCGGCTCGTCGTCCACCCCGGACGACATCAGCAGGTCCACCGAGGCATGGTGGTCCAGCTCGGTGAGCTCCATCGAGCGGGGGGTGAGGATCCGGGCCGGATGGTCGATCGGCGCGCGGCCGGAGACGATGAACCGCAGGCGGGAGTAGGCCGCGCGCAGCGCGGTCCAGATCGCCCACATGCGCGCCATGACGGGGGAGCCCCGGTACTGGGCCTCCTCGAAGGAGTCGACGACGACGAGGAACGGCGGGGCCGTTTCGCCCGGGGCCGGCCGGACGGCCCCGGCGACCAGGGACGCGGCCCGGTGGGCGAGTTCCTGTTCACGGGCGCTGGCCCGGGCGTGGAAGTCGGCGGAGTAGTCGCGGCCCATCGTGGCGCGCGCCCCGCCCAGCTGGTACAGGTCGTCGAGTTCGTTGCGCTCGCCGCGCTGCACGGCCGCGGTCCGCTCGCACTCGTCCGCGAGCGCGTCGAACTCGGCGCGGGACGCGGGATACTGGATGCCCAGTTGCCGGGCCGCCTCCGCGATCACGGTGGCCGGCTCGTGGATGGAGAGCGTCGGACGGGCGAAGTCGATGTAGACGAAGGGGAATCCGTCCGGTGAGGCGGCCATCGCGTCGACGAGGAACTTGGCGAGCAGCGTGCTCTTGCCGATGCCGCCCACCCCGTACAGCAGCACGGGCGGCTCCGCCGGCTCCTCGGGCAGCGCCAGATAGGCGTGCAGGGCGTCGAGTTCGGCGGTGCGGCCGTGGAAGGTCCCCCGGATCAGCCGATGCATCGGCTGGAGCAGCCGGGCCTTCTCCAGCCGGTGCTGGACGTCGTCGACGGCCGGCAGGCCGGTCACGCCCGGCACCCGGCTCAGCCACAGGACGGCCTGAAGGGTGTCGGAGAGCTCCTCGACCGGGTCCTGGACCGGGGGAGGGGGCAGGCCGTCGAGCGGGTGGCCGGCCGCCTCCGTGCCGACCGGGAGGCCGCCGGTGAGCAGCGCCAGGGCGGCGCGTTCCGGGCCGGGGCCCGGAGGACGCAGGCCGATGTTGCTCCGCAGGACGCGCAGCGCGGACGCCGGCCCCGCGAGGCCCGCGAGCGTCGTGTCGCGGACCTCCGGCTTGAGCGTCCACACCGTGGTCGGCGCGCCCTCGGGGCACGGCAGGCCGGTGCAGTCGTCGACCAGTTCGAGTACGGCCCGGCCGGTGGGCAGCTCCTCGTCCGGCAGGCGCAGCCGTGCCGGGTCGAACTCCTGGAGCAGGCAGGCGGCCTCGCGGTACGACCTGCGCAGGTCGGGCAGGGCGGTGGCGGGCGCCGCGAGACTGGTGCGCAGCGCGTCACGGAGCAGCGGTCCGGCCGCCCCGGGCCGCGGTGCCGAGGTCGGTGGCAGCGCCCGGCGGAGCCGTACGACGTCCTCCACGGCCGTGCACACCCGACGCATGTAACTGTCGCCGTTCGAGGGCGCGTCGACGGCCCGGAGCACCTCGGCGACGGCCGTCTCCGTCAGCTCGCCGGCGGCGTCCTCCTGTCCCGGGGGCAGCGTGTCGGTGAAGAACTCGCTGAAGAAGGCCCGCAGGTCACCCTCCTCCACCAGACGGGTGGTGTCACGGCACTCGTTCTTGCGTATCTCGTAAGGGAGTTGGCGCATCGACGACGCGTAGCCGAGCAGCACGAGACGGGGCACGGTCTCGGCCCGCACCGGCGTGTGCTCGTACACGGCCCGGGCGAGGACGCCGATGCAGTCCCACACGTCCGACTGCGGGTCCAGCCGGTCGCAGTCGTCCAGGACCAGCCAGAACCGCTCCTCGGCCGCCGTCGCGCGCGCGACGATCCGGTGCGCGGCGTCCTCGAAGCACGGCAGTGGATCGTTCAACCGTGTGGGGTTCAACAGGACCTCGTCGGCCCCGGGCCCCGACACGAACGCCGCGAGCCGCTCCATCAGCCGCGCGGCCGTGGACGTGCGGGACAGCGTCACCCGCACCGGACGGAAGCCGCAGTGCTGGCCCAGGTGCCGGATGAGCTCGTAGGTGTACGACCGCCCGCTGTCCGGCGGACCGTCGACGACCAGCACCGTCTGCTCCGGATCGGCCAGGAAGCCCCGCAGCTTCTCCCGCAGTTCGCTGCGGTCCAGGAACGCCGCCGTCCCGTGCTTCAGGAGCAGACTGTCGAACGGGTCCCGCGGCGACCGCCGCAACCGCTCGTCCTCCCGCAGCCGGGTGAGCAGGTTGCGCGCCTCCGCGCCCTGCTCGAAGGCGTGCGGGTGGTCGATCGCCGCCAGCGCGTCGAGACCGGCGAGCACGGCCAGCAACCGCCGCTGATGCGCGATGTCCCTCCGGGCCGCCGCCACCACCAACAGCGCGTTCCTGTCCGCGTCCGGCGTCAGCGGCAGGTCCTCCACGAAGTCCGCGGGCAGGCCCGCGCGGAGCAGTCGTTCCCGCGGCTCAGGGGTGTCCAGGAGGTGGTCCCGTACCCAGCTGGCCACGAGCCCCCACTCCGTCTCGGTGAGAGGCATACCGCACCTGCCCGGCGCTCTTCGCGCAGCGCCGGTCGCTCCGGCGCCGGAGGTGATCCCTTTCATCGTTCCACCGCCCCGAACCGGCCGCAATCGCTGCCCCGCCGGGGCAGCGATTGCGGCCGGGGGTCAGGCGTGCAGCACGATGTCGTCGTACGACTCCAGCCGCCGCCACCGCTCCTCGGGGCCGCGCGCCGGCGGCAGCACGTCCACGTCCGGCAGCGGGCCGAACTCCAGCTCGGTGATCTCCGCGATGTCCGAGACAGGCACCTGGTACGTGCGGAAGGGGCCGAGCGGCGGCGGCGCGCCGGCCTTCGCGCCGGCCAGGGCCCGCTCGGCGTCCCGGCTCAGATCGGGGCTCTGGTCGAGGACGTACGCGGCGGCGGCCAGCGCTCCGTCCTGCATGAAGGCGGCCACCTTCCAGAACCGCAGCGGCACCTGGATCCCCCGGTACGGCGGGTCGGAGTCGTGGAGCACCGGGCCGGTGAGGACCGTCAGTTTCCGGTCGTACTGGGCGGCATGGTCGAGGAGGTAGTTCTCCAGTCCTTGCCAGAGCTGTTTCCCCTGGTTGAAGACGTCGGCCTGCGGGGCGGCGTTGGTGTAGTGGAAGGTGTCGGTGTTGGCCCGGTGGGCGACGGCCGGAGAGCCCCAGACCGGGTCGAGCCGGCGGACCAGGTGGCCGCGGTCGAGGCTGTTGTTCCGGTAGACGTCGTTGCCCGCCTGGTGCTCCTCGGGCAGCCGGGGATCGAACTCCCAGACGTCGTCCCGGGGGACGTCCTCCAGGAGCTCGCGCCCCTCGATGCACACGGCCGTCGAGGCCGCGAGCCGTCTGTCGGGGCGGAACACCACGGTGAAGTGCGTGTACGGCAGGATCACCGTCGCGACCCCGTCCCGCGCCGGGACGGGCAGCGGGACGTCGGGGCCGAGGAAGGCCGCGTCGTAGCCGGTGCGGTCGGCGAGGGCGGACCGGCCGACGTCGCCGCCCCGGGCGACGGAACCGGACGGAGGGAGCGGAGGTTCGGAAGGGTTCATAGGATGGAAGTACCGCGTGGAGAGGGTCGTGGTCGGCGTCGGGGCGCAGGGCCACCCGAACAGACGCTCCTCGGCATCTCCTCCGCATCTCACCTGGAGGCACCCCATGGCCACCGGACTCTCTGTGCACGTCGGACTGAACAGCGTCGACCCGGCCCGGTACGAGGGCTGGGAAGGGACGCTGGTCGCCTGCGAGAACGACGCCCACGACATGGCTCGGCTCGCGCGGGCCGGCGGATTCGAGACCACCACGCTGCTCACGCCCGAAGGGACGGTCGCCAACGTCACGGCCGTGCTGGGCGAGGCGGCCGCCCGGCTCGTGCCGGGTGACATCCTGTTCTTCAGCTACTCCGGACACGGCGGCCAGGTCCCCGACGAGTCCGGCACGGACGACGAGCCGGACTCGCTCGACGAGACCCTCGTCCTGTACGACCGCCAGTTCCTCGACGACGAGGTCCAGCAGGCCTTCCGGGCCTTCGCCGACGACGTGCGCATCGTCGCCCTCTTCGACTGCTGCCACAGCGGCAGCAGCATCGAGGTGCCCGGCGGCACGGACGAGGACGTCCGCGGCCGGTACATGCCCGAGCCGCAGCAGCGGCAGCTCTACGACCGCGACCGCGAGTTCCTCACGGAGCTGCGCGACTCGCTCGCGAAGTCCGCGGCCGCCGCCGGCCGGGGCCCCGACGCCCTCCTCGTCTCGGCCTGCCAGGACGACCAGGTCGCCTCCGACGGCGACGTCAACGGGGCCTTCACCGCCGCCGTGCTCAAGACCTGGGACGACGGCGCCTTCCAGGGCGGCTACCGAGAGTTCCACGCGGCGGTCCAGAAGAAACTGCCCCGGAGCCAGCGCCCGAACCTCTACCTGACCGGCTCGCCCGACGAGGCGTTCCTCGACCAGCGGCCGTTCACCATCTGACAGCGGTCCGCCCACCCACTGGTCCGGCCACCCACCGGTCCGGCCACCCACTGGTCCGGTCACGCGTCGGTCCGGCCACGCACTGGTCCGGTCACGCGTCGGTCCGGCCACGCACTGGTCCGGTCACGCGTCGGTCCGGTCACGCGTCGGTCCAGGCCGGAGCGGTCCGGGCCGGAGCGGTCCGGGCCGGAGCGGCGTGGGAGCCGCGCCCCCTCAGGGCCGGGGCGCCGTCGGAGGCCGCCCCCTCACGGCCGGAGCGCCGTCGCCAGCTGCGCGCGGGAGCGGACGTCGAGCTTCTGGTAGATGCGGGTCAGCCGTGCCTCGACCGTCTTCACGCTCAGGTACAGCTTCGCCGCGGCCTCCTGGTTGCTGGCGCCCTGGCACACGAGCCGCGCGAGCCGCAGCTCACCCTCCGTCAGCGAGGACAGCGCCGGCAGCGCGTCCTCGACGCCGGAGGCGGAACCGGGCCCGTCGCCCGCGCCGGCCGCCGGCGTCTCGCCGGCCAGCGCCAGCCACGGGGCCGCTCCGGCCCGCTCGAAGACCTCCGCCGCCGTCTGGAGGGCGCTCTGCGCCGCCGACCTGCGCCGCCTGCGCCGCTCCACCCGGGCCAGCGCGATCAGCGCCCGTCCCCGTTCCAGCGGCAGTCCCGTCCGGCCGAAACTGTCGGCCGTGCGGGTCAGCAGCTCCGCCGCCTCGTCCGTCCGCCCCTCCGCCGCGAGGCACAGGGCGTACGCCCGGTCGCAGCCGAGCAGGACCGTGGACCGGCCGAGACGCTCGGCCACCGGCCGCACCTCGGCGAGGAGCGCCAGGGCCTCGTCGGCCGCGTCCTGGGCCAGCAGCGCCTCAGCCAGCTCCTCGTGCCAGCGCAGCATCGACGGGTCGACGTTCGACTGGGCGCGCTCGTCGGCCTGGACGCGCCGCAGCGTCTCCAGGGCGGCGGCCACGTCGCCGTTGATCAGCTGGACCCGGCCGAGCGCGTACCGGCTGCGGGAGAGGAAGACCCGGTCGCCCTCCTCCTCCGAGGCCTGCACGCTGCGGCGCGCGTAGCTCGCGGCCCGGGCGAAACTGCCGCCCGCCGTCTCCGCGAGCGCGAGGGCGTACCAGGCGGGGCCGGGGGAGAGCCCGGCCTCCAGGGTGAGGGCGAGCGACTGCCCGGCGTGGGCGAGCGCCGCCCCGCACGGGCCGATCCGGGACTCGATCTCGGCGAGCGTGCTGAGCAGCTCGATGGCGTCCTCGACGGAGCCGCGCCGCTGCACCAGCGGGAGCAGGGCGCCCAGTTCGTCACGGGCCTCCGCGAGGCGGCCGTCGAACAGGGCGTGACGGATCGTCAGGATCTGTGCGGCGTTGCGGATCCCGAGCGGGCGCTCGGCCAGCTCCAGGGCGCGGGCCTGGGCGAGCACGGCCTCCGCGTCCGGCGAGCCGAGGGCCCGTTCCATCCGCGCCTGGACGGTCAGCGCCTGCGCCGCCGTGCGGGGGTCGCCCATCGAGGCGGCCAGCGCGGCCGATTCGACCGCGGCCGTCCGGGAGCGCTCCGGATCGCCGTCCGCCAGGACGTACTTGACGGCGAGCCGCAGCTGCACGGCGGCCCGCAGCGCGGTGTTCCCCTCGGAGTCCTCCATGGCGTGCACGTACATCTCGTCGAGGCCGGTCAGCCCCTGGCCGGCCGTGTCGAGCACGGCGAGCCGTGCCCGCACCCGGTCGGCGGGCACCGCGTCACGGGCGAGCAGATCGGTGGCGGCCCGCATCGCGAGGTCGGCGCGGGCCGCGCGGGCGGCCTCCTCGGCGGCGTCGACGAGCCGCGTGAGCCGCCGCCCGCCGTGCCGGCCGGGCGTCGACTCGGCCGCCAGCAGGGCGAGTTCGGCGGCGAGCGCGCTGTTCCCGCGCCGTCTGGCCAGATCCGCGGCAGCCGCGACCTCGGCGGCGAGTTCCTCGTCCGGGCAGTCGGTGGCCAGCGCCCGGTGGCGTACCGCCTCGACGGGGTCGTCCACGACCTCCGCGAGGGCCGCGTGCCCGGCGCTCCGCTCGGCCCAGCAGGCGTCGTGCACCAGCGTGGAGGGCAGCAGCCCGGCGGTGAACCTCACCGACCCGTCCTCGGCCAGCGACACCAGGCCGGCCCGCTCGGCCGCCGCGAGGTCGGCCTCCGCGTTGGGTCGCCCGGCCCGGCGGACCAGGGTCGCCGAAGGGCGCAGCGCCAGCGCGGCGAGCAGCAGCGTCTCCCGTACGGCGGCGGGCGCGGCGCCCAGGAGCTGGCGGGCGAGGTCACGGGCGCGGCCGGAGAGGGTCAGGGCCTCCGCGTGGTGCACCGGGGTCCGCGCGTCGGCGAGGGAGCGCCCCACGGCGAGCGCGAGGCGCGGATTGCCGCCGCTCGCCCGGTGGATGCGGCCGGCCATCCGGGACGGCAGCCGGTGGTGGATGAGGAGTTCGGCGATCTCGTCGGCGGCCAGCGGCGGGACGAGCAGCACGTCGGCCTCGGACGGCACCCACAGGTGGGTGGCGTGCGGGTCCTCGGAGCGGTACGGCTCGCGGTAGGGCTCGTAGGCCTCGCCGTACGGTTCCGGGGTCTCCACGGCCACCACGCGCAGCGCCGGGGGCGCCAGGTGGAGGGCGAAGCGCAGCAGGTCCGCGCTGTCCGCGTCGACGTGCTGCACCCCGTCGACGACGAGCAGGACGGGGCCGTGGCAGGTCAGGGCGCGCAGGATGCGGGCGATGCCGAGGCGCAGTGCGATGGGGTCCCAGCCGCCCGCGTCGATCGGTGCCTCGCGGCACAGCATGGCGACGGCGGTGCGCTGGGGGCCGGGCAGTTCGTCGAAGACGCCGGAGGCGAGGATCCCCGGGGCGGGTGTCGCCGGTCCGGGACCCGTGGAGGACACCGTCGCGGCGACGGAGGCGACCAGCGCGGCCGCCGCTGCGCCGGGTATGTCCCGGTCGGACGGCAGGGGCGCCAGCCACAGCACGGTCTCGCCGCGCGCCTCGGCGCGGCCCGCCTCGGCCAGGGCGAGTTCGGTCTTGCCCACGCCTGCGGGGCCGGTGAGCAGGGCGCGGCCGCGTGCGTGGAGGGCCCGTTCGAGCCGGCCGAGGAGTTCCTCGCGCCCCACCGGGGCAGCGCGGTGCGGTGCTGTCGTCACTGTCCACCACCTCCGGCCCTCGGGTCCCGGCCCATGAGCCCCGTGCGCAGAGGATACGGAGCCCACCGGGAGAGTCCAGGCCCCGTGTCCGGCATACGGACAGAGGGCTCCGCCGCGACGTGCTCGCCCCATGCCAGAACGCGCCCGTGGTATAGACCACGAGCGCGTCGCTGACCAGCAAGGATGCTGTTGTGGGGGGTGGTTCAGTGGTGTGTCACCGGTGGATCAGAAGGTGAGGCTCCACGAGTCGATGTAGCCGGTGTCACCCGAGGCCACATCGCGGACCTGAAGCTTCCAGGTGCCGTTGGCGACCTCGCTCGACGCGTCGACCGTGTACGTGGTCAGGACGTTGTCGGCGCTGTCCGAGGAGGAGGACGCCTTCAGGTTGCGCACCGTGCCGTCGGGGGCGATCAGGTCGATGACCAGGTCCCCGCGCCAGGTGTGCTTGATGTCCACGCCGACCTTGAGGGCGGCGGGGGCGTTGCCGGTGCGGCCGGTGACGGCGATCGAGGACGACACGGTGGTGTTGTCGGCGATCGTCACGTCGGTCGCGTTGGTGAAGACGTTGCCGCTCGGCGGGGTGGTGCCGAGGACCGCGTCGACGGACTTCGCGGTGTCGGCGATGCCGGTGCCGCAGCCGCCGGTGCAGGTGCCGGGCAGCGGGCGGGCGTTGGTCTTGATCGCGGACTCGATCTCGGCCGGGGTGAGGGTGCTCTTGGCCGACTTCAGAAGGGCGGCCAGGCCCGCGATGTGCGGGGCCGCCATCGAGGTGCCCTGGTAGGGCTTGTAGTTCTCGGTCGACTGGGTCGTCGTGCCCGAGTTCAGCGTGGAGTAGATGCCGTTCTCGGGGGTGGTGACGGTACCCGGGGTGTCGGTCGAGCGACGGGTCTCGCCGCCGGGCGCGGACACGTCCACGATGGTGCCGTAGTTGGAGTAGTACGACCGGTTGCCCTCACGGCTGGTCGACGCCACGGTGATGACGCCGGAGCAGTTCGCGGGGGTGAAGCCGGAGGCGTTGGCGTTGCTGTTGCCCGCGGCGACGACGACGGTGGTGCCGCGCGAGACGGCGCCGTTGATGGCGGTCTGGTAGACGCTCGGGCAGGTGGAGCTGGCGCCGCCCAGGCTCAGGTTGATGACCTTCGCCGGGCTCGCGTTGGCCGGGACGCCCGGCACGGTGCCGCCGGAGGCCCAGGTGATGGCGTCGGCGATGTCGGAGGACGAACCGCCGCACTTGCCGAGCACGCGCACGGGCTGGATCTTCGCGTTGTACGCGATGCCCGCGATGCCCTTGGTGTTGTTCGTGGTCGCGGCGATGGTGCCGGCCACGTGGGTGCCGTGCCAGGAGGAGTTGGAGGCCTTGGAGCCGGTGCCGCACTCGCCGTCGGTGGCGTTCCAGTCGCCCTCGTCCTTCGCGTCCGCGTCGCGGCCGTTGCCGTCGCGGGCGTCGGCGGACGTGGAGATGAAGTCGTAACCGGCGACGACGTTGGACGCCAGGTCCGTGTGGGCGGCGTAGCCGGTGTCGATGACGGCGACGGTGACGCCCGTGCCGGTCGTCTTGTCCCAGGCCGCGGGAACGTTCATGCCGCCGGTGGCCTCGAAGAGGTCCCACTGCTTGGCGTAGTCGGTGTCGTTCGGGGTGACCGCCATCGCGTAGGCGCGGATGTCGGGCTCGACCGAGGCGACGGACGGGTCGGCGCGGAAGGCGTCCATGACCTCCGTCACGTCCTGCTTGGTCGCGCTGTCGCCCAGGTCGACCAGGGCGCCACCGCCGGCGAGGCGGCGCTCGAAGGAGAGCTTCTCGCCCGTCTTCGCGGCCTTCTCGGCCGTGTCGCTCTTCGCGGCGGTGTTGGAACCGGCCTCGGCGGCCTGGCTCTTGTAGGTCACGATGACCTTCTCGACGGGGGCGCTGGGAAGCGCCCGCATCGTCTGCGAAGCCGGAGCCGGCTTCGGGGTGGCAGCGCTCGGGGCGGCGGCGATCGCCCCGGTCGTGGCAGCGGCGCCGAGGATCGCGGCGCTCGCGACCACGGATATGACTCTCCGCCTGGAACCGTTCAAGGTGTGGCCCTTTCGAGTACGACGTAACTGCGGAGCAGTGGCGGCGGCGCGGGTCACACGGGGCGAAGTGGGGTCGCGTCCGAGGTTCCCTGGGCTTGGGGGGCCCGTGCGCCGCCACCGGCGCGACGGCCCGGGTCAAGGCCGTCACCGGCGGACATCACCCTCCGCATGCACCTGTCAGGGTGCGCTGGGGGGATGATATCTGCCGGTGCGGAGGACAGTAGGGAACGGGTGGGTGAACTCGATACGGGGAAAACCCTTGTCACCCCTCACGGGGCTGCGGGGGTGCGGTGAGGGGAGGCGACCCGGTTCCCGGCGGGGGAGGGCGCGAGGCCATCCCGGGGGTCCGCGCGACGATTTGGGCAGACACCGGAATTATTGATTCCGGAGTGCCGTCGCCCCGAACGATACGGCCTTCCTTCCGGCGGTACGACGGCGGGGTCACCCCCTCATTCCGAGGGTCCCGGGCGACCTCGACCCTCTTTCCGGGGTTGCGTGGCCGGTTGGGCCGCATGTCCGCACGCGGAGGGATGGTGCCCGTTCTGGGAGTACTGATACGGATTGCTCGGATTCACTGCAAATCGTGGTGAATCATGGGGAGATGGTGGGGATCCCGGCGGTAACAGGACCCGGGAGGCGAGCCCTTGGGGTGGCGTGTTCCGAGGGGGCTCACCCCTCGAAGACGTCAGCCCAGTTCGAGGGTGGTGACGCCGAATACGCGCTCCCGCGCGACGGGGCGGACGGGTCCGGTGTACATCCGGGCCGTCTCGAAGGTCGGCTCCAGGCCGCGTTCCAGGGCGAGGCGGGCGGCCGCCGGGTTCGCCTCCGGCATGTCCACCGCGATCCGGTCGGAGCCGAAGTCCCGCGCGGCGCCGGCGAGGGCGTCGAGCAGGGCGGCCGCGTCGGCGGCGGTGTCGGCGAAGAGCGGCCCGACCCGGGCCTCGTCCTGCGCGGGGCGGACCACCCCGTAGCCGGTCGGGCGCCCCTCGGCGACCCGGACCAGGGCGCGGTGGCCCGGCGTGCCCAGCCAGGCGGAGAGGAACCGCGGGCGGTCGGCGTGGTGGCACGCGGCGTCGTACGCGGCGAGCGCGGCCGGATCCACCAGCTCGGCGCCGACGACACCGGCCACCGGACCGTCGGGCGCCGGGACCTCGCCCACGTACCGCGCCGTGCGGTACGCCGTCGTGAACCCGGACCGGCGGTAGTTGTCCTGCTGCGCCGGCACCCCGTCGAGCCCGACGGACCGCCCGCCCGCGTGGGCGAGCGCGGTCCGCCAGGTGGTCAGGCCGTGACCGAGGCCGCGGAACTCGGGGCGTACGAGATAGAAGCCGAGGAACGCGTACGCCTCGTCGTAGTTCACGACCGAGATGGCCGACACCGGCTCCCCGTCGACCCGCCCGAGGAAGAAGCCCCCGGGATCCTGCGCGAAGAACGCCGGCGCGTCCGCCAGGCCGGGGTTCCACCCCTCCTCGGCGGCCCAGGAACGCACGAGGTCCCAGTCCCGCAGCGTTGCGGGCGCGACGGAGAGCGAACCGGTGGAGGCGGAGGTCATGCGGGTTCCTTCGGCGGCCGGGAGCGGGCGGACGTGCGGAAACGGGGCAAAGCGCGCCGAGCATAGCGCCGTTCCGCGCGCCCGCCGCCGGACGCCGATCGATTTCGGCCGGGCGCGCGGGGCGGCCGCGGCGCTCCCGCGGGGGCGCGCGGGGTGGGCGGGCGCGGTTCTGCGCGGGGGCGGCCAGGGGCGGCGGGAGCGGTCCGGCGCGGGGGCGGCCAGGGGCGGCGGGAGCGGTCCGGCGCGGGGCCGGGCCTCCTGGGTCCTGTCCGGCGGTGGCCGGGGGTCAGCAGACCAGGCGGAGGCGGGGGGTGGCGACGGTGAGGTGGACGGTCTGGCCCCAGGTGAGTTCGAGGGCGTCGGACTCGACGCCGTCGCCGAAGGCGACGAGGCGGTCGGACTCGACGGTGAGGCGCAGGCCCTGGCCCGCGGCGAGGAGGCCCTCGACGCGGGTGGTGCCGGTGGTGGGGGACGGCCAGGCCTCGCGGACGAACCAGGCGAGCCGGGCGTCCGAGGGCGCGGGCAGGGCGAGCGCGCTGGAACGCTGCTCCCACAACGAGCGGAGCCAGCCGGTGGCCCCGGTTCCGGTGCCGACCAGGACGCCGGACGAGGCCTGCGGTTCCGGCGGCAGGTCCGTGCCGTCGAGCCCGAGCGTGTAGCGGGCGGTCTGGTGGCCGGGCGGGCCGACGTAGATCTCGTTGAGGGCGAGGAGCCGCTGCGCGTCGTCGGTGACGGCCTCGACCATCGTCAGCTCGTCGACGGCCGCGCGGGCCTCCGCCGCGTACGGCAGCAGCCGGCGTGCCTGCGTCGAACGGTGCCGCACCAGGACGCCCGGATTGCGCCCCGGGTCGGCGTCGATGCCGACGACCGGCTGGCCGGTCAGGTACTTCGCCGCGTTGGCCACCAGTCCGTCCTGACCGACCACGACGACGACGTCCTCGGGGCCGAACAGGAACCGGTCCAGGTCGGCGCGCTCCACCCGGGTCTGGCGCCATGTCAGCGGGACCGCGCCCGCCACCTCGGCGAGCGCCCGCCGGGCGCGCTCGTGCCGTTCCCGGACGGCTTCGACCGAACGGCCGCGCGCGGTGAGGAAGAACGCGGCCTGGCCGTGCGTGCCGTGCCGGGCGAGCAGCTCCTCGTACTCCGTGGTGCGGTGCACGAGCACCGCGCGCGGCGCGAGGCTCACGACCCGGCCCCGGCCCCGGTACCGGCTCCCGTTCCGCCCTCGCCGAGCCTGGCGAGCAGTCCGGTCAGCACGTCGGGGGAGAGCGTGAGGTGCTCGATCCGGGGGAGGTTCTCGGCGGCGCGGTGCACGGCGAGGGCGTGCAGCGTGGCCGGCGCCACCTCGGAGTGGGCCCGCAGCCACGCGGACTGCGCTCCGGCGCGCGCCTCGCCGACCTCGCGGGCCGCCTCCGCCTCGGCCCGGGCGAGCCGGACCTTCCGTACGGCCTCGGCCTCGGCCCGCACGGCGTCGGCGGCCGCGTTCTCCTCGGCCTCGCGGCGCGCGTTGGTGCCGCGCTGCTCGACGAGCCGCTCCTCCTGCCGGGCGAGCTCGATCTTGCTGGCGAGCTCGTTCTCGGCGATGGCGCGTTCGCGCTCGACGGCGACCGCGCGGCGCTCGTACGTGGCCCGGTCGGCCTCCTGCTGGATCTGCTCGCGGGCCGGGGTGCGCAGCGCGCGTTCGACCTCGGGCTCGGGGCGGATCGCGACCACCCGGACCGCGACGACCTCGATGCCGGTGGCCGGCAGGCGCGGTTCGGCGCCCAGTCCGGCCGTGATGCGGTCCCGTACCGCCGCCACGCCGTCGACCAGGGCCGCCGCCAGCGCGGTGCGGGCGAGGACGTCGAGGGCGTGCTGCTGCGCGGTCTCGGTGAGCAGGGTGGCGATCTGCTCCAGCGGCGCGCCCCGCCAGGCGCCGGTGTCGGGGTCGATCGAGAAGTCGAGCCGCGCGGCCGCCGTTCCCGGGTCGCCGATCCGGTAGGTGACCGTGGCCTGCACGCTGACGTCCTGGAAGTCCGCGGTGCGGGCGTGGAACGCCATCGCGAGCTCCCGGTCGTTCACCGGCACCTCGGAGAGCGCGGCGGTCAGCGGCCGGAACCAGAAGCTCAGCCCCTCGCCGTCGTGGACGAGCCTGCCCCGGCGCTGGTGGCGGATGTGCGCGGTGGGCGCGGAGCGCAGATGGCGCCAGCCGGCCCGCCGGGTGATGTCAGCCATGGATCCCCCTTGTCGTCATGCTGACGATAGGGGGTTCCGGTGATTGTCGTCAAGGTGACGAAAGGGACTCCCGCCGGGTTCGGCTCAGTGACACGCCAGGTGCGACGGGCGGGGCGACGCGGCGGCGGGCGAGGGGACGACGGTGGGCTCGGCAGCCGGCCCGGGCCCGGATGCACCGGCCGGGTCGGCTGCTTGTACGACCGTGGTCGCGAACCCGGGTGCGTGCGCCGGGGTGGGCGCCAGGGCGAGCGCCGCCAGGGGGTCGGCCGTCTGTGCGGCGAGGGGTGAGGGCGCGAGCGCCGTCATGACTCCGGCCGCGGTCACGGCTCCGGCCGCCAGGTCGGCCGCTGCTCCGGCCGTGGGTTCGGACGCGGCGGCCGGGGATGCCGGCCCCGTCTCCGCGCCGGCCTCCTTCGCACCGCCCTTCGTCAGGAGCACCACGCCCCGCGCCGCGACGAGGGAGGCGGCCGCCGCGACGAGCCAGCCCCAGGCGCCGGCCCGGAAGGTCTCGCCGAGCAGGGCGACCCCGATGACGGCGGCGGCGGCCGGGTTGGCGAGGTTGACGACGGCCAGGGGGGCCGCGAGGCCACCGCGGTAGGCGGCCTGGGAGAGGAGGAGGCCGCCCGTGGCGAAGGCGGATATGAGGACCGCGAGCAGCGCCGTCTGCCACCAGACGGGCTCGTCGCCGGGGAGTTCCCGCGCGAGCGCGGCCGTGAGGGTCTGGGTGAGCGCGGACGCGACGCCCGATGCGATCCCGGAGGCCGTGGCGTGCCCGAGCCCGCGTCCGGTCCGACCGTCGCCGGACGCGCCGCGCGCGGTCGGTCGGCCCGAGGCGAGCGTGGCGATCAGGAGCGCGGTCGCCGCCGCGACGGCCAGGGACTCGCGCAGGCTGAGCGCCTCGCCGGGCGCCGTCGGGCCGGTCACGGCGACCAGGCCGACGAGGCCCGCCAGGGTCAGCAGCGCGCCGCGCCACTCGGTCCTGGTGACCCGGCGGTGCGCGAGGTGCGCGCCCAGCGGCAGTGCCGCCACGAGGGTGAGCGCGCCGAGCGGCTGAACCAGGGTCAGCGGCCCGTAGTGCAGGGCCACGACGTGCGCCAGCGCGCCGGCGGCGTTGAGGCCGACGGCCCACCACCACTGCCCGCGGGCGAGCAGCGCGCGCAGGGCGCCGCGTCCGTCGGCGGCGGCGGAGGTGGCGGCGAGCCGGGACTGGGCGACGGCGGCGAGCGCGTACCCGGCGGCGGAGACGAGGGAGAGGAGCACCGCGACCACGGTGCCGGCGGCGGGGCTCATCGCAGGGCTCCCGCCGGCAGGGCGGTCGCGCCGAGCGTGCGGCCCACCGGCGGAGGAGGTGCCGTGCTCCGCCGGCCGGGGGCGCGGACGGCCAGGAGCGCGAGGCCGAGGAGTACCGCGGCGGCAAGCGCGTCGAACCAGTAGTGGTTGGCGGTGCCGACGATGACGAGCAGGGTGAGCAGCGGGTGCAGCAGCCACAGGACCCGCCGGCGGGAACGCGTGGCGGCGATCAGGCCGATCGCGACCATCAGCGCCCAGCCGAAGTGCAGCGACGGCATGGCCGCGAACTGGTTCGCCATCGAGTCCGTCTCCGGCGTCGCCCCGTACACCGAGGGGCCGTAGATCCGGGCGGTGTCGACGAGTCCGGACGCGGCGAGCATTCGCGGCGGGGCGAGCGGCATCAGCAGGTGGAGCGCGAGCGCCGCGCCCGTGAGGAGCGCCAGCACGCGGCGCGACCACAGGTAGTGGGCGGGGCGCCGCCAGTACAGCCAGACGAGGAAGGCGATGGTGGCCGGGAAGTGCACCGCCGCGTAGTAGGTGTTGGCGGCCTTGACCAGCGGCTCGCCGTGCAGCAGCAGCTGCTGGACCGTCTCCTCGCCCGGCAGGTGCAGCGCCCGCTCGGCGTCCCAGACGCGGTCGGCGTTCCGGAACGCGCGGGCCTCGTGGCCGTTGGCGAAGAACCGGCCGAACTTGTAGACGAGGAAGAGCGCGGTGACGAGCAGGAGCTCGCGCAGCAGCGGGGGCCTGGCCGACCCGGTGCCGTCGGCGCCGGCGTCCTCCCGGTCCTCGATCCGGTCGTGCCCGGCGGGGTCGGGGGTGGGTGTCATCCCCCGTCCTGCAGGACGTGGTCCTCGTATCCCGCTCAACCCGGCAGCCATCGCGCGGCCCTCTAATCCGTCAAATCGCCAACAAACGGAGTGAGCCTAGATCCGATTTCATCGAGACGCAAGCGTCTCGATACGTTTGCGTCTCGATTGTGCACCCCCTACTCTCGTATGTGCAGAGACAGAGGTGTCCGGGAGGGATCGGATCGATGTCCACACAGGCCGCCAGCGCCGCAGCCCGTCGCAGCAAGATCACACCGGAGCGCGAGACGGAGCTGTACGACGCCGTGCTCTGCCTCCTCCGTGAGGGTGGCTACGACTCGGTGACCATGGAGGGCGTCGCCGCCCGCACCAAGTGCGGCAAGGCCACCCTCTACCGGCAGTGGGGCACGAAACCGCAGCTGGTCACCGCCGCGCTGGCCCAGCGGCGCTGCACCGTCTTCGCCGGCATCGACACCGGCACCCTCGCCGGCGACCTGCGCGAGGCCGCCCGCATCGCCGCCTCCCACCGCGAACGCGACGCCGAGCTGATGGAGGCCGTCGCCCAGGCCTTCATCCAGCACCCCGACCTGCGCGCCGCGCTCCGCGAGACCGTCATCGCCCCGGAGGTCGCGGCCATCGACGCCGTCGTGGCGCGCGCCGTCGAGCGCGGCGAGGTGGCCGCAGGCAACCCGGCCATCGGCTTCGTCGCGCCCTGCTTCATGGGCATGCTCCGCATCGAGCGGCTCTTCGAGGACCGCTTCGCCGACGCCTCCACCATGCGGACCTTCGTCGACGCCGTCCTCCTTCCGGCACTGCGCGTCGCCGAGTGAGTCCGCGTGTCGTCCGGCACGCTGACACCATGCCCGCAAGCGCCCCCGCCGTCCGCGTCCGCCGCGTCTACGACACACCGTCGCCCGACGACGGCGTACGCGTCCTCGTCGACCGCCTCTGGCCGCGCGGGCTCCGCAAGACCGACGCCCACATCGACGAATGGCCCAAGGCGCTCACCCCCTCCACCGAGCTCCGCCACTGGTACCACGGCCCCGACGGCCGGTACGACGAGTTCTGCCGCCGCTACGAGGCCGAACTCGCCGCCCCCGACGCCGCCCTCGCCCTCGACCGCCTGAAGGACCTCGCCACCCGCGAGACCATCACCCTCCTCACCGCCGCCAAGGACCCCACCCTCAGCCACACCTCCGTACTCCAGCGCGAGCTCGAACACCCGCGAAAGTAGAAGGTGTTCGGTGGGGCTGGGGCTGGGGCTGGGGCTGGGGCTGGGGCCGGGGGCTGGGTCTGGGGTGGTCGGGCCGCTCCGGCGCGGCGGTGGGTTCGGACGGCCCATGAGTGGGAGGCGCGGATCTCCTCGCAGGCCGCCGCGGCCGCCGGGGCGGTCTTCTCGACCGCGGCCGGGTCGGGGCGTAGAGCGCGACGGTCCGGGCGCGCCGAGCGTCCCTCCGCTCAGACGCCGTCCCGGCGTAGGCGGGGTGCCTCCGCGACGGGGTCGACGCCCGCGGCCGAGGCGCCGGGTGTAGCCGCGCCGCCCGTGGCCGAGGCGCCGGGTGTAGCCGCGCCGCCCGCGGCCGAGGCGTCGGGTGTAGCCGCGCCGCCCACGGCCGAGGCGCCGGTCGTAGCCTCGCCGCCCGTGGCAACGCCCGCCTTGCCGTCCGTGGCGCCGCCCGCCTCGCCGCCCTCCTCGTCGCCCGCGGAGGTGCCCGCTCCCGCCTCGCCGATCGCGGAGGCGTCCGCCTCCGTGTCCACGACATCCGCCGCACCGGGGCCGGCCTCCGTGCGGGCCGCCAACTCCCTTGCCCACGCCGTGAGTCCATCGGCGTCGATCCCGTACGCGGCGGCCTCCGGAGCCGCGTCCGCGAGGCGGGCGGCGCCCCGGCGCAGCAGGCGGGCGCCGCCGGTCGTGTTGCCGCGGGCGGCGTGGGTCAGGCCCACGGCGAGCTGTGCGAGGCCCTGCCAGAGGTCGCGTTCCGACTCGGGGCCCGACTTCCAGGCGTCCTCGAAGACCTCGTGCGCGTGGAAGGGCATCCCGGCGTCCAGGAGCCGCTGCGCCTCGCGAAGGGTCTCCTCCGGTCCGCGCACGACCCCTTCGGGCTGGCGGGGCACACCCTCGGCGCCGTACGGCAGCGGCCGCCCGAGTCCGTCGCGGGGGCGGGCGCTCCGGGCCCGACCCGCCGTGTCGCGATCCCTGCCGTCGTCACTCGCTGTCCGGTTCACCCGTCCATTGTGGCCCCCGCAACGATCGGGAACGCTAGGCTCGTCTGTCCAGTAACGGCCTGGTCCGCGTGGACCGCGCGGGTCGCGTCAGGCCGGATGTTCGTGTGGGGGAGTGAGTGCCCGGTGCCGTCGGAACCCGAACAGCCGCCGCCCGCAAAGACGTTCGCCGACTCCGCGGGGCCGGGCCCGGTGCGGCCCGCTCCCTGCCGGCCGCAGTCGGCCGGACTGCTCGAACGCGACCCGGAGCTCGCCGCGACGGCGCACGCCGTCGACGCGCTCGTCGCCGGCGCGGCGGCGGCCGGCTCGGGGCGCGGCGGGATACTCGTCTTCCGGGGCGAGCCGGGCATCGGCAAGACGGCCCTGCTCGCGGCGGTCCACCGCGCCGCGGGGGACCGCTGCACGGTGCTGACGGCCCGGGGCGGCGAGGCCCTCGCCTCGGTCCCCTTCCACCTCACCCGGCAACTGCTCCAGCCCGCTCTCGACCGGTTCGGGCCCGAGGACGTCCGAGGCCTCCTCGGCGACCACCACGACCTCCTGGCCCCCGCGCTCGGGATCGCACCGCCGCTCTCGCCCTCGGCGGCGCCCGCCGACCCGCAGGGTGTGCGGGACGGCCTGGCAGGGCTCCTCGGCCGCCTCGCGGACCGGTTGCGGGACAGGCCGCTGGTGCTGCTCGTGGACGACGCCCACTGGGCCGACGCCGAGTCCCTGGCCTGGCTGGACGCCTTCACCAGGGGCGGACGGGACCGGCGGCTCCCGGTCCTCGTCGTCCTCGCCCACCGCCCGCCGACGCCGCGGCCGGACCGGCCGGAGGCGGCGGCGAGCCTCGCGGCGCTCGCCGAACGCGCCATCCTGACCTTCGGCCTGCACGCCCTCACCCCCGGAGCCGCCGCCGCTCTCGCCCGCGAGACGCTCGGGGGCCACGCGGACGAGCCGTTCTGCCGCGAACTGTGGACGGTGACCTCGGGCAACCCGTACGAGACGGTCGAACTCCTCGCCAAGGCCCGCGACCGGATGCTCGAACCCGTCGCCGGTTCCGCCGCGCTCCTCCGCGACCTCGGCGCCGGCGCCCGCGGCGGCGGCCTCGTCGCCCGCCTCGAAGCCCTCGGCCCCGGCCCCACCCGCCTCGCCTGGGCGATCGCCGTCCTCGGCGCCGACGGCACACCGCATCTCCTCGCGGCCCTCACCGGCATGAAGGCCGACGAGGTCACGGACCACACCGCACGACTCCGCCGCGCGAGGATCCTCACCCCGCCGCCCACGAGTCCCACGGCAGACTCCAGCGACCAGCCCGACCAGCCCGACCAGCCCGACCAGCCCGACCAGCCCGACCAGCCCGACCAGCCCGACCAGCCCGACCAGCCCGACCAGCCCGACCCCCGCAGGCCGGAGCTTGCCGTCCCGATCGACTGGCCCGGCCCCGGCGACCCGCACGCTCCCCTGGAGTTCGCGCACCCCCTCATCGCGACGGCCGTCTACGGTTCGGTGCCGCCGGCCGTGCGGACCGCGCTGCACGGGCGCGCCGCGTGGGCGCTCGACGGAGCGGGCCGCGGGCCCGCGGCCGTGTCGCGGCATCTCCTGGAGGTGCATCCGGACGAGGACGAGGACGTCGTGCGGGGGTTGCGGGCCGCCGCGGGCGAGTACCTCGCCGTGGGGGCGCCGGACGCGGCGCGGCGCTGCCTGGAGCGGGCGCTCGCGGAACCGCCGCTGCCGGAGACGTACGCCGAGGTCCTCTACGAGCTCGGGTGCGCGTCGCTGCTCACGTCACCGGCGGCGACCGTGCGGCACCTGCGGTCGGCGCTCGACCTGCCGGGTCTCGACGACTCCCTGAGGATCGACGCCACGTATCGGCTGGCGCAGGCGCTCGCCCACAACAACCAGCTCCAGGAGGCCGCGAGGACCGTGGCGGCCGAAGCGCGCCGCACGCCGCCCGGGACCGGGCGGCGGCGACTCCAGGCGGCCCACTTCATGTACGAGGGCTTCCAGGCGGCGGAGGAGGACGGCCCGGGCCGCTCCCGCCGCCTCGCCGAACTCACCCGGGGCCTCACCGGCGCCGACAACTCCGAGCGGGCGCTCGTCGCCGTGCGGGGTTTCGACGCGATGCTGCGGGGCGAGCCGGCGGCGGAGGTCGTACGGCTCTGCGATCGGGCCCTCGTCGACGGCCTACCCGCCCGGGGGCTCGGCTGGACCGACCCGACCTGGGGTTTCGAGATCCCGTCCCTCACCGGCATCGCGTACGTCTTCGCCGACCGGCCCGACCGGGGCGAGGCCCTGTTCGCGGAGGCCGTCCGCGCCTTCGAGATCTCCGGGTGGAGCGGCGCCCACCTGGCCTTCGCCCACGCCCTCCTGGGCCTGGTGCACCGGCGTCGCGGTCAACTGGTCAGCGCGCAGCGGTACCTGGAGGAGGGGCTGCGCCTCGCCGACCGCGTCGGCGGCGGGCTGCCCGTGCACTGGGACACCGCCTGCCTCCTCGTCGACACCCTCCTCGCGCGCGGCCGCACCGAGGAGGCGCGGGCCGTCGCCGACCACCACGCCTTCGGCCCGCCCTGGCCGGGCGCGATCGTGCTCCCGGACGGCCCGAGCGTCCTCGGGCGCCTGCTGCTCGCCGAAGGCCGCCGCGAGGAGGCGGTCGACACGCTCGAAGCCGCCGCCGAGGCCCTGACCGGACGGGGCCGGCACCACGTCGTCTGGGCGCCGTGGCCCTTCGACCTGGCCCGCGCCCTCGCCTCCACCGACCCGGACCGCGCAGCCCGGATCGCCGCCGATGCGTACGCCCACGCGCAACGGCTCGGCACCCCCACCGCCCTCGGCGAGTCCCTCCGCTGCCTCGCCCTCTTCTCCGACCCGCCCGAGTCCGCCCACCTCCTCACCCGGGCCGTCGCCCACCTCGCCACCTCCCCCTCCCGCTACGAGGAAGCCCGCGCCCGTCTCGACCTGGCCCACGCCACCGCCGACCCCGCCACCCTCGCCCGCGCCACCGCGCTCGCCACCACCTGCGGCGCCGACCGGCTCCCCCACCCCCGGTGACTACCCGTGCGTCATCCCACCCCTCGAGTGAGGTAATGTTTTCCCTGCACGACGACGCGGGGGAAACCCCACGGAGACGCGCATCGGGACGTGGCGCAGCTTGGTAGCGCACTTGACTGGGGGTCAAGGGGTCGCAGGTTCAAATCCTGTCGTCCCGACTCGAAAGAGTCGTAGGTCAGAGGCCGTTTCAGAGCAATCTGAAACGGCCTCTTGATCGTTTTTGGGGACCTTTCGGGGACCAGCGCACTTGAGCGGGGCGAAGCGCATGGGGGGGGGGAGGGCCTCGCGGGTCCGGCGTCGGGCGGTCAGTACGGGAAGTCGCGGCGGGACTGGTACTGCTTGCCCCCGAGCAGCTCGACCACGAGGTCGGACGGGTCGGCGAGAGTGGCCAGTTGCGAGCGCATGTCCTCCTGCGGCACGCAGAAGGTGTGCGTGTAGGTGATGAGCAGGGCGGACCTCGACCCCGTGGAGCGGTTGGGACGGGACGTGTGCCACCAGGCGCCGTCGGCGAAGATCACGCTCCCGCGGGGACCGGCGAGGATCTCGCCCTCGTCGCACCACGACTCCCCCATGTCCGGCAGCCGGTTCGCCCGGTGCGAACCGGGAATGCCGGCGGTGGCGCCGTTCTCCACGGTGAAGTCGTCCAGGAACCAGATGCACTGCCCGGCGAGCGGGACGGCGGGCCACGGCGGGGTCAGCGTCCAGTAGGGGTGGTCGGCGTGCCAGTACTGCTCGACGGCGCCGGGCCAGAGCGTGTTCGAGCTGAACGTCGAGCAGATCAGGTCCTCGCCGAGATAGCGCCGCCACACGGCGAGGACGAAGGGGTGGACCAGGGCGTCGAGGAACACGGGATCCTTCGCCAGCAGATGCAGGACCCGTTGGTGTCCGCTGGGGTGCAGATTGCGCTGCTTCTCCGCGTACAGCAGCCGTTCGAGGGACTCCCGCATCCGGTCGACGGCCGGTTCGGGCAGCAGGTTCTCCACCAGCAGGTAACCGCGCTCGCCGATGGCGCGGACCACCGAGTCGGCCCGCGGCAGGTCGAGTTCTGTCGTCGTCATGGCGTTCTCCGGTCGGGATTCAGGACCAGCGGGGCAGCAGGTCGCGCAGGAGCGTCAGCCGGGCGCGCTCTCCGGTCGCAAACGGATTGTTGCTCTCCAGGCCAGGGACGATCACCCGCACGACATGGCCGGGCGCGGTCTCCGGGCGGGAAAGGTCGAGCACGGGAACGTGGGCGACACCGGCGTCGGCGACCCGCCGCAGGGTCCACCGCAGGTCGTCGAGCACGTCGTCACAGGTATGCCCTCGTGGGAGCGGGGTCGTGACGATGTCCGGGTCGAGCCAGAACCAGGCGTCCTCGTGCGAGATGGGACGAGGCCGTTCGTGCCGGCCGAGGCTGCGGGCCCTGATCGTGAGGTCCTCGCGACCTCCCGCCACCGAGCAGGCGATCGACTGGGCGGCCTCCAGCAGGGCCATCTCGACCGCCGTCCCGGGATCAGGATGGGTGCCGTAGCCCTCGGCGCGGTCCAGGCCCCGCCACACCGTCACCATGAACGTGGGGACCTTGACCTCCGACGTGATGTCGAGGACCCGGACCACGTGCCCGGCCCGGCGCAGCCGCTCCGCTGCCTCGCGCGCCCGGTCCGGAGCGGTGTCGGGGTCCACGAACCGGAACGGCGGCGCCCCCGTCCCGCCGGGGTTCACCAGGGCGACCTCCGCGAGGCGCTGGGCATGGCGCTCCACGTACTCGCACAGCCCGTGCAGCAACGCCTCCTCGAGGGAGAATCCCGACCCCAGACCGTTGGTCGCGATGACTTTCCGTGCCCCGCGCGGACTGAAGCAGATGTCGCCCCGGCCGCGTTCGAGCCGCAGCAGGTCGAGCGGGACGAGGACCGTCCGGGCGGTGAGGAGGTCCGGGCAGCGCACCCAGGTCAGCGGCAGCTCGGGGGTGTAACCGCTGTCGTACGGCAAGGCCAGTCCCGCCGGGTCCACGGCGTCGCCGCCCAGCTCGCGGTAGCTGCCCTCGACGAGGTCGTCGGCGCGCGGCACCCAGCGCTCCTGCGCCCACTTCTCCAACTCCTCCATGACGCTGCCGACGTACGCACCGTCCTCGGTGAGCCCCTTGCCGCTTCCGTACGTGCTGGACCAGCGGCCGTCGGGTCGGGCGGCCTGCGCGATCTGGACGCCGCCGATGTCCCCGAGCTCGCCGACCATCCCGATCCGGGTGATCCCGATGGTCTTCGCCAGCCGCTCCGCGTGGTCGCGCGCCTGACGCAGAGAGGTGCAGAAGCGTCGCTCCCCGGGGGGCTTCGGCCGACTGCGCAGCCCTGGGGCAGGGTGCGGTGCGGTGCGGGCGGCGGCGGGCAGGGCCCCGCCGGCCATCGTCGCGGCCAGCGTCCGTACGTTACGCCGAGCCCGCGCGAGCCCTTCGGCGAAGGCGTCCTGCGCGGCGCGGTCGCCATGACCCCACTGTGCCCACCGCTGCCGCAGGGCCTCCCGGTCGACCGCCAGGTTCGCCTTGCAGAGCACCTGCCACGCCTCGGCGAGTTCCCCGGCTCCCGCCGGGCGGGGATCCTCCTCGGCGAACAGGCGCAGCGCACCCTGCCGCATCACCTCCCGCTTGAGCGAGGCGTCGTGCAGGAACAGCGCGGCGCGCACCGATCGACGGAACACCTCGCGATCGGCCCTGGCCCACGCCGTCAGCCCGGCATCGGCCACGGCCTCCGCCTCGGCACGGCGGTTGAGGGTCGACAGGTCGATGCCGAGGTCCGCGAGCGTGACCCGGGCCTCCTCCGTGCTCAGCCACCCCCAGCGGCGCACGGCGGACCGGAACCCGGCCCGGGCGGCCTCGGCGTCGACCGCCGGCAACAGCTCGGGCGGTACGGGATGGGCGGCACGGCCCAGCGGTTCGAGCCGCCCCGTGTACGCGAGGAAGGCGAACAGTTCGTCGTCGTCGACCCGGTCGCCGCTCTCCCAGATCAGAGCCGTACCGGTGGCGACGGGCTCGGCGACCGGCCGCTCCACGTTCACGCGGGGCTCCCCACCGGGCATGGGCGCCACCCGGGCCGCCCCCACCGCCTCCAGGACCGACTGGGCATCCCGGTGCTTGAGGTCGTGCCCCGCCAGCATGGCGACGAGGTCCTCGCCGTCGGCGCGATCGAGCAGCCCGGCGGAGCGGACGACGCGGCGGTGGGTGCGCGCCTTGTACGGCAGCTCCAGCGCGGCCGCGAGCAGACGGTCGGCGGTGGGTCGGTCGATGGTGCCGCCGCGGTGCAGGCGGTCGACCGCGTAGCGGACGTTCACCATGGGCACGGTCAGAGGAGCGGCGGTCTCCGCGTCGAACAGCAGCGCGACCTCGTCGTCCCGGCTGATGGCACCGTCGCGGTACCAGGCGTGGACCAGCCCGATGCCGATGACACCGGGAACCTCGGCCGCGCGCAACGCGCCCATGCTGCCGCCGCCGTACACGACGACTCCCCGGTCGACGGCCGAGCGCACCTCTGCCGGGCTGACCGCGAGGGACTGCTCGAAGACGCCGTCGACGATCCCGACGACCTGTCCGGCAGGGAACGCGTCGAGGTCGCCGCGCCGGACCGGCCGACGGTAGTCGGCGTCGAGGAGCAGACGGGCCTCGGCGAGGGGCATCGACGGGCCGAGGAACACGACCGGCCGTGTGTTCACCGTACGAGCCCATCGATCTCGCCCGGTCGCGCGCGGCGCAGCAGCCCCTCGGACACCAGCTTCCGGACGACGTCGACCGCGGCGCCCGGGGCGAGGACGCCGGGCAGGTCGACGGCACGCAGCACGCGTGCCCCGGCCACGTGCTCGAACGCGGCCAGCACACCGCTCGGTCCGCGGACCGCGCCACCCGGGAAATGGATCGTCGCGGAGACGTCGTCCGTGGTCACGCGGCAGTCCGTGCCCCGTGCGCGCACCAGCCACGTCTTCTCGTCGATCCCCTCCAGGCCGCCGCGCTCGCCGAGCCCGCCGTCCGCCAGGACCACCCGGCGGGCGGTGCGCCGGGCGGACAGTCCGTCGAGGAGGCCCGGCAACGCCGTACGGATGCCCGGGGAGCCGAGCAGGTCGGCCAGCCCGGCGGCGAGCGCGTCGGCATCGGCCGTACGGGCATGCGGGACCGGCGCGTCCAGACCGGGCAGGCCCGCCACGACCTCGTCGAGGACGTCCCGCCAGCGCAGCGGGAAGAGCCTGATCGTCAGGTGCAGGGACGATGAGGTCCCGGTCCGGGCCACGTGCCCGCGGTACTCGGGCACGTACAACACGTCCCCCGGCTCCAGCGCGAACTCCCGCTGCGGGATCCGAGCCCAGTCCCGCGCCGGGACCCCGCACGGCTGCTGCGGGCCGTTGCCCTCCTCCACCCGCCAGGTCTTGTGCCCGTCGAGCTGCACGACCAGGCTCCCGTGGTCGTCGCGGTGCGGCGCGAACCCCTGCGCCGCGGCCGGTGTGGCGAACACGTGGGCACCGGCCGGCGCCCGGAGGGCGACGCCATGCTCCGCCAGGTCGAGTTCGATGCCGCGGCACAGGTCGGCCAGCGACGGCGAGAGCCGGTGCGCCTTGGTCAGGTAGAGCGTCTCGCCGTCCTCGAACAACTGCCGGACCTGTCGCAGGTCGAGCATGCCGTCCGCGTCGACGACCGTCGGCGGCAAGGGGCGTCGGTCTCCGCCGCGGGCCAGGTGCAGCACGCCCTCGTGCGCGTGGTGCAGGGCACCGAGCATGGCCTCGAAGCCGTCCATGTCGAGCGGTGGGGCACTCGAGGCGGCGCCGGGGAACAGGCGCGCCTCCCGACTCCGTACCGAGTCGACGAAGGCCGCCGCGTCCGTCGGGCGGAGCAGCTCGGCGAGCGTCACGCGTCCTCCTGCCCCGGCTCGGAGCCGGCCGGCGGCGCGGGGTGGGGGATCGGTCGGTAGCGCTGGACGAGGAAGCGCCGCCTGCGCAGCTTCTCCTCGGGCGTGCAGGTGGTCACCAGTCTGCTGCCGGTGTGCTTCTCGTCCTCCACACGGCAGGTTCCGCCGCACAGGTTGCGCAGGTCGCAGGAGCGGCAGCCTTCCCGGTTGTCGACCCCGAAGGCCGCGGCCGTGCGCCCGAGGTAGGTCGTGATCTCGCCGAGCGGCAGCTGGTCGACGTGGCCGAGCGCACCGGACATCAGGTGGCAGGGGTACACGAGCCCGTCGGGGGCGACCACGAGCTGCTCGGCGTATCCGCAACCGCTGATCTTCTGCACCATGTTGGACCCGTGGACCTTGTCGTCCTCCTCGCGCAGCTCGCCGAGCAGCGCGTCGACCCACGCCCGCACCTCGTCGGTGTCCAGGTCGTGGTCGAGGTCCGTGCCCCGGCCGTGCGCCATGGCGCCGTAACTGATCCGGAACCGCAGGTCGGTGTCGCGCCACTGCTCGGCGAAGCCCGGGAGTCCCGCCTTCACGGCTGCCCAGTTGGCGGCCATGACGGTCGTGCTGACCCGCGTCTGCACTCCGGCGTCGAGCAGGAGACGGATGGCGCGCACGGCCCGGCGGAAGGAGTGCGGGCCGCGGATCGCGTCATGGGACTCGGCGGTGGGTCCGTCCACGCTGATCTGCACGATGTCGGCGTAGCGGACGATGTCGCCGAGGTGCTTGGGCACGGCCATGCCGTTGGAGAACAGCGTGACCTCGAGCCCGAGTTCGTGGGCTCGCCGCATCACCGGGATGCAGCCCTCGTGCAGCAGCGCTTCGCCGCCGGTGAGGAGCAGCTTCTCCCCGCCGTTCGCCGCGAAGTCCTCCACCAGCCTGATCCAGCGTTCGGTGGTCAGTTCGCCGTCCTTGGGCAGCAACGGGCCGGAGCTGGTGTAGCAGTGCACGCATTCGAGCTGGCAGCGGTTGGTCAGATGGAAGCGGGCGAACACGTGCGGCCGTACCTGCTTGACCGAGTGGTGGCCGCGGATCCCGCGCACCATCCCGGCGTGTGCGACCCGCGCGACGAGCTTGGCCATCGCCTGCGTCGCCGCGTCCGGGGCGAGCCCGTGGGACCGGTGCAGCTCGCGGGCGGCGTCGGCGGGCGTCGTGCCGGCGACGAGGAGAGTGAGCAGCGCGTGGTCGACGTCGTCGGCGACCAGCAGCTTGCCGTCCTCCACGGCGATCCAGAGGTGGGCGTCGTCGACCTCGTGGTGGGCGAGCGAGGAGACGAACGGGACCGGCTCCTTCGTGGACAGGTCGTAGACGGCGCGGGCGCCGTCGGCGGACCGGCGGGCGGGGTACCGGGCGGGGGCGGCGACGGTGGGCGACGGATCGTCCGCCGGGCCGACGGCGCCGTACGGAGCCCGGTCCGGCGCACCGAACCGCGGGAACGGCTGTGCGTCGTCGGGTCCCGAGAGCGCCGGTCCCCCCTGCCAGGCGCGAAGGGTCAGCAGGGTCTGCTTGCTGCTCATCGTGGCTCCTTTGGGGCCGGATGGGGGAGGGGACGGAGAACGGAGGGCGGCCGGGGCGGTGATCTCGGGATCACCGCAGCCGCGGGCCGGCGACCCAGGCCACCAGAGCACGACGCAGCCCCTGGGTGACCGGCGTGACGCGGTGGTCGATCAGTGACGGGAAGACCAGCACCGAGCCGCGTTCGCGCGGCAGTTCCTCGGTATCGACGCCGAACATCTGCAATCCCCCGCCCTCGTACGAGGACGCATCGGACAGCTGGACGATGACGGTGATCTTCCGGGGGGAGTCGGTCTGGTCGTGGCTGTAGTCGTTGTGCCGGTGGAAGTGCCCGTTGCCGGGGAGGTACTCGACGTACTGCGGAGCGCGCGTGATGCCTGACAGGTCGAACCCGTAGGCGGTCCGCGCGGCCTCCCGCGCCACGGAATCGACCAGTCGGTAGATCCACTCGGTGCGTGGCCCCTTCGGTACGTACCGGGTCTCCGCTCGCCGATGGCCGGGATGCCCGGCCTCGTCCACGGTGGTCGGTGCCGTCAGCGGGAGACCGCGGCAGGCGGCGACGAGGTCGTCGCAGTCGGCAGCGGTGAGACGTTCCCGCAGGCGCATCCAGCCCAGGTGATGGCCGGCCGAAGGGCCGCTGTCACGGACCAGGGTCAGGTCGCGGGGCCGTGGGACAGGGTCTTCCGCTCGGGTGGGGGAGGCCGGAGCCGCGGCCGTGGCCGGGCCCCCCGCGGGAGCCGCGGTCAGCACGGGCGATGCCGGTCCCGCCGTGTCGTCGACCGGCCGAAAGAGGTTGTGCCGCACGAGGATCCGGGTCAGCTCGACGGCGTCGTAGTGCTGGCCGACCCCCGGCAGCTCCCTCGGGGTGAAGGACTCCGCCTTCGACACGTGGTCGACGACGGGCTGGAGCCGCCCGTCGAGGCGCAGGGTGCCGCCGGGGAAGGTCAGTCGCGCGAGCCCGTGGTCGCTGTCGGATTCACTGGGCATCAGCGGCACTCTGCGCACCGTGGTGTCCGGCGCGATCGCGGTGGCGGCGCTGCCCGCCGCCAGCTGCCCACCGGGCAGCGGGTCGAGTCCGACGATGCACCGTACGCGGCGCTCCCGCAGATAGGCGGGGACGTCGAGGTCCGGGAGGTCGGGCAGCGCGGGTCCGAGGGCCGCGGGTCCGGTGACCGAGCGGCGGAACGGCTCGTGGTCGCGCAGCATGTCCGCCATGGCGTCCGCCCAGGACAGCGTGTGCAGGCCGAGCGTGAGGTGCAGCGATGCCTCGTCAGCCGTGTGTGCGACGTGGGGGAAGTCCTGGGGGACGTACAGGACGTCACCCGGCTCCAGCGTCGCGGAGACGAGCGTTTCCGAGTCCTGCGACCCGGGTGCGAAGACCTCCCACCGCTTGGTGCCGTGCAGTTGGACGACGAGCACCGAATGGTCGTCGTGGTGGCGATCGAAGCCCTGCGCGCGCGGCGGAGTGAGGTACGCGTTGGCACTCACAGGCTCGGCGGGGAGCACGCCGAGCTCCAGCAGGTCGAACTCGATGCCGCGGCACAGCTCGCCGACCGGGGAGCAGCGGCGGGCCAGGAGGGAGAGCAGCAACGTGGCGCCGGAGCGGTAGGCGGTCAGGACGTCCCGCCCCGGAGACCGGTCGGAGTGGTGGGGGACGACCGGCCGTGCCCGGCCTTCCTGTACGACGCTGAGATCGGCGCCCCCGCCGCAGGCCAGCCGTTCGAAGTCGTCGATCGTGAACAGCCGCCCGACCAGCGGAGCGGCGGCCCCGCGGAGCAGCAGCGCTTCGCGCTCCCAGCTCATGCGGAGGAAGGACGTGACGTCCAGGCTGCCGAGGACGGAGGCCAGCCCTCGCTTCTCCGTGTCCATGGGAATCAGTCCCGAGCGGCGCCGCTCAGCAACTCGGCCCGCCGACGTTGGACGCGCACCCTGTGCAGGCCGTGATCATGCCGAAGCTCTGGTTGTCCAGTTCGATGTCGACGGTCTGGAGGGAGATGGACATGACCTCCTCGGGCTCCGGCGCCGTCTCGTCGCCGGCGTCGCCCTTGACGGCGGCATCGGAGGCGTCGGTCTGCCCGGTGCGGCGGCGGAGCTCGATGGCGACCCGGTCGCCGTCGTTCAGCTCCACCCGCGGCGTGTCGGCGCCTTCGAACACCTCCACCACGATTTCTTTGCGTGGCTGAGTCATGTCAGTGTTCTCGCACATGGTGCACTCCTGACTTGTTACATCAAGTGGGGATGAAGGGGACTATGTTGCGGGAAAGCCTTCCTAGCAGTGACCTGGATCACAGTCAACGAAATGGAGGTCCAGGCGAGGGTGCGGCACCCGAACGGCACTTTCCGCTGGACCTCGCCATCGGGTGCACCTTCCGGAACGAAGCCAGGTTCCTGAGGGAATGGATCGAATTCCATCGGCTGATGGGCGTGCAGCGCTTCTTCCTCGTCGACGACCGCAGCGACGACGACTACCGGGACGTGGTGAAGCCGTACGTCGACGAAGGCGTCGTCCAGGTCATCGAGAAACCCTGCCCGCCCGCGTACGCGGGGCGCCGGTGGAACCAGTACCAGCACCTGGTCCTGGGCGGGCTGTGCAGGGAACTCCGGGGAGCCGTGCGCTGGCTGGCCCTCGTCGACGTCGACGAGTTCCTCGTACCGACCGTCGCCTCCACCGTCATCGAGTTCCTCTCGGAGCACGAGGAGGCGGGAGCGGTGCACGTGGAATGGCGCATGTTCGGAACATCGGGCGTGCGGCGGCTGGGTACCGGGGAACTGCTCACCGAGCGCATGTGCCGACGCATGGCGGCACGCCCGAATCCGGGGAAGTCGATCGTCAAACCGCACCGAGTCGCCGAGGCGGGGATCCACCGCTGCGAGCTCCTGCCCGGCAGCGCCTACGTCACCGTTCCGGCCGACCCGGCCCCCGGGCGCGGCGGCATGCGCGTCCACCACTACTGGACCCGGGACGAGGAGTTCCTCCTCGGCACCAAACTTCCCCGTGCGGCGGAGACGAAGGGCTGGGAGCTGACACCGGAAGCCGTCGACTTCCATCGCACGGCGTACGACGACGTCGAGGACCGGCAGATCCGGCGGTTCCTGCCGGGCCTGCGGGAGCGGCTGGGGCGGGCTCGGTAGGACTCGCCGCCTTCCGCGGCTGGACCACCCCGAGGTGGTGGACGCCGGTCGTGCCGCGCCCGGTTCGCCGGATCGGGCGCGGGGTCGGTTTCTGCCGCGCACCTGTGACGCGTGGCCAGGTGCCGCCGAGCCCCCTCGTGGCGTCCGGGGAGTCTGAGCGGGGGTCTCCTGGTGAGTACTCCGCGGCGCCTACTGGAAGCTGAGCCGGTGCGGGTGTTTCGGGTCGGTGGGGCAGGTGTGGATGCGCATCAGGCCGCGGCCGAGGTGGACGCCGACCGGGTCGATCACGTCCGGGTCGTCGGTCGAATCACGGTCCTCGAGTGGGAGCCAGCTTCCCGAACCGCCGTCGCACTCCCACTTGTCGACCGTGAGGAGGGGAGGCATCGGGGTGGCGCAGACCGCACAGTCGACCGGGGAGGGATCGGTGAGGTGCCAGGACGCGAAGCCGCCGACTTTCCATCCCGGGGCGATGGACAGGTCGCCCATGTAGGTGACCTCGTACTCCTCCTCCGCCCGGGCCCGGGCCATCGCGGCCTCGTACTCCTCGTAGGTGTCGTAGCTCCGCGGCTCTGAGGAGTCGTCCGTGTCCTCGTCGTCCTCCTCCTCGTCGAGGAGGCCCTCCTCCCGGTCCGCGAGGGCGTCCTGGAGTTCTTCGCTCAACAGGCCCTGGTACTCGTGCTCGACGACCTGCTCGGGGTGCAGGACGCAGCGGGTGGGTACGCATGCCTCGCGGCCCGCGACCGGGGGCTCGGGCTGGTTCGGGAGGACGTCGCCGACTTCATGGGAGCGCCGCCACTTCAGCACGACGTCGATGGTGCGGTCGGGGCCGTGGGCCTCGAAGGGGCACCAGAAGACCTGGAGCAGGTCGTGGCCTTCCGGGCCGACGAGGTCGGGGATGTCGCGCGCGTACAGCTGGGCGACGGCCAGCAGAGGGAGGGGATCCTCGTCCCGGAGGTCCGGGGCGTGCCGTCCCGGGGCGATGGCGTCGAGGGTCCGTCGCTCCTCGTCGGAGAAGTCGCGTCCCCTCGCCTCCGCGAGGATGCGCCGCTTGAGCCGTACGTCGTCCAGCCGATGGCCTGTGCCCTTGGGGTGCACCGCGGTGCACACCGGCCACGGCTCGTCGGCCGGCCACAACAGCGGTCCCGCCAGTGAGTTCTCCTCGGCCTTCGCCACGCCGTGGCGGGGATGCAGGCGCGTGGCCGTACGCCGGTGGGCGGAGAGCGCGGGAAGAACGGCTTCGACATCGACGGGGCGCGGGGGTGTGGTGCGGGTCATGCGGGTCCTCCATGGCGCTTCGGCGACGATGCTATAGGGCGCGCCCGCGGTCTCCTGGGTGATGTCGTCGTCGACGGCGCGGAGACACAAGAAAGTCGATGTCGATTCGAATTCGAGTTCTATGGCGGGGTGATGCGCTGTCAACCCTTGACGTCGCGGCGACGTTGATACGATCTCGAATCGTGTTCGAGAAGAAGTCGACAGCCAAGGATCCCGCCCGCCCGGTCCAGCGCCGGGGCATGGAGCGCAGACGCGCGATCCTCGACGCGGCCGAGGCCCTGCTCGGCGAGCAGGGGTACGACGCCGCGACCCTGAAGGCGATCGGCGAGCGCGCGGGCATCCCGATCGCCTCCGTCTACCACTACTTCCCCGACCGCTATCAGGTCGACGCCGCACTTCTGCAGCGCCACGTGGAGGAGCTCGACCGGCTGATCGGGACCCTCCTGGAGGACCGCGTCCCGCACACGCTGCGGGAGGCCACGGACGCCGTCATCGACCCCGTCCGCGACTACTTCCGCCGCCACCCGAGCTGCACGGAGCTGTGGTTCTCCGCGCAGCAACCGACGGTGACCGACCTGGTGCGGGCCTTCGACGACGCGCAGGCGGAGCGGTTCCGGCACCTGCTGGTGGAGCGCCGGCTCATCGCCGCCGACACCCCGCCGCTCGTCCTCCGGGTGGCGTACGAGGCGGGCAACCGGCTCCTCGACATCGCGTTCCGCGAGACGAGGGAAGGCGACGACGCCACCCTCGACGAGGCCCGCCGGCTGGTGACCGCCTACCTGGAGACGTACGCGCCGTAACGGTCACCGCGGCCCGGCTACCGCGGCGGGGCGCCCCACCGGACCTCCTCCCGTATCCGGTTCTCGAGGAGCTTGCCGCCGGCGTTCCGGGGCGGCGCCCCGGAGACGACCGCCGCGTTCTGCGGGACCTTGGAGTCGGCCGGCCGGTCCCGGCAGTGCGCGAGGACGACGGCGAGGTCCAGCCCGTCCCCGGCGGCGTGCAGGACGGCTCGTTCGGCCCGTACTACGGCGACGTCGGCAGCAGCCCGGGGACTTCGAGGGCGTCCCCGCACCGCTGCCGTGAGATCGACGCACGGTGGTACGGCACGTTCCACCAGAAGGGCGTCGTCGAAGGGGCGGCGGAGTTCCGGCGCCGGCTCGACGCCTACGCGGGGGTGGTGGAGCGTGGGACCGCGACACGGCACCTGGAGCGGCCGGCGGTCTCGTCGCCGAGGTGGAGCCGGGCCGGTACCGCGCGACGTCAGGGATCCGGCGGGGATGCCGACGGGCCGGAGAGGGCGCAGTGTGGTGTACCGGAGCGGGTGGATGACGGGAGGCCACGGATGACGAGCCCCGGTGGCGGTGCGGGGGCACGACTGCTGGCGCGGCTGGCCGTACTCGCGGCCGTCGGGTCCCTGGTCGTCCTGGCCCTGACCGTGGGGGACGGCGGCCTGGAGGTCGTCGTGGCCGGTCTGCTCGGGCTGGTCCTCGGCGCGGCGGGCCTGTGGTGGTTCCTGGCCCACCATGGCCTGGTGCGCCTGCTCGGGGCGTTCGTCGCGGTCGCCGCGCCGGTCGGGGTCCTGGTGCTGTACGCGTTCGACGGACTGTGGCGGACGGCGCTGGTGCTGATCCTCTGCTGGGCCGCGTCGCTCGCCTGCGCCCGGGCCGCGCTGCGCAAGGCGCGCCCCGAGCGGTCCAGGAGGGCAGTCACCGCGCCCCGGCCGAAGCGGCCGTTCCTCATCATGAACCCGAAGTCGGGCGGCGGGAAGGTCGGCCGCTTCCGTCTGGTCGACCGGGCGGAGGCCCTGGGCGCCCGGGTGACGGTGCTCGACCCCGACGCCCCGGCCGACGTGGCCGCGCTGGCGCGCGAGGCGGCGGCCGGGGGCGCGGACCTGCTCGGTGTGGCCGGCGGCGACGGCACCCAGGCGCTGGTGGCGGCGGTCGCCGCCGAGTACGACCTGCCGTTCCTCGTCATCTCGGCGGGCACCCGCAACCACTTCGCCATGGACCTCGGTCTCGACCGCTCCGACCCGGCGCGGTGTCTGGGCGCCCTGACCGACGGCGAGGAGCTGCGGATCGACCTCGGTGACGTCGCCGGCCGGCCGTTCGTCAACACCGTGTCCTTCGGGGTGTACGCCGACGTCGTGCAGCGCCCCGAGTACCGCGACGACAAGGCGGGCACGGCCCTGGCCCTCATGCCGGACCTGCTGGTCGGCGACGGTGTGCAGCGGGTCGACGCGCGGGTCGACGGCACGGAGCTGTCCGCCCAGCAGGCCCTGCTGATCAGCAACAACGTCTACGAGTCGTCGGACGAGTTCGGCAGTGGCGCCCGCCGGCCCAGCCTCGACGGCGGCGAGCTGGGCGTGCTGGCGATCCGGGTGGAGGGGGCGGCGGGGGCCGCCGACCTGGCCGTGCGCGGTTCCGGCTCCTCGGCGCTGACGGTCCTGACGGCGCGGCGGGTCGAGGTGACCTCCGCCGCGAAGGAGATCCCGGTCGCGGTGGACGGCGAGGCGTTGCGGATGACGACGCCCGTCGTGTGCACCGTGCGACCCGGTGCTCTGCGCGTCCTCGTACCCCGCGACCGCCCGGGCGTCCCCGCGCCCGCACCGCGCGTGGACTGGCGGAAGGTGATCGACCTCGCGTTCGGCCGCCCCTGAGGCGATCTCGAATCGTGTCCGCGCGGAAGATCCCGCCGGCCGCGAGCACCCGCCCGTCGCCGAGCACCGTCGCCCCGAAGGCCCAGCGGCCGGTGAGCACGGGGCCCGTGGGCTGCCAGTGCCGGCCGCCGTCCCGCAGGAGCAGCGTGCTCGCGAACCCCGTGTGCCGGCAGGCGGCTTCGGTGCCGCCGAAGACCGGCACCCCGTCCGCGGTCGGCACCGCCCGGTGGCAGGAGCGCCCCCACGGCAGAGGTGGCCCCGGGCGCCACACGCCGGTCGTGCCGTCGTGGATCTCCGTGCTCGCCCGGCTGTACGGCCGGCAGCGGGCGTCGTCGGCGGCGCGTCCCGCTTCCCCGCCGATCGCCAGGACGGACCCGTCGGGGAGGGGCACGGCCTGGTGTACGGCGCGGGCCGCGTGCAGCGAGCCGGTCGGTTCCCAGGCCCCGCTGCCCGGGTCGTACACCTCGCACAGGCCGAGCGCCTGGTTCGCGTCGTGCCGAGCGGTGCTGACGAGGCCGCCGACGGCGAGGACGCGGCCGCCGGGCGGCGGCACCGTCACGTGGTCCCAGCGGGCGACCGTCATGGCTCCCGCCGGCTCCCAGGCCTCGTGCACCGTCGTGGACCTCGGCGGTCGCGAGGGTGAGCATGCCGCCGCGCGAACGGGGACGCCGGCCGCCCGCCACCAGGACGCGGCCGTCGCGGAGCGCGGTGACGGTGTGCATGTGCCGCTCCTGGACCAGGTCGCCGGTCACGGTCCACGCGCCGGGCCCGGGTCGTACGCGACGGAGTCGTCCAGGGACGTGTGCAGGCGGCGGGCCTGCCGCAGCGGTGGCGTGGAGGTCCACACCCCGGTGGCGGGGGTTGAGGAGCGCGCTGAGGTGCGTCGGCAGCCGACGTCCGTCCTCGCCGCCCGCGATCAGCACGCCGTCGGCGCCGAGCAGGGCCGCCGCCGCGTCCGGCTGCGCCCAGCCCCCCCCCCCCCCCCCCCCCCCCCCCGCGTACGGCATGTCGGGCGCCGGCCGGCACGCGCCGGGAGCGACCCCCGTGGCGACTCCACGCGCCGTCCTCTCCCGGAAGCCGCGGGTCCGCGGCGGGCGCATCGCTTCCCACATGGTGCGGCACCTCATCTCGTCCGGGCCTTGCTCCCCGGGGGAGTTGGGCGCGGACACACGGCGTCATCCGTCCGGGGTGGGAAGAAACGATCACTCCTGGTCGGCGGGCGTCTTCCGCATGCTCGGCGGATCCTGCCGGGGGTCGCGACGCCGGGTGGACCCTGATCCGCCGGAGGGGCGATAGCACGAGATCGGGCCGTTCCGGCGGCTGCGCGCCATGACATAAGTCATCCGATGCCGCACCAAGTCGATGTTGACGGGGGTGCGTTGCGGGATGCACAGTGGGCGCCCTGAGGTTAAGCAACCGCTTAGTATGTCAGGGGAGGTCCATATGCCGAAGCAGTGATCGTCTCGACCGCCCGGTCCCCGATCGGCCGGGCCGGAAAAGGGTCCCCGAAGGACGTGCGCGCCGACGAGCTGTCCGTGCAGACGGTCCGGGCGGCGCCGGCGAAGGTGCCCGAGCTCGACCCGCGCGAGATCACCGACCTGATGCGCGATCCCCGCCGCGCTGAAGAGCGCCGGCATCGGCATCGACGACATCGACCTCTACGACATCGACCTCTACGACATCGACCTCTACGAGATCGACGAGGCCTTCGCCGTCCAGTCGCTCGGCTCCGCGCGGCAGCTCGGCGTCCCGCTGGAGAAGCTCAACGCCAACGGCGGCGCCATCGCCGTGGGCCACCCCTCCGGCATGACCGGTGCCCGCATCACCGCCATCCTCGTCAACTCGCTCCAGTGGCGCGACAAGCAGTTCGGCGTCGAGTCCATGTGCGTCGGTGGCGGCATGGGGACGGCCATGGGCGTCGAGCGCCTGAGCTGACCACCACAGAAAAGAATCAAGGAGTACGGAAACCATGAGGCGTTTCGAGGGAAAGACCGCGATCGTCACCGGGGCCAGCCGCGGCATCGGCCTGGCCGTCGCCGAACGGCTCGTCTCCGAGGGGGCCCGGGTCGTCCTCACCGGCCGCACCAAGGAGACGCTCGACGAGGCCGTGGCCGGTCTGGGAGGTCCCGCGCACGCGCTGGGGGTCCCGGGCAAGGCCGACGACCCCGCGCACCAGGCCGACACCGTCCGCCAGGCGATCGAGGCGTACGGCAGCGTGGACCTGCTCGTGAACAACACCGGCATCAACCCGGTCTACGGCCCGATGATCGAACTCGACCTGGCGGCCGCCCGCAAGATCGTGGAGACCAACTGCCTCGCCGCGCTCGCCTGGGCCCAGCAGGTCCACCGGGCGTGGATGAAGGAGCACGGCGGCTCGATCGTCAACGTCGCCTCGGTCTCCGGCGTACAGCCCGCGCCCATGATCGGCATGTACGGCGCCAGCAAGGCCATGCTCCTCTCCATGACCCAGCTCCTGGCCGTCGAGCTGGGGCCGGACATCCGGGTCAACGCGATCGCGCCCGCCGTCGTCAGGACGAAGTTCGCCACCGCCCTGTACGAGGGCCGCGAGCGGGAAGTCGCGGCCGCCTACCCGCTCAAGCGGCTCGGCGAACCCGAGGACATCGGCGGCGTCGTCGCCTTCCTGCTGTCCGAGGACGCCGCCTGGCTCACCGGCCAGACCGTCGTCATCGACGGGGGCGTCACGCTCGCCGGAGCGGCGACCTGACCCCTGGCGGGCCCACGTCATGACCGGCGCGGCGCCGACCGCGCCCGCCGGGGCCGTCGCCTTCGACGCCGGCGGGGTGCTCGCCCCGTCGGCGAAGGAGCCGACCGCGGCACCGATCGACGCCGTCGGCGTCGAACCGCCGTCGTTTTTCCCGGCCGGGACGCCGCGGGACGTGAATCGTGCGCCGATCGGGGCGGTGTGGCATTGATCACGGCTGAGGCGCTTCCGGTGGAGGCGAGCGGGCCCGATTCTGATCGGGCTGAACCCGAACCGGAGTCGAGGTCGTGACCGGCCGTCGACGGCCGCAGCAGCGAACGGAGAACACTCGTGATCGTCGGAGTCCTCAAAGAAGCGCGGGCGGGTGAGAACCGCGTATCGGCCACGCCGGCCACGATCGAACCGATGCGCAAACTGGGGTACGACGTGGTCGTCGACTCCGGCGCCGGCGTCGCGGCGGGCTTCACCGACAGCGCCTACGAAGCGGCGGGCGCGACCATCGGCGCCGCGGCGGCCGCGGACGTGGTGCTGGCGGTCAACGCCCCGAGCCCCGCACAACTCGACGACGTGCGGCCCGAAGCGACGGTGATCGCCCTCTTCGCGCCGGCGTTCGACCCCGCGATGGTCGAGGAGCTCGGCCGCCGTCCGTTCACCGCGCTGTCGATGGACGCCGTGCCGCGCATCAGCCGCGCCCAGTCGATGGACGTGCTGTCGTCGATGGCGAACATCGCCGGCTACCGGGCCGTGGTCGAAGCGGCCCACGCGTTCGGGCGCTTCTTCACCGGTCAGGTGACCGCGGCCGGCAAGGTGCCGCCCGCGAAGGTGCTCGTCGCGGGCGCCGGTGTCGCGGGCCTCGCGGCGATCGGCGCGGCCGGGTCGCTCGGCGCGATCGTGCGGGCCACCGACCCGCGGCCCGAGGTGGCCGACCAGGTCCGCTCGCTGGGCGGCGAGTACCTGTCGATCGCGTCCCCCGAGGTCGAGGTCTCCAAGACGGGCTACGCCAAGGAGATGGGCGACGACTACAAGGCGCGCGAGGTCGAGCTGTACGGCGCGCAGTGCCGTGACGTCGACATCGTCATCACCACCGCGTTGATCCCCGGGCGCCCCGCGCCCACCCTGATCACCGCGGAGATGGTGGCCGGCATGAAGCCGGGCTCGGTGATCGTGGACATGGCGGCCGCCAACGGCGGCAACGTGGTGGGCACGGTGGCGGGGGAGCGGGTCGTCACGGAGAACGGCGTCACGATCATCGGCTACACCGATCTGGCGGGCCGACTCCCGGCGCAGGCCTCGCAGTTGTACGGCACGAACCTGGTGAACCTGCTGAAGCTGATGACGCCCGACAAGGACGGGTCGCTCGTCCTCGACTGGGACGACCCGGTGCAGCGCTCGATCACCGTCGTACGCGCGGGCGAGTCGGCCTGGCCGCCCCCGCCGGTCCAGGTCTCGGCCGCCCCGGCCGCCGCTCCCGCGGCCGCGCCGGAGCCGGCGAAGCCGAAGAAGGCGCCGATGACTCCGGCGCAGCGGTTCGGCGGGGTGGCGATCGCCGCGCTGGCGCTGTTCCTCGCCGCCGGGTTCGCGCCGGCCGCCCTGCTGCCCCACGTGACGGTCTTCGTACTGGCGATCGTGATCGGCTACTACGTCATCGGCCACGTGCACCACGCCCTGCACACGCCGCTGATGTCGGTGACCAACGCGATCTCCGGGATCATCGTGGTCGGCGCGCTGCTGCAGATCGGCCACTCGAGCACCGCGGTCACGGTGCTGTCGTTCGTGGCGATCCTTCTGGCCAGTATCAACGTCTTCGGCGGCTTCGCGGTGACGCGTCGCATGCTCGCCATGTTCAACAGGAGCTGACATGTCCGCGACCCTCGCCGCGCAAGCGGCCTACCTCGTTGCCGCGCTGCTGTTCATCCTGGCGCTGGCAGGGCTCTCCAAGCACGAGTCGGCACGACTCGGCAACGCCTTCGGCATGCTCGGCATGGGCGTCGCCCTGGTCGCGTCCGTCGTGCTCGCCGTGGACGGCGACGTCAGCACCGCGGGCCTGGGCCTGATGGGCCTGGCGATGGTGGTCGGCGCGCTGATCGGCGTACAGCGTGCCCGCGGCGTCGAGATGACGGGCATGCCCGAACTCATCGCGCTGCTGCACTCCTTCGTCGGCCTCGCGGCCGTCCTGGTCAGCTGGAACGGCTACCTGAACGTCGAGCACCACCCCCACGGCCCCGAGGCCGCCGCGCTGGACGCGCTCGGCACGCTGGGCATCCACCACGCCGAGGTGTTCATCGGCGTCTTCATCGGCGCGGTGACCTTCACCGGCTCGATCGTCGCGAACCTGAAGCTCTCGGCGCGCATCGACTCCAAGCCGCTGGTCCTGCCGGGGAAGAACGCCCTGAACCTCGGCGCGCTCGCCCTCTTCGTCGCCCTCACGGTCTGGTTCGTCATCGCGCCCGAGCTGTGGCTGCTGATCGCCGTGACCGTCGTCGCGCTGGCGCTCGGCTGGCACCTGGTGGCCTCGATCGGCGGCGGCGACATGCCGGTCGTGGTGTCGATGCTCAACAGCTACTCCGGCTGGGCCGCCGCGGCCTCCGGCTTCCTCCTCGGCAACGACCTGCTGATCATCACCGGCGCGCTCGTCGGCTCCTCCGGTGCCTACCTCTCCTACATCATGTGCAAGGCGATGAACCGCTCGTTCGTCTCCGTGATCGCCGGCGGCTTCGGCATCGAGGCGCCCTCGGACTCGGACGTCGACTACGGCGAGCACACGGAGATCACCGCCCAGGGAGCCGCCGAACTGCTCGGCTCCGCCCGGTCCGTGGTGATCACCCCCGGCTACGGCATGGCCGTCGCACAGGCCCAGTACCCGGTCGCGGAACTCACCTCGAAGCTCCGCGCCAAGGGCGTCGACGTACGGTTCGGCATCCACCCCGTCGCCGGCCGCCTGCCCGGCCACATGAACGTGCTCCTCGCCGAGGCCAAGGTGCCGTACGACATCGTGCTCGAAATGGACGAGATCAACGACGACTTCGCGAAGACCGACGTCGTCCTCGTCATCGGCGCCAACGACACCGTCAACCCGGCCGGAGCGGACGACCCCAGCAGCCCCATCGCCGGCATGCCCGTCCTCACCGTATGGGAGGCCGCCAAGGTCATCGTCTTCAAGCGGTCGATGGCCTCGGGCTACGCGGGCGTCCAGAACCCGCTCTTCTTCCGGGAGAACACCTCCATGCTCTTCGGCGACGCGAAGGACCGCGTCGAGGACATCGTCGGCGCGCTCTGACCCGCCGGGACCTGTACGGCAACGCGCCGCGGACCGGGCCGAGTACGCGCCGGTCGACCGGCGCCCCCTCCCGGCCGCCGCCTTCGGGCGCGGCCGGGAGTACCGTCTCGGTGGGCGGGGTGCCCGAACCCGGGGGAGGGGCGGTTCCATGGCGAGACGTCGTGCGGTCGTGGTCGGAGCGGGAATCGGCGGCCTCACCGCGGCGGTGGCACTGCACCGCCGCGGGTGGAGCGTCACCGTCTGCGAACGCGCCGCCGAACCCCCCGTCACCGGCGCCGGAATCGGCCTCGCCCCCAACGCGCTGCGCGCCCTCCGCACCATCGGCGTCGACGTCACCCGGACCACCGGCAGCGCCGTCCCCGCCACCATGGGGGTGCGCCGCTCCGACGGCCGATGGCTCACCCGGACCGCGACCGCCGACCTGGCGGCCCGCTACGGGACGCCACCGATCGCCGTCCCGCGCCCGGCCCTCACCGTCGCCCTGGCCACCGCGCTGCCCGCGGAGGCCCTCCGCTACGGCACCGCCGTGACGGCCGTCGAGGACGCCGAAGGCCGCCCCGTCGTGCGCACGGAAGCGGGGCCGGACCTGCCCGCCGACCTGGTCGTCGCCGCCGACGGGATCCACAGCCCGCTGCGCCACGCGTACTTCCCCGCCCACCCGGGCCCGCGCTACCTCGGCGAGACCGCCTGGCGGGCCCTCGTCGAAGCCCCGGACCTGAGCGTCCCGGCCATGAGCGAGTCCTGGGGCCGGGGCGAGCGATTCGGCGTCACCCCGCTCTCCGACGGCCGGTTCTACCTCTACGCCACCGCCGTCCTCCCGGCCGGCGCCCCGTCCGCCGACCACCGCGCCGAACTGCGCCGCCGCTTCGGCTCCTGGCACGACCCGATCCCGGCCCTCCTCGACCGCCTCGCCCCCGACGACGTGCTGCGGCACGACCTCCACGAGCTGGCCGCCCCGCTCCCGCGCCTCCACCACGGCCGCGTCGCCTGGCTCGGCGACGCCGCCCACGCCATGGCCCCCAACCTCGGCCAGGGCGGCTGCCAGGCCGTCGAGGACGCGGTGGTCCTCGCCCACCTCCTGCCCTCCGGTGACGGCGACGACGCCCCGGACGGGGTCCCGCCCGCCCTCGCCGCCTACACCGCCGCCCGGCGCGACCGCGCCGACGCCGTCCGCCGCCGCGCCCGCCGCGTCGGCCGCCTGGGTGCCCTGCGCCACCCGCTCGCCGTCGCCGTCCGCGACCTCGCCGTCCGCGCCACCCCCGACCGGCTGGCCCTGCGAGGCCTGGACGATCTGTTCGACGGCTTCCATCTGCCGGACCGGCCCTGAATCCAGTCGGGAAGGTCCCGCCCGTGCAAGGCTCTTGACGGGGTGCCGTCGATTCCGGAAGGCTCGATGGGAGCGCTCCCACCAGCATTCGTCGTGACCGTGACGGATCCGGAGCCGTCCCGACCGTGCCGTCGACGGAGGTCCCCCACCCATGCGCCGCAGAACCGCAGTCCGCGCGCTCGTGCTGCCCCTGGCTCTCGCCGCCGCCCTGCTGACGGGGCCGCCACCCGCCGGCGCGCAAGCGCCGGTGAGCTCCCGCGGCTCGCACGAGAGCCGCCTCTACACCCCGAAGGGCAACCCCGACGCGTACCGGCAGGCCGCCGGACTCCTGCGGGACGGCCGGTACGCGGACGCCGCCGGGATCCTCGCCATGGTCCGTACGCCGCAGGCGGTCTGGTTCGGCGACCAGCCGCCGGCCGAGGTCGAGCGGCAGGCCCGGACGGTCGTGCGGGACGCGGCAGGCAAGGGCGCCGTGCCCGTGCTCGCCCTGTACAACGTGCCCGGCCGGGACTGCTCGAACTACTCGGGCGGGGGAGCCTCGACGACGGCCGAGTACCAGGAGTGGGTGGACGCGGTGGCGCGCGGCATCGGCGGCCACGAGACCATGGTGGTCCTCGAACCCGACTCGCTCGCGCTGCTGCCCGCCGACTGCGGCCAGGACGACGCGCAGGGCACCAAAACCGCCGCCCGCTACACCGAGGTCCGCTACGCCGTCGACACCCTGGGACGGCTCGCCCGTACCAGGGTCTACCTCGACACCGGGCACCCCGGCTGGCACACCGTCGGCGCCCTCGTGCCGCGCCTCGTCCGGGCCGGCGTCGGCGGCGCCACCGGGTTCTTCACCAACGCGTCCAACTACCGTACCGAGGCGGACAGCCACTGGTACGGCACGCTGGTCTCCGCCTGCGTCGGATACGTGGAGGACGGCGGCGCCGCCGCCGACTGCCCCGACCAGTACTGGCCCCGCGCCGACGCCGAGGGATGGATCGCCGAGCACGTGACGACCCCCGCGTCCCGCCGGAAGCACTTCGTCACGGACACCAGCCGCAACGGCCTCGGCCCGTGGACCGCGCCACCCGGCAAGTACACCGACGCGCAGGACTGGTGCAACCCGCCCGGCCGCGGCCTCGGCGACCGGCCGACGACCGCCACCGGCGACCCGCTGTACGACGCCAAGCTGTGGATCAAGATCCCCGGCGAGTCGGACGGCCTGTGCCTGCGCGGCACCGCCGGCCCCCGGGACCCCGAGCGCGGCACGGTCGACCCCGCCGCCGGCGACTGGTTCCCGGAGCAGGCGCTGGAGCTCGTACGCCTCGCACAGCCGCCGCTCCCGACGACGGGGCTGCCCGCGACCGTCCGGTAGGCACGCGTCGGCGATTCGCACGCGGGCGCGTCCGACGAGGACGGGGCCGTTCCGGAGTCGTCCGGAGCGGCCCCGTCGTGTCAGGTCACGGCGTCTCCCGTACCGTCCCCGTGAACCGGGGGCCGGGTACGGGCTCCCATGAGCCGTCGTACGTGGTCAGGGCGGCGAGCAGGGACTCCGTCGGCTCGGCGGCGTCGTCCCGGACGGTCGGGACGCCGACCTCCGCGGCGGTCTGCCCCGCGGGGACGGTGACGCCGAGTCCCAGGCCGCCCTTGCCGGCTTCGGAGAGGGGCACGGCGGGGTCGGGCACGTGGCCGAGCTGCTCCTCCAGCCAGGCCGGGTCGACGTCGGCGGTGGAGAGCTCCGCGCCACCGGCGACGGGCAGGAAGGAGACGCCGCCGAAGACGTCGATGTCGGCGGCGGCGGAGAGGGAGACGCGCCAGCTCAGCCGGGCGCCCTCGGTCACGTCGTCGGAGACGGGGGTGAGGGTCACGGTCGGCATGGCGTCGTCGTCCAGGGCGGTGACGCCGCCGCGGTGGGAACCGATCACGGTGCCGCGCACGGCCTTGACGTAGGCGTCGTGCCGCAGTTCGTAGCCGTGGCGGGTGTTGCCCCGGACCTCGACCGGGATGTCGATGTCATGGCGCCCCGGGCGTACGGTCACCAGGCGGGAGGTGACGTCCCCCGTGTCCGGATGGGGCACGAAGAGGCGCACCTGGCCGCTGCCGTGTCCGGAGACCCGGACCGGCACCCGGTAGGTGCGGACCCCCGAGTCGCCCTCCTTCACCGTCAGGCGGCCGATGTCGACCCGGGCGAGGGCGGCGGGCCGGACCGCGGGGGTGCCGGGACGCCAGCCCCAGGCGTCCATCAGCCAGGCGTGGCCGGTGCCGCCACCGGGGGTCAGTTCGAGGGCGGTGATCCGCTTCAGGTCCAGGCCGGCCCGGGCCGCCGCCGACAGGGGCACGCGGACCTCGCGCGCCCAGTAGGAGGCGGTCCGTTCGGTGCCGGGCAACCCGTCGACGCGGGCGCGGCCGAGGGTCGCTCGGCGGCCCGAGGAGTCGGTGACGGCGACGTCCAGTGTGGTGCCGGTGCTGCCGGGCGGCACGATCAGCCGCAGGGCCAGAGCGTTCGAACCGGCCAGGGAGACGGGCCGCGCGGCGCGGACCGTGGCCGGGGATCCCGGGGCGGTCCACTCCAGGGCGACGGCGTCGCGTCCCGGTTCGGTGGAGGACTCCCACGAGGCGAAGTGGGGCGACCTGCCGCCGACTTCGGGGGAGAGGCAGGAACGGGTGGCGTCGGCGTCGACCTGCGCGCAGAGCCTGCCGGAACCGGAGACGGCGACCGAGGAGTCCGGCAGGAAGGCCGGTGTGCGGTGACCGCCGACGGCGTGGGTGAGGACCCGGGCCGGTCCGGCCGAGGGCGCGCGGCGGCCGGTGCCGTCGAGCAGCGGACGGACCCGGTCGTCCCCGCCGACGAACAGCCGGGCGGCGGCCGCGATGTACGTGGCTCCGGCGGCCTGCTGCTGCGCCGCGGTGAGCCGGGTCGCGGTGCCGGGGGAGCAGACCGGGTCGGTGCCGTCGTCGGACGAGAAGTCGTCGAAGGCGGCGGCCTTCGCCTGCCCCGGCGTCCACTCGCTGTTGAAGTAGTTGTGGTTGGCGCCGACCACGTACACCGCGCTGTGCAGGGCGGCGCCCCGGCTGACGCCCCGCGTGCCGTCGACGAGGTTCTGGCCCTGGAGGTCGTGCACGTCGCCGTCGCAGCCCGGCAGGATGGTCATGGAGGGCACGTCGGGGGCCGGGTTGCGGCCGAAGATCGTGGGGCCGATCGGGACGGTGCCGCGGATCCTCCACCGGACGGGTCCCCGGTAGCCGTCCTGGTCGGCGGGCGGCGGGGTGAGGCTGTCGACCGCGGCCCGGTTGACGCCCTCGCCGCCCCGCGAGTGGCCGACGAGCAGCACGCGCGAGAGATCGGCGGGCGAGGTGGCGCGCACGGCTGCCGGTGCGGTGGCGCGGTGCGCGGACCAGTCCGCCCAGCGGGCCAGGTGCAGGCGCACCAGGGACGAACGGGCCTGCGCGCCGGCGTCCTCGACGCGGTGGTCCTGTCCGTTGACGCCGTTGGCGGATATGGAGAACGTGACGTACCCCTGCGAGGCCAGGAGTCGCTGCGCGCGCAGGTACCCCTCGTGGCTCGGCAGCGGCCGTGTTCCCTCGGCGCAGGGCCACGCGCCGTTCATCTCGTCGGTGCCGGGGACGTAGCAGGTCGCGTGGCGGCCGTGCAGGAAGAGCGCCACGGGCCGCTTCCCCGGCGCGTCGGCGGGTCCCACCACGACGGCGCGCATCTCGATCGGCTCCGGGTACCCCGGCAGGCGTACGGAGTCGAGGTCGTACGAGCCGCTGACCGTCCGGTAGCGTCCGGGCGTCCCGGGGTCGACCGCGTTGGCCGGAAGCGGCGTCTCCGGCAGGGCGGCGGGGGCGGGGGGAAGGGCGCGTGCCGCGCTGCCCGGCGCGGCCGCGTCCAGTCGCCGCCCGCCGGCCGTCACCGACAGCCGTGTCCCCTCGTCGAGGCGGGTGGCTCCGAGGGCCAACCGGAAGGTGCGACCGTCGGGTTGGGGGACCGGGCGGCCGATGAGCCGGTCGTCCGCGTGGAACTCCACCCGGGCGTCGCCCATCGGTACGGGCTCGGGTGACGTCCACACCAGCTGCCTGCCCGCACCGGCTCCGGTGACCGTCCAGCCCTCGGGGAGCGCGACGCCTCCGTAGCGGCTCCCGGGCGACGTCGTCGGCGGCTCGCCGGGGGCCGGCTGCGCCGCGTACGCCGGGCCGGGCGACACCGCCGCCAGTGCGAGTAACGCCGCGGCGGTGGCCGCGGCGCGTGTGACACGTATCAAAGCGGTCTTCCTCACGATCGGTCGTGTCCGGGCACCGGGGAGCGGCTTCGACGTGCCGTCGGGGGCCCGGTTCCTGGCGCCCCCCGCTTCCCTGCTGCCCCTCTCGTCACCGGAGGACGGCAAAGGGGGCGCAGCGGTTGCCTTCTGACATATGAACAGATCATCGGAGGAGCATGGTCCGCGCGGATGTACGGCGGAGGCGGGACGGGCCTGACGGGTGATGTTCGCGCGGGTCGGCGGCCACCCTCCCGCCGTCGGGAGGCGTCCGGCCAATACTCCGGTCATGAGCCCAGCCCGCACCTCGCCCCGGACGCGCCTCGCAGCACTCACCGCGCTGCTCACCCTCGGCGCCCTCATCGCCCCCGTGGAGGCAGCCGGCACGCCGCCGGCCGGGGCCGGCCACCGACGGCCCTGCGTCGCCTCCCGGGTGCCCGACCACGGCCCGGCCCGTGACGTGTTGAGGATCGCCCAGCGGGCCAAGACCGAGATGGACCTGAAGTCGGTCATCGTGCGGGTCACGGTCGACGGCCGCGAAGTCGTCACCACCGCGCTCGGCGAGTCGATGACCGGGGTGCCCGCCACTCCCGCCATGCACTTCCGCAACGGCAACGTGGCGATCAGCTACATGGGCACCGCGCTCCTGCGCCTCGTCGACCGGGGCGTGGTCGGTCTCGACGACCCCGTCGCCCGCTGGCTGCCCGACCTGCCGGACGGCGAGCGGATCACGCTGCGCATGCTGGCCGCCTCCACCACCGGTCTCGTCGACTACGTCCGCCTCCCCGAGTTCCAGCAGGCCGTCGTCGCCGACCCGTACCGCCAGTGGACCGCCAAGGAACTGGTGGCCCTCGCCACCCGGAAGGAGCGGTGGTACGAGCCGGGCACCAACTGGAGCTACTCCCACGCGAACTTCGTCCTGCTCGGCGCCGCCCTGGAGAAGATCACCGGTACCCGTCTCGACGTCCTGCTGGAGGAGGAGGTCCTGCGTCCGCTCGGACTGCGCGAGACCCGCAACGGCTTCACCCCCGACATCCCCGAACCCGTCCTGCACGCCTTCACCGCCGACCGGGGCACGTACGAGGAGTCCACCTTCTGGAACCCCTCGTGGACCACCGCCCCCGGGGCGGTCGAGACCACGGACATCTGCGACCTGGCCCGCTCTGCAGGCGGCATCGGCTCCGGCCGGCTGCTCTCCCCGGAGGCCTACCAGGAGCTGCTGAACCCGGGAACGGTCGGACTCGGCCACCCGACCCGCACGTGCCCGGCGACGGTCTGCATCGCCCAGACCGAGGCCACCCACTACGGGATGGGCCTGCTCGTCCTCGGTGACTGGGTCTCCCAACACCCCTTGTTCTTCGGCTACTCCGCCTCCCAGGCCTACCTGCCGTCCGAGCGCCTGTCCATCGCGGTGTCCACCACGAACGGCCCCACCGCCGCCGCCGGACACAGCGCCCACACGATCGCCCAGCGCATCGCCGCCGACCTCGCCCCCGACCACCCGATCCCCGACTTCGGCTGACCGGCCCGGGTGCGGGGGCCTCCTCAGCCGATCCCCGCCGGGCTCCCCACCCCCTGGACGACGACCTTCCCGAAGGGCGTGCCGCCGGCGTAGTACGCGTACGCCCCCGGCGCCTCCTCGAAGGGGAAGACACGGTCGATGACGGGCCGCAGGCCGTGCTCCGTGATCACCTCGTTCATGGCGGTGGACCTCGCCGCCGACCTCGCCCTCACGGACCCGGACCACCCAGCGCACGACGTCACCCGCGCCCCGGCGCACCGTGCACGGCCTCCTCGCCGCCGGAGCGACCCGCCCCGACATCCGGCCCGCCCCCGCCGCCAGCGCACTGGCCGAGCACACCATCGACTCCGGCCTCAGCCAGGGGGCGTCGTCGATCAGGCCGGGCTCCCGCTAGGGCCGGGTCCTGAACGGCCGGGCCGCGCCCCGGCCCGAAATCCGCATGCACGGCTCCGTGCGCGGCTGGCAGCATGCCGGGATGGTCCACGCTCTCGAACGTCTGGTCGTCCGGCACACCCTCCGCGTTCCCGTACCGGCCGGCGCCGCCGGAGAGGGAGCCGTCGCGGCGCGCCGCTTCGACGCGGCGCTGATGTCCGTGGGGTTCAAGCTCTCGGCCGGGCTCCTCGCGGAACTCTCCGGGCGCGCGCCGGAGACGGTCGTGGCGATCGCCGCCCGGACACTGGACACCGTCCGCGAGATCGTCGGCGACCACGTGCGGCACAACGTCTACTTCGTGGACTTCCCCGCCAACGTGCCCGACACCTTCGAATTCTGGATGTCCTGCGTCGCCGAGGCGCTCGCCGACGACAAGTCCCGTGCCACCACCGCGGAGCAGCTGAGCAGCGGCGTCCTCGACCTGCTCACCCTCCCCGCCTACGGGAACTACCGCCACACCTACGCCGAGATGCTCGCCGCACACGACGAGCTGATCGCCGCCGCCGGCGACCGCGTGACCGTCCTGCACCTCGGCCGCACCCCCGCCGACGAGACCACCGCCCTCTACACGGCCCTGGCCGGCAGCGTGGCACCGCTCGGCGAGGACGACCTGAAGGACCTCGCGGTGCTCGCCGAGCACTGCGCGGACGGGCCCCAGCCCGAGACGATCCCGGTCCGCGAGAGCCGCGCCGTCGTCAACCGGGTCCGGCTCGCGGCGGGCGCCGACCTCCTCCTCGACACCGTCACCGACGTCCTGCGCCTCGCCTGCGCGCTCTCCGGCGGAGACGTCACCCTGCGGGAACCGACCCGGTTCCGCGTCCTGTCCCGTCCGGTCCGCCGCGCCCTGCTCGCGGGCCTCGACGCCGTCGTCGCCGCCGCTCCCGACAAGCTCGCCGACGTCGCGGCGCACCGCGAGCGGTGGAAGCGCCTCGGCGAGCGACTGCACCCGCACGAGTACCCGCGGTGGCCGCACGCCGCCGAGGTCTTCGCCGTCGCCAGGGGCGAGCGGCGGGCGCGGTCCTTCGACAGCCTCGTCGAGGAACACCTCGGCCGCGACGACGTCACCGGCGCGGCGGAGCTCCTGACCGCCGCCCCGGGCCGGCTGTTCCGCGCCCTCGACCGCCTGCTGCGCGCCGCGGACACGCCCGCGGCGCGGGACGCCGTCCTGGCCGCCGCCGAACGGGTCGCACCCCGGGTCGCCGGCCGCGTCGTCCTGTCCCTCCGCGAGCACGTCCAGAACCGCACGGACGCGGACGGCGGGCAGCGGGTGTTCGTCAACCGGACCGGCGGCGCCTGGGTCTGCGCCGACACCCGGCCGCCGCTGCCGGAGGACGTACGCGAGCGCCTCACCGCCCTCCTGGACGAGGAGACCCGCCGCCGACTGCCGGCCCCCGGCCACCTCGTCGTCGACCCGGCCGTCCTCGACGTCGCCCTCCCGCTCAGCGGCCGGGCGACCGCCGCGGGCCTCGGCGTCCTGCCGCGCGGCTCCGTCTCGCCCGTGGAGGGCGACCTGCTGCGCTTCTTCACGTACTGGAAGCAGACCCGCCGCAGCACCGACTACGACCTGTCGGCGCTCGTCCTGGACGCCGACCACGCGACCGTCACCTGGCTGTCGTACACCGAACTCACCACGCTCGAAGGCGCGCACTCCGGCGACGTCACCGACGCGGCGGACGGCGCCTCCGAGTTCATCGACCTGCGGCTCGGGGCCGTGCGCGGCACGTTCGTCGTCCCCCAGGTGAACATCTACTCCGGGGAGGACTTCGAGGAGGTGGAGGAGTCCTTCTTCGGCTACATGCTGCGCGAGGCCGAACAGCGGGGCCGCCCGTTCGAACCCCGTACCGTCCGCATGAAGTCGGACCTGCGCGGCCCCGGCCGGGTCGCGCTGCCGCTCGCCTTCCAGCGCGACGACGACGGCCGCTGGAAGGCGCGCTGGCTGCACCTCTACCTCCGGGGCGAGCCGTCGGCGAACCGGGTCGAGGAGAACCGCGTGTCGGTCTCCGTCCTGCTCCGGGGCCTGCTCGCCCGCACCCCGCTGACGGTCCGCCACCTCACCGCGCTGATGGCGGACGCCGCCACGACGACACGGCTGTGGGACGGCGGGACGGCGACCCCCTGGGACGCCGGCACCGCGCCGGAGGGCCCCGTCACGTACATCGGCCTGGAACGCCCCGTGGGCCTCCCGGCGGGCTCGCGCGTCCTCACGCCGGAAAATCTGCGCGACCTGATCCCGTCCTGACTGTTACCGTCGTCCCGGGCGAGGCCATGAAGGGGCTTCCTTCTCACACTCCACCAGATAGCCCCTTCGCCTTCCTCGCCCCCACACGGCACCCCGGTCCACGCGGCCGGGGTTTTCCGTGCGATCCCCGTTCGGAGGGTCCGGGAGCGGCCGGACCGTGTCCACGCGCGCGCCGGTCCGTTGTGTGGGTGTGATCTCAACCCGACGCATTTCCTCCGTCCTGGCCGTCGCCGCCGCCTTCTCGTGCCTCGGCGGGGCCGCGACCACCGCCGTCGCCGCCACCGGCCCGCTCGGCCCGCCGGTCAACCCGGTCGCCGAGCTCGACGCCCTCACCACGACCGGCATCCCCGAGGAGTCCCGCGACCGGTTCCCCGGCATCTCAGGACAGCTGGGCGGCCTCGACCGGCTCAACGACCTGAACCAGATCCACCAGCTCACCGACCTGGCCGCGCCGGCCACCGGGCTGCTCCCCGAGATCTCCGCCTGACCGACCGTCCCGAGGGACGACACCCACCGGACCGGCACCGCGCCCCTGGGCACGGTGCCGGTCCGCCGTTCAGGCCCGGGGCCCGTCGGCGGTGTCCCGGACCGAGACGGCCCGCACCGGGCAGGCGCGTGCCGCCACCCGGACCAGCGCCCCGCCGCCCCCGTCCTCCCGGCCCGGCAGCACCGTGCCGAACCCGTCGTCGTCCTGCGTGAAGACGTCCGGGGCGGTCAGGGCGCACTGTCCGGCGCCGATGCAGACGCCGTGGTCGATCGAGACACGCATCGCGGTGCTCCTCTCACCAGGTGACGGGGAGTTCGAGCATCCCCTGGATCGTGTCGCCCGGCTTGAACGGGACCTCGTCGGCGGGCACCGCGAGCCGCAGCCCCGGCAGCCGCCGCAGCAGCGTCCCGAGGGCGATCTCCAGTTCGGCGCGGGCGAGGTTCTGCCCGAGGCACTGGTGGATGCCGAAACCGAAGGCGACGTGGTGGCGGGCCGGGCGGGCCCAGTCGAGGGTGTCCGGATCGGGATAGGCGACGGTGTCCCGGTTGATGACGGAGGTAGGGAAGACGACGCCCTCGCCCGCGCGGATGACCGTCCCGGCGACCTCGACGTCCTCCCGCGCGACCCGGATGAGTCCGTCGGCGATCGACAGGAACCTGAGGAGCTCCTCGACCGCGGCGGGCACGAGCCCCGGATCCGCCCGGAGTTCGGCGAGCCGTTCCGGGTGGCGCAGCAGCGTGTACGTGCCGAGGGAGATCATGTTGGCCGTGGTCTCGTGTCCCGCGACCAGCAGGATCGTGGCCAGTTCCACCAGCTCCTGCCGTCCGGGGCCGCCCTTCGCCGCCCCGCGGGCGACCAGTTCGTCGAGGACGCCGTCGCCCGGATCGCGCCTCTTGCGGTCGATCAGGTCGCCGAGGTAGTCCTCGAGCCGGGTGAGCGCGTCCTCGGTGTCCTCGCCGGTCGGGCCGCGCAGCAGGCGCCGCGACTGCTCCTCGAAGAAGTCGTGGTCGGCGTACGGCACGCCCAGCAGGTCGCAGATGACGATCGACGGTACGGGCAGCGCGAACGCGGCGACCAGCTCGGCCGGTGGTCCCTGCGCCTCCACCGCGTCCAGGAGCCGGTCCACGGTCTCCTGGATGCGGGGCCGCAGGCCCTCGGCGCGTTTGAGGGTGAAGCTGGGGATCAGCATCCTGCGCTGGGCGTTGTGCTCGGGGTCGTCCCAGCCGAGCAGCGCGGGGCGGCGGCGCCGGCGCAGGCCCGCGGCCCGCTCGGTGGGCAGCGGGAAGTCGTCGCGGGTGGAGTCGGTGGACAGCCGCTGGTCGGCGAGGAGCGTCCGGGCGGCGGTGTGCCCGGTGACGAACCACACCGCGCGTCCGTCCCAGAGGGTCGCCCGCGACAGTGGTCGTTCGTCGTGGTCGCGGGGGTAGGCGGCGGGCGGGTGGTAGGGGCAGGTCCGGTCCTGAGGGAACGTCACGGCTTTCGGCATGGGGGCCTCGCAGGCGCGCATCGGTGGCTCTGACGTGGTTGCCGTCCTCCACTACATGCCTCAGGCACCTATCAGGTCTACGCGGAGTTCGGCCAATCCACCGGAACGGGCTCGTCCATTCGAAGGGGTCTTCGGTGCACGCGCACGCGTCGCCCACCGGACGGGGTCACGCACGTCCGTTACCGGGACTCGCGCGTCCGAGGCCGCCGATCGGTCCGGCGCCGTGGGGTCGCGAGGGCGGGTCGGAGAGTGCGCCGGGGGTGCGCTCGGCCAGGTGGCTCGAATGCCGCTGGTCGCCTGGATAAACCACGCGCGAAGCAAGATCACTGCATCGAGGTAATGCCTTCGGGCTCTTGGCGCGAGGCGGGCTTACCGGCCGTTACTGTTCCCCGGGATCTGGACGAATTCCCAGAGATTGACCCGCTTTCATTCCTCTTCCGCCGGTTGGCGCCCCGGTGCCGACCCACCCGCACGCGTAAGGAGAGCTCGCCCCCATGACCGTTGAGACCGGTCCGGAGGTCCAGGTGGAGCCGCCCCGGCAGTCCAGCCTGAGCACCGCGGCCGCCCGCAACCTCGCCACCACCACCAAGTCCGCCCCGCAGATGCAGGAGATCAGCTCCCGCTGGCTGCTGCGGATGCTCCCCTGGGTGGAGACCAAGGGCGGCGCCTACCGCGTGAACCGCCGACTGAGCTACACCGTCGGCGACGGGCGCATCGAGTTCGTCCAGGACGGCAGCCAGGTCCGGGTGATCCCCCGTGAGCTCGGTGAACTCGCCCTGCTGCGCGGCTTCGAGGACGACGCGGTGCTCGCCGCGATCGCCGACCGGTGCGTCCAGCGCGACTTCCGCGCCGGCGAGGTGCTGGTCGAGCGCGGCACCCCCGCCGAGCGGATCCACATGATCGCCCACGGCCGGATCGGCCAGACCTCCGTCGGCAAGTACGGCGACGAGGTGGCCGTCTCCGTGCTCGCCGACGGCGACAGGTTCGGCGAGAACGCCCTCCTGGACGCCGACGCCAGGTGGGACTACACCGCCACCGCCGAGACCTCCGGCACCCTGCTCACCCTGTCCCGCGCCGACTTCGCCTCCGTCGTCGGCCAGGCGCCCGGACTCCACGCGCACATCGAGGAGTTCGGGTCGCTGCCCCGACAGCGGCAGAACAAGCACGGCGAGGCCGAGATCGCGATGTCGGCCGGCCACACCGGCGAAGTCGCCCTGCCCGGCGCCTTCGTCGACTACGAGCTCAAGCCGCGCGAGTACGAACTCTCCGTCGCCCAGACCGTCCTCAAGGTCCACACCCGGGTCGCCGACCTCTACAACGGGCCGATGAACCAGACGGAGGAGCAGCTCCGGCTGACCATCGAGGCGCTGCGCGAGCGCCAGGAGCACGAGCTCATCAACAACCCGGAGTTCGGCCTCCTCGCCAACGCCGACTTCAAGCAGCGGATCCAGCCCCACTCGGGACCGCCCACCCCGGACGACCTCGACGAGCTGCTCTGCCGCCGCCGCAGCACCAAGCTCTTCCTGGCCCACCCGCGGACGATCGCGGCGATCGGCCGCGAGTGGAACGCCGCCGGGCTCTACCCGGACACCGTCGAACTCCACGGTCAGCGGGTCCCGGCCTGGCGCGGAGTCCCCATCCTCCCCTGCAACAAGATCCCCATCAGCAAGGAGAACACCAGCTCCATCCTCGCCATGCGTCTCGGCGAGGACAACCAGGGCGTCATCGGCCTGCGCCAGACCGGCCTGCCCGAGGAGTACGAGCCGGGCCTCTCGGTGCGCTTCATGGGCATCAGCGAGCAGGCGATCATGTCGTACCTCGTCACCACGTACTACTCCGCCGCGATCCTGGTGCCCAACGCACTCGGCGTGCTGGAGAACGTGCAGATCGCGCGCCGGCGCGACTAGGCCCCGTCCGGCGACTCCGCCGGGTCCGGCCCGCCCGGCACGCACGTTCGGCGCACGGCCGGAACGCCCCGGCCGTTCCGCTGCGAGGGCGCCCCGGCCGCACGCCGATCGCACGCGCAGAACGCCCCGGCCCGATCCGACGCGCATCGTCCGACCGGCTTCAGGGCCCGCCCCAGGCGCCCTCCCCAGGCCATCACCTCCCGGACCCGTCCGGGCCGGGCCGGCATGCCCGGAACGCGGGACGGCCCACCCACCTCTCCAAGGAGCCACGGATGCCCGACCCCGGGCTTTCCCCTCTGCAGTCCAGCCTGCCCTCCGGCGTGGCCGGGTTCGCCGCCCGCGTCCTCGCCGACGCGGCGGCGCACGGCCTCGCCGGAGCGCCCGCCGTCCCCACCGCGGCGCCCACCGAGGTCCCGGCGGCCGCCCCCGTGGCGGAACCCGTCGCCGAAGCGGCGGCCGAACCCGTCGCCGGATCCGCGGCCGTGGCCACCCCGCCCCGGCCCGACCTGGGCCGGATCCTGGGCGGTCCCACCGGCCTCGGCACGACGGCGCTGTCGCTGGTCCCGCGTGCGGAACCGCCGGCCGCGCCCCTCGGGCCGCCCGCCGACGCACTGATCATCCCGGGCCTCTACTACCACCCGGTGCCGGAGCCCGACCCCGTCCGCGTGGACGAGGTCAGCCTCCGTATCAAGTCCTGGGCGGTGGACGAGGTCCGGCTGTTCCCCGACGACTGGGAGGGCGAGTTCGACGGCTTCTCCGTCGGGCGCTACATGGTCGCCTGCCACCCGGACGCCCCGACCGTCGAGCACCTCATGGTCGCCACCCGCCTGATGGTCGCCGAGAACGCCGTGGACGACTGCTACTGCGAGGACCACGGAGGCTCGCCCATCGGTCTGGGCGGCCGGCTGCTCCTCGCGCACACGGCGCTCGACCCGCTGCACTCGACGGGGGAGTACCAGCCGCACTGGGCGGAGTCGCTGCACGCGGACGCGCCCCGGCGCGCCTACCGGTCCGCCATGGACTACTTCGTCCGCCAGGCGACGCCCTCCCAGGCCGACCGGTTCCGGCACGACATGGCCCGGCTGCACATGGGCTACCTCGCCGAGGCCGCCTGGGCGCAGACGGACCACGTGCCGGAGGTGTGGGAGTACCTGGTGATGCGGCAGTTCAACAACTTCCGCCCCTGCCCCACCATCACCGACACCGTCGGCGGCTACGAACTGCCCGCGGACCTGCACGCCCAGCCCGGCATGCAGCGGGTCCTGGCGCTGGCCGGCAACGCCAGCACCATCGTCAACGACCTGTACTCGTACACCAAGGAACTCGCCGGCCCCGGCCGGCACATGAATCTGCCCGTGGTGCTCGCCGACCGGGAGTCCCTCTCGGAGAAGGACGCCTATCTGAAGGCGGTCGAGGTCCACAACGACCTCATGCGCGACTTCGAGGCGGCCTCGGCCGAGCTGGCCGCCGCCTGTCCCGTCCCCAGCGTGCTCCGCTTCCTGCGGGGCGTGGCCGTGTGGGTCGACGGCAACCACTACTGGCACCAGACCAACACCTACCGATACAGCCTGCCCGATTTCTTGTAAGAACGGATTCTTCTGTGACCAACACCGAGCTCCCCACCCTCAACGGCACCTCCGCGTTCGTCCCCGCCCCGTCGACGCCGTACCAGGGAGACATCGCCCGTTACTGGAACGCCGAGGCCAGGCCCGTGAACCTGCGCCTGGGCGACGTGGACGGGCTGTACCACCACCACTACGGCATCGGTGCCGTGGACCACGCCGCCCTCGGGGACGTCGAGGACAGCGAGTACGAGAAGAAGCTGATCGCGGAGCTGCACCGGCTCGAGTCGGCGCAGGCCGAGGTCCTCCTGGACCAGCTCGGTCCGATCGGCGGCGAGGACACCCTGGTCGACGCCGGCTGCGGCCGCGGCGGTTCGAGCGTCATGGCCCACCAGCGCTTCGGCTGCAAGGTCGAGGGCGTCACCCTCTCCTCCACGCAGGCCGAGTTCGGCAACCGGCGGGCGAGGGAGCTGGGCATCGACAGCCACGTCCGCGCCCAGGTCTGCAACATGCTCGACACGCCGTTCGAGAAGGGCAGCATCGCCGCCTCGTGGAACAACGAGTCGAGCATGTACGTCGACCTGGACGACCTCTTCGCCGAGCACTCCCGGTTCCTCAAGGTCGGCGGCCGCTACGTGACCATCACCGGCTGCTGGAACCCCAAGTACGGCCAGCCGTCGAAGTGGGTCTCGCAGATCAACGCGCACTTCGAGTGCAACATCCACTCCCGCCGCGAGTACCTGCGGGCCATGGCCGACAACCGCCTCGTCCCGCAGGCCGTCATCGACCTGACTCCCGACACCCTCCCGTACTGGGAGCTGCGTGCCACGTCGTCGCTGGTCACCGGCATCGAGGAGGCGTTCATCGAGTCGTACAAGGACGGCTCGTTCCAGTACGTCCTGATCGCGGCCGACCGCGTCTGACTGTCACCTGCCGCAAGGGCCGGGTCCGTCGTGCGACGGACCCGGCCCTTCCGACATGGATTCAGACCGCCGCCGCGTCGGCCTTCTCCGGCGCGGGGACGGGCGCGCTCACCGGGGCCGTACGGGGGGCGTGGCCGCCCCGCAGGCCGACCCGGGCGATCACCGCGACCAGCGCGAAGGCGGCCGCCCCGATCCAGAAGGTGAGGGTGAACCCGGACTCGGCGGGCAGCGCCGGGGCGCCGGCGGGCAGGTGCTCCAGCGTCTGCGAGGCCAGGATCGTGGTGACGACGGCGCTGCCGATCGCGCTGCCGGTCGAGCGGGAGATGGAGTTGATGCCGTTGGCGATGCCGCTCTGGTGGTGCGGGACGCTCGCCATGATGACGGCGGGCATGGCCGCGTAACCGAAGCTGACGGCCGCGCCGACGACCACGCCGGCGCCGATCACCGAGGCGATGTGGCCGTGGTCGAGGGCGAGCCAGGCGAAGCCCAGGGCTCCGAGGCCGGCGGCCAGGCCCAGCGCCGTGCGCGGACCGCGGTGGCGGACCAGCTGGCCGCCGATCGGGGAGGCGAGCAGCGAGACGATGGCGCCCGGCAGCAGGAACTCGACGGAGGCGCGCAGGATGGAGGCGTCGAAGCCGTAGCCGGTGAGGGCCTCGGGCATCTGGACGAGGTAGGAGACGCCGAGGAAGTTCGCGAACATCCCGAAGCCGACGATGACGCCGGCCAGGTTGGCCATGAGGACCGGCCGGTGGACGAACATCTTCATGTCGACGAGGGGTTCGCGGACCTTGAGCTCGGTGAGGACCCAGACGACGGTCATGACGGCGGCGCCGGCGAAGCTGCCGAGCGTGCGGCCGGAGGTCCAGCCCCACTCGTGGCCCTGGGAGATGGGCAGCAGAAGCAGCAGCAGGGTGGCGCCGAGGGTCAGCGCGCCGAGGAAGTCGGTGCGGCCGCCGGTCTTGTGGCGGGTCGCCGGGACGAGGACGACGACCGCGAGCAGGGCGAGCACGGCGAAGGCCGTCGCCATCCAGAAGGCGCTGCGGTAGTCGGCGTCGGAGCCCGACGTCAGCAGGCCGGTCGCGACGAGCGCGAGGCCGCTGCCGAAGGCGAGGGTGCCGCTGACCAGCGACATCGCGCCGGGCAGCTTCTGCGGGCGGACCTCCTCGCGCAGCACGGAGAGGGCGAGCGGGAAGATCGCGGTGGCGGCGCCCTGGAGGACGCGTCCCAGGATCAGCAGGGGGAGCGAGGTCGCCAGGGCCGCGACGACGGAGCCGACGACCATGACGCCGAGGACGGCCACCAGGGTGGGCTTCTTGCCGTGCTGGTCGCCGAAGCGGCCGAGCAGCGGGGTGAAGACGGCGGCGGAGAGCAGGGTGGCGGTGGTCACCCAGCTCACGCCGGCGGTCGTGGTGCCGAGGTCGTTGCGGATGAGGCCGAGGATCGGGACCGGCAGGGTCTGCATCATCGACACGACCATGGCGGCGAGGCTGAGGGCGAAGACGACGAGCGTCTCGCGCCGCTGCTCTCCGGCGGGCGGGGGAGTCACGTTGCTCATGGGTGGGGGCCTTCTCAGTGCTTCAGGACATAGACCGTTGATGTCATCAAGTATTCGTCGAAGGTAGACCTCGATAGTTGAGGAGGTCAAGTAAACAATTGATAATGTCAAGCATCGCCAGTACGCTCGAACCATGAGCGCGACCACCCCCGAGACGCCCACCAAGCTCCAGCTCCTCGAGCTCCTCGCCGCCATCGGCACGGCCCAGTGGCGCGACTTCGCCGCGGCCGCGTCCCACCACGGCCTCACGTCCACGCAGGCCAAGGTCCTCGCGCAGCTGGGCGGCCCGCTGCCGATGCGCGCCCTCGCCACCCTGCTGGTGTGCGACGCGTCCAACGTGACCGGGATCGTGGACCGCCTGGAGGCCCGCGGCCTGGTGCGCCGCGAGCCCGACCCCACCGACCGGCGGGTCAAGAACGTCGTGGCGACCGACCAGGGCCGGGACGTCATCCGGCGCGTCCGCGAGGAGATGCAGGCCACCCACGGCGCCCTCGACACGCTCGGCGCGGACGACAGCGCCACCCTGTACGCCCTGCTGGCACGCCTGCGCCCGGGCATGGAGAAGGACGCCTGACGGCGAGCCCGTACCGTGGCACGGAGAGAGGTGTCCGACGGCGAGCCCGTACCGCGGCACGGAGAGAGGTGCCCGACGGGCGACCCGCACCCGGGCATGGAGAAGGACGCCTGACGGGGGATCCCGTGCAGGCGTCCTCGGTGCCGCTTGTCGGCCGGGGTCTCCGGCCGGGGCTCAGTCCCGGCGCTCCCCGAAGGCGGCCAGGATCCGTTGGGCGGCCAGCGTCGCCGTCAGCTCGCCGTCCCTGACCCGGCGCTCCAGGACAGGGGCCAGCTCGCGGACCGCGGCATCGCCGTGGAGGCGGCGGAGGAGCTCGTCGCGGACCATGCTCCACGTCCAGTCGACCTGCTGGTCGTGGCGCTTCGCCGTGAGGCGGCCGGTGGAGTCGAGCAGGGCCCGGTGCTGCTTCAGACGGTCCCAGACCTCGTCGAGACCGGCGGACTCGCGTGCGCTGCAGCTGAGGACCGGCGGCGCCCAGAACGCCTCGGCGCCGTGCATCAGCCGGAGCGCCCCCGCGAGCTCGCGCGCGGCGGCGCGCGCGTCGCGCTCGTGCGGGCCGTCCGCCTTGTTGACCGCGACCACGTCGGCCAGTTCCAGGACGCCCTTCTTGATGCCCTGGAGCTGGTCGCCGGTGCGGGCCAGGGTGAGCAGCAGGAAGGAGTCGACCATGTTCGCGACGGCGGTCTCCGACTGGCCGACGCCCACCGTCTCCACGAGCACCACGTCGTAGCCCGCGGCCTCCATCACGACCATCGACTCGCGGGTCGCCTGCGCGACCCCGCCCAGCGTTCCGGCGCTGGGCGAGGGGCGCACGAAGGCGGCCGGGTCGACGGCGAGCCGCTCCATCCGGGTCTTGTCGCCCAGGATGGAGCCGCCCGTACGGGTCGACGAGGGGTCGACGGCGAGGACCGCCACCCGGTGGCCGAGCCCGGTCAGCATCGTGCCGAACGCGTCGATGAACGTCGACTTGCCGACCCCCGGCACCCCGCTGATACCGATCCGCACGGCCTTGCCGGAGTGCGGCAGCAGCGTGGTCAGCAACTCCTGCGCGAGGGCCCGGTGCTGCGGGCGGGTGGACTCGACGAGGGTGATCGCGCGGGCGACGAGCGCCCGCTTCCCGCCGAGTACACCCTCCACGTAGGCGTCGAGACCGATCACCGAGCGTGCCCGAGGTCGGCCGCGAGCCGGGTGACCAGGTCGTGGGCCGCGTCCGGGATCACCGTCCCCGGCGGGAACACCGCGGCCGCGCCCATCTCCAGGAGCGTCGGCACGTCCTGCGGCGGGATGACGCCGCCGACGACGATCATGATGTCCTCGCGTCCCTCCGCCGCCAGCTCCTCGCGGAGCGCCGGCACCAGGGTGAGGTGTCCCGCGGCCAGCGACGAGACCCCGACGATGTGCACGTCCGCCTCGACGGCCTGGCGGGCCACCTCGGCAGGGGTCTGGAACAGCGGGCCGACGTCCACGTCGAAGCCCAGGTCGGCGAAGGCGGTGGCGATGACCTTCTGACCCCGGTCGTGGCCGTCCTGGCCCATCTTGGCGACGAGGATGCGCGGTCGGCGCCCCTCCTCCTCGCCGAACGCGTCCACGAGGGCACGGGTGCGGTCCACGGACGGCGACTCGCCGGCTTCGTTGCGGTACACACCGGAGATCGTACGGATCTGGCCCGCGTGGCGGCCGTACACCTTCTCCAGGGCGTCCGAGATCTCGCCGACCGTCGCCATCGCGCGGGCGGCGTTCACCGCCAGCTCCAGGAGGTTGCCCTCGCCGCCGGCGGCCCGGGTGAGCGCGGCGAGCGCGTCCTGGCAGGCCTGCTCGTCGCGCTCCTCGCGCAGCCGGCGCAGCTTGGCGATCTGCTGGGCGCGCACGGAGGAGTTGTCGACCTTGAGCACCTCGATCTGCTCGTCGGTCTCCACCCGGTACTTGTTGACGCCGATCACCGGCTGCCGGCCGGAGTCGATGCGGGCCTGGGTACGGGCCGCCGCCTCCTCCACGCGGAGCTTGGGGATGCCGGCGTCGATGGCCTTGGCCATGCCGCCGGCCTGCTCGACCTCCTGGATGTGCTTCCAGGCGCGGCGGGCGAGGTCGTACGTGAGCTTCTCGACGTACGCGCTGCCGCCCCACGGGTCGATGGTCCGGCAGGTGCCCGACTCCTGCTGGATGAGGAGCTGGGTGTTGCGGGCGATGCGCGCCGAGAAGTCGGTCGGCAGCGCGAGCGCCTCGTCGAGCGCGTTGGTGTGCAGCGACTGGGTGTGGCCCTGGGTCGCCGCCATCGCCTCCACACAGGTCCGGGTGACGTTGTTGAACACGTCCTGGGCGGTGAGGGACCAGCCGGAGGTCTGCGAGTGGGTGCGGAGCGACAGCGACTTGGCGTTCTTCGGGTCGAACTGCTTGACCAGCTTGGCCCACAGCAGCCGCGCCGCGCGGAGCTTGGCGACCTCCATGAAGAAGTTCATGCCGATCGCCCAGAAGAACGACAGGCGCGGTGCGAACGCGTCCACGTCGAGGCCGGCCTCGCGGCCCGCGCGGATGTACTCGACGCCGTCCGCGAGCGTGTACGCGAGCTCCAGGTCGGCCGTCGCGCCCGCCTCCTGGATGTGGTACCCGGAGATGGAGATGGAGTTGTAGCGCGGCATCCGCTGCGAGGTGTAGGCGAAGATGTCGGAGATGATCCGCATCGAGGGCCCGGGCGGATAGATGTACGTGTTGCGGACCATGAACTCCTTGAGGATGTCGTTCTGGATGGTCCCGGCCAGCTTCTCGGGCGGTACGCCCTGCTCCTCGGCGGCCACGATGTACAGCGCGAGGACGGGCAGCACGGCGCCGTTCATCGTCATCGACACGGTCATCCGGTCCAGCGGGATGCCGTCGAACAGCTGCCGCATGTCGTAGATGGAGTCGATGGCGACGCCCGCCATGCCGACGTCGCCGGTGACGCGCGGGTGGTCGCTGTCGTAACCGCGGTGGGTCGGCAGGTCGAAGGCGACCGACAGGCCCTTCTGCCCGGCGGCGAGGTTGCGCCGGTAGAAGGCGTTCGACTCCTCGGCCGTGGAGAAACCGGCGTACTGGCGGATCGTCCAGGGCTGGTTGACGTACATCGTCGGGTACGGGCCGCGCAGGTACGGGGCGACGCCCGGGTAGGTGCCCAGGAAGTCCAGGCCTTCCAGGTCCTGCCCGGTGTAGAGCGGCTTGACGGAGATGCCCTCCGGGGTCTCCCAGAGCCGGCCGTCACCGCCCGCCGCCTTCTCGAAGGCGGAGCGCCACGCGTCGGGACCTCCGTCGGCGGCCGGTGCCCCGAGCTCGATCCCGGAGAAATCGGGGATGGTCATCAGGACACTCCCATGCGGTCAAGGGTGGTGGAGAGCAGCGCGACGGCGTCACAGCCGGCGAAGGCGTACGCGTCGACACCGGCGTACTGCGCGGGGCGGCCGGCGAGGAGGACGCGGCCGGCACCGGCCGCCCGCAGCTCCGCCGCCGTGGCCTCGGCCATCTCTTCATACAGCGCGTCGCTGGAGCAGAGGCAGGCCTCGACGGCGCCGCTCTCCTCGAACGAGCCCTCGGTGACGGGCTCGATGCCGCCGGTCCTGAAGAGGTTGGCGGCGAAGGCGAGGCGGGCCGAGTGGGCGGCCGCAGGGCCGAGCGCGGCCAGGTAGACGCGGGGTCGGGCGCCGGTCGCCGCGAGGTGGGCGTCGGAGCGGGCCCGCAGCGCCTCGAAGGCCTCGTCGCGGCGCACCCGGGGGAGACCGCCGGTCGGCTGCTCGGGCGCGGGGGCGCGGTCCACGGGCTTCTCGTCGAGGTGCGGGAACTCGCTGACACCGGTGATGGGTTCGCGGCGGGTGGCGAGCTTCGCGCTGCGGGCGGCCCAGGTCTCGGCGAGGCGCTCGCCGATCGCCCCGGAGCGCAGCGCGGCCTCCTGGCCGCCGGCCTGCTCGATGCCCTGGAAGAACTCCCAGGCGGCGTGGGCGAGTTCGTCGGTGAGCCGCTCGACGTACCAGGAGCCGCCGGCCGGGTCGATCACCCGGGCGAGGTGGGACTCCTCGATGAGGATGGTGGAGGTGTTGCGGGCGATGCGGCGGGCGAACGCGTCCGGCAGGCCGAGCGCGTCGTCGAAGGGGAGCACGGTCACGGAGGCGGCGCCGCCCACTCCGGCGGCGAGGGTCGCCACCGTGGTGCGGAGCATGTTCACCCACGGGTCGCGGCGGGTCATCATCACCGGCGAGGTGACGGCGTGCTGGAGCTGCGCCCCGGCCTCCGGCGCGCCGCAGGCCTCGGCCACCCGGGCCCAGAGGCGGCGGGCGGCGCGGAGCTTGGCGATGGTGAGGAACTGGTCGGCGGTGGCCGCGTAGCGGAACTCCAGCTGGGCGCAGGCCTCCGTGACGCTCAGTCCGGCCTCGGTGAGACCGCGCAGGTAGGCGACGCCGGTCGCGAGCGAGCAGCCGAGTTCCTGCGCCGCCGAGCCGCCGGCCTCGTGGTACGGCAGCGCGTCCACGGTCAGGGCCCGCAGGCCGGGGTACGCGTCGGCGCAGCGGCGGGCGAGTCCGGCGACGGACGCCAGGTCGTACGCCGGGCTGCCGGTCCTGGCCTCGAAGCCGAGCGGGTCCGCGCCGAGGTTGCCGCGTGCGGCCGCGGGGGCGACGCCCCGCTCCTCGTACAGCCGCAGGAGCCGGTCGGCGGCCGCGGCCGTCTCGTCGCCCGCGTCGAGGACGACGGGCGCCAGGTCGAGGTACACGTCCTTGAGGACGGTGGCGAGGGAGGAGACCGGGATGCCGGTCCCGCCGACGCGCAGCCAGAGGGAGGTGACGCCGTTCTCCAGGTCGGAGAGGACCGCGTCGCCGTCGGCGGCCGCGTGGCGCTGGCGTACGTCCCAGCCGCCGGCGGTGTTCCCCTCGGCGCGGTCGCCGCGTACGAAGGGGGCGAAGCCGGGCAGGCCGGCGTCGGGTGTGGTGTCGTGCGCGGTGTACAGCGGCCGGGTGCCGATCCCGTCCTCGAGGACGGTGGACAGGGCGTCCTCGGCCGCGGGGCCGGAGACGTCCTTGCCGGACTTGCGCAGGACACCCGCCACCAGGTTTTGCCACTGCTCGTGTGGCGCGTCAGGGAATTCGGACGCCAAAGAGAGGCCGTCGTCAGGCAGGACCGTCATGCTCGGATGCTAGGGGAGATCGACAAAGGAGCAGGAGGGCGTACGACTGTGACCTTCTTCTCTTCCCGATCATGGGTTAGGTTAGGCTTACCTAAGTGGCGAGCCAAGGTGTCTCCGTCACCCGTCCCGGGAGAACGTGCATGCGTCCCTTCAGTACCCGCGCCGGCCGGCCGACCCCCGCCGAGCGCGTCCGGTCCGTCCTGTCCGCCGCCCACTCGATGAACGTCGTCACCGACGGACTCCACCAGGAGGTCCACCGCCTGGACGGCACGGGACCGATGGGCCACATCCACCTGCACGACCCCTCCGAGGACTGCCCCGCCGGACGGACCGCCCGCATCCCCGTCCGCCTGGAGTTCACCGACATCGCCCCCACCCCCGTCCGCCACCGCCTGCGAGCCCGCGTCACCCTGACGGGAGTGCTCTCCGCGCCGTACACGTCCGACGCGACCACGAGCACCTGCATGGAGTTCGGCCAGGCCCTCCTCGAGGACTCCGACGGGCGCACCTTCATCGGACTCGACGAACTCCAGGAGACCGAACCCGACCCGATGGCCGGCTGCGAGGCCGCCATGCTGACCCACCTCGTCGACGGCCACGCCGCCCTCGTCCCCCTGCTGCTGCGCCTCGTCCGGCCCCGCCCCGACCGCGACCTCGTCCGCGCCCTGCCCCTCGCCCTCGACCGGTACGGCCTCACCCTGCGCCTCGAACACCGCACCGGCCACCAGGACGTCCGGCTGCCGTTCCCCAGCCCCGTCACCGACATCGACCAGGCCGGCCCCCGCATGCACGCCCTCCTCGCCGCGGCACGCCGCTCCTCCCACACCCACCACCTGCTGACCTGAGCCGCCTGCCGCGGCGCCAGGCCCCGCTCCGGCCGAGATGCCGGAGCGTGGCGGCAGGCGAACAATGGACGGAGTAGCGCGCACGACGTAGGTACCGGATCGGCTCGGGGATCTCCTCTACGAACACGGCCACGCCATGAACGCAGGAAGTCCGGCCACGAGCCGGCCCGCACCGTCCAAAGGTGTCCTCTACCGCCTCGGACACTGGTGCGCCCGTCATTTCCTCGTCGTCATCGCCCTGTGGCTGGCGGCCGTCGCAGGACTCCAGATCACCGACCGGGCCGTCGGCGGCCAGTTCTCCGACAACTTCGCGCTCCCCGGAGTGCAGTCGGCCGAAGGGCTCGACGTCCTCCAGGCACACGACCCGGCCGCCGGCGGATACGGCGCCCAGGTCGTCCTGAACCGGCCGGCGGGCCCGCTCACCGACGAGGCGTCGACCGTCAACTCCGCCGTCGCCGCCCTGGCGAAGCTCCCCGACGTCCTCAGCGCCCAGAACCCGCTGCCGCCGCCGGGCACCACGCCGCCCGCACCCCCGAGCGGGACCCCCAACACCGGCCCGCTCTCCACCGACGGCAAGACCGCCTACATCACCATGCGCTTCAGCGTGACGCCCTCCACCCTCGGGACCGAGTACCTGAACGGCGTCGACGCCGCCGTGCAGCCGCTCAGGGACGCCGGAATCACCGTCGAGTACGGCGGCCCGCTCGGCGAACTCGCCCGCCCCACGGCCGACGACCGCACCAGCGAGGCGATCGGCTTCGCCGTCGCGATCGTCGTCCTCCTCATCGGCTTCGGCAGCGTCATCGGCGCGGTCATGCCCCTGGTCACCGCGCTCCTCGGCGCGATCTGCGGGCTCGCCCTGCTCGGCCTCGCCGCCGCCGCCTTCACCTTCGGCACCGTCTCACCCACCCTGGCCACCATGATCGGCCTGGGCGTCGGCATCGACTACGCGCTGTTCCTCATCACCCGCCACCGCCAGAACCTCATGAACGGCCACGATCCCGCCGACTCCGCCGGCCTCGCCGCCACCACCAGCGGCCGCGCCGTCCTCGTCTCCGGGTGCACCGTCGTCATCGCCCTGTCCGGCCTGTGGGTCTCCGGCGTCACCTTCATCGGCAAACTCGGCCTGGCGGCCGCCTTCACGGTCGTCACCGCGGTCATCGCCGCCCTCACCCTCGTCCCCGCCATGCTCGGACTCGTCGGCAAGCGCATCGACCGCTACCACGTGCGCAAGCCCGTCGCGGAGACCGACGCCGAGCCCGGCACTCCCGCGCACGGCACCTGGCACCGGTACGCGCAGCGCGTGCAGAAGCGCCCCTGGTGGTTCCTCACCGGCGGCGTCATCACCCTCCTGATCCTGGCCTTCCCCCTGCTGTTCATCCAGCTCGGCCACATCGGCGACGGCGCCGACCCCAAGTCGTTCACCGACCGCAGGGCGTACGACCTCATCTCCACGGCCTTCGGACCGGGCGCGAACGGGCCACTGACCGTCGTCGTCGACCAGACGGCCGTGCCGTCCGCCGACCGGGCGGCCCTCGCCTCCAAACTCCAGACGGCGCTGACGGGCGTCCCGGACGCCGCCTCCATCACCCCGCTGCAGACCACCCCGGACGGCGACGTGCTCATCGGCACCGCCTACTCCGTCGCCTCCCCGCAGGACGAGAAGACCACCCAGCTGACCGACCACCTCGTCGACGACGTCCTGCCCCAGGCCGTCGCCGGCACCGACGCGAAGACCTACGTCACCGGCACCACGGCCGCCCAGGTCGACTTCCTCGACATCGTCTCCAGCCGCCTGCCGCTGATCATCGCCGTCGTCGTGGCCCTCGCCTTCCTCGTCATCCTCATCGTCTTCCGCGGCCTTCTGGTCGCGGTCAAGGCGGCCGTGCTCAACGTGCTCTCCATCGCCGCCTCGTACGGCGTGGTCGTCGCCGTCTTCCAATGGGGCTGGGGAGGACCCGCGCTCGGCGTCTCCGGCAAGGTGCCCATCGAGAGCTACGTCCCCATGATGATGTTCGCCATCGTCTTCGGACTCAGCATGGACTACGAGATCTTCCTGCTCTCCCGCGTCCGCGAGGCCTGGCTGCGCACCGGGGACCCCGAGGCCTCGGTGGCCCACGCCCTGGAGATCACCGCCAGGGTCATCACCTGCGCCGCGCTCATCATGGTCAGCGTCTTCGCGGCCTTCATCGTCTCCGACAACATCGTCGTCAAGATGCTCGGCCTCGGCCTCGCGGCCAGCGTCCTCATCGACGCCACCGTGGTCCGCCTCCTCCTCGTCCCCGCCGTCATGACCCTCCTCGGCAAACACGCCTGGTGGATCCCGGGCTGGCTGGACCGGATCCTCCCGCACCTCGACACCGAGGGCGAAGGCGAACCGGAACCGGTCGCGGCCGCGAAGCGCTGAACTCAGCCCCGCGCCAGCTCGCCCAGCAGCTTCCAGGTGCGGCGCCGGTCCTCCTCGCCGTTCAGCTCCGTCGCGGTGAACACCACCTCCGTCGCCCCCGCCTCGCGGTAGCGCCGCACCTCCTCGGCGACGGTCTCCTCGTCACCGATCACGGCGAGTCCGGCGGCCCGCGAGGCACCGGAGAGCTCGATCGCCCGGCGGTACGACGGAATCCCCTCGTACAGCGCGAGCGCCTCGTGCGCCTTCTCCCGTACGGCTTCGGCGTCGGCCGTGACCACGCCCGGGACGAGGGCCACGATCCGGGGCGCGGGCCGGCCGGCCGCGGTGGCCGCGGCGGTCACGGCCGGCACGACGTGCTCGGCGAGCGCACGCGGCCCCGCCAGGAACGGCAGGACGCCGTCGGCCAGTTCACCACTGACCCGCAGTGCCTGCGGCCCCATGGCCGCGCCGTCTGCGCCTGACTGGAGACGAGCAGCGGATGGCGGCCGAAGACCGGGATGGCGGAGGTGCCCACCTGGAGCCCCGGCACCTCGCGCCCCACGATCGCGGCCGGCGAGGGAGAGCCGCAGCCGAAGGTCTGGCCGAACCACCCCGAACGCAGTCCGGCGTCGCGCGCCTCCCGTGCGAGCCGCACCGTGTCGTCGATCGTGCGCTGGACGGTGGTCGAACCGAGCGTTACTCCGAGAGTCGTGCACCCGGCAACCCGCGCACCGCCGAAGGCCATTCCCGCTCCCGTGTGAAAAGTGTGCTGCACGCCCGCCGAGGCAAGGCGCGGCGTCGGGCACGGGTCCGGGCACGGGATCGGGCAAGGGGGGAGGCGCAGGGCCGCCGCCGCACGCCCGCGATGATGGGGGGATGAAGACTCTCGCCGAGGTGGACGCGCTCGCCGACCGGGCGCACGCCGGACAGACCGACAAGATCGGCGTCCCGTACGTCGCGCACGTGAGGGCGGTCGCCGCCGGCCTGGAGGCGTTCGGCCCGCAGCTGGTCATGGCGGGGCTGCTGCACGACGTCGTCGAGGACACCGAGTGGTCGACGGAGCAGCTCCGTGCCGCGGGAATCCCCGACCGGGTCGTCGCCATCGTCGACGCCGTCACCAACCGGCCGGGCACGCCGTACGAGGAGAAGATCCGCCGCATCACGGAGGACCCCGACGCCACGCTCGTGAAGATCGCCGACAACGCCCACAACAGCCGTGCGGACCGGGCGGCATCGCTTCCGCCCGGACAGCGGGATCGGCTCGCCGCCAAGTACCGTGAGGCGCGGCGGGTGTTGTGGGCGGCGGCCGACCCCGAGGACATCGCGACGATCCTCCGCGTCGTCAACCCCGAGCTCCTGGAAGAGATCGCCCCCTGATGTGACCGGCGTCACGGGAACCCGCTCCCGGGGCCGGACAGTCGAGAGACGTGAACACAGACCTGCGCGCACGCATCAGGGACGGAGACCCCTCGGCCTTCGCCGAACTCTTCGACTCCTACTCCCGAAGCGTCTACAACCACGCCTTCCGGCTCACCGGCGACTGGTCGGTCGCCGAGGACGTCATGGCGGCGACCTTCCTGGAGGCCTGGCGGCTCCGGGGGAAGGTGGACCCCGAAGGGGGGTCCGTCCGGCCCTGGCTGCTCGGCGTCGCCACCAACGTCGCCCGCAACCACTGCCGGGGCAACCGCCGCTACCGGGCCGCCGCCGCCGCGTACGCCGCGGCCGGACCGCCCGAGGCCTCGGTGCCCGACCACGCCTCCGAGGTCGCGGGCCGGCTCGACGACCGCCGCCGCATCGCGGCCACCCTGCGCGCGCTCGGGACGCTGCGCCGCACCGAGCGCGAGGTCCTCGTGCTCTGCCTCTGGGAGGGCCTCGCCTACACCGAGGTCGCCGAGGCCCTCGGCGTACCCGTCGGCACCGTCCGCTCCCGGCTCTCCCGCGCCCGCACCAAGCTCCGTACCGGGGCCGAGAAAGAACTCGCCCGCGAAAAACGGGAACCCGCACCCCGCCCCCGACAGACAACAGGTGATCGCGTGAACGCGGTCCGGCCCGCGCAGGAAGGAATCCGATGAACCCCGAACCGAACCAGCCCCGAACGGCGAACCGGCAGGAGAGCGGAGACCTTCCGGCGATCGAGGAGCACGACCTTCCTCCGGGCCGCCACCAGTTCCACAAGGAGCGCCTGATGAACCGGATCCACGAAGACCGCATCGCCACCGCCGCCCGCCCCGCGCGCAACCCGTTCCTGCGGAAGGCGATCCTCCTCCCGGCCGCCACCGCCCTCGCCGGCGCGCTCGCCGTCGGCGCCCTCGTCGTCCTGCCCGGCGGCGCCAACGGCACCGACGACCGCGCCACCGGCCCCGTCCTCACCACCACGATCGGCACCGTGAACGAGCACGGCGCGCCCGGGCTCCTCGACCGGATCTCGCTCGCCGCCGCCGAGGTGGACGCCCCCAAGGGCCGCGCCGGCCAGTACATCTACATCGAGACCCGGGCCGCGGGCACGCACGTGAAGACCGTCGGCGACAAGAGCACCCTGGTCAGTCAGCCGCTGCACACCCGGCAGACCTGGCGGTCCCCGGACGGCCTCAAGGGCTGGCTGATCGAGCCCGGCAACACCGGACCCGAGGGCATCACCCTCGAAGGCCTCGACGAGCAGGGCAACATCCCGGAGCCGCACCTCGGCGCGCCCTCGCACGACTACCTCGCCGCACTCCCCACCGACCCCGACGCACTGCTGCGGAAGATCTACAAGGAGACCGAGGGGCAGGGCAACGGCAAGGACCAGCAGGCCTTCACCACCATCGGCGACCTGCTCGTCGAGAGCTGGCCCTCCCCGGAGCTGACGGCCGCGCTCTACAAGGCCGCCGCGAAGATCCCCGGCGTCGTGACGGTCGACAGCGCCACCGACGCGGCCGGCCGCAAGGGCGTCGCGGTCGCGCGGCTCAGCGAGGTCGGCGGACAGCGCACCGAATGGATCTTCGACAGCAAGACGTACGCCTTCCTCGGAGAGCGCACGGTCCAGGTGAAGGGCGACGCCGGCGAGGGTGGCCTCATCAAGCCCGGGACCGTCGTCCACACCGCCGCCGTCATGACCCGGGCCTTCGTCGACGACGTCAAGGTCACCCCGTAACGGCTCAGTTCGACCGGCCCGAGATCCAACCGCCCAGCTCGGTCGGGCGGTTGGTGATGATCCCGTCCACCCCGAGCGCGTCGAGCTCCTTCCAGCGGGCCGCGCGGTCGACCGTCCAGACGTTCACCGCCACGCCGGCCGAGTGCAGTTCGGAGACGACCTGCGGGCGGGTGGCGAGCGCCGCGTCCGAGACGTTGTACGCGGAGAGGTCCAGCTGCTCGGCCAGCGCGACCGGGTCCGCGTCCAGGGTGACCCGCAGCAGGCCGAGCGGCAGGTCGGGCGCGAGCTCGTGCGCGTGCTCGAGCGACGGGATGTCGAAGCTCTGCACGAAGACCCGGTCGCTCATGTCCTGCTCCCGGATGTCCCGCACGATACGGGCGACCTCGGCACGGGTGTGCGCGCCCTTGATCTCCAGGAGCAGGTTCCCGCCGCGCTCGCGCAGGTCCGCCAGCTGGGCGGCGAGCGTCGGGACGCGGACACCCGCGTACGCGGGCGCGAACCAGGACCCGGCGTCGAGGGCGTCCAGCTGGGCGGCGGTCAGGGCGCGGACCCGGCCCGTGCCGTCGGTCGTCCGGTCGACGGTCGTGTCGTGGAGGATGTACGGCACTCCGTCCTTGCTCGGCTGGACGTCGTTCTCGATCCACTTCGCCCCGCCCCGGCGGGCCACCTCGTCCGAGACCAGGGTGTTCTCGGGAGCGGCGGACGGCGCGCCCCGGTGGGCGATCACGGTCGGCGGCGCCCCCGCCGCGCGGAGCCAGGGGGTCGAGCCGTTCGCGTGGTCCGCCGCCGCCACTGCCGGGCGGGGTGCGGACCGCGAGGGCGGCGCGGCGACCACGAACGCGGTGCCGACGGCGGCCACGCCGAGCACCGCCGTGGCGAGGGCGGCGTTCCTGCGGCGCCGCGACCGGGGGGCGGACGGATGAGCGTCTCTCATGAGCGGACACCCTACGCGGCCGGACATCCCCTCCCGGCGCAGGCCCGCGGGACTCCGCGCGGTGGCGCGCGGCAGGCCCGCCGGAGTCCCGCCGCAGCGCCCGCGACACGACGCGCCGCACGAGCCCTTCGTCGATTCGTCCGGGTCTGCGGCATGGTGGGAGGCGGGCCCGGAGCCGTGCCATCGGGGGACCACGGCTGGGGCGTGAGAGTCGGGGGAGACTCATGGACACCGGTACGGGACGTGGGCCGGAAGGCGGCGCGGTGACCATCGGGACCGGCCGGGAGGCCGGGCGCGGGCAGGCGCCGGAGCGCGGCCGTGGCGTCCTCGAAGGGGCGTTCGCGCTGCTCGACGCGTTGCGCCGGAGCGGCGACGAGGCCGGAGTGACCGAGCTGGCGCTCGCCTGCGGCGTACCGAAGGGCAGCGTGCACCGACTGCTCGACCAGCTCGTCGGGGTCGGCGCCGTCGAGCGCAGGGGCAACCGCTACCGCGTCGGCCCGCAGCTCTACCGCCTCGGCCAGGCCTGGGAGCCGCACCCCGGCCTGGTGCCCGCCGCCCGACTGCCGCTCCAGCGGCTCCGGGGCGTCACGGGCGCCAGCGTGGTCCTCGCCGTGATGCGCGAGGAGATGGCCATCACGGTGAGCTCGGTGCCGGGGGACCTGGAGCCGCTGCTGCCGGTACGGGACGGCATCGCCTTCCGCCTCGACACCGCCGCCGGGAAGGCCCTGCGCGGCCCCCTCCGGGGCGGGGCGGTCCTGGACCGGGAGGACGTGATGGACGGGGTGTGCTGCGCCTCGCTGCCGGTCCGCGCCCCCGACGGGCGCACCGTCGCCGCCCTCGCCGGCATGGTCCCGGCCGGCCGGCGGCTCGACGCGCTCGCCCAGGCCGTCGCCGAGGCCGGCGCCGCCATCACCCGCGCGCTCGCCCGCGGCGGCCAGCGAAGACCGGTTCCGACGACCGCCCTCGTGCTCTGAGCACCCCTCGGGAAGACGGATTCGCGTCCCCGTTCCGTCCAGCGGAACGCGCGTAGAACCGGACCGGGCCGAACGGGCACAGTAAGTGTCGTGCCGGGGGGAAACGGCACACCGGCCCCGCCGAGGACGGCGGACCGGAGCCACGTCACATGAGTGACCCGATGTGTGGGGGGACCACATGCGCAAGAACCGAATCGTCCGACTGGCCGCCACCGCCCTGCTCGGACTCGGCACCGTCGGCGCCTTCGCCGGCACCGCGCACGCCGAGCCGATCGACTACGTGAAGATCGAGCTCTTCGAGCTGCACTGCCAGCAGAACAGCGAGGGCGACCACGACGAGGCCTACCTCAAGATCACCGACGCCAACGGCAACGCCGTCAAGGTCTGGCCCGGCAGCGGCATCAGCTACCAGACGATGGGCTCCGGCTACGTCCGCTCCATGGCCGACGGCAACGGCAACGCGGCCCTCATCCTCGGCAAGGAGCAGGCCCGGACCCTGACCCTCTGGGACAAGGACACCTTCGGCGGCGACGACAAGCTGGGCTCCACGCTCGTCACCGGCAGCGAGGTCGGCGCCGAGACCCAGTGGCGCACCGTCGAGGGCTCCGGCGGCGTCTACGTCATCGGCTACCGGGTCATCGACATCTGATCAGCCGTCACTCCATGAGGAAGGGCCGTACCGGGCGACCGGTACGGCCCTTCCCCCGCAGGGGGATCAGCCGCCGTCGGGCGCGAGCAGCTCACCCGACCGCGCGACCCGCGCGTACCACCGCGCGCTCGACTTCGGCGTGCGCTCCAGCGTGTCGTAGTCGACCCGCACCGCACCGAACCGCTTCGCGTAGCCGTAGGCCCACTCGAAGTTGTCGAGCAGCGACCACAGGAAGTAGCCGCGCACGTCCACCCCGTCGGTCATCGCCCGGTGCACGGCCTCCAGGTGCGCGTGCACGTAGGCGGCCCGCTCCGGGTCGTGGACCGTGCCGTCCTCGCCGACGACGTCCTCGTACGCCGCCCCGTTCTCGCTGATCACCAGCGGGAGTTCGGGGTACGCGGCGGAGACCCGGGTCAGCAGGTCGTACAGGGCGCCGGGGTCGACCGCCCAGCCCATCGCCGTCGGCTCGCCCGGCGCCCGGTGGAAGGCCACCGAGTCCGCGCCCGGCCACGGTGAGTACGCGCTGTTGCCGTGACCGTCGTCCTGTGGCTTCTCCGCGCCCTCCGGGACGTGCGAGACGACCGTCGGCGTGTAGTAGTTGATCGCGAGCAGGTCCAGCGGCTGCTTCGCCGTGGCGGCGTCGCCGTCCCGGACGAAGGACCAGTCCGTCAGCTGCGCGGTGTCGGCGAGCAGGTCCTCCGGGTAGGCGCCCTCCAGCATCGGGCCCAGCCACACGCGGTTGCCGACGGCGTCGATGCGGCGGGCCGCGTCGAGGTCCTTGGCGGAGCCGGTCAGCGGCCGCACCTCGTGCAGGTTGAGCGAGACCGCGATCTGCCGGTCCGCCGGCAGCGAGGCCCGCAGCGCCTGGACCGCGAGGCCGTGACCGAGGTTGAGGTGGTGGGCGGCGCGCAGCGAGGCCACCGCGTCGGTGCGGCCCGGGGCGTGGACCCCGGAGCCGTACCCCAGGAAGGCGCTGCACCAGGGCTCGTTGAGCGTGGTCCACCGCCGGACCCGGTCGCCGAGGGCGTCGGCGACGATCCCGGCGTACTCGGCGAACCGCTCTGCGGTCGCGCGCTCGGGCCAGCCGCCCGCGTCCTCCAACTCCTGCGGCAGGTCCCAGTGGTAGAGCGTCAGGGCCGGCTCGATCCCGGCGCCGAGCAGCTCGTCGACGAGCGCCCGGTAGAAGTCCAGGCCCTTCTGGACGGCCGGCCCCCGCCCGGTCGGCTGTACCCGGGACCAGGAGACGGAGAACCGGTAGGCGTTCAGGCCGAGTTCGGACATGATGCCGACGTCTTCGCGGAACCGGTGGTAGTGGTCCACGGCCACGTCACCGGTGTGGCCCTCGAAGACCTTGCCCGGGGTGTGCGAGAAGGTGTCCCAGATGGACGGGGTACGGCCGTCCGCCGCCGCCGCTCCCTCGATCTGGTACGCGGCGGTGGCCGCGCCCCAGAGGAAGTCGGGCGGGAACGAACGGGTGGCGGTGAGCGGCCGGGTTTCGGACGCGGTCATAGGAGAGCGCTCCCAACGCGGGTACGGGGTGGTTACGTGCGGAAATCGGGTTACGGGCCCGGCGGGGCGGTCAGCTCTTGACGGCGCCCGCCGTGATGCCGCCCACGATGTGCTTGCCCAGGAAGGCGAAGACGAGCAGCAGCGGCACGGTGGATATCAGCGCGCCGGTCAGCACGACGGCGTGGTCCACGGTGTGGTTGCCCGCGCCGAGCCCGGCGAGCGCCACCTGAAGGGTGGGGCTGCCGTCCGGGGTGAGGGCGATGAACGGCCAGAAGAAGTCGTTCCAGGACTGGACGAAGACCAGCATGCCGAGCACCGCCATCGCCGGCCGGGCGATCGGGAACACCACGTGCCAGATGACCCGCAGGCTGTGCGCCCCGTCCATCCGGGCCGCCTCCACCAGCTCCATCGGCAGCGCCTCCACGAGGAACTGGCGCATGAAGAAGACGCCGAAGGCCGCCACCAGCGAGGGCAGGACGACCGACTGGAGCTGGTCGAACCAGCCGAGGTCCGTGATGATCTGGTACAGCGGGATGACGCTGAGCTGCGGCGGGATCGTCATGGTGGCGACCACGAGGGAGAGCAGCATCCCTCGGCCCCGGAACGGCAGCTTGGCGAACGCGAAGCCGGCGAGCGTGGAGAACAGCACGGTGGACAGGGCCACCAGGCTCGCCACGATCGTGGTGTTGATCAGCGCCTCGCCCATGTCGACCTGGTTCCAGGCGAAGCTCAGGTTGTCCAGGAGACGGTTCCCGGGCAGCAGCGGGGCAGGCGCCTCGACGACCCGCTCGCCCGTGTGGGACGCGGCGACCACGTTCCAGTACAGCGGGAAGAGCGAGACGAACGCGGCCACGGCGAGCAGCACGTACGTCAGCGGTCCCGCGTGGTGCTGACGGCCGGCCGACTGGCGGAAGCGGCGCGGCGGCCGGGCCGGGGCCGGAGCCGGGGCCTCGATGGGCGAGGTGTCGAGTGTGCGGGCCATGAGGTCAGCCCCCCAGCTTCTTGCGGTTGGAGCGGGACACGAGCGCCTGGACGCCGCCGATCAGGAGCAGGAGCAGCAGCATGACCCAGGCGATCGCGGAGGCCTGGCCCAGCGCGCCGGTCACCCACCCCTTCTCGTACATCAGCAGGCTCAGCGTCTGGAACTGGTTGCCGCTGCCGCCGCTGATGCCGACGCTGCCGCCGAAGAGCATCGGTTCGCCGAAGAGCTGGGTGGCGCCGATGGTGGAGACGATGATCGTGAAGAGGATCGTCGGCCGGATGGAGGGGATGGTGACGCTGACGAACTGCCGCCAGCGCGACGCGCCGTCCAGCGAGGCCGCCTCGTACAGGTCCTGGGGCACGGCCTGCATGGCGGCCAGGTAGATCAGCGCGTTGTAGCCCGTCCAGCGCCAGGTGACGATCACCGAGATCGCGATCTGCGCCGGCCACTTGGACGACTCCCAGTTCACCGGGTCGACGCCGAACCAGCCCAGGAGGCCGTTGATCATGCCGTAGTCGGTGTTGAACAGCTGGGCGAAGACCAGGGTCGCCGCCGCGATCGAGGTGGCGTACGGGGCGAGGATCGCGACCCGGAAGAAGCCCCGGCCGCGCAGCTTGTAGTTGAGCAGGTGCGCCAGGCCCAGGGCCATGAGCAGCTGCGGAACGGTCGATATCACCCCGATGGTGAAGGTGTTGAGGAGCGCGTTCCAGAAGAACTCGCTGGTCGCGAGGTCGGTGTAGTTCTCCAGGCCCTTCCACGTCGGGTCGCCGCCGAGCTCGACCCGGTTGAGCGAGAGCCAGCCCGTGTAGAGCAGCGGGAAGAGGCCGAAGGCGGCGAAGGTGAGGAAGAAGGGGGCGACGAAGACGTACGGGATCGCCTTGAGGTCCCAGCGGTAGAGCGTGCTGCGCCAGCCGCCCCCGGAGGAACGGTGGCCGCGGGGGCCGGTGGAGGAGGGCGGTGCGGCGGGCGGCGGGGAGCCGTCGTGCCTCGCCCGAACGGAGGTGGCCACGGGGGCGTCCTTCCAGGTCGATGCGTGCGGTGGTGCGGACGGTGCCGGCCCGCCGCCCGGCAGGCGGCGGCGGGCCGGCGGACGGTCCCCGCTACTGGTCGATCTTGTCGTCGACCAGCTTCTTGACGTTCTCCCAGGCCTTGGCCGGGTCGGTGCCGCGCTGCTCGATGTCGAGGATGCCGTTGTCGGTGAGGAAGGTCTTCACCTGGCCGTCGTAGCGGCTGATGACGGCGGGGGTGATGCCGGCCGCCGCGCTGGAGAAGATCTTGCCGACCGGGGTGTCGCCGAAGTACGGCAGCTTGGCGTCCTGGACCGCCGAGGAGGCGAGGGTGTCCTTGGACGAGGGGATGTTGCCGTTGACCGCGAACACCTTGGCGTGCTGCTCGGGGGCGGTCAGCCAGGCCGCGAGCTCGGCGGCCTCCTTGGTGTGCTTGCCGGCCTTGGGCACGGCGAGGAAGGAACCGCCCCAGTTGCCGGCGACGGGCGGCGTGGCGATGTCCCACTTGCCCTGGTTGGCGGGGCCGGCCTGGTCCTTGATGATGCCGGTCATCCAGCTCGGGCAGGCGACGGTGGCGAACTTGGAGTTCTTGAAGGCCGCGTTCCAGGTGCCCTTCTCGTCGAACTGGCGGAGCTTGGCGGTGAGGCCGCCCTGGGCCGCCTTGACGGCGGTGTCCCAGGCCTTCTTCACGCCGGGGCTGTTCTCCCAGTCGAGTTCGCCGCTGGTGTTGGCGTACTGCACCGGGTCGCTGGAGACGACGGCGTTGAAGAGTCCGCTCGCGGAGTCGTGGAAGGCGGTGCCGGCGGGCGCGGCGGCCTTGTACTTCTCACCGGTCTCGATGAACTTGGCCCAGTCGCCGGCCCACAGCTTGGCGACCTCCTCACGGGCGGTGGGCAGCTTGGCCTTGGCGAAGAGGTCCTTGTTGTAGCAGATGGCCATCGGGCCGATGTCGGTGCCGAGCGCGATGACCTTGCCGTCGGAGGTCGTCGCCTGCTTGACCTTCCAGTCGAGGAAGGCGGCGGTGTTCGCGCCGCCCTCCTTGCCCAGGTCGACCCACTTGTTCGCCATGGCGGTGCCGGTGGCCTCGGCGATGTAGCCGACCTCGACGGCCTGGATGTCGGCGACGCCGCTGTTCTGGGCGAGGCGCAGCTTCAGGGTGTCCCAGTACTTCTGACCGTCGGAGACGTTCGACTCCTCGATCTTGATGTTCGGGTGGAGCCGCTCGTACTCGGCGTAGAGCTTCGCGCCGGTCTTGTCGTCGTAGCCGAAGGAACCGAAGGTCCCGATCCGCAGCGTGATCTTCTCGGCGCCCTGGGTGCTCGTGCCGCCCTTGCCGCCGGCGTCCTCGTCACCGCCGCAACCGGTGAGCAGGGTCGTGCCGGTCACGACGACGGCGACCGCCGCGATCGCCGCACGGCGTCCGCGTCTGCTGCTGGAAGTGCGCATTCCACTCTCCTCGTCCAAGGTGGTGCTCGTTGTGCGCCATGAGGCCCGGCCGGCGGATCGCGGCTCGGCGGCTGCCCTGCAGGGCCTGATGCAGGCTGTGTGCGTCCCGGATGGGAGCGCTCCCACGTCGTTGCCGGAAGGTTGCTGCCTGGCGGGTGCGAGTGTCAAGACATGAACGCGGATTCGTTACCGGAAGGTTTTCCGGGGGATTCGCGACGCCCTGCGGCAACGCGGGCGTCATCTCCTGAACGCAGACGCGTGGCGCGCCGGGACGGGCGTGGACTAGTGTGGGAGCGCTCCCATCCTTCCGTGGCCGTGGTGAGCAGCGCGTTGTCCTACGAGGGGAGTTCGGGAGTCGTGAACGGACGGCAGAGCGGCAGACCCACCCTGGAGCAGGTAGCGGCCCGGGCCGGGGTCGGCCGGGGCACGGTCTCCCGGGTCATCAACGGCTCCCCGCGGGTGAGCGAGCAGACCAGGACGGCCGTCGCCAGAGCCGTCGCCGAACTCGGCTACGTACCCAACCAGGCCGCCCGCGCCCTGGCCGGCAGCCGCACGGACGCGATCGCGCTCGTCATCCCCGAGGCGGAGGCCCGCCTCTTCGCCGAGCCGTACTTCCTCGACCTCATCCGGGGCGTCAGCGCCGAACTCGCCGAGGCCGACAAGCAGCTCCTGCTCACCCTGGTCCGCAGCGAGCAGGAGCGGCAGCGGTTCGAGCAGTACCTCGCCGCCCAGCGCGTCGACGGGGTGCTCCTCGCCTCCGTGCACGGCGACGACCCGCTGCCCGAACGGATCCGGGAACTGGGCCTCCCGGTCGTCATGAACGGGCGCCGCTCCGAGGCCGAACCCGTGCCGTACGTGGACTCCGACAACATCGGGGCGGGCCGGGCCGCCGTCGCCCACCTCGTGGCGCGCGGGCGGGACAGGATCGCGACCGTCACCGGACCGCTCGACATGTACGTGGCCCGCGCCCGGCTGGGCGGCTACCGGGCCGGCCTCACCGAGGCCGGCCTACCGCCCGACGAGGAACTGGTCTCCGCGGGCGACTTCACCGAGGCGGGCGGCCGGCGGGCCATGCGGCTGCTGCTCGACCGCCGCCCGGACCTGGACGCGGTCTTCGCCGCCTCCGACGTGATGGCCGCCGGGGCGCTCGGAGTGCTGCGGGAGGCGGGCCGCCGGGTGCCGGAGGACGTGGCCCTCGTCGGCGTCGACGACTCGCCGGTGGCGCGCCTGATGGACCCGCCGCTGACGAGCGTGCGGCAGCCCATCGAGGAGATGGGGCGCACGATGGCGCGGATGCTCATCCAGGAGATCCAGAAGGGTTCGGCCACGCCGGAGGAGCCGCGCAAGCGGGTGCTGCCGACGGAGCTGATCGTGCGTTCCTCCTGCTGACCGCGGGTACGCCGATGCCCCGCGGGACGATCCGTCCCGCGGGGCCTTCGCGCGCGTGCTCCCGCGGCCGGCCGGGATCCTGGGGTCCGGTCGGCCGCGGGGCCCGTGCGGTGGGTGTTACAGCGCCGGGTGGGCGTTCTTCAGGAGCTCCTGGAACTGGGCGGAGAACCACTTGCCGGAGAGCGGGGCGTTCGGCAGCGCGCCCGACATGCTGTTGCCGTTACGGGCGTTGCCCGTGTACGTCGGGTCGCACATCCGGTCGAAACCCTTGCCCTCGTCGTTCGGGATCTCCGAGGAGGCGCCGTCGGACTCGCCCGGGGGCTTCATCCAGACGTAGGCGTCGATGCCCGCGGCGGGGGCCGCCTGGGGCCGCTCGCCGAGGCCCGCGCCGGACTGGTTGCACCAGTTGCCGAGGTGGATGCGGCGATCGTAGCGGCCGCCGTTGACGTAGGTGTCGACGCTGGTCAGCGCTCCCGGAGCGGTGGGCCGGGCGGTGCCGCCCCAGCCGTTGCGGGAGGTGTCGATCAGCATGCCGAGGTTGCTGTCGAAGCCGATCGAGACCAGCTTGGCGCGCATCGCCTGGGCGTACGACAGTTCGTCGGTGTAGCGGTTCCAGTCGACCCACTTCGACTGGCGCACGGAGGTGCCGTTCACGCTGTCGTCGATGGTGAAGTGGTCCTCCTTCAGGGCGCTGTAGTTGGCGGTGTTGACGATGAAGCCGTGCACGTTGGAGACCGTGGAGCCCTCGGCCGTGGCGGCCTGCTTGAACAGCTCGGCGGACGGGCCGAAGTTGTCGTCCCAGCCCAGCCAGCCGTGGTGACCGGCGTCGATGTAGTTGTAGACGTTGCCGATCGCGCCGAGCTTCTTGAGCGCGTAGCCGACGCCGGTGATGTAGTTGCCGTTGGCCTTCATGACGTCGCAGTTGGCGGTGGCCGTCGGACGCCCGGAGACGTTGGTGACGAGGTTGGGCAGCGAGTCGATCTCGACCGTGGTGACGATCCGGAGGCCCGCGTACTTCGCGTCGCCGAGGATCGCGGCGATCGGGTCGATGTACTCGGTCTTGTAGCGGTTGATCTCGGTCGGTCCGAGCTCGCCGTTGGAGGCGAGCGCGGCACAGTCGCGGCCGGGCAGGTTGTAGACGACGAGCTGGACGACGAGCTCGCCGGAGCCCTTCTGCTCCAGGGCCTTGTCGAGGTGGGCGCGCAGGCCCATCGAGGTGCTCGAACCGTTGATGGCGGCGATCCGGTCGAGCCAGACGCCGGTGGGCTGGTTGGAGACCTTGGTGCCGCCCGGCTCGGCCGCGGCCTTCGCGGACCACTCGGGGTTCACGTACACCTTGGCGCCGGCGTACGGGTTGTCGGCCTTGGTCCCGGCCGGCGGCGGCGTGGTGGGAGGCGTGGTCGGGGGCGTGGTGGGCGGGGTGGTCGGGGGTGTCGTCGGCTCGGTGGCGCCGTTGCAGACGACCCCGTTCAGCTTGAAGGTGGCCGGCACGGCGTTGGTGCCGCTGTAGGAGCCGTTGAAGCCGAAGGAGGTGGAGCCGCCGGTGGCCAGCGTCCCGTTGTAGGAGACGTTCTTGGCGGTCACGCCGGCGCCGGACTGGGTGATGGTGGCGTTCCAGCCCTGGGTGACCTGCTGGTTGCCGCCGTAGGTCCACTCGACGGTCCAAGCGGCAACTGGGTCACCGGTGTTGGTGACGGTCACGTTGGCGCCGAAGCCGGTGTTCCACTGGTTGGTGATCTGGTAGTCGACCTTGCAGCCGGGGGTGGCGGCGCCGGCGGTGGTGCCGAACACGGTGGCGGTGGCGCCGGTGGCGGTGATCAGGCCGAGTGCCGCCAGGAGGGCGGTGCGACTGGTGCTTCTGGTGCGGCTCATGCGGGTGGGGGTTCCTTTCAGGGGGTGAGGTCGCGCAGGTGGTCGCGCAGCCCGATGCCGAATGCGGTGGGGGTGCCGTCGTACGAGGTGATCAGCGCGGGACCCGAGTTGCAGTTCCAGGTGTTCCAGGTCCAGCCCAGGTACGAGAGGTCGCGGTCGTCGAACCACTTCATGACGCGGTCGATGAACGCGTGTCCGCAGGTGTTCTCGCCGATCTCGCCCGCGAGGAGGGGAACCTCGGCGGCTACCGGGGCGAGGGTGTTGTTCCAGCACGTCTCGTCGGAACAGGTGTTGAAGTTGTAGACGTGCCAGGCGGCGGCCAGATTGTCCGCCGGGTCAGTGGGGGCGTACGTGAGCCACTGGCTGAGGTCGTTGGAGTACGCGACGCCCGGGACGAGGACGAGGTTCTTCGCTCCCGTGGCGCGGACCGCGTCCACCAGGTCCTGCATGCCGGCGACTTCGTAGCCGATGCCGGGGCAGGTGCCGCCGTCGCGCCAGCAGGTCCAGGCCTGTGCCGCGGTGGAGGTCGCCCGGTCCGGATAGGGCTCGTTGAACAGGTCGAAGACGACCCGCCGGTCGTTCTTGAAGGTGTTCGCCACCGAGGTCCAGAACGCCGGGGTGTACTGGGCGCCGGGCATCGGCTTCTGGCAGGAGGCGTGCACGTCGGCGCAGCCCGACGAGTTGCCGGTGTACTGGCCGTGGGTCCAGTGCAGTTCGACCACGGGGGTCATTCCGTGGGCGAGCACCTTGGCCACCAGGTCCTTGACCGCGTTGACGTAGTTCGCGCCGCGGTACTCGGGCTTGATGTTGTCCAGGCCGAGCCAGCACTCCTCGTTGAGGGGGATGCGGACCGTGTTGGCCTTCCAGTCGGCGATGGCCTTGACCGAGGCGTCGTCGACGGGACCGTCGAAGAAGCCGTAGCCCTGGACGCACATGAACTCGCCGCCGGAGCGGTTGACGCCGAGGAGGCGGCGGACCGCGCCGTTCTGGTCGGTGAACTTGTTCCCGGTCACGCCGAGTTCGGGCGCGCCGGAGGCGGGTGTCGGGGGAGGGGTGGTCGGGGGTGTGGTCGGGTCGGTGGGGGTCGGTGTGGGTGTCGTGGTCGACGGGGTCGGCGTCGGGGTGGGCGTGGGCCCGTCGGTGTTGCAGGGCGTGCCGTTGAGCGTGAACGCGGTGGGAGCCGTGTTGGCGCCCGTCCAGGAGGCGATGAAGCCGCCCGTGACCTTCGCGCCCGTGGCGAGCGCGGCGTTCCAGCTCTCGTTCAGGACCGTGACGGACGCCCCGGACTGGGACCACTTCCCGCCCCAGCCCTGACTGACGACCTGGCCGGCCGGGAAGGCGAAGCCGAGGCTCCAACCGTTCAGCGCGGCGCTGTTGTTGGTGATCGTGACGGCGCCCTGGTAGCCGCCGGACCACTGGCCGACGACCGAGTACTCCACTGTGCAGGCGGGTGCGGCCGCTGCTCCGGAGGCCGTACCCACGACGGCGAAGGCGGTGCTCGCCATCGTGAGCGCCGCTCCTGCGAGCAGCGCGGACAGACGTGGGGGATGTCGCATGAGCGAGTCCTCACAGCGAGGGCACACCCCTGATGGTGTGCCGACTGGATGGAACCGCTCCCACTGGTCGGGCAGACCGTAGCGTCAACTAGCGCCAAACAAAAGAGGGGTTGGGTAAATTTCCGCCTCATCTGCCTTCGACTCTTCACACACCTTGACGCCGTTGCGGCTCAACTGCACAGTGGGAGCGCTCCCACTGGTTCAGGGCTTGTCCCCGCAAGCCCTTCTCGCTCTTCGCACCCCCAACCTCCCGAGCCGCGAGGAGAACCACCGCATGCCACGACCACCCGTACGCCGACCACGCCGGCAGCTGACCGCGCTGGCCGCGGCGCTCTCGCTGCCCCTCGGCCTCACGGCCGTCGGTGCCACCACGGCCCAGGCCGCCGCCGTGCAGTGCAGCGTCGACTACAAGACGAACGACTGGGGTTCCGGCTTCACCGCCGAACTCACCCTCACCAACCGGGCGACCACCGCGCTCAACGGCTGGACCCTCACCTACTCCTACGCCGGTGACCAGAAGGTCACCAACGGATGGAACGGCGTCTGGTCCCAGTCCGGCAGGAACGTGACGGTGACCAACGCCTCCTGGAACGGCACCCTCGCCGCGGGCGCCGCCACCACGACCGGCGCCCAGTTCACCTACAGCGGGACCAACGCCGCCCCGACCGCCTTCGCGGTCAACGGCACCTCCTGCACCGGCGCCCACCAGCCCCCGGTCGCCGTCCTGACCAGCCCCACCGCGGGCGCCGTCTACACCGAGGGCGACGCGGTGCCGCTCGCCGCCACCGCCGCCGCGGCCGACAGCGCCACCGTGAGCAAGGTGGAGTTCTACAGCGACACCACGCTCCTCGGCACCGACACGACCGCGCCCTTCACCCACAGTGCGGCCGGCCTCGCCACCGGTGCCCACTCCCTCTACGCCAAGGCCTACGACAGCCTCGGCGCCTCCGCCGAGTCGGCGCCCGTCGGCATCACCGTCGCCGCGGGACCCGCGCTGGTCGCCTCCCCCGCTCAGCTCGGCGTACGCCAGGGCGCCACCGGCACCTTCGACCTGAAGCTGTCCACCGCCCCGACCGCCGACGTCACGGTGAGCGTCGCCCGCACCTCGGGCAACACCGCTCTCACCGCGACCCCGGCGACCCTCACCTTCACCCCGGCGAACTGGAACACCGCCCAGAAGGTGACCGTCGCCGCCGCGGCCACCGGCACCGGCTCGGCCGTCTTCACCGCGACCGCGCCCGGTCACGCCAAGGCCGAGGTCACCGTCGCCCAGCTGGCCGCGGACTCCACGTACGACGCCCGCTTCCTCGACCTGCACGGGAAGATCACCAACCCGGCCAACGGCTACTTCTCGCCCGAGGGCATCCCGTACCACTCCGTGGAGACCCTGATCGTCGAGGCCCCCGACCACGGGCACGAGACGACCTCGGAGGCGTACAGCTACCTCATCTGGCTCCAGGCCATGTACGGCAAGATCACCGGCGACTGGACCAAGTTCAACGGCGCCTGGGACACCATGGAGAAATTCATGATCCCCACCCACGCCGACCAGCCCACCACCTCCTCCTACAACGCCTCCAAGCCGGCCACGTACGCCCCCGAGTGGGACCTCCCGTCGCAGTACCCGGCGAAGCTGGACTCCGGCGTGACCTCCGGATCCGACCCGATCGCCGCCGAACTCAAGAGCGCCTACGGCACCGACGACATCTACGGCATGCACTGGATCCAGGACGTCGACAACGTCTACGGCTTCGGCAACGAGCCGGGGAAGTGCTCCGCCGGACCGACGGCGACCGGTCCCTCGTACATCAACACCTTCCAGCGCGGCCCGCAGGAGTCCGTCTGGGAGACCGTCACCCACCCCACCTGCGACAAGTTCGCCTACGGCGGCAAGAACGGCTACCTGGACCTCTTCACCGGGGACGCCTCCTACGCCAAGCAGTGGAAGTACACCAACGCCCCCGACGCCGACGCCCGAGCCGTCCAGGCCGCCTACTGGGCCGACCTGTGGGCCAAGCAGCAGGGCAAGGGCGGGCAGGTCAGCGCGACCGTCGGCAAGGCCGCCAAGATGGGCGACTACCTGCGGTACGCGATGTTCGACAAGTACTTCAAGAAGGTCGGCGACTGCGTCGGCCCCACCGTCTGCCCGGCCGGCACCGGCAAGGACAGCGCGCACTACCTGATGTCCTGGTACTACGCCTGGGGCGGCGCCGCCGACACCTCCGCCGGCTGGTCCTGGCGCATCGGCTCCAGCCACGCCCACGGCGGCTACCAGAACCCCCTCGCCGCCTACGCCCTCAGCCGGTACGCCCCGCTCAAGCCCAAGTCGACGACGGGCCAGGCGGACTGGGCGACCAGCCTCGACCGGCAGCTGGAGTTCTACCGCTGGCTCCAGTCGAACGAGGGAGCCATCGCGGGCGGCGCCACCAACAGCTGGCAGGGCCGCTACGCCACCCCGCCGGCCGGCACACCCACCTTCTACGGCATGTTCTACGACGAGAAGCCCGTCTACCACGACCCGGCGTCGAACCAATGGTTCGGCTTCCAGGCCTGGTCGATGGAACGCGTCGCCGAGTACTACCAGCAGACCGGTGACGCCAAGGCGAAGACCGTCCTCGACAAGTGGGTCTCCTGGGCGCTGTCCAAGACCACGATCAACCCCGACGGCACCTACCGCATCCCCTCCACCCTCCAGTGGTCCGGCGCGCCGGACACGTGGAACGCGGCGAGCCCCGGGGCCAACACGGGCCTGCGCGTCACCGTCGCCGACTACACCGACGACGTCGGCGTGGCCGCCGCCTACGCCAAGACCCTCACCTACTACGCGGCCAAGTCCGGCCACGCCGAGGCCAAGCGGGTCGCCAAGGCCCTCCTCGACGGCATGTGGAACCACCACCAGGACCCGCTGGGCATCGCCGTCCCGGAGACACGTGCCGACTACAACCGCTTCGACGACCCGGTCTACGTGCCGACCGGCTGGACCGGTGTCATGCCGAACGGCGACGCCGTGAACTCCTCGTCCACCTTCGCCTCGATCCGCTCGTTCTACGAGGACGACCCGGCCTGGCCCAAGATCGAGGCCTACCTGGCGGGCGGCGCCGCCCCCGTCTTCACCTACCACCGGTTCTGGGCCCAGGCGGACATCGCCCTGGCCATGGGCTCGTACGCGGAGCTGCTCGAATAACGGCCCGCCCCGCGAGAGCGGGCTCCGCGTACGACGAGGGGGCTCGCCGATCAGGCCGGATCAGGCCTGATCGGCGGAGGGGTGGGCGGGGTTGAAGGCGATGGCCGAGACGCCGTCGAAGGCGTTGTGGGTCTTGGTGACCGTTCCCGTCGCCGTGTCGAGGCGGAACAGGTCCGTGCCGTAGCCCATGAAGTACGTGCCGTACTCGAAGTGGAGGACGTTCGGGTCGGTGGGGCTGGGGGCGAGCAGGGTGCTGTTGGTCAGCTTGTGCTCCGCCGTGTCGTCGAGGACCTTCGCGAAGGTGCGGCCCCCGTCGGTCGAGCGGTAGATGTGGCGGCCCTCGCTGCCGGAGCCCGGGACCGACTCGGCGAGGTCGATGCCGATGCCGTAGACGACCTGGGGGTTCGCGGGGGAGACGGCCGTTGCGAACAGGTTCGCGGAGGTGCCGGAGGTCAGCCCGGTGGAGGCGGTCCAGGTCGCGCCGCCGTCGGTGGTCACCGCGCCGCCGCGGACCATGGCGCCGGCGACGGCGTGGTTCGGGTCGGCCGCATCGAAGGTCACCGAGTAGACACCGGTCCCCGCGGGGAACGCCGGGGTGCCGGTGGCGGTCCAGGTGGCGCCCGCGTCGCGGGAGTCGTACAGGCGGCCGTCGTCGCCCGCGAGGCGGACGTGGTTCGGGTCGGCCGGGTCGGTTCCCACGCCCACGATGGAAGCGGCGGGCGAGGTCAGCGGGGTGACGGTGGAGCCGTCGATCCGGGCGAGGTAGCCGCCGTTCGGCTCCCACGCGAAGGCGCGGGTCCCGCCGCCCGCGGTGAGTCTCGCGGACGCGCTGCCCAGTGAGGCGGCGCGGGTCCACGAACAGCCCGCGTCGGTGGAGCGCTGGAGCTCGCTGTTGCGGGTGGCGAGGAGCGTGTCGGGGGCACCGAGCGCGACCAGGCCGTGGGTGTAGCTCACGGGCTTGAGCGTGCCGGTGGTGCCGACGAGGCTCGCTCCGAGGTCCGTGGTGAAGGTGACCGCGCCGTCGCCTACGACGCGGTTGCAGGTCGGGGCCGTCCAGGCGGTGCTCGTGGCCGCGGTGGCGGCGGACGGCTGGACGAGGGCGAGGGCAGCGGCGGCCGTGATGACGGCGGTACCGGCTCGCTTCATGGGTTGCCTCCCTTGTGGGGTGTGGCGCACAAGCGCTTGTCGATCTTGTTTCTATCGACAGGAAGTGATCTTGGTCAGCATGATCATTTGCCAAATTTCTTGACCGGAAAGCTTATTGACGAAGGGTTTCCGTGAAGAGTCGGTGGCTGCGAGAAGAACTTCACGCGGTCCGGGTGTCGTTCCGTCTCCGGTGCTCTCGGTCCATTGACGCCCCGACTCCGCGCTCCTACGTTCTCGTTCGTACATACGACCGTTGGTCGAAATTTCGAACATGTCGAACGAGAGGGAACCGCGTGTCCCACGCCGAACGCACCACCCGCACCGCTCGTTTCACCCTCGATCCCGACTTCACCGTCGGCCCCGTCGATCCGCGTCTCTACGGCTCCTTCGTCGAGCACCTCGGGCGCTGCGTCTACACCGGCATCCACGAGCCCGGCCACCCCGCCGCCGACGAGGACGGACTGCGCACCGACGTCCTGGAGCTCGTCCGCGAACTCGGCGTGACCGCCGTGCGGTACCCCGGCGGCAACTTCGTCTCCGGCTACCGCTGGGAGGACGGCGTGGGCCCGGTCGAACAGCGGCCGCGGCGGCTCGACGTCGCCTGGCGATCCACCGAGACGAACCGCTTCGGCCTGAGCGAGTTCATGGCGTTCCTGCGCAAGCTCGGCCCGCGGGCCGAGCCGATGATGGCGGTCAACCTCGGCACCCGCGGCATCACGGAGGCCATGGACCTCGTCGAGTACGCCAACCACCCCGGCGGCACCGAACTCTCCGACCGCCGGATCGCGCACGGCGACAAGGACCCGTTCGGCATCCGGCTCTGGTGCCTCGGCAACGAGATGGACGGCACCTGGCAGACCGGGCAGAAGACCGCCGAGGAGTACGGCAGGCTGGCGGCCCGGACCGCCCGCGCCCTGCGCCGGATCGACCCGGACCTCGAACTCGTCGCGTGCGGCAGTTCCGCCCGTGACCTGCCGACCTTCGCCGCCTGGGAGGCCACCGTCCTGGCGGAGACGTACGAGGTGGTCGACCACGTCTCGCTGCACGCCTACTACGAGGAGACCGACGGGGACCGCGACTCCTTCCTGGCCTCCGCGGTCCACATGGAGGCGTTCATCGAGGAGGTGATCGCCACCTGTGACCACGTCGGCGCCCGGCTCAAGTCGCCGAAGCGGCTGACCCTCTCCTTCGACGAGTGGAACGTCTGGTACCAGCGCCGGCCCAACCCGCATCCCTTCGAGGACTGGCAGGAGGCCCCGCGCCTCCTGGAGGACGTGTACACGGTCACCGACGCCGTCGTCTTCGGCACCCTGGTGATCGCCCTGCTGCGGCACGCGGACCGGATCGCGGTGGCCTGCCTCGCCCAGCTCGTCAACGTGATCGCGCCGATCATGACCGAGCCCGGCGGCCCCTCCTGGCGCCAGACCACCTTCTTCCCCTTCGCGCAGGCCTCCCGCCACGGCAGGGGGACCGTCCTCGACGTGCGCGTGGCCTCGCCGACGTACCCCACGGAGCGGTACGGGGACGTGTCGCTGCTGCACGCCACGGCCGTACGCGGCGAGGACGGCGGGGTGACGGTGTTCGCGGTCAACCGTGGCCGGAACGCGCCCCTGCCCCTTGAGGTGACCCTGCGGGGCCTCGGTCTCGACCGGGTCGTCGAGCACAGCGCGCTCGCCGACGCGGACCCCGAGGCCCGCAACACCCTGGACGAGCCGGAGCGGGTCGTGCCGCACCCCGTGGCGGGCACGCAGCTGGTGGACGGGGTGCTGCGGGCGGCCCTCGAACCCATGTCGTGGAACGTCATCCGGCTGGCCTGACCGGTCCGTTGTTGAATCCTTTCATCCGGGGTCTCGCGACCATGGCTTCGAAGCGCTTCGAAAGATCCTGTCCGGAGCGTTGACGTGGCTGGCCGACCCCCCTACTTTGTCCCAGCAAGCGCTTTCCTGAAACGTTCTAATAACGCGCGGAGGACGAACTGTGCGTACTCAAGGCACTGTTGACCGTCGGAGCCTGCTGAAGGTCGCCGGCAGCTCCCTTGCGGCCCTCGGCCTGACCGCGGCGGGCTGCGGCACCGGCTCCGGCTCGGGAGACGGCACCGTCACCATCCGGTACACCTGGTGGGGTTCCGACGACCGGGCCAAGCGGATCAACCAGTCGATCGCCCTCTTCGAGAAGAAGTTCCCGAAGATCAAGGTCAAGACGGACTTCCAGCCCTACGCCGACTTCTGGAAGAAGTTCAACACCCAGGCCTCGGGCGGCAACGCACCGGACGTCTTCCAGAACGCCATAGGCTTCCTGCGCAAGTACGACGCGAAGAACGTCCTCCTCGACCTGCGCGAGCAGGCCGAGGCGGGAAACCTCCGCCTCGACGGCTTCCGGGCCGGCCTCGAGAAGTTCGGCGAGGTCGACGGCAAACTCCTCGGCATACCCGTCGGCAGCAACTCGATGGCCCTCGTCGTCGACCAGGCCGTCTTCACCGAGGCCGGCGTCACCCCGAAGCCCGGCTGGACCTGGGACGAGTACCACGCGGCCCTCGCCAGGATCCAGCAGAGCCAGGGAAGGGCCGGCGACGCCGGCCCGTACGGGATCATGTACCTGTACGACCTCTACCTGCGCCAGCAGGGCAAGGCGTTCTTCACCACCTCCGGCCTCGGCTTCACCGAGGCCGACCTCACGGACTGGTGGACCAAGGCCTACGAGCGCGTGCGGTCCGGCGTCTACGCCGACCCGAAGAAGACCATCCAGGCCAAGCCCAAGTCCGCGGTCACCGCCGGACTCGCGGGCTCCGAATTCACCTGGGACAACTTCGCCGTCCGCTACACCGCCGAAGGCAAGAGCACCTACGGCCTGGCCCCCATCCCCACCACGGACGGACGCAAGACCGGCCAGTACCTCGGCTCCCTCATGCTCAGCGCCTCCAAGCGCACCAAACACCCCAAGGAGGTCGCCCAGTTCATCGACTTCATGGTTCACGACCCCGAGGTCGGCAGGATCATGGGCTACGACCGCGGCGTCCCCGCCACCGACGCCCAGTTCCAGGCGTACGTGCCCACGGACGAGGTCGGCAAGCAGATCGCCGCCTACGAGAAGCAGCTCGTCGAATCCCGCGTCCTGGAACCGATCACCCCGCACCCGGCCGGCGCCGACGTGTGCGAGGCCGCGTTCCTGCGGCTCGCCGAGGAGATGTCCCTGGGCAAGCGGCCCGTCGCGGACGCGGTGAAGCAGTACTTCACCGAAGCCAAGACGGCGCTCTCCTCCTGATGGACACCGCCGTGACCCCCGCACCGACCCCCGCGCCGGTCACCCGCCCCGCCGGGGAGGCCGCGCCCGCGGGCTCCCCGCCCGGCGGCGGACACCCGCGCGGCCGCACCCCCACCGGCAGGGCCCGCCGCGAGAACCTCGCCGGCTACCTCTTCATGTCCCCCTGGATCGCCGGCTTCCTCCTGCTCACCGCGGGGCCCATGGTCGCCTCGCTCTACTTCGCCTTCACCGACTACAACCTCTTCGACGCCCCCCGGTGGATCGGCCTCGACAACTTCACCGAGATGTTCGGCGACCCCCGCTGGCGCACCTCCGTCGAAGTCACCGGCTGGTACGTGGTCATCGGCACCCCGCTGAAACTGGCCGCAGCGCTCGGCGTCGCCCTGCTCCTCAACCAGAGCAGGCGCGGCCAGGGCTTCTACCGCGCCGCCTTCTACGCACCCTCGCTCATCGGCGCCAGCGTCTCGATCGCCATCGTCTGGCGCGCGATCTTCTCCGACGGCGCCGCCGTCGACCGCGGGCAACAACTCCTCGGCATGGACGCCGGAGGCTGGATCGGCGACCCCGACCGCATCATCTACGCCCTGGTCGCCCTGACCGTCTGGCAGTTCGGCGCCCCGATGGTCATCTTCCTCGCCGGGCTCAAACAGGTGCCACGCGAGCTGTACGAGGCGGCACAGGTCGACGGGGCGAGCCCATGGCGCCGGTTCTGGCACATCACGCTGCCGATGATCTCCCCGGTGCTCTTCTTCAACGTGCTCCTGGAGACCATCCACTCCTTCCAGATCTTCGGCTCCGCCTACATCATCGGCAGCCAGGGCAACGCTTGCGGGCCGGCCGACGGCACCCTCGTCTACACCTGCTACCTCTACATCCAGGGCTTCGAGAACAGCCGGATGGGTCTGGCCTCGGCGATGGCCTGGATGCTGCTGCTCGCCGTCGGCCTGGTCACGGCGGTCCTTTTCTGGTCCCAGCGCCGCTGGGTCCACTACGAGGAGGGGGCCCGATGAGCCTCGCCACACGGACCGCCCCCGGCACCCGACCGGACACCGCCACACGGAACAGGAGGCCGCGCACAGCGGGTTCGATCACCTGGCACCTCGGCGCCCTCGTCGTCCTCGCCGTCCTCCTCTACCCCGTGGTGTGGGTGATCGGCGGCTCCTTCAAACCCAACGACGAGATCGTCGGCAGCCTGAACCTCCTCCCCGCCGACCCCGTCACCGAGAACTACCGGCGGCTCGCCGACGGCATCGCCGACATCCCCATCTCCACCTTCTTCGGCAACTCCCTCTTCCTCGCCGTCGGTTCCGTGATCGGCGTGGTCCTCTCCAGCTCGCTGGCCGCCTACGCCTTCGCCAAGATCGGCTTCGCCGGACGCGGACTCCTCTTCACCCTCATGATCGGCACCCTGCTCCTGCCCTACCACGTGCTGCTCATCCCGCAGTACGTGCTCTTCCAGAAGCTCGAACTCATCAACACGTACACGCCGTTGCTGCTCGGCAAATACCTCGCCACGGACGCCTTCTTCGTCTTCCTGATGCTCCAGTTCATGCGCGGACTGCCGAAGGAACTGGACGAGGCGGCCCGCCTCGACGGCTGCGGGCACCTGCGGACCTACTGGTCGATCGTGCTGCCCCTGTGCAGACCCGCGCTCATCACCAGCGCGATCTTCACGTTCATCAACGCCTGGAACGACTTCATGGGCCCGCTGATCTACCTCAACGAACCCGAGAAGTACACGGTCTCGCTCGGCCTGAAGATGTTCGTCGACCAGGACGGCGTCGCCAACTACGGCGGCATGATCGCGATGTCCCTGGTGGCCCTGCTGCCCGTCATCGCCTTCTTCCTCGCCTTCCAGCGCTACCTCATCGACGGCATGGCCACCTCGGGCCTCAAAGGATGAGCGCGCGTCCGCGGGGCCGCTTCCTCGCCCGATTCGAAGTCTTCGCCGAATGCCTCCTCACCGGGGTGTGGATCGCCGTCGCCGCGCTGCCACTGGTGACGCTGCCCGCGGCGCTCGCCGCCGGCGCGACGCACCTGCGGCGCTCGACCGGCGACCAGCAGGCAGGCCTGCGGTTCTTCGCCGCCGACCTCCGAGCCGCCCTACGGGACGGAGGCTGGTCGACAGGCCTCGGCTACGCCGCCGCGCTGGCCCTGGTCGGCGCCGACCTCGCCCTCGTACGCGCGCTGCCCGTGCCCGGCGGGCGGCCGACCGCCGCCCTCGCCGCTCTCGCGGCGCTCTGGCTGACCGTCACCCTCCTCCGCGCCGCCACCGCCTGGCGTCCCGGCCTCCGCTGGCGCTCCCTCCTCGGCCCCGCCGCCCGCCGCGCACTCCGCGACCCGGCCGGCTCCCTCCTCGTCATCTGCGGCCTCGCGGTGACCGCCGCGTCGGCCTCGCTCTCCGCCCCGCTGGCGCCACCCGCCCTCGGCATCCTCCTCGCCTCCACCCTGGCAGCCGAACACCGCCTGACGGCTCCGCCGGTGGCCCCCGCCCCGCCCGTTGCGGGCAATCGTTCCGCCGGGGCGCAGCCCGCCTCCCACGCCGCCGCCCACCGCGCCCCGGGCCTGCGCCCCGGGCCTGCGCCCCCGCCTCGTTGTGGGCATTCGTTCCGCTGGGGCGGAACGGGTGGGCACGACGGACGGCGCCCCTTGCCGGGCCCAGGCTTCCGCGCCTGAACCCGCACCCGAAGTGCACCGAGCTAGGGGTGCGGGTCCAGGCAGCAGGGGGCGGAGGCGCCGCCGAGGGCGCCGTCCCGTGTGCCCACCCGTCCCGCCCCAGCGGGACGATTGCCCACACGGTGGGTGGGCGGGAGCGCCGTCCCGTGTGCCCACGCGGTGGGTGGGGCGGGTGCCGTTCCGTGTGCCCACGCGGTGGGTGGGGCGGGTGCCGTCCCGTGGGCTCACGCGGTGGGTGGGCCGGGCGCCGCCCGGGTCCGCGGTCCCGTCCCGTCCCGTCCAGCAAGGCGAAGGCCCACGGGGTGCCGTTCCGTGCCCACCCGTCCCGTCACAGCGGGCTCTGAACATCGCCCGTACCTCCCGCTTCCGTAGGCGCGCCGTCGGCGTGCCCCTGAAAGGAGTTCTCGTGTCCGCTCTTCCTCGTCGTTCTCTTCTCAAGGCCGCCGTCGTGGCGGGGGCCGCCGCGCAGTTCAGCTGGGTGCTGGGGCGTGGGGATGCCCGGGCCGGTGTGCCTGCCGAGGTGGCGTCGGCCGATCGGCCCGCGACGGTCGCGTGGCTGGAGCCCGGAGGGCTGGGCGCGGCTGCGGGGTCGACGTTCGGTGTCGCGTGGCCCAAGGGCGTGCATCCCGGTGATCAGACGTTCGCGTTGACGACGGCTGACGGCGCCGCCGTGCCCGTACAGACGTGGACCACCGCGCGGTGGCCCGACGGGTCTCTGAAGTGGACGGCGCACGCCGTCGGGCCGGGGGTGGCGGGGGTCGAGCGGTTCAGTCTCGCTCCCGGGACTCCGGCGGCCGCCACCGAGAGCGTGTCCGTCGTGGAGTCGGGGCGCCGGATCACCGTCGACACGGGCACTGTGAGGGCTGTGGTGTGGAAGGACGGGGGGAAGCTGGTCGAGTCCGTTGCGCGGGACGGCGTGAAGATCGCCACCGACGGGCGGCTCGTGCTGCTTCGGCAGGGCGACCTGGACGATGGGGACCAGGGCAACGCGAAGTGGGAGCGGTTCGACGGGGAGATCTCCGGAGCCACTGTCGAACAGAGCGGTCCTGTGCGGGCCGTGGTCCGCATCGACGGTAAGCACCGCAAGGGCAGTAGGAGTTGGCTGCCGTTCTCGGTGCGTCTCTATTTCTACGCCGGCTCCGACTCCTTCCGTATGGTCCACACGATCACCTATGACGGCGACCACACCAAGGATTTCATTCGCGGTCTCGGCGTCCGCTTCACCGTCCCGATGCGTGACGCCGCCTACGACCGGCACGTCCGGATCGCCGGTGAGGGCGCGGGCTTCCTCACGGAGGCGGTCCAGGGCGTGACGGGACTGCGCCGTGACCCGGGCGCCGCCGTCCGCACCGCCCAGGTCAAGGGTGAGAAGCTGCCGGACCCGGCGACCTGGGACCAGCGTGTCACGACCCGCATGCAGTACGTCCCGACCTGGGGCGACTACACCCTCGCCCAGCTCTCGGCAGACGGCTTCACGCTGCGCAAGCGCACCAAGCCGGGCCACGGTTGGATCCCGGCCGGCGGTGGCCGGCGCGCGAGCGGCTTCGGATACGTGGGTGGGGTGACCGGGGGACTGTCCTTCGGTCTGCGGGACTTCTGGCAGAAGCATCCGGCACAGCTCGACATCCGGGGGGCCGCGGGCGACGAGGCCGAGGTGACTCTGTGGCTCTGGTCGCCGGAGGCGCAGCCCATGGACCTGCGGTTCTACCACGACGGCATGGGTCAGGACACGTACGCCGAGCAGCTCGAAGGTCTCAACATCACGTACGAGGACCACGAGCCGGGCTTCGGTACCCCGTACGGCATCGCCCGCACCAGTGAGCTGATGTTCTGGGCCAACGCCGCCACCCCCGCCGCGGCGACCCTCGTCGCCCAGGCCGAGGCCGTCCGTACCCCGCCGCAGCTCGCCGCCAGTCCCGAAGACCTCGTCCGTGCCCGGGTGTTCGGCGGACTGTTCTCGCCGGTCGACCGCTCCACGCCTGCCAGGGCGAGGATCGAGGACCACCTCGATTTCCTCTTCACCTATTACAAGGACCAGGCGGAGCAGCGTCGTTGGTACGGCTTCTGGGACTACGGCGACATCATGCACACCTATGACGAGGACCGGCACCAGTGGCGGTACGACGTCGGGGGCTATGCCTGGGACAACTCGGAGCTCTCGCCCGACCTGTGGCTCTGGTACGCGTACCTGCGCTCCGGCCGCGCCGACGTCTTCCGTTTCGCGGAGGCCATGACGCGCCACACCGGCGAGGTCGACGTCTATCACCTCGGCCGGTGGGCGGGCCTCGGGACCCGGCACGGTGTCCAGCACTTCGCCGACAGCGCCAAGCAGCAGCGCATCTCGACCGCCGTCTACCGGCGCCCGTACTACTTCCTCACCGCCGACGAGCGCGTCGGCGACCTCATGCACGAGCAGGTCGACTCCGACGAGACGTTCCTCGTCCTCGACCCCATCCGCAAGATCCGCACCGAGCCCTACACCCCCGACCGCCACGCGCTGTCCGTCGGCTTCGGCACCGACTGGAGCGGACTGGCCGCGGCCTGGCTCACCGAATGGGAGCGCGGCGGCCCCAAGGCGGCGAAGGCGGAGGCGCGGCTGCGGTCCACGATGGAGACGATCGCCGCCCAGCCCAACGGTTTCGTCCAGGGCACCGGGCTCTACGACCTCGACACCGGCCGCTTCGCGATCGCCGAGCAGCCCGTCGTCGGCGTCTCGCACCTGTCCGCCATGTTCGGCCTGGTCGAGATGTGCGCCGAGCTCATCGACCTGGTCGACATGCCCGCGTTCGAGAGCGCGTGGCTCGACTACTGCCGCTACTTCAACGCGAGCAAGACCGAGCAGGCCGCACGCTACAGCCAGAACTTCGGCACCCTCCTGCTCTTCCAGGGCCACTCGCGCCAGGACGCCTACGCCGCGGCCCAGCTGAACGACGCCAAGCTCGCCCAGCGGGCCTGGGCCAAGTTCGACAAGAGCGACGGGTACACGGCGGCCATGGTCTGGGACAAGACGCCCGTCCAGGGCTCCGCCGCCCTCGAACCCGGCTACGAGCACCTGTGGATCAGCACCAACACCACGGCGCTGTTCGGCCTCGCCGCCATCCAGAACCTGGCCCTCGTCGGCGACCACCTTCCCAAGTGACCCCACCGACTCCCGCGATGACAGAGAGGCGCACGATGAGGAAGACCGCACTCCTCGCCGCGACGGCGACCCTGCTCGGGACGCTCGCCGCGGCACCGGCCGCGCACGCCGACGGGCCCTTCGGCCAGGGCCTCGACCACTGCGCACCCACCGACGCCGGCACGCTCGCCTGCCACTTCGACGTGGCGCCCGGCACGTACGACGTCACCGTCACCCTCGGCGGGGAGACCGCCGGGTCGACCGCCGTCGGCGGCGAGACCCGGCGCGCCCTGCTCGCCGAGACCGCCACCGCGGCGGGGCGGACCGCCCGCCGGTCGTTCACCGTCGACGTCCGGGAGCCGGAGGGCGAGCCCACCGGGCCCGCCGGCACCCCCGGCCTCGACCTGGTCCTCGGCGGCGCGGCCCCGCGCGTCACCGCGCTGCGGGTCACCCCCGCACCGGCCGCCCGGCGCCTGTTCCTCGTCGGCGACTCGACCGTCTGCGACCAGCCGGGGGACCCGTACACCGGCTGGGGCCAGCAGTTGCCCGTCCACCTGAAGCGGGGCGTCGCCGTCGCCAACCACGCCGACTCCGGCGAGAGCACCGTCACGTTCCTGGCGAACCCGGCGCTCTTCGACACGGTCGAGGCGGCGATCCGGCCCGGCGACCCCGTCCTGATCCAGCTCGCCCACAACGACAAGCAGACGGACGCGGCCACCTACCGGGCCAACCTCACCGCCCTCGTCGAGCGGGTACGGGCCGCGGGCGGCGAACCCGTCCTCGTCACCCCGATCGTCCGCCGCTGGTTCAACGCCGACGGCACCCTGGACAACGGCACCGCCCTGCTGGTCAACGGCCTCGGCGTGAACCACCCCGCCGAGATCCGCGCCCTCGCGGGCTCGCTCGGGACCCCGCTGATCGACCTCACCGCCCTCACGAAGGCGCGCGTCGAACAGCTGGGCCCCGAGGCCTCCAAGGCGCTCTACCTGACCGCCGAGAAGCGGGACAACACCCACACCTCGGTGCGCGGCGCCACGGAGTACGCGGCCCTCGTCGCCGGCGAGCTGCGGGCCCGGGGCATCCTCCCGGAGCCGCTGCCGCGTTGACCCGCCTGGCGCGTCACCTCACGGGCGAGAGGACGAGGACGAAGGACGCCGGGGCGGCGTCGAGGCGGTGGGCGGGCAGGACGCCGGGGCCGCAGGACTGGGAGCCGATGCCGTGCTGGGCGTGGTCCAGGTGCAGCCAGAGGACGTCGCCCGCGACCAGGTCCCCGTCGTGGGCGGCGGCGTCCAGCTGCTCGGTGGTCCAGCGGCGGGCGGTGAACGCGAACGGCGGCTCGCCCGCCACCCGTACGCCTCCGCCGGCGGAGGTCAGCTCCAGTCGTCGGGTGTCGATCCGGGCGCCGTTCTCCTGCGGACGCAGGTACGGGGTCCGGAGCTCGTCGACCGTGGCCTCCCAGCGGCCGAGCCGGGCGGCGGCGCGGGTGTCGGGGTAGGCCTCGCCCGGCCCGGCGCCGTACCAGACGGCGCGGTCGAGCGCGGCCGGCAGGCCGAGCCGGACGCCGAGCCGGGGGAGCGGCACCCGCCACGTGCCCTCCGGTGCGACGTCCACCCGGAGGCGCAGCGCAGAGCCGTCCGAGGTCCAGCGGTACGTGGTGCGGAGCCCGACGTCCCAGGAGGCGGGGGCCACCCGGGTTCGTACGGTCAACCCGTCGTCCTCCAGGGCGACTTCGTCGAGGCGGTGACGCATCCGGTGCAGTCCGAGCTCGCGCCAGACCGGTCCGTGGCGCTCGTCGGGCTGCCAGGGCGCGCCCTCGTCGTTGTCCGTCGGCGCCCGCCAGACGTCGAGGCGCAGGCCCGTGACGGGGACGGGCCCCACGGCGACCGGCTCTCCGGTGCGGGCGTCGAAGACGCCGGGGCCGAGAGTGATCAGGCCGGAGGCGCGGGCGGGCCGTACGCGGCGCGCCTCGCGCGGTGCGGGGGCGGCCGGGGTGACCGGGATCTGCCCCCAGGCGACCTCGTGCCCGGCGGGCGCCCAGAGGGTGTCGTGTGCGAGCGACGCCCGTACGGTCCAGAGGGTCTCCGCGCCCTCGGGGTGCGGCGGCGGGGCGGGAAGCGGCACCCGGGCGCTGTCGCCGGCGGCGAGCGGCGGGAGGTCGAGGGGGCCGGTGGCGAGGGTCTCGCCGTCGGCCAGGAAGGACCAGGTGAGGGCGAGATGGGCGAGGTCGGCGACGTCGTGGCCGTTGGTCACCCGGACCGCGTCCGGGCCCGCGGGGGCGATCCGTACGGGCTCGATCACCTTCTTGTACTCCAGGAGCCCCGGCGACGGCGTCCGGTCGGGGAACAGCAGCCCGTCGCAGACGAAGTTCCCGTCGTGGACCTCCTCCCCGAAGTCGCCGCCGTATCCGTACCCGTGGACCGGGTGGACGAGGCCGTGGTCGATCCACTCCCAGACGAAGCCGCCCTGGCAGCGCTCGTACGTCTCGAAGAGCCGCTGGTACTCGGAGAGTCCACCCGGCCCGTTGCCCATGGCATGGGCGTACTCGCAGAGGATGAAGGGGAGTTCGCGCCGGGCTTCCGGACCGGAGTCGGCCCGCCGGCCGATCTCCTCGACCTCGGCGTGCGGCGGGTACATCCGCGAGTAGGCGTCGGTGTCGGCGCAGGAGCGGTCGCCCTCGTAGTGCACGAGCCGGGACGGGTCGCGGTCGCGGATCCACTCCGCCATCGCGGTGAGCCCCGCGCCCGTGCCGCACTCGTTGCCGAGCGACCACATGACGACCGACGGGTGGTTCTTGTCCCGTTCGACGAGACGGGCCGCCCGGTCGAGCAGGGCCGGGGTCCAGCGCGCGTCGTCGACGGGGTTGCCCCGCCAGGCCAGGTCCTGGAAGCCGTGGGTCTCCAGGTCGCCCTCGTCGATCACCCACAGCCCGTACGTGTCGCAGAGGTCGAGGAAGGCCGGGTGCGGCGGGTAGTGGGAGGTGCGGACGGCGTTGACGTTGTGGCGCTTCATCAGCTCCACGTCCCGCCGCATGGTCGCGGGGTCGAGGCTCCGGCCGCGCTCCGGGTGGAACTCGTGCCGGTTGACGCCCCGGAAGAGGATCCGGCGCCCGTTGACCCTGATCACGCCGTCCTCGACGGCGACCGTCCGGAAGCCGACCCGCAGCGGGATCCGTTCGCCGGCCGTGGCCAGCTCGCCGTCGTACAGCCGGGGCACCTCGGCGCTCCACGGCTCGACGGGGACCGTGGCCGTCTCCCCGGTGGCGAGGTCGAGGCCGAGGCCGGGGACGGTGACCCTGCCGGGCACGTCGCAGTCCACCCGGAGGGTGCCGGCGCCGGTGGCGTGGTCGTACGCGGCGTGGACGAAGAAGTCCCCGGGGGCGCCGTCCGGCCGGTGCAGCAGGGTCACGTCACGGAAGACGCCCGGCAGCCACCACTGGTCCTGGTCCTCCAGGTAGGAGCCGGAGGACCACTGGTGCACGCGGAGCGCGAGGACGTTGTCCCGGGCCTTCAGGACGGGCCCGACGGCGAACTCGTGGGCCAGCCGGGAACCCTTGAACTCGCCGAGCTCCGTGCCGTTCAGCCACACCCGGGCGCACGAATCGACCCCGTCGAACCGCAGGACGGCCCCGCCGGCCGCCGGCCAGTCGTCCGGGAGGTCCAACCGGCGCAGGTGGTCGCCCGTCGGGTTCTCGGTGGGGACGCGCGGCGGATCGACGGGGAAGGGGTAGCGCACGTTCGTGTAGGCGGGGCGGCCGTGCTCCTCGCCCTGGAGCACCCAGTGGCCCGGCACCGCGACCGTCCCCCAGGCGCTCGCGTCGAAGTCCGGGGCGGCGAAGGACGCGTCCTCGGCGTCGGCGGTGGGGGAGAGGCGGAACGCCCAGTCGCCGTTCAGGGACAGGGCGGCCGCGTCGGAACCGGCGTACCAGGCACGGGGCGGGAGCGTGCCGCGACCGGGGGAGACGTCCTCGTACCAGGGCGGCGACGCGGGCGTGCGAAGGGGCGGGGCGGACATGGTCCTCCTGTCGGAGAGCGGGAGGGGAAGAGGAGGGCAACGATGCAGAAAGCGCTTGCCGGCCGATGTCCATCCCACCGCGCGCCCCGCCGCCGCACAACCCCGCCGGGCCACCCGGCCCTTGGACTCTTCGCGACCCGCCTGGACAGCTCGTCGAGCCGCCGCTTAGGGTCGGGAGCCGAATCGTCGGGCGGTCGCCCGGAACACCGGGAACCGTCCAGGAGCGCGCACGTGGTCACCCTCGCCGATGTCGCCCGCCACGCCGGGGTCTCGGCCAGCACCGTCAGCTACGTGCTCAGCGGCAAACGCTCCATATCCGGCCCCACCCGCGAGCGCATCCAGCACAGCATCGACACCCTCGGCTACCGGCCGCACGCCGGCGCCCGCGCGCTCGCCAGCAGCCGCACCGACATCCTCGCCCTGATGATGCCGCTGCGCACCGGGCTCTACGTACCCGTGATGATGGAGATCGCGATGGCCGTCACCACCACGGCCCGCACCCACGGCTACGACGTCCTGCTGCTCACCGGCGAAGAAGGCCCCGAGGCCGTCCGCCGCGTCGAGGGAAGCGCCGTCGCCGACGCCATGATCGTCATGGACGTCGGCCTCGACGACCCGCGGATCCCCTGCCTCCAGGCCGCCCAACGGCCCGCCGTCCTCATCGGCCTGCCCGCCGAGACCGCCGAGGCGGCCGACAGCACCGGACTCGACTGCGTCGACCTCGACTTCGAGGCCGCCGGCGCCCGCTGCGTCGACCACCTCGCCGCCCTCGGCCACACCCGCGTCGCCGTCCTCGGCGAACCGCCCGCCGTCTACGAGCGCGGCACGGGCTTCGCCGCCCGCACCCTCACCGGACTGCGCGCCGCCGCGGCCGCCCACGGCGTCGGCCTGCTCCACCGGCCCGTCGACGGCACCTACGCGGCCGTCGCCGCCGCCGTCACCCGCGTCTTCGAGGAACGCCCCGGCACCACCGCCCTCGTCGTCCAGAACGAGGCCGCCGTCGAACCCCTGCTCGCCCTCCTGCGCCACCAGGGCCGCGCCGTCCCCGAGGACGTCTCCGTCGTCGCGATCTGCCCCGACCAGGTGGCCGTGCACGCCTCCGTGCCCCTCACCGCCGTCTCCGTACCCGCCCAGGAGATGGGGCGACGGGCCGTCGAGCGCCTCGTCGAACGCCTCGCCGGACAGGCCCCGCGCGGCACCGAACTCATCGCGCCCCGGCTGACCGCCCGCGCCAGCACCGGCCCCGCCGCACCCGCCCTCCCCACCGAGGACCGTCATGGGCGCGACGGACGCTGACACCGACGACAGCGCGACGGAGTTCCGCGCCTTCTTCGAGCGTCACTACGCCGAACTCGCCCGTCTCGCCCACCTGCTGACCGGCGAGACCGACGCCGCCGACGACCTCGCCGCCGACGCCATGCTCGCGCTGTGGCACCGCTGGGACCGGGTCCGCGCCGCCGACCACCCCGCCGCCTACGCCCGTGGCGTCGTCGCCAACCTCGTCCGCACCCGCATCCGCGGCACCGTACGCGAACGCCGCCGCATCGCCGCCTTCTGGGACCGGCGCCCCGAGCACACCGAGGACCCCGACGTGCCCGCCGTCGTCGACGTGCGGACGGCCCTGCGCGCCCTGCCCTTCCGCAAGCGCGCCTGCGTCGTCCTCCGGCACGCCTTCGACCTCTCCGAACGCGACACCGCCCTCGCCCTCGGCGTCTCGGTCGGTACGGTCAAGAGCCAGACCGCCAAGGGCATGGCCGAACTCCAGCGGCTGCTCGGCCCCCGGGCCGCCACCGAACTCACCGCGGGGAGGCAGTGATGGACGAGACCCGGCTCCGCCGCGAGCTCAAGGAGGCGGCGCTCGCGCACCGGCCCGACCGCGCCCGCATCCTCGCCCGGGTGGAACGCGGCCTCGCCGAGCCCGCCCCCACGTCCCGGCGCCTGCCCGCCCCCGGCGGCCGGCCCCGCCGCCGCTGGACCGTGACGATCGCCGTCGCCACGGCCGTCGCCGGTGTCGTCGGCATCGGAGGCCTCGCCGCGACCACGCTCGGCGACCGGCCCGCCGGGCCCGCCACCACCCTGCCCGCCCCCGGACCGACCGCCCGCGCCACCGGCACCATCGACCCCGGCAGCAACCGCTGGTGGGCGCAGAGCGACCTCGCCCTCACGACCGGGACGCCCGTCTCCGGCCTCACCGTCGAACTGCGCGTCGCCCGCACCCCCGGCGTCGCGACCACCGGCCACTGGCAGACCCGCCCCGCCGACGACTTCACCGTGACCGTCACCGAGGACACCACCGCCCTCGTCTACCGCTGGACGCTCAAGCCCGGCCGCTCCCTGCCGCCCGGCCCCCACGTCTTCGCCGCCCAGTACAACCACGCCGAAGGCGTACGCGACGCCTCCGCCGACGCCTACACCGCCCTCCTCACCTCCCCCGGCGGCGGCCGCACCACCCTCACCGGCGCCTTCGGCCCGACGCCCGCGGGCTGACCCGCCGCGGTCCCGCGCCCGGGGGCGTACCGCCGTCTCCGCCGCACGGGGGAGCGGGTTCGGCCCCCGGCGTGATCCCCCGGCGCCCGCCGCGCGCGATCGTCGAGACCGAGCGGGCCGCGCGGCGGCCCACCGGACCGAGGACCGCGCATGCAGCAGCGACTCCGCCGTACCCAAGCGCCTTCCACCGGCGGCCCCGGCCGCCTCCGCGCCCTCTGGCGGGCGGCGCACGAACCCGTCCCCGGGGTCTCGCGACGCGTCCGCCTCCTCGCGTACGCCGTGCCGTTGACCGTCCTCCCGGCCGGCCTCTGGCGCCTCCCGGCGGCCTTCGACTCCGGGATCGGCCCCGGCGAGCGGGCGTACGTCGTCTTCCTCTCCCTCTTCTCCGAAGCCGTCGCCTTCACCGCGATCGGGCTCGTCGCACGCTGGGGCGAGGTCGTCCCGGAGTGGGTCCCCGGCCTGCGCGGCCGTCGCATCCCCCCGGCGGCCGTCCTCGTCCCCGCCGCCCTCGGCGCCACGGCGCTCACGCTCCTGTGGACCGTCCTGGCCCTGGCCACCGAGGTCATGGGCACCACCATCAGGGGTGACGCCCTGCCCGCCGACTTCCCGAGCAGGAGCGGCGGCTGGCAGGCCGCGTCCTACTACGTCTGCTACGCCCCGCTCGTCCTGTGGGGCCCGTTCCTGGCGGTGCTGACCGTCGCGTACGGCCGCCGCCGCCTCCGGGCCGGCGACGCCTCCGGGGCGACCCCCTGAAACGTCTCGAAACCCGGCAACCCTTCCCCGCCCGGCGGCGACCAAGGGGCAATCGGGAGCCGCCCCGTACCGCCCGTACCGAAGGAGCCATGCGGATGAGCTCGTACGACATGACCGAGAACGCCCCGCGTCGACGGACCCTGCTCGGGGCCGCCGTGGCGGGGACGGCCCTGGCCGCGGCCGGGGGGATCGTGCCGGTGGCCGCTTCGGCGGCCGCGTTCGGGTGGAGTGACGACGGCACGCAGTACGTTCTCGACACCGGGGCGGGGCTGGTGTTCAAGGTCTCCAAGTCGACGGGGGACATCACGTCGCTCGTGTACAAGGGGAAGGAGTACGAGGGGTACGGGGGCAAGCACTCGCACGTGGAGTCGGGACTCGGGGCCTCCACCGTGACCCTGGCGCAGAGCGGCTCGACCGTGCTCGTGACCGTCGCGCACGGGACGCTGCGGCACTACATCGCGGCGCGCGCCGGACTGAACAACGTCTACCTGTGGACGGACAAGGCCGACACGTCCTTCACCGCCACCCGCTTCATCGCCCGTCTGAAGCCCGGGATCTTCCCGAACGAGGGGCCCGACTCCTGGGTGGAGGGCGCCGACAGCGTCATCGAGGCCGGCGACGTGTGGCGGCGGGCGGACGGGCAGACCCGCTCCAAGCACTACTCCGGGGTGCGGGTCATGGACTACACCCACGTCGGCCACACCACCGGGTCGGTGGGCCTCTGGATGGTCCGCTCCAACCACGAGAAGGCGTCCGGAGGCCCGTTCTACCGATCCCTGCTCCGGCACTCGAACGAGCTGGGCGTCGGCCTGTACGAGATCCTCCACTACGACCAGTCCCAGACGGAGCCGATGCGCTTCGGCCTCCAGGGGCCGTATCTGCTCGCGTTCACCGACGGCGGCGCGCCCGACCCGGCGCTTCACGCGGCCGTCCACGACACCTCCTGGGTGGACGGCCTCGGCATCCCCGGCTGGGTCGGCGCGGCCGGACGCGGCAGGGTCGCCGGCGTCGGCCTCGCCGGCATGGACGCCGACCGTCCCTACACGGTCGGCTTCGCCAACGCCGACGCCCAGTACTGGACCCGCGCGACCGCCGGCACCGGCGCCTTCTCCTGCCGCGGGATGCTCCCCGGTACGTACACCCTGACCGTGTACAAGGGCGAACTCGCCGTCCACACCGGCACGGTGACGGTCACCGCCGGCACCGCCACCGCCCTCCACACGATCACCCTGGCGAACGACCCCGCGACCGCCCCCGCGATCTGGCGGATCGGCGACTGGGACGGCACGCCCGGCGCGTTCAAGAACGCCGTCCTCATGACGTACGCCCACCCCGCCGACGTCCGGGCGGCGTCCTGGACCGGGAACGTCGTCGTCGACGGCAGTGACGTGTCCGGGTCGTTCCCCTGCTACCTGTGGAAGGACGTCAACGACGGCGTCCTCGTCCACTTCCGGCTCACCGCCGCCCAGGCCGCCGCCGCGCACACCCTCCGGATCGGCGTCACCACGGCCTTCCTCAACGGACGCCCGCAGGTCACCGTCAACGACTGGGTCTCCGCGATCCCCTCGCCGCCCACCCAGCCCTCGACGCGCTCCCTGACCAACGGCTCCTACCGGGGCAACAACCACACCTTCACCCACGTCGTCCCGGCGAGCGCCTGGAAGACCGATCCGACGCAGTACAACGTCCTCAGGCTGAACGTCGTCAGCGGCTCCTCCGGCACCGGGTTCCTCAGCCCCGGCACCGCGATCGACTGTGTCGACCTGCTGCTCTGACACGGCCGCGACGCCTGCCCCCGGCATTGACACCGGCGGCGCGTGAATCGTCGTGATCTTGGTGTTGGTGCCGGTCAGGGGCGCGGTGGGAAGCTGCGGCCATGGACATCTTCAAGACGACGAGCGGTGCGGTACGAGGCTTCCGGGCGTCCTCCGGCGTCGTCGCCGCGCTCGGAATCCCCTACGCCGCACCGCCGTTCGGCGCCGACCGGTTCCGGGAGCCGCGCCCGGCGGCGGCGTGGGACGGAGTGCGGGACTGCACGGCCTTCGGCCCCGTCGCCCCGCAGTCGGCGGAACTGCCGGGCTCGCCCGTGTGGTCGCCAGGCGACGAGGACATCCTCACCGTCAACGTCTGGACCCCGGCCCCGGACGGCGGTTCCCTGCCCGTCCTCGTCTGGATCCACGGCGGCGCCTACACCTTCGGCTCATCGGCGCAGCCCGACTTCGACGGCGAGGCCCTCGCCCGCGCCGGCCTGGTCGTCGTCACCGTCAACTACCGTCTCGGCTTCGAGGGGTTCGGGCACGTACCCGACGCCGCGGACGGCGAACACCCGGACAACCGCGGCCTGCTCGACCAGGTCGCGGCCCTGCGCTGGGTCCGGTCCGACATCGCCGCGTTCGGCGGCGACCCCGACAACGTCACCGTCGCCGGCCAGTCCTCCGGAGCCGCGTCCGTCGCCTGCCTGATGGTGATGGACCGCGCCCGCGGCCTGTTCCGCCGGGCCATCGCCCACAGCCCCGCGAGTCCCTGCCACACGCGGGAGATCGCGGCCGCGACGACCCGCGAGGTCGCCGCCGCCGCGGGCCGCCCCGCCACGGCGGCGGGGCTCCGCTCGACGAGCCCGGAGGCCCTGGTCGCCGCCTCCGACCGCGTGGTCGACGACTACCGGCGCGACCCCGCATCGGGCTCCCGCCACTACGACCCCTCGCTGTACGCCCCCGTCCTCGACGGCGGCGTCCTGCCCACCGACCCCCTCGCCGCGCTGGCCGCCGGAGTCGCCCGGGACGTGGACCTGCTGGTCTGCCACACCACCGAGGAGTACCGGCTGCTCGACGCGGTCGGCAGCAGCGCGAAGGTCACCACCGAAGAGCAACTGGCGCTGTTCGCAAGGGACTTCGGACTGCCCGACGATCTGGTCGCCGGCTACCGGGCCGAACGCCCCGACGCGCCGGTGCTCGACGTCTACCTCGCCGTCTTCGGCGACCTCCTGTTCGGGGCGTACGCCGACCGGCTCGCCGAGCGGCAGGCCCGGGGCGGCGGCCGGACGTACCTGTCGCGCTTCGACCGGCGGCGCACCGGCCCGGACGGGCCCGTGCGCGCCTGGCACTGCGCGGACGTCCCCTTCGCCTTCGGCAACGTCGACGAGGACTGCGTGGCGTTCCTCATCGGCGGCGCCCCCACCCCCGCCGACCACGAGCTGTCCCGCCGCATGGTGCGCGCCTGGGCCGGCTTCGCCGCGACCGGTGACCCGGGCTGGCCGCCGTTCGACGAGTCCACCGGGACCGCCGAGGTGTGGCGGACCCACGAGCACGAGGGCGACGGCTTCGGGGCCGACGACGCCGGGGCGGCCGGCCTCGCCGCCGACGACGGCTCGCGGGACGCCCCCGTGGCCGACGCCCGGGCCGCCGTCCGCGCTCTCTGGGCGCCGGTGCACTTCCCGCTCCTGCGCCCGTGAACGCGGAGACCACCCGAGCCCCCGACCGGGGCCCGGGTGGTGCGTCCGGCGGCGTCAGACGCAGGGCCGCCGGGGAGCCCAGTCACCCAGATACGTCCCCCGGGTCGCGGACGCGGCGGCGGCCTCGTCGAGCTGGGGGCGGCTCTCCGGGGTCGTGACCTCGGCGCCCGGCCCGGTGTTGCGGTACTCGGCGAACCGCTGCGCCTGCCACGGATGGGCGTCGCGCATGTTCGCGTACGGGGCCGCGGCGTCGATCCCGGGGCCGAGGACGCTGTCCCGGACGACGAGCGACGGCCAGGCGGTGGGGTCCGAACCGGGCACCCAGGGCCGGGCCAGCTTGTAGTAGCCGTCCGGTGCCCCGCTGGTGACCCGGCAGCGGTCGGCGAGGAAGCCGTACGGGTGGGACCGGGCCGTGGACGGGGCGAAGACGAAGCCGTGCGGCGCCGCCGCCAGGTCGGTGCGGAGCAGCGTACGGAAGTGGCAGTGCTCGAAGACGGCCCGGGCCCGGCCGAAGACGAAGTCGACGTCTCCTTCCACGAAGCAGTGGGCGTAGTACTGGCGGGCGACGGCCGCCAGGGACGTCGAGTCGGCGTACAGGGTGTCCTGGTGGCCGAGGAACCGGCAGTGGAAGAAGGCCGACCGGTCGCCCTGCACCTTGAGCGCGACGGCCTGGGTGCCGGGGTTGCCGGGGAGGTCGGTGCGGAGGAAGTCGTTGGCGAAGGTGACCCCCTGGGCGGTGAAGCCGTCCGCCTGGACGGTGGTGGTCGCGGAGCCGGTGGTGCCGTACGTGCCGCCCTCCGGCCGGGGCGTGCCCGCCGCGTTGGCGTACACCACGACGACGTCCCGGGGATCCCCCGTCGCGCCGATCCAGGTCATGTCGGTACGGGCCGGGCTCACCGCGACGGTCTCGCGGTAGGTGCCCGCGGCGAGCACCAGGGTCCAACCGGGGCCGGACGCCGCGGTGACCGCCGCCCGGACGGTGGCGTGGTCGCCGAGGCCGCCGGGATGCACGTACAGCGTCCGCTCGGTGAGCCGGGCCGCCGGAGACCCGAACCGCCCGAAGGGCCCGGCGGGGCCGGGCGGCGCGGCGGCCGCGGTCCCGCCCGGCAGGGCCAGGGCGAGCGCGGCGCCGACGCCGGCGGTGAGCAGGGAGCGGCGGCCGAGGGCCCCCGCTCCGGTGGGGTGCGCGGGCATGCGGATCCTCCTGGGATGCCGGGGGTCAGCGGAGCCGGCCGGCGCCGGCCCGGTGGTCGACGAGGGCGGGGACGGCCCGCGGGTGGTCGACCCGGGTGCGCAGGACCGGGGTCCAGCCCGCGTCGGCGCGCAGCACCTCGGCCGGGTACTGCTCGTTGTGGACGGCGAGCAGGTCGACCGGGGCGCCGTTGACGTAGTTGCCGGCGACGGTGACCGGCGCGTCCTTCCACTTCTTCAGGATCTTCCCGGCGGGGACGTCCGCCGCGAGCGTGAACGCGTTCTTCTCCGCGAACAGCTGGGACTCCTGGCCGATGCCGAGGCTGTACACGTAGGGGCCGCTCGGCACCACGAAGTGGTTGTTGTACGCGTCGACCCGGCCGAAGCGGACCCGCGGCGCGCGCTCCACGACGTTCTCGAAGAGGTTGTGGTGGAGGGTGACCCGCAGTCTGCCCCGGTCGGTGGAGCCGGCGCTGTCGCTGTTGCCGATCATCAGGGTCTTGTCGTGATCGGTGAACACGTTCCAGGACGCGGTGACGAGGTCCGCGCCCCGCACGACGTCCAGTTCGCCGTCGTGCTGCTGGTAGACCTCCCCGTAGTAGGAGGGCAGCGAAGCGTCCGGGTGCGCCCCGTCGGTGAAGGTGTTGTGGTCGATCCACACGTGGGTGGAGCCGTACACGACCAGGCTGTCGTACTCGGAGTTCCACGCCCCGGTCGCGCCGTCCGTCGGGTCCCACTGCGGGAAGCAGTCGAGGGGGCTCTCCAGGGTGAGGTTGCGGACGATGACGTTGTCCACGCCCTGCACCTGGAGGCTGCCGCCGGTGATGCCCGCGTTCCGGCCGATGCCGACGACCGTGGTGTTGGCGGGCACCTTCACCTTGACGGCCTGCCCCTGGGCGGTGGCGGAGGCGGCCCGCAGCACCTCCTGGGGGCCGCTGACCTCGTTCTCGTACCCCCAGACGGCGGGGTCGTAGTCGGCGAGGTAGCGGGCGAAGTCGTAGCCGGGGGCCTCGAAGGCGGCGCAGCCGGCGGCGGTCGCGTTCAGCGTGCCGGCCACCTTGACGATGCGGGGCTCGGTGCCGGGCACCGCGAGCGCGGTCCGGAACTCCTCCCAGGTGGTGACGGTGAAGACCCGGGAGGCGTCGGCGGCGGCCCCGCCGGTGGTGCCGGTGCCTTCGGACGCCCAGCCGTCCCCGGCCGGGAGGACGGCACGGGCCGGGTCGGCGCCCGGCCGGTGACCGGCCTGGGCACCTGCGGCGGGCGCGGTGACGGTCAGGGCGAGGGCGGCCGCGGCCACCGCTCCCAGTCGCTTGCGTCGGTTCACTGTCAGCTCTCCTCGGAAACGGGCCAGGTGATCCGGTCGGTGGGTATCGCGTCGTCCAGGCGGCGCGTCTCACACGGCGCGAGGACGTGGGTGCGCAGGAGCTCGGCGGCGACCAGACGGGCCACCTCGATCGCACCCGGCGGGTTGAAGTGCGTGTTGTCCTGCTCGGTCGCGGTCCAGTTGAAGTACGTCTTCGTGACCTCGGGCCCGAGCTGCTGCCACAGGGCCAGGGACAGCGCCTCGATGTCGAGGAGGGGTACGTCCGACGCGGCGGCCGCCTCCCGCATCGCCGCCGGATACGCGCCGTGCGTGCGCAGGGCCGTCCCGTCGGCGGCGAACTTCCGCCGTTCCACGGAGGTGGCGAGCACCGGAAGGGCGCCCCGGGACCGCGCGCCCTCCACGAACACGCGCAGGTTGTCCTGGTAGGTCGTCCACGGCTCGGTGTAGCGGGTGGGGTCGGCGGCCTTCCCGTCGTTGTGGCCGAACTGGATCAGGAGCAGGTCGCCGGGGCACGCCGCCGCCAGGATCGGTTCGAGCCGCCCCTCGTCGAGGAAGCTCTTGGTGCTGCGTCCGTTCACCGCGTGGTTGGCGACCTCGATCCCCCGCTGCAGGAAGAACGGCAGGGCCATGCCCCAGCCGGTCTCGGGCGCCGCGTCGGCGTACTTCTGCGCGGCCGTCGAGTCGCCGGCGATGAACAGCGTCCTCGTACGGGGCCGCCCCAGCGCCTGCGCCGCCGGAGCCCCGGCCAGGGCGAGCGCGAGACCCGCCCCGGCCGTGACGACCGCGCGGCGGCCGACGCTCACTTGTTCTGCTGCTTCCACTCGGCCTGGGCGGCGTTCAGCTGCTCGGCGAGGTGGTCGAGGAACTCCTTGGCGGTGGACTTGCCGAGGAGGACCTTCTGGAAGGCGGGTTCGTTGTCGGCCTTGGAGATGGTGTTCCAGTCCGGCAGGTAGTACGGCAGCTCCACGATGGTGGCCTTGCCGCTGAAGAGGACCTCGGCGCCGAGCTTCGTCGGCTCGGCCTTCTGCAGCCAGGGATCGGCGGCGGCCTCGGTGTTGGCGGGGATGGCGCCGGCCGACTCGTTCCACTTGCTGTTGGACTCGTGCGAGGCGGCGAACTCGATGAACTTCCAGGCCGCGGCCTTGTTCTTGCTCGACGAGAAGAGCCCGAGACCGTCGACCGGGTTGGAGACCTGCACCCGGGTGCCGTCGTCGAGGGTCGGGTTGGGGATGCCCCGGAACTTCTCCGTCCCGAGCGCCTTCACGTGGTCCTTGTACGAGCCCAGGTTGTGGTTCAGCATGCCGATCTGGCCGCTGTCCCACTGGGCGACCATCTTCGTGAAGTCGTTGTTGACGTCGGCGGCCGGGGTGGTCCTCTTGAACAGGCCGGCGTACTTCTCCAGGGCGGCGACGTTCTTCGGGTCGTTGACGGTGGTCTTGTCGCCGTTCCAGAAGGACGTGATGCCGCTCTGGCCGTACACGGCGTCAAGGGCCTGGGCGATGGAGCCGGCGCCGCCGCGGATCGTGTAGCCGAAGCGGTTCTTGTCGGCCGCCGTCAGCTTCTCGGCCGCCGCGTAGAACTTCGACCAGGTGGAGGGCTCTTCGAGGCCGGCCGCCTCGAACAGGTCGGTGCGGTAGTACAGCACGCCGTTGCTGGCGGAGGTGGGGACGGTGAACAGCTTGTCCTGGCCGCCGGCCGACTTGACGCTCGCGACCATGCCGGCGTTCAGCTTCCCCTTGAGGGAGCTGCCGTCGATGCGGGCGTCGAGCGGCTCCAGGGCGTTCTGCGCGGCGATCCCGGCGAGCATCGCCGCGCCGACGCCGCCGACGTCCGGCAGACCGCCGCCCTGGATGGCGGTGTCGTACTTCGACTGGACCTCCTTGGACGCGACCCCGACGTACTCGACGTCGATGTCGGGGTTCGCCTTCTCGAAGTCCGCGATGATCTCCTTCCAGACCTCGGTGCGGACACCGCCGTTGTTGTCCCAGAAGGTGATCTTTCCCTTGCCCGAACCCTCGGTGCCCTTGTCGCCGCCCGTGCCGCTGCCGTCGTCACCGCAGGCGGTGGCGGTCAGTGCGAGGACGCCGGACAGGGCGAGGGCGAGGGCGGCTCTGCGCCGTCCGCCGTGGAAGATGGTCATCGTCGGCTCTCTTCTCTCGGGGTGTTGCGGGGATGGGGATGTGGGGGAGCTCAGGGGGCCCTCGGTGAGGGCGCTCAGGCGGTGACGCGGAAGGCGGAGAACACGGCCGTCCCGGCCTGCCCCGCGCCCACCGGGGCGCCCGCGAACAGGCCGAGGAGCGCGCCGACCCAGCGCCAGGGCGTGGCCGCGAACTCCGGCCCGACCCGGACCGGTTCCGCGGCGCCGTCGGAGGCGTACGAGAAACGGCAGCGCGCGTCCGCGGTGACCTCGATCCGCAGCCGGACCCGGTCCCCGTCGAGGGGCAGGGAGCGGGCCGCGTCCCGTTCGGCGCCGGCGTCGGCCGGGGCGAAGCGGTGGACGAGGCGGGCGGTGCCGTCCGGGGCGCGTTCGAGGCCGATCCAGGCGTACGCGTCGCCCAGGACGACGAGCCCGGCGCGGGCGCCCGGCGCCCGGCCGTCGAGCCGCAGCCCGACCTCGACGACCCGGGCCCCGGCCGGCAGCCGCTGGGTGAGGACGTGCGGCACGCTCCGCAGGTCGTCCAGGCGCTCCGTACGGACGCAGCCGAGGCGCAGGCCGTCACCGGCGTGCTGGGTGGCCCAGCCCTCCTCCGGGTTGGCGGTCCACTGCCACTGACGGCCGAACCGCCCGCCGGGGAAGGTGTCGTCCACCGCCGGACGCGCGGCCGGCTGCTCCGGCAGGTCCGGCTTGCGGTGTACTCGGACCGGGGCGCCGCCGTCGCCGAGCACCGGCCAGCCGTCCCCGTCCCAGCGCATCGGCTGGAGGTGGACGAGCCTGCCGTGCGCGCCCGACTGCTGGAAGTGCAGGAACCAGTCCTCGCCGTGCTGGGTGCGGACCCAGCCGCCCTGGTGAGGCCCGTTCACGTCGGTGTCGCCCTGCGCCAGGACGATCCGCTCCTCGTACGGCCCGAAGAAGGACCGAGACCGGAGCGCGCCCTGCCAGCCGGTGGCCACGCCCCCGGCCGGGGCCAGGATCCAGAACCAGCCGTCGTGCCGGTACAGCTTGGGTCCTTCGAGGGTGAACCAGCCGGGAATCCCGTCGGCGTCGACGAGGACGCCGCCCTCGTCGAGGACCTTCGTGCCGTCCGGGCTCATCCGGTGCCCCACGAGCCGGTTGTTGACCCCGGCGCGGGACTTGGCCAGGGCGTGCACGAGGTACGCCTCGCCCGAGGCGTCGTCCCACAGCGGGCAGGCGTCGATCAGACCCCGGCCGGCCTTCACCAGGTGCGGCGCCGTCCACGGGCCGCGCACGGTGGGGGAGTTGACCTGGTAGATCCCGTGGTCGGGGTCGCCCCAGAAGATCCAGAACCGTCCACCGTGGTGGCGCAGCGACGGCGCCCACACCCCGCAGTCGTGTCGGGGCACGGTGAACGCGGCGGCCGGTTCGAGCCGTTCGAGCGCGTGGCCGACGAGCGTCCAGTTCACCAGGTCCCGCGAGTGCAGCAGGGGCAGCCCCGGGGCGCGGCCGAAGCTCGACGCCGTCAGGTAGTAGTCCTCGCCGACGCGCAGCACGTCCGGGTCCGACCAGTCCGCGGCCAGGACCGGGTTCCGGTACGTGCCGTCTCCCAGGTCGCCGGTGACGGGCCCCGGGGCCGTGGCCGCCCCGGTCCCGGGGCCACCGTCCTGACGGCCCGCGCCCGCCCCGGTCATGAAGCCACCGCCTTGCGGACGAGGGCGGCGGCCGCGGGCCGGTCGAGACGGCCGTCGGCGACGACGGTCACCACCCGCCGTACCGAGGTCTCCCCGGCCGGCACCGCGAGGCGCCCGGAGTGGGCGAGCGAGGAGCCGACGCCGGGGTACTCCGCGGCGCGGACGAACCAGGGGTCGCTGCGGGTCTGCGCGGTCGCCCCGGCGAACACCAGGGTCCAGCCGTCGCCCGCGAGGGCCACCCAGTCGGCCGGAACGCCGTGCACGGCCTCCTCGCCCTCCGCGTCCGGGCCGAACGCCGACGGCGCCGCCGCCTCCTTGGGCGCGCGCCAGAAGAAGCCGCCGTAGGCGGCGCCGGGGCGGCCGTTCGTGGCGGGGCTGCCGATCGAGAGGTCGCGCCCCGACGTGTTCGTGAGGGAGAAGGTGAGGTCGAGGGCCCAGGCGGAGTCGGTGAGGGCGGTGACCGCCACGGTGCGGTGCTCGCGGAGCAGCCGCTCGCCGCCGACCGTCCAGCCGAGCTCCTCGACGAAGCCGTCCGGGTCGCACAGCTTGAACCCGTCGTGCCGCTGGACGCCGTGGTTGTCGAGCTCCACGGAACCGCGGCCCCGGACGAAGGTGCGTCCGCCCCAGAAGTTGTGGCCGGCGACGTCGGCCACGGCGATCCCCGCGCCCAGGTGGTGCGGGTGGTCCTCGGGCAGGGTCTCGGTCACCACCCGGCCGGCGAGGGTGGTGACGGGGTGGAGGTAGGGCCGGGGGGAGTGGTCGGCCGCGAGGTCGGGCCGGGTGGTGTAGCGGGCGACGGTGCGGCCCGCGCAGCGGAGCACGGTGGGCCGTTCGGGGCTCATCGGACCTCCGCCCGCCGCGACGGTGCCCAGGCGGCGCCGAGTTCGGAGAAGAGCCGCAGCCCGTCGGCGGCGGCGTCGACCAGCGCGTCGACGCCGCCGACGACCCGGCGCGGCGCGCTCTCGCCGGGCTCGGCGTGCCAGTGCGCGGCGGGTACGGCCAGCGGATCGGGGGCCGTACGGACCGCCTCGACGACCCGCATGAACGCGCCGGTCGCCGCCGGCGGCACCCACAACGGCTCGCCGTCCGTGACGTGCGCGACGAGGTTCTCCAGGAGGTCGGTGCGGCCGTACTCGGTCTCCTCGGGGCCGTGTCCGGCGCGCTGGAGCAGGACCCGGTCCTGCCGGTACCAGAAGGTGATCCGGCCCTGGGCGCCGTGGACGATCACGTACGGCTCCGAGGACTTCTCGGCGCAGAGCGTCGCGGCGACCGTGACCTGGGTGCCGGCCGAGGTCACCACCCGTACCGCGGAGGTGTCGTCGGACTCGATCGCGTGGGCGTGGAACAGCTCGGTCTCGATGTGCTCGACGTCCTCGGCACGCGTGGAGCCGGAGAGCGCGAGCGCCGTGGCGACGGCGTGGGCGAGGGGGTTGGTGAGTGCCCCGTCGACGACGTCGACGCCGCCCAGCCGCCGGTGTCCGGCCCAGGGGGCGCGCCGGAAGTAGGCCTCGTCGCGGACCCAGGCGCCGGCCGCGCCGACCCCGAGGAGTTCGCCGATGACGCCGTCCTCGACCATGCGGCGGATCGCCGGCACGGCGTGCGAGCCGAGCGACTGGAAGCCGATCTGGCAGGCCACGCCGGCCGCCTCGACGCCGTCGGCCATCCTGCGGAACTCCGCGTACGACGGGGCCGGCGGCTTCTCCAGGAGGATGTGCGCCCCGTGCCGGGCGGCGGCGAGGGTCATGTCGGCGTGGGTCTGGATGGGGGTGGAGAGCACGGCGATCCGGGCGCCGGTGGAGGCGAGGAGCGCCTCGAAGTCGGCGGACTGCTCCGGGTCCCCGATGCCGTCCAGTTCGGCCGCGTCCAGCGGGCGCAGTTCGCAGATCCCGGCGAGCCGGACGAGCCCGCGCTCTTCGAGGCGGCGGATGTTGAGGAGGTGGCTGCGGCCGTGGCCGCGGGCGCCCGCGAGGACGACCGGCAGCGGGGTGCGTGCGGTGTTCATGTCTTCCTTGTCCGTGTGGGTGCCGTTCATCCCTTCACCGCCCCGGCGCTGAAGCCGGTGACCAGCCACTTCTGGATGAAGGCGAAGACGACGACGACGGGGACCGCGGCGATGACCCCGCCCGCGGCGAGCGCGCCGAGGTCGACGCTGTCGGCGCCCATCAGAGTGTTGAGTCCGACCGGGATGGTCTGCTTGTCCTGGCTGCTGAGGAACATCAGGGCGAAGAGGAAGTGGTTCCAGGCGTGGACGAAGGCGAACGAGCCGACGGCGACCAGGCCGGGACGGAGCAGCGGCAGGACGACGATCCGGAAGGCGTGGAACCGGTTGCAGCCGTCGACCCAGGCCGCCTCCTCCAGGGAGTACGGCACGTTCCTGATGAAGCCGCTGATGAGGATCATCGACAGCGGGAGCTGGAAGACGGTCTCGGCGATGATGACGCTGCCGAGCGAGTTGATCATCCGCAGTTCGGCGAAGATCTGGAAGAGCGGTACGAGGAGCAGCGCGCCCGGCACGAACTGGGAGCAGAGCAGGGCCAGCATGAAGCCCTTCTTGATCCGGAAGTCGAAGCGGGCGAGCGCGTAGCCGCCGGCGAGGGCGACGACCGTCGTCATCACCAGGACCGCGACGCCGATGAGCAGGCTGTTCTGGAAGAAGACGCCGAAGCTGCGCTCGTTCCAGACCTTCTCGAAGTGCGCGCTGGTCATCGGCCAGGGCACGAGCGAGGTGGAGCCGGCGGGCCGCAGCGCGAACAGCAGGATCCAGTAGAAGGGGACGAGGGTGAAGAGGAGGTAGATCCCCAGCGGCAGGTAGATCTGCCAGCGGGGCACCTCGTCCCAGGCCCGGCGCCTGCCGCGGGCGGGTGCGGGCGGGGTCGTGCCGGGCGGCGGGGCGTCCTGCGGGGCGGTCGTGGGGGCGGCCGGGGCCGCGCTGAGGGTGGACTCGGCTGTCACTTGCCGTCGCCTCCGAACTTGCTCAGGCGCAGATAGACCATCGAGCAGAAGAGAAGGATCACGAACGCCACCGTGGTGAGGGCGGAGGCGTATCCGAAGTTGTGGGCGTCGACGCTGGTGTGCGCGATGTACAGCGGGAGGGTCGTCGTCTCGCCCGCGGGCCCGCCGCCCGTCAGCGTGTACAGCAGGTCGACGTTGTTGAACTCCCAGACCGCCCGCAGCAGCGTCGACAGGACGATCGCGTCCCGGATGTGGGGGAGCGTGATGTGGACGAACTGGCGGATGCGGCCCGCCCCGTCGACCTCGGCCGCCTCGTACAGGTCCTTCGGTACGGACTGGAGGTCGGCCAGGATGAGGATGGCGAAGAACGGCACCCCGCGCCAGAGGTCGGCGACGATGGCCGCGGGGAACACGGTCGCCGTGTCGGAGAGCCAGGACGTGCCGTACGAGCCCAGGCCCAGGTCCGCCAGATAACGGCTGATGCCGGTCTGGGAGTTGTAGAGCAGCACCCAGATCGCCGAGGTGAGCACGCCCGAGACCGCCCAGGGCGAGAAGACCAGGGCCCGGCCCAGGGCGCGGCCGACGAAGGTCTGGTTCACGATGAGGGCGAGCGCGAGCCCGAACAGCAGCTGGAGCGTCACCTCGACCACGACCCACTTGAGGCTGAAGCTCAGCGTGCCCCAGAAGTGCGGGTCGTCGGTGAAGATCCGCGTGAAGTTGTCGAGGCCCGCGAACCCGTTCCGCCAGGGCTTCGTGGGGTTGTAGTGCTGGAGGCTGTAGTAGAAGACGCTGAGCACCGGGTAGGCGATGAAGCCCAGCATCAGCAGTCCGGCGGGGGCGATCAGCAGGTACGGCAGTCGGCGGGGGGTCGCTCCCGTGCGACGGCGCGCCCGTGCCGGGACGGCTCGGGGCGGTGGGGTCACAGCTGAGGCCATGACGGCGGCTCCGTTCTCGGTGAAGCGCTTCGCGAACGACGTTCGAGATTTCGGACAGGCGGGGCGGGGCGGGTTCTCGGACGGTGGTACGGGGCGGTGCGGGGCGGGGGTCAGCCCGCGTACGGATCGGGGGTGGTGCGGGGCCGGGTTCGGCCCGCGTACGGATCGGGTGCGGGGCGGGGGTCAGCCCGCGTACGGATCGGGGGTGGTTCCGGACCTGGCCAGGAACGTGAAATCGCAGCCGGTGTCGGCCTGGGAGATCTGCTCCATGTACAGCGCGCCGTAGCCGCGCTCGTACCGGGCCGGCGGTGATGTCCACACGGCCCGACGGCCGGTCAGCTCCTCGTCCGTGACGTGCAGGTGGAGGGAGCGTGCCGCGACGTCGAGGGTGATCGTATCGCCCGTACGGACGAGGGCAAGAGGTCCGCCGACATGGGACTCGGGCGCCACGTGCAGCACACAGGCCCCGTAACTCGTCCCGCTCATCCGGGCGTCGGAGATCCGGACCATGTCCCGCACGCCCTGCTCCAGGAGGTACCGGGGGATGGGCAGCATCCCGTACTCGGGCATGCCCGGGCCGCCCTTTGGCCCCGCGCCGCGCAGCACGAGCACATGGTCGGCGGTGATGCCGAGCGACGGGTCGTCGATGGTCCGCTGCATCGTCCGGTAGTCGTCGAACACGACCGCCGGGCCGGTGTGCTTCAGCAGCCGCGGCTCGGCCGCGATGTGTTTGATGACGGCGCCGTCCGGGCAGAGGTTGCCGCGCAGCACCGCGACCCCGCCCTCGGCGGCCAGCGGCCTCGCCCGGTCCCGGATCACCTCGTCGTCGTGCACGAGGGCGCCGGCGAGCTGCTCGCGCAGGCTCGTGTGCGAGACGGTCGGCCGGTCCAGGTGCAGCACGTCGGTGAGCCGGGAAAGGAACCCCGTCATGCCGCCCGCGAAGTGGAAGTCCTCCATCAGGTACCGTCCGCCGGGCCGCAGGTTCGCGAGCACCGGCACGGTCCTGGCGATCCGGTCGAAGTCGTCGAGCGTCAGCGTCACCCCGGAGCGCCCGGCCATGGCGATCAGATGGATGACCGCGTTGGTCGAGCCGCCGAGCGCCAGGACCGCGGCGACCGCGTCCTCGTACGCCTCCCGGGTCAGCACCTGCGACAGCCGCAGGTCACGCCGTACGAGCTCGACGATCCGCAGGCCCGACGCGGCGGCCATCCGGTCGTGCCCGGAGTCGACGGCCGGCACCGACGAGGCGCCGGGCACCGTCACGCCCAGGGTCTCGGCGGCGGCGGTGAGCGTGGACGCCGTGCCCATCGTCATGCAGTGACCGGGGGAGCGGGCGAGCCCGCTCTCCAGCTCGGCCATCTCGCAGTCGCCGATCAGCCCCGCCCGCTTCTCGTCCCAGTACTTCCACATGTCCGTGCCGGAGCCGAGCGTCTCGCCCCGCCAGTGGCCCGGCAGCATCGGACCGGCCGGCACGAACACGGTCGGCAGGTCCACCGAGGCGGCGCCCATGAGCAGCGCCGGCGTCGTCTTGTCGCAGCCGCCCATCAGGACGGCCCCGTCCACCGGGTACGAGCGCAGCAACTCCTCCGTCTCCATGGCCAGGAGGTTGCGGTACAGCATCGGCGTCGGCTTCTGGAAGGTCTCCGACAGGGTGGACACCGGGAACTCCAGCGGGAAGCCGCCGGCCTGCCACACCCCCCGCTTCACGGCCTGGGCCCGGTCGCGCAGATGGACGTGGCAGGGGTTGATGTCGGACCAGGTGTTCAGGATCGCGATCACCGGCTTGCCGAGGTGCTCCTCGGGCAGGTACCCGAGTTGCCGGGTCCGCGCGCGATGGCTGAACGAGCGCAGCCCGTCCGTGCCGTACCACTGGTGACTGCGGAACTCCTCGGGCTTCCGGCCCGCGCCGCCGGGCCCGTCGCCCGCGTCGGTGGGCGCGGGGCCCGCGTCGGTGGGCGGGGGGCTCGTCTCGTCGCGTCCGGGGCTCGTGCCGGCGGGCTCGTGGCTCGTCTCGTCGGGCACGTGGCTCGTCTCGTCGGGTTCGGGGCTGGTGCCGGCGGGCTCGTGGCTCATATCGGCCACCCGCCGGCGATGGCCGCGACCTCGGCCCGTGCCGCGTCGGGCAGTTCGCGGCTTGGCGGCCGGATGGCGCGGCGGCACAGGCCGAGGGAGGCGAGGGCCTCCTTGACGACGGTCACGTTGTCGGCACTGCCGTTCGCCGCCCGCAGCTCCTCGAAGCGGCGGATCCGCTCCCACACCTTCATCGCGGTCGGGTAGTCGCCGGCCCGCAGCGCGTGCAGCATCTCCAGGGAGAGCGCGGGGGAGACGTTGACCAGGCCGGAGGTGAAGCCGGTGGCGCCGCTCGCGAAGTACGCGGGAGCGTACGGCTCGGCGAGACCCGCCACCCACACGAACCGGTCGAGGCCCGCGTCCCGGGCGAAGCCGGCGAACCGGGCCGCGTCCGGCACCGCGTACTTCACCCCGACGACGTTGGGGCAGGCGGCGCCGAGCTCCGCCAGCCGGGCCCCGCTCAGGAGCGGGTTGCGGATGTAGGGGACGACACCGAGCTCCGGGACCGCCTCGGCGATGGCCCGGTGGTAGTCGACCCAGCCGCTCTCGGAGACGTACGGGTGGACGGGCTGGTGGACCATCACCATGTCGGCGCCGGTGGCGTGGGCGTGCCGGGCGGCCTCGACCGCGGTCGGCACGTCGTGGCCGACGCCGACCAGGATCACGGCGCGGCCGCCCGCCTCCTCGACGGTCGCCTCGGTGACGGCTCGACGCTCCTCGGGGGCGAGGGCGTAGAACTCGCCGGTGTTGCCGTTCGGGGTGAGGGTGCGCACCCCGCCGTCGAGCAGCCGCCGCAGCAGGGCGCGGTGGGCGGCGGTGTCGACCGAGCCGTCCTCGGCGAAGGGGGTGACCGGGATCGCCACGACATCGGCGAGGGCGGCCCTCAGTGTCTCGAATTCCATGGTGCCTCGCAGTTCACTCACGGGCCGGGTGCTCACGGCGTGGGCGCCCGCCCGCTGTTCAGGGGGGAGGTGGCTGGGCGGCGCGGTCGCGTCGGCGCCGGACTTCGGCGGCTGGTCGCGGTCGTCGGTCGCGGTGGTCGCGCTTCGGGGGTCGGTTGCGGTGGTCGTTCGCGGTGGTCGCGCTTCGGGGGCCGGCCGCGGTGGCCGGTGGCCGGTGCAGTGGCGGTGCCGGTGGCCGGTTGGCCGTGGCCGTTTCGCGGTGGCCGGGCCGCGGGCCCCGCGCGGCCGGCAGGCGCCCGCTATGGGAAGGCGCGTTCGACGAACGAGGCGATGTGGTCGTGCACGGCGCGGCCGGCCCCTTCGACGTCGCCCGCGACGGCGAGTCGCAGGATCTCCTCGTGCTCCGAGGCCTCGCGTTCCCAGGAGGGGACGGCGGCCCAGGCGACCGTGGAGACCAGGGCGGCCTGGTCGCGGACCTCGTCGAGCATCCGGCCGAGGAGCGGGTTGCCGCAGGGCAGGTACAAGGACCGGTGGAACTCCCGGTTGGCCAGGGAGCGTTCCGCCGGATCCTCGGCTCCGGCGGCCCGGCGCAGCGCCTCGTGGGCCGCGTCGAGGGGGGCGCCCGAGGCGACGGCGCGGCGGACCGCCTCGGGCTCCAGGAGCAGCCGTACGTCGTAGACGGCGCGGGCCATGTCCGCGTCGACCATGCGGACCGTGACGCCCTTGTACTGGCTCATCACCACGAGCCCGCTGCCCGCGAGGGTCTTGAGCGCCTCGCGGACCGGGGTCTTCGACACCCCGAACCGCGCGGCGAGTTCGGTCTCCACGAGCGCCTGGCCGGGTCTGAGCCCTCCGGTGAGGATGTCGTGCTTGATCGCTTCCAGGACGTACTGGGTGCGGGAGGGGATGGGGCTGGGGGCGAAGGCCATGGAGCACTCTCAGATCTCGTGTATCGCGTCTCATATATGACGTACGAAGTGCAACGGGCATGAAGTTAGGGGGGCGTTCGTGTTTCGTCAATGCTTCGCACACGGTTCGTGAAAGCGTTTTCTGTCGAGGGAGGTCCAGGGGTCGGCGGGGCTGGTTCACCGTTTTGTTTTCTGGGATAACTATTGGGGGCTCCGTGGAGCCCCTCCGACCCCGTCCCCAAGGACCAGCATGAAGTTCACCGACGGCTTCTGGCTGATGCGCGAGGGTGTCCACGCCTCGTACGCCACCGAAGTCCGCGACCTGCGCACCGAAGTCGACCGCTTCACCGCCCACGCCTCCGTCAAGCGGGTCCTGACCCGCGGCGACACCCTGAACTCGGCCCTCCTGACCGTGGAGTGCCGCGCCCACGCCGAGGGTGTCATCGGGGTCCGCGTCACCCACCACGCCGGAAAGACCCGCCGCGGACCGGACTTCGCCCTCGCGGACGGCGGACCGGCCGCCGGCGCGGTGCGCGAGGACGGACCCGTCGTCGAACTCGCCTCCGGGCCGCTGCGCCTGCGCCTCGACCGCTCGGCGCCCTGGACGCTGCACTTCACGGACGCCGACGGGCGGCCCCTCACCGAGGCCGGCCGCAAGGGCACCGCGTTCGTCACCACCCCCGACGGCGCCCACCACATGGCCGTCCAGCTCGCGCTCGGCGTCGGCGAGCAGATCTACGGCCTCGGCGAACGCTTCACGCCCTTCGTGAAGAACGGCCAGAGCGTCGACATCTGGCAGGCCGACGGCGGCACCAGCAGCGAACAGGCCTACAAGAACATCCCCTTCTACCTCTCCTCCCGCGGCTACGGCGTCTTCGTCGACCACCCGGGACGCGTCTCCTTCGAGGTCGGGTCCGAGGCCGTCGGCCAGGTCCAGTTCAGCGTCGAGGACCAGACCCTGGAGTACCTCGTCGTCGCCGGCCCCACCCCCAAGGAGGTCCTCGCCCGCTACACCGCGCTGACCGGCCGCCCCGCCCTGCCGCCGCCCTGGTCCTTCGGCCTGTGGCTGACGACGTCGTTCACCACCCGGTACGACGAGGCGACCGTCACCTCCTTCGTCGACGGCATGGCCGAGCGCGACATCCCGCTCTCCGTCTTCCACTTCGACTGCTTCTGGATGCGCGAGTACCAGTGGTCGGACTTCCGCTGGGACCCCGGGACCTTCCCCGACCCGGCCGGCATGATCGCCCGCCTCAAGGAACGCGGCCTGCGCGTCGGCCTCTGGATCAACCCCTACATCGCCCAGAAGTCCGAGCTCTTCGCGGAGGGCGCCGAGCGCGGCCTCCTGGTCCGCCGGCCGAACGGCGACATCTGGCAGTGGGACCTCTGGCAGCCCGGCATGGCCCTCGTCGACTTCACGAACCCCGAGGCCAGGACCTGGTTCCAGGACAAGCTGCGCCCCCTGCTCGCCCAGGGCGTCGACTGCTTCAAGACCGACTTCGGCGAGCGCGTCCCGACCGACGTCGTCTGGCACGACGGCTCCGACCCCGCCCGCATGCACAACTACTACGCCCAGCTCTACAACCGGACCGTCTTCGAACTCCTGGAGAAGGAGCGCGGCACCGGCGAGGCCGTCCTCTTCGCCCGCTCCGCGACCGCCGGCGGCCAGCAGTTCCCCGTGCACTGGGGCGGCGACTGCTGGGCCTCCTTCGAGGCCATGGCCGAGTCACTGCGCGGCGGCCTCTCCCTCTCCCTCAGCGGCTTCGGCTTCTGGAGCCACGACATCGGCGGCTTCGAGGGCACCCCCGACCCCGAGGTCTTCACCCGCTGGCTCGCCTTCGGACTCCTCTCCTCGCACAGCAGACTGCACGGCAGCGACTCCTACCGCGTCCCCTGGGAGTTCGGCGACACCGCCGTCGCCGTCGCCCGCCGCTTCACCCGCCTCAAGCACCGCCTCATGCCCTACCTGTACGCCGCCGCCGTCGAGGCCCACACGACGGGCGTCCCCCTCATGCGCCCCATGCTCCTCGAATTCCCCGACGACCCCGCCTGCCGCACCCTCGACCGCCAGTACATGCTCGGCCCCGACCTCCTCGTGGCACCCGTGATGAGCCCCGGCGGCACCGTCGAGGTGTACGTCCCCGAGGGCGCCTGGACCCACCTGCTCACCGGCGAGACGGTCACCGGCCCCGCCTGGCGCCACGAGACCCACGACCTCCACGACCTCCCCCTCTACGTCCGCCCCGGCGCCGTCCTCCCCCTCGCCGCCGACGCCTCCCGCCCCGACGGCGCCTGGCTCGACGGCCTGACCCTCCTGGTGGCCCCCGGAGCCCCACCTGGCACCACGACCACCGTCACGGTCCCGGACCACGGGGGCGCCCCGGCGGCGGTCTACCGGGTGACCCGCACCCCGGACGGCCTGCACGTGGAATCGACGGACACCGAACTTCCCTACGCGGTACGGGCCCTGGGACCCGGAGGCGTCGAGGACGGGAACTGACCTGGGGCACCTCGCGCTCGGCACTGACGGTGCGCTTCTTCGGGACCGCGGATGCGCCCTGCACGAAGAGTGCGCCGGGGACGGGTGTCCATCCGGCGCAACTGACTGTTCATCCGTGTGAACGAGCGGGCGTCGGGCAGCTGCCCGACGCCCGGCCAGGGGTCTACCAGTCCACGGCCTTGATGCCGAACGACTGGTTGGCACCCGTGGTGCACGACCACAGCCGCGCGGGGGCGCCCGCCTGCGTGCTCCAGTCGGCTATTTCCAGGCACTTGTTCGCGGCGTACGAGAAGTCCATGACGAAGTTGAACTGGCCGTGGAAGGTCTGGTTGAGGCCCCAGTGGCAGTCCCACTGGTTCGCGGGCGCACCGTTGTAGCGCGCCCAGCCGCCGATCTCCAGGCACTTGCCGCTGTTGGCGTTCACGTAGTAGTACGCCCCGGGGTCACCCGCGGGGGAGTAGCGGTGCCACTTCTGGTTGTCGCCACCGGTGCAGGGCCACTGGCGGACGGCCGCGCCGTTCGCCTTGCTCCAGTCCGCGACCTCGAGGCACTGGCCGGAGTGCTCCGCGCGGATCTCGACGGTGGCCAGGTAGTAGTCCGGACCGGCTGCCTGGGCCGGAGCGGCCGAGAGGCCGAAGACGATTCCGAGGGAGGCGGCAAGAACAAGCAGTCCGTGCCGGGCACGGACGAACGCGGTGGGCTTCATAGTCCTCTGCAATCGATAGGAGAGATCCGGCGAGCGGCCGGAATCGCCGTTCATGATCACACGAGTATGCCCTGTAAATGATCTTTGGCCCCGTCCGTCGGAGCTCTCAAGCGCCGCGCTTGCCGACCGGGTTGGCGGAACAGGCCCCTCCGCTCCGCGCTCGGCGAGCCCGGAGGAGTGCCCCTGGTCAAAGCCTTCGTCCAGCCCGTCCGGGGCGGGGCCGCCTGCACCCGGACAGCCCACACGCGGAAGCGACGGACACCGAACTCCCCTGCGTGGTGCGGATCCTGGAACCCGGAGGCGCCCAGGACGGGAACTGGCCCACGACGCGGCCGAGATGTGCCGACGGGGCACGGAAGCCCGACGCTACGATCCTCGGGCCCGCCGGTGCCCGGCCGTCGGAGCCGGCGGCCGGGCCCGCGGCGAACCGGCAGACCAACAGGAGGAAGACCATGAAGTTTCTGTCCCACGTCGAGCCGCCCGAGCGCATGCGCGGCCTGGAAGTTCCGCCCGAGGTGGTGGCCGCGCTCGACGGAGGCGCCCGCCCGCCGGTGACGATCACCGTCAACGGCCACTCCTGGAAGAGCAGGATCGCCATCATGCGGGGCCGCCACCTGATCGGCCTCAGCAAAGCCAACCGCGAGGCCGCGGGTGTCGAGACCGGCGAGGAGGTCGAGGTCGAGCTGGAGCTCGACACCGAGCCCCGCGTCGTCGTCGAGCCGCCGGACTTCGCCGCGGCCCTGGACGAAGACCCCTTCATCCGCGCCGCATACGACAGCCTTTCCCACACCCACAAGCGCCGGCACGTGCTCGCCATCGAGAGCGCGAAGGGGGCCGACACGCGCCGACGTCGCATCGAGAAGGCCATCGACACCCTCCGCGGCTGAGCAGGAGAAGCGAGCCCCGGCCGCGTCAGCCACCGCCTCCTCTGCCCGTGCCCCAAGTCGTCACGCGCGCGATCCACTCCACACGGGCGGCGAACGTGGCGCGCCCCGCGGCCACGCCGTGCGCCTCGCATCCGACCCCGCCGGCCCCGGACAGGGCAGCGGGGTCGGCTCCGACTTCCACGCGCACCCGCCGTCCACGCAGCGCGCGGTCACGGTGAACCCGGCCCCCGGCCCGGGGTGCCTGGCCATGCGGTAGACGGGCGTGACGGCCAGGGCTGACGCCGTCACGGCCACTCCCGAGGCAGCATCGACTTCGGCCCGTCGTGCGGTGGTTGAGGATCTCCCCCTGAAATCCGCCGCCGCCGAGCGGCCGTGCGTCCGGAAGGCGGTGGCTCCCGGACGGCTGCGCTGGGTGAAGCCCTGCGAGGACGGTCGGCGGTTGTGTCCCGTACTCCGCTGGACCTGGACGAACCCGTCGCGCGCGATCCGCCACGGGACCCCTGTCAGGGGCGGAAGGCGTCAGCGTGTGCAGCGGCCCATTGGGCGAAGGTCCGCGGCGGACGGCCGACGACTTCCTCGACCGCTGAAGTCACCCTGGCCACGGTCTCGGGGACGGTCGCCCACATGCGCAGCATGAACTCGATGCCCTCCTCGGGCCAGCCCTCGACCCGCCATTGCCGACGTGCCTGATCATCGGTCAGCTCGGTGAACCGGATCTCACGGCCGGTCGCCGCCGCGACGGCGGACACCTTGTCGGCCGGCGTGAGCGCTTCGGGCCCCGACACGATGAGGCTCCTTCCCGCGTGGCCGCCCCCGGTAAGCACGGTAGCGACAACGTCGGCGACATCCGTCTCGTCGGCCGAAGCGGTCCGGCGATTCGCGTACGGCTCGCGGACCTCCCCCGTATTGCGGATGACCTCAGCCCATCCCAACACGTTGGACATGAAGTCGACCGGCCAGACGAACGTCCACTCCAGGCCGCTGTCACGCACGGCTTGCTCCAACTCCCCTTCTTCGCCGGCCGACAAGACCGTCAGCCGCCGTACACCCGCCTCGGCGGCCATCGCCATGATCTGCCGCCCTGTACGCAACGGGGCGTGGTCGTGCCCGGTGGCTCCGAGCAGGTGCACGGCGGAGACTCCGTCGAGAGCCGCTGCCAACGTCTGCGGCTTCGTGAGGTCGCCGCCCACCACTTCGACGTCGTCGGGCAGACCGGTCACCGCAGCTGGGGTACGCGTGAGCGCGCGAACCCTCTGTCCGGCGTGCCGAAGCCGCTCGACCACGTGGCTCCCCAGAGTTCCCGTCGCACCAGTAACCAGAATTGTCACGTCGCTCCTTGCCTGCTGTCTGCTGAGGTGAGCACCGCACTGAGCGGTGGCCGAACCTTCGCGTTGCCTGGCCGCAGACGACAGTAGGCGGCATCTAGGTCAGATTTTGTCCGCGATCTGATCGCCAGCCCTGCCCCTGTCCGTCCCCGCCCTCCTCGTACACCGCGGCGGGCGGTACGGGAACCACCGAGAGCACCACCGACGGCTCCGTGCAGGTCTGTTGTGACCGGGGCGCGGACTCACCCGCGAACCCGTGCGGCCGCTCCCGGCCGCTCGCGCCGGGGCGGCTATCCGCCGGCGAGGTCGATCGCCGAGACGGTGCCGTCGCCCCTGTTGGCGACATAGAGACGATTGCTGTGGGGCTCGACAGCCAAGCCCTCCGGCTTGGATCCGACGGGAATCGCCGCACTGACACTGCTCGACTCCGCATCGATCACCCTCACCGCGCCGTCGGACAGGCTCACGTACGCGTTCCCCTTCGCGTCGACGGCCACGGCGACCGGATGTGAGGCGACGTCGACATCGTGGACCGCGCCGGTCGTCATGTCGATGATCGACACCGTCGTGAAGCCGGAGTCGGCTACGTAGGCACGGCGTCTGGGGGCGTCGATCGAGATGCCGGTGGGTCGGTGACCCACGGGAATCGTCGCCGTGACCTCATCGGCCACGGGATCGATCACCGACACCGTGCCGAGATCCGGTTGCGTCACGTACGCGACGTGCTTCACGGGATCGATCGCGATACCCAAGGGACCCTGGACCTCCATGGCGAAAGGCCAGACGAGGGGAGGGTTGGCGCTCGTGTGGATCGTCGACAACCTCTGCCCTACGTGATGGGTCACGTAGGCACGGCCCGGAAGGTGATCGACGGCCACCCTCACCGTTCCGGGCGGCGGTCCGGAGGGGCCACCCAGGTCGAGGGTCGCGACGGGGTGATTGAACCTGTCGATCACTGACACGGTGCTGCCACCGGCATTGGCCACGAAAACGCCGAACTGTGGATCGGTCGCCACGCTCACCGGCCCGAACCCGACCCCGATGGTGGTGGTCACGGTATTGGTCGTCGATTTGACCACCGACACCGTGCCGCTTCCGCTGTTCGTGACGAACACCTGGTCGTGGACATCCACCGCCACCCCGACCGGGCCGACCCCTACGGGAATGGTGGCCCCGACATGCAGACGTTCGGTGTTGAATGTTTCACTCATGGCTCGACTTACCGCTCGACTTGTCGCGACGGTCAGCCCCGGTGGTGCCGCACTGGTGCCGTCCCCTCGCGAGGCGGAGGGGTGGTGGATCACTGAAGGCGGCGTCGGCGACTCGGAAGTCATCAGCACGGCAGCACCCACTGCAGGGAGTCGTCTCCAGCGCCCTATGACACTCGCCCACTCCCTTCCAGTACACACCCGCTCTGCGAGCCGTGCATTCCGTATGGAACGACCGCACCTCGCCTCCACCTCGCACTGTCCTTAGTCGCACGGGATCACCAGCCACCGCCCTCCCCACCCGCGGGCTCCGTCGTCACCAGCGCGATGCACTCCAGGCACACGGCGAACCTGGTGTGCCCCGTGATCGCCGTGTGCGCCGCGCACCCCATCGCGCCGGCCCCGGGCTGCGGTGTCGGCTCCGACTCCCACGCGCACCCGCCTCCATGCAGCGCGCCGTCATGGTGACCTCGGACTCCGGCCCGGGGTGCCTGGCCATGCGGTAGACCGGAGTGACGGTCACGGCAGACCAGGCCGCGCAGCTCGACCACATCGTCGAATCGGCGGCGCGCCCCTTCACGTTCGTCCAGGTGGCGCCGTTCAGTTTGGGGGAGCGGCGACCGTCCCACATGCCCTTGACGCTCCTGACCTTGGCCGACCGAACCAGCTCGCGGAGGCGCTCCGATGCCGGGCCCTCGGGCTGCGGGGCGAGGGTCAGCCGCGGAAGTCCAGGTGGGCGAGACGTACCGACCCGTGGAGCATGACGCGAAGGTCCGTGACGTCCTGGGCGTCCAAGGGGGCGTTCAGGGTGCGGTACGCGTACGGGCCGCCCGTGTCCGGCACCTCGACGCGGACCGGGCGGCCGGAGGGGAGCGACACCTCGACCGCGCCTTCGCCCGCGACGCCGAGGGCCACCTCGGTGACACCGCCGGCGAAGTCGCAGGAGCGGTACAGGAGGGTGCCGGGGGCGTCCGGTGAGGACGGGGTCACCGCGTCGCCCGAGGTCTTGGTGCGGTCGACGATGACGGTGGCGGACTGGTCGTCGTAGTCGGCGGCCGCGAGGCCTTCGAGGACGACCGGGCGTGGGGCCGGGGTGGGGCCGGCCACTTCGATGCGGACCGTGCGGCGGATGTCCGTACTGGACGGGCCGGCCTGGATCTCGTACGCGCCGGGTTCGACGAGCCAGCGGCCGTGGGCCACGTCCCAGTGGCCGAGGGCGGGCAGGGGCACTTCGAAGGTGAGGGTGGTGGAGGTGCCGGGGGCGAGGTGGGTCCGGTCGTGGGCGACGAGGGCGCGGTGGGGGCGGGGGACGGAGGGGGCGACGGCGCGGGCGTAGATCTGGAGCACCTCGTCCGAGGCGACGGGGCCGGTGTTGGTGACGGTGCAGGAGACGTGGACCGTGGGTCCGTCGACGGCGGCGGTCAGTTCGTCGTAGCCGAAGGTCGTGTACGTCAGGCCGTGGCCGAAGGGGAAGAGCGGCGTCCCGTCGAAGTAGAGGTAGGTCTGGCGTCCGCCGATGACGTCGTAGTCGAGCATGTCGGGCAGGTCGTCGTCGGAGGCGTACCAGGTCTGGGGGAGTCGGCCGGCGGGGGAGACGTCGCCGGCGAGGACGCGGGCGAGGGCCGTGCCCGCCGCCTGGCCGCCGTGGGCGGTCCAGAGGAGCGCGGGAAGCGTCGCCGCCGCTTCGGGGACGGCGTACGGGTAGGCAGAGGAGAGGACGAGGACCGTCCGGGGGTTGGCGGCGTGTGCGGCCCGCCACAGGCGGTCCTGGTGGGCGGGGAGGGCGAGCGTCGTACGGTCCTCGGTCTCGCGGCCGTTGAGGTGCGGGTCGTTGCCGGCGACGACCACGACCACGTCGGCCGCGGCGGCGGCGCGGGTGACCGCGTCCTCGCCCCGCTCGACCGTCTCGACCGTGAACGTCTCGGCGGTTGTGCGATCGGCGGCAACCTTCACGCCCGCGGCGGCGACAGAGACGTAGCCCCCCGTCCCGAGGTGCACAAGGAGGTGCCCGTCCCCATGGGATTCGAGCCGGAACGTCTCCTGGACGACCCAGCCGCCGGGCTCGTCCGCCGAGGCGCGGACGAGGCCGTCCTCGGCGACCGAGAGGTAGCGGCCGTCGGGGGCGCGCAGCGTCAGCACACCGTCGCCCCAGTCGACGAGGGCGAGTTCGGAGCCCTCCGCGTCGGCGGTCAGCGGTGGCAGGTCGGTGCGGCCGGCGACGAGTGCCGGGTCGAGGGCGGCCCCGGTGTCCGGTACGAGCTCCGCGTCCCCGGCGTCGGGGACCCGCAGCCGGGTGCCGGACGCGGTACGGAGACGGATGCGGTCCACGCCCTCGGCGAAGGTGACGCGGTAGGCGCCGAAGCGCTCCCGGAGACCGTCGAGCGGGGACGAGCGGTGGAGCAGCGCGCCGCTGTACCAGTCCAGTTTGCAGGCGTCGCCGAGGAGGCCGACCACCGCGATCCGGCCTCCGTCGTCGGCGAGCGGGAGCAGCGGTCCGGTGCCGGGCGCCGGTTGGTTCCTGAGCAGGACGATCGCCGCCTCCGCGGCTTCGCGGGCCAGCCCGCGGTGCTCGGGGGTGTCGAAGCGGTCCTCGTCGGCGTACGGGCCGGAGTCAGGGTCGAACTCGCCGAGCAGGCACCGCATGGTCAACTGCCGCCGTACCGCCCGGTCCACGTCCTCGTGGTCGATCAGTCCGCGCTCCAGGGCCCCGCGCAGCCGGCCCAGGATGATCGAGGCGTCCGTGCCGTGGTCGGTGAAGGAGTCGACGCCGGCGCGCAGTGCCGCCGCCACGGCCTCCTCGTGGGTGGCGAAGTAGGCCTGGGAGTCGGCCAGGTTGGACGGCGCGCCCGCGTCGGAGCAGACGAGCAGCTCCTGGTCCGTCCAGTCGCGCAACTCCGTCTCCAGGTACGGGGAGAGGTGGTTCGGGCGGCCGTTGACCAGGTTGTACGCGGGCATCACCCCGGCGACAGCGCCGGCCTCGACGGCGCCCCGGAAGGCCCGCAGGTCGTACTCGTGCAGCACGCGTGGCCGGACGGAGGCCGACGAGGTGTCGCGCGCGGCCTCGTTGTTGTGCGCGAGCCAGTGCTTGAGGACGGGCGCGGTGCGCCAGTACAGGGGGTGGTCGCCGCGCAGCCCGCGGGTGAAGGCGGTGGCGATCACGGACGTGAGGTGGGGGTCTTCCGAGTAGCCCTCCTCGCCGCGTCCCCACAGCGGGTTGCGGAGCAGGTTCACCGTCGGGGCCCACACGTTGAGGCCGACCCGGTCGTCCTTGGCGCGCATCGCGCGCGCTTCGCGGGACACCGCCTCGCCTACCCGGCGCACGAGGTCGGGGTGCCAGGTCGCGCCGAGTCCGACGGCCTGCGGGAAGACGGTGGCCGGGCCCATCCAGGCGACGCCGTGCAGGGCCTCCTGGCCGGTGCGGAAGGTGGCGAGGCCGAGGCGCTCGACGCCGGGCGTGAACTGGTGGAGGAGGGCGAGGCGTTCGTCGGGGGTGAGGCGGTGGAGGAGGTCGTCGACGCGCCGGGCGACGGGGAGGTCGGGGTCACGGAAGGGCGGCCGGTCTGCGGTCACGTGCGGATCCCTAGGCAGAGGAGGGAGGAAGGTTTTCGAAGCGCTTCGATGCTGCGTGGGCGGGCAGTGGGTGTCAAGGCGTGCATGCGGCCCACTTCCCTTATGCGCAGGGGGTCTTGGCGGGCTGTCGAAGCGGCCCGAAGGCCGAGAATCTCGGGAACGGCTCTTGCCGCGCCTGTGACGGTCACTTAACCTCGCAGCAATGTCGAAGCGCTTCGACTCGACGGTCGACGGCGCCCGGGGCTTCGCCCCGCCGGATCCATCTCCACCACCGCAGCCGGCCGGCGACCCCTCGGTCGCCGTATGCCCTGGCGCGTGCCATGAAGGGTTGACGCAATGACGCCGAACGCCGTCTCCACGGGCTCCCGGAGATCCGCCCCGAGCCGGAGGAGCTTCCTCACGGCCACCGCCGTCGCAGCCGCGGTGGCCGGCGGCGTACCGCTGCTCTCGGCCTGCGGCGGCGGCGAGGACACCGGGAAGAAGGACGGCACCACCACCGGCAAGGACGCCGCGAAGATCCTTCCCACGTTCGTCGCGGGCACCGTCGTCACCCCCGACATCACCCCGAGGAACGGCTCGGCCGCCGGCTTCACCCGCGCCATCCCGAGCGCGGAACTCAAGGCGTCGGTGCCGGTCAGGAAGGGCAAGGGCACCGCCCTCACCGTCATGGCGCCGCTCTGGGGCACTCCGCCGGCCCCCGGCAACCCGTACTACAAGGCCATGAACGAGGCCATCGGCACGGACGTCACCTGGCAGAACCAGGACGGCAACGTCTACGACCAGAAGCTGGGCGCCGTCCTCGCCTCCAGCGAGATCCCCGACGTCGTCGTCATCCCCGGCTGGAACCTCGGCGGCAAGATCCCGACCGCCATCAACGCCAAGTTCGAGGACCTCGGCCCGTACCTCTCCGGCGACAAGGTCAAGGCGTACCCCAACCTCGCGGCGATCCCCACCGACGCCTGGCAGCGCTCCATCTTCGGCGGCAAGCTCCGCGGCCTGCCCATGCCGGCCTCCTACGTCACCAACATCGCGCCCTTCTACCGCAAGGACCTCTTCGACGCGAAGGGCTGGCGACTCCCCGAGAGCGCCGACGAGTTCCTCGCCCTCGCCAAGGAGATCACCAGCGCCAAGGCGAAGGTGTGGGCCTGCGGCGACATGACCTGGACCGCGTACAACATGTTCGGCGTGCTCCCCGGCAGCGACAAGGCGCTGGGCTGGCACCTCGTCGACGGCAAGTTGGTCAACCGCATCGAGACGCCGGAGTACCTCGAAGCCCTGGAGTGGACCCGCAAGCTCTTCGACTCCGGCGTCGTCCACCCCGACGAGAAGGCCCAGAACCAGGGGGACACGGGCAACCGCTTCACCGCCGGCCAGGTCCTGATCTACAACAACGACCTCTCCCACTGGTACGCCAAGACCTCCGAACAGGCCGCCCAGAACCCGACGTTCGCCATGGCCGCGATGGACATCCCCGGCCACGCCGGCGGCACCCCGAAGCTGTGGGCCACCAACCCCGCCAACATCTGGGCCTTCGTGCGGAAGGGCAGCTCCAAGGCGGTCGTCGAGGACGTCCTCGCCATCGCCGACTTCACGGCCGCCCCCTACGGCACCAAGGAACGCATGCTCACCGACTACGGGGTCGAGGGCGTCCACCACACCGTCAAGGACGGCCTGCCCGTCAAGAACGACGCCGGCAACCTGGAGGTCAACAGCTCCTGGATGTTCGTCGCCAGCCCCGCCCCCTACGTCGCCCACCCCGACACCCCCGAGGTCACGAAGGCCATGGTCGAGTGGCAGCAGCGGATGGGCGCCGTCACGAGCAAGTCGTCCTTCTACGGCATGACCGTCACCGAGCCGTCCCGGTGGACCGGCCTCATGAACGACTTCGAGCAGCTGGAGAAGGACATCGTCCGCGGCCGCAAGAAGGTCTCCGACATGCAGCAGGCCGTCTCCGAGTGGAAGGGCAAGGGCGGCGACCAGCTGCGCGACTGGTACCGGAAGCTCCTGGACACCACCGGCTCCGCGGCGAGCTGACCGTGACCACGCTCGACACCGAGACGGCGGACCCGGCCGCGGAGCCCGGCGCGCACCGCGGCGGGCTCCGCCGCCGTGCCCGCCGCCCGGGACCCGACGGCGCCCGGGGCCGCGACCGCCGCCCGGACCACCGGACCGGGAGGATCCCCCTCGGCCGGCGCTTCCGGCGCGACCGCACGCTCCTCCTCATGACCGTGCCGGCGCTCCTGCTCGTCCTGGTCTTCAACTACATCCCGATCCTCGGGAACGTGGTCGCCTTCCAGGACTACGACCCGTACGTGTCCACCAACGGCGTCACCGCCATGCTCGAGAGCCCCTGGGTCGGCCTCGCCCAGTTCGAACGCGTCCTCTCCGACCCCGGGTTCCGGCACGCCGTCGAGAACACCTTCGTCCTCTTCCTCCTCCAGCTCCTCCTCTTCTTCCCGATCCCCATCGCCCTCGCCCTGCTCGTCAACAGCGTGCTGCGGCCCCGGGTCAGGGCCGTCGTCCAGGCCGTCCTGTACCTGCCGCACTTCTTCTCGTGGGTGCTCGTCGTCACCGTCTTCCAGCAGATCCTCGGCGGCGCGGGCATCATCGCCCAGACCCTCAGGGAACACGGCCACGAGGGCTTCGACCTCATGACCGACCCGGAGGTCTTCAAGTTCCTCGTCACCGCCGAGGGCATCTGGAAGGACGCCGGCTGGGGCGTCATCGTCTTCCTCGCCGCGCTCGCCGCCGTCGACCAGGACCTGTACGAGGCCGCCGCCATGGACGGCGCCGGCCGGTGGCGCCGCATGTGGCACGTCACCCTGCCCGCGCTGCGGCCGGTCATCGCGCTGCTCCTCGTGCTGCGCGTCGGCGACGCGCTGACCGTCGGCTTCGAACAGCTGCTGCTCCAGCGCGACGCCGTCGGCCCCGGGGCGGCCGAAGTCCTCGACACCTTCGTGTGGTGGACCGGTCTGCGCAGCCAGGACTTCAGCTACGCGGCCGCAGCCGGACTCATCAAGGGAGTCGTCGGCCTCGTGCTGGTGCTCTCGGCGAACAAGGCCGCCCACCTGATGGGCGAGCAGGGGGTGTACCGCAAGTGACACAGCGCACCACGGCCCGGCCCGAGGGCCGGCGGCCGGGACCAGGGCGGCCACGGCGGGCCGCCGGCCGGTGGTCGGCACCCGCCCGCCCCGTCTGGGAGGAGCCGCCCGGCCGGGCCGGACTCGCCGCCAAGGGCACCCTGCTCGTCCTGGCCTGCCTCGCCGTCCTGTTCCCGCTCTGGATCGTCGTCGTCACGAGCCTCTCGTCGAAGAAGACGATCACGGAGACCGGCGGCCTGGTGATCGTCCCCCGGGACCTCACCTTCGTCGCCTACCAGGAGCTGCTCGGCGGCGGCCAGGTCACCCGGGCCGCGATCGTCAGCGTCCTGGTGACCGTCACCGGCACCCTCTTCTCGATGACGGTGTCCGTCCTCTGCGCGTACGGCCTCTCCCGGACCGGCTCGCTCGGCCACCGCTTCATCCTGCTCGCCCTGATGGCCACCATGTTCTTCGGCGCCGGCCTCATCCCCACGTACCTCCTCGTGCAGACCCTCGGCCTCACCGACACGTACCTCGCGCTGATCCTGCCGAGCGCGGTGAGCGTCTTCAACATCCTCGTGCTGCGCGGCTTCTTCATGGGCATCTCGCCCGAACTCGTCGACAGCGCGCGCATCGACGGTGCCGGCGACCTGCGCATCCTCTGGCGGATCGTGATGCCGCTGTCCAGGGCGGTGATCGCGGTCATCACCCTCTTCTACGCGGTGGGCTACTGGAGCGCCTGGTTCAACGCCTCCATCTACCTCGGCGACCAGAACATGATGCCGCTGCAGAACGTGCTCATCCAGCTCGTGCAGAAGCAGGAGATCCCGGTCGGCCTCGGCCAGGCGGTGAAGGCCGGGAACCTCTCCGGCCTCGCCGTCCAGATGGCCGTCATGGTCCTCGCGCTGCTGCCCGTCGCCGTCCTCTCGCCCTTCGTCCAGAAGCACTTCAGGAAGGGCATGCTCACCGGCGCCGTCAAGGGCTGAGCGCCGTCAAGGCCTGAGCGCCCTCAACGGCAGCCCCGAAGTCCCCACCCCCTACGGAGAGTCAGATGCCGAGCCTCGACGACGTGACCCGGCCGCCCGGCCGGCCGCCCCGCATCCTCTACGGCGGCGACTGGAACCCCGAGCAGTGGCCCGAGGAGACCTGGGCCGAGGACGTCCGGCTCATGCGCCGCGCCGGCGTCGGCACCGTCACCCTCGGCGTCTTCTCCTGGTCCCGGATCGAACCCGCCCCGGGCGCGCGCGAGTTCGACTGGCTGGACCGGCTGATGGACCTGACGCACGACCACGGCATCGGAGTCGTCCTGGCCACGCCCACCTCCTCGCCACCGCCGTGGATGGGGCGGCTCCACCCGGAGACCCTGCCCCGGGACGAGGACGGCCGCACCGAGTGGTGGGGCTCGCGCCAGCACTTCTCGCACTCCAGCGAGGTCTACCGGCGCCACGCGGCGGCCATCACCGAGGACCTCGCCGCCCGCTACGCCGGACACCCCGCCCTGACCATGTGGCACATCAACAACGAGTACTGCACCCACGACTGGGGCGACGAGGCGGCCCGCACCTTCCGCCGCTGGCTCCGCGAGCGCCACGGCACCCTCGACGCCCTCAACACCGCCTGGGGCACCGACTTCTGGGGCCAGCGGTACGGCGACTGGGCCGAGGTCCTGCCACCGCGCCGCGCCCACTACCTGAGGAACCCGGCGCACGTCCTCGACTTCCGCCGCTACACCTCGGACCTGCTCCTGGAGTGCTACCGCGCCGAACGCGACATCGTCCGCCGCCACACCCCGCACCTCCCCGTGACGACCAACCTCATGCCCTTCTGGTCCGGTCAGGACGGCTGGGCCTGGGCGGCGGAGGAGGACGTCGTCTCCGTCGACGTCTACCCCGACCCCCGGGACCCGCACGGCGGCCAGTACAACGCGATGATCGGCGACCTCACCCGCTCCGAGGCCGGCGGCCGGCCGTGGATGGTGATGGAACAGGCCGCCGGAGCCGTCAACTGGCGGGGCGTCAACCACCCCAAGCCGTACGGGCTCAACCGCCTCTGGGCACTCCAGTCCGTCGCCCACGGCGCCGACGCCGTCTGCTACTTCCAGTGGCGCCAGTCCCGCCAGGGCGCGGAGAAGTTCCACTCCGGCATGCTCGGCCACGCCGGCGAACGCGGCCGCGTCTTCCAGGAGACCGTCCGCGTCGGCGAGGACCTCGCCCGGCTCGGCCCCCGTGTCGCCGGCAGCCGCGTCACCGCCGACATCGCCGTCCTCCACGACTGGAACTCCTGGTGGGCCGGCGACCAGGAAGGCGCGCTCTCCCGCCGCGTCGACCACGCCGAACTCGTCCGCGCCTGGCACCGCGCCCTCTTCGACGCCCACCTCCCCGCCTCGTTCGCCCACCCCCACCACGACCTCACCGGCCACCGGCTCGTCCTCGTCCCGCACCTCTACCTCCTCGACGACACCGCGATCGAGAACCTCACCGCGTACGTCCGCGGCGGCGGCACCCTCGTCTGCGGCTTCCTCACCGGAGTCGCCGACCAGGACGACCGCGTCAGGCCCGGCGGCGTCGACGTCCGGCTCCGCGCCCTCCTCGGCATCGATCTCCTGCACGAGTGGTGGCCGCTCGACGAGGGCGAGCACGTCGACTGCGGCACCTTCCGGGGCACCCTGTGGTCCGAGGAACTCACCCCAGCCGACGGCGCGGAGACCCTCGCCGCCTACCGGGGCGGAGACCTCGACGGCCTGCCCGCCGTCCTCCGCAACGGCCGCACCCGCTACCTCTCCACCCTCCCCGAGCCCGCCGCCCTGAGCGAGCTGCTCGCCGCCGCCGCGCGCGAGGCCGGCGTACGGCCCGTCCTCGACGGCCTGCCCGCGCGCGTCGAGGCCGTCCGTCGCGGCGGGCTGCTCTTCCTCCTCCACCACGGCCGCGACCCGGTCACCGTTCCGCTGCCCGGCCGCCACCGCGACCTGCTCACCTCCGCCGTGTTCGAGGGGAAGCTGACGCTGGAGCGGTACGGGGTCGCCGTCCTGGAGGAGCACGCCGCCGACGCCCCGGAGGAACACCCGTGATCCACGGCACCTGGGAACCCGCGCCCGCCGCCCGCTGGGAGGACGCCTTCCTCGCCGGGAACGGCCGACACGGCGCCCTCGTCCACGGCGACCCCGAGGACGACCGGGTGACCGTCACCCACCACACCCTCGTACGCCCGGACGGCGGGTCGGCCGACACCGCCCCGCCCCGGCTCGCCTCCCGGCTCCCCGCCCTCCAGGACGCCCTGCTCGCCGGGGACGCCACCGCCGCCGAGACGTTCACGGACGGCCGGCCGCTGCGCTGGGTCCAGCCCTTCCACCCGGGCTTCCGCACCCGCGTCCGGCGGACACCAGGCGCCCCCGCCCTCCCGGTCCGCCGGTCCGTCGACTTCACCACCGGGGTCGTCACCGGCGTCTGCGGGGAGCGGCGCAGCGAGGTCTTCGTCTCCCGCGCCGACGACGTGATCGCGCAGTACGTGACCGCGCCCGGCCCCTCCGTCGAGGTCGACCTCGACCACCGGCTGCCCGGCGCCCCCGCGGACCTCGCGATCGGCCGGGGCGTCACCAGCGCCCGCCGCGAGACCGTCCTCACCCTCCGCGCCCGCTACCCGGACAGTCCTCTCGGCTACACAGGCCTCACCCTCCTCGTCACCGACACCGGCCGCACCACCGTCACCGCGTCCGGCGTCCGGATCGAGGGCGCCGGACGGCTGCTCATGCTCACCCGCGTCCGACGCCACGAGGGGAGGATCGACCCGGAGGGGGACGCGGAGGCGCTGAGGGCCCTCGCAGCCGGCGACGGGGCGGACCCCGCCGCCGTCCACGCCCGGCTGCTCGCCCGGCACACCGCCCTGCACGGCGCCGCCTACCGGCGCGTCGCCCTCGACCTCGGCGCGGACGAGGCCGAGCGGGCGCTCCCCGGCTCCGAGCTCCTCCGGCGCCCCCGGAGCCCCGCCCTCCTCGAACGCCTCTTCGCGGCGGGCCGCTACCACCTGCTCTCCTCCTCCGGGATGCTGCCGCCCCGGCTCCCCGGGCTCTGGACGGGGGACTGGGACACCGCCTGGTCCGGGGCGTTCACCACCAACGCGAACCTGAACCTGCAGACCGCGTCCGCCGTCGCCGCCGACCTGCCCGAGGTGACGGAGGCCCACGCGGCACTCGTCGAAGGGCAGGTGGCCGGGTGGCGGGAGAACGCACGGGCGATCTTCGGTGCCCGGGGCATCGTCGCGCCGTCCCACACGGACGGCACGACGGGGCACACGTACCACTTCAGCCGCGAGTACCCCCTGCACCTGTGGACCGCGGGCGCCGACTGGCTGCTCAAGCCCCTCATCGACCACGAGGAGGCGACCGGCCGCCGCTCCGCACGGACCTCCGCGCTGCTGGCCGAACTCGCCGCCTTCTACGAGGACTTCCTCACCCGGACCGGCCCCGACGGCCGGATCGCGATCGTCCCCTCGTACTCCCCGGAGAACCGGCCGACCGGCGGGAGCTGGGGCGCGGTCAACGCCACCATGGACATCGCCGCCGCCCGGCACGCCCTGCACGCCGCCGCCGACCGCGCGCCGGCCGCCGACGCCGCCCGCCTGCGCAGGCTCGCCGACCGCCTCCCGCCCTACCGCGTCAACGACGACGGAGCGCTCGCCGAATGGGCCTGGCCCGGTCTGGGAGACCGGTACGAGCACCGGCACCTCAGCCACCTCTATCCCGTCTGGCCGCTGGACGAGATCGACCCGTACGACACCCCCGTCCTCGCCCGGGCCGCCCGCCGCGCCCTGGAACTGCGCGGCAGCGAGAACGACTCCGCCCACGGACACCTCCACCACGGCCTGGTCGCCGCCCGCCTCGGGGACGCCGCACGCACCGAGGACGCCCTCGACCGGATCCTCACCGGCGACTACTTCCACGACTCCCTGATGAGCGCGCACTACCCGGCCCGCGACGTCTACAACGCCGACGCCGCGCACGCCCTGCCCGCCCTGCTGATCGAGGCCCTCCTGCGGTCGACGCCGGGGCGGCTCGTCCTGCTGCCCGCACCGCCGGCCCGCTGCCCGGCCGGCCGGATCACCGGCCTGCGGACCCGGTTCGGCGCCCGCGTCGACCTGAGCTGGTCACCGGGGGCGTACCGTGCGGTCCTCCACCCCGACCGCGACGCCGACATCGAGGTGCGGAGCCCGGCGGGAACGACCCGGCTGGTCCTGCGGAAGGGAGAGGAGAACGTCATCCGCTCATGAAGCGGCGGGCCGGCCCCGTCACGCCCCGGGCGTGCGGGGCGGAGGCGGAGGGCCGGAGCTGTCCCGCACGGTGAGGACGGGGGTGAGGAGCTCGACGCCGGCGGCCCCCTCGCCGTCGGGCCGGCCGGTGAGGCGGGCGATCAGACGCTCGACCGCCCGGCGGCCCAGCTCCTGCGCGGGGATGGCCACCGAGGTGAGGGGCACGGAGGCCTGGGCGGCGATCTGGTCGGCGCAGACCGCGACCACCGAGACGTCCTCCGGTACGGCGCGCCCGGTCCGCCGCAGCAGGGCGAGCAGCGGCTCCACGGCCGTCTCGTTCTGGACCACGAACGCGCTGACGTGCGGCCGCTCGTCGAGGATCCTGGCGAGCACCCCGGCGACGGCGTCGTGACTGCCCTCGCACGGCCGGTGCAGCATCCGGACCTCCCGTTCGGCGGCCCGGGACCGCAGTCCGCTCAGCGTCCGCTCGGCGAAGCCCGTGTGCCGCGCGTACACGCCGGGGGACTCGCCGATGACCGCGATCTCGCGGTGTCCGAGCCCGGCCAGGTGGTCCACGCACAGCGCGCCGGCTGCCCGGAAGTCCAGGTCGACGCAGTTCAGCCCGGCCGGATCGGCGGGCAGGCCGACCAGGACGGCCGGCGGCCCCGCCGTACGCAGCACGGGCAGACGGCCGTCGTCGAGCTGGACGTCCATCAGGATCACCGCCTCGGCGAGCCCGCTCCCGGTCACCCGGCGCAGCGCCGACGGGCCCTCCTCGCCGGTGAGCAGCAGCACGTCGTAGCCGTGGGCCCGGGCGGTGGTGGCGACGGCGACCGCGATCTCCAGCATCACCGGCACGTACATGTCGGTGCGCAGCGGCACCATCAGCGCGATGATCCGCGAACGGCTGCTGGCCAACGCCCGTGCGCCCGCGTGCGGTTGGTAGCCGAGTTGTTCGATGCTCGCCGTCACCCGCCGCCGGGTGACGGCGGAGATGGGCCGCTTGCCGCTGAGGACATAGCTCACCGTGCTGGCCGACACTCCGGCGTGCCGGGCGACCTCGGCGAGGGTGACCATCCGCTCTCTCCTGCGGGCCGTGACGGGGTGAATCGCTTCGACGCGGCTCGTCGAATGATCGTTACGGCGACCCGATCCGACCGTAACGCGGGGGAGTTGACGTGTCCAGACCGGTGGCGGGGAAAGTCGAAGCGCTTCGACGACGCATCGTCGAACGTCATGCACCGAACCGTTCAGTCTTGACAATGAACTGGTCGGTGTAGTCCAGTCCTTCCCATGGCGGCACGGGCCGCCGACGGTGACGAGGGAGGCGGAGAGATGTTCGCGGTGGTGTACCGGTGGCGAGTGCGTCCCGGCCGGGAGCAGTCGCTCATCGACGGCTGGCACCGGGTGACCCAGGCGATCCACCAGGAGTGCGGCAGCTACGGCTCCCGGCTCCACCGGGCGGACGACGGCACCTGGGTGGCGTACGCCCGCTGGCCCGACCGGGAGACGCGGGAGAAGTGCGCGACCCCCGACCCCGAGGGCGAGGCGATGATGCGCGAGGCGATCGCCGAGTACTTCCCGGAGACGCGCCTCGCCATCGTCGACGACCTGCTGGCCGAGCCGGTCGCCTGACCCGCCGCCGGAGACCTGCCGGCAGCGGCTGAGGCCGGCGGTGTCAGGGGGCGTCGACCGGGAAGCGGACGAGCGGACCCGGGTCCCGCGAGCCGAGCGGGGACATGCCGTCGTCCGCGCCGTGCCGGGCGAGCAGGTCGAGGACGAGCCGGCCGCGCCGGACGCGCTCACGGGCGCTCGCGAGGGCGTGCTCGCGCAGGTGGGCGCCGTACGGGTAGATCCCGGCCGCCCTGCTCAGGCCGAACTTCAGGTACAGCGGCGCGCCCCGCCGGATCAGCTCGGCCGCCTCGTACATGCGGACGTAGCCGCCGAGGTCGTCCGGCGCCTCGACGTACAGGTCCATCGGGGCCCGGCTGACCCGCCGGATCTCGGTGAGGTGGGCGAGGGTCAGGTCGGAGGGCACGTTGAGCGAGTCGGCGCCGAGCCGCTCGTGCACGGCGAACGCGGCCGGATTGACCGGACCGATCAGCGCGGACACCTTGAACGTCGTGTCGGCCGGCAACACCCCCTCGGCGCGCAGCCGATGCAGCGTCCAGAGCACCCCCTCGTCGGCGACGAGCAGGCACCGCACGCCCGACTGGGCGGCGCGCAGGGCGTCCTCCACGCAGCCGGCGAGCCCGTCGTGACCCCGGGCCCGCAGCCCCCCGCCGCCGGAGTCGGTGCGGGTGGCGGCGCCGGTGTCCCACGTGCCGCGGGGGCCGGTGAACAGGCAGAGCTCGACGGCCCGTTCGGCGCAGGCGGCGACCATCTCGGCGATCTCGCCGTCGGTCAGCATCCACACGCCGCTGCCCTGGCTCACCCGGTGCACGGGCACGTCGAGCCGCTCGCTCTCCGCCAGGACCGCCGCCAGCACCTCCGGGCCCTCCACGGAGGGGACCTCGGTGCGCCACAGGCCGCCGTCGGGGAAGGAGTGCGGAGAGGCGTCGTCGGGATCTGCGGCCGGAACGGGGTGGCCGATGCGGCGCAGCGCGTCGCCGCCGGGACGTCGGGGAGCCGGGCGGAGGGTCATCGGAATCCTCTGTTCGGTGGGTCGGACGCGGTACGGGGAGGGGGCGCGCGGGAGTCCGGGCGTGGGACGTGCGGGAGTCCGGGGTGGGGGCGCGGGAGTCCGGGCGTGGGACGTGCGGGATTTCGGGGTTGGCGCGCGGGAGCCCGGGAGGGTGGATGCGGGGGGAGTGCGTGCGGTGCAGGCGGTGCGTGCGGCGTACGGCTCAGGGGCGCAGGAGGACCTTGCCCGTCGCCGGGTCGCCGCCGCCCACCAGGGCGAGCGCCTCCCCGAACCGCTCCAGCGGGAAGGTGTGGGTGACGAGCGGGGCGGGGTCGAGCAGGCCCAGGGCGAGCGCCCGGACCGCGTCCGCCCAGGCGGCGGAGGAGGCGCCGAAGACGCTGCGGACCTCCAGCTGGCTGACGGAGAGGTGGACCGGGTCGATCCCGGTGGCCCCCGCCGTGAACATGCCGGTGAGCACCACCCGGCCGCCCCGGCGCGCGAGGAGGCAGGAGGAGGCGGCCGTGGTCGGCGCTCCGGCGGTCTCCACCACCAGGTCGAAGTGCCCGGTGCCGCCGTCCGCCTCCTCGGGGGTCAGGGCGCGGGTCGCGCCGAACGCGAGGGCCCGCACGGCCCGTTCGGCCCTCGGGTCGACGACGGTCAGTTCGGCGGGGGAGGAGGCGGCGAGCCACTGGACGGCGAGCAGACCGAGGGTGCCCGCGCCGACGACGGCGATCCGCTCGCCCGGGCGCGGCCGGCCGGCCCGTACGGCGGCCGCGACGACCGCGGCGGGTTCCAGGAGCGCGGCGGCCCGCGGGTCGACGCCGTCGGGCAGCGGGTGCAGCAGGTGGGCGGGGACCACCACGTGGTCGGCGAAGGCGCCCGGTTCGGTGAAGCCGGTCTCGGCGTACCCGGCCGTGCACAGGCTGGTCTCCCCGTACCGGCAGCGCTCGCACGTCCCGCAGGACCGGAAGCCCTCGGCGACGCACGGCCGGCCCGGGAGCGCGGGGTCGACCCCGGCGCCCACGGCCTCCACGGTCCCGGACCACTCGTGCCCGGGCACGACCGGGTAGCGGACGTAGCCGGGGGCCCGGCGACCCTCGTACAGCTCGCGGTCGCTCATGCAGATCCCGGCTGCGGCGACCCGCACCAGGACCTCGCCGGGGCCCGGCGGGGGAAGCTCCCGCTCGACGAGCCGGTGCGCGCCGGGCCGGTCGACCACGATCGCGCGGCTGGGGACGGCGGTCACTTCGGCTGCCTCCGCTCCCAGCCCTCGGCCCACAGGTCGAACCGGGCGCGCTGCTGCGGGAACTCGGCGGCCGCGTCCACGTCGAGCTCGACGCCGAGCCCCGGCTCGTGGGAGAGCGCGAAGCAGCCGGTCTCCGGATCGACCTCGGGCGCCCCGCGCACGACCTTCTTGATCTCCGCGTCCGCGAAGTCGTTGAAGTGCTCCAGGATCTTGAAGTTCGGTGTGCAGGCGGCCAGTTGGAGCGAGGCCGCGGTGAGGACCGAGCCGCCGACGTTGTGCGGGGCGACGAGCACGTAGTGGGTCTCGGCGGTGGCGGCGAGCTTGCGGGCCTCCAGGATGCCGCCGATGTGCCCGACGTCGGGCTGGATGATGTCGGCGGCCTGCGACTCGAACAGCTCGCGGAACTCGATCCGGTCGTGGACGCGTTCGCCGGTCGCGATCGGCAGGTCCACCTTGTCGGCGACCTTCCGCAGCGCCTTGAGGTTCTCCGGCGGCACCGGCTCCTCCAGCCACGCGGGCCGGAACGGGGCGAGTTCGCGCGCGAGGCGGACCGCCGTCGCGGGGGAGAAGCGGCCGTGCATCTCCACCATCAGCTCCGTGTCCGGGCCGATCGCGTCCCGGACCGCCTCGATCAGCGCGACCGCCTCCCGCGAGCGCTCGGCGTCCAGCTCGTAGTGGCCGTTGCCGAACGGGTCGATCTTCAGCGCCCGGTAGCCGCGCGCCACGACCCCGCGGGCCGCCGCGTGATAGGCCTCCGGGGTGCGTTCGGTGGTGTACCAGCCGTTGGCGTACGCCTTCACCCGGTCGGTCACCCTGCCGCCGAGCAGCTGCCACACGGGCACGCCGAGCGCCTTCCCCTTGATGTCCCAGCAGGCCGTCTCGACGACGGCGATGCCGGACATGACGATCTCGCCGGCCCGCCCGAAGTCGCCGTACTTCATGCGGCGCACCAGGTCCTCGACCGCGAACGGGTCGGACCCGGCGATGTGGTTGACCTCCGCCTCGCGGAGGTAGCCGACCAGCGCGTCGGTGTGCCCGAGCATCCGGGTCTCGCCGACACCGGTGAGCCCCTCGTCCGTGTGGACCAGGACGTACGTGAGGTTGCGCCAGGGTGTGCCGACGACATGAGTGGTGATTCCCGTGATGCGCACGGCGATTGCTCCGTTCGGAATGTCGGACACCGTTCGGTGGGGCGGCGGACGTGACGCTAGGCAGCGGCCCGCGGGGGTGTCAACGGGCGGGGGCCCGCGCTACTCTCTGTCCGCGATTTCGGTCGTGGTACGGCATATCGAACAGCGTGAGGGTGAGGTGGGGGGCCATGGGACGACTCGTACCCGCGGTGACCAGGGCATTCGACATACTGGAGCTCTTCCTCCAGGGCGACGGCACGCTGTCCGCCCCCGAGATCACCCGCAGGCTCCAACTGCCGCGCACGACCACCCACGAGCTGGTCAGCACCCTCGCCGCCCGCAACTACCTCGTCCCGGTGCCGGAGCAGCCCGGCCGCTATCGACTGGGCGTGCGGACGTATCAGCTCGGCAGCCGGTACGCCGAGCAGCTCGACCTCGCGGCCGAGGGGCGGCAGGTGGCCCACGAGGTCGCCGAGAGCTGCGGCGAGACCGTCCACGTGGCGCTCCTGGAGGACACGGACGTCATCTACGTCGCCAAGGTCGACTCCACGCACGCGGTGCGGATGGTCTCGGCGGCCGGCCGGCGGCTCCCCGCCCACTGCACGGCCGTCGGCAAGATGCTCCTCGCCACCCTGCCCGAGGCCGAGCTCGACGAGCGCCTCGAAGGCCGCGAACTCGTCGCCATGACGCCCCGCAGCCTCACCGACCCGGACATCCTGCGCGCCGCGCTCGCCGAGATCCGCGTCCTCGGCGTCGCCCTGGAGCAGCAGGAGTCCAATCCCGACGTCAGCTGCGTCGCCGCCCCGGTCCGTGACCGCTCCGGCGCCGTCGTCGCCGCCCTCTCGATCTCCGTGCCGGTGCACCGCTGGACCGAGGACCGCGAGAACGAGCTCACCGCCCTCGCCGTGGAGGGCGCCGCCGAGCTCTCCGCCCGCCTCGGCCACCGGCCCGCCGCACGCTGAGCCCGGCGCGGGCTTCTCAGGACCCCGCATCCGCCTGCCCCGAACGCCGGCCGTCCCGGCGTTCGCGGGGCTGGCGCATCCGGCTGACCGGGCCGAAGACCTCGCGGTCGTCGAGGAAGCCCTCCAGGGCGAAGGCGGCCGCGCCCCGGGTGACGGCGTTGTGGGGGACGGCGCTGCGCCGCAGGGTCGCGGCCCGGTGCGGCAGCGGCAGGGCGTGCCGGGTGACGGCCTCGTACGTGGCGGTCAGCAGGCGCTCGCCGAGCAGGTCGACGACCTGGTTGCCGAGGACGAGCACCCGGGGGTTGACCAGGTTGACCAGGTTGGCGACCGCCGCTCCCAGGTAGCGCCCGGTTTGGTCGATGACGGCGGCGGCCACCGGGTCCTCCTCGGCCGCCGCGCGGGCCAGGGCCGCGACCGTGGCCGCGTCGTCCGTTCCGGCGGCCCGCTCGTCGCCGGGGGCGAGTTCGCGCCAGGTCTGGGCGATCCCGCGGGTGCTGACGTACGCCTCCACGCAGCCCCGGTTGCCGCAGGTGCAGAGCCGGCCGTCGAGCGCGATGCAGGTGTGGCCCCACTCGCCGGCGCTGTTGGTGAACCCGCGGTAGAGCCGGCCGCCGATCGCGATCCCGGCGCCGACGCCGGCCCGCAGGGTGAGCACCACCAGGTCGTCCACCTCCCGGCCCGCGCCGAACCACAACTCCGCGACGGTGCTGGCCCGCAGCGGGTTGTCGAGCCAGAGGGGCAGTCCGAGCCGCTCGTCGAGGAGCGCCCGCAGCGGCACCTCGTGCCAGGACCAGTACGGCGAGAAGGACGAGACGCCGCCCTCCCGCTCCACCATGCCGGGCACGCTGACACCGGCTCCGAGCACCCGCTCGCGGGGCACCCCCGAGCCGTCGAGCAGCTCCTCGACGCAGGCGGCGAGCTGCTCGACCACGTCGGCGGGCCGTACGTCGCCCGGAGGGAGCGGGCGCTCCACCGAGTGCCGGACCTCCAGGGCGAGGTCGAAGAGTTCCGCGTGGACCGAGGTCTCGGCGATGTCGACGCCGATGAGGGCGCCCCGCTCGGCGTTGACGGCGAGGCGCGCGCGGGGGCGGCCGCCGCTGGAGTCCTCGTGGCCGGCCTCGACGAGCACGCCGGCTTCCAGGAGTTCGGCGGTGAGGTTGGCGACGGTGGCGAAGGAGAGCCCGGTGGCCGCCGCCAGGTCCTGGCGGCTCATGGCGCCGGTGCCGGCGTAGAAGCGCCGCAGGACCTCGAAGCGGTTGAGGCGGCGGATCTCCTGGGATGTCCGCTTGATCATCTCTGCTGTCCTCCGCTCGGCGGTTCCGTCACGGGGATCTTATTCGAAGGGTTGGAAGAAGCGGGCGGCGGGATATTTACAACCGTTAGACGAACCCGTAGTTTTTTTGGCACCGCACCTGAACCGCACCCGTGGTCGACCGAGGAGGCCAGATGCAGCACCTCAGGGCCGTGCCCTGCTCCCCCCTGCCAGGACGCCTGACGGAAGGGCCCGTCTGGGACCCCCGGCGCGGCGAACTCCTGTGGGTCGACATCCCCGACGGGCTCGTCCACCGGGCCGCCCTGACGCCCGCCGGACACGGCGGTCCCGGCGACGGCCTGCCCGACCTCGCGCCCGTCGCCACACTCCGGCTCGACCGCCCCGTCGGCGCCGTCGTGCCCTGCGCCTCAGGCGCCCTGCTCGCCGCCGCGGGCACCTCCTTCCTGTACCTGGCGGAGGACAGCCCGGTCGCCGAGGCCGTCGAACTCGCCGCGCCCGTCCTCCCGGACGACGGTCTGCCCCGCCGCATGAACGACGCGGCCGTCGACCCCGCGGGCCGCCTGCTCGCCGGCACCATGGCGTACGACGAGAGCCCCGGCGCGGGTTCCCTCTACCGCCTCGACGACCACGGCCTGGTCACCCTCCTCGACTCCGTCACCATCTCCAACGGCCTCGGCTGGAGCCCCGACGGCAGCCGCCTCTACTACGCCGACAGCCCCACCGGCCGCGTCGACGTCTTCGCCTACGACCCCGACACCGGCGCCCTGAGCGACCGCACGCCCTTCGCCGTCCTCGACCACGGCGTCCCCGACGGCCTCACCGTCGACAGCGAAGGACGCGTCTGGGTCGCCGTGTGGGGCGGCGGCGAGGTCCTCGCCTTCGCGGCCGACGGCACCCCCCACGCGCGCGTGGAGGTCGCCGCCTCCCACGTCACCAGCTGCGCCTTCGCCGGACCCGAGCTCGACGTCCTGGTCATCACCACCGCCACCGAGGGCCTCGACGGGGAACGCCGGCGCGCCGAACCCGACGCCGGGCGCCTCTTCGTCTGCCGCCCCGGCGCCACCGGCCTCCCCACCACCCCGTACGCCGACCGCTGACCTGCCCGCCGTACGCCGACCGCTGACCTGCCCGCCGTACGCCGACGGCTGACCGGCTCCCTCTATGCCGACCGCTGCCCCGCCCCCCCGTACGCCGACGGCTGACCGGCACCCCGTACGCCGACCCGCCGACCCGCCCCCCCGACAAGGAACCCCCATGACCACCCCGCACGAGGGGCTGCGTGCCGCCCTCGCGGCCGCCCCCGTCATCGCGATCCTCCGCTCCACCTCCGCCACCCGCTTCGCCGAGGTCACCGACACCCTCGTGTCGTCCGGCGTCCGCGCCGCCGAGTTCACCCTCACCACCCCCGGCGTGCTCGACGCGCTCCGCGAGTACGCGGCCGACGCCCCGCCCGGCCTCGCGCTCGGCGCCGGAACCGTCACCACCCCCGCCGAGGCCCAGGCCGCCGTCGAGGCCGGAGCCTCCTACCTCATCACCCCGACCACCTCCACCGAGGTCATCGCCGAGGCCGCCCGCCTGGACGTGCCGGTGCTCCCCGGCGCGTACACGCCGACCGAGATCCTCACCGCCTGGCGGGCCGGCGCCACCATGGTGAAGCTCTTCCCCGCCGCCACGGGCGGGCCCGAGTACCTCCGTGCCGTCCGCGCCCCGCTGCCCGACATCCCGCTCGTCCCGACCGGCGGCATCGGCGCCGCAGAGGCCCCCGCCTACCTGGCCGCCGGCGCTGCCGCCCTCGGTATCGGAAGCCCCCTCGTCGGCGACGCCTGCGAAGGCGGGTCCCTCGCCGCGCTGGCCGACCGCGCCGCCGCGTTCCTCGACGGGATACGCCGATGACGCGCCCACCCGGGACCGGGACACCGCCCCACGCCTCGACGGAGCCCCAGGCCGCGACATCGGCACCGGCCTCCGCCCCCGCACCCGCGACCCCCGTCCCCGTCGCGCCCCCGCCCGCGCTCTTCACCCTCGGCGAGGCCATGGCGGTCGCCGCCGCCATCCAGCCCGGCCCGCTCGCCACCGGCGCGCCGCTCCGCCTCGGCTGGGCGGGCGCCGAGGCGACCGTCGCCATCGGCGTCAGCCGTCTCGGTCACCGGGCGGCCTGGACCGGCCGGACCGGTGAGGACGCGGCCGGCGCGATGGTCCTCGCCGGACTGCGCGCCGAGGGCGTCGACGTCTCCGGTGCCCGCACCGAACCGGCGGTGCCCACCGGCCTGATGCTCCGTGAGCGTCGCACCGCCGACCGACTCCGCGTCACGTACTACCGGGCCGGCCTCGCGGGCTCCCGGCTCGCCCCGGGCGACCTCGACGAGGTGCGCCTCGCCGGGTCCCGGATCCTCCATGTCACGGGCATCACACCGGCGTTGAGCGCCACCGCCCGCGCCGCGGTGGAGCGGGCCGTCGTGGTCGCCCGGGCCGCCGGGGTCACCGTCTCCTTCGACGTCAACCACCGCGAACGGCTCTGGAGCCGCGCCGAGGCCGCCGAGGTGCTCGGCCGCCTCCTGCCGTACGCCGACATCGTCTTCGCCGGACCCGAGGAGGCCACCCTCTTCGTCCCCGAGGACCAGCCCGACCGGATGGCGCGGGCCCTGACCCGGTTCGGGCCCGGGCAGGCGGTGCTCAAACTCGGCGCCCGGGGGGCCCTCGTGGTCGCCGGCGACGAGGTGCACGTCCAGGACGCCGTGCCCGTCACCGCCGTGGACCCCGTCGGCGCGGGCGACGCCTTCGTCTCGGGCTACCTCGCCGCCGTGCTCGACGGCTCACCCGTCCGGGAGCGCCTGCGTCTCGCCACCCTCTGCGGAGCCTTCGCCGTCTCCGTCCCCGGTGACTGGGAAGGCCTTCCGCGCCGCGCCGAACTCGCCCTGCTCGGGGCCCAGGACATCAGCCGCTGAGCCCGTGCCCGGCCGTCCATCCCTCCGTACCACCACACAGGAAACCGAACCCATGAACCGATTCTCCGGACAGACAGCCGTCGTCACCGGCGCGGCCTCGGGCATCGGCGCGGCCAGCGCCCTCCGCCTCGCCGCCGAGGGCGCCTCGGTGGTCGTCTCCGACATCGCCGACGAGGCGGGCGAGGCCGTCGCCGCGGCGATCCGCGCCGACGGGGGCCGCGCAGCGTACGTACGCTGCGACGTCTCCTCCGAGGAGGACTGGACCGCCCTCCGCGACGAGGCGCACGCCCGCTTCGGCCCGGTCGCCGTCCTCCACAGCAACGCCTTCATCCACACCTCGGGCGCCGCCCACGAACTCCCCGTCGCCGTCTGGGACCGGGAGATGGCGGTCAACCTGCGGGCCCTGTACCTCGCCACCCGCACCTTCCTCGACGACCTGCGCGCCGAGCGGGGCAGCCTCGTCGCCACCTCCAGCGTCCACGCCGACTTCGGCCTGCCCGGCTACCCCGTGTACGCGGCGGCGAAGGGCGGCATGTGCGCCCTCGTCCGTCAGCTCGCCGTCGAGTACGGCCCCGAGGTGCGCTTCAACTCCGTGCTGCCCGGCCCGATCCTCACCGACGTGTGGAACGACGTCGACGAGGAGGGCCGGCGGCTCTCCGCCGACGCGACCGCGCTCGCCCGGCTCGGCCGCCCCGAGGAGGTGGCCTCCGCCGTGGCCTTCCTGGCCTCGGCGGACGCCGCCTACATCACCGGAACCAACCTGGTCGTCGACGGCGGCTGGACCGTGAAGAAGGACTCCAAGTGAAGATCACCTCCCTGCGCACCTACCTCGTCGCCCCCCGCTGGTGCTTCCTGCGCGTCGACACCGACGAGGGCATCACCGGCTGGGGCGAGCCCGTCGTCGAAGGCCGCGCCCACACCGTCGCCGCGGCCGTCGAGGAACTCTCCGACTACCTGATCGGCCAGGACCCGATGAAGATCGAGGACCACTGGCAGGTCCTCACCAAGGGCGGCTTCTACCGCGGCGGCCCGGTCCTCTCCAGCGCCGTCGCCGGCATCGACCAGGCGCTCTGGGACATCACCGGCAAGGCCCTCGGCGTTCCGGTCTGGCAGCTGCTCGGCGGCAACGTCCGCGACCGCGCGCGGGTGTACAGCTGGATCGGCGGCGACCGGCCCGACGAGGTCGCCTCGGAGGCGCTGGCGCGGAAGAACGAGGGCTTCACCGCGATCAAGATGAACGCCTCCGCGCAGCTGCGGCTCATCGACACCCCGGCGGCCGTCCACGGCATCGTCGACCGCGTCGCCTCCATCCGCGAGGCCGTCGGCGACGAGTTCGACATCGCCATCGACTTCCACGGCCGTCTCACCGCGCCGATGGCCCGCCGGGTCCTGCCGCTCCTGGAGCCGTACCTGCCCTTCTTCGTGGAGGAGCCCGTCGTCCCGGAGCTGAGCGACCACATCGGCGACATCGTGCGGTCCACCTCCATCCCGATCGCGACCGGCGAACGGCTCTACTCCCGCTGGGACTTCAAGAAGGTCCTCGACCAGGGCATCGCGGTGGCGCAGCCGGACCTCTCGCACGCGGGCGGCATCTCCGAGGTGCGCAGGATCGCCGCCATGGCGGAGGCGTACGACGTCTCCCTCGCCCCGCACTGCCCGCTGGGGCCGATCGCGCTCGCCTCCTGCCTCCAGGTCGGCTTCGCCGCGCCGAACCTGCTGATCCAGGAGCAGAGCCTCGGCATCCACTACAACACCGGCTCCGACCTGCTCGACTACCTCGTGGACCCGTCGGTCTTCCGGTACGAGGACGGGCACGTGGGCCTGCCCACCGGTCCGGGCCTCGGCATCGAGGTCGACGAGAAGGCCGTCGAGCGGGCCGCCGAGACCGGACACCGCTGGCGGAACCCGGCCTGGCGCCGGGACGACGGCTCGCTGGCGGAGTGGTAACCAGGACGCACGGAAGGGGCGGGCTCCGGGAGGAGCCCGCCCCTTCTTTCAGTGATGCGGATCAGCGGTGGGCCAGCCAGGCCGCCGCCGGGAGCAGCCTGCTGTCGTAGTCGAACAGGGCCTGGTTCTCCCAGCCGTTGCCGGACGCGGAGTCGGCCGGGTCCCAGCCGTTGCCCGTGACGGCGGTCCACGCCGGCTCCCAGTAGACGACGCCGAGGCCGCGGCCGTTCGGCACCGCCTCGACGACGTTCATGACGTCCCGCAGCCACGCCGACTGGCCGGCGCCGCTCGCCGGGTAGCCGGTGACGAGCTCGGAGGAGAGGTCGATGATGTTCTCGTGGGCGTCCTCGCTGTCCAGGCGGAACGGGTAGGCGGTCTCCGCGACCATCACCTTCTTGCCGTAACGGGCCGAGATGTCGTCCAGGTTGGTCTGGAGCGAGGACAGTGCGCCGTGCCAGTAGCCGTAGAAGGACAGGGCGATCACGTCGTAACTCACGCCCTGCGCGGTCGCGTTGTCGAACCACGTGCGGTAGAGGGTGTTGTCGCCGCCGTTGGCGAGGTGCAGCGCGATCTGCGTGCTCGACGAGACGGCCTTGGCCGCGGAGATGCCGGACTTCAGCAGCCCGGCGAGCTGCGACCAGTTGGACGTCGAGCCCTCGGGCCAGAGCATGCCGGTGTTGATCTCGTTGCCGATCTGCACCATGTCGGCCGTGGTGCCCTGTGCCTTCAGGGCGTTGAGGACGTCGTACGTGTGGTTGTAGACGTCCGTCTTGAGCTGGCTGTACGAGTGGCCCGACCAGGCGGCGGGCTTGGTCTGGGCGCCGGGGTCGGCCCAGATGTCGGAGTAGTGGAAGTCGACGAGGAGCTTCATGCCCTGCGCCTTGATCTTCTGGGCGGTGGCGAGGACGCGCGCCTTGTCGTTGTAGCCGTCGGCGGGGTTCACCCACACCTTGAGGCGGCCGTAGTTCGCGCCCGCTCCCTTCAGGAGGGCGACCGCGTCACCGGTGGTGCCGGAGCTCGACTTGTAGGTCCCGCCGAGGTCCTCGCTCTTCTTGAGCGCGGAGAGGTCGACGCCCTTGACCGTGAGCCCGGTCGTGCCGGATATGAACGTCAGGTCGTCGACGTTGAGCCAGTTCCCCGCGTTGGCATCGGAGTTGACGCTGATCGTGCACGCCCCGCCGGTCACGGTGATCGGCGTGACGATCCGTATCCAGGTGGACGTCACCGGCAGGTCGGTGCGCTGCTCCGGGGACCCGCAGTTGCGCAGGGCCAGGTAGGCGGAGTTCTGCCCGCCGCCCGAGCGGACCCAGGCGCTCAGCGTGTAGGTCCCGTTGGTGAGCCCGGACAGGTACTGGTACGTCTCCACCTTGTACGCGCTGGACGCCCAGTGGCTGAGGCGGTAGCTGCCGCCGTGCCCGCCGGCCTCGGTGAACGAGGCGGCGTTCTGCCCTGCGGCGGAGTAGGTGGACCAGCCGGCCGGCGTGGCGGTGCCGGTGGCGTCGCTCTCGAACCCGGTGTTGGTGAGCGTGGCGGCTGCCTCGGCCCGCTGGGCTCCGGGCAGCGGGGCCAGCAGCAGAGCGGCGAGCGCCGCGGCGACGGCCGCTGCTCGCAGGCGGATGCGGCTTCGTACGGGATGCATCGTCGAGTCCCTTCGACGGTGGCCAATGAGGAATGTGGTGCGGGTGGTTCCTTACGGGTGGTACGGCTCACCCGGGGGCGGCGCAGCGGGTACCGCCGCCCCCGGGGAGATCAGGGGGTCCGGCCCGGGGCAGGGGCCGGTGACCGGCCGGTCACCGAGGGGCGACGGGCCGGTGGGGGAGGGACGCGGTCGGGCGGCCGGGGCGGACTCGGACGTCCGGGCTTCCAGGCGGCCGGGCGGACTCAGCCGTCCAGGCGGACGACGCCGACGGCACCGGCCGGGACGGCGAGCTTCCCGTCGACCGGTGTGCCGGCGAGGAGTTCCACGCCGGCGCCGTCGAGCGGCACCACGGCGTCCTCGGTGGAGTGGTTGAGGGCGAAGAGGTACCGCCGGCCGTCGTCGCCGGTGCGGCGCACGACCTCCACGTCGCGCGGGAGCGCGGGGCGCTCGGCGACCCCGGCGTCCGCGCAGGCGGCGGCGACGATCGCGTCGAGCGAGGCGGCGTCGAGACGGGTGGAGACGTACCAGGCGGTGCCCCGGCCGAGCCGGTGCCGGGTGACGGCGGGCCCGCCGGCGGCCGGCCCGTCGGCGTAGGTCCACACGGTCTCGGCCCCGCGCGGCCGGACGAACTCCGTCCACACGTCGCCGGTGAGGGTGGCGCCGTCCGGGCCGGAGACCGTCACGCGCTGGTCGTCCAGGAGCGGGGACCACTCCTCGACGGTGAGGCCGAGCACGTCGCGCAGGGCGCCCGGATAGGCGCCGGGGTGCACGGCGTCGTGCTCGTCGACGATGCCGGAGAAGTAGGAGACGACGAGGGTGCCGCCGTTCTCGACGTACTCGCGCAGGTTCTGCCCGGCGGCCTCGGTGGTGAGGTAGAGCGCGGGGACGACGACCAGCGGATAGCCGGAGAGGTCCGCCTCGGGGTGGGCGAAGTCGACGGTGAGGTGCCGGTCGTAGAGGGTCTCGTAGAAGCTGTCGGCGCGCTCGCGGGCTTCGTGTGCCTCGTTCGGACGCCACTCCAGGTTCTGCGCCCACCAGGAGTGCCAGTCCCACAGCATGGCGACGTCCGGGAGGGTCGTGGTGCCGCGCACCTCGTCGAGCGTGTCGAGGTCGGCCCCGAGCGCGACGACCTCGCGCCAGATCCGGGTGTCGGTGCCGCCGTGCGGGACCATCGCGGAGTGGAACTTCTCGGCGCCGCGCCGGGACTGGCGCCACTGGAAGAACATGGCGCCCTCGGAGCCGCGGGCGACGTGGGCGAGCGAGTTGCGGGCCATCTCGCCGGGCCGCTTGGCCGGGTTGCGGGCCTGCCAGTTCACCCCGGACGTGGAGTGCTCCAGGAGCAGCCAGGGCGCGCCGCCGGCGACGGAGCGGGTGAGGTCGGCGGCCATCGCCAGGTTGACGTGGGTGCGGCGGCCGTCGGTGATCAGGTAGTGGTCGTTGGTGACGAGGTCGACCTCGCGGCCCCAGGCCCAGTAGTCGATGGAGTCGCACTGGCTGAGCGCGGTCATGAAGTTGGTGGTGACGGGGACGCCGGGCGCGAGCTCGTGCAGGATGTCCCGTTCCGCCCGGAAGTTCTCCCGGATGGTGGCGTCAGCGAAGCGGCGGTAGTCGAGCTGCTGCGCCGGGTTGCCGACGGTGGGGGTGATCCGGGGCGGGTCGATCTCCTCGTACGAGGAGTAGCGCTGGCCCCAGAAGGCGGTGCCCCAGGCCTCGTTGACGGCCTCGACGGAGCCGTGGGCGTTCCGGAGCCAGCGGCGGAAGTGGGCGGCGCAGCCGTCGCAGTAGCAGGCGCTGACGGGCACGCCGTACTCGTTGTGGACGTGCCAGAGGGCGAGTGCGGGGTGGCTGCCGTAGCGGCGGGCCAGTTCGGTGGTGATGCCGGCGGCCGCGGCGCGGTAGGCGGCCGAGCTGTGGCAGATCGCCCCGCGTGAGCCGTACGAGAAGCGCACGCCCTCGGCGGTGACGGGCAGGGCCTCGGGGTGGGCGCGGTAGAACCAGGCGGGCGGGGCGACGGTGGGCGTGCCGAGGTCGACCCGGATGCCGTGCTCGTGGAGCAGGTCGAGGAGCCGGTCGAGCCAGCCGAAGTCGTACCGGCCCTGCTCGGGCTCCAGGAGCGCCCAGGAGAAGATGCCGACGCTCACCATGGTGACGCCGGCCTCCTGCATCAGCCGGACGTCCTCCTGCCAGACGCTTTCCGGCCACTGTTCGGGGTTGTAGTCCCCGCCGAACGCGAGCCGGTGCAGGCCCTTGGGAGTGGTCTGCGGCATGAGTCTCTCCTGAAACCTCGAAAGATGGAAGCTGTGTTCGCTTGGGAACGTGCACACACTCGATCTCGATGTGGCAACGCAACATAACCGCACACGAACAACCATTGACAAGTGTCTGGAACGTTTCTCTACTGTGAACGCTCACAGATGCATGACCGGCCTCCCCGCCTATGGAGAGGCCCCTTTTTCGGTCAGGGAGAAGCACCCCATGCCTCACATCACGCGTCGCGGTCTCGCCGCCGCCACCGCCGTCCTCCTCGGTGCCACCGCGCTCACCGCCTGCGGGTCCGCCGACTCCGGCGACAAGGCCGGCGCCGAGTCCGGCCCCGTCTCGCTCACCTACTGGGCCTGGGCGCCCGGCATGGACAAGGTCGCGGCCCTCTGGAACGCCGAGCACCCCGACATCCAGGTCACCGTGCAGAAGCAGGCCTCCGGGGACGACCTGGTCACCAAGATCATCACGGCGACGAAGGCACACAAGGGCCCGGACCTGGTGCAGGCCGAGTACCAGGCCCTGCCGACCCTGGTCAGCAACGACTCCCTGGCCGACATCGCCTCCGAGGTCCCCGGCGTCAAGGACGAGTTCGCCTCCGGCATCTGGCAGCAGACCACCTTCGGCGGCGAGGCCGTGTACGCCCTGCCGCAGGACTCCGGCCCGCTGATGTTCTTCTACCGCGAGGACCTCTTCGAGCAGTACGGCCTCACCGTCCCCACCACCTGGGACGAGTTCGCCGCCACCGCCCGCACCCTCAAGAAGAAGGCCCCGGGCAAGTCCCTCACCACCTTCTCCGCCAACGACTCCGGCCTCTTCGCCGGCCTCTCCCAGCAGGCCGGCGCCAAGTGGTGGAGCTTCGAGGGCGACACCTGGAAGGTCGGCATCGACGACACCGCCACCAAGAAGGTCACCGACTTCTGGGGCGGCCTGGTCGCCGAGGGCGCCATCGACAACCAGCCGATGTACACCCCCGCCTGGAACAAGGCCATGAACACCGGCGAGCAGCTCGCCTGGGTCAGCGCCGTCTGGGCCCCCGGCACCCTGACCACCGCCGCCCCCGACGGCAAGGGCAAGTGGGCCATGGCCCCGCTCCCGCAGTGGACCAAGGGCGAGAACGCCACCGGCAGCTGGGGCGGCTCCTCCACCGCCGTCACCTCCGACTCGAAGCACAAGGCGGCCGCCGCGAAGTTCGCCGTCTGGCTGAACACCGACCCCAAGGCCCTCGCCGCCCTCGTCAAGGAGAGCGGCATCTACCCGGCCGCCACCGCCGCCCAGACCAGCGGCGCCCTCGCCAAGGCCCCCGACTACTTCGCCAACCAGCCCGACTTCTACACCCGCGCCGCCGAGATAGCGAAGACCACCGCCCCGGCCGCCTGGGGCCCCAACGTGAACGTCGCCTACACCGCCTTCAAGGACGAGTTCGGCAAGGCCGCCAAGGCCAAGTCCGGCTTCGACACCGCCCTGACCGCCCTTCAGAACGCCACCGTCGCGGACCTGAAGAAGCAGGGCTTCGAGGTCGCCCCGTGACGCAGCCCTCCCAGGGCGTGCGCCGGTCGTACGGGGTCAAGGCGGCCCCGTACGGCTTCCTCCTCCCCGCCGCCGTCCTCTTCGCCCTCTTCTTCGCACTGCCCATCGGCTACGCCGTCTGGCTCAGCTTCCACAAGGTCGAGATCAAGGGCCTCGGCCTCGGCAAGGGCGCCAGGACCGAGGTCTGGGCCGGCCTGGAGAACTACACCTCCGCCCTCACCGACTCCGAGTTCCTCCACAGCGCCCTGCGCGTCCTCGGCTACGGCGCCATCGTCGTCCCGGTCATGCTCGGCCTCGCCCTCTTCTTCGCGCTCCTGCTCGACTCCGAGCGCGTCCGGGCCCGCTCCTTCGCCCGGCTCGCGATCTTCCTGCCGTACGCCGTCCCCGGTGTCGTCGCGGCGCTCCTCTGGGGCTTCCTCTACCTCCCGGACGTCAGCCCCTTCCTCTACCTCCTCGACGCCTTCGGCCTCCCGCAGCCCGACCTCATGGACGGCGGAGCGCTCTACCTCGCGATGTCCAACATCGCGATCTGGGGCGGCACCGGCTTCAACATGATCGTCATCTACACCGCGCTGCGCTCCCTGCCCGCCGAGGTGTACGAGGCGGCCAAGCTCGACGGCTGCTCGGAGCTCCAGATCGCGCTCCGCGTCAAGATCCCGATGGTGGCGCCCTCCCTGGTGCTCACCTTCTTCTTCTCGATCATCGCGACCCTCCAGGTCTTCAACGAGCCCATGACGCTCAAGCCGCTCACCAACGGCATCCCCTCCGGCTGGAGCCCGCTGATGAAGGTCTACAACGACGCCTTCACCGGCGGGAACATCCACGCCGCCTCCGCCACCGCCGTCGTGCTCGCCCTCGCCACGTTCGCGCTCTCCTTCGCCCTCCTGAGGGCGTCCAACCGCCGCACCACACAAGGAGCAAGCCGATGACCGGGCTCGCCTCCCCGCCCCGCCGCGCGACGGCCCCCGCCGCCGGCACCACCCCCGGCACCTCCCAGGGCCCGCCCCGCCCCCGCCGCACGGCCCTGCTCCCCACGGCCGCCCTCGTCCTCGGCGCGCTGTACTGCCTCCTGCCCGTAGCCTGGGTCGTCGTCGCCGCCACCAAGTCGGGCCAGGACCTCTTCTCCACCTTCACGTTCCTGCCCGGCGACGGCTTCGCCGACAACCTCGCCGACCTCGACGCGTACCGCGAGGGCATCTACTGGCGCTGGATGGCCAACTCCGTCTTCTACGCGGGCCTCGGCGCCGTCCTCTCCACCGTCGTCTCCGCGTTCGCCGGCTACGCCTTCGCGATGTACCGCTTCCGCGGCCGCGAGGCGTTCTTCAACGTGATCCTCACCGGCGTCCTCATGCCGCCCGTCATCCTCGCCATCCCGCAGTACCTGCTCATGGCCGAGGCCGACCTCACCGACACCTACGCGTCGGTCCTGCTGCCGCTGATCCTCTCCCCGTACGGCGTCTACCTCGGCCGCATCTACGCCGAGGCCGCCATCCCCATGGAACTGGTCGAGGCCGGGCGCATGGACGGCGCCGGGGAGTGGCGGATCTTCGTCAGGATCGCCGTCCCGATGATGTCCCCCGGCCTGGTGACGGTCTTCCTCTTCCAGTTCGTCGCCATCTGGAACAACTTCCTGCTGCCGTTCATCATGCTCGGCGACGACGAGAAGTTCCCCATGACGGTGGGCCTCTTCACCCTCCTCAAACAGGGCGCCAGCCAGCCCTCCCTGTACACCCTCGTCATCGCCGGAGCCCTCCTCGCCGTCCTCCCGCTCATCGCCCTGTTCCTCGTCATCCAGCGCTTCTGGAGCCTCGATCTGCTCTCCGGCGCCGTAAAGTCCTGACCACAGGGGATCGAGGAGAAACACACAGCATGAGCACACCAGCGAGCAGGCGCCGCCCGGCGACCATCCACGACGTGGCCCGCGAGGCCGGGGTCTCGCGCGGCACCGTCTCCCGTGTCCTCAACGGCGGCCACTACGTCAGCCCGACCGCCAAGGCGGCCGTCGACGCCGCGATCCGAAGAACGGGATACGTCGTCAACCGGCACGCCCGCTCGCTGATCACCGGCAAGTCGGACTCGGTGGCCTTCCTCCTCACCGAGCCCCAGGAGCGCTTCTTCGAGGACCCCAACTTCAACGTCCTCCTGAGGGCCTGCACCCAGGCGCTCGCCGCCCAGGACATCCCCCTGCTCCTGATGATCGCGGGCACCGAGGACGAGCGCCGCCGCAACCTCCGCTACATCGAGGCCGGCCACGTCGACGGCGTCCTCCTCGTCTCCAGCCACTCCGGCGACCCCGTGGTGGCCCGGCTGCACGAGGCCGGCGTCCCCGTCGTCGCCTGCGGCAAGCCGCTCGGCCAGACCGCCAAGATCGGCTACGTCGCCGCCGACGACCGCGACGGCGCCCGCGACATGGTCCGCCACCTGTACGCGACCGGGCGGCGCCGGATCGCCACCGTCACCGGACCCCTCGACACCCCCGGCGGCGTCGAGCGCCTCGCCGGCTACCGCGAGACCCTCGCCGAGCACGGGCTGCCCGTCGACGAGCTGCTCGTCGCCACCGGCGACTACAGCCGCGCCAGCGGCGAGGACGCGGCCCGCGTCCTCCTGGAGCGCGCCCCGGACATCGACGCCGTCTTCGTCGCCTCCGACCTGATGGCCCAGGGCGTCCTCGACGCCTTCGCCTCCGCGGGGCGCCGGGTCCCCGAGGACATCGCCGTCGGCGGCTTCGACGACTCGCCGGCCGCCGTCTCCTCCCGGCCCCCGCTCACCACCATCCGCCAGCCGTGGGAACGGATCAGCACCGAGATGGTCCGCACCCTGCTCGCCCGGATAGCGGGCGAGGACCCGGCGGCGGTCATCCTGCCCACCGAACTCGTCCGCCGCGAATCGGCGTAGCGCGGCGCACACCCACGGCCGACGGCCGGGCTCCTCCGGGAGCCCGGCCGTTCGCCGTCACCCGTCGCTCACCAGGATCACCTCGAGCGTCCGGGGCCCGTGCACCCCCTCCACCCGGTCGAGCTCGATGTCGCTCGTCGCCGACGGACCGGAGATCCACGTCAGGGGACGCGCCGGGTCGAGCCGCGGCAGCGCCCGCGGCACCGACGACACCACCTGTTCCGGCGCCCGCACCACGCACACGTGGAGGTCGGGCACGAGCGTCAGCGCCCGCCGCCCCTGCCCCGGACCGCCGTCGAGGACGATCGTGCCGGTCTCCGCGATCGCCAGCGCGCAGCCCGTCACCACGGCGTCCGCGGCATCGAGCTCGTACGGCGTCAGCCGCGGCTCGTCGGTCCGCCGCCCGGCACCCGCAGCGGCGACCCAGTCCTCCGGCAGCCCCGCCGGCACGACGACGCTCCGCGCGCCGCGCTCCGCGAGCAGCCGACCGACCAGCGCTCCGACGCCGTCCGGCGAGGTCCGGTGCACGTGCGCGCGGTAGTCGGCGAGGTTCTCGTGGAGCAGGTCGAGGACCGCGTCCGGGTCGTCGGGCACGTGGCTGGTGCGGTAGGCGCGCACCACGTCGGGCACCTCGGGCGCGTCGGCGACGGCGGCGCGGATCCGGGCCAGGACCCGCGCGCGGGAGCCGGTCACGGGCGGTTCGGCCCCGTGGGGTCCGGTCGTGCGCGGCGTCGTCCTGTGCGGTTCGGTCATGCGCGGTTCGGTCATGCGCGGTTCCTCTTCCACCAGTCACGGAACGGTTCGGCGGGCACGTCGGGCAGGTCGCGGTGGCGCGACCACTGGCCGGCACCGGGTCCCGGCAGCCGCTTCGGGTGCAGCGCGCGGGTGGCGGAGGCGAGGCGCTCGGCCGCCGCGAGCGCGTGCGGATGGTCGAGGAGCCAGGTGGAGGCGCCGACGGCGGCCTTCTCCAGGCGGTGGCCCTTCCCACCCTGGGTGGCGACCCGCTCGCGCAGGTGCACCAGGACCTCGGGGATGTCGATGGCGACGGGGCAGACCTCGTAGCAGGCGCCGCAGAGCGAGGAGGCGTACGGCAGGGAGGCGTCGTGTCGAGGAGCACGAGATGGAACGCCGAAGGGCCGTCGTCGTCGGTGGTGCCGGTCCACATGCTGGTGTACGGGTTCATCCGCTCGGCCGTCGAGGAGCGGGGGAGGGTCTGGAGGAAGACCTCCAGGTCCCGCCAGGTGGGCACCACCTTCTCGATGCCGACGACGGAGACGAGGGTCTCGGGCAGCGTCAGGCACATCCGGCCGTTGCCCTCGGACTCGACGACGACGAGGGTGCCGGTCTCGGCGACCATGAAGTTCGCCCCGGAGATCCCGACCTTGGCCCGCAGGAACTTCTCCCGCAGGTGCAGCCGGGCCGCCTCCGCGAGCTC